>CAVUNA010000007.1:0-777459 GCA_963742605.1 uncultured Thermoleophilia bacterium | reverse complement strand
CGCGGTGTAGACAAATCTGACCGGTCGTTCCGACCATCGGGGGTGCCGTCGCCTCACGTCCCATCGGTCAGTGACTGCGCTTCTTCGATGCCGACTACGAGGTCGTGAAGGTCGCCGCCGACCTCGAGCCGGCCGGACTGCTCGAGCCCGCCGGCCTTCACCGGCTCGAATCCGGCCGTTCGGATCAGCCGCTCGACTTCCTCGCCGGCATGGTCGTCGTCGGTCGCGTAGAAGAGGACAGCCGGCTCCGGTGACCGGTTGCTCGAGGACTCGACGAGAGCGGCCGACATCGTTCCAAACGCCATGGCTAAGCGTGCCCCCGCCGGTAACCACTCGGCCACAGTCTTGCCGGAGGATTGCCCTTCCGGCAGGAGACGTGTGAGGTTGCCTTGTGCGTCGAGGCTGACCGGGTTGCTGGGAACGACCACGATCGTGTCGGCTAGCAGGCTGCCGATCTCGTCGATGACGTCTTTGAGCACGGCAAACCGCAACGCGAGGACGACGGCATCGGCGTCCTGCACCGCGTCGCGGTTGTCTGCGGCCACGACTGCGACTCGACCGATCTCCGCGGCCAGCGCTCGCGCCGACTTGGTGTCGGCGCTCGAGAGCCGCAGGGTCTCGCCCCCCAAGGCGAGCCTGCGGGCGATGGCCGAGCCGATCCCTCCAGTGCCGATGATCGCGGTCGTCATGACCGGAACCTCCTCAGGTGCCGCTTCACTCGGACTCCTCGGCGGGCGTACTCGATGGCCAGTGAGCGGGGATCCAGTCGCCGTCTGGGTCGGTGGTTTGCCCCACTTCGATCAGGTGACCGTCGGGGTCGCGGATGTAGCAACGGATCTCGTACTGGTGCTGTTTCGGCGGCGTCAGGAAATTCGCCCCCCGGGCGCTCCATTCGGCGTACACGGTCTCGATGTCCTTGACCCGGATATTGAGGAAGCTGCTGACCCGGTTGGGGTCGCGTGGCGTCTCCAGGGTGACCGCAGGCTTGTCGTCGGTCGGTCCTCCGCCGCCATTGATGATGATCCAGCTGTTGGATAGCGCGACATAGGTCAGCCCTCCCGGGCCGGAGAAGGCCACCCTGCCGCCTAGTACTTCCGTGTAGAAGCGGCGGGAACGCTCGACATCGTCTGAAACGATGAAGTGGGCCAAAACCAGCTCCTCATCGATGTTGTTCATCATGACCTCCGTTGTTGGAACGGCTTCGATAGTCCTGCCTTACGACGCGCATCCCACCTGGTGTCTCCCTCGGGCGGCCCCGCGGTGTCTTCCTAGCAGCAGCTTTTGACTCTTCAGATCTCGGTGCGTTGTCCGCGCTCGAGCATGAGCAGGCGATCGGCGACTCCGTTGCCCGAGAACGCGGCTTTGAGCTCTGCGGCGCCCTGCGTGACGTGGGCCCAGCCTTCGAAATGGAGAGGGATCACCGTCCGAGCTCCGAGGATCTTGGCGACGTCGGCGGCGTGATCGGCGGACAGCGTGAGGTACGGGTGGTCGAATTTTGGTAGCTGTACCGCGCCGGCGTTGAGGATGGCGGTTGTGAGTTCACCGGTCTTCTGCACGAGGGTGCGCACGACGTCTCGGGAGGCGTTGTCACCGGAGATGTAGATCGTTTCTGCGCCTGGGGCCGAGAGTAAGAACCCGAGTACCGGACCTTGAATGTCGTTGCCGCAGTCCGGGCCGTGTTGAGCGTGCACAGCGGTCACCTTCACGGTGCTTCCGCGAGCGCTCTCGAGCTCGACTTCTGTCCAGGGCTCCATGCCGATGACATTGCCACGCAGTTCGTCGGCCGCCTTGGTGGTGGATAGGACGCGCTCCGCGCAGGGAAGGAACGCTCTACCGGCCGGATCGAGGTTGTCGGTGTGCTGATGATGGGAGAGCAGAACGACATCGATCCGGTCCTGCTGGGAGATGTCGAGTGCAGGGCCCGTCAGCTTCGTGAGACCTCCATATTCACCGGGAGGCGACGTGTGGGATCGGTCAGCCAGCGAAGACCGCCGTACTCCAGGATGGCTGTTGGTCCTCCCACGAGCTGAATACCCAGTTGCGGTTGGGCTTCAGCTACGCCCGGATCCGTGGCGGGGCTCGCCATCCGCAGACATTGTGACACCAGGTCACTCGCCCGGACTCTTCACGAGTCGACCCCGGGTTCGCAGGCGTGACCCGTCGAACCGGCCGCTTGCCGGAGAATACGCACGCAACGACGGGGTCACGGTGCGAGACCGAACGCGGTCGGCGCGCGGCCGCCGCTGACTCCTGCCTTGCCGCACCATGCGAGCCATGCGCTCAACGGGTTGCGGCGCCATCCACTCTTGTCGCCGGTCAGAGGTCCAGCACCACGTCGTCGCGTGGCTGTGAGCAGCAAATGAGTGCGCTCCCGTCGGCCGGGGGTTCGACCGGTTCAGGGTTGTATTTGAGGTCGCCGGCGATGATGGTGGTCTCGCATGTGTGACAGACTCCGGTCCGGCACGACCAGCGGACGGGAACGTCGCATGCTTCGGCGAGCTCGAGCAGGCTGCCGTAGTCGTTGCGCCATGGGATCGCGAGGTCGCTGCGCGCGAACTCGATCGTGGGACCGTTCCCAGGTTTGCCGGCGGGTGGGTGGGGCGCCCTCGCGGGAGTTGCTGCGATGCCTGGGGTCACACCCGGTGCGGGGCCGAATGGTTCGGTATGGATGTGGGCGGCGTCGATCCCCAGGGCCGCCAGAGCGGCACTGATGTCGTCCATGAAAGGTGCGGGCCCGCACAGGTATGCCTGGCCATCGCTGGGTGGCTCAAGTTCGGCGAGCTGTGCTCCGGTAAGACGGCCTGTGGCCTCGAAGTCGCGGCCTTCGACGTCTTCGGGACCTGGACGGCTGTAGTAGACGTGGCTGCGCGCGTTCGGGAGCGAGGCGAGAAGAGCCCGGGCCTCGGCGGCAAACGAGTGCTCGCGGCTACTGCGCGCGGAGTGCAGCGCCCAGATCTCGCGATCGGAATGCTCCTCGGCTAGCGCGTGAAGCATGGCGAGGACTGGCGTGGCGCCGATCCCGGCGCTGATCAGCAGGACGGGTGTATCCGTCCGGTCAAGGATGAAGGCGCCGCGCGGGGCTGCGATGTCGAGTTGGTCGCCGACGGTGAGCCGGGTGTGCAGGTAGCCGCTGGCGGCGCCGTCGGGTTCGCGCTTGACGGCGATCCGGTAGTAGCCGGCGTCGGGCGGTCCGCAGAGGGAGTAGTTGCGGAGCACCGACCTCCGCTGCGCGTCGGGTTGGACCCGCAGTGTGAGGTACTGACCTGGGCGGGCGGCTGGCAGTGCCGCGCCGTCGGGGTCCTCGACGCGGATGGAGATCACCGAGTCGCTTTCGCGGGTGATTGCGGTGACGGTCAGCTGGCGGAAGCCGGGCCATGCGGGCGGCGGGCTGGTTGCCGTGAGACCGGCGTTGCCGCTGCCGGGTTCTTTCTCGAGCAAAGCTCGGAACGAGGACTGCCAGCCGGGGCTGAGGGCAGGGATCCGGAGCGCGCGCAACAACTGCTGGCGCGGGTGCCCGGGGAGATACAGCAGCGCGTCGACCTCCGCGACCCGCATCTGTTCCGGGCCAGAGGCGAGCTTAATGATCTCGTCTCCCGCTTGTACGTCGCCTTCTTCAAGCACGCGGAAGTAGAAGCCCGGGCGGTGGTGCGAGACGAGCATCGCGGGGATGCGCGGGTCGTTCATTCGGATCCCGACGCGGTAGCAGGTGACCCGGGGTTGCGTGACCTCGAAGACGGCATCGCCGATCTGGTAGCGATCGCCGATGCACACCTCGTCATCGGCGAGTCCTTCCACGGTGAAGTTCTCGCCGAACTGGCCGTATGTGAAGTCGTTTCGTCCGAGCTCGCGCTCCCAGTACCGATAGGAGTCGATCTGGTAAACGAACACTGCGCGTTGCTCCCCGCCGTGCCCGGCGAGATCGCCCTGACCGTCACCCTTGACGTTGAGCTCTCGGACGCGGCGGGGGCCGACCACGGGGTCCTTGAAGACGCCGGTGAAGACCGTCTTTCCTCGCCAGTCCACGTTCTTCGGCATGCCGACGTTGACCGACAGCAGCCGCCCGACGATTTCTCGAGATTCGCTGTCCGGCGGCAAACGTTCATGCGGAGCCGCTCGGCCCGAACCGTGCTTCCGTTGCTGCTCCAACTCGCGGGCGTCAAGCGTGAGCAGAGGCCCAGGCTGGCCCGCACAGGCCGCGATCGCGGCGACGCGCCGAGGGATGGGCCGCCAGCGGCGTGCCCACTGCAACCGGGATCCCATTCCGCTTCTCGCCGCTGGTTCAGTCGGCTCGCGGATCATCACTTGGGTTCACGTACTTGAGGCCGAGTGGTCCGATCGCGGTCACCTGAGTGACGTACTCACCGGACCGCGCCCAGTGAAAGTGAGCCGTCCCGCCGGGGAGAACGATCACACTGCCTGGCGGGTATGACTCCAACTTCTCGCTTTCGAAGTGTTCCCCGAGACCGATGTAGAAGACGCCGGAGATCACCGTGTAGACGCGATCCTCCGGGTGTACGTGCGGCATCAGCTTGACCCCAGAAGGCAGCTTGACCCTGGTCACGTAGGGCCCCGGCTCAGTCGGGTCACCCACCAGGACGGCGAGGCGCGCAGACGGCGGGAACGCCGGGAACGGCTTCCACTCGATGTCCTCCGGCAGTACCCCCCGGAACACGCTCTCATCGATCTGATGAGTCATTGGTCAGTCTCCCGGCTCGGATGTCGATGTCGCCGGCACCATTGCGACGAGTTCTGTCACGATTTCCGCAGCGGGCTGTGACTGTTTGGCGAGCGCAACGCTTTGCCCGGCCCACAGCGATAACGGTTCGATCTCACCGGTCGTTCCAATCATCGGCGGCGCTGGCTCATATCGAACGATCTGTTCGCCGGAAGCGAAGTGCGCAATCACCTCGCCCTCTCTCGGTCGACTGCCCGGTGCCGGGCGGCCCGCGGCCTCCCACATCACAGCCGTGGAGTTATGGATGGCACGGTGCGAAGCGTCGGGCCACCCCACCTCATACAGGTTGGGATACCACTCTGCATCCGTTTCGTTCGCAGCGATAAGGCGGCGCCGATACTCCTCGTGGATCGGCATTTCGTTGGCTAAGAGAAAACGGGTGCCGAGCAAGGCGGCCTGCGCGCCGAGGGCGAGCACGGCCGCGACTCCTCGAGCATCGCCAATCCCGCCGGCAGCGATGACCGGTACCGGCGCGACCGCGTCGACAACAGCCGGGACCAGCGGGAGCGTTGCCACGCCACTCCAGACGTGCCCGCCGGCTTCCCAACCCTGCGCCACGATGATGTCCACGCCACATCCGACTGCGCGCCGCGCTTCCTCGACGCTGCCGACCGTGTGCATGACAAGCCCTCCGCCGTCGTGCACCAACTCGACGTAGTCCTGCGGCTCGCCCCAGAAGAGCGACACGACCCGCAGGCCCGCCGAAAGGGCCTGCTCGACTCGATGGTGCTGGTCGAACGCGAGCACGAAGTTGCCGGCGAACGGCCGATCGGTGAGGGCTGCCGTTTCCCGGACCACGGCTCCCGCGTCATCGGCCCACCCGAGCCCCAGGGTGCCGAGGCCGCCTGCATTCGACACGGCGGCGGGCAGGCGAGGATCTGCAGAGAGCGGCGCCTCGACGATCGGGAGTTCGATCCCGAGCAGCTCGCACACCGGCGTTCGCTTGCGATCGGTTATGTCACCTCCGGCCGGCAGAGGACGGTGCTCAACACCCATGTGAGCCTCCATTCAGTAGGCGTCCGGTCGCTCTGCGGTCCGCACGCGCTGCTTGTTCCAACCGTGGAAGGGCGAGAGGTCGCCGGCGTTCCATCGCTCGCGCAGGCCGGGCGTTGCCAGGTCCCAATCGGGGCGAATCTCGCTCGACACGTCACGCAGGTCATGCCAGAGGTCCACGAACGACGGACGTCCCCAGAACCAGTAGCCGTTATAGATCCTGTAGATCACGAGCCCCGGCTTGAGCACGAACGTGTGCGGGATCATCGGGTCGTGCTCAGTGTCGGTGTACTCCTGGATCTCGAGGTCTTTCTGGACGATCCGCTCCGGATCCTCGAGAAACGGCCACTGGGCGCCGACCGACGCGCGGAACTCCTGGCTCGAGTGGTGGCTATCGGTCGAGATCGTGGCGACCTTCGTGTAGGCCACGGCGATCTTCGGATAGTTGGCGGCGAGCTCGAGGTGCTGTTGGTGCTCCTTTGGGCAATAGTTACCCCGCGCAAGTGTCAGGATCAGCGGATCCTCGCCCTGGATCTCACTGAGCGTGCGAGTGACGCGATCTTGGTCGGGCAGCTCGTAGTCGGGGAGTGTGCCGCCGGGGGTGATGTCTGAGCGCATGGTTCAAGTCCTTCCGGTCGGGTGAGGTTGACCTGTGCTACCGGCCGGCCGCCTGGCCGCCGTCAACATGCAGCGTCTCGCCGGTTACGAAGGTCGCTCGCTCCAGGTAGAGGATCGCGTCGACGACGTCGCTGACTTCGCCGATGCGCCCCAGCGGATGGAGGCTCTCGAGCCCGTCGTAGGACGCGGGGTCGTGGTCGGGTGTCTTGATGACCCCGAGCGAGACCGCGTTGACCCGGACGCCGCGCGAGGCGTATTCGATCGCAAGCGAACGGCTGGCCGCGACGAGCCCTCCCTTGGTGAGGGCAGGGAGCGCAGACGGCCTCGTGCTGTCTGCGTTATCGACCAGGCTCGTGGAGATGTTCACGACGTGCCCGCTGCCGCGGGCGACCATCTCCGCGATCGCCAGTTGGGTGATGTGGAAGAAGCCGGTGAGGTTGACGGCCGTGATCGCCTCGTACTCATCGAGCGTGCACTCCGTGAACGGCTTGCCGATGTAGATGCCGGCGTTGTTGACCAGCGTGTCGACCCGCCCGAACCGGTCGCGAGCCTCGTCGACCGCGCGCCGTGCGGTTTGCGCATCCGCGACGTCACCGGCCACCGGGATGTAGTCGCTCTCGTCTTGCTGGGCCGACGGGAACGACCGTGCCACTCCGACGACGGCATAACCCGCACTGCGGTAACCGGCGACCAGCCCGGCGCCAATACCCTGGGAAGCGCCCGTAATGATTGCGACCGGCGGGATCATCGCGAGCCTGCACCGGCCTTGCTCCCTCCCTCCGCGATCTGGAGCCGGAGTGCCTTCAGCGCCGCGGCGTGGATCTCCGAGAAGCTGGGGAACGGTTGGATGGTGTCGCGCAGCACCTCGAGCGGGACCCTGGCGCGGATGGCGAGCGTCGCCTGCTGCAACCACTCGCCGGCCTCGGGGCCGAGCGCATAGGCGCCGGTCAGGCTCTCGCCGTCACTGAGGAGGGTCAGGAACCCGTTCGACTCCGTGTAAGCGTGCGTATAGGTGGCGGTCCTGGCGACCTCAGACAGTGGAGCGGTGGCGCTGAACTCGGCCTCGGTGGCGCCGACGGACGCGGCCTGGGGATCGGTGTAGGTGACACGCGGAACCGCCTCGTAGTGAGCCTCGCGTGGTTCGCCGAGGATGTTCGAGGCGACGACCTCGCCCTGATACTCCCCGACGTGCGTCAGTTGCCAGATGCCGGTGACGTCGCCGACCGCCCAAAGCCGCTCGCCGACGCGCAGGTGCGCGTCAACCGGGATCCCGTGGGGGTCCGCTCGGACGCCGACCGTCTCGAGCCCGATCCCGTCGACGCGCGGGCGCCGTCCAGTCGCCACGAGCAGATGATCACCGCGCAGCTCCCGTCCATCCTCCAGCCGCAAGACGAAGTCCTCTCCTTCGCGTGATGCCGCGATCGCCTGCACACCGAGTACCAGCTCGATTCCGTCTCGACGCAGTGCGTCACCAAGCGCCTTGCCCAGCGGCGCCGGCTCCCGCGCGAGCACACGCTCGGCGCCTTCGACGAGCGCCACCTCGCCGCCCAGGCGACGCACCGCCTGGGCGAGTTCGGAACCGGCCGGTCCACCTCCGAGCACGAGCAGCCGTCTCGGCACGGCCTTCATCCCGGTGGCCTCGTTCGTGCCCCAGACGCCGTCGAGCTCTCGTAGGCCGGGAACCGGCGGTACGAACGGATCGGCGCCGTTGGCAAGGACGATGTGCTCGCCCGTGTACCGAACGCCATCGACCTCGACAACTCCTGTCCCGGCGAGGCAACCGCGGCCGCGCAGCAGGGTAATCCCTCGGTCAGCCAGCCACTTCGCAGCTGCGGTATCGGAGTAGTCGGAGACCATGACATCGCGCCAATCAAGCGCCGCCTGCACATCCACCTCAGCGCTGGCAGCGGCTTCACGCGCGCCGTGCACTGCCTCCCCTGGGCGTAGGAGCGCCTTCGACGGAATGCACGCCCAGTAGGAGCACAGGCCGCCGACCAGGTCGCGCTCGACGACGGCGACCCGCAGCCCGCCCTCCGCCAGCGCGGCGGCGCAGTGCTCTCCGGGCGCGCCGCCACCCAGGACGATTACGTCGTAATCGGCTGTCACGACTACAAGGATTGTGCACACTCCCGACTTGGCCTGAACACGCGGCGGCTTACCCAGGCACCGAACGACCACCGGCGTGTCCACACTTGCGGCCCGCACGAGCCGCGCCCCTTGGCGATCGGAGCAGTCGTGTCCGCCGGGGCGGCTGAGCCACCTGCGGCTTTGCCGGCCACGCTCGACACGTCGATCGCGATCCTCCTGATCTTCGCGGCAGCGACGACTAGCCCTAGCGACCGCCATAATCAATTCGACCCCCTCTCTTTGAGAGGGGTGGTCGACGCGGTCTGATTCCTCGATCTGTCGTCGATCGAGGAGGGTCGAGGCGTCGGTCCCGGTCGCGGCCGCGCGATCACGGCAGGCGCTCCGGCAGGTCCTTAACCGTGCGGTCGTCCGGGGACTGCTCGACTTCAACCCGGCGAAGCGCGGTGTTCCGAACCCGCAGCGGCGACCTTAAGGAGAAGCGGCCGTTCGATTCCTGGGCGCAGATCGAGGCGATCGCCGCTCAGCTCGGACCGGTGTACGGCCCGATGGTGATCTTCGCCGGCGCAAACGGACTACGACCCTCTTCGGGCTCGAGCAACACGACGTCGACCTCGAGGCCGACGTCGTCTATGTGCGGCGCGCCTTCGCAAACGGCAGGATCAAGAACACCAAGACCCGACTGAGCACGCGCGCGGTGCCGCTGCAAGCGAAAGCGGTTGAGGCGCTCGACCGGCTGCGCCTTCAACGCTTCCGGCTCGTTCGCAACCCGCCGCGAAAGCAGCTCCCTCCCCTGCTCATCGAGCGCCGCGATCTGCGAGCGCTTGCGATGCAGGTCGATGCCAACGTCGATCATGTTGGGCCTCCTTCCGGTCCCGAACGTCGTGATCCCCACGGGCATAGCGCCCGCGGAGGACGGGACTCAGGAGGCCCGCCCCGTCATGGCATCGGCCTACATCACACAAGCGTGCTGACGCGATCGCGGCAGACGAAGGGTGAACCCGGCCGTTGACCGGCTCATCGCTCTGCCCGAAGAGAAGGTATCGTCGAGGGCAAAATGCCATGGTTTCCAGATTTCTTTAGTGCCGTTGAACTCGCCCGTCGCCAGACACGGTCCGTCGGCCTTGCCGATCCCGTCCAGCAGTACTTCAACGCTCTCGAGACCGGGCGCACTCACGAACTAGAAGAAATATGGCCCGGCCAAGTGACGATTTACGACCCCCGGGAGGGGGAAGTGCGCGGTCATCGACAGCTTCGACGGTTTGTCCGCAACAATCAATTGTTGTGGGCTGAGCGCCACGTTCGCATCGAAACCGTAGCCTCTATCTGTCTTGGCGGGCGGGCCGTAGTCGAGTTGCTGGCGCACCTGGACGACTACGACGGTCAGCCGGTGGATTGGCCGATAGCCGTCGTTGCAGAGTCCCCCGACGAACTGGTGGTGGTGTTCCGCACCTATTGCAGCCAATGGCCGGTCGACGGGCAGCGTCACATCAGGCGCCCACTGCTCGAGCCGGCAAACACCCAGCTGAGTGACGTTGTCGGCCGATATCTGGCCGCGCTAAGCGCCGGAGATCTCGACTCCATCGTGAGCGCGTTCGCCCCAGATGGGTACTTCCGCGAGTCGATCGGTCCGCACTATCTACACCATGGCGCGAGTGAGCTGCGTTCGTATTTCGCCGAGTGCTTCAAGGCAGGTGGTGGGCTCAAACTCGAGCACTGCACCGTGACCGACGACGGCGTGCGTTGCGCCCTGGAATTTAACTGTGTTCGATGGGGCAGTCATGACCTGACACCCCAAGCTGGCATTAGCGTCTATGAGCGAAGTTCGGACGGTCTGCTGGCTGCCGCCCGAATCTACGACGACATCGAAGCGCCCGTTTGACAGTTGCGCATCGACTGGGAGATTGCAGCGACCGGCATCTCCTAGCCAGCTCGCGTTGTGCCAGCGGTCCCATTCGGGTTGACCACCTCTGCTGAGGCCTCGACTGCTTAGCGTATTGAGCGGATGCCCAACGCGTGACTAGCGGTGATGATGAAGCTCTGTCGGTTGAGCGTGGGGTGCGGTCGGCGGTCCTTCGGCGACCCCCTCCTTACCATCGGGTTCCTCGCGGGGCAAAGGGATTCAGCGGCTCTCTCGTCCGCCGGCGAGCCGCCTCCACCTCTATAACGAGAGGGTCATCGCGCTAGAGAAGGGTAAGTCACGAGACCCGATGCGCGGAAGAATCTCAGCGACTTGCAGCCGCGGCGCCGGAAACGCTCCGTCACGCCGCGATTCACGGGTGTGTCGGTGGCGTGTGCGACCGCCCTACGTCAGAGTCGGTGACGCCATGTCTCTCTGAACGCAGAATGGCTCAAATGCTGGGGTAGAGGCGGTGAGACTGGTCGAGAGTATGTGCGCACGCCTGCGTGTGCGGGCGGCGTGGAGCGCGACGATTCTGGGTGCGTACCCGGGCGGCGTGTTTCCGCGTTGCACTCCGGGCTGACCCTGATGCCATGCCAGATGGCACTGTGCGAAGCTCGAACTCGGAAGGAGGTGTCAGATGACAATCACTCCTGCCCAGGCCGATGCGCAACGTGCCGAGCAGCATGCGAATGAGGCTGAACGACTACTCAAGAGCACGTGGCTGACCTCCCACATCAAGGCGCAAGCCCATGCCACGCTCGCTTTGTACTACTCGGCCAGGCACAGCGAGTCGTGACTGACCGCCGCCGATGCGATCGCAGCGGGCGTCCCTGCGCTATGGCTCTTCCGCTGGGACTGAGGGCCGTCCCCGATGGCGGTTGCTGAGCGGTAGGAGATGGTGTGGGTGAAGGGGGTGCGTTTTCTGTCGACGGGTCGGCACCCGGAGCCTCCTCGGACTCACTGGCCGCGCAGGTGGGTTGCGTGGCTGCTGGTCGGCGTGCTGGTGGCTGTCGGCCTCCTCCTCGGCATCGTCGTCGGGATTGACCGAGTGTTCTTCTCGGGTCGGGAGCAGTACTCGTGGCCTCCGCAGCCGTGCGTCGTGCAAGGGATTGATGCCCGCTGCGGCACTTTTCGTGTCCCGGAGAATCGCGCGAAGCCGAACGGGCGCACGATCGGGCTCCACGTCGTCGTTCTGCCAGCGCGCGTAGGGCCGGCCCGTAAGGACGCGATCACGTATATCGCGGGTGGGCCGGGAAACGCCGCGACCGAGCAGGCGATCGCACAGGGCTGGCAGTCGAGCGTGCTGACCGAGTTTCGCGACCTCTTGCTCGTCGACCAGCGCGGTACCGGGGGATCGAAGCCGCACGGCGGCGATGTGACCCAGTACGGGACGCGGATGGCGATGGACGACCTGGACGCGGTGCGAGCGGCGCTCGGATACCGGCAGCTCGACGTCCTCGGCGGGTCCTACGGCGCCACCGCGGCGCAGGTCTACCTCAAGCTCCACCTCTCCTCGGTGCGTACGCTCATCCTGCTCGGTGCGTCGGCGCTCGACGTCCCCTTCTTCGACCGCTACGCCGTCAACGCCCAGCGCGCCCTCGACCAGCTCGCCAAGCTCTGCACCTCACAGCCCGCGTGCCGGAAGGCGTTCCCGCGCTGGGAGCGCCAGTTTGGCGAGATCGTGAAGGCACTGAACGCGCGCCCGGTGCACGGCATGACAGGCGACCAGTTCGCCTCCGTCGTGCACAAGATGCTGCGCGACGTGAACACGGCCGCGTCGATCCCGCTCGTCGTCAGCCGCGCCGCCGCGGGCGACTATCGGCCGCTCAAGCGTGCAGGCTCGGGTGATCTGGGCGTAAGCCTCGACCTCATGGGCAAGTCGATCTGGTGTAACGAGCCCTGGGTCGGGCTCGATGCGACTGGGCCTTGGGGTACGGACTTCGACAGCTTCACGACGGCGCAGATCGCGGCCTTCCGGCAGGCATGCCGCTCCGTCCCGAAGCGCGCCGAACCGCCTTCGTCTTGGAGGCTTCCCACGTCCAGTCGCGTGCCGGTGCTCGCGCTCGCCGGCGGCGCCGACCCGCAGGACCCGGTCACGAACCTCGTCGACCTGAAGCGACACTTCCCCAACAGCCGCATCGTCGTCCTCCCGCACCAGGGGCATGACTTCAGCTTCGGCAGCGCGTGCGACGAGATGCTGGCGGAGTTCGTCGATCGCGACACCGCGAAAGGCTTGGACACGACAGGCTGCATCGACTCAGTCGTGGTACCACCGTTCGAACTGCCCGACTGAACCAGACCGCCCATTACCTCAGGCCAATACCGCGGTCGCCTGCGCGACGGTGCTCTCGCCCGAGGTGGGAAGCGGCGACCGATGCGTGGCAAGAATCGCACGGTTCGGCGTTCGTCGTGGGTTCGAGTCCCATCATCCGCTCTCTCCGACGCCCTGCTAACGCACGCGCCGCGTGGCCCGGTCGGCCAGTTGGATCACCAGGGCCGCCGAGTCGACGACGTTCAGCTTGGCGAGGCGCTTGCGGACGAGGCCCGGGAGCGCCTCAAACGCCTCTGTCGCCCAGGTGAACGATGGGCTCGCCTGCCCGGGCCGGGACGATTCTCCGACCACCCTGGCGACGTCGGCGAAGGTCCACGCCAGGACGATGTCCTTGAGCTCCGCGGCTGGATCCTTCTCGCTCATCGTTCAGAACGGCGTCGGGATGCGGCGCACCGTCAGCTCGGGCTCGCTGTAGCCGCCCGCTCCCTGCCGCTTCGGGAGCTTGACGTCGGGCAACGTGAGCGGCTTGTACGGGATCTGGCCGAGCAGGTGCGTGATGATGTTGAGTCGGCCCCGCTTCTTGTCGTTGGTCTCGGCGACATACCACGGGGCCCAGGCCGTGTCAGTTGCGAGGAACATCGCGTCGCGGGCGCGCGAGTAGTCGTACCAACGGCTGTACGACTTCAGATCCATGTCCGACAGCTTCCAGATCTTGCGGCGATCGTCGATCCGGCTCTCGAGGCGCCGGGTCTGCTCCTCGGGGCTGACCTCCAGCCAGTACTTGAGCAGGATGATCCCCGAGTCGACCATCGCCCGTTCGACCCCCGGCACCTGCTCCAGGAACCTCGCCGTCTGCTCGGGGGTGCAGAAGCCCATGACGCGTTCGACGCCGGCGCGGTTGTACCAACTCCGGTCGAAGATCACGACCTCGCCGGCCGCAGGGAGGTGCTGGATGTAGCGCTGGATGTACATCTGCGATTGCTCGCGTTCGCTGGGCGCCGGCAGGGCGACGACCTTGAAGACGCGGGGGCTCACACGCTCGGTGATGCGCTTGATCGTGCCGCCCTTGCCTGCGGTGTCGCGGCCCTCGAAGACGATGCAGATCTTCGCGCGTGACGCCTTGACCCACTCCTGCAGCGCCACGAGCTCGCCGTGCAGCCGCCGCATCTCTCCCTCGTACTCCTTGCGCCGCATCTTGGCGGCCGGTCCCTCCGGCCCTTTCTTGCTCACGGCGTTCCCTCGGCCACGGCCCACTCGGGTGCGAGCGCGCGCTGTGCGTCGATGATGGTCGGTTTCGCAGCGCGACGCCGCCGGAACCACTTGCCCGTCTCGACGACGAGGGGCAGAAGCGCGGCGAGCCCGAAGCAGGCCAGCCATTCCTTGCCCGTGAGCGACGTCGTGAGCAGGCCCTTCTGGAGGCCGGGCAGCTCCGTCGCGAGAATGATCGTCGCCAGAGGGAACAGCGAGATGCCGAGCGCCTTCAGCAGTGGTGGCGAGAGCCCGCTCGCGGGGTCGCGCCGGTTCGTGAGGGCATTGAAGACCGTCCCAAGACCCATGATGACGAACGTCATCGTCAGGGACGCCGTCGGCACATCGGTCTTCGGGTCGTCTGGCCCTGCGACGAGCGGGAAGAGGGCGGCGAGGAAGAGCGTGAATGCGTAGACGACCCAGAGCGTGACCGCGGCGCGGTTGGTGATCGTCACCTTGGGGTCGCGGGGCGGCCGGTGCATGACGTCGGGCGCCCCGGGATCGACCGCGATCACGACGACGCCGGATGCGGTCATGAACACGAGCAGGTACAGCACCATCAGAGGTGTCAGCGCGACGCCCTTGTTGATGTCGAATGCACTCGCCGCGAGGAACAGGAAGACGAGTGCCAGCAGCTGGGTCATCTGGTAGCGGACGTAGGAGACGACTTTCTCGTAGACCCGGCGACCGATCTCGACGGCGTTGACGAGGGTGCCGAAGTTGTCGTCGGTGAGGATCAGCCGGCCCGCCTGCTTGGTCACCTCGCTGCCGCTGCCCATCGCCACGCCGATGTCGGCCTGCTTCAGGGCGGCGGCGTCGTTGACCGCGTCGCCGGTCATCGCCACGATCAGGCCCTGCTCCTGCATCAGCCGGGCGAGGCGGAGCTTGTCCTGCGGTGTGACCCTGCCGAAGACGTGCAGCTCCGGCAGCCGGCGCTTCACCTCCTCGTCCGACAGCGCCTGGAGCTCGGGGCCGCTGATCGCACCCGGCCCGAGCTCGAGCATCTCGCCGATCGCCTGTGCGGTGATGGCGTGATCACCGGTGATCATGCGCACGTCGATGCCCGCTCCGAGTGCGGTGTGCACGGCGGCCTTCGACGACGGCCGCAGCGGGTCGATGATCCCGACCATGCCGACGAATGCAAGGTCGTGAGTCAGTGACATCGGGTCGGCGCTCATCGCCTCGAGCTCGCTCTCGTCGACGAATCGTGCGGCAAACGCAAGCACGCGCAGGCCCTGCTCGCCCATCCGCTCGTTCGCGGCGTCGATGTCCGAACGAGCCTGCTCGATCGGCACCTGCGAGCCGCTCATCGGTCCGCCGGACTCGGTACAGCGCGCAAGCACGACGTCGGGGCCGCCCTTGACCAGCTGGATCACACGCTCCGTGCCGTCCACCGGGATGCGGTGGTAGGTGGCCATGAACTTGTAGTCGGAGTCGAACGGCACCTCGGCGATGCGCGGATACGTCCGCCGGGTCTCCTCGGCATCGACGCCGAGCTTGGCGGCGAGCACGACGAGTGCGGCTTCTGTCGGGTCGCCGACGACGCTCCCGTCGTCGGCGACGGTTGCGTCGCTGTCGAGAACGAGGCCGAGTGCCAGCCGGGTGAAGTCGGGCACCGGGGCACCGGCGACCGACCTGAGCGCCCCCGTCTTGCGGTAGCCCTCTCCCTCGACCGTGAACCAGGCGTCGCCCGTGTACACGGTCGAGACCATCATCTGGTTCAGGGTCAGCGTGCCAGTCTTGTCGGTGTTGATCGCGCTCGTCGCACCCAGTGTCTCGACGTCCGTGAGGTTCTTGACGACCGCCTTCGAGTCGGCGAGCTGCTTCGCACCCATCGAGAGGAGACCCGACACGAACGCCGGCATGCCCGTGGGGATGGCCGAGATCGCCATCGCCGTGCCCAGCAGCAGGACGTCGCTGAACTTCTCGCCGCGGGCGACGCCGACAATCACGATGAATGCGACCGCGCCCCAGGCGATGATCCCGAGCACGTAGGTCAGCCTGGCGAGCTCCTTCTGGAGTGGCGACCGCGTGCGGGTGACCGAGGTGAGCATCGTCGCGATCTTTCCCATCTCGGTCTCCATGCCGGTCGCGGTCACGACGATTGCGGCCGTGCCCCGTGTCACGGCTGTGTTCTGGAACAGCATGTTCGAGCGGTCGCCGAGCGCCACGTCGGTTCCCGCCAGCGCGCCTGCATCCTTCGGGATCGGGGCGCTCTCGCCGGTCAGGGCCGCCTCCTGCGTCTCCAGCGTCGCCGAGCGAACGATGCGTCCGTCTGCGGGAACGAGATCGCCCGCCTCGACCTCGACGATGTCGCCGGGAACGAGATCGACCGCCGGCACGAGCGCAAGCGTGCCGTCGCGGACGACCTTCGCCTGCGGCACTTGCAGGTTCGCGAGTGCGTCGATGCTCGCCCGCGCCTTCAGCTCCTGACGCGTTCCGAGAACGACATTGAGGAGGATGAGCAGTCCGACGATCGCGCCGGTCGAGACCTGGCCGATCGCGAAGCTCACCGCCACGACCGCGATCAGCATGATGTTCATCGGGTCGCGCAGCTGCTGTGCCGCCACCGCCCACAGCGAAGGCGGCTTCTCCTTCCGGATCTCGTTCGGTCCGACGCGCTCGAGCAATGCTCCCGCTGCGGCGCCGGTCAGTCCCGTCTCCGCGTTCGACTGCAGCTCCGCGACGACGTCGGCGGCCTGCTGGGCGTAGGCCGGGATCGGCTGTGGTCCGGTGCCGCCGACGGCCGGGTCTTGTTCAGTGATCACGAGCTCATCCCCCGAATCTCTCTTCCAGCAGGCCATGTCGTAGGCCGCGGTCGCTGACGGTGAGGCTGTCCTTGGCGAGCTTCTCCATCACCGTCCTGATGATGCAGGCGCCGGCGAGGATCACGTCGGCGCGTTTGGGTTGGAGGCCGACGATCGAGCGGCGCTCCTCGACGCTGCGGGAGCGAAAGAGCTCGATCTGCCGGTCGATCTCGGTGCGATCGAGCACCGTTCCCTGAACGACATCCGGATCGTAGGTCGCAAGGCCGTGCTTGATCGCAGTCAGGTTGGTGACGGCTCCGCCCATGCCCACGAGTATGTCGGGTGCGGGCCGGCCGTCGAGCAGAGCGAGGTCGGCGGCGACCTCTTCGAGTGCCCGCCCAAGCTGTTCCTCGGAAACGACGCCGTCGAGGTTGTACGTATCCGTGTAGCGGACTGCACCGACGTCGACGCTGAACCGTTCGTCGACCCGCTCACCGCTGCCGAACGTGAACTGGGAGCTGCCGCCACCCGTGTCGAAGACCACAAGCGAGCCCGGAGGGAGATCGAGCCCACCCCGCGCCGCCAGGTAGGCGAGACGAGCTTCCCGCTCGCCGGTGATCACCTCGATGGCGACGCCGGAGTCGGCCTTCACCGCCGCTACGAAGGCAGCGCTGTTGTCCGCGAGGCGGAGGCCCGCCGTGCCGGCTGCCGCGACCGCCGAGGCACCGCTCCGCTTGGCTTCCTCGGCCATGCCGTCGATGGCGGCCGCCGTTCGCTCCATTGCCTCCGTCGCGAGCCGTCCCGTCTCCTGGAGGCCTTCGCCCAGGCGCGTGACCTCGGCACGGTCGACGATCGTGTGCCAGGTGCCGGCCGGACCCGGCTCGCCGACGAGGAACTTGACCGAGTTCGTGCCGACGTCGATCACCGCGCACCGCTGTCCCTCGAGCTCGAGCAATGCCTTGAGCCCGCGCGGATAGGAGACGTTCGGCAGCGATGCCAACCCGAAGTCGCGGATGACAGCGATCACGCGCTCTGGATCTTCGGATTCGATCGCGATCGTCCGCGTCTCCCGGCCGTCGGCGCGTACCTCGGTCGCCTCCGCCATGCACCCCTCGACGGTGTAGTGAGTGCGCCGCTTGTGCACGGTTACCGGCCGCAGGGCGCGGCTGGTGTGGACGAGCTCGTCGATCAGCTGGGCGAGCGCGTACTCGGCTCGCTGGAGTGGGGGAATCGGAACCGCGAGCGTCATGAGCACCGTTTCCACGTCCGCCGCAGGCAGCGGGAACACCGCCTTCATCACCGGCGCCCACTGCTGCAGCCCGTCGGCGCCGACCTGCTGCCGTCGCTTGATATCCATCAGGTCGGCCCGGATCTTGACGGTCGCATCGCCGACCGGTGAGAGCAGGTAGACCTCGTCGCTCTCCTCAACGCGTTCCGGCGAGAGCTCCGCGAAGCGACCGTCGGCGGCGCCGAAGTGCCCGCCGAACGTACGCCACTCCCAACGGCCGACGATCGGCGCCGTCACCGAACCTAGACGCCTGCGGCCTGCAGCTGCTTCGAGAAGAACTCCAGCGCCTTCTTCGTCTTCGTCTCCTGCTCACCCGAGAGGTCGATCCCGCGGTCGGCCAGGAACGCCCTCGTCTCGGCGGCGACCTGGAACGCCTCGGCCGGCGCGCACTTGGTCGACAGCTCGAGAAGCATCGAGTTGTCCGGATACAGCCACAGCTCGGCGACGAGCTTGCGGCCGTACCCCTTCGCCGCGAACTTCAGCTTGAGGACGAGCACCGGGCCGAGAATCGAGAGGTCGTCCAGCGCAAGCCCCTCGGGCGCATGCGCCGTGTACAGCGCGCGCTGTTCTTTCGAGAACAACTTTCTGAGGGGCAGCGTTCCCGCCACCGCCTCCTTGACCTCGGTCGTTCCCATTGCGCGCTTCATCGAGCCTGAGCACACATACCCGCCCGGCATCGCGTCGACCTCGACCCCGAAGTTGGGCGAGACGCGGGTGTCCGCCGGCAGGCTCTCCGGGACAACCGGCCGCAGCTTCACGACCGAGTCGTTTCCGCGCCCCTGGACGCGACGTGCCCGAACCACGAGCCCGTTCTGGTTCAGCGCCAGGTCGGGTGTGTCGAAGAAGTACACCTGCCGGATCTGACCGTCGACCGGGTCGACCCCGAGCGCCTCGCCGGCCTCGCTCCGGTTGGACAGCGGCACGCTCACCTTCAGCTCGACGCTGTCCGCACCCTTGATCAACGCCAGCAGCTCGGTCAGCTCTTGATCCGAACGCGCAGAAACGGCCGTGCCGGAAGCCATCTCGTCCTCCTCCCTGAGCCTGGTCATTCGAACAGTGGTGCCGACTCTACGTCCTGCGCGAACATTGCGGCCCCACCCGGGCCCGAGCCCGACATCGCCTAGCGAGCCATGTCCGTCTAAGGTCAGGCAGTTGAGGGCGACTGCGGCAGTGCTGCTCCCGGCGGGCCTGGTGCTGCTCGCGCTCGTCGGTGCGCCGGCGGCGACACCGTCCTCGAGCACGATCTTCCGCATCGACCACGTCGCGGACGGCGACACCGTCGACCTCACGAACGGAGCGAAGATCAGACTCGTTCAGATCGACACACCGGAGGTGTATTTCTCCCCGGAGTGCTACGGAAAACAGGCCTCGACGATCACGAAGGGCCTGCTGCCGGCCGGCACACGGGTGCGCCTCGCAGCCGAGCCGGCCACCGATCGTGTCGACGAGTACGGCCGCCTCCTTCGATACGTCACCCGGGTGAGCGACGGACTGAACGTCAACGTCTACCTCGTGCGCGTCGGCGCCGCGGCACCGTACTTCTACGACGGCCGGCGCGGCCGTTACGCGAAGCTGCTCGACCGCCTGGCGCGCCAGGCCCGTGCCAGGCACCTGGGCCTGTGGGGCGCATGTCCGCGCGTGCCCTACGATCCGGATCGCGGCGTCGCAACCGGACCGGTCCGGTAGTCCGCTCGAGCAGCCTGGCCAAGCGCTCCGGACGGCGCTAGGCTCGACCCTGATGCGCCCGTTTCGAGCACTGCTGAGCTTCAAGCTCGGTGTCTGGGTGGGGATGGCCGCTGCTGCAGTGTTCGTCAAGCGGGCATTGCCCTCGCGTGGCGACGAGGACAGCGACGAGGTGGCCCTCGTCGCCGTCTTCGACGGCATCGACCTGAAGAGTCGAGCCAAGGCGTTCAAGGGCGGCTCGATGCTGGCGTGGTTCGGCGGGATCGCCGTCGATCTGCGCGACGCCCAGCTCGCGCCCGGTGCACGGCTGTCCGTGCATACGCTCTTCGGCGGCGTCGCGCTCGAGACCCCGCCGAACTGGCGGATCGAGTCGACGGCGAAGGCGCTCGGCGGAGGCGTCGCCGTGCCGACCGCGGCGCAGGACGACCCGGACGCACCCCTGTTGACCGTGGAGGGCATGTCGGTTTTCGGTGGCATTGCCGTCGTCGCCAAGCCGGACGAGGCAACGATCGAGAGCTGACCTACTGCCGTTCTCAGGCCTCCAGGTCGGCCCCTCTGGCAGCACAACCGCCGACCACGCGTTACGGTCTGGTGACGAATGTGCCGTGAGCGGGGAAATTCCGCCGCCCGGAGGACAAAAGGGAGGGACACGTTGAGCGCGACCAAGACCGGTACCGACACCAAGCCTCAGCCTCAGGCGACTGCGAGCAAGCCGCCCGAGCCGGTTCAGCACTTCTCCGTCGCCGAGCGGGTCGCCCGGGGCAAGGCGGCTCGGGCCGATGTTCCCCGGAGCGCTCACGGCGCGTGGCAGCCGCCCGCCGACCGGCCCGACCCCGTCTCACTCCTCGAGGAGCAGGGCGAGTCGCGGTTGCACGAGCTCGTCCCGATCCGGTACGGCCGGATGCTCGTCTCGCCCTTCACGTTCTACCGCGGGGCTGCGTACATCATGGCGTCCGACCTCTCGAGCCTCCCGCGCACGAGCCTGAACGCCCAGCTCTGCGGCGACGCTCATCTGTCCAACTTTGGCGGCTACGCAGCGCCGGACCGGCGTCTCGTCTTCGACATGAACGATTTCGACGAGACGCTGCCAGGGCCGTTCGAATGGGATGTGAAGCGGCTTGCCGCCAGCTTCGCCGTCGCCGGCCGGAGCCGTGGCTTTCGGCGCTCGGAACGAGACGCGATCGACCGTGCCGTCGGCCGCGCGTACCGCGAGGCGATCACGTCGTTTGCCGCGATGCGTACGTTCGACCTCTGGTACTCGCGCGTCGACGTCGACGAAGTCGCGACGCTCGTCGCCCGGCTGAGCCCGGCCGTGATGAAGCGCTTCGAGAAGAACGTCGCCAAGGCCCGCGCCAAGGACAGCCTCGCGGCGTTCGGCAAGCTGACGCAGCTCGTCGACGGCGAGCCGCGCTTCGTGAGCGATCCGCCGCTGATCGTGCCGGTTCAGGAGCTGTTCGCCGCCAGCGCCGAGCAGGTCGTCGAGAACGTTCGTGGTGTGATCCGGTCGTACCGGCGCACGTTGCAGGGCGATCGACGGCACCTGCTCGAACGGTTTCGCTTCGTCGATCTGGCACGGAAGGTGGTGGGTGTCGGCAGCGTCGGAACGCGCGCATGGATCGGGCTGTTCGTCGGGCGCGACAACGAGGATCCGCTGATCCTCCAGATCAAGGAGGCGCAGGCGTCGGTGCTCGAGCCGTTCGCTGCTGCCAGCAAGTTCGCAAACCACGGCCAGCGTGTCGTCGAGGGCCAACGACTGATGCAGGCGGCGAGCGACTTGATGCTCGGCTGGATCCGGACGGAGGGGTACGACGGCATCAAGCGCGATTTCTACATCCGGCAGTTGTGGGACGCGAAGGCTTCGCCTCAGGTCGACGTGATGGACGCGCCGACGCTGACGTTGTACGCAAAGCTCTGCGGGCAGACGCTCGCCCGCGCCCACGCGCGGTCGGGTGACGCGATCGCGATCTCGAGCTACCTGGGCTCGAGCGACACGTTCGATCGCGCGATCGCCGCCTTCGCGGAGGCCTACGCCGACCAGAACGACAAAGACTACGAGGCGCTGAAAGTCGCCGCGGAGTCCGGACGGATCACGGTTCAGTCAGGCCTGTAGGTGA
This sequence comes from uncultured Thermoleophilia bacterium, assembly GCA_963742605.1. Lineage (GTDB taxonomy): Bacteria > Actinomycetota > Thermoleophilia > Gaiellales > Gaiellaceae > PALSA-600. The sequence goes on along the minus strand of CAVUNA010000007.1, from coordinate 755,773 downwards.
CGTCGCGCCTCCGGGCGCCCGAGTGCAAAGGAGTTCGGTTGTGGACGAGTCCGTGAAGCGTGCCGAGACGGGAGTCCTGTCCTGGATCGATCGGGACATCACGGAGCCGATGGCGAACTTCCAGGATCCGAGCCAGGAGTGGCGGCGGCTGTTCTCGGAGCTCTACGGCACGTTCTTGCTCGTGATCGTGGCTGCGGGCGGCGGGATGATGGGCGAGGCCTTCCCGAACACGATCACCCGCAGTGCGGCGGTGGTCGCGCCGGGGCTGATGGTGATGGCGATCATCCTGTTCATGGGGAAGGTGTCGGGTGCACACCTGAACCCTGCGGTCAGCGTCGCCTTCTCGCTGCGCGGTGATTTTCCGTGGCGGCGGGTCCCGGGCTACATCGTCGTGCAGCTGCTCGGGGCGTCGCTGGCGGCGCTCTTCCTGCACGAGGTGATCAAGGTGTCGGCGAAGTTCGGTTCCAATTACCCGGCGAGCGGCTATTCGGGCTGGCAGGCCTACTTGATGGAGGCGCTGCTGACGACGGTGCTCGTCAGCGTCATCCTCGGCACCGCGTCGGGCGCGCAGAACATCGGGATCTTCGGCGCGATCGGCGTCGGGGCGTACATCGCGCTGGCCGGCCTGTGGGGGAGCCCGATCTCCGGCGCGTCGATGAATCCGGCTCGCACGTTCGGACCGGATCTCGTCGGGCGTGACTTTGGCAGCTATTGGGTGTACGTCGCCGGACCGCTGACGGGGGCGGTGATCGCCGTCGGGTTCGCCTACATCCTGCGGGGCGGCGGCGGCGGCAAGGCAGGCTCGGGTGCAGCTCAAGGCGACCTCTACACCGAGGTGAAGAAGCCGACTCAGGCCTGACTGGGCCGGCCGCGGCTACCCTCCCGGGCCGTGCCGCGCCCAACCGACACCGTCAGCCGCGACGATCTGCGCAACGTCGCGATCGTCGCGCACGTCGACCACGGCAAGACGACGCTCGTCGACGCGATGCTCTGGCAGTCGGGCTCCTTTCGCGAGAACCAGGACGTGGGGGAGCGCGTCCTCGACTCGACCGACCTCGAGCGCGAGAAGGGGATCACGATCCTCGCCAAGAACACGGCGGTGCGGCTCGGCGACACGAAGATCAACATCATCGACACGCCGGGCCACGCCGACTTCGGCGGCGAGGTCGAGCGCGGTCTGACGATGGTCGACGGCGTGCTGCTCCTGGTTGACGCATCCGAAGGCCCGCTGCCGCAGACCCGCTTCGTCCTCCGCAAGGCGCTCGAGCGCCGGCTGCCGGTCGTGCTCGTCGTCAACAAAGTCGACCGGCCGGATGCTCGCCCGGAGGCGGTCGTCGACGAGGTCTACGAGCTCTTTCTCGACCTCGGCGCGGACGAGTCGCAGATCGAGTTCCCGATCGTCTATGCGAACGCCCGCGCCGGACAGGCAGGCGCGACCGTCGAGGGTCTCGCGCCGGACCTGGGGCCGCTGTTCGAGACGCTGCTCGAGACGATCCCGCCGCCGTCGTACGACCCGGACCATCCGCTGCAGGCGCTGGTCACGAATCTCGATGCCAGTCCATACGTCGGACGCCTCGCACTGCTGCGCGTACACCACGGAACACTCCGCAAGGGCGCAACGATCGCATGGTGCAGGGCCGACGGCACGATCGAGACCGCCCGCGTGACGGAGCTCTACACGACCGAGGCGCTCGACCGTGTCCCTGCGCTCGAGGCCGGACCGGGGGACATCGTCGCGCTCGCCGGTCTCCCCGATGTGACGATCGGCGAGACGATCGCCGATCCCGACGACCCGCGCCCGCTGCCCGTGACGACCGTCGACGAGCCGAGCCTGTCGGTGACGATCGGGATCAACACGAGCGTGCTCGCCGGGACCGAGGGCGACCGGCTGACGGCGAGCCAGATCAAGAACCGCCTCGATCAGGAGCTCGTCGGCAACGTGTCACTGCGCGTGCTGCCGACGTCGCGGCCGGACGCCTGGGAGGTGCAGGGCCGTGGTGAGCTGCAGCTCGCGGTGCTCGTCGAGCTGATGCGGCGCGAGGGGTTCGAGCTGACCGTCGGCAAGCCCGAGGTCCTGACGAAGACGATCGACGGCGCGCGCCTCGAGCCGGTCGAGCGCGTCGCGATCGACGTTCCCGAGGAGTACATCGGCGTCGTCACGCAGCTGCTCGCGCTGCGCAAGGGCCGACTGCAGCAGATGGTCAACCACGGCACCGGTTGGGCGCGCATGGAGTACGTCGTCCCGGCGCGTGGGCTCATCGGCTTCCGCACCGAGTTCCTCACCGAGACGCGCGGGACGGGAATCCTCCACCACGTGTTCGAGGGCTGGGAGCCGTGGCACGGCGAACTTCGGACACGGCCCACGGGCAGCCTGGTCGCCGACCGCCGCGGGCAGGCCACCGACTATGCGATCCAGGCGCTGCAGGAGCGCGGCTCGCTGTTCGTCGAGCCCGGGGACGAGCTCTACGAGGGGATGATCGTCGGCGAGAACGCGCGTTCCGAGGATCTCGATGTGAACGCCTCGAAGCCGAAGAAGCTCACGAACGTCCGTGCAGCGTCCGCCGAGGTCTACGTACGCCTGATCCCTGCGCGCGTGCTGTCGCTCGAGCAGGCGCTCGAGTTCATCCGCGACGACGAGGCTGTCGAGGTGACGCCGCGCTCGATCCGGCTGCGGAAGGTCGAGCTGTCGTCGTCGAAACGACAGACGATGGCGTCGCGTCGCAAGCGGGAGCGCCTCACGGCGGAGTGATCGGCCTGGCACGGTTGAACGATCCGTACGCGTCATGCATGAAGTGCGCGGTCGCCATCATCTGAACGTCCAGGGTGCGCATGGTGCTCTTCTGGATCGCCACCTTGAACCACGCGGGGATCGTCGGGTCGAAGAACGACACGATCTGGACGGGCCGGCCGCGGACGCTGCCGCTGCCGAGGAGATGCGCGTTCGCGACCGTGGTCCACGTCGGCACGGGCTGCGTCAGCGGTGCGGACTGGACGGACTCGACCCAGCGGCCGCCCGGCGCCTTGTCCCACCTGCGATCTCCGATCACGATGCCGGCGTAGCCGCCGAGCACCTGGTAGGCGACGCGATCGGGCGAGCCGATCCGCCACACGCTCGTGATCGCATGCCGTGGATCGGACGCGAGGTGCTCGACGTAGGCGAGCGACTCCAGTGAACGCCAGACACGTCCCGCACGCTCGACGAGCCCCGTCGCATCGGGTGCCGGCCACACCGTGGGAAGCTGCTGGCTCCAAACGGTGTCGAGACCGTCTCCTCTGACGGTCACACCGACCGTCCTTGGACGTGCCGGTGCCGGAAGCGCCGCCCGATAGCAGCCGGCTCCGCATGCCGTGGCGCCGGCACTCCGTCCTGCGACCGTGAACGACACGCGAAGTCCGCTCGTCCCGTGACCCGTCGGCCCGACTGCCGACGCCTGGAGCTGGAGCCCGGCGGTCTCGGGCGTCACTGCCAGCGCAAGCACGGTGCCGCCGTCCTGCCGCGTGAAGACCACGGCCGAGGGAGGCGGTGCCGGGAAGCCGGTCGGGACGCTCGTCGAAGAGGACGGCTGAGCGGGCGCCGCGGCGACGCTGGTCGGCGTTGTCGAGACAGGCCCGGGTGTTCGGTGCAGCAGGACCGCGACGATCACGACTCCGGCAACGCCGACGGAGAGGGCGGCGATGCTCGCGAGCAGCCGGATGATCACGGTCGCTGCAGGGTAGCCACCCCCGGCCGGGGGATTGCCCCGGCCCGCGCCGCAGATGAGTCTGCGACTACCTGGACGCCGAGGCGAGGCGGGCAGCACTGCGGCAATGTGGAAAGGCGAAAAAACCATGCGTCTCGTGCGGGCGTTCATCATCGTCGGCGTTCTCGCCGGTGTCCTGGTCGCAGCCGCCGGCGCCATCGGCGCGGTGTCCGCGTGGCGGCGCGACGTCGACCGCACGTCACTCGAGCGACAGATCGCGGACGCGCGGACGCTGACCAGCCGAGAGCGGGCGGCGATCACGAACATCGGCGACCTTCGCGTCGCAGCCACGCGTCGCAAGGCTGCGGCCGCATTCGGGCTCGTCGCGTCTCGGCAGACGCGACTGCTCGGCCGCCTGATCGAGCTCAGCCCGGACGAGCGCGGCGGCGACCTGACCGCGGCGGACTCGCTCCACGATCAGACGATCGCCCTGGTGTCGCGTGGACTTGCTCCGAACGCCGTGCCGGGCACGCGACCGCGTCAGCTCGTGCAGGCCCAGGGGCTCCTGCGCGCCGTCGACTCCCGGTTGCGAGCGGCGAGTGTCGCCGTGTCGGTCGAGCCGTGGCCGTCGGGACCGTTCGAGAGGCTGGAGGCGTTCGCGCTCGCGATCGTGGCCGCGATGGGCGTGTGGCGGTTCGTGCAGATCGCCCGCCGCCTCGCGGGGCTTCGGCTCGCGATCGAGAACCCGCGGGAGATCGAGCGGCTTCACGATGCCGCACACACGGACAGCCTCACCGGCCTCGGAAACCACCGAACCTTCTACAGCCATCTCGCGCGTGAGATCAAGCGACGTGCCAAGACCGGCTCGACGTTCAGCCTGCTGGCGATCGACCTCGACGGGCTGAAACGCGTCAACGACGAGCAGGGCCACCTTGCGGGCGACGAGTACATCAAGACGGTGGCGCATGCGATTCGCATGGAGGTCGACCGCATCGGCTCGATCTACCGGACGGGCGGCGACGAGTTCATGGTTCTGCTGCCGAATCGCCGCGCCTGGAGCGCCCTCGCAATCGCCCACAACATTCAACGCGCGGCGGCGGAGGCGACGGGCCAACGTGCGCTCAGCGTGGGCGTGACCGAGTCGGCGAACACGGAGAGCGCACGCGCGCTCATCAACCAGGCGGACATCGCTCTCTACGAAGCGAAACGCAACAAGCTCCTGGCCGTCATCTACCGTCCCGCGCTCGAGGCGACGAGCACCGCCGACGGCGACACGTCACTGCCGACGCCGAACCAGAGGACACTGGCTGCCGCCCTCGCCCACGCGATCGACGCGAAGGACAGCGGTGAGCGGAACCACTGCGAGACCGTCGCCGAGCTGTCCGTCGGCATCGGCCAGCGAGTCGGCATTCCCGCGGGACAGCTCGAACGGCTGCGGCTGGCGGGTCTCGTCCACGACGTCGGCAAGATCGGCCTCCCCGACGTGATCCTGCAGAAGCCGGGCGCGCTGGAGTCAGGAGAGCGGATCGAGCTCGAGCAGCATGTGACGATCGGCCACGCGATCCTGCTCGCGGCCGATCTCGACACCGAGGCCGAATGGGTTCTGCACCATCACGAGCGCTACGACGGCGCCGGGTATCCGGCGGGGCTCGCCGGCGAGGAGATCCCGCTCGCGTCACGCGTGCTTGCCGTGGCCGACGCGTTCGAGACGATGACCGGCGGGCGTCCCTACCGGAGCCGTCTGACGACCGAGGACGCGCTCGCCGAGCTGCAGGAGCACAGCGGTGCGCAGTTCGACCCGGACTGCGTCGAGGCGCTCGCCGACCTGCTCGGCCACGTCGGCGCGTCGGTCCCCCTGCCGGTTGCTTAGAAACGGGCGGCGGGCGACCGCCCGTAGGATGCCAAATGCATGGTCATCGACGGACACAACGACCTTGTGCTCCGCCGGTGGCGCGGCGAGCCGTCGTCACACATGGATCTCGATGCTGCCCGCGCGTCCGGATTCGCCGGCGGCTTCTTTGCGCTCTTCGTGCCGTCGCCGCATCCACACGGCATGCCCGAGATCCCGTATGTGATGCCGCTCGCCGACCCGATCCCGCAGGAAGAAGCAGCGCGCATCGCCGGCGAGCTCTACGCGACGTTGTGCGAGCTGCCGGTGCGGCGCGCGGTGTCGGTCGACGACTTTCGCGAGGGCGACGTCGCTGCGATCGTGCACCTGGAGGGAGCAGACCCGCTCGCGCCCGACCTGTCGGATCTCGAGGCGTGGTACGGCCGTGGCCTGCGGTCGGTCGGGCTCGTCTGGTCGCGACCGAATGCCTTCGCGGAAGGCGTGCCGTTCGCGTTTCCGGGGTCACCCGATACCGGGCCCGGCCTCACCGACTCCGGCCGCGCCCTGGTCGAGGCGTGCAACCGTCTGGGCATCCTCGTCGACCTGTCGCACCTGAACGAGGCCGGCTTCTGGGACGTCGCGAGGATCTCCGGTGCCCCCCTGGTCGCGACGCATTCCAATGCGCACGCGCTGTGCGCGTCGTCGCGCAACCTCACCGACAGGCAACTCGACGCAGTCCGTGACTCCGGCGGCGTCGTGGGCGTCAACTTCGCCGTCAACTTCCTGCGCGAGGATGGAGACGAGGTACGGGAGACACCGATCACCGAGATCGTTCGGCACGTCGACTACCTTTCCGATCGCATGGGCATCGATCATGTTGCGTTCGGGTCGGACTTCGACGGCGCGGTCGTCCCCGACGCGGTCGGCGGTCTCGAGGGATTCCCCGTCATCGTCGACGCGCTTGCGACCGCCGGGTACGACGACGAGTCGATCGCGAAGGTCACCCACTCGAACTGGCTGCGCGTGCTCGACGCGACCTGGCGCCCGTGAGGAAGCGGACACTCGGCCCGCTCGAGGTCACCGTTGTCGGCCTCGGCTGTAACAACTTCGGCGGGCGCGTCGACGAAGCGGGCACGCGCGCGGTGATCGACGCGGCGCTCGAGGCCGAGGTCACGTTCTTCGACACGGCCGATATCTACGGCAACGCCGGGGGCAGCGAGACGCTGATCGGAAAGATCCTCGAGGGACGCCGGGATCAGGTTGCCCTCGCGACCAAGTTCGGCAAGCCGATGGGGGACGGCGCGTCGCGTCGCGGCTCGGCAGCGTATGTCCGGGCGGCGCTCGAGGCGTCGCTTCGGCGGCTGCGCACCGACCACGTCGATCTCTATCAGCATCACGAGGAGGATCGCGAGACTCCGCTCGAGGAGACCCTCGGCGCGATCGCCGAGCTCGTCGCCGAAGGCAAGGTGCGCGCGTTCGGCACGTCCAACTACGCACCGGCCACGCTCGAGCGCGCCTTCGAGATCGCGGCGTCGCTGCAGCTGCCGTATGTGTCCGAGCAGAGCCAGTACTCGTGGCTCGAGCGAGGCGCCGAGCGTGAGCTGCTGCCCGCGTGCGAGCGGCTCGGCCTCGGCTTCATTCCCTTTTTCCCGCTCGCAAGCGGGCTGCTCACCGGCAAGGTGTCGCGCGAGCAACCGCCGCAGCCCGGCACTCGTCTCCACGGCCGCGAGATCGACGGCGCGACGCTCGATCGGGTCGAGCGCCTCCGCGCCTGGGGAGAGGCGCACGGCGTCTCATTGCTCGACGTCGCGATCGGCGGGCTCGCGGCGGTCTCGCCCGTCGCGTCGGTGATCGCGGGAGCGACCAGGCCCGAGCAGGTGCGCGCGAACGCTGCCGCCGGCGACTGGGAGCCGACCGCCGACGAGCTCTCCGAGCTGCTCGCTCTGTAGCCGAAGAACGGTGCCTGGCACCAAGGTGCCAGGCACCAGGTTCGCGCCCTAGTCCAACTTGGCGACGACGTGCTTGATCTGGGTGTACTCCTCCATCGAGTACGCCGACATGTCCTTGCCGTAGCCGGAGCTCTTGTAGCCGCCGTGCGGCATCTCCGACGTGATCGGGACGAGGTGGTCGTTGATCCACACCGTGCCGAACTGCAGCTTGCGTGCTGCGTTCAGGGCGCGGCCGATGTCCCGCGTCCACACCGACGCCGCCAGACCGTACGGAACATCGTTCGCCCAGGCGATCGCCTCGGCGTCGTCGCTGAACCGCTGGACGGTGACGACCGGGCCGAACACCTCCTTCTGGACGATCTCGTCGTCCTGGGAGACGTCGGTGACGATCGTCGGCTGCACGAAGAAGCCGTGATCGCCGTTCGTGCCGCCCCCGGTCAGCACGGTGGCGCCCTCGGCCCGCTCGAGGAACCCGAGGATGCGATCCTGCTGATCCTTCGAGATCACCGGGCCCATCTCGATCTCGTCCCCCGTCGCCGGGTCGCCGACCTTGAGCGACTCGACGGCCGGGACGAGCGCTTCGAGCAGGGCGTCGTAGATCTTCGGGCCGGCCAGCACGCGCGAGCCCGCCGTGCAGTCCTGCCCGGAGTTGACGTAGCCCGCGATCTTGATCCCCTCGGCGACGGCGGCGGGGTCGGCGTCGTCGAACACGACCATCGGCGCCTTGCCGCCGAGCTCCAGGTGAACCCGCTTGAGCGTGTCGGCCGCGTTCCTGGCGATCAGCTTCCCGGTGGCGATGTCGCCGGTGAGCGAGACGAGACCGATGTCGGGGTGCTCGACGAGCCGCTGGCCCGTGGGCACGCCGTCGCCGGTGACCACCTGGAGCACGCCGGAGGGGATCACATCCTTCGCGAGCTCGACGAAGCGCAGCAATGACAGCGGCGTCTGCTCTGACGGCTTGAGGATCTGCAGGTTGCCGCCGGCGAGTGCCGGCCCCAGCTTCCACACGGCCATCATCAGCGGGTAGTTCCACGGGCAGATGCCGGCGACGATCCCGATCGGCTCGCGGCGGATCATCGACGTGTAGCCCTTGATGTACTCGCCCGTCGACTTTCCTTCCAGGTTGCGTGCCGCTCCCGCGAAGAAGCGCAGGTTGTCCGCAGCGAACGGCATCTCCTCGCGGGCGAGCGTGATCGGCTTGCCGACGTTGCGCGACTCGATCTGCGCCAGCTCCTCGGCATTGTCCGAGATCACGTCGGCGAGCTCGAGCAGAAGCTCGGAGCGCTCGGCCGGGGTGGCATCGAGCCACTCGGGGCGCGCCGCCTTCGCGCGCTCGACCGCCTCGTCGACCTCGTCGGCGCTCGCGTTCGGCACCTCGCCGATCGTTTCGCCGGTCGCCGGGTTGAGGACGTCAATGGTCGCTTCGATCGTTGCCATGGTTTCGAACCTCCTATTCGGTGCGAAGGATCCCAGTTTCGCGCGTGAGACGCTGTGCCACCGCAACGGGAATGGTCGTGAGGACGATCACGACGAGCGCGACCACGTTGATGATCGGCAGTTGCTGTCCCTGGCGCAGGTTGTCGAGGATGAAGATCGGGAGCGTCGTCTGGGCGCCGGCCGTGAACGTGGTCACGATCACCTCGTCGAAGGAGAGCGCGAACGCGAGCAGCGCGCCCGAGATGAGGGCCGTCGAGAGCACCGGCCAGGTGACGTAGCGGAAGGTCTGCCACCCGTCGGCGCCGAGGTCCATCGAGGCCTCGTAGAGCGACGGAGCACTGCGCCTGAGGCGCGCCAGCACGTTGTTGTAGACGACCACGACGCAGAACGTCGCGTGGCCGATCACGATCGTCCAGATCGAGAAGCCGATGCCGGCGAACACGTAGAACGAGTTCAACGCCATCCCCGTGATGATGCCCGGCAGCGCGATCGGGAGGATGAGCAGGAACGACACCGACTCGCGGCCGAAGAACCTGAAGCGGTGGATCGCGAACGCCGCCATCGAGCCGAGCGCGAGGGCGATCGTGGTCGCGATCAGGCCGACCTCGACCGAGAGGCGCAGCGAGTTCCGGACGTCCGGGTCGGACCAGGCGACGCGGAACCAGTGCGTCGTCCAGCCGGGGATCGGCCAGCTCTGCACGTTCGACTTGTTGAACGCGTAGACGCCGATCAGCACCAGCGGCACCCACAGGAACGCGACGACGAGTGCGGTCCAGATCCAGAGACCGATGCGGGTGGTGCGCGTCTCCACTAGTGAGGGGGCACTAAAGGGCCTCGAAGGCACCCAGCCGGCGCGCGACCACGAGGTACACGGCCATCACCGCGACAGGGATCGTCGCAAGGGCGGCCGCGAACGGGATGTTCGCGTTGATGCCGATGTTCTCGTAGACGACGTTGCCGATGAAGGTCGAGTTGGTGCCGCCGATCAGGAGCGGCGTGATGAAGTCGCCGAGTGTCAGCGAGAAGGTGAAGATCGACCCGGCGATGACGCCGGGCAGCGCGAGCGGCAGGATCACGGAGCGGAGTGTTCGCGACCCGCGCGCACCGAGGTCACGTGACGCCTCGATGTAGGAGTGGGGGATTCGCTCGAGCGCCCCGTACACGGGCAACACCATGAACGGCAGCCACACGTAGGTGAACACGAGCCACATCGCCCAGTTCGAGTAGGCGATGTTGGCCGCCGGCAGGCCGAGCTTCCTGAGCGACCAGTCGAGCGAGCCGCCGCCCGAGAGGATCGTCTGCCACGCGTAGATGCGGACGAGGTAGCTCGACCAGAGCGGCAGCACGACCAGGACGAAGAGGAGGCCGCGGAGCCGCGGAGGTGCGACCCGGGCCATGAAGTACGCGAGCGGGAACGCGAGCAGCGCGTCGGTGATCGTCACAGCCGCGGCGATGCCGATCGTCCGCGCAGCGATTCGCAGGTACGTCGGATCGCTGAGCGAGAAGATGATCCGGTAGTTGTCGAGCGTCCACTGATGGACGAGCTGGCCGGTGAAGGAGTTGACCGTCCAGAACGACGAGACGAGCAGGACCGCGAGCGCGCCCAGATAGACGACGCCGAAGGCGACCGCCGGTGGCCCGAGCAGGCCGATGCCCTTCAGCCAGGGGCGCCGCCACACCGCTGCGCCGAAGCGGAGGCGGGCCCGCCGAATCGGCGGGCCCGCCCCGGGAGGTGCCTGAACGTCGACCGTCACCGGCTAGCCGGTGATCTCCGTCCAGGCGCGCTGCCAGGCGCTGTAGTCCATGCAGTCGTTTCCGGGCTGCCAGCCGCACTGCGCGACAGGCGTCTTCCAGAACTTGATCTTGGTGTAGTACGACGCCGGCTCGTTCAGGTGGTACTTGGCGCAGGAGCCGGCTTCCAGCTTGTTCATGTACGAGCAGGCCTTCGGGTTGACCGGTGTCTCGCCGAAGACGAGCGCCTGCTTCGCCTCGACGGGTGCCGTCGTCACGTACTTCATCCACATGTAGGCGCAGTTCGGGTGCGGCGCCTTCTTGGCGAGCATCCAGGTGTCGGCCCAGCCGGTGGTCGGCAGCGGTACCAGCTCCTTGATCGGAGCCTTTGCACCCTCGAGCTGGAGCGTCTGGTACGGCCAGCCGGCGCCCATCCACACGTCGCCGTTCTTGAACGACGTGATCTCGTCGGTGGCGTAGTTCCAGTACCGCTTCAGCAGCGGCTTCTGCTGCTTGAGCAGCGAGACCGTTGCGTCGAGTTGATCCTTCGTCAACTCGTACGGATCCTTGATGCCGAGGCTCGGCTTCGTCTGCTCGAGGTAGAGGGCCGCGTCGGCGATCTGGATCGGGTTGTTGGGGACGGTCAACTTGCCCTTGTACTTGCCGCTGTAGATCGCACCCCAGCCGGTCGGTGCGGGTTTCACCTTCTGGGTGTTGTAGAGCAGCGTGTTCGGCCCCCACTGGACGGAGACGCCGTAGTGCACACCCTTGACCGTGTTGTGCGCGGGCGACTTGAAGGCCGGCAGGAAGTTCTTCCACGACGGGATCAGGTTCACGTTCACGGGCTGGACGTCGCCGCCGTAGATCAGGCGCAGGCTGGCATCGCCCGACGCCGAGACGAGGTCGTATTGCCCGCCGCCGCCACCACCGCCGGCGCGCATCAGAGCCACCATCTCGTTCGAGCTGCCAGCGTCCTTGCGGTGGATGATGCAACCGGTCTGCTTCTCGAACTTGTTCGCAAAGCTCGGGTCGCTGTACGCCGACCACTCGATCAGGTTGAGCGAGCCTTCGCCCTTCCCGATCGCCGTCGGCAGGCTCGTGCCGTTGCCGCGTGAAACGCCGGCGGCGGGCACGAGCAGCGCCGCGACGAGGGCAAGAGCGAATACGTGAATCTTGCGGATCCGTCTCACGATGGTTCTCCTCCTTGCCGGGGGGTCGTCTCTGGTTGGTCGATCGTGAAGGTGTGCTCGGGCCGCCACGTGAGGCGCACGCGCCGTCCGCGCTGCTCGAGCGCCTCGGCCGACGACGTCTCGGTGTTCTGTCGCAGCGCGACGAGCTCGCCGCCGCCGTCGAGTGCGACGACGTAGCGCGTGACGGCGCCGAGATAGACGACGTCGCGGATGCGGCCGGGCTCGCCCTCGCCCTGGTCGCCGTCGAGCATGATCACCTTCTCCGGGCGAACGGTGAACCGGCGGCCGTTCCGCTCGAGGATGTTGGAGGTGCCGACGAAACCGGCCACGAACTCGGTCGCAGGTCGCTCGTAGACGTCGGCGGGGGGCCCCGACTGCTCGATCCGTCCCTCGTTGAACACCGCCAGGTGATCGCTCATCGTCAGCGCCTCCTCCTGGTCGTGCGTGACGTACAGAAAGGTCATGCCGAGCTCCTGCTGGAGCGCCTTCAAGAACACCTGCATGTCCTGTCGCAGCTTCAGGTCGAGCGCGCCGAGCGGCTCGTCGAGCAGGAGCACCTTCGGCTGGTTGACGATCGAGCGCGCCAGGGCGACGCGCTGGCGCTGCCCGCCTGACAGCTGAACGGGCTTTCGAGGCCCGTACCCGTCGAGGCGGACCATGCGCAGCACCTCGTCGACTCTCGAGTTGCGCTCGTTGCGACGCACGCCCTTCACCTTGAGCCCGTAGCCGACGTTCTCGGCGACGGTCATGTGCGGGAACAGCGCGTAGTCCTGAAAGACGGTGTTCACGTCCCGCGCGTACGGCGGACGACGCGTGATGTCCTCGCCGCCGAGTGTGATCTTTCCCGTGTCGGGCTGCTCGAACCCGGCGATCATGCGCAATGTCGTCGTCTTCCCCGAGCCGGATGGTCCGAGCAGGGTGAAGAACTCTCCGTCGGCGACATCGAGGTCGACGTTGTCGACTGCGACCACCTCGCCGTAGGTCTTGCGCGCCTGTTCGACGCGGACGTCAGCCGCCAAGGCACTCCTGGAGGATGTCGAGGCCGCGGTCGAGCTCCGCGTCGGAGACCGTGAAGGGGACGAGGATCCGGATCACGTTGCCGTAAATGCCGCACGAGAGGAGGATGAGCCCTCGCTCGCGAGCCGCCGCCGTGATGCGTGCGGCTTCGTCGCCCGTCTGCTCGGCGAGCTCGAGGGCCAGCATCGGGCCGAGCCCGCGGACGTTGCTGCCCTCGGGTGCCATCGCCGTCAGCCGTTCGCGGACGTGTTCGCCGACCTTCTCGGCGCGGGGGCGCAGGCCCGGCAGAGCATCGAGGACCGCGATCGCCGCCGCGCACGAGACCGGATTGCCGGTGAAGGTGCCGCCGAGACCACCGGGGGGAACGGCGTCCATCACGTCGGCACGGCCGGTGACCGCGGCGAGCGGCAGGCCGCCGCCGAGGGTCTTGCCGCTGACCAGCAGGTCGGGCTCCGTGCCGTAGTGCTCGATCGCCCAGATCGGGCCGGTGCGGCCGCAGCCCGACTGCACTTCGTCGTTCACGTAGAGGATGCCGTGCCCGTCGAGCAGCTCCTGCAGCCGCTTCGGGAAGTCGGGCGGCATCGGGATGAAGCCGCCTTCGCCCTGCACCGGTTCGAGCACCGCGCACGCGACCGACTCCGGATCGACGTCCCCCTTGAACAGGTGCTTCAGGCCGGCGATGGCATCGTCCGAGGTCACGCCGCGGTAGGGATACGGGGCGGGGGTTCGGTATACCTCGGGCGCGAACGGCCCGAATCCCTTCTTGTACGGGACGACCTTCGCGGTCATCGTCATCGAGAGCAGCGTCCGACCGTGGAACGCGTTGTCGAAGACGATCACTGCCTGGCGCCCGGTCGCGACGCGCGCGATCTTGACGGCGTTCTCGATCGCCTCGGCACCCGAGTTCAGCAGCAGCGACTTCTGGTCGGCGCCGCGGCAAGGCGACAGCTCGGCGAGCCGCCGGCACACCTCGACATACGGCTCGTACATGCCGACCATCGCGCACTGGTGCAGGTAGCGGTCGACCTGTTCGTGCACCGCCTTGACGACGGCCGGCAGCGAGTGCCCGGCGTTCGCGCAGCCGATCCCGCCGGCGAAGTCGATGTACTCGCGCCCGTCGACGTCCCAGACCCGTGCCCCCTCGGCACGGTCGACGAAGATCGGCTGGGTCGAGATCCCCCGCGCGACGTAGCGCTCCCGCGCCTCCTGGAGGCGTCCTGTGGCTGTCCGCTCCTGCAGCGACACGGCAAGGCGACTGTATACGGCACTCACGGGAGGAGCCAGGTGGGGTCAACCGGGCGCCGATACGATGGCCGACTCCGGCGCCTTGGCCGAGTGGTTAGGCAGCGGCCTGCAAAGCCGTTTACAGCGGTTCGAATCCGCTAGGCGCCTCTCCGCTCGAACGACTCCAGACCGACGACGCCCATCCGCTGTTCAAGAGCACGGAACCGGCGCTCGAAGTCATCGGGTCGCAGGAGTTCCCCCTCGCCTACCGGCCTCCACTGAACGTAGAGACGGTTGGTATCTCGCTTGAACGTGGCGTACGAGCGGCCCAACAGATTCTCGAACTTGCCCCATGCGCCGTCGTACCCGAGCCGCTTCGTCATCCCAAACTCTCGACCAGGCATCTCAGCGACACGCTTGAGACTTACAGCCGACCCGGTTAGGTCGAAGCCAAGAGTGACGTCGTCGTATCCATACGCAGCGACGACGTAGCGGGATCCCTGTGGCACGGGAGCCGCCGTGCCTGACAGGTCAGGCATCGGCGCCCTCCCGCTGCCGCGCCGTGATCCGCTGAACGATCCGCCGAAGCTCTTCCGGGAGTTCGTCTACCGCATCCGAGACCGGTTCGCGGGAACTGCGCTCACCGTCGCGTGTCTCGGAAAACAGCGGTTCGAATCCGCTAGGCGCCTCTGCGGCTGTGAACGCCCACGGGTAGCGTCACCCCGATGGACGCGCTCCAGGACGTCGTAGCCGCGGTCGCCGAGGAGCTGCAGGTCCCCGGTGTCGCTGTCGGCGTGCTCCTCGACGGCCGGGAGCAGCACGCGTTCCACGGCGTTACAAGCGTCGAGAACCCGCTGCCGGTGGACGAGCGCACGCTCTTCCTGTGCGGTTCGACGACCAAGACGTTCACAGCCACGGCGATCGTTCGCCTCGTCGAGCAGGGCCTCGTCGACCTTCACGCGCCGGCCCGGACGTACGTGCCGGAACTCCGGATCGAGGACGACGATGCGGCCGCTGCGGTGACCGTCCTCCAGCTCCTGAATCACACCTCGGGCTGGGACGGCGACTTTTTCCGAAACACCGGCGACGGAGACGACGCCCTCGCGCGGTATGTCGAAGCGATGGTCGGGCTGCGGCAGTTGACGCGGCCGGGCGAGGCTGTCTCGTACAACAACGCCGCGTTCGGCGTCGCCGGCCGGCTGGTCGAGAAGGTGACGGGATCGACGTACGAGGCGGCGTTGCGCGAGCTTTTGCTCGACCCGCTCGATCTCGACGACACGCTGTTCTTCCCGCGGGAGCTGTTGACGCGGCGGGTTGCGGTCGACCACCAGCGCCTGCAGGACGGCGGCACGAAGATCCTGCCGTTCGGGTTTCCGCGAGCGTCGAATCCCGTCGGCGGCCTCGCCACGACCACGCGCGACCTGATCGCGTGGGCGCGCTTCCACCTCGAAGGCCGCAACTCGCTCCTCTCACGCGAGCTCGCAGATCGAATGCAGGAGGCCACGGTCGAGGCTCCCGGTTGGGCGGCGGGCGACGCGGTCGGCATCTCGTGGCTGCTCAGCGACGTCGCCGGCCTCCGGGTCGTCGGCCACGGCGGGGCGACGCTCGGGCAGCTGTCGCTCTTCAAGATCGTCCCCGAGCGCGGTTTCGCCCTCGTCTCGTCCACGAACTGCAGCCCGATCGGTGCAGCATTCAACGAGCGGATCATGGAGTGGGCATGGGAGAGCGTCCTCGACGCGCCGATCCCGGAGCCGGACACTGTCGCCCGCACGGCGGACGAGCTGGCCCCGTACTGCGGCCGTTACGAGACCGTCGCGAACATCATCGACGTCACAACGAACGGCGACGGCCTCTCACTGCTCGTGATCGACCGACCGGAGTTGCTCGAGGAGTTTGGCGTCGAGCTGGAGCAAGAGCCGCCGATCCCCTTCCTTTTCCGTTCGGGCGATCCTGAACGCATCGTCTGCACCACACCGCCGCATCGCGGCAGCACCGGCTTCTTTCTTCGCGACGAGGCAGGCCGCGTCACGGCCGTGAACGCCTTCGGGCGCCACGCCGTGCGGACTGGCTGATCCCTCGAAGCGCGGTGGTCCGGCTGCCTGGCACCTTGGTGCCGGGCAGCCGCTCTCGTCTTACGACGAGCGGCCGAAGACCGAGCTCTCGACGACGTAAAACAGGGCGATCAGCGCGTAGAGCACGACGGCCAGGATCGCCGAGACGAGTGCGCTGAGCGTCGCGACCCCATAGATCAACGGGCCGGGGCGATACGACCGGGAAATCCCGGAGACCGTTCGCTGGTCGGCCGTCGCCGCGATCAGCCTGCGCCCGCTCGCCGCATAGAACCAGAGGGCCCCGTAGCAGACCGCCATCGCCGTGTAGGTGAGCCCGTAGAAGACCGCGGCCGCCTTCGAGTGGTCGCGCAGGTTCTCCGCGAGCACGCGCGTCGGAAACGGCGTGAACGCCACCACCATCAGGAAGAGCACGTTGATGAACAGAAACGTGCGATTGACCTTGTCGATCTGCGTGAACACGGTGTGGTGGTTGACCCACATGATCCCGAGTGTCGCGAACGAGATGCCGTAGGCCGCGTATGACGGCCACGCCTGAACGAGCTGGTGCGCGATCGAGCCGCTCCCGTTCAGGTTGACGTCGAGGATGAGGAGCGTCGCCGCGATCGCGAAGATGCCGTCACTGAACGCCTCGAGTCGCGCGGTCTGGCTCACGCGGCCAGTTTAGGATCCAGGGGTGTCGTTCTCGGGCGCGATGATCCAGAACGCGATCTACATCGCGCAACAGCCGCCAGAGTGGCCGATCACAGCCGACGACTGGGAGCGTGCAGCCGCAGCAAGGCTCGACCCGGGCGCATACGGGTACATCGCAGGTGCCGCCGGTTCGGAGTCGACGGCGCGCGCGAACGTCGACGCGTTCGCGCGCCACCGGATCAGGCCGCGGATGCTCTCGGGGAACGTGGCACGCGATCTGTCGGTCGACGTGCTCGGGTTGCACTCGCCGGCGCCGTTCCTGCTCGCCCCGATCGGCGTGCTCTCGATCGCGCACGACGACGCCGAGCCGGCGATCGGGCGTGCGAGCGCATCGTCCGGCGTGCCGATGGTGCTCTCCGGAGCGGCGACGCACCCGCTGGAGGAGGTTGCCGAGACCGGATGCCCACGCTGGTACCAGCTCTACTGGCCCAACGACCGCGAGCTGTGCGCGAGCTTCGTTGCCCGCGCGGAGGCTGCCGGCTATTCGGCGATCGTCGTGACGGTCGACACGCTCACTCTCGGCTGGCGCCCGCGTGACCTCCGCTCGGCATACCTGCCGTTCCTGCGCGGCGAAGGGTGCGGTGTCTACTTCAGCGACCCGGTGTTCCTGTCGCGGCTCGCAAAGTCGCCGGGCGAAGACATGCTCACGGCCGCGGCGACGATGCTCACGCACTTCCCGAACCTCGGGCTCAGCTGGGAGGACTTCGACTGGTTGCGCAGCCAGACCTCGCTCCCGCTGCTGGTCAAGGGGATTCTCCGGGCCGACGACGCGAAGCTCGCGCTCGACCACGGCATCGACGGCGTGATCGTCTCGAACCACGGCGGGCGTCAGGTCGACGGAGCAGTTGCCGCGCTCGACGCGCTGATCGAGGTGCGCGAAGCGTTTCCGCAGGGAGTGGTGCTGATGGACGGCGGGATCCGGTGTGCCGCCGACGTCGTCAAGGCACTTGCGCTCGGTGCCGACGCAGTGCTGCTCGGCCGGCCGTACGCCTACGCACTCGCCGTGGGAGGTCAGCGCGGTGTCGAGGAATTGATCCAGAACCTGATGGCCGAGCTCGATCTCACCCTGGCTCTGGCCGGGGCGTCGTCGGTCCGCGCCCTGGACCGCACATGGCTCGAACCGGCCCGTGGCTGACCTCGGCGTCGTCCTGAGCGGGCCGGGCGACGTGGCTCTCGAGGAGATCCACGTCGACGAGCCGGGCGCAGGGGAGGTGCGCGTGCGGATCGAGGCGACAGGTGTCTGCCACAGCGACCAGCACGTGATCGACGAGGACGGCTGGGGGCATCCGTTTCCCGTACTGCTGGGCCACGAGGGCGTGGGCAGCGTCGTCGGCGTCGGCGAAGGGGTCGATTCGCTCTCGGTCGGCGATCGTGTCGTGCTCGGATGGAAGGCCGCGTGCGGTGAGTGCGCCGCGTGCCTGCGCGGCGCTCCGCGACGGTGCCGGACGCCGCCGGCCGCTCCCGGGCGCCTCCACCGCGCGGATGGAACGGTGCTGACGCCGGTGCTCCGCACGGGAACGTTCGCGACGCACACGGTCGTGCCCGCGGTCGCGGCCGTGCTCGTCCCGCCCGAGCTGCCGTCCGAGCAGGCGTGTCTCATCGGCTGCGCGGTCGCCACCGGCGTGATGTCGGTGCTCGAGACGGCCAAGGTCTGGCCCGGAGCGCGAGTCGCGGTGATCGGCTGCGGGGCGGTCGGTCTCAGCGTGATCCAGGGAGCGGGAATCGCACGGGCCTCCGAGATCCGCGCGATCGATCTCGATCCGAGAAAGGTCGAGCAGTCGCGCCGCTTCGGTGCGACGCACGTCGAGCCCGGCCCTGTCGACTTCGTCTTCGACGTCGTCGGGAGACGCTCGACGTTCGAGCAGGGGTTGTCCCTGCTCGCCTCGGGCGGCACGTATGTGCTCGTCGGGCTGTCCCCTGCGGGTGAGCGTGCCGAGATCGACCTTCCCCGCCTCTTTGCGAAGCGCGCATCGATCCTCGTGTCGCACGGCGGCGACTATCTCCCGCAGGAGGACTTCCCCCGTCTCGCGCGATTGGCCCTCGACGGTCAGCTCGATCTCGCCGGCATGGTCACGCGGACGGCGCCGCTCGAGGATTGGCAGGCCGCGCTCGACGCGATGCGGGACGGCGACGTGATCCGGACGGTGCTTGTCGCATGAGCCACCTCGAGTACCTGCACAAGATCATCTCGGGCGAGGAGCAGGGTGCGCTGGTCGCCGAGCTGATCGGGATGCGAATGGTCGCCGCCGAGGTGGGTCGGGTGACCTTCGAGCTCGACGTCGGCCCGCAGCACTCGAGCCCGCCCGGAACCCTCCACGGCGGGATTCTCTGCGACCTGGCCGACGCAGCGATGGGCTGTGCCAATCTCTCACGGCTCGAGCCGGACGAGATGTTCACGACCGTCGAGCTGAAGATCAACTTCTTGAAGCCGGTGTGGGAGGGACGGTTGACCGCGGTCGGCGAGGTGATCAAGGCCGGCAGGACGCTGGCGCTGATCGACTGCCGCGTCACCGATGACGAAGGCTCGCTCGTCGCGTACGCGACGTCGACGTGCATGACGCTCCGAGAGAGCTAACATCGCGCCGTGGACCTGCGCGACACCCCGGAGGAGGCCGCCTTCCGGGTCGAGGTGCGCGCGTTCATCGAGAGCAACCTTCCCGCCGGCTCGCGGGAGCGCGGTGCACGGCGGTTCGAGAGCGACGACCGCGAGTGGAGCCGGCAGCTCGGCGAGGCCGGATACGCGGGCCTTACCTGGCCGAAGGAGTTCGGCGGTGCCGGGGCCCCGTACAGCCACCAGGCGATCTTCCTCGAGGAGCTGGCGCGCGCAGAGGCGCCGTCGCATCTCGGCGTCATCGGCCTGGGCATGGCCGGCCCGACGATCATCGCCTGGGGGACCGACGCGCAGAAGGACCGCTACCTCGCGAAGATCCTGAGCGCCGAGGAGATCTGGTGCCAGGGCTTCTCGGAGCCGGATGCCGGGAGCGATCTCGCGGCCGCACGGACGCGCATCGAGGATCGCGGCGACCACTTCCTCGTCAACGGACAGAAGGTCTGGTCGTCGTTCGCGCACATCGCCGATTTCTGCATCCTCGTCGGGCTCGGGCTTCCCGACGAAGCGCGCTACAAGAACCTCACGTACGTGATCGCCGACATGCACGCGCCGGGCGTCGAGGTCCGTCCTCTCGTCCAGATCACGGGGCACCCCGAGTTCAACGAGATCTTCTTCACCGACGTGCAGGTGCCGAAGGAGAACGTGCTGGGCGAGATCGGCGGCGGGTGGCAGGTCGCGATGACCACGCTGCTGCACGAGCGCGGCACGCTCGGGTTCGCGCTCGCCGCGACCCTCGATGTCGCGGTGCGCAAGCTGCTCGCGCTGGCCAAGGAGCGCAACGTCACCGACCCGATCCTGCGCGACCGCATCGCGCGCGAATGGGTCGAGCTCCAGGCGCTCCGCTACACGAACTACCGGGCCCTGACGACGCTCCAGAAGACGGGCATCCCCGGGCCCGAGGGCTCCGCGTCGAAGCTCGTCTGGTCGGAGAACAATCAGCGTCTCACGAAGCTGGCGCTGGAGATCCTCGGGTCGCACGCGCAGCTGACCGACGGCGGCGGCTACGCCGACGGGTACTGGCAATACCAGCAGTTGCGCTCGCGCGGCAACACGATCGAGGCCGGCACGAGCGAGATCCTGCGCAACATCGTCGCCGAGCGGGTGCTCGGCCTCCCCAGGAGCCGATAGCAGACCATGGACTTCTCGTTCAGCCCGGAGCAGGACGACCTTCGCCGCGAGGCGCGCGCGTTCCTCGAGGCGAATCCCTCGCCGACCCTCGAGCAGCTCGCCGCGCTGGGCTGGGTCGGCATCCTGCAGAGCGACGACTTCACCTTCCTCGACGCTGCCGTGCTCTTCGAAGAGCTCGGCCGCGTGCTCTACGAGGGGCCGTACGTGCTCAACGAGGTGGCAGGCCAGGGCGGCGACGACGTGTGGTCGATCGAGATCGACGGTTTCGTGCCCCATCTCGATCAGGTCGACCGTGTCCTGACGCCCGACATGCACGGCCGGCCCGCGCAGGGCGAACGCGTCGCGACGGTCGACGAGACGCTGCAGCTCGGACGGCTCACCGCGGACGGCGCCGGACCGGCAGTCGGAGCCTGGGAGGACGTCCGTCGGCGGTTGCTCGCTTCGCTCGCACTCGAGGCGGTCGGGATCGGGTCGAAGGCGGTCGAGCTCGCGATCGCGTACGTCGGCTCACGCGAGCAGTTCGGCAAGAAGATCGGCACCTACCAGGCGATCTCACATCCGCTCGTCGACGCCTACGTCGCCGTCGAGCTCTCCCGGTCTCTGTCGTACTGGGCGGCGTGGTCGGTTGCGGAGCGCGACGACCAGGTCGACCTTGCGGTCGCAGCTGCGAAGTCGCAGGCCGCCGAGGCGGCGGTGCTCGCGTGCGAGCGTTCGATTCAGGCACACGGCGGCATCGGTTTCACCTGGGAGCATCCGCTCCACCGCTACTACAAGCGTGCGCTCTGGCTCGACGGCGCGCTCGGGTACGGCCGCGAGCTGCGGGCCGGGGTGGCCGAATCCCTGCTTGCCTCGTAACGGGCGCGTCCACCGGCATCGGACGGGCGGCGGTCGAGCGCCTGCTACGCGGTGGGTGGACGGTCTATGCGTCCGTGCGTCGTGCCGGTGACGCGCCGACGGGCGCCGAGGAGCTCGTCTTCGACGTCACGGACGCGGAGGCGATTGCACAGGCGGCGGCTCGGGTCCAAGCGCTCGACGCGCTCGTCGAGAACGCCGGAATCGCGATCGCCTCGCCGCTCGAGTTCCTGCGGCCCGACGAGCTCACCCGCCAGCTCGACGTCAACGTCGTCGGGCAGCTGCGCGTCCTGCAGGCGTTCCTGCCCGCGCTCCGGCGCGGTCGTGGGCGGGTCGTGATCGTCGGCTCGGTCGCGGGGCGGTCGGCCCTGCCGTTCCTGGGCGCCTACGCGATGAGCAAGTTCGCGCTCGAGGCGATGGCCGACTCGCTGCGGGTCGAGCTGCAGCCGTGGGGCATGCATGTCGCGATCATCGAGCCCGCCACGATCGCTACGCCGATGTGGACGAAGCCGCAGCAATCCGTCGAGGAGCTGCCGCCCGAGGCGGCCGAGCGCTACGGTCAGCGCCTCCAGCAGTTCGCCCGGCTCGCGGCGGAGCGATCGTCGGGGCACGCCGTGTCGACCGACTCGGTCGCAAAGGCGATCGAGCAAGTGCTGACCGCCTCGAGGCCGAGGACGCGCTACCTGATCGGCCCCGACGCGAAGCGCCGGGCGGCGCTGCAATGGCTGCCGGACCGTGTGCGCGATCGCGTGCTGACGCGCTTCCTCTTCGGGTCATAGGATCCCCTCATGACCTACTCCGTGAGCTCGCTCGACGCCCTCGGCGAGGGCTACGGGTTCCGCAAGATCAGAAACGCCCTCGGCGTCACCGCGTTCGGCGTCAACGCGATCGTCTTTCCGCCCCGCTACGAAGGCCCCAACCACTACCACGATACGCAGGACGAGCTCTACTTCGTCCATCGCGGCACCGCCACGTTTGTCGTCGACGGCGACGAGCACACGGTCGAGGCAGGCGGCCTAGTCCACGTCGAGTCGACGACGCCGAGATGCGTCTCGAACCGGACCGACGAGGACCTCGTCGTCCTCGTCATCGGGGGCAAGGGCGGTTATGTCGAGCGCGACGGGCAGCTCGTCGGGCCCGATGACCTCGCGAAGCGCCAGGGGCTGACGCGATGAACGGCCTGATGATGGACTACCAGCTGACGCTGCCGACGCTGCTGCGGCGCGCCGAGGCCTACTCGGCCGGCTCGGAGCTGGTGACGCGACTGCCCGATCGGAGCTTCGGGCGCACCACCTACGGCGAGTCGTGCCGTCGTGCGCGCGCCCTGGCGGTCGGGCTCAAGGAGCTCGGGCTCCAGCGCGGCGATCGTGTGGCGACGCTCTGCTGGAACCATCTCGTCCACCACGAGGCGTATCTGGGGATCCCGTGCGGTGGCTTCGTGCTGCACACGCTCAACCTGCGGTTGCATCCGAACGACCTCGCCTACATCGCGTCACACGCGGACGATCGCGTGGTCATCGTCGACCGCAGCCTGATACCGCTGCTCGACCAGTTCAGGGAGCGCACGAACATCGAGCACGTGCTGGTCGTCGAGGACGGCTACGAGGAGTTGCTGGCAGGCGTCGACCCCGACGCGTGGGAGGACCCGCAACTCGATGAGAACGAGGCCGCCGCGATGTGCTACACGAGCGGCACGACCGGACTGCCGAAGGGTGTGCTCTACTCACACCGCTCGACGATGCTGCACACGCTCGGCGTCGCTGCCGGCAACCCGATGGGCCTCGGCATCTCCGAGCGGGATGTGATCCTCCCGGTCGTCCCGATGTTCCATGCGAACGCCTGGGGGTATCCGTACCTCGCAACGATGCTGGGTGCCAAGCTCGTCTATCCAGGCCCGTTCCTCGACCCGGAGAGCCTGCTGGATGCGTTCGTGTCCGAGGGGGTGACGTGGACCGCCGGCGTGCCGACGATCTGGCTCGGCATCCTGCAGCTGCTCGACGCGAACCCCGGGCGCTGGGATCTCTCGAAGATGAAGGGGATGCTCGTCGGCGGCTCGGCTGCGCCGCGCTCGATGATCGCCGGCTTCAAGGAGCGGCACGGCCTCGACGTGGTGCACGGCTGGGGGATGACCGAGACTTCACCGGTCGCGTCGACCGCCCAACTTCCCGGCGACCTTGCCAACGCCGACCCGGACACGCGCTTCGACTTCATCGCGATGCAGGGGCGGCCGTTGCCGTTGGTCGAGCTGCGTCATCGGGATGCGGCGGGACGCGTCCTCCCGTGGGACGGGGAGGCGATGGGCGAGCTCGAGACGCGCGGCCCGTGGGTTGCCGCCGCGTACTACGACACGCCGGAACAGGCCGACCGCTGGACGGACGACGGCTGGTTCAGGACCGGCGACGTGGTGACGATCCACCCGCTCGGGTTCATCCAGATCAAGGACCGGTCGAAGGACGTGATCAAGTCGGGCGGCGAGTGGATCTCGTCGGTCGAGCTCGAGAATGCGTTGATGGCCCACCCGGCGATCGCAGAGGCGGCGGTGATCGCCGTGCCCGATCCGAAGTGGGACGAACGGCCGCTCGCGGCCGTCGTGCTCAGAGAGGGACAGAAGGCGAGCGCCGAGGAGCTGCGCGACTTCCTCGCGCCGAGCTTCGCCAAGTGGTGGCTTCCGGATCGGTTCGAGTTCGTAGCCGAGATCCCGAAGACGAGCGTCGGCAAGTTCCGCAAGACCGAGCTCCGTGAGATGTTCGCGCCCGACCCCGCCACCGCGACCGCACCGGCATCGTGATCAAGACGGTCTGGCTGGACAACCCGCCGGTCAACGCCGTCGACCGGGGGATCATCGACACGCTGTGGACCGAGCTCGAGCAGCTCGACAACGACGTGCGGGTGGTCGTGCTGCGGGGCAAGGGCGACCGTGCATTCTCGGCAGGAGCGGACATCGGCGGGTTCCAGGGCGGCGACGCCGGCGACCGGCCGGCCGGCATCCAGCCGGTCGCCGACCTGATCGAGAGCGCACCCGTCCCGGTCGTGGCCGCGATCCACGGCTACTGCCTCGGCGGCGGGCTCGAGCTCGCCCTCGCCTGCGACCTCCGGATCGCGCACACCGATGCGCAGCTCGGCTTCCCCGAGGTGAATCTCGGGCTGCTCCCGGGAGGAGGCGGGACGCAGCGGGCGCCGCGCCTGATCTCACCCGGCCGGGCGCGCTGGCTGATCATGTCGGGCGAGCGGATCCCGGCGCGGACGGCGGAGGAATGGGGGCTCGTCGAGTTCGTCGTCGACGACCTCGACGAGGGCATCGCGCGCTACGTCGACCCGCTCGCGAAGCAGTCGCCGCACGCTCTGGGACAGATCAAGTCGCTCCTGCTCGACACGCGCGACGCACGAAGCGACGAGCGTGAGGTGCACGCGTTCGCCGCGTGCCTTCAGTCCGAGGACGGGCAGGAGGGCGTCGCTGCTTTTCTCGAGAAGCGCGAGGCCCGCTGGGTGGGACGGTGAGGGCGGCCGTGCTCCACGAGGTCGGAGGCGAGCTCCAGGTCGAGGAGGTCGCCGAGCCCGAAGGAGCCGCAGTCGTCAGCGTTCGCGCAGCGGGCATCAACTTCGCCGACCTGCTGATCCGGAACGGCCTGTACCCGCAGATGCCGGAGCTGCCGTACGTCCTGGGGTCCGAGGTGGCCGGCGAGCTCGACGGGCGTCGTGTGGTGGCGTTCACCCGCATCAACGGCGGCGGCTATGCGGAACGGGTCGCCGTCGATCCGGACTGGACGTTCGCCCTGCCCGCCGGCGCCACGTTCGCGGCCGGCGCGTCGTTCCTGCTCACCTACCTCACCGCCTATATCCCGCTGCACCGGCAGACGCGTGTGACCCCTGCGAGCACCGTCCTCGTGCACGCCGGCGCGGGTGGCGTGGGCTCCGCGGCCGTCCAGCTCGCGAAGAATCTCGGCGCACGCGTGATCGTGACCGCGAGCACGCCCGAGAAGCGAGCCGCCGCGCTGGAGAACGGGGCCGACGAGGCACTCGGATACGACGAGCTCGAAGACGTGCGCGCCGACGTCGTGATCGACCCGGTCGGCGGCGATGTCTTCACGCAATCGCTTTCATTGCTGAATCCGCTCGGCGTGATCGTCGCGGTCGGCTTTGCCAACGGGCTGTGGCAGGACCCGAGCGTGCAATGGCTCGTCGGCCGAAACGCCGGGGTGGTCGGGATCTATCTCGCTCGACTGATGAAACTCCAACCCGGGTTCGTGCACGAGTGCGCGGTCGAGCTGCTCGGCATGTGGACGCGCGGCGAGATCGAGCCGGTGGTCGGCGCGCGGTTCCCGCTCGACGAGGCCGGGGCCGCGCACCTGCTGATCGCCGAGCGCAAGCACGTGGGGAAGGTCGTCCTCGAGCCGTGAAGGCCCTCGTCACCGGGGGTGCGGGCGGCATCGGTCGAGCGATCGTCGTTCGGCTCGAGGCCGAGGGCTACGACGTCGAGTCGCTCGATCTCGTCGACGGGTTCGACGTCTCGTCGGCGTCTGCGTGGGGCGAGGTCGGGCCGGTCGACGTGGCATGCCTGAACGCCGGCGTTCTCACCGGGGAGACCGATATTCGCGCGCTCACCGAGGCGGAGTACCGGCGAGCCGTCGGCGTGAACGTCGACGGCGTCGTCTTCGGTGTACAGCGGCTCGCTCAGGTGATGCGCGACGGAGCGATCGTCGTCACCGCTTCGCTCGCCGGGCTGACCGGAATGCCGTCGGACGCGATCTACTCGCTGACGAAGCATGCACTCGTCGGGTTCGTCCGCAGCGTCGCGTCGCAGCTCGCGCCCGTCACGATCAACGCGGTGTGCCCCGGGATCGCGGACACGCCGATGATCGACGGTCAGCGCGCAGCGTTCGCGGCGGCAGGGTTTCCACTGGTCGCGACGGAGGCGGTTGCCGAGGCGGTGTGGCGGGCGGCCACGAGCAGCTCGAGCGGGCAGGCCTGGTTCGTGCAGCCGGGTCGCGAGCCTGCCCCGTTTCGCTTTCCGACGTTGCCCGGGCCGCGGCAGGAGGGCGAGCGCGTCGGCCTGCCGCCTCTTTGACGCGACCTAGTTGAGGTGCGGGTCGAAGGGCATGTTCTCCATCAGGGAGAGCGCGCCGCCGCCTCGGTGCACGGCGTCGCGCCAGAGGGCGTCCGGATCGTCGACGAAAGGGTCGTCGATCTCGGCCGGGACGACGATCCACGCGGGCTCTGCGAGCTCCGCCTCGAGTTGCCCGGCGCCCCAGCCGGCGTAGCCGGCGAACAGCCGGACGCGGCGGATCGAGAGCGTCTCGGGCTCGGCGTCGGCACTCATGAACCCGACGTGGTCGAAGATCGGAGCGGCGGCGTCCTCGACGTCGGAGAACTCTGCCAGCGCCATGAACGCCTGAGGCTGGACCGGACCGCCCACGAACACGGGGCTGTCGGCGCCCGGTAGGCCGTCGAGCGAGGGAATCGCCTCGGCCGCCGGGACGTCCGAGGGCCTGCTCAGGACGAGGCCGAGTGCGCCGTCGTCGTCATGGTGCGCGATCAGGACGACGGTCTTGCGGAAGTTCGGGTCGACGAGCGACGGCGACGAGACGAGCAGCTTCCCCTTCAGCGACTCCACGTCAACCAAAGTCCCACCCGTCGCCATTTGCAAACGTCTTCAGGATTCGTCGCGCGACCACCATCCGGTGCACCTCGTCCGGCCCGTCGTAGATCCGGCCCGCGCGGGCGGTCATCAGCATGTGCCCGAGCGGCGTCTCGTCGGTGAGGCCACGGGCGCCGTGCACCTGAACCGCGCGGTCGATGACGTCTTGCAACGCCTGCGCGGCGAAGAACTTGATCGCCGAGATCTCGACGCGCGCTTCGCCGCCGCCGTCGATCTTGTGAGCCGCGTCGAGCGTCATCAGCCGGCAGGCGTGGATCTGCGCGTAGCTGTCGGCGATCCAGTTCTGCACCGTCTGCTTCTCGGCCAGGGGACCGCCGAACGCCTCGCGCTCGAGTGAGTACGCGCACATCAATGCAAATGCGCGCTGCATCTGACCGAGCCAGCGCATCACGTGGTGAATGCGACCGGGCCCGAGCCGTTTCTGGGCGATCTGGAACCCCGATCCCGCCTGGCCGAGCGTGTTCGTCACCGGGACGCGGACGTTGGTGTAGCGCACCTCGCAATGCGTCGTCCAACCGCGACCCGCATGGCCGAGCACCGTGATCGGGCGGACGACGTCGACGCCGGGCGTGTCGGCAGGGACGATGATCTGTGTTGCGCGTGCGTGCGGCGGAGCATCCGGATCGGTCACCGCCATGACGATCCCGAACGCGGCGCCGTCGGCGCCCGACGAGAACCACTTGTGTCCGTCGATCACCCAGTCGTCGCCGTCGCGCACGGCCCGCGTGCGGAGCGTGGTCGGGTCCGAGCCCGGGACCTCGGGCTCCGTCATCGAGAAGAAGGACCGGATTTCGCCGGCGACGAGCGGCTGTAGCCACTGCTCCTTCTGCGCGTCGGTGCCGAAGAGGTGAAGGATCTCGGCGTTGCCGGCATCCGGCGCCTGGCAGCCGAAGACCAGCTGGCCCCAGAGCGAACGGCCGATGTGCTCGTTCAGGTACGCGTAGTCGAGGAAGCCGGTGCCCGTGCCCCCGGCTTCGGGCGGAACATGCGGCGCCCACAGGCCCTGCCCGCGGACTTCGTCACGGAGCTCCCGCACGAGCGCGGCTGCAGCGTCGTCCTCGCGGTCGAGGATCTGCTCGTTCGCGAGCACGCGCTCGTCCATGAAGGCGCGCACGCGCTCGAGCCGCTCGGTCGGTGGGGCCCAGGCGGTGACCGTCACCCGTCTAGCATCGCAGCAAAGTGAGACTCGGGTTCTACATGGGGTACGCGCAGCCGGGCACGAATCCGCTCGAGCTGGTCGAGCTGGCCCGCGCGGCGGAGCGGCTCGGCTACGACTCGGCGTGGGCGGCGGAGGCGTGGGGGGTCGATGCGGTGACGCCGCTTGCCTGGCTCGGCGCACTAACGGGGCGGATCAAGCTGGGCACCGCGATCATGCAGCTTCCGGGCCGGTCGCCGGCAAATGCCGCGATGACGGCGGCGACGCTCGATCTGCTGTCGGGTGGCCGCTTCCTGATGGGGCTCGGCACGTCGGGGCCGCAGGTCGTCGAGGGGTGGCACGGGCAGGAGTGGGGGAAGCCGCTCGGGAAGACGCGCGAGTACGTCGAGATCGTGCGCGCGGCGCTCCGGCGCGAGCGGCTCGAGCATCACGGTGCGCACTACGACATCCCCGTCCGCGGCGGAACCGGGCTCGGGAAGCCGCTGCGTCTGATGATGCGGCCGTTGCGGGCGGAGATCCCGATCTATCTCGCGGCGATCGGCCCCAAGTCGGTGGAGCTCGCGTTCGAGATCGCCGACGGCTGGTTGCCGATCTTCTGGTCGCCCGAGCAAGCACGATCGGTGTTTCCGCTCGAGCGGCTCAGGCCGGGGTTCGACGTCGCGCCGTGCGTGCCGGCGGTGCTCACCGACGACGTCGAGTCGGGGCGCGCGGTGCTGAAGGAGTACTACTCGTTCTACATCGGCGGTATGGGTGCGCGCGGGACGAACTTCTACAACGATCTCTTCGCGAGGTACGGCTACGAGGCGGAGGCGCGGGAGATTCAGGAGCTGTTCCTCGGCGGGAAGCAGCGTGAGGCCGCGGCGAAGGTCCCGGATGCGTTCGTCGACGAGGTGGCGCTCGTCGGCACGAAGGAGCGCATCGCCGACCGGCTCGCCGCGTGGCGCGAATCGGGTGCGACGACGGTGCTCGTCTCGACGCGCGACGAGGCCACCCTGCGCGCGGTCGCGGAGGCGGCAGCGTGAGACCTTGGTCGTCTCGGGGTCAGACCCGGGTCTGACCCCGACCCTACGTGCCGCCGGTCCCGCCGCTGGCCGGCTGGCTCGAACCGACGTGTCGGCGGCCGCGTCGAGAGATGCGGCTCGTCAAGCCAGATCCACCGCACCGGCGCCAGTTCGTCGACGAAGTCGTAACGGTTTGGTGTGTGTGGGGGGTCAGACCCGGGTCTGACCCCGGGGTTACGCCCCAAGCGCCTCGCGGGCGGCCGCCGCCAGCGCGGGGACGCCGCGCTCGAAGAGCGCGGCACGGGTGTCCTCGGCGCCGAGCTCGCCGCGCACGTACCGCCCGTAGATCGCCTCGCAGAAGACGGCCGCCTTCCAGAGCGCGAGCGCTTCGAACCACGCCAGGGGGCCGAGCTCACGCCCGCTCGTCCGCGCGTAGCGCTCGACCAGCTCGTCCCGCGACGGGAACCCCTCGCTCGCCGTCACCGGCGATGAGCCGAGCGCGCTCCGGCGCCCACCCGGCTCGCTGTACGTCGCGAGCAGGTAGCCGACGTCGGCACGCGGATCGCCGATCGCTCCCATCTCCCAGTCGAGCACCGCCTCGACCCGCGTCGGCTCGACGCGCGAGACCATCATGTTGCCGAGACGAAAGTCGCCGTGCACGACGGTCGGCTCGAGCGGCTGCGGAAGGTCACGCGCGAGCAGCCGACCGACCTCGTCGACGTCCGGGATCGGCCGCGTCCGGTTCAACTCCCAGAGCTGCGTGAAGCGACGAACCTGCCGTTCGGCGTAGCTTCCCGGCCGCGCGAACGCGGCGAGCGCCGGCACCGACAGGTCGGCCGCGTGGATCTCGACCAGCGTGTCGACGACATCGTCCGCGAGCCGCCGCCTCGCGTCTGTTCCCTCGAGCCCGGCCGGCAACGTCTGGGTGACGACGTGACCGTCGAGAAACCGCATCACGTAGAACGGGACGCCGAGGATCGAGTCGTCGTCGCACACCGCGACGATCTCCGGCAGTCGATCGAACCCGCCCTCGCGCACCGCGAGTTGGAGCCCGGCCTCGCGCACCATGTCGTGAGCCGACGGCGGCAACGGCGGTCGCGGCGGCCGGCGGAGCACGAACCGGTCGTCGCCGCGCTCCAGCAGGAAGGTGAAGTTCGAGCCGCCCCCGTCACCGATCCGGCTGGCGGCCAGCGGGCCTGCGCCGAGACCGTTTGCGTCGAGGAAGCGCTCGACGCGGTCGACGACGATCAGCGGCTCCACAGGCCGATGCTATGCGCCCGCGATCACGGCGACACCACCCAGCGCGAGGGCGACGCCGACCCGCTGCGTCCGCGTCAGGCGCTCGCCGAGCAGGACGTGTGCGAGCAGGACTGTGACGACCGGGTAGAGCGATCCGAGGACGGAGACGAGCGCGAGCAGTCCTTGCCGGCTCGCCAGGGCGAACAGCGCGTTCGCGGAGACATCGGCCAGTCCGACCGCAGCCACGGCGGCGAGCGATGCGCGTGGGATCCGAACCGGCGCTCGCAGGATCAGGGCGACGGCGACGAGGACCGACAGCGAACCGACTCGCGCACCGAAGAGCGTCGAGAGTGCATCACCCTCCCGGCTCCCGAGCCCGAGGAAGTAGACGAAGAGACCGAGTGCGACGGCGGCGGCGATCGCCAGCACGACTGCGCGAGCCCGGTCGGGCGAGTCGGTTGCAGCCCGTCGCTCCTCCAGCGATGCGAGGACGGCGCCCGCGAGTGCAGCCACGGCGCCCGCCACCGCGAGCGTCGACGGCCGCTCGCCCGATGCGAGCGACAGGATGAAGGGCACGAGCGCTCCGCAGGCAGCGATCGGCGAGACGACGCTCATCGTCCCGAGCGACAGCGCACGATAGAACGCCGCGAGGCCGAGACCGCCGCCGAGGCCGGCCACGAGCCCGAGCAGGAACGACCGCGTGCCCACATCGCCGCGCACGGCGACGGCGACGATCAGTGCGACGAAGCCGGCCGCCTGTGAGACGAGCGTGACGCCGAGCACCGGCAGTCGCCGCGAGAGCGAGCCGCCGGCGAAGTCGGCGATGCCCCAGACGACGGACGACCCGAGCGCGAGTACGAGCGCGAGGGCGCCCAACGCGACGAGACGCTAGATGCGCTCGACGAGCATCGCCATGCCCTGGCCGCCGCCCACGCACATCGTCTCGAGCCCGATCGTCGCGTCGAGCGTCTCCAGGTCGTTCAGCAGCGTGTTCATGATCCGCGCACCGGTCATGCCGTACGGGTGACCGAGAGCGATCGCGCCACCGTGCGGGTTCAGCTTCTCGCCGAACGGATCGATCCCGAGCTCGCGGCAGACCGGAATGACCTGCGCGGCGAAGGCCTCGTTCAACTCGACCACGTCGACATCGTCGATCGTCATCCCGCTGTGTGCGAGCACCTTGCGCACGGCCTCGATCGGGCCCACGCCCATGATCTCCGGCGCGATGCCCGACACGCTCGACGCGATGATGCGCGCACGCGGTGTGATGCCCAGCTCGCCGGCGCGCTGCTCCGACATCACGACGACGGCCGCGGCACCGTCGTTCAGCGGGCACGAGTTGCCGGCCGTCACCTTGCCGCCGGGCTTGAACGACGGCTCCAGGGCGGACAACTTCTCCAGCGTCGACGACCGGCGCGGCCCGTCGTCCGCAGAGACACCCTCGTAGACGGTCAGCTCGCGCGCGAAGAAGCCCGAATCCTGCGCAGCGACCGCACGTTCCTGCGACCGCTGCGCGAAGCGATCCATCTCCTCGCGTGACACGTCCCACTGTTCGGCGACGTTCTCTGCGGTCAGGCCCATCGGGATGTAGACGTTCGCGATCGGCGCGTCGTCGCCGAACAGCGCGGGGTGGAGCTCCTCGTGCGACTTCGGATACCCGTCGACCTGGGAGATCGACTCGACGCCGGCCGCGACGAATGCCTCACCCTCGCCCGTCTTGATCGCATGGAAGGCCATGCGGATCGTCTGCAGGCTGGAGGCACAGAAACGGTTGACGGTCGTGCCCGGCACCGCCACGGGGAGGCCGGCGAGCAGGGCGACGCGGCGGCCGAGGTTCATCCCCTGCTTGTCCTGGGGGAAGCCGCAGCCGACCATCACGTCCGCGATCTCCTCCGGCGGCAGCTCCGGCACCTGTGCCAGCGCGGTACGCACGGCGAACGCGCAGAGGTCGTCCGGGCGGGCATCGACGAGCGATCCCTTGCCTGCGCGCCCGATGGGCGTGCGGGCGGCGGAGACGATGACGGCCTCGGGCACGCCACCATATTGACCGAGGAGTCAAATCACGGTTGACTTGATCGGCTTTCATGGGGTCGCTGCTTGCACTCCGCGACGTCGATGCTCGCTACGGTCAGGTGCAGGCCCTGCGAAGCCTGTCGCTCACCGTCGACGAGGGCGAAATCGTCGCGATCCTCGGCGCCAACGGGGCGGGGAAGACGACGACGCTCCGTGCCATCTCGAATACCGTCTCCCGGACCGGCGCGCTCGAGTTCGCCGGCCGGTCGCTCGGCCGGAAGGGGCCGGAGGCGACCGCCCGGCTCGGCATCGCGCACGTGCCGGAGGGCCGCGGGACGTTCGCCGAGCTGACGGTGGCCGAGAACCTCCGGCTCGGCGCCTATGCGCGGCGTGGGTCGCTCCGCGACGACTTCCAGCGCGTCTTCGAATACTTCCCATGGCTCGAGCGACGAGGCGCGCAGGAGGCCGGCACGCTGTCGGGAGGCGAGCAGCAGATGCTCGCGATCGCTCGTGCGCTGATGCAGAGGCCGAAGCTCCTGCTCCTCGACGAGCCGTCGCTCGGTCTCGCGCCGCTCGTGGTCGCAGAGGTGTTCCGGATCGTGAAGGAGCTCAACGAGCGGGAGGGAGCGGCGGTGCTCCTCGTCGAGCAGAATGCACGCATCTCACTTGCAACCGCGTCGCGCGCTTACGTGCTCGAGGTCGGGAGTGTTGCGTTCGAGGGACCGAGCGCCGAGCTCGCGTCGCACGAAGCCATCCGCCGCAGCTACCTCGGCTACTGATGACCGCGATCTCCCTCTTCCAGCGCACCACCTGGAGACCGAGCACCTCGTGGATCGTTCCCGGCGCGATCGTTGCGGGCTGCGTGTTCCTCGTCATCGGCTCGCTGCGCAGCACGCTGTTCGCACAGCAGACCGTCTCCGGCCTCGCGAACGGAGGCATCTACGCCAGCCTCGCGGTTGCGCTCGTCCTCATCTATCGCGCAACCGAGGTGATCAACTTCGCGCAGGGAGCGCTGGCGACCTTCACGACGTACATCGCGTGGCAGCTGATCGACTGGGGGCTCACGTACTGGCTCGCCTTCGCGTTCACGCTCGCGATTGCGTTCGTGGGCGGTCTCGGAGTCGAGTTGGCCGCGATCCGCCCGGTCGAGCGCCGCGGCACGCCGCTCACCGTCGTGATCGCGTCGATCGGTCTCCTGATCCTGGTCGAGGGCGCGATCGGCCGGATCTGGGGGAACCAGGTGAAGTTCATGCCGGCGCCGTTCCCGGCTCGCATCTACCACGTCGGCGGCGTGGCGTTCTCGCTCCAGGACCTGGGGACGATCGCGATCTCGATCGCCTCGGTGTTCGTGCTCTGGCTCTTCTTCCGGTTCACGAAGATCGGGCTCGGGATGCGGGCGGCGGCCGTCCGCCCGGCGGCGGCGCGCCTCGTCGGGATCCGGGTCAGCTGGATGCTCTCGCTCGGCTGGGGCCTCGCGGCGATGCTCGGCGCGGTTGCCGGCATGCTCGCCGCCGCCAGCCCGAGCGTCCTGCTGCAGCCGAACATGATGGACGGGATCCTGATCTACGCGTTCGCCGCCGCCGTGGTCGGAGGGCTCGAGAGCCCGGCGGGCGCGGTGATCGGAGCGCTCGCGATCGGCGTGCTGCTCAACCTGCTCGGGAGCTACGTCAGCTGGGTGACGCCCCAGTTGCTGCTCCCGGCGGCGTTCGTCCTGATGCTCGCCGTCCTGCTGGTCAAACCGTCCGGGCTCTTCGGCCGAACCAGAACGAGGAGAGTATGAGGATGTCGCGGTCGACCGCCTTCGGCGTGGGCGCGGCTCTGGTCACGGCCCTCGTGATCGCGCTGCTTCCCCTCGTGCTGTCGGACTACCACCTGTCGACAGGGGCGGACGTCGGCGTCTTCTTCATCGCGATCCTCTCGCTCAACATCGTCACGGGCTACACCGGCCAGATCTCGATCGGCCAGGGCGCGTTCATGGCCGTCGGGGGCTATGCGACGGCGATCCTGACGCACGACCACGGCTGGAACGACCTCGCGACCCTCCCGGTCGCCGCTCTGGTCGGTTTCGTCGCCGGCGTCATCGTCGGGCTCCCGGCCCTGCGGCTCCAAGGCGTCTACCTGGCGCTGACCACGTTCGCCGTCGCGCTCGCCGTGCCGCAGATCGCGAAGAACTACCCGAACTTCACCGGCGGTACCGAGGGGCTCGCGCTCCCGACGCACAGCGGGCTCTGGCTCTACACGACGGCCTGGGTGATCGCCGGGATCATGTTCGTGCTGAGCTGGCTGCTGCTGCGTGGGCGCGCTGGACGGGCGTTCCGGGCCGTCCGCGACAGCGAGATCGCCGCGGCCTCCTCGGGGATCGCGCTGCCGATCTACAAGACGCTCGCCTTCGGCATCTCGGCCGCGATGGCAGCCGTCGCCGGCTCCGTCTACGTCCTCGTGATCAACTTCGTCAACCCCGACGTCTTCGGTCTCTCCCTCTCGCTGTACATCCTGATCGGCGTCGTGGTCGGCGGATTGGGCTCGTTGTGGGGGGTGATCGTCGGGGCCGCCTTCGTCGAACTCTTGCCGATCGCCCTAACCGACTCCCACATCAGTTCGTCGCAGTCGGTACCGGTGATCTTCGGCGTGGTTGTCATCGTCGTCATGGCGGTCGTCCCTCTGGGGGCGGCCGACCTGCTCCGGAAGCTCTTGCAATTCAGATCCAGCACCAATGAAAGTGTGAAAAGTCCCCTAGGTACGGAGGCCCGATGACCAGCAGGATGAAAGGAGCGCTCGCTGTCCTGGCGACGCTCGTAGGCACGGCAGTCCTCGTCTCCGCGGCGTTCGCCGGCTCCACGGCGACCCCAGGAGTCACGAAGACGACGATCACGATCGGCGGCACCTTCCCGCTCACGGGCCCCGCCGCGCTCTACGGCGTGATCCCCAAGGCCGAGAACGCGTACTTCCAGTACGTGAACGCGCACGGCGGCGTCAACGGCCGCAAGATCGTCTTCAAGTACTACGACGACCAGTACAACCCGGCGAACACCGTCCCGCTGACCAAGAAGCTGGTCGAGCAGGATAAGGTCTTTGCGGTCTACGGCAGCCTCGGCACCGCGCCGACGCTCGCTACCCGCGACTACCTGAACCACAAGGGTGTGCCGCAGGTGCTCGTCGCGACGGGCGACTCGTACTGGGGCGCCCAGTACAAGAAGTATCCGTGGACGATCGGGTTCCAGCCCGACTATCCCGGCGAGTCGAACATCTACGGCAAGTTCATCGCCAGCAAGGTCCCGCAGGCGAAGATCGGCGTCCTGATCCAGGACGACGCCTACGGCCAGAACTACTACGAAGGCCTGATCAAGGGCCTCGGCGACGCGAAGTCCAAGATCGTCGACGTCGAGAAGTACGACGCGACGCAGACCGACGTCAGCCAGCAGGTCGTGAAGCTGAAGGCAGCAGGGGCGAACGTGTTCGCGCTGTTCGCGCTGCCGACCCAGACGATCGACGCGCTCGTCGTGGCGACGAAGATCGGCTGGAAGCCGACGACGTTCATCAACAACGTCTCCGCATCACCGTTGTTCATGGGTCTCGCGATCAAGAGCGGGGCCAACATCGACGGCGACATCTCGACGGCGTACCTGTACGACTACATCAACAACCCGAACACGGCGACGTCATTGTCGTACAAGTCGATCCTCGCGAAGTACGACGCCGGCGCCGACCCGAACGACGGCAACAACATCTACGGCATCGCGAGCGCCTGGACGATGGTGCAGGCCCTGAGGCAGGCCGGGCCCAATCCGACCCGCGCCGGGCTGATGAACGAGCTCACCACCTTCAATCACGTGGTCAACCCGTTCCTCTTGACGGGCGTGAAGCTCAACACCACCCCGACGGAGCGGTACCCGATCGATCAGCAGAGCCTCGAGCACTGGCAGAACGGCGCGTTCCACCCGTTCGGCCATATCTTCCCGAACGCCCGCTGAGCTCTCCACGCGAACGGTGGCGGCGCGGCTCGCGCGCCGCCACCGTTAGCGTCCTCGCCATGGTCGAGCTCGAGCAGGGGATCCACCGGGTCACGTTTCCGTTGCCCTTCGCGCTCGACCATGTGCACTGCTACCTGCTTCGCACGAGCGGCGGCTTCACACTCGTCGACACCGGCCTCGGCACGCACGACCCCGAGGCACGCTGGCGGCCGATCCTCGACCAGCTCGATGCCCCGCTCGAGCGCATCGTCGTCACGCACATGCACCCGGATCACGTCGGCGGCGCTCGCGACGTCGCGACGATCGCGGCCGCACCGGTGGCGCAGGGTCGCGAGGACTTCGCGCAGTGCCTCCAGGCCTGGGGCCCGCAACGCTCGCCGGAGCGGCTCGCTGCCCACTGGCTCGCCAACGGGATGCCGGCCGCCGAGGTCGACGGCGTGGTGAGGGAGACGAGCAGGCTGGCGGAGGCGATTCACTGGGCCGAGTCGCCACAGCTGCTCGACGCCGGCGACGACGTCGACGGCTGGACGGTTGAGGTCCTGCGCGGCCACGCCGACGGGCACATCGTCCTGCTTCGCGACGGGGTGCTGATCGCCGGTGACACGATCCTCAGCGGGATCACTCCCGCGATCGGCCTGTACCCGAACTCGCGGCCCGACCCGCTCGCCGACTATCTCGAGACGCTCGACCGCATCGAGCAGCTCTCGCCGCGCGTCGCCTATGCAGGCCACAAGGACGTGATCGCCGATCCCGCCGCTCGGGCCCGCGAGATCCGCGCGCACCATCAAGACCGTCTCGCGGCGACGGTTGCGGCGTTGAACGGCCATCCGCGGACCGCCTACGACGTGTCGCTCGTGCTCTTCGCGCAGGACCTGTCGCCGGTGCAGCGCCGCTTCGCCGTCGCCGAGTCGCTGGCGCACCTCGAGCGGCTCGTCGGGAGCGGCGATGCGGAGCAGGCGGACGGCGGGTACGTTCGGGTCTGACCGATACCATCGTTGCCGTGAAGCCGCTCCGGATCGGCGTCCTCGCCCTGCAGGGCAACTTCCGCGAGCACGTCCAGATGCTGCGCCGCCTCGGCGCCGAGACGGTCGAGGTGCGCAAGCCCGATGAGCTCGCCGGGCTCGACGGACTGGTCATCCCTGGCGGCGAGTCGACGACGTTCATGCGCCTGATGCGCCTCTACGGCCTGGACGAAGCGATCGGTGCCTTCCCGGGTGCCGTGTTCGGGACGTGTGCCGGGATGATCGTGCTGGACGGCAACCACCTGGGGCTCGTCGACCTCACCGTGCGCCGGAACGCGTTCGGCAGGCAGGTCGCGTCCTTCGAAGCCGACCTGGCCGTCGAGGGCGAGGAGACCCCGATCCGCGCGGTGTTCATCCGCGCCCCGTGGATCGAGGAGCTCGGCCCGCAGGTCCAGGTTCTCGCCGAGCTCGACGGGCGTCCGGTGCTCGCGCAGGAGGGGCGCTTCCTGGTCGCCTCGTTCCACCCCGAACTGACGGACGACACGCGGCTGCACGAACGCTTTCTGGCAATGGCGAAGGAGGAACGGCTTGTCCGGGCATAGCAAGTGGTCGTCGATCAAGCACAAGAAGGGGGCAGCTGACGCGAAGCGCGGGCAGCTGTTCTCGAAGCTATCGCGTGCGATCCTCGTCGCGGCGAAAGAGGGTGGCGGCGATCCGACCAACAACCTCGCGCTGCAGAACGCGATCGAGAAGGCGCGGTCCTACTCGATGCCCAAGGACAACATCGACCGCGCGATCGCGAAGGGGTCGGGCGCGGACGCCGACGCGAACACCTTCGAGACGATCGTGTACGAGGGTTACGGCCCTGAAGGTGTCGCGTTGATCGTCGAGGCGCTGACGGACAACAAGAACCGCACGGCTGCTGACGTGCGTCACCTGTTCGCGAAGCACGGCGGCAACCTCGGCGCCACCGGTGCGGTTGCGTGGCAGTTCGAACGCCTCGGTGTCGTCGTCGTCACGGCCGAGGGCGCCGACGAGGAGGAGTTGCTGCTCGTTGCTGCCGACGCGGGCGCCGACGACGTCGAGGCCGACGGCTCGTCGTTCCAGGTCACCTCGGCGCCCGAGGCGCTGTCCGCGGTGCGCGCGGCAGTCGAGCAGGCGGGCTTCTCCGTCGAGTCGGCCGAGCTCCAACTGGTGCCGAAGACGACCGTGTCGATCGACGACGAGGCCAAGGCACGACAGGTGATGAGACTCGTCGACGCGCTCGAGGAGAACGACGACGTCCAGGACGTCTACGCGAACTTCGACATCCCCGAGCGCGTCCTGGAGGCCGTCGCAGGCTGAAGGAACCGTCCGGGGTGGTGCCTAACCTCTCTCCGTGAAGGTTCTAGGCATCGACCCAGGGACGGCTGCTTGCGGGTACGGGATCGTCCACGGAAGCGACGGGCGCCTCCGGGCCACCTGCCACGGGTGGTGGCGAACGTCGCCGCGGGCACGAACCGAGGCGCGGCTGCTCACGATCTTCACGGCCGTCCAGGAGCTGATCGCCGAGCACGCGCCGGATGCCGTCGCACTGGAGGAGTCGTTCGTCGGCGCCGACGCCCGCATCGCACTCTCCGTCGGACAGGCACGGGGAGCCGTCCTCGTCGCCGCGTCGTCCGCCGGCGTCGCCTGCGCCGAGTACGCGCCCGCCCGCGTCAAACAGGCAGTCTGCGGTAACGGGCGCGCCGACAAGGAGCAGGTCGGCCGGATGGTGCGGGCCATCCTCTCGCTCGACGAGATCCCGACCCCGGATCACGCCGCCGATGCACTCGCCGTCGCGATCTGCCACGCGACGGCTCCGCCGCTGCTTCGCGCGGTCTCGTAGCCGTCGAAAGGATTCCTGCTCGGGCCTGCGAAAACGACGCAGAACCGATCGTCGGATCGTCGCCCTGGAGGTGGCAGGCACATGCAGCAGTGGCAGAGGTACCTCGCGGAGTTGTTCGGGACGTTCGTACTCGTCTTCGCCGGCACGACCGCGATCGTCGGTGCGGACCGAAGCGGCCTCCCGCCGTTGCTGATCGCGCCGTTTGCATTCGGCCTCGCGCTGCTCGCCGGCCTCTACGCGTTCGGAGAAGTCTCCGGCGGTCACTTCAACCCGGCGGTCTCGATCGGGCTCTTCCTCGATCGCCGTATCGAGGCCGCGGATCTCGTCGGCTACCTCGTCATGCAGTTCGTCGGAGCGACACTTGCCAGCCTCGTGTTGCTCTCGGTGACCTCATCGAGGCACGAGGTCGCGCTGACCGCGACAACGCCTGCGGCCGGTAACGCGTCTGCGTTCGTAATCGAACTCGTTTTCACGGCGATCTTCGTGACGGTGATCCTGCAGTCGTCGAAGAGCGAGCGGTTCGGCGGCAGCGCGCTGATCGCGATCCCCCTCACCCTGCTCGCGATCCATTTCGCGGCGATCCCGTTCAGCGGCTCGTCCGTCAACCCGGCCCGGACGTTCGGCCCGGACCTCGTCGGGGGCGTCTGGAAGGGCATCTGGATCTACTTGATCGCACCACCGCTCGGCGCGATCATCGCCTGGGTCGTGCACACGGTCGTGGTCAAGGGCGACACCAGACTGGGCGCGAGTCTGTCGCCTGGCGACGGCGAGGCGACCGACACGGCGTGACCGCGGTGGCGTAGTCTTGGCGCCGATGACGACGATGGTGATGGTCCGTGGCGTCCGCCGGCGTTCGGCCGGGCGGACGACATCTCCTCCGCAGTAGGAGCCTGGCCGAGGAGATCGTCCGCGATGCCGGTATCGGTCGCGGGGAGCTGGTCGTCGACGTCGGTGCCGGCACCGGCCTGCTGACGCGCGCGCTGCTCGACTTCGGTGCGCGGGTCGTCGCGGTGGAGCCGGATCGCAGGTCGGTGGCGCGGTTGCGGAGAGCGTGCCCGGAGGCACACGTGGTGCAGGCGACGGCGGCTGCCGTCAGCTGGCCGGCCGAGCCGTTCCGGGTGGTCGCGAACCTCCCTTTCCACGCTTCGGCGGAGATCTGTCGCACGCTGCTCGGGAACCCAGGGCTCGAGTTGCGTTCGGCCGACCTGATCGTCGAGTGGGATTTCGCCGCCAAGCGCGCACGGCTCTGGCCGAGCACGGTGGCCGGTGTCGTGTGGGGGGCGTGGTACGAGCTCGCGGTGGCTCGCCGACTGCCGCCCGAGCTGTTCGTCCCCCGGCCGTCGGTGGCTGCGGGCGTTCTCCGTGCCACGCGTCGGACGGTGCCGCTCGTCGAGCCCGCGGCCGGCCCGGCCTTCGAGCGCTTCGTCCGTGCCGGCTTCGCCCACGGGGGCCGCGACCTCGACGCGTACGCCTGGGCTCGCCGGTTCCGGACGGCGGGGAGCAGGAACGTCCGTTCGCGCCCGTAACGTTGTCGCATGATCGCGCGCTTGCGAGGCCGGGTCGCCGGACGGGCTGGCGTCGGCTTGATCGTCGACGTCAACGGCGTCGGCTACCTGGTCAATGCCGCACCGTCGGTCCAGCGGCTCGGCGGCGGCGAGATCACGATCGAGATCCACACGATCGTGCGCGAGGACGCGCTCCAGCTCTACGGGTTCGCGACGGCCGGGGAGCGTGAGCTGTTCGAGCTGCTGCTCGGCGTGTCCGGCGTCGGCCCGAAAGTCGCGCTGGCGATCGTCTCCGGGTCGACACCGGCGGAGCTGCGCCGTGCGATCGCGCGCGACGACGTGAAGCGATTCCAGGCGATCCCCGGGGTCGGGCTGAAGACCGCCCAGCGGGTGGTGCTCGACCTGAAGGAGAAGCTGAGCGCCGCCGACGCAGTCGCCGAGGATGTGAACGAGTCGACGCTCGCGCGTGACGCGCTCGTCAATCTCGGCTGGTCGCTGCTCGACGCCGAGCGTGCACTGGCGACCGTCGACGAGGCGCTGCCGGTCGAGGAGCAGGTGCGCGAAGCGCTGCGGGCGGCGGCATGACGCAGTTTTTGGCGCCGGTCCTCGCCGACGCCGAGGAGGAGGTCGAGCGGTCGCTTCGTCCTCGCAAGCTCGACGACTTCGTCGGCCAGACGCGCGTGAAGGAGCAGCTCGAGATCGCCCTCGAGGCGGCGCAGGGGCGCGGTGAGGCACTCGACCACGTGCTGCTCGCGGGCCCGCCCGGCCTCGGCAAGACCTCGCTCGCGCAGATCGTCCGAAACGAGCTCGGCGTCGGCATCCGGCAGGTCGCCGGCCCGGGTCTCGAGCGTAAGGACATCGCCGCGATCCTCACGTCACTCGACGCACGCGACGTGCTCTTCATCGACGAGATCCACCGGATGAGCCGTGCGGCCGAGGAGATCCTCTATCCGGCGCTCGAGGACTTCCGGCTCGACATCGTCGTGGGGCAAGGCCCGGCGGCGCGAACGCTGACGCTGGATCTGCCGCCGTTCACGCTGATCGGCGCGACCACGCGAACCGGCCTGCTGACGACGCCGCTTCGCGACCGCTTCGGCCTTACGTTCCGGCTCGACCTCTATTCGCCCACCGAGCTCGCGGCGATCGTCCGACGGTCGGCCCGGATCCTCGGCGTCGACGTCGAGGATCCGGCCGCCGACCTGATCTCGGCTCGCTCGCGCGGAACGCCGCGTGTCGCCAACCGCATCCTGCGCCGCGTGCGCGACGTGGCCGAGGTCCGGCACGAGGGCGTCGTCACCACGGAGATCGCCGAGGAGGCGCTCGCGCTCCTCGAGGTCGACGGCGCCGGCCTCGAGCGCTTCGATCGCGAGCTGCTGCGCGCGCTCGTCGAGAAGTTCGGCGGCGGACCGGTCGGGCTCTCGACGCTGGCCGTCGCGCTCGGAGAGGAGCCGGAGACGATCGAGGATGTATACGAGCCGTACCTGCTTC
Source organism: uncultured Thermoleophilia bacterium (assembly GCA_963742605.1). Lineage (GTDB taxonomy): Bacteria > Actinomycetota > Thermoleophilia > Gaiellales > Gaiellaceae > PALSA-600. The sequence goes on along the minus strand of CAVUNA010000007.1, from coordinate 713,506 downwards.
AGCTCGGTTTCCTGCAGCGGACGCCGCGTGGGCGCATCGTGACCGAGCTCGGGCGCGAGCACCTCGGCGCGACGGCTGTCGCCGACAGCACGCTCTTCTGAACCGTCGCTCTGGCGCATAAAGTTGGCGGACGGATGAGCTGTCCGAGCTGCGGCACCGAAAATCCCGAAGGAGCAAAGTTCTGCAACGGCTGCGGGGCGCAGCTCGTTCGTACCTGCCCGGCGTGCGGCATGAGCAACGCCCCGGGCGCGAAGTTTTGCAGCGAGTGCGGCGCGACCTTGCAGGTCACGTCGGTGCCGGCGCCGCCGCCCGCCGTCCCCGCTGCCGAACGGCGGCTCGTCACGGTGCTCTTCGCCGATCTCGTCGGGTTCACCGCGCTCTCCGAGAGTCGCGATGCAGAGGAGACGCGCGACCTGCTCTCGCGCTACTTCGAGCTCTCGAGCACGCTGATCAGCCGATACGGCGGCACGGTCGAGAAGTTCATCGGGGACGCCGTGATGGCCGTGTGGGGGACGCCGACCGCGACCGAGGACGACCCCGAGCGGGCGGTGCGCGCCGCCCTCGATCTCGTCGAGTCGATCCCCGGGCTCGACCCGGCCCTGCAGGCGCGCGCCGGTGTCTTGACCGGCGAGGCGGCCGTGACGATCGGTGCCCAGGGCCAGGGGATGGTCGCCGGCGATCTCGTCAACACGGCCTCGCGGATTCAGTCGACCGCCGAACCCGGCACCGTACTCGTCGGCGAGGTGACGCGCCGGTCGACCGAGCAGGCGATCGTCTACCAGGACGCGGGCGCGCACGAGCTGAAGGGCAAGTCCGAACCGGTGGCGCTCTCCCGCGCGTTGCGCGTCGTCTCGGGCGTCGGCGGGATGCTCAAGTCGGCCGGCCTCGAGGCGCCGTTCGTTGGTCGCGACCGCGAGCTCAAGCTGATCAAGGATCTCTTCCACGGGGCGGCGGAGGACGGCCGAGCCCACCTGGTGTCGGTCACCGGCATCGCCGGCATCGGCAAGTCGCGTCTCGCGTGGGAGTTCTACAAGTACTTCGACGGGATCGTCGAGCAGGTCTACTGGCACCGCGGGCGCTGCCTGCCGTACGGCGAGGGCGTCGCCTACTGGGCCCTCGCCGACATGGTGCGCATGCGCTGCCGGATCGGCGAGGACGAGCCGGCCGACTCGGCGCGGCGCAAGCTCCAGGCGACGCTCGACGAGCACATCCTCGACGCAGGCGAGCGAACGTTTGTCGCACCGCGGATCGCGCACCTGCTGGGCCTGGACGAGGCTGCCGCCGGCGACCGGCAGGACCTGTTCGCCGCCTGGCGGCTCTTCTTCGAGCGGCTCGCCGACGTCTTCCCGACCGTCCTCGCGTTCGAGGACATGCAGTGGGCCGACGCATCACTCCTCGACTTCGTCGAGTACCTGCTCGAGTGGTCGCGCGACAATCCACTGTTCGTGATCACGTTGGCCCGGCCCGAGCTGCAGGAGAAGCGATCGAGTTGGGGCGCCGGACAGCGCAACTTCACCTCGCTCTACATCGAGCCGCTCTCGGAGGCCGCGATGGGGCAGCTGCTCGAAGGGCTCGTCCCGGGGTTGCCGGTCGACCTGCGCACCCGGATCCTGGCGCGCGCACAGGGCGTGCCGCTGTACGCGGTCGAGACTGTCCGCATGTTGCTCGACCGAGGGCTGCTGGTCCAGGAGGGCTCGGTCTACCGCCCGGCCGGGGAGATCGAGACGCTCGAGGTCCCGGAGACGCTGCACGCGCTGATTGCGGCCAGGCTGGACGGTGTCTCGACGGAGGAGCGCCTGCTGCTCCAGGACGGTGCGGTGCTCGGAAAGACGTTCACTCCTCGGGCGCTCGGGGCTCTCAGCGGTCGCCCGGTCGAGGAGCTGGAGCCGCTGCTCGCCGGCCTCGTTCGGAAAGAGGTGCTCGGTGTGCAGTCCGATCCACGATCGCCGGAGCGCGGGCAGTACGGGTTCCTGCAGGACCTCGTGCGCCACGTCGCCTACGAGACGCTCTCGAAGCGGGACCGCAAGAGTCGCCATCTCGCTGCGGCGGAGCATCTGCAGAGCGCGTTCGCGGACGAGGACGAGGTCGCCGAGGTGCTCGCAGCGCACTACCTGGCCGCTGTCGAGGCCGCACCCGACGCCGACGACGCGGGCGAGATCAGGGCGCGTGGCGGCGACATGCTCGCGCGCGCGGGTGCACGCGCAGCGTCACTCGGAGCGACCGAGGAGGGACGGCGCTACTACGAGCAGGCTGCCGAGCTGGCGGACGAGCCCGGGTCGGAGGCGGCGCTGCTGCTCGAGGCCGGACGGCTCGCGGTGCGGGCGTACCGGCCCGTCGAGGCTCGCGAGCGGATCGAGCGGGCGATCGCGCTGTTCGACGCCGTGGGCGATCTCAAGGGGGTCGCCCGAGCTGCGGTGGCGCTTGCCGACGTCGAGCTCGGGGACGGACGTCTGGAAGAGGCGATTGCCCGCTTCGAGGGAGCGGTCGCCGAGCTCGAGCAGGGACCGCCGAGCGCGGAGCTTGCCGCCGCGCTCGCCCAGCTCGGGCGGGTCCACGTCATCGCCGGTCACGGCGATCTCGCGCTCCCGCCGCTCGAGCGCGCACTCGCGATCGCCGAGCGCCGCCAACTGCCCGAGGTGTTCGTCGAGGCGCTGACGAGCAAGGGGCTCGTCCTCGGGCTCAACGGGAGAGTCGACGAGGCGCGGATCCTGCTCAAGGCCGCTGTCGAGCGTGCGTATGCGGAGGAGCTGTTCACGAGCGCCCTCCGGGCCGAGAACAACCTCGCGGTGATCCTTCAGTCGCTCGATCTCCATGTCGAGGCACTCGACGTCGCGAACCGCTGCTCGCTCCTGGCACGACGGCGCGGCGACCGGCGCTGGGAGTCGACGATGCGCGTCGGCTCGCTCATCCATCTCTACCTGCTCGGGCGCTGGGACGAGGCGGCTGCGATTGCGGCTGAGGAGAAGCCGATCGCGGTGAGCACGAACAACCGTTCCGAGCTGTTGACGCTGACGCTCATCCATTGCTGGCGCGGCGAGACGACGGAGGCGCGAGCGTTGCTCGAGGCGGAGGCGGACCTGCGGACGAGCGCGAATCCCCAGGCCTCGTCTGCCGCTGCACTGTTCGAGGCGGTCCTGCTCCGGGTCGAAGGTGCCCCGCGCGAAGCGCTTGCCGCAGCCGAGCGGGGGTTCGCACACCTCGGGGACCTTCCGATCGCGGAGACGGTGATCAAGCTCTGCCTGATCGAGGCGATCGAGTCGGCGCTCGCTCTCGGCGACCTCGACAAAGCGGCGGAGCTGCTTGCGGTGCCGGAGTCACTCGATCCCGGCGACATGACCCCCGTGCTCGAGGCGAATGCGCTCCGGCTTCGCGCGCGGCTCGACGCGGCCCGCGGTGATCAGGCGCAGGTCGACGCGCGTTTCCGATCCGCCACCGCCCGCAGTCGCGAGTTCGACCTGCCGGTGTACGTCGCGCTCACTCAGCTCGAGCACGGCGAGTGGCTCGAGGCTCAGGGCCGTGCTGACGAGGCCGAGCCGCTGCTCTCGGAGGCCGCCGCGACCTTCGAGAGGCTCGAGGCCGTGCCGTGGCTCGAACGTGCCCGGCGCACGAGTGCAAGCGCCGCCGGCGCAGTCAGCAGCGCCATCACGTCGAACCAGCCCTAACCCACGTCAGGCTTCGCCGTCTTGTCAGGCGAACAGCTTCCAGTGCCCCTCGGAGATGACGTCGACGTTGCCGTCGACCACCTTGATGGCGGTGTCGTCGTCGATCGCATACGCCGGATTCGACAGGCCGGCCGCCCACTGTTCCGCGGCTGCCATGGTGTTCTCGGGCAGATCCGGATGATCCACGTGCGGGAAGATCGAGAAGTCGACGATTCCCAGGGCTCTGTCGCCACCGTCGGGCGGGTTCCACACCTTGAAGTCCTCACCGATCCGAGGTGTCATCACCATGCTCCCGGCGCTCAAGCCGACCCAGACGGCGCTCAGCGAGGGCAAGAGGTCGGCCAATCCCGACTCCCGCATGTGGTGGGCCAGGTACAGGGAGTCTCCGCCGTTCACGAGCAGGACGTCGGTCTCCTCGACCAGGGGGACCCAAAGCTCTCTGTCGAGGGTGGGTAGCGCGGTGAGCTCGAGCACTCCGAGGGAATTCCACCCCAGTTCGCACATGGGCGTCGTGGCTTGTCCGGTGATGAACCGGTATGCCCCGCGCATGCCGCGCGGGGCGTGCCCGTACGACGCGGTGGGAATGCAGAGGGCGTCGCACTCGGCAATCGGCTTGTCCAGCAGGTCGAGCATCGCATTGTTGATGCTCGGGTTCTTGATGCCGGCCGACGTGAGAAGAAATTTCATGGTGCTCCTTCGCTTGCGCTAGAGGCGTACCGGTTCCTCTCAGAGAGACGTGCGAGAGACCCATGGATCATCGGCGCGACGAGCAGAGCCATGATGTCGAACCACACATAGCCCGAGGCGACACCTGACGGAGGGTTGCCGTCCGGGATGCCGAGGCCGGGGAGCCGCACCGCCCAGCGCCAGGTCCCGATCGCCGTGCCGTAGAGCTCGAGTGCTGCGACGACGAGGAAGACGGACGCGTAAATCGCGCGGTAGCGGCTGCGCAAGAGAAACACGAGGAGCAGCGGAACGCCGATCGCACCGGCGACGTCGCGGCGCGGGAGGACGGTGAGGCCGAGCAGGCCCCAGGTCGCGGCCGCGATCGCGGCCGTCGCGAGGAGCGTGCGTGTGTGCCGACGAAGCGTGAACGCGAGCGAGAGGCCCGTGAGGTAGACGAGCCCGTGCGCGGGCGGCACGAACAGCGGGAGGTTGTGCAGTCGGTAGTGGTACACGCCCCAGATCAGCGAGCCCGTGACCTCACCGATCGTCGCGAACCCGACGACGGCGAGCGTCTGTGCCCGACGCTCGATCGACACCTGCGAGAGCGCGGCGAACAGCACCCCCCACGTGAGCGCCCCGAGCGCGAGCTGCTCGTGGTAGTTCGCGTAGTGGTCGAGCGCCAGCAGCACGGCGAGGTACGCCGCGCCGGCCGCCGTGACTAGGGCCGAAACTGGAGCTCGTGCCAACTCGGCACCGGTGCGAGCTCGAGGAGCGGCCGTCCTCCGCCGCCCGGGTGCTGGTAGGCGAACTCGGTGTCGACGTCGTCCCAGACGACCTCGAGCGCACCGCGCTTGACCTGATGGTCGAGCCACGCGCCGCGGAAGATCAACTTCCGGAGCCAGTAGACCAGCGACTCGTCGTCGACGAGCGAGATCCGCTCCCAGTGGCGGACGAGATAGCGGCCGAGCTGCGAGAACGGCTCCTCGATCACCCCGGAAGCGGCGAGTGCGACGAGATCGGCCGTCTCGTCCTCGTCGAGCTCCGGTGACGGCACGACACCGAGCTTGACTGCGGCTGCGATCACGCGCCCCTCGAAGTCGATCGAGCTGAATGCGAAGCGATACCCGAGGAACTCGACGATGTAGTCGTTCCCGGAGCTGTAGTTCGCGTCAGGGACGGGCAGCGCGTCAGGCACGATCTCATGGTAGTGAACCTCCTGGCGGACGCATCGACCTGGGAACGCATCGTCATCCTCGCGCCTGCGCTGGTGTTGGGCGGGGGCCTCGTTCTGGGCGTGATGATCCTGCTCGGTCGGGCTTTTGCCGTCACCGTGCGCGAATCCGGCCATCCCCGGATCCTGTGGGGCGGGGTCGCCGTGCTCGTCGGGCTGGTCGTCCTGCTGACCTGGCTTGGCGTCGAGTTGCCTAGAGAATGACCACGGGCGTGCCCACGGAGACGCGCTCGAAGAGCCATTCCGCGTCCGGGACCTGCATCCGAACACAGCCGTGGGAGGCGCTGTAGCCGATCGACGTGGGTGCGTCGGTGCCGTGGATACCGACGCCCGGTGCGTTCAGTCCCATCCAGCGCGTCCCGAGCGGATTCGACGGCCCGGGCGGCACGGGCTTGAGCCCCTTCGCCCAGGCGTCGTAGGTGGGCGGGTACCACCAGGGGTCCCGCTGCTTGTCCATGATGTGCCAGAGGCCTGCAGGCGTCGGGTAGATCGCCTGGCCGGTGGCGACCGGGAAGCGGCGGACGACCGTCGTGCCGTCGTACAGGGTCAACGAGTTCGAGGCGCGGATGATCACGATCACCGGCCCGAAGTTGTCGGCGGTGCGCGTGGGTGCTACGGCGTGCTCGAGCAGCAGCATCGGGCGGCGATCGCCGGTGTGGAGCGCCTGCGCGAGTGCGACCCGCATCGTTTTCGTGTCGACCGCTGTCCCCGCTTTCGCCGCGCTGAAGATGGGGCCCTCGTTGGTCGCGCCGGTCACGGTTGCATTCACCGGTGCGCGGTCAAAGCGTCGCGCGAGCTTCTGTACGACGGCCGCGATCCGCACGTTCGAAAGCCGGATCGGCAGGGCGATGCGGCTCCCCGGCGTCGCCGCGAGCGCGGACGAGACGGCTGCCGCGATGCTCGAGCTCGCGCCGACCTCGTCGGGCGTCACGTGCCGCGGCCCAGCGGGCGTCTGGATCGTCACCGGCTGCGAGAAGGCGAGCTCGACCTTGGCGCGTGCCGGCTCGGCAGAGAGCCCGCCGAGGCGCACCCCGGAGACGGTCACGCCCGCCGCGATCGGCGGGCTGGGAGTCGACGCGGGAGCGGCGGCGCAGGCCAGCCCTGCTGCTGCGACGATGGCGACCAGCGTCCTCAGCACGGGGACCGCATTGAACCAGGTTTTTGCTGCTTTTTCGACTGTTCCGTCCGACGCGAGCCGTACGGTGACGTGCCCTCATGGCCGCGGCGACCTGGCAGCTCGAACCGTGCTCGCACGATCAGGTGCGCCGTCTGGCGCTGGGCCTGTCGCTCGACGAGGTGACGGCTTCGGTGCTCGTGCGCCGCGGCTATGCCGAGCCCGACGAGGCGAGCACGTTCCTCGACGGTGCGTTCCCCGGCCACGACCCGTTCGAGCTCGGCGACATGGCCGAGGCTGTCGAGGAGATCCGGACGGCGATCGACGCCGGGGCCCGGATCTGCGTCCACGGCGACTATGACGCCGACGGCATCTGTGCGACCGCGCTTGCCGTGCTGCTCCTCCGTGAGCTCGGAGCCGATGTCGCGTGGCACCTACCGTCGCGGTTCGAGGAGGGCTACGGCCTGAACGGGCACACGCTCACGCGTCTCGCCGAGGAGGGCTTCGACCTCGTGTTGACCGTGGACTGCGGGATCACCGCCGTCGCCGAGGTGGAACATGCGCGCGCGCTCGGGCTTGCAGTCGTCGTCACCGACCACCACCGGCCCGCCGACGCGTTTCCAGCGTGCCCCGTCGTCGCCACGCTCAAGGGTGCGTATCCGTTCCCGGGGCTGTGCGGGACCGGTGTCGTCTGGAAGCTCGCCGAAGCTCTGCTCGGCGCCGCACATCCGTTCCTCGAGCGCCACCTCGATCTCGTCGCGCTGGCGACCGTCGCCGATGTCGTCCCGCTGCTCGACGAGAACCGTGCGATCGCCCGCGCAGGCTTGAGACGGCTCGGGCAGACGAGCAGGCCGGGTCTTCGTGCGCTGATGCGCGTCGCGCACGTCGATCCCGCGACGGTCGACGAGTCGGCGATCGGCTTCCGGCTCGCTCCGCGCATCAACGCGTCGGGTCGTCTGTGCCGCCCCGAGGCCGCGCTCGCGCTGCTGCTCACCGACGACGACGCGGAGGCATCGCGCCTGGCCGAGGAGCTCGAGGGGTTGAACCGCGAGCGCCAGGTGATCGAGGAACGGATCCTGCGCGACGCGGTCGAGCAGATCGACTCGTGGCCGGAATCGCGGCGCAGGCAGCGTGGCTATGTCGCCGCCGGTGAGCACTGGCACGAAGGCGTCATCGGTATCGTCGCCTCCCGGCTCGTCGAGCGGTACAACCGTCCGGTCGTCCTGATTGCGGGAGCCGACGGGAGCTGGAAGGGCTCGGGGAGGTCGGTCGCGTCATTCGACCTGCACGCCGCGCTGGGAGCGTGTGCGTCCGATCTGGAGCGTTACGGCGGGCACCGGGCCGCGGCGGGACTCTCGATCAGCCCCGACCGCGTGGAAGCGTTCGCATCGGCCTTCGCCGCATACGCCGACGCCACGCTGTCCGATGACGACCTCGCTTCGTCGACTCGCGTCGATGCGATCGTGCCCGGCTCCAAGCTGACGCTGGGCCTGTGCGCCGAGCTCGGGCGGCTCGCGCCGTTCGGGCTCGGGAATCCCGGGGTGACGCTGCTCGTCGACGGCTGCGAGCTCGCCGACCTGCAGACGGTCGGCGACGGCAAGCACCTTCGCTTTCGTGTGCGCCAGCGAGGTCGTGATGCCGGCTCGGCGATCGCGTTCGGGAAGGGAGGCGAGCTCGACAGGCTTCGTCGCCCTGGGCGCTATCACGTCGCGTTCCGGCTGCAGGAGAACCGTTGGAACGGCGTCACGTCGCCGCAACTCCTCGTCCGTCGCGTGTTCGACGCCGACGATCGCTACGACGACCTCCGCGAGTGGTTGGCGGCGGAGTGGCGCGCCGGCGAGGCGTCGTGGACGCCTGAAGCGCGTGCGATCTTCGCCGAGCTCGAGCTCACCGAAGCGGGGATACGGCGCAGCCTGCTCGAATCGCAGAGCTTTCGAGCATTGCTCGAGACGCCGACGTCGGTCGCGGACGCGGCCTAGGCGGTGCGTCCGATCGCGACGCGGCTCGAACGGCGTGGTTTCGCCGCTGGCCGTGTCGAGGCCGCATCGAGCTCGCGCAGGACACGCGCGATCTGGTTGAGCTTCTTCGTTTGTCTCCGTCGAGCGAACATGGGCTACTCAAATTCATCGCCGATGCCGATGTTCCTCCGCATCCCGCTAGCGGGGGATGGAGCGTAGAAAGGCGGGGGTACACTGGCTTGATGGCAGTCCTCGAACGGCATCAGGACCTCGTCGAGGAGCTGGTCGCCGAGGTCGAGGCGTACAAGGTCGACGTCAACAGGGCGCTGTTGGCGCACGCCTTCGACTTCGCCGCGCAGGCGCACGCCGGGCAGGTCCGCCAGTCCGGGCAGGAATTCATCTTCCATCCGTGGGGGGTCGCGAAGATCCTGGCCGGGCTCCAGCTGGACGAGCCGACGCTGGCCGCTGCGCTGCTCCACGACGTCGTCGAGGACACCGGCACAGACATCGACGAGGTGCGCGCCGAGTTCGGCGACGAGATCGCGAAGCTGGTCGAGGGCGTCACAAAGCTGACGCGTGTCCAGTTCCAGAGCCGCGAGCACGCCGAGGCCGAGAACTATCGCAAGCTGATCGTGGCGATGGCCGAGGACGTGCGGGTGATCCTCATCAAGCTCGCGGACCGGCTGCACAACCTGCGCACGATCGAGTACCTGGGCAAGCAGAAGCAGGTGCAGAAGGCGCGCGAGACGCTCGAGGTGTACGCGCCGCTCGCTCACCGGCTCGGCATCCACGCCCTCAAGTGGGAGCTGGAGGATCTGTCCTTCCAGACGCTCCACCCGCGCAAGTACGAGGAGATCAAGCAGATGGTCGCCGAGCGCCGCGCCGATCGCGAGGAGCACGTCCGCGAGGCCGCGATCGTGCTGCAGAAGGAGCTGGACAAGGTCGACATCCCGGCGGAGATCTCCGGGCGGGCGAAGCACTTCTACTCGATCTACGACAAGATGGCGAAGAAGGGCCGCGAGTTCAACGAGATCTACGACCTCACCGCGATGCGCGTGATCGCGGAGCGGGGTGGGGACGAAGGCACGCGTGACTGCTACGGCGCGCTCGGGTTGATCCACTCGCTCTGGAAGCCCATGCCGGGCCGGTTCAAGGACTTCATCGCGATGCCGAAGTTCAACGGCTACCGCGCCCTGCACACGACGGTGATCGGACCTCAGGGACGCCCGCTGGAGATTCAGGTGCGGACCCGTGAGATGCACGAGACCGCCGAGTACGGCGTGGCGGCGCACTGGCTGTACAAGCGCGGCGCCAAGCAGAAGGACGCCGAGTGGGTCGCGTGGGTCAAGCAGTTGATGGACGAGAGCACGGCCGACGAGGCGGATCCAAGGGAGTTCATGAAGGCGTTCCGCACCGACCTGTTCGACGAGGAGGTGCACGTCTTCACGCCCAAGGGGCAGGTGAAGACGCTGCCGGCAGGGGCGACGCCGATCGACTTCGCCTATGCCGTCCACACGGATGTCGGCCACCGGACCGTCGGCGCGAAGATCAACGGTCGGATCGTTCCACTGCACTACCAGCTCAAGAACGGCGACTTCGTCGAGATCCTGACGTCGAAGCAGGGGCGCGGCCCGTCGCGCGATTGGCTGTCACTCGCGAAGAGCTCGCGTGCGCGCAACAAGATCCGGCAGTGGTACTCGCGCGAGACCCGTGAGGAGACGGAGCAAAAAGGCCGCGATGCGCTCGAGCAGGCACTGAAGGCGCAGAACCTCCCGTACGCGAAGCTCCGCGGCTCGCCGACGCTGGCGCAGGTGATCCGGGACGTGGGCTTCAAGAAGGCCGAGGACTTCTACGTCGCACTCGGCTCGGGGAAGCTGCAGCCGGGCTCGATCGTCAACAAGGTGATCCAGCGCCTGAAGACGGAGCAGGTTGTCGACGAGGCGCCGGTGGTCCGCAAGGCGGCGAAGTCGCGCACCGTGCAAGGAGCGGAGATGGGGGTCTCCGTGCCGGGCGTCGAGGACGTGCTCGTCCGTCTCGCGAAGTGCTGTACCCCGGTGCCGGGTGACGAGATCATCGGCTACATCTCGCTCGGAAGAGGGATCACGATTCACCGCGGCGACTGCCCGAACGTCCGCGCTCTGCGCCGGAATCCCGAGAGGCTCACCGAGGTGGCATGGGACGGCGCCACTGCTGCGAAGAGCTTCCGTGTCCAGATTGCCGTCGACTCCTGGGATCGTGCGAGGTTGCTCGAGGACGTCGCGAGGACGTTCGCCGAGCACGGTGCGAACATCGTCAGCTACGTCGGTGTCGTCGAGGACCAGCTCGCGAAGAACCGCTACACGGTGGAGGTCGGCGACGTGAAGAGCTTGCGAACGCTCTTGAACTCGTTGCGCAACCTCGATGCCGTGTTCGATGCGTATCGCGTGACCCCGTCGTAGTGGAGGGCGTCCATCCGGTCGCCGCAGCGGGGTTCTCGGCTGCTGCCGACGTCTACGAGCGCGCCCGGCCGAGCTATCCGAAAGAAGCGGTGGAGTGGCTCTCGCAGCGGGTCGACCTACGTCCTGGCCGAACAGTTGTCGACGTCGGGGCCGGAACAGGGAAGCTCACGCGCCTGCTCGTGCCGACCGGCGCGCACGTCGTCGCCGTCGAGCCGCTGCCCGCGATGCTCGCAAAGCTCGTCGAGTCGGCTCCGGGCGCGGAGGCGATCCTCGGCACCGCGGAGCGGCTGCCGCTTCCCGACGCGAGCGCGGACGTGATCACCGTGGCGCAAGCGCTCCACTGGTTCGATCAGGCGCTCGCGCTGCCGGAGTTTCGCCGTGTCCTGCGCCCCGGGGGGACCGTCGCGCTCGTCTGGAACAGCCGTGATCTCTCCGATCCGCTCCAGGCTGCGCTCGGGAGTGTGCTCGAGCCGGTCCGGAACAGGGTTCCGGCGCAGCGCGACAACGTCTGGCGCGAGCCGTTCGACCGGTCGCCCCTCTTCGGCCCGCCCGAGGTGTTCCGATTCCCGTTCGAGCAGCACTTCACCGTCGAGGATCTCTGCGATCGCGTCAGCTCGACCTCGTTCGTGGCGACGATGTCACCGGCCGACCGCGAGAGCTTGCTCGTGTCCGTTCGCGCGCTCGTCGACGGCGTGCCCGAGCCGTTCCCGTTCCGTTACGTGACGGAGATCTTCGTCGCAGCGGCCGAGGACGGTGCCAGGCACTAGCGCGTCGCCGGCGGCGAGGGCTACAGCGGGGCCCGCTGGAACTCCGCGATCTGCTCCCGAAAGGGGCCAGGCACGGGAACGGGGCGTCGGCCGGCCAGGTCGATCAACACCAGCGTCTGCTTGGCGGTCGCCATCAGGACGTCCCCGCTGCCGGCGTCGTCGTTCTCCAGCCGGTAGGCGGCGTGATCGTAGGTGATGCTCGTCGTGCCGATCCGCTCGACGCGCACGAACACCTCGAGGAGGTCGTCGAAGCGTGCCGGTGCGTGGTACTCGACGATCGAAGCGCGCATCGCGAAGTCGTTCGACCCGAGGTTGGCACGACCGAGGTGTCGGTGGAACTCAGTTCTCGCGAGGTCGAAGTACGGCATATAGCGGCCGTAGTAGACGACTCCCTGCGCGTCGGTCTCGGAGAACCCGACGCGGAGATGGGCGGCGTATCGAAACGGCGGCCGCCGGTCGGTGACGTGCCCGAGCTCGATCACGCGGCGATCCTAGCCGCGGGGACGTTGGTGCCAGGCGCCGATGCAGAAGCGCAACGAACGCTCCACAGGTCGGAGAAGGGCGATGCGCTGAGGTCTCGCGTTGCCTACCGTCGATGTCATGGCACGACGCCCCCGGATCGAGATCCCCGGTGCGTCGTACCACGTGACGGCGCGTGGGAACGATCGGCAGCGCATCTACTTCGGGAACTGGAGCGGGAGGCTCTTCGTCCGCGAGCTCGATCGGGCGGCCCTGCGCTACGGCTGGCGCGTCTTCGCGTACTGCTTGATGACGAACCACTATCACGTGGTTCTTCAGATCGACGAGCGCGGGCTCTCGCATGGGATGTGCGAGCTGAACGGGAGGTTCGCGCGGGCAACCAACTGGGTGAACCGCCGGGCTGATCACCTGTTCGGCAAGCGGTTCTACGCTCGAGTGATCGTGCCCGATGGGCACTGGGAGGAGGCGATTCGTTACGTCTTGCTGAATCCGGTGCGAGGAGAGACTGGGTGCAGCGATCCACGCCGGTGGCGGTGGAGCAGTCTTCGTCCCACCCTCGGGCTCGAGCACCCGCCGGCCTGTCTCGACGTCGGTGAGGTCTTGAGGCGCTTCGGGCAAGAGCCCCGAAGCGGTCGCGAGGCGCTCTGGCGATTCGTTCGCGAGGCGATGGCGACCCCGGTGCCAGGCACCACGGGAAACCCTCACCCCTAGCCCTGGATGACTGCGAGCACCTCGTCGCGCTTGGCGTCCATCAGTTCGCGCGAGCGGGCCTCGAGGTTCAGTCGAAGCAGCGGCTCGGTGTTCGACGGACGCACGTTGAAGTGCCAGGCATCAGCCTCGACCGACAACCCGTCGAGATGCGAGACGACGCCTTGCGGGCCGAACCGTTCCTGCAGGCGCGCGAGCGTCGAGGCGACATCCGCAACCGGCGTATTGATCTCGCCGGTGATGAAGAAGCGGTCGCGGTACGGCCGCAGGACCTCGCTCAGCTTGCCCCGGCGGGACACGAGCTCGCACATCAGGAGGAACGGCACCACTCCGGAATCCGCCTGCGAGAAGTCGCGGAAGTAGTAGTGGGCCGAGACCTCGCCCGCGAACACGGCACCCACCTCTCGCATCCGCTGCTTGATGAACGCATGACCGACGCGGTTGATCAGCGGCACCCCGCCGGCGGCCTTGATCGTCTCCGGCACGGCCCACGACGCGCGCACGTCGTAGATCACCTTGCCCCCCGGCTCACGCTCGAGGATCGACTGGGCGAACAGCGCCGTCGTGAAATCGCCCGGGACGAACTCTCCCGTGTCGTCGATGAAGAAACAGCGGTCGGCGTCGCCGTCGTAGGCGACACCGAAGTCGGCCCCTGTGCCCGTCGTTCTGCCGATGATGAACTCACGGTTCTCCGGCAGGAGTGGGTTCGGCTCGTGGTTCGGAAACGTTCCGTCCGGTTCGAAGTAGCAGCGGTCGACGTCGAGCATCGGCAGACGTGCCAGCACCGGCGGGAGCATCGTGCCCGCCATCCCGTTCGCAGCGTCGATCACGATTCGAAGGGGCCGCAGGGAAGCGACGTCGACGAACGAGAGCACGCGGTCGACGAACGCACCCCAGATGTCCTCGTCGCGAATCTCGCCTCGTTTCGCATCGCCCCATGTGGCCGAGAGTGCGCGGTCGCGCACGTCGAAGAGGCCCGATTCACCTCCCACCGGAAGCGCGCCGGCGCGGACGATCTTCATGCCCGCGTACTGCTTCGGGTTGTGCGACGCCGTCACAGCGATCCCGCCGTCGAGGCCGAGCTCCCCGACCGCGAAGTACACCATCTCGGTTCCGACAAGCCCGAGGTCGAGCACATCGGCTCCTCCGTCCGCAGCTCCGTCACGTACCGCTCCTGCGATCGACGGTGACGACATGCGCATGTCGCGACCGACGGCGATACGTCGTGCGTCGAACTGCTCGACGTACGCACGGCCGATCGCGTAAGCCCCGGCCTCGTCGATCTCCGCCGGATACAGACCTCGAACGTCGTAGGCCTTGAAGATTTCCGGCGCGAGCACGGGATGACGATAACCGCACGGAAGGGGGAGGGCTTGTGACGAGCGCCGCGAACCTGCAAACTGACGCTCGCTGGCCCATACTCCGAAGGGGACGCTCACTTGGACAAGCTCAACGAACTTTCGCTCGGCAGGAAGCTCATTCTCGGTGCTGGCGTCCTGCTCTTCATCGACATGTTCCTGCACTGGCAGTCCGTTGACGTCGGCCCGTTCACCGTGGGGCGGAACGGCATTCACGGCTTCTGGGGCGTGTTCATCCTGCTGATGACGATCGCTCTCGTTGCGTTCGTCGGTGCGCGCGCGTTCGGCGTCGAATTGCCCGAAGCGCTGCCCGACGGGCTCATCTCGCTCGTGCTCGGCGTGCTGATCCTCCTCTTCGCCGTGATCAAGAACATCTCCGACGACTACTCGGCGTGGCCGAGCTACGTCGGCATCCTGCTGGCGGCAGTGATCGCTTACGGCGGCTGGCTGGTGTTCAAGCACAGCGGCGAGTCGCTCCCGATGACCTCGAGCTCGAGCGGCGGGTCGTCTCCCGCACCGGCGGCTGCCCCGACGACGCCGGAGCCACCCGCGGCCGATGAGCCGGAGGCCTAGGCCGGCCCGCTCTCGAGGATCGCGCGTATCGCCTCGGTCGACTCGGCGTCCGGTGACTCGGAGATCACGGTCGCCGGTCGGGCGAAGCCGGCCAGCGCGTCGCGCAGCGGCTCGACTCTGAGTGTCCCGGCACCGTACGGGAGGTGCTTCGTCTCGTTGCGATTGGCGAACTGGATGTCGGAGAAGTGAATGTGAAAGGGCGCGCCGGGGTCGAGCACGGAATCGACCTGCGCGAGCGCGGCGGCGAACGGCTCGACGGTCGTGAACGCACCGTCGGAGGTCGCGTGCATGTGGGCGAAGTCGAGCACCGGTCGCACCCATGAGATGCGTGACGCGATCTCGACGACGTCAGCGAGCGAGCCGAGCTCGCGGACGCGGCCCATCACCTCGATCCCGAACGGCACGGCGCGGCCTTTCCCCTCGAGCCGCACCCTCAACTCCGCGAGCTGCTCGCACACCGCGTCGATCGCGTCCTCCCTGGTGCGCCCGAGGAGGAAGCCGGGGTGGAAGACGACGACTTCCGCGCCGGCTGCCACCGCGATGCCGGCGGAGTGATCGAGCATGCCGATGGCCATGTTCAGCTTCTTGCCGCGCTCGGCGTGGCCCATGAACCCGGCGATCGGTGCGTGGACGCTCAGAGCGATGTCGTGCTCGCCGCAGAGAGCGCCGAACGCCTCCGCGAACGGATAGTCCATCCAGAAGCGGCCTTCGAAATCGATCTCGCACGCCGAGTGGCCGTGCTCGAGGAGCGCCGCGACCGCAGCCTCGGGGGAGTCGCGAACCGGGACTCGTGCAGGGCCGAAGTGGAGGCGACGCGCCATGGAACCGGCGATCAGCGTAACGAGCCGAGGTCCGTCCGACCGCGTTCCTACCCTTTCGACCATGCCCACGCACCCGTCTCGTATCGATCTGCTCGAGCTCGATATCGACCTGCGCCTCGCCGACCTCTGGCGGGAGGCTGCCGGCATCAGCGAATGGACGCTCGACGTGGTGGCCGCGTTCATGCGGGCCGCGTACGGCAAGGGGTACTGCGACGCGCTGACCGAGGAGTCGCCCGGCTCGTTGTGCGCCGAGCACGGCTACCGAGTCCCGGGGCGCCGACCTCAGCCAACCCCGGCCGATGCCTAGAGGACCCAGCGACATGGTCGTTGTGTCGCCGGGCCGTGCTGGATCGCCCCGACGACGAACGCCATCCCGCTGAGCCCTCCCCGCTAGACTCCCCGCGTGACCACGCGCAGCCCTGCGCGGCTGATCGTCGCTCTCGCCGTCGCGGCCGTGCTCGCGATCTTCCTGCTCTACACGGCGATCGCCGGGAAGTCGACGCCGGAGCTGAGCCCGAGTCAGCTCCAGGGTCATCCGGGGACCGCCTCGGTCGTCGGCGTCGTCGTGGGTCCCGTCTCGGGTGACTCGCACACCGCGCGCGGCCTCCGATTCGGGCTGCGCGATCGCGGCACCGCGAAAGGGGCCGTTGTGCCGGTCGTCTACCACGGGGACAGTCCGCCGCCGCTGTTCAAGGCGACGCGCGAGGTCGTGGTCACCGGCACCTATGCCAGCGGGCGCATCGACGGCACCTCGATCCTGACCAAGTGCCCGTCGAAGTACACAGCCGCGCAGCCGAAGGCGTAGATGGCTGACCTCGGCCGTGCAGCGCTCGTCGTCAGCTTCGGGCTGGCGCTGTACGCCCTGGTCGTCGGTGCGTTCGCCGCGCACCAGAATCGCCGCCGACTCGCCGACTCCGCGCGGAACGCCCTCATCGCCTGCTTTGCGTCGACCCTGGTCGCGGCCGCCGTGCTCGCAAGCGCGCTGCTGCGTCACGACTTCTCGTTCGAGTACGTGGCGCAGCACACGAATCGCACGCTGTCGCCGATCTACTCGCTCAGCGCGTTCTGGGGCGGGCAGGAAGGGTCGCTCCTCCTCTGGCTGCTCGTGCTCACCGGATACGGCGCGCTCGCCGTCGCCCTCAACCGCCGGCTGTTGCGCGACCTGGTCGCCTGGGTCGTGCCCGTGCTCGGCGGCATCGCGACGTTCTTCTCGTTCATGCTCGTCGCGGTCGCGAGCCCGTTCAACACGCAGACCGCGCCGGTCGACGGGGCGGGCCTGACCCCGTCCCTCCAGAACCCGTACATGGTTGCGCACCCGCCGATGCTGTACCTCGGCTACGTCGGCCTTTCGATTCCGTTCGCCTTCGCCGCCGGGGCGATGCTCTCCGGCCGTCCCGACGAGCGTTGGATCGTGGCGACGAGACGCTGGACCCTGGCCGCCTGGACGTTTCTCGGCTTCGGACAGCTCCTCGGCGCTCACTGGGCCTACGTCGAGGTCGGATGGGGCGGCTACTACGCCTGGGACCCGGTCGAGAACGCAGCGCTCATGCCCTGGCTCGCCGCAACCGCCTTCCTGCACTCGGTGATGATCCAGGAGCGGAAGGGCATGCTGAAGGTCTGGAACATGGTGCTCGTCGCCCTCGCGTTCGAGCTCTCCGTGTTCGGCACGTTCCTCACGCGCTCCGGTGTCGTGAACTCGATCCATTCGTTTGCACAGAGCTCGGTCGGAGGATGGTTCCTTGCCTTCGTCGTGATCTCGTCGGTGTTCTCGGTGACGCTGATTCTCTGGCGGTTGCCGCTCCTGCAGGCGCGGACGAAGCTCGAGTCGGCGCTGTCGCGCGAGGCGACGTTCCTCTACAACAACCTCCTGCTCGTCGCGCTCTGCCTGACGATTCTGTGGGGCGTGCTCTTCCCGATCGTGACCGAGCTGGTCAAGGGCGAGTCCCGGACGATCGGCCGGCCGTACTACGACTTCTTCCTGCGCGCCTTCGGGTTGCCGCTGCTGCTGTTGATGGGGATCGGACCGCTGATCGCCTGGCGGCGGACGAGTGTCCGCGCGCTCCTACGCAGCCTCGTGTGGCCGATCACAGCGGCGATCGTCACCGGTGTCGTGCTGATCGTCGAAGGCGCCGGCTCGTCGCGGCCCGGGCTCGTCGCGTACACGTTCTCGGCGTTCGTGATCGCCGCGATCATGGTCGAGCTCGTTCGAGGCACGCGGGCGACGGGGTCGCTGTTCAGGCTGATCGGGCGGAACCGCCGGCGTTACGGCGGTTACATCGTCCACTTCGCGATCGTGTTACTCGCGATCGGCATCGCCGGCTCGAGCGCCTACGGCACGAACGTCCAGCGGCAGTTGAGCCCCGGCCAGTCGACGACCGTCGGGGGCTACCACCTCACGTACACCGGCATCGACCCGATCCGGAACGACCCGAATCGAACCGGAAAGTTCGCGGTGCTGCGCGTGTCCGGCCCGTGGAGCGGGACGCTGCGAACCGGCAACGTGACCTACACCGGGTTCGACGAGACCGACAACGACGTCGGCATCAAGACCGACTGGCTACGGGCACAGGATCTCTACGTGATCGCCGACTTCCAGAAGAAGTCGAACGTCGTCTTCTTCAACGTGCTGGTCAAACCGCTCGTCAACCTGATCTGGGTTGCAGGCATCGTGTTCCTGCTCGGGGCGCTCATCGCCATGTGGCCGGACGCCAGAGAGCAGCGCCGGCTCGTTCTGCGGCTCGCGCCTGCGCGAGCGTGAACGCACTCACGGTCGTTCTCGTCGTCGCTCTCGCGGCGGCAGCCGTGCTGATCGTGTGTCTGCCGTTTCTCCGCGAGCCCGTGGCCGCGGACGACCGACTCGACGCCCCGACGGCCGAGGACGAGCGGCAGCTCACGCTTGCCGAGGAGCGAGACCGTGCCCTCGCAGCGCTCAAGGAGCTCGAGTTCGACCATCGCACGGGCAAGGTGGGCGACGAGGAGTACCGCGAGCTGCTCGGCCCGCTCCGGCAGTCGGCGGCCGAGGCGCTGCGCGCCCTCGATCGCGCGCAGCAGGAGCGCTAGAGACCGAACGTCTGCACGAGCAGGAACGTGTTGAGCGCGATGATCACGGCGGCGATCACCCATGCCGCCGCGGTCGTAGCGGCCTTGTTCACGAGCAGGCCCATGACGTCGCGCCGCGCCGTGAAGAAGACGAGCGGCACGAGTGCGAACGGGATCCCGAACGAGAGCACGACCTGCGAGAGGACGAGGGTGCGGGAAGGATCGAGGCCGAGCGCGATCACGATGAACGCAGGGGCCATCGTGATCAGCCGCCGCCACAGGATCGGGATCTGCCTGCGGATGAACCCCTGCATCACGACCTGCCCGGAGAGCGTCCCGACGGCCGAGCTCGACAGCCCGGAGGCGACGAGCGCGAGAGCGAAGAGCGTGCCCGATGCGTTGCCGAGGATCGGCTCCAGCGTCCGGTGCGCGCCTTCGAGCGAATCGACGTTGCGGTGGCCGCTGCCGTAGAACGTGCTAGCCGCCATCACGAGCATCGCGACGTTGATCAGTCCTGCGATCGTCATCGCAATGAGCACGTCGATTCGCGTGTAGTGAAAGAGCGTCCGTGCATCCTTGTCGGTCTCTGGTACGAGCCGGTCCTGCGTCAGCGCCGAATGGAGGTAGATCACGTGCGGCATGACGGTTGCGCCGATGATCCCGACTGCAAGCAAGAGCGCTTGCGAAGAGCCGCCGAAGCTCGGCAGGATCGCATGCTTGCCGACCTGGCCCAGGTCGGGGTTCGAGAAGATGAGCTCTGCGACGTAGCAGACCCCGATCACCCCGACGATCGATGCGATCACGGCCTCGAGCAGGCGCACGCCGAACCGCTGGAGGCCGAGGATCGCGAACGCGGCGATGCCGGTGAGGATCGCCGAGGGAAACAGGCCGAAGCCGAAGAGCAGTTGAAACCCGACCGCGGCACCCAGGAACTCTGCGAGATCGGTCGCCATCGCAATCAGCTCGGCCTGGACCCAGAGACCACGCGACACTCGACGCGAGTACCGCTCGCGGCAGACCTCGGGCAGGTTGTGGCCCGTGGCGATGCCCAACTTTGCGGAGAGCGTCTGGATGAGCATCGCCATGAGGCTCGAGGCGACGACCACCCAGACCAGCGTGTAGCCGAACTTCGAGCCGGCGGCGATGTTCGTCGCGAAGTTCCCCGGGTCGATGTACGCGACGCACGCGATGAATGCGGGGCCGAGGAAGGGGAGGATGCGGAAGCGCGTCCGGTGGAGCGCCTCGTCGACGGTCTGGAGCCCTTCGGGGAGGACGTCGGGGCGGGAGGCGATCACCCTCCTATTTTAGCCATGCCTAAAACTTCGCGTGAGCGGAGTTTTCAGGCGGCGCGGCGGACGAAACGCAGGTCGGGCAGGTTGCGGTGCCGCTCGTCGAGGTCGAAGCCGTAGCCGACGAAGAACTCGTCCGGGATCGTGAAGCCGACATAGCGCACCGGCAGATCGTCGACGAGCCGGCGGTAGGGACGGTCGAAGAGCGTCGCCACGTTGAGCGAGGCGGGGTTGCGCAGCGCCAGTGAGCCGACCAGGTAGTTCATCGTCAGCCCGGTGTCGATGACCTCGTCGACGAGAACGACATGCCGGCCGTCGATCTCCTCGTTCAGATCCTTGAGGAACCGGATCCCGTCGTGTCCGCCGCTGTCGTGGCCGTAGCCGGCCAGCTCGACGAAGTCCAGCGCGTGCAGGATCGGCAGGGCGCGGGACAGATCGCAGATGAAGGGAATCGATGCCTTCAACGAGCCCACGAGCATCGGCTCGAGCCCACCGTAGTCGCTCGCGAGCTGCGCTCCGATCTCCCGTACCCGTTCCGCCAGCTCGGCAGCCTCGAGGAACACCTCCCCGACCCGCGGATCATGGACGCCGGGTTCGGTCAGGACGCCTTCTGGAGCCCGAAGCGGGCGGCGAGCCGCTCGAAGTCGCGCTCGTAGAACAGCTTGATCTTGATCTCGGGATACAGCTCGCGCAGGCGGCGGAGCTTCCGGTTCTTGCGGGTGACCAGCGACTGCTTCATCACCGTGACCTCGAGGTACAGATCCTGGTCGGGAAGATAGAAGTCGGGGCTGAATGCCTCGATCACCCGGCCCTGCTCGTCGCGGGCCAGCACGAACGTCGTCGGCTCGTACTGCCAGCGCACGCCGTACCAATCGAGGATCTTGGCGTACTCAAGCTCCGCCGGATTCGCAAAGCGCGGCGGTTCGGTCCCGCAATATGCCTGGAAAACAGGTGTTTCCGGCATCACCAAAGTCAGAGTAGCAGCAGGCCCGGATGCTCCCGAGACCCCGTTTGCGCCAATTAGAGTCCGCGCAATGGACTTGACGCTGGCGCATGTCTCGGACATCCACTGCGGCGATCCTCACTTCGTGCCCGATCTGATGGAGCGCGCAATCGCCGAGATCAACGATCTCGATCCCGACATCGTCGTCTGCTCGGGCGACCTGACGACGTTCGGGTTCAAGGAGGAATTCGCGCGCGCCAGGAGGTACCTCGACCGCTTCGCCTGCGAGGCGCTCGTCGTCGTTCCCGGCAACCACGACTCGCGGAACGTCGGCTACGTGCACTTCGAGGAGCTGATCGGGCCAAGGAGAACCGTTGTCCGGAAGGCCGGGGCGACGGTCGTCGCCGTCGACTCGACCGAGCCCGACCTCGACCACGGCCACATCGGACGCGGCTCCTACAACTGGATCGAGCAGCAGTTCGCCGAGCCCTCCGAGCTCCGCGTGTTCGTGCTCCACCATCACCTGCTGCCGATTCCCGGCACCGGCCGGGAGCGGAACGTCGTCTACGACGCCGGTGATGCGATCGAGTGCCTGCAGCGCGCCGGCGTGCAACTCGTCCTCTCCGGACACAAGCACGTGCCCTATGCCTGGAAGCTCGAGGATCTGTTCGTCGTGAACACGGGGACCGTGTCGACGCTGCGTCTGAGAGGGAACACGAGACCCTGTTACAACGTCGTTCAGGTCGAGGGGTCGCACGTCGCCGTCTGGCGGCGCTATCCGTTCCACGGCCAGGAGCTGATCATCCAGTTCGACCTGCGGACCGGCGAGTACGAGAAGTACACGGGCCGCATCGAGCGCGAGGTGAGCGCGGGGCGGTGACGGTCGTGCGCGCCGTTGCCCTGGTCGACGGCGAGCACTATCCCGACGTGGTCCGGGAGGCGCTCGCCGGCCTGCCCTACGACTGGGTGGGTGCGATCGTCGTCGGAGGCACGGAGAAGCTGCGCGGGGAGCCCGACTACGGCGTGCCGGTCGTGACCGGATTCGAGGGGGCCGAGCTCGTCGTCGACCTGTCCGACGAGCCCGTGCTCGGGCCGGCCGAACGGTTCCGTTGGGTGTCGCGCGCGCTCGCCGACGGGCTGTCGTACATCGGGGCCGACTTCCGCTTCGACCCACCCCAGCTCGAGCCGTTCGGGCTGCCTTCGGTCTCCGTGATCGGGACCGGCAAACGGGTCGGCAAGACAGCCGTGACGGGCCACCTCGCGCGACTGCTCGCCCGCGATCGTTCGGTGGTCGTCGTTGCGATGGGTCGCGGCGGCCCGCCCGGGCCCGAGCTCGTCGCGTCGCCCCCGACGGTGGCCGAGCTGGTTGCGCGCTCCCGTGTGGGGCGTCATGCGGCCTCCGACCACCTCGAGACCGCGGCGACGTGCGGCGTCACGACCATCGGCTGCCGCCGCGCCGGCGGCGGGCTGGCCGGCGCCGTGGTTCGGTCGAATGTCGCGGCAGGGGCGCAGCTCGCAGCCGATCTTCGCCCCGACGTCGTGATCTTCGACGGCAGTGGTGCGGCGATCCCGCCTGTCGCCAGCGACCGACGGATCCTCGTCGTCGGCCCGGAGCAGCGGGTGGACATGTATCTCAACACCTATCGTCGGCTGATCTCCGATCTCGTGATCGCGGTCAACTGTGAGGTCGACGGCGCGTTGCCGGTGACGCTACGGCTGCGACCGTGCGAGCCTCTGTCCGGCCGGGTGGCGGTGTTCACGGCCGGGGGGGTCGACGTCTCGCATCTCGAGGCCGACGTCGTGTTCGTCTCGACCAGCCTGGCCGATCGCGCGGCGCTCGCTCGCGAGCTCGCCTCGATCGACGCCGACACCTATCTGGTCGAGGTGAAGGCGGCGGCGGTCGACGTCGTCGCCGAGCACGCTCTCGCGCACGATCGCCGGGTCGTGCTCGCCGCGAACGACGTCGTCGCGCTTCGTGGCGACCTCGATGCGGCCTTGCTCGATCTGGTGCCCTCGCGGGTCGGAGCACCGTGAGCCAGCGCCTCCACGGCGATCCGCTGCCGCTCGGCGATGCCGAACTGCCGTATTCGAAGGGCATGATGGCCCGCGCGTTGATCGCCGTCGGCGTCAGTGCCGACCGCGCCTACGGGCTCGCGCGGCGAATCGAGGTCGATCTGGCCGAGCGCCGCGAGCGCACGGTCGATCTGGCGCGACTCGAGGAGCTGGCCCGGGAGACGCTCGGCGACGCCGAGGGAGAGCGCGCCGTCAAGCGGCTGCGCCGCCTGTCCGAGCTCCAGGCACTCGATCTGCCGCTGATCGTCCTGATCGGGGGTTCGACCGGGACCGGCAAGTCGACGATCGCGGCCGAGGTCGCGTACCGACTCGGCCTCACACGCGTCACGTCCACGGACTTCATTCGGCAGACGATGCGCGCGTTCTTCTCGGAGGAGTTCATGCCGACGATTCACCGCTCCAGCTTCGCCGCCGGCGAGGCGGTCGTGGGGGAGGTCAAGGGCGACCCAACCGTCGTCGGGTTCGACGAGCAGTCGCGTCACGTGAGCGTCGGCATCGACGCGGCGATCCGGCGGGCTCTCACCGAGGGTTGGTCGATCGTGCTCGAAGGCGTCCACCTCGTGCCGGGGCTCGTCCCGTCGAAGGTGGAAGGGGCACTCGTCGTGCACGTGATCGTGGCGATCCCCGACGAGGAGGCACACCGCATGCACTTCCACGTCCGTGATGTTGCGACGGGCGGCATCCGGGCGATGGACAAGTACCTCGACCATCTCGATGCGATTCGAACCGTGCAGGCGCATCTCGTCGAGCGTGCGATTCGCGAGGGGGTGCCGGTGGTCGAGAACGCGAACGTGGAGCGCGCGATCGACGAGGTCGTCGAGCTCGTCCTGCTGGCCGCCGACCGCGCGCGCCAGGCCGTGTGAGCTAGCCTCCAAGCATGCCGAGCTCCGAAGAGGTCGTCGAGGCGCTGCGCCAGGTCGAGGATCCCGAGCTCGGGATGGACATCGTCGAGCTCGGGCTGCTCTACGGTGCAGAAGTCGAGGGCGAGCGGGTGAAGGTGACCTACACGCTCACCTCGATGGGTTGCCCAGCCGGCGCGATGATCCAGGAGGACATCGAGCGACTCGTCTCCGAGATCCCGGGTGTCGGCGAGGTCGAAAGCGAGCTCACGTTCGACCCGCCGTGGACGCCGGACCGGATGTCCGACGACGCCAAGTTCATTCTCGGCTTCGGCTGAGCGAGACCAACCCGGGCGTATCTTTGAGCAGTGCCCGCGGTGACCTGCCCGGACTGCCTCAAGTTCATGCTGTACGAGCAGCGCTTGCTGACGGACACCGAGGTTTCGTTCCCGAAGCTCGGCCGCGAGCGAACCGCCGCGAGCCCCCGTAAGAGCTACCTGCAAGTGATGACCTGCCCAGGCGACGGCAAGTCGTGGGCGCGGTGGCTCGATCGGCCGGCGGACCCTCTGCGCCGATTCGATACCAAGAACCTCGTCTGGCTCGGCTAGCAGGGCGGGAGCCGGCGGCGTCGCGGGCTCGTCGTGTTTACGGAACGTCACGACCCGGGTATGGGGGCCTTGCGCGGGTCACCGGAACCTTGGGGGCAGATCGGGTCGCCGGCGACCTTCGCGCAGCACCATCCCGACGCCACCATGCCGCCGCAGACGGTGGTTGTCGGGTGCCGCCCGAGCCTCATAGAGCGGCGTCGAGCCCGATCGCCCGCAAGTCGCCAAGGTTGGCCGGCGTCAGGCGGCCGAGGAGCTCGACGGCGGCTGCGTTCTCGGCCACCTGCTCCGGGGTCGTCGCTCCGAACAACACCGAAGCGACCCTGGGGCCCGCCGCAGCGAACGCGATCGCAAGTGCGGCGGGAGTCGTATCGAGCTCATCGGCGAGCGTGCGCAGGGCCTCGGCAGCCTGCCGCGCCGGTTCCCAGTCCGGTCTCCCGAGCTCGCCGGCCATACGCCCCGGTGCGGAGTCGCCCGTGTACTTGCCGGTGAGGATGCCCCCGGAGAGG
This sequence comes from uncultured Thermoleophilia bacterium, assembly GCA_963742605.1. Taxonomy (GTDB): domain Bacteria; phylum Actinomycetota; class Thermoleophilia; order Gaiellales; family Gaiellaceae; genus PALSA-600. The sequence continues at coordinate 688,433 of CAVUNA010000007.1, read as the reverse complement.
ACGAAGGATGCGACGACGGCCGCCCCCGAGGACTCGAGGCCGTCCACGGCAGCGGGCCCTTCGACGTGCTCACGCACCGTCAGGCTGTACGGGAGCTGAGCAGCGCAGGGAGGTGGCACCCCCTCCCGGCGTGCGATCTGCGCCGCTCTTGCGAGTTGCTCCGGTTCCCAGTTGTTGATGCCCCACGCGCGCGCCTTTCCGGCCTCGATCAGCTCCCCGACGGCACCGACGATCTCCTCGACGGGCGGTGCAGTCCGGCCAGGGCACGAGTAGATGAGATCGAGATAGTCGAAGCCCATCCGCTGAAGCGATCCGTCGACCTCCTCGGCCGCCGACTGCTCGGGCCAGAACTCCCACCAGAGCTTGTTCGAGACGACGACCTCGTCCCGCTTCCAGCCGGCTGCCCGGAACAGCTCGCCGAAGACGACCTCGGACTGGCCGGTCCGGATCGGTGCGTTCCCCGTTTCGTCGTCGTAGCGCGCGTCGTCCAGGAAGCTGATGCCGAGGTCTCGGGCCGCCCGCATCACTGCGACACCCTGGTCACGTGGGATCCGCTCGTACGTTCGCCATGAACCGAGTGCGAGCGCGGAGACGGTGATGCCCGACCCTCCGAGAGGCCGGTGTGGCAGATCGGTCACGAGGTTCGCGCTAGCCGGTCGGCGCGGGCTCCGGCTCGGGCTGGGGGGCCGGATCGGAGCCGAACAGGTCGTCGACACTCGAGTCGAGGTCCTCGACGACGTCCTTCACCGACCCGAGCGCCTTCGCGAGCGCCTTGCCCGTGTCGACGGAATCGCTCGCGATCTCGACGACGACGGCCGAGTTGCCGGGGCCGAGCGACTTGCCGAGCTGCTCGAGCTGGTCGTTCTTGAACCCGGAGTCGCGAAGCTTCGCGGCCATCGCCCCGATTCCGCCGCCGGCGATGATTCCGAGCGGCCCGCCGATGATGCCGATCGCCCCACCCAGGAGGGCGCCGCGTCCCGCTCCCCAGTCCTTCGATTCGGTGAACTTCGGCGTACCGTCCGGCTTGACGACCAGGACGGCCGTGTTCCCGACCTTGTCAGGCAGCGCACCGGCGATCGCTCCTCCTGCACGCGAACCGCCGTCGGGAGTGCTGAAACTGGCGGCGAAGATCTTCCGGTTCTGGTCGGCCATGGCGCTGACTCCTTCGATCGAGAGCGGACTCCACCGATGATAGGTGCGACCCGCCGGCCTGCCGTCGGCTATTAGTTGCGACATGGCTGACGTGCCTCCAGAGCTCGAAGCCCTGCGCGCGGAGATCGCCGCGGTCGATCGGACGCTCCTCGACGCGCTCAATCACCGGCTCGAGTTGGTGTCGAGCGTACGGGAGCACAAGGATGCGACGAACGTCCGGTTCGTCGACGCCGAGCGTGAGTCGGCGCTGCTCCGCGAGCTCGCGAACGCGAACCGCGGCCCCCTTTCGGAGCGGGGGGTGAACGCGATCTTCTCGGCGGTGCTCGACGTCATGAAGCAAGAGCTTCAGGTCGACCGCCCGTCTGCGCCGGCTGCGCGCCCGCAGGCGGTGGGAGTCGAGCGCCTCGCGATCATCGGCACCGGTCTGCTCGGCACGTCCGTCGGGCTCGCCGCTGCGCGCGCGGGTGTCGCATCGGTTGCGGCGTTCGACGCCGATCCGAACAGGCTGCGGCAGGCGGCGACCCGGGCAGCCCTCGAGGCCCGTTCGTCGGTGGAAGATGCCGTTCGCGACGCGCAACTCGTCGTCGTCGCCGTCCCGGTCGGCTCGGCGGTCGCGACCATCCGCGACGTGCTCGGAGCTGCGCCCGCCGACGCGACGGTGACCGATGTCGGTTCGACCAAGCGCACGCTGGCGGAGACGTTCGACGATGCGCGCTTCGTCCCCGGACATCCCGTCGCCGGCGGAGAGACGAGCGGCCCCGATCGGGCGACGGCGGAGTTGTTCGACGGCGCAACCTGGTTCCTGACCCCGGGGGCGAACGCCGACCCTGCTCGGGTCGAGGCACTCGAAGGCCTGGTGACCGCGCTCGGAGCGCGTCCGCTCCGGCGTGACGCCGCCGAGCACGACCGCCTGCTCGCCCTGACGAGCCACCTGCCACACGCCCTGGCCAACGCCCTCGTGCGCGTTGCGAGCGGAGAAGCAGGGGCGCTCGAGTCGGCCGGTGCCTCGTTCCGGGAGATGACGAGGGTCGCAGGCGCGAACACGTCGGTGTGGACCGACATCTTCCTCGAGAACGGCGATCTGATCGCAGGAGCCGTGGCGGCCCTTCGCAGCGAGCTCGAGTCGCTCGAGCGCGCGCTGGCCGGGGGCGATCGTCCGTTCCTCGAGCGGTCGATCGCCGAGGCGCAGGAAAGCCGGAACGAGCTGCTCACTCACGCCTATCAGGCCGAGGCGGGGCAACTCCACCGGATTCGCATTCGCGTCCCCGATCGGCCCGGTGTCCTGGCGCGGATCACGCAGATCCTCGGCGCCGCCTCGGTCAACATCGAGGACTTCGAGCTGCGCCACGTGTCGCCCGAGTATGGAGGCGTGCTGGTGATCCTCGTCGTCGGCGCCGAGACCGCCGAGCTTGCGCGAACGCTGCTGCGCAGCGAGGGCTACGCGGCCGCCTAGCCGGGAATCCGCAGCACGATCTTCCCGAGCTGTTCCCCCGCCTCGAGCCGCTCGTGAGCTGCTCGCGCCTCGGCCAGCGGGAACACCCGGTCGACGACCGGCCGCGCCTTCCCCGCGGCGACCAGGTCGTAGGCGCCCCTGAAGTCGTCCGGGGAGCCCATCGTCGAGCCGAGGATCGAGAGCTGCTTCCACCACACGCGATGCAACGCTGCAGGCGGGTTGGGCCCCGTCGTGGCGCCACAGACCACGATTCGCCCCTCGGGTCTCGCGGCGTCGAGCGTGCGCTTCCAGGTCGCCTCGCCGACGTCGTCCACGACGACGTGCGCGCCGCCTCCGGTGACCTCCTTGACGGCGGCGACGACGTCGCCGGTCGCATGGTTGATGCAGGCATCCGCTCCGAGCTCCGATGCGCGCGCGAGCTTGTCGTCGCTCGACGACGTGACGACGACGTTGGCGCCCAGCGCCTTCGCGAGCGCGAGGGCAGCGGTCGCGACACCGCCGCCGATACCCCACACGAGCACCCACTCGCCTGCCAGAAGTCGCGCGCGTGTGACCAGCATGCGGTAGGCGGTCTCGAAGGTGAGCGGAAACGCGGCCGCCTCCTCGAAACCGAGCCCGTCCGGGATCGGATGCAGGAAGTCGCGCGGCACCGCGACCAGCTCCGCGTGCGTCCCGTCGGTGTTCTCACCGAGGATCCGCATCCGCCCGTTGTGGATCACCGCCGGGTTGATCACCACGCGCTCGTCGCTGCCGGCGATCACGCCCGCTCCGTCCGCGCCGAGAATGCGCGGCTTCGGCACGGACGGGAGGCCCTTGCGGATCCAGACGTCGAGGTGGTTGAGCGAGGCGGCGCGCAGCTCGACGAGTGCTTCCCCGTCCGCGGGCACCGGATCGGGCACGTCCTCGTAACGGAGCACCTCCGGCCCGCCGTCCTCGTGGATCCTGACCGCCTTCACGCGGGCATGATCCTCGCATGAACGTCGGCGATGTTCGCCGGTACGGCGAGGAGCTCGGGCTCGACGCGATCGGCGTCGCTCGCGCCGAGGCGTATACGGGGACCGAGCGGCACATTCGGGAGCGGCGCGACCGCGGCCTGTTCGCCGACATGAGGTTCACGATGGCGCAGCCCGAGCGCTCCTGCCATCCGGAGACGCTGCTCGACGGCGCGCGCAGTGTCGTCTCGGCGGCGATTTGCTACTGGGAGCCGGAACCGCCGCTCGAGCCGGGCGAGGGGCGGCTCGCCCGTTACACGTGGCACGACACCTACGCCGAGCTCCGCGAGAAGCTCACCCGGCTCGGCTCCCTGCTCGGTGGGCGCTTCCGTGTGCTCGTCGACGCCAACCAGCACGTCGACCGCGAGGCCGCCGCGCGCAGCGGTGTCGGTTTCTACGGGAAGAACACGATGCTGATCACGAAGCGGCACGGGTCGTGGGTCGTGCTGGGGACCCTGGTCACCGACGTCGAGCTCGAGCCGACGCCTCCTCTCGGCACCGACTGCGGCGACTGTCGCATCTGCATCGACGCGTGTCCGACCGGTGCACTCGACGAGCCGGGAGTACTCGACGCGACCAAGTGCCTGTCGTACTGGACGCAGGCGCCGGCGGCGATCCCGGAGCCATACCGCGCCGCGCTCGGCGCGCAGGTGTACGGCTGCGACATCTGCCAGGACGTCTGCCCGTGGAATCGTGGCGTTGCGAAACGGCGTGACACCGATCGCGACGACCCGGCGGGGCACGTCGATCTGGTTCGCTGGCTCGAGGACGACGGCGACGCGCTCGTCGACGACTACGACCGTCTCTACGTACCGCGCAACGAGCCGCGCTGGCTGCAGCGGAACGCCCTCGTCGCTCTCGGCAACGCGGGTGCGAAACAGCACAGGAAGGTGCTCCAGGGGTATGCGGACGGCGAGGACGAGCTGCTCGCCGAGCACGCGCGCTGGGCGCTCGACCGTCTCTAAGAAGCTCTCACAAAATAAGGGTTGTGTCGCCCGGCTGCGCTCGGCGGCACGCTGCCGCGTCCTCGGTCGCGTCCATATGTCTCATATGAACGCTCCCTGCGTCCTTGCATCGCACTCGCCGATCGCACCCGGATCGACGAACCTCATCCTGTGAGAGCTTCTAAGTCTTTGCGCGGGACGGCCTCAGCTCGGCCGCGAGCTCGCGGGCGCGCTGAGCGACTCGCGCACGCAGCTCGTGCGGCTCCAGCACGATCGCCTCGCCGCGGTAGGAGACGACCTCGCCGACGAGCCACTCGGCGCTCCCGACCGCCTTCTCGGAGAGTGCAGAGCCGTCGACCAGCGCTGTCGCGCCCTTCTCGACCTCCCAGCGCGCGACGACCGGCGAGTACCAGATCCTGGCGGTCGTCGCTTGCTTCAGCTCGGACGGGTCGAAGCCTTCGCGCGGCGCGAACGACTTGCGCAGCAGCTTCGCCTTCCGCATGCGGTCGAGCCGGTAGGAGCGCGGTTGGTCGCGCTCGATGTCCCACGTGTGCACGTACCAGTGCGGTAGCCGCCGCTCGATCGCGTACGGCTCGACCGTGCGCGTCACCACCTCCTGCTCCTCGCGCTTCAGGTACTCGATCTCGACAAGCCGGTGCGTGTCGATGCCCGTGGTCAGTGTCGCGACGAGATCCTCTTCCTCTCCCGCATGAGGTTCGGGTGTCTGTGACAACTCGAACTGGCCAAATGTCTCCTCGAGCTTCGCGCGGACGCGATCGAGGGGCGAGTGGGCGCCGGCCGCGATCATCGGGCCGACGAACTCGAGCGCAAGTCGGATCGCCCTCGCCTCGAGCGGCGTCAGGCGTGGCGGCCGGCGGAATGTGTCGCCGAACAGCTCCTTGTCGACGAAGACCTCGTCCCCGCGCAGCTCGGCGTACACGGCGTAGCAGCCGCCGCCGAAGTTCACCAGGTTGAGCAGCGAGAGGTGCTCCTCCAACTGCTCGGGTGGGATCGCGAACCGCTCGGCGAGTTCGGCCGCCGGCAGCACGCCACTGCGCCCGTCGCCGCACGATGTCAGCAGGTAGGCGAGCAGCGACTGCAGGACTCCGAAGCGCTCGGGCGCGACGGGGCCGGCGGGGCGGTCGGCCACAGCGGCGATCGCGCCGGGCTCGGCGGGTCCGGCGGGCGTGGGGGGCGCCCCTTCATGGGCCGCGCGGGCGGCGCGCGCGCCCTCGACCACCAGCCGCCTCAGCTCGGACGGCTCGAGCGGGACGGCGCGTCCGTCCTGGCGAAGGATCCAGCGGGCGAGCAGTTCGGACGACGCGTAGCGCGTCGAGAACACGTCACCGTCGACGTCGTTGCGTTCGCCCCCGTAGGCGCGCTCGACCCACCAGGCCGTGTCGGGCGCCACCTCGATGCGCGCCTCGCCGACGTCGTCGCCGAACTGCCACTCGGCGCGGCCGCGGTACTGCTCGACGTCGAACTCGGGCGGCAATCTGAAGTCGCGTTCTCGGCGCGTGGCGAAGCGAATGTCCGAGCGGATCCGCGAGACACGGAACGTGCGGATGTCGTTGCGGTCGAGGTCGTGGCCGATCACGTACCACGAGCCGTTCTCCGGGAGCAGGGCGTACGGATTGAGCGTCCGCTCCTGTTCGCTGTCTCGATAGATCGACCAGTAGCGGAACTTCACCGTGCGCTGCTTCGAGATCGCGCCCTCGAGCTTGCCGAGGCGGCCCTGAAGCTCGGGCGAGTAGTCAGGATCGCGGACGAGTGCGCGCACCGCCGTGTCCGTGGGGGGAGCGGCAAGGCTGCCCGCCGACCGGCCGAGTGCGAGGTTCTGCAGCGCGAGCCGCAAGGGCTCGGCGTACGCGAAGCGCCCCTCGAGGAGGTAGAAGCAGGTCTGAAGTGCGGCCAGCTCCTCGTCGTCCAGCTCGAGCTCGGGCAGGAAGTAGCGCTCCGAGCGCAGCGTGTACAGCTCTTCGCCCGTGAACTCGTCACGCTGGCTGTCGAGTGGCACCCCGAGCGCGACGAGCTCCGCCCGGTCCGAGTAGAAGCGCCGCGCAAACGCTTCGTCGCTCATCTCCTGGTAGCCCTCGACGTTCGACTTGATGTCGCGCGCAGTCAGCGGTCGCCGTTCGGCCATCAGGAACGCGACCAACGAGAGCTGACGAATCAGCTTGTCAGTGTCATGACTCACGTTCCGTTCCGGAGCCTATCGGCCGGACGGAGCTAGCGCGTCACGCAGCGACGCGGCTTCGTTCGAGGTGCTGGTGCGACGGGCAGTAGTCGCGGTCCGGGAGCGGGGTGCGCTGACACGGCTTGCCCTTGCGGGTCGTCGCGCGACAGCGGGCAACGCCGCCGTCGAACGCACCGGCCTCGATCTGTCCCTCGACGAAATCGACCGCTGCGCTCACACCTTCGGAGACGGCCCACGCGACCTGGGCCTGGACGGTGATCGGGAAATAGCGGCGGATGTCGCCGAACAATGCCCGGTCGGGCTTCGCGAAGTAGTGGGGGTCGGCCGCGAGACGCTCCATCGTGCCTTCGCAGGCGAAGAGCACCTCACGGCGGTACTCGAGCCGGGTCCGCGGGTCGACGTACGGGTCGATCAGATCTCTGATCGAGCGATAAATCGCTCGCGAGTACTGATACATGCAGTGCTGGATATGCAGGATCCGCTCGTCCATAGGCGTCACGTGTTCTCCTTGAGACTCGAGCTGCGGCCCTTTGCAGGCGTCACATTCGTCACATTCTTGGCGCTTTCAGGAGACCCGACGGCCACTCTACACCGTCCCCGGCGCTGTTACAAATGTTTTCAGCCCAGCAAACGAATCATCGTGCGATCTGTCGCGAGTAGGCGCCGGCGAAGCCTGCCGCCCGCACGGTCGGAACGGACGTGTCCGCATCCGTCTGTGAGCCGTAGATACCCGCAAACACCACGAAATACCCGGGCTGGAGGCTCGCGAAACGGCTCGAATCCAGCACGCCGACCTGGCCGAGGCCGGCTTTCGCCGCCGCGGTCGCCTTGTCGAGTGCCTCGATGCGACCGGTTGTCTTCGGGTACGAGACGAGCACGATCGTCCAGCCGTTGGCGTTCTTCGGCCAGGTCAGGCGGCCCGGCCGAGCTCCGCTCGCTTCGGGCGCCTTCGGCAGCTTTCCCACGCCGACACGGGCACGGAGCCCTTTTGGCGGCTCCGCCGCCGGCGCACGAACCGGAATCGCTGCGGTGGCGGCGTCGAACGAGCGCGGGCCTTGCTGAGCACGCCGCTCGCTGACGACGATCGCCGCTGCCGTACCGATCATCGCGACGAGCAGCGCGAGGAGCGCTGCCCAGACGAAGTCACCGGGGTACCAGCCGAAGATGCGCAGCCAGCGGCGGCGCAGCGCGGGCACCGTGCCCGCGACGTTCGGAAGCAGAAGCCCGCAGTCGAGGCAATACTCCTGGCCGTGGTCGCGGCGGGCGCCGCACCGCGGGCAGCTCTCGTCGGTACCCGCGATCGCGGCAAGCCGCTCGTCCGTGGGCGTCTCCGGGCCGGCAGACACGCCGTTCAGGCGTCGGGCCGCGACGCGAGGACCGTGTCTTCCGACGGAACGTCCGGACCGGCGCCCCCATCGGGATCCAGGGTTCGACCGCAGTTCGGACAGAAGTGCGAGCCTCGCAGCACGGGTGCGCCGCACTCACACCTCGGCAGGTGGCGGCGCGCGTGCAGAAGATCTTCGATCTCGGCGAGGCGCGCGTCGATCCCGACCACGCCGGCACAGCGTTCGGCGAGCAGATCCTCGCGGAAGCCACCGCGGCGGTACATCTCGACGAGCAGGCCGCCGAGGTCGGCGAGCGCCTCGGCACGCGCCTTCTGCAACAGGCGTCGCTCGCGACGGAGCACCCCCGGCTGCGGGCGCCGCGGTGCGATTCCGTCAGCGTCGGAACGCCGGCGATGGAGCGGCGACATGCGAGAGAAAGTCTAGATGGTCGATCGGCTACAGCTCGATGACGACGAGACGCTCTTCGGTCATCTCGTGCACCGTCCAGGCCGGGCCTTCCTTCGTGTTCCCGGATGCCTTGACGCCGCCGTACGGCATCTGGTCGGCCCGGAACGTCGGGGCCTCGTTCACGGTGACGCCTCCGAACTGGAGTCGGCGCGCGCTGTCGAGACAGACCCTGAGGTCACGTGAGAAGACGGCTGCCTGCAAGCCGTAACGGGTCGAGTTGGCCAGCGCGATCGCCTCGTCGTGGCTCTGGGTGCGCGTCAGGGTCACGACCGGGCCGAACACCTCCTCGCACTGCACCTTGTCTTCGGGCGCGGGCGCGGCGATCACGGTTGGTTCGAGCAGTCCGTCGGCGGTCTCGTTCCCACCGGTGAGCACCTCGCCGCTCGATTCCCGGATCCACTCGGCGACGCGGTCACGTTCACCGCGCGAGATCAAGGGTCCGACGTCGGTGTCCTCGTCTGCCGGGTCGCCGACCTTCAGCGCCTTGACGGCGGGCACGAAGTCGGCGACGAACTCGTCCCAGGCCTCGACGGCGACGTAGATGCGCTGCACCGAGATGCAGCTCTGGCCGGCAAAGGAGAATGCGTTCGCGGCCAACTTGGCCGCGGTCCCGTCGGGTGCGTCGGCGCAGACGACGGCCGGCGTCGCGTTCCCGAGCTCGAGCTTCACTCGTTTGCGGTGAGCACGCTCCGCCAGGCCCCAACCGACCGCGCCCGACCCGGTGAACGTGATCAGCTTGACCCTGTCGTCGGCGACGAGCTCGTCGCCGATCGGTGCGGCGCGGCCGGCGACGACGTTCAGCCAGCCGGGCGGCAATCCGACTTCCTCGGCGAGGCCGGCGAGAAACAGTGCCGAGAGCGGGGTGACCCCGGCCGGCTTGAGGACGACCGGGCAGCCGGCTGCGAGCGCAGGCGCGATCTTGTGAGCGACCAGGTTGAGCGGGAAGTTGAACGGCGAGATCGCCCCGACGATCCCGATCGGCAGCCGGAGCGTGAACGCGAGCTTGCCCTCGCCCGCGGTGGAAGCGTCCATCGGGACGACTTCACCTGCGAGCTTTCGCGCCTCGACGGCGGCGAACGTGTAGGTCGAGGCTGCGCGTGCCGCCTCGACGCGTGCCGCCTTCATCGGCTTGCCGGCTTCGGCCGAGATCGTGCGCGCAGCATCATCGTTGCGCGTTCGCAGGAGCCCCGCGATCGCATCGAGGATCCGTGCCCGCTCATGTGCCGGAAGCGGGCGACGAAGAGCATCGTCGGCAGCGTCGAGCGCGCGGCGAGTCTCGGCGCTCCCGCCCGCGGCGACGCGCCCGACGACGTCGCCCGAGTACGGCGACCGCACCTCGAGCCACGATCCGGTCTCGATCCGTTGGCCGCCGATCGGCAGCAGATGGTCGGTGACGGTGGTCGCCATGTCGACCGAAGACTAAATGTGAGAATGCCCCCCGTGAGCGCCGTGCGGATCGGCGCGCCGCTCGTGTGGGCGGTAGCGACGCTCGTTCTCGTCGTCGGCTTCGGCGTGCCTACGTCCCGGGAGCTGGTTCTGATCTGGCTGCTCGCCGGGATGGTCGCCTTCTCCGCCAGCAATCTGCGCCACCGACTGCCCCGGCTGCTCGTCGACTGGGCGCCGTTCATCGCCCTGCTCCTCGTCTACGACCTGCTTCGCGGAGTCGCGGACGGTCTGCTCTTCCCGGCTCACGAGTTTCCCCAGATCAGGCTCGAGAACGCCCTCTTCGGGACGCCCGCGCCGACGGTCAGGCTGCAGTCGTACCTCTGGCACGGGGCCCAGCACGTGCGGTGGTGGGACTTCCTCGCCTGGTTCGTCTACCTGACGCACTTCCTCGTCACGCTGATCGCGGCGGCCGCGCTCTGGACGTTCGCGCACGACCGCTTCCGACGCTACGCGTGGATGGTCTGCATGCTCACGCTCACAGGGTTCGCGACGTACGTCCTCTATCCGGCTGTGCCACCGTGGATGGCCGCGCAGCAGGGGAACTTCGGCGAGTCGAACCGGATTGTCCCGATCGTGTGGAAGCACGTCCCGGTCGCGCACTTCGACGCACTGTTCGAACACGGGGTCCACTACGCCAACAACGTGGCCGCGGTGCCGTCGCTGCACGCCGGCTATGCGCTCCTGTTCACGTTGTTCTTCTGGTCGATCGTGCCGTGGTGGCTCCGACCCGTGCTCGCCGTCTATCCCGTCGCGATGGCGCTTGCGCTCGTCTACACCGGTGAGCACTACGCCGTCGACTGCCTGGCGGGATGGGTCTACGCGGTGGTCGCGTTCGTCGTCGTCAATGCAATCTTCGATCGTCGGCGCGTCGTCGCTGTCGAGGGCGTCTACGCCGACTGATGGAAGTCGTGCCGGTCCACTTCTGCGACGTGACGGTCGAGGGCGCCGTCTGGCCGGTCTACGGCTGGGCCATTCGCCGCCCCGAGGGGACGATCCTCGTCGATACCGGGATGATCGACTCCACGCCCGAGCTCGACCGTGATTGGGCGCCGAGACTCCGTCCCTGGCCCGACCTCGGGAACGTCGTCGCGGTGATCAACACGCACCTCCACTTCGACCACTGCGGCGGCAACCGGCGGTTCGCCGGCACACCCACCTATGTTCAGCGGGCGGAGCTCGCCGCCGCGCTGGCGCCGGACTACCTCGAGGAGTGGGTGCGATTCGCGGGAGAGACGTACGTCGAGCTCGACGGTGACGTCGACCTGTTCGACGGCGTCTCGGTGCTGTCGACGCCTGGCCACTCGGTGGGCCATCAGTCGGTGATCGTCGACACGGGGGACGGGGTGGTCGTCCTGGGCGGCGACGTGACGTACTCGATGCGCGAGCTGATCGACGGTTCGACGCCGTCGATCCTGCGCATCCACGAGCTGAAACCGTCGCGGGTCTACCTCGCTCACCACGGGAAACCGTGGGTGCCCGTCTACAGTTGAGGTGATGGACGCGTACATCGTCGAGGCCGTTCGCTCTCCGATCGGCCGTCGGAACGGCACGCTCTCCGCCCTGCGGGGCGACGACCTCGCCGCTCAGGTTCTGAACGGCCTCGTCGAGAGCGCACGGCTCGATCCGGCGGTCGTCGACGACGTGCAGATGGGTTGCGTCACGCAGATCGGTGAGCAGGGCTGGAACATCGGGCGGATGGCCGTGCTTGCGGCGGGCTGGCCCGTCGACGTCTGCGGAACGACGGTCGATCGACAGTGCGGCTCGTCGATGCAGACGAACTTCAACGCCGCTGCGGCGGTCGCCGCGGGGCAGCTCGACGTGGTGGTCTCCGCAGGCGTCGAGATGATGTCCCGGGTCCCGATGGGCTCGAACGGAGGCTCTCTGTCGGCCCTCGTCACCGATCGTTACGAGATCGTCCCCCAGGGCATCTCGGCCGAGTTGATCGCCGACGAGTGGAGGCTGAGTCGCGAAGCGCTCGACGAGTACTCGCTCACGTCGCATCGTCGGGCGATCGCCGCGATCGACGGCGGAAGATTCGAGCGCGAGATCGTCCCGATCGACCTGCCCGAGCCGGATGCGGATCCCCGACCAAGTAACAGTCTGTTACAAGCCGGGGGTGCCGCCGTCGCGGCGCCTGCCGTCTTCGCAGTCGACGAGACGCCGCGACGCGACACGTCTGCTGCGGCGCTCGCCGGGCTGTCGCCTGCGTTCCGCCCCGACGGCGTCGTCACGGCCGGAAACGCGTCGCAGATCGTCGACGGGGCGGCTGCCGTGCTGATCGCGGGCGAAGCGGCATGCGCCCGGTTCGGGCTCGAGCCGCGGGCCCGCTTCGCCGGCTTCGGACTGGCCGGCGTCGACCCGACGCGCATGCTCCACGGGAACCCCGAGGCGATTCGCAAGGCGCTCGCGCGGGCCGGGATTACGCTCGACGACGTCGCCGTCTTCGAGGTGAACGAGGCTTTCGCGTCGGTCGTCCTGCAGACCGTCGGCGATCTCGATCTGGGCGACCGTCTCGCGGACGTCAACCCGAACGGTGGCGGGATCTCGCTCGGCCATCCGCTCGGGGCGACCGGTGCGCGCGTGACCGCCACGCTCGTCAACGAGCTCGAGCGACGCGGCGCGCGTTACGGAGTCGCGTCGATGTGCGTCGGCTTCGGGATGGCGATCGCCGGCGTAGTCGAGCGCCTGTGATCCCGGCGAGGGCTGCCGCAACTACGCCTGACGGCGGATGTCGACACCGAACCGTCTCGCGGCGAGCGCGATCGTGCTCCCCTGCAGGAGCACCGACGTGAGGACGACGACGAACACGACCTGATAGATGCGGCGTGCATCGTCGACGTGCGCGGCGACCGCGAACGCGGCGAGCAGGATCGGCACCGCCCCCTTGAGCCCGCCCCAGATCACGAACAACCGCTCTCCTCTGGTGAGCCTCACGGGGGCGAGGAGGGCGCCGGCGACGAGTGGACGGGCGAGCAGGGCGAGGAACGCGGCGACGGCGAACCCTTCTCCGAACCGCGCCAACGCGATCGACGAGATGCCGATGGTCAGCCCGAGCGCGACGAACACGACGATCTCGGCGAGTGCAGCGAGGCCGTCCTCGAAGATCTCGACCTCGTGCTTGAACGGCGCCTCCAGGTCACCCACGATCACGCCGGTGACGAACACCGCGAGGAATCCAGAGCCGTGCGCTACCGCCGTGACGCCGTAGACGACGCCGGCCAGCGCGAGCGTGCGGAGCGTGTAGAGACCCGGCGAGGGCAGTGCCACCCGCGGCAGCAGGCGGGTCGCGACGAGCCCACCCGCGATACCTAGGGCGAGCCCGATCGCCATCTGCTCGCTGAAGACGCGGACGACGATCCAGAAGCTGGCGTCGGCATGGGTGGCCAGCTCGATCAGACCCACCATCAGCGCGATGCCGACCGGATCGTTCGCTCCGGATTCGCCCTCGAGAATCGTCCCGGTGTGCCCGTGGATCTCGATGTCGCCGAGCACGGAGAACATCACCGCCGGATCGGTCGGAGCGACGGCCGCACCGAGGAGACCGGCGGTCAGCCAGCCGAGCCCGAACGCCACGTGCGCGAAGGCGGCGACCAGCCCGGCGCAGGCGAACGTGCCGACCACGCCGAGCGAGGCGATCGGGATCGCAGCGGGCCGGAACCGGCGAAGCCCGATCGAGGAGCCTCCCTGGAACAGGATCACGATCAGCGCGACGGTCGCGATGCGCTCCACCGTCTCGACTCGCACGACCAGGGCCGGGAACATCGCGGACGCGCCGGCCGCGGCGAGCAGGAACACCGCGCCGGAGGGAACCGCGAGCCGCGCGCTTAGCTTGGCCAGGAGGAGCGCCGCGAGCAAGGCGGCGGAGACGACCAGGATTGCCAGGCCAAAGCTCGTCAGATCGTGCACGGCGGGGCGACGCTACAAGCTCGCGGCGAGGCGTCCAGTCTCACCCGCACCTAGCAAACTCCTTACAACTCCCTCACGACCGGCATAATCGCTGCAGAAACACTTGTTCTGTCGAATGCGTCGGCTTTCTCTCATCCTGCTCGCAGGTCTCGTCGTCGTCCCGGCCGCCCTCGCGGCCTACGGCTCGGCGGGCGATGGTGCGCTCGAGCTCAGCGCGGTCTACGGGAACGTCACGATCGCCGGCGACGGAGTGCTCTGGGGGCAGATGGACAAGGGGGCGCTCACGGTCAGCGACCCGACCGCAGTCCCCGGTGACATCTCGGTCACCGGTGCGGACAAGCCTTCGAAGGTGCTTGCGGACGGATCGGTTGTCTACGTGGGGCGCGACCTGACGTTCAGGATCAACGGAACCGGCTACAAGCTCCAGTTCACCAACGGCAGCGGGATCGACCTGACAGCCGTCGGCGTCGGGAAGGCCACGATCGTGCCGTCGCTCACGGTGGTCGACGACGGCGACTATGCGCTCGGCGGCGGCAAGTGGAAGCCCGTTCCGATCCTCGATCCACTCACCGTCCGGTTCGGCACGCCGAAGCCGCCGGCCACGACGGGCCCCTGAGCATGACCAGTCCGACCGCGAACATTCTCGTGGTCGAGGACGAAGGATCGATCGCGTCCTTCGTCTCGCTCTACCTCAAGAACGCCGGCTACGGCGTCCGTACCGCTGCAACGGGAGGCGACGCGCTTGCCAAGGTTGCAGAGGAGGCGCCGTCGCTGATCGTGCTCGACCTGATGCTTCCCGACATCGACGGGATCGAGGTCTGTCGGCGGATCAGGCAGTCGAGCGACGTGCCGATCCTGATGCTGACCGCGCGCGACGAGGACGTCGACAAGATCATCGGCCTCGAGGTCGGCGCCGACGACTACCTGACGAAGCCGTTCAATCCCCGTGAGCTCGTCGCCCGGGTCAAGTCGATCCTGCGCCGCGCGGCTCCGGAGCGCCGGGAGCGCGAGACCGAAGTGATCGTCCACGGTGACCTTCGCGTCGACTCGGGTCGCCGCGAGGCCACGGTCGACGGCGAGGAGATTCAGCTCGCACCGAAGGAGTTCGACCTGCTCTGGGAGCTCCTCGACCACCGCGGGCTCGTGCTCACGCGGGACCAGCTGCTCGAGCGAGTGTGGGGATACACCTTCGCCGGCGACACGCGGACGGTCGATGTGCATGTGCGCCAGTTGCGCCGCAAGCTGGGCGAGGCCTCGCCGATCGTCACCGTCTGGGGCGTCGGCTACAAGGTGTCGCCCGCGAAGGATGCACGCAAGGAGAAGACGAAAACCTAGAGCGATGTTCAGGTCTCTGAGGTCGCTGCGGGTCCAGCTGCCGCTCATCTTCCTCGCCGGCATCGTGCTGGCAGGCGTGGTCACCACGGCGATCGCGGTCACCCTGTTTCAACAGTTCGCCCGCGATCAGGCGATCTCGCAACTCAGCCGCGAGGCACACGGCATCGCTGCGCTCTACACCAACGCGATCAAAGAGGGCTACGGGAACGCTGCGGGAGACCGCAAGGCGCCGACGTTCGCGGCTGCCAACCTGCGGCTCGCCACCGGCGCCAAGCTCTACTGGATCGGCCCGAATCAGCCCTTCCCGGGGCAGAAGGCGAACCTCGGGCTTCCGCGTCTGCCGTTGAAGACGATCGACTGGACCTCCGGCAAGTCGCTTTCGTTCGAGTTCAAGCCGCCGGGTGTGAATCGCACCTTCATCGCCGTTGCGAATCCGCTCATCATCGGATCCAAATCCGTGGGCGCAGTCGTCGTCGCGCAGCCGAAGACGGACATCAGCAAACGCGTTCGGTCGTTGATCGAACGGCTCGCGCTCGCCGGACTGCTCGGGCTCGCCGTCGCGGGATTGCTCGCCTGGTACCTCTCGCGCCGGATCGTGCGCCCGGTCGTGCAGTTGTCGCGGGCCGCTGACGACGTTGCCGGCGGCAACTACGACGTTCGAGTGCCTCCGAACGCGCCCGGTGAGCTCGGCCACCTCTCCGAGCGGTTCGGGGAGATGGCCCATCGCCTCGCCGAGGTCGAGGCGATGGAGCGCAACTTCCTGATGTCGGTCTCGCACGAACTGAGGACGCCGCTCACTGCGATTCGAGGGCACGTCGCCGCGCTTCGCGAAGGTCTCGTGCAGGACCCGGAGCTCGAGCAGCAGTCGCTCGAGACCGTCGAGCACGAGGCCCAGCGACTGGAGCGGCTCGTGGGCGACATCCTCGACCTCGCCAAGCTCGACACGCACCGCTTCACGGTCACCCAGGAAGAGGTCGACATGGGCGATCTGCTGGGGCAGGCATTCGAGCGCTACCGCGACGAGGCCCAGCGGCGGTCGATCGAGTATCGCTGTGAGCTTCACGACCGGCCCGTGATCGAGTCGGACGGGGACCGCGTGCTGCAGGTTGTCGGCAACCTGCTCTCGAATGCGTTCAAGGCGACGCCCGACGGCGGCCGGATATCGCTCGAGCTCGCGCAGAGAAACGGCACGGTTCACGTCGCGGTCGAGGACTCCGGCCCGGGCATCCCGGCGGAGAGCCGCGAGCGGATCTTCCGCCCGTTCGTCTCACACGTCGGGGGTGGGACGGGCCTCGGGCTGCCGATCGCGCGTGAGCTCTCGGGCGCACTCGGCGGTAACCTCGATCTGCAGAGCGAGGTCGGGAAGGGCTCGCGCTTCGAGCTCGTCCTGCCGGTTCGTACGTCCTAGGCGCTCTCGCGCAGCGGCACGATCGTCGCGACGTCCTTGGCCAGCGCCGCCTCGATGCGCTCGAGCCGAGCATTCATCGCCCGCCAACCCTCGGTCAGTAGCTCGACCAGCAGGGCCAGATCGTCGACTCTCGCCAACCGCTCGGAATCGAGCGTCGACTCGATCCGCTCGAGCCGGCGGGCGGCGTTGTTCGAAAGCCCTTTCACCTCCGCGAGCCGGCGTGCGATCGGTGCCGCCTCGTCACGCAACCCGTCGCGGAGAGCCTCACGCAACTCGTCCATGGAGGCCGACGCTAGCGTCCGCACCGGATGGACAGTCGCGAGCTCGAGTATGACCTGCCACCCGACTTGATCGCGCAGCGGCCGGCCGAGCGGCGCGACGAGTCACGGCTCCTGGTCTACGAGCGTTCGTCGGGTGCGGTGCGCGACCGCAGGTTCGCCGAACTCGTCGAGGAGCTCACGCCCGGGACGCTCGTGGTCGTCAACGACACGCGCGTGATCGCCGCGCGCATCCCGATCTCCTCGCCGCGCGGGGAGGTCCTCCTGCTCGAGCGGCGTGGCGATCACGTCTGGGAGGCGCTGGCCCGTCCGACGCGGCGCCTGCAGGCGGGTCGTCGCGCCGGCGTGGTCGAGTTCCTCGAGCATCTCGGCGAGGGTCGCTGGCTCGTGTGTCTGCACGGCGAGCCGACGGGCATCGTCCCGCTGCCGCCGTACATCACGGAGACGCTGGAGGACGCAGAGCGCTACCAGACGGTCTATGCGCGGGAGCGGGGCTCCGCGGCGGCCCCGACGGCGGGGCTGCACTTCACGCCCGACCTCCTCGCTCGGCTGGACGTGGAACAGGTCACGCTGCACATCGGGCTCGACACGTTCCGGCCGTTGCAGGCCGACGTGGTGGAGGAGCACCGCATCCACGGGGAGCGGTATGCGGTGCGTCCGGCGGCGTGGGAGCGGATCAGGTCGGCCGAACGTGTGCTCGCGGTCGGGACGACGACGGTGCGGGTGCTCGAGACGCTCGCCCGCGGCGGCCCGCTCACGGGTCGTACGGAGCTGTTCATCACGCCGGGCTTTCGGTTCGAGCGCGTCGACGCGCTGCTCACGAACTTCCACCTTCCACGGTCGACCCTGCTCGCGCTCGTGATGGCCTTCGCCGGCGTGGAGGAGGTCCGTGGCGTCTACCGCCACGCGATCGCCGAGCGCTATCGCTTCTACTCGTTCGGCGATGCGATGCTGATCCTGTGACGTCGTTGCAGTTCTGTCACCTTTGCCTGGCGAAGGGCCATGGCTCCTTGGGCAGCGGTCGTTCCGCTTGGAGAGCGGAATGACCCCGCCTGTGGATGATTCGTCACACATTCGTCACCCTTGCCTGGCAACGGGACCGGTCTCCGACGGACGTGTCTTCGAAGTGGTCGCCGGGGACGGGCGGGCGCGGGCCGGCGTCCTGCGGACGCCGCACGGGGAGATCGAGACGCCCGCGTTCATGCCCGTGGGGACGAAGGGCACGGTGAAGATGCTCGACCCGGGGGAGGTGCGCGCGCTCGGCGCCCAGATCGTGCTCGGGAACACGTACCACCTGCACTTCAGGCCGGGCGACGAGCTGATCGCGAGCCTCGGCGGATTGCACCGCTTCATGGCGTGGGACGGGCCGATCCTCACCGACTCGGGCGGCTTTCAGGTCTTCTCGCTGCGCGACACGATCGCGCGTGTGGACGATGAAGGAGTCACGTTCCGCAACGTCTACGACGGTGGCTCGACGCACTTCACGCCCGAGTTGGCAGCCCGCATCCAGCAGAACCTCGGCAGCGACATCGCGATGTGCCTCGACCAGGTTCCACCGCCGGGCGTGTCGCGCCGCGAGTTGGCCGAGGCGGTGCGGCGAACGACGCACTGGGCGGAGCGGCAGGCAGCTTCGCCGCGGGCCGACGGACAGCTCCGCTTCGGTATCAGCCAGGGCGGCATCGACGAAGAGCTTCGACGCCGGTCGATCGAGGAGATCGCCGCGCTCGACCTCGACGGCAACGCGATCGGAGGGCTCGCGATCGGCGAGGACCGCGCAGCGATGTTCGCGACGACGGACTGGGCGGCCGCACTCATGCCCGCCGACCGTCCGCGGTACTTCATGGGGATCGGCGACGCGGAGGGCATCCTCGAGGTGGTGGAAGCCGGCGTCGACCTGTTCGACTGCGTGCTGCCGACACGCACCGCACGCACCGGCAGCGCGCTCACCGCCTCCGGCCGACTGAACCTTCGCGGCTCGCGCTTCGCCCGCGACGAACGACCCCTCGAGGCGGACTGCGACTGTCCGGCCTGCTCGCGCTTCACCCGCGCCTACATCCGCCACCTCGTGAACCAGAACGAGCTGCTCGGACTGCGCCTGCTGTCGCTCCACAATCTACGATTCGTCGTCGCGCTGACCCGCGGCGCACGCGACGCGATCACAAGCGGCACGTTCGACGCCTACAAGCGCGACCGACTCGAAAGGCTGGAATGGACGGATTCCTGATCCTGATCGTGATCCTCGGCGCGGTCTGGCTCGTCTTCGTCATTCCCTCGCGACGGCGCCAGCGGGCCCACTCGGGCATGCAGGACTCGGTGGTCGTTGACGACGAGATCATCACCGCCGGAGGGCTCCACGGCAGGGTCAAGGAGCTCGGCGAGAGCGAGTTGCAGCTCGAGATCGCGCCGGGCGTGGTCGTCACGCTCGATCGCCGGGCGGTGGCCGCGGTGGCCCGTGAGGTGGACGTCGAGGTCGAACCAAATGGTGAGGAGAAACGGCCCGATTGGGCTAACGGGGCCGACGAGGAGCCGCGCTAACCTGTGCCGGCGTGTCTTCACGCCGCTCCCATCTGACGCTGATCGTGCTGATCCTGGCGGCCATCGCCGGGGTCGTCCTGATCGGCTGGTCGGGGTCGCCCGCCCACCGCCCGCTGCGCAAGGGCCTCGATCTGCAGGGCGGCCTCGAAGTGGTCCTCAAGGCACAGCCGCCGAAGGGTCATCAGCTCACCGCCTCCGACCTCGACCGCTCGGTCACGATCATGCGGAACCGCGTCGACAAGCTCGGCGTCTCCGAGCCGCACATCCAGAAGCAGGGCTCGAACGAGATCGTGATTCAGCTCGCAGGCGTGCACGACCCGGCGGCCGCGGCGAAGCTGATTGGCTCGACGGCGAAGCTGGAGCTCTACGACCTCGAGCCGTCACTCGTTCCGCCCTCGGTCTCGGCGACCGGCACGCCGGTGGCCACGACGAGCCTCTACGACCTCCTCTCTCGCGTCCAGGCATCCGCCAAGCACGGCACGCCGAGCCAGTACGCGCTCTTCAAGAAGACGACCACGACGACGGGCACCGGGAAGAACAAGAAGACCACGACGACGTGGCATCGGATCGGCGGGCCGACCGCCAGCCTGCACCGCGACCCGACGACTGGCAATCCCGGGCTCCTCGACCCGTACCGCGGCAAGGTGCCGAAGGACGCCAAGGTGCTTCCGGTGCCGGCGAAGACGGTCGTGATCACCTGCACGGCGGCCAGCTCCTCGGTCTGCCCGGGTGACGCGAACCCGACCGGGGTCCCGCCCGCCGGCAAGACCGATTACTACCTGTTCAAGCACGGGGAGTATCCGGACGACCGGTACGCGACCGACGGCAAGTACCCGAACATGGACGGCGACCAGCTGAGCCTTTCCGGGACCCGTCAGGACTTCGACCCGACAACGGGCGAGCCCGTCGTGCTGATGCAGTTCAAGAGCAAGGGCAACAAGATCTTCAAAGAGGTCACGAAGAACGAGGCGATCCGCGGCGCGATCCAGCAGACACCGCAGCACTTCGCGATCGTCCTCGACAACGAGATTCGTTCGTTCCCGCAGATCGACTACACCCAGAACCCGCAGGGCATCGACCCGACGGGCAACGGCGCGCAGATCACCGGCCTGCAGAGCCTGAAGGAGGCCAAGGATCTGGCGCTCGTGTTGCAGACGGGTGCGCTGCCGGTGAACTTCATCACGCTCGAGCGCACCGACGTCTCGGCGACGCTCGGCAAGGACTCGCTGAAGCAGGCGCGCAACGCGGCGATCGGCGGCCTGATCGCAGTGATGATCTTCCTGCTCCTCGCCTACCGGTTCCTCGGTCTCGTCGCAGTGCTCGGCCTCGGCATCTACGCCGCGCTGATGTACGGCGCGATCCTGCTGGTACCCGTCACGCTGACGCTCCCCGGCTTCGCCGGCCTGATCCTGACGATCGGCGTCGCGGCCGACGCGAACATCGTGGTCTTCGAACGGATCAAGGAAGAAGTGCGCCTTGGGAAGACCATGCGCAAGGCGATTGCGGACGGGTACGCAAAGGGCTTCCACACGATCATCGATGCGAACGTCGTCACCGTGATCACGGCGCTGATCCTGTTCGCGGTCGCCTCCGCGGAGGTCAAGGGCTTCGCGCTGATGCTGCTGATCGGCACCGTGGTGTCGCTGGTCACGGCGGTCGCGGCGACGCGGGCGATGCTGGGCCTGCTCTCCGGGTTCCGCTGGTTCGACAACCCGAGCTTCATGGGAGCTGCCGGCCAGCAGGGGCTGAAGTTCCTGCAAATCGACTTCATGCGCCGGCGGAACACCTGGTTCGCGATCTCGGGCGTCGTGATCCTGGTCAGCCTGGTCTCGCTCGGCATCCGCGGCCTCAACCTCGGCATCGACTTCAGGGGCGGCGTTCAGATCACCTTCAACACCAAGGCTTACACGTCCCTCTCGACCGTGCGCGAGCAGACCGCGGCCATCGGACACAGCGACGCGATCGTCCAGGGCCGTGGCCCATCGACGAACGGGGGCGAGGACTACAAGAACTTCCAGATCCAGCTGAAGAAGCTGAACAGCACCGACCAGAACAAGCTCACGAACCTGCTGACCACCCAGGCTCATTCCGGGACACCCAGCATCAAGAACGTGTCGTCGAGCTTCGGCCGCCAGATCGCCCGTGCGGCACTGATCGCGATCTTCTTCTCGCTGCTGATGGTGACCCTGTACATCACGATCCGCTTCCACGGCATCGCGTTCGCGGTCCCCGTGATCGCCGCGATGATCCACGACGTCCTGATCACGATCGGCGTCTACTCGATCACCGGGCGGGAGGTCACCGAGTCGACGGTCGCCGCGGTCCTGACGGTGCTCGGGTACTCGATCTACGACACGATCATCATCTTCGACCGCATCCGCGAGAACGTGCCGATCCTGCGCCGCGCGCCGTTCGCGACGATCGCCAACATCTCACTCTGGGAGACGATCCGAAGATCGCTGGCCACGACGTTCATCACGCTCCTTCCGGTGGCGGCGCTCTTCTTCTTCGGCGGCGCGACGCTCAAGGACTTTGCGTTCGCCCTGCTCATCGGCATCACGTCGGGTGCCTACTCGTCGATCTTCATCGCAGCGCCGCTGCTGACGATGTGGAAGGAACGAGAGCCCGAGTATGCGAAGCGCAAGGGGCAGGTGACTCCCGAGGGGGCCGCCGGCGAACGGCTGCTCGCCGAGGCCGAGCAAGAGCTGGTCGAAGAGCCGGCGCCGGACGCTCCGGTAGACACGGTCGAGTCGGGCGTTGGTGCGGTCGTCGATCGCGCACCCGACGACGACGCGGCAAAGCGCGCGCGTCGACGTCAGCGTCGGCAGTCGCGGCCCCATGGACGCGCCCGGTAACGGCCCGTCCGACGGCGATGCGCTCGAGCGCATCCTCGCGCTGCTCGGCCCGCGCATCGACGACGCTCGCTCTCTGCTCGACGAGGCCACGGCGCGCTGGCGCGGCGATGCGTTGCGCGCCGGTGAGGGAACCCGGCGCCGCGTCCGCGAGCTCGCACGCGAGCTCGGGCTCGTGACACGCGACGAGTGGGATGAGCTCGAGCTTCGCGTCGCGCAGCTCGAGCATCGGCTGCGGCTGCTCGAAGACTGAGCGATCCCGTCCGGCGCGACTGCTACCTTGATATGTGACGGAGCGCGGATAGGCCGTGCTCCCGTGAGATCACGTCTCCTTCGTCGGAACGGGATCTCGACGTCCGAAGGAGTTGAGACAACTGACAGACTTTCGTTCACTCGGCGCGTCCGAGGCCGTCTGCGAGGTGCTCGCAGCCCGCGGCATCGACACGCCGTTCCAGATCCAGTCGCTCGTGATCCCCGAGGCGCTGCGCGGCGGCGACATCCTCGCCAAGAGCCCGACCGGCTCGGGCAAGACACTCGCATTCGCGATCCCGATCGTTCAGCGCCTCCGCCCGTCCGAGCGCCGCCCCGCCGCCCTCGTGCTCGTCCCGACCCGCGAGCTCTGCTCCCAGGTCACCGAGGACCTCGAGGTCGTCGCCGCCGGCGGCATCAAGATCGCATCGGTCTACGGTGGCGTGCCCCTGAAGGCGCAGGCTCGCCTCGCGCAGGACGCTCACGTGATCGTCGCCACTCCCGGTCGGCTGCAGGATCTCGTCGACCGCAAGCTCCTGTCGCTCGATGCGGTCAAGGTGCTCGTGCTCGACGAGGCCGACCGGATGCTCGACATGGGCTTCAAGCCTCAGGTCGACCGAATCGTGCGCCTGCTGTCCAGCGATCGGCAGACGATGTTCTTCTCGGCCACGCTCGACGGCGAGGTTGGGGAGCTCGCGCGGCGCTACACCCAGTTCCCGGCGCGGTTCGAGGGTGAGCTGCCGAAGGATCGCCGGAGCGGCGAGGTCGATCATCGTTTCCTGCCCGTCACGGCCGACACGAAGGTGCCGACGCTCGTCGACCTGCTCCGTGACGAGGACCGCGGTCTCGCGCTCGTGTTCGTCAGGACGAAGGCGGGTGCCGACCGGCTCGTCGAGAAGCTGCGTCGTCACGACGTCGACGCAGTCGCCATTCACGGCGACAAGGGCCAGGCGCAGCGCGAGCGCGCACTCTCCCGTTTCGATGCGGGGAAGGTGCGCACGCTCGTCGCGACCGACGTCGCCGCCCGCGGCCTCGACGTCGACCAGGTCACGCACGTGATCAACTACGACCCACCCGAGGATCCCGACGTCTACACCCACCGCGTCGGCCGGACCGGGCGCGCGGGCCGCGGTGGCGTCGGCATCACGCTCGTGCTTCCGGAGCAGCAGGCGGACGTCTCGCGCGTCGCGCGGCTGCACGGCCACGTGGAGCGCTTCGAGGAGTCCGGTATGACGGTCGCCCGGCCTCGCGTCGTCTACACGTCACGGCGTGGGAGGTCGTCGAAGTGGTAGAGCGCAGCGAACGGTTGACCGCGAAGCAGGCCGCCTCGCTCCACGAGGAACTGGCCACGCTCGAGGGCCCACGACGCGCAGAGGCGGTCGCCGCGATCAAGAAGGCACGCGAGTTCGGCGATCTCTCGGAGAACTTCGAGTACCACGCCGCGAAGAACGAGCAGGGTCTGCTCGAGGCCCGCATCCGCACGTTGCGGTCGCGCCTCGACAATGCCGAGATCGTCGAGGACGCGTCGTCCGACGCGGTCGGGGTCGGGTCGGTCGTCGACGTCGAGACCGACGCCGGCGAGACGATGACCGTGGAGATCAGCGCGCTCGGCGGTGCCGGTACGGTCTCGCCGACCTCGCCGCTCGGAGTGGCGCTGCTCGGTCGCAAGGTCGGCGACACGGTCGACGTCGCAGCCCCGCGTGGCGCCTGGCGCGCCACGATCCGCCGGATCCACTAGAGAGAGGGCACTCCAGACCGGGCCGGCTGCAAGACTAGGCGCGTGGCTGCATCTTCGAAGCAGCGCAACCTGGGCCGGATGAGTGAGATCGCCCAGGTCGCGGTGCGGCACGGCTTCGGCTACTTCATCGACGGCCGCCGAGGCAGTGATCTCAACGGATCGACGGCCCGCGGCCGGCATCTCCGCGAGATGCTCGACGAGCTCGGCCCGACGTTCGTGAAGTTCGGCCAGCTGCTCTCGACGCGGCCCGACGTCGTCCCGCCCGACATCATCGCCGAGCTGCGCGGCCTGCAGGACGACGTCCGTCCGTTCCCGTTTGCGGACGTCGAGCGCACGATCGAGGCCGAGCTCGGACAGCCGGTCGAGCGGCTGTTCCTCGAGTTCGAGGAGGTCCCGCTCGCCGCTGCGTCGATCGGCCAGGTGCACGGTGCGGTGCTGCCCAACGGCAGGCGTGTGGTTGTCAAGGTGCAGCGGCCGAATGCGCCGCGCCAGATCGAGTCGGATCTGTCGTTGATGTACCAGGCGGCGCGTCTCGCCAAGGAGCGGATCCGGGCGCTCGATTTCATGGATGCGAACGAGATCGTCGACGAGTTCGCGCGCTCGATCCGTCAGGAGCTCGACTATCGGCTCGAAGGACGCAACGCCGATGTCTTCCACCGCAACTTCGCCGGGCACCCGCATGTCGCCGTGCCGCGGGTCTACTGGTCGTACACACGGCCGCGTGTGTTGACGCTGGAACGGCTCGAAGGGACGCAACTCGCCGACATCGATCTCGAGAGCTGGCCGATCGACCAGCGGCGCCGGCTGGCGTACCTGATCGCCGAGACCTGGATGGCGATGATCTTCCGGCACGGCTTCTTCCATGGCGACCCGCATCCGGCGAACATCCTGGTGTTGTCGCCCGAGCGGATCGGGCTCGTCGACTTCGGGTTGAGCGGCAAGCTCACCGACGACGACATGTCGAAGCTGACGCGGCTGTTCATCGACGCCGCGTCGGAGAACATCGAGCTGCTGCCGAAGAGGCTGTCTGACCTCGGTGTGCGATACCCGAAGGAGCGGGAAGACGAATTCGTCGCCGAGCTGCGGGAGCTCTACCACCGCTACTACGGCGCAAGCCTCCAGGAGATCGATCCGATCCAGATCATCAGGGAGGGGTTTGCGCTCATCTACTCGATGAACCTGCGACTGCCGACCCGCTGGGTGATCCTGGACAAGGCGATCGCGACGCTCGGCTCGGTCGGGGTCGAGCTATACCCCGACTTCAACGTGTTCGAGGTCGCCAAGCCGTATGCGCGCGCCTTGATGATCGAACGTTTCACGCCGCGGCGAGTCGCTGCGCGTGCGCGCCGTGAGGGCTGGAGGCTCAGCCAGACCGCGGTGGATCTGCCCTACCTGGTCCACGACACTCTCGAATTGGTCCGGGACGGCCAGCTCGAGGTCGGCTTCGTGCACAAGGGGCTCGACGAGTTCATGTCCAAGCTCGGCGTGCTCTTCAACCGGCTCGTGATCGCGCTGATAGTCGCCGGCGGGCTGATCGGGTCGAGCCTGATCGGGAGCTTCGCGAAGACGGGCCCCCATGTCCTCGGGCTGAACGTGATCGCGCTCGTGGGCTTTACGCTTTCGACCGTGCTCGGGCTCTGGCTCCTCTGGAGCGTGATCCGCTCCGGTCGTCTCTAGTACGGTCGCCCGAACGACCAACCCCTAGGGGCACCCCGACCGGAGGGTGCGGATCGTCTCGATCATCCTTCCGTTCGATCTCTTCGTGCAATCGGTGCTGGCGAACACGGGCCGCTGGGCCGGCGCGTTTCATCCGTTGAACGGCTTTCTGCTGCTGGGTCTGTTCATCTGGCTGACATACCTGCTCTGGCGCGCGAAGGACCTGGCCGTGGAGGGCGGTACGGCGACGGCCGTCGCGGACGCCTGAGGATCGATCGACACAGAATCGCGCTGATGGACGACTAGCCGACATGCGGCGGCCGGGCTACGGTCGTCGCATGTCGCCCGCCACCGCGCTGCTCGTCGCCGACACCGAGCCCGAGACCCACCGGTTCCTCACGCGGCAGCTCCCGCAGGACGGCTTCCGACTCGTCGGTGCCAAGGGCTGTCCCGATCTCGTGCTCGCCGGCGACGTCGCGAGTGTCGAGCGATGGGCGGAGCAAGCACCGGTCATCGTCCTCGGGCGCGAGCAGTCCGATGCGGTCGATCGAATTCGCGCCTTTCGCCGCGGTTGCGACGACTACCTCGACCCGCCGTTCGAGTACCAGGAGCTCGTCGAGCGAATCCGTGCCGTGCTGCGCCGTGTGCACCCGCCGGCGCCGGCGGTCGTCGACGCGCCACCGGTGCGCATCGACACCCGTACGCGAGACGCGCGCGTCAGCGGCCGTCGCCTGGCGCTCTCCCAGAAGGAGTACGACCTGCTGCTCCAGCTTGCGCGCGAGCCCGACCGCGTGTTCACGAAAGCGGAGCTGCTGCGCGACGTCTGGGGATACCGCGTGATGGGCCGAACTCGGACGCTCGATTCACATGCGTCGAGGCTTCGCCGCAAGTTGCGCGACGCCGGCGGCGAGGCCGGGCTGGTCGACAACGTGTGGGGCGTCGGGTACCGGCTTCGCGGGGCCGCCGCCGGTGGCTAGCGTCCCGGCATGGACACCGCCGAGAAGGCCGCGCTGCTCCGGAGGCTCCACCGTGCGCCGCCGCTGCTCGTCCTCCCGAACGCGTGGGACGTCGCGAGCGCGCGCGTGCTCGCGGCGCTCCCCGGGTGCAGGGCGCTCGCCACCACGAGTGCCGGCGTCGCCCGGTCGCTCGGGTTCGAGGACGGCGAGCAGGCGCCGGCCGGGGAGATGATCCGCGCGGCCGGACGGATCGCCGCTGCGGTCGAGCTGCCCGTTACCGGCGATCTCGAGCGCGGGTACGGCGATCCGGTCGGCACGGCCCGGGCGGCCTGGGAGGTCGGGCTGAGCGGCATCAACTTCGAGGATTCGACGGCGGGCGCGATGGTGCCCGTCGACGAGCAGGCGAACGTGATCCGCGAGCTCCGCGAGGCGGTCCCGGGACTCGTCCTCAACGCCCGTATCGACGTGTTCCTGCGCCACGCCGGTGACGTCGACGAGGCGGTCGCGCGGGGAAACGAGTACCTGGCCGCCGGTGCCGACTGCGTCTATCCGATCGTGTGCCCGGCCGGGGCGATCGCGGAGCTCGCCCGACGCATCGCCGGGCCGGTCAACGTCGTCGCGACACCCGAGTTGCCGGCGCCGGCCGAGCTCGAGCGGCTCGGCGTGACGCGGCTGACGTTCGGCGCCGGGCTCGCTGCGGCGGCGTACGCCGAGGCTGCCCGCATCGCGGGCGAGGCGCTGCCCTAGTCACAGCTCGTCCCGGTTGATCAGCCGGGCGCCGCGGTTGCGGGTCACGTACGAGAACGCCCAGCGGACGAGCACGAGCAGGCGGTTCTCGAAGCCGATCAGGTACGTGATGTGGACGGCGAGCCAGATCGCCCAGGCCGGAAAGCCGCTGAGGCGAATCCCCTTGATGTCCGCGACGGCGCGCGAGCGGCCGATCGTCGCCAGGTTGCCCTTGTCGTGATACCGAAACGGCCCGCGCGTGCCGCTGCGAATCGAGCGTGCCGTATAGCGCCCCTGCTGCATCGCCACCGGCGCGACACCCGGCAGGCCGAGGAAGCCTTCGGCTCCGTCGCGAACGACGACCATGTCACCGAGAGCGTGCACCTCGGGGTGGCCCACGAGAGTCAGGTCGGGCTCGACCGGGATCCTGCCCACGCGGTCGACCTCGACCCCGGCTCCCGCCGCCAGCGCCGCCGCGAGCGGGGAGGCGGTCACGCCGGCGGCCCAGATCGAGGTCCGGACCGCCAGTTCCTCGTGGGTGCCGTCGGCGTGGCTGACGGTGACACGACCCGCATCGACACCGACGACGGTCGTTCCGAGCAGTACCGTCACCCCGAGCTTCCCGAGCGCGCGCTCGGCCCGATGCGAGAGCGACTCCGGGAACGTGCTCAGGACCCGGGGGCCCGCTTCGACGAGGAGCACCCGCGCGCTGCGCGTGTCGACCTCGCGGAGCTCGCGGTGCAGGACGTCGCGTGCGAGCTCGGCGATCTGACCGGCCATCTCGACGCCGGTCGGCCCTGCTCCGACGACGACGAAGGTCAACCATGCACGGCGACCTGCTTCGTCGAGCTCGACCTCGGCGGCCTCGAAGGCACCCAGGATCCGCGAACGGAGCTCGAGCGCCCCCGCGAGCGACTTCAGCTCGGGAGCGTGTGGCGCCCAGTCGTCGTGCCCGAAGTACGAGTACGCCGACCCGCCTGCGACGACGAGCTCGTCGTAGTCCAGGAGCACGCCGTCGGCACCGTTCGCCAGACCGTCGAGGCGAATCTGCCGGTGCTCGAGATCGAATCCGCTCACCTCTGCCATCAGGACGCGGGCGTTCTTCTGGCGGCGCAGGATCCGACGGAGAGGCGTTGCGATCTCGGCGGCCGAGAGACCGCCGGTCGCCACCTGGTATGCGAGCGGCTGGAAGAGGTGGTAGTTCTGGCGGTCGACGAGAGTGACGTCGACGTCAGCGTGACGCAGCCCCTTGACCACGAGCAGGCCGCCGAAGCCCCCGCCGACCACCACGACACGCTTGCGTCCCGCCGCCACGGGACAAGCATTGCTCAGACGGGCAGCGTGGCGCCTTCGAGCTGCAGCAGGAGCCGCTTGCGGTCGAGCCCGCCGGCGTAGCCGGTGAGCGACCCGTTCGCGCCGATCACGCGATGGCACGGGAGCACGATCGGGATCGGGTTCCGGTTCATGACCGTCCCGACGGCGCGAGCTGCGGTCGGGTGCCCGACCTCACGCGCGAGCGTGCCGTAGGTGGTGGTGAGCCCGTACGGGACGCGTCCGAGTGCCGCGAGCACCTCTTCGTGAAAGGGGGCCACGCGAAGGTCGAGCGGTAGGTCGAAGTCGCGACGTGTGCCGTCGAAATACTCGTCGAGCTCGCGGTGCACGTCGTCGAGTGGCGCACGGAGGACACGCACGCCGAACGCACGCGCCAGTTCTTCGTCGAAACCGTCGACGCCGTACGAGATGCGACAGAGCCCACGATCGGTTCGGGCGATCGCCAGCTCGCCGACCGGCGAGTCGATCACGTCGTAGCGAACGTCGACGAGGCCCTCGGCGATCGCGGTGGCACGGAAGCGCGCGTCGAGCTGATTGTCGACGGTCATTGGCTCCTCCTCAGTCTGCGGACACCGGACGATGCGGCCGCGCGGGCCGCCTCCTCGGACGAGCCGAGGGCGGCGGCGATGTCGTCGTAGGGAAGGTCGTAGGCGTAACGGAGGACGACCGCGGCGCGCTCGGTGGGTGGGAGGTCGTCCGTCAGGTGCTCGATCTCCCTGAACGCGTCGCGCCGAAGCTCGACCGCCGGCTCGGCCTCCACGAACGGCCGCGGCTTTGCGCGCAGCTCGTCCATGGCGACCCTCGTTGCGATGGTGAACACCCACGCGCGCAGGTGCCTGCCATGCTCGAGGCGGTCGTAAGCGCGGAGCGCTCGCAAGAACGTCTCCTGCCAGGCATCATCCGCGCGTTGCCCGAGCAACCGTCGGAGATATGCCAGCACCTCGTCGCGATACTCCCGGTAGAACCGCTCGAACGGCGGAATCTCCTGTGGTTGCGCCATTGCCACCATCATCGACTGAAACGTGCGAGGGTGCAGAATCGTGAGATGTGCGGTCGTCGGACACGTCGAGTGGGTCGAATTCGTGCGCGTTCCCGCGCTCCCCGGCGCCGGTCAGATCGTCCAGGGCGAACGGCGCCTCGACGAGCCCGCAGGCGGAGGAGGGGTGATCGCGCGGCAGATGGCGCGACTCGCAGGGCGTTGCGAGTTCTTCACGGCCCTCGGCGACGACGACCTCGGCCACCGTGCGGGACGCCGTTTCGCGGAGCTGGGTGTCGACGTCCACGTACAGCGCTTCGGACTGACCAGACGCGCGTGGGTCCACGTCGATGCACAGGGGGAGCGGACGATCACGTTGCTCACCGAGAAGCTGCGCCCGCGCGGGCCTCTGCCGCTCGACGGCTACGACGCCGTCTTCTTCGTGTCCGGCGATGCGGAGGCGCTGCGATCGGCGCGCCGCGCGCCGTTTGTCGCCGCGACCGCGAGGGAGTTGCCGACACTGCACGAGGCGAACGTGCCTCTCGATCTCCTCGTCGGCAGCGCGCGCGACGCCGGTGAGCGCTACGACGGCTCTCTCGATGTACGAACGGTCGTGCTGACCGAGGGACCGCATGGAGGAACGGCGAACGGCGAACGATACGAAGCCGCACCGCTGCCCGGTCCGATCGTCGACACCTATGGAGCGGGCGATTCGTTCTCGGCGGCGCTGTGCTTCGCGCTTGCCCGCGGTGATGCGCTGGCCGACGCACTCTCGCTCGCGACCCGTGCCGGGGCCGCGGTCGTGACCGGGGAGGGCCCGTACAGCACGCAGCTAACGTT
Organism: uncultured Thermoleophilia bacterium; assembly: GCA_963742605.1. GTDB lineage: Bacteria > Actinomycetota > Thermoleophilia > Gaiellales > Gaiellaceae > PALSA-600. Next base: position 657,669 of record CAVUNA010000007.1, on the reverse strand, counting down.
GTAGCCGTGCCGGCACGCGTCTCGTCGATCTCCCTGACACCGGTCAAGGCGCTTGCGCTCCACCTCGTCGACTCGGTCGACGTGCTCGAGTCCGGGCTCCGCGGTGACCGGCGATTCTTCCTCGTGGACGAGAACGCCCGACTCGTCAACGACAAGCGTCACGGGCCGCTGCAGACCGTTCGCGCCGTGTACGACGAGGAGGGTCACACACTGAGGGTCGACTTCCCTGACGGGCGGACGCTCGCCGGGTCGATCGAGCCGGGCGAGGAGATCGTCACCACGTTTCACAACCAGCCGAGGCCGGCACGCCTCGTGCCGGGGCCGTGGGACGACGCGCTGTCCGAGGTCGCAGGCGAGGCAATCCGGCTCGTCGAGCCCGCGTCGCCGGCGCCCGACCGCGGGCGAAACGGTGCAGCGACGCTGCTCGGCGACGGGTCGCTGGCGGCGATCGCCGGCGTGCTGGGTGTCGAAGCGATCGATTCCCGTCGGTTCCGCATGAACTTCGGGGTCGAAGGGCTCGACCCGCACGCCGAGGACAGCTGGATCGGGCGCCGGGTGCGCATCGGCGAGGCTGTTGTGATCCCCGTCGGGAATGTCGGGCGCTGCGTGATCACGACGCAGGATCCGAGCACGGGAGTCCGTGATCTGGACACTCTCGGCGCGCTCGCGGACTATCGCGACGACGTCGAGACGACCGAGCCGCTTCCCTTCGGCGTCCACGCAGCGGTGGCCTCGGCGGGCCGTGTCAGTCGCGGCGACGTCGTCGAGCTCGCCTGAGGATCGCCATGGACGTGGCGCCGCGCCGGAGCGACGAGGAGATCGCCGCCGCGCGGATCGGACCGCCGGACTTCCTCGACGGCCCGGTCCAACTGGTCGAGTACGACGACGCCTGGCCGGCGCTCTACGTGCGCGAAGAGGAGCGCATCCGAGCTGCGCTGGGTGACGGTGCAGTCTTGATCGAGCACGTCGGCTCGACCGCCGTGCCGGGGCTCGCGGCGAAGCCTCGCATCGACGTCGTCGTCGCCGTCGGCGATTCAGCCGCTGAGCCGGCGTACGTGCCGGCGCTGGAGGCCGTCGGCTACGTGCTCAGGGTCAGGGAGCCGGAGTGGCACGAGCATCGCCTGCTGAACCGTCCCGACGTCGCCGTCAACCTGCATGTCTTCTCGACCGGATGCACCGAGATCGAGCGGATGCTGCGCTTCCGCGATCGTCTCCGACGAGACGCGATCGACCGAGCGCTCTACGAGCGGACCAAGCGCGATCTCGCCCGCCGCACGTGGAGGCATGTGCAGCACTACGCCGACGCCAAGACGGGGGTCGTCGAGGAGATCCTGGAGCGCGCCGGGCCGGTCGCGTAGTACGTTGCGTCCCCGCGACCTCAGCGAAACGAGAGGAGCACCATGATCGGCATCCGCATCAAGCTTCCAGGCATCGACCAGGCGCAGTTCGATCGTGCGCACGACCAGATCAACCCGGAGCGGACGCCGCCGAAGGGGCTCGTATTCCACGCCTCGGGACCGATCGACGGCGGCTGGGGCATCATCGACTTCTGGGAGTCCCGCCAGGACTTCGACACCTTCTCGGTCCAGATCGAGTCGGGAATGGCGGCGGCCGGTGTCCAGCCGCAAGGGCCGCCGGACATCAAGGAGTTCCCGGTCCACGAGACGATTCCGCGGTAGATCAGGCCTCACCATCCTCGCGCTGGGTCTCGGCGCTGCCTACATGCGGTTCTTGCGGCGCCCGATCCTGACGTGGGGAGCGACAGGCACAGAAGCCGACGCGCAGTTACCGGGTGACGAGTTGCTCGAATCCGCCGACGGCGTCGCGACGCGCGCGATCGACATCGATGCGCCTGCGGACGCCGTCTGGCCGTGGATCGCCCAGATGGGCCCGTCGCCGCGCGGCGGCGCGTACACCTACGACTGGATCGAGAACCTGCTCGGGCTCGGCATGCACAGCGTCGATCACGTGTTGCCGGAGTTCCAGCATCCCGAAATCGGAAACACGATCGCCTACGGGTCGAACCGGATGCGACTCGAGCGCGTCGATCCCGGTCACGTTCTCGCGTGGCGCTCGGAGGACGGAAACTGGGTCTGGACGTTCGTGCTCGAGGAGCTGAATGGCTCGACGCGGCTGATCAGCCGGAACCGCTTTCGACTTCCTTCCTTCGTTGCACGCCTCGGGATGATCCCGATGGAGCCGGTGTCACTCGTGATGGAGCGCAAGATGCTGCTCGGGATCAAGCACCGGGCGGAACGGCTCGCGATGACGCGGTGAGTCGAGTCAGCCTCGGAACCAGCGCTTGACGCGAGTGGTGAGCGACTCCCGGGGCAGCTCGAGCACTTTCTCCGGCGGCGCTTCCGTATAGGGGCCGAGCCCGGCCGCCTGCACGGCCGTGATCTTCAACACGACCCGCCCGGGGTAGACGGCGGACACCTGCTCGCCGGGGACGTAGACGAGCTGGGTCGAGCCGGGCGCCTGGACGGCGAGGCCGTCGAAGATGTCGTCTTCCTTCGACCCCGCCACCTGGGCGACTGCGCCGAACGCTTCCCCCTCCGCGGTCAGGACGTTCCACCCCGGCTCGATCTGGAGCCACGAAACCGGATCGTCCGTGCCGTGGGTCTCCGCGGCCTGTCCGGCCGGCGGCTTTCGGAACGCATCGAGGCCGGAATCGCTCACGACGCGGATCATAGGCGGGTTACCGTGCTGCCATGGCGGAATTCTCCTCGGGCGGGTTTCTGGTCGCCATCCTGCTCGCGGCTGCGGTCGGGACGGGCGTCTTCTTCCACGCCGAGAAGAATCACATTCCTCATCCCTCCGCGTGGGCTTCGTTCGTCTTCCTGTTCATGCTCGCCGGCCTGCCGTCGTACGCGCTGCACGTGCGCCGTGTGCGTCAGAAGCGAAGCGGCGGGTTGGGCTGACGATCAGCCGCACTTGACGCGCGCGGCCCTTGTCGGCAGCGTGGGGCTTCATGACGATCCCGACCGAGCCGATCGGAAGCATCCCCAGGCCGGCCGCGCTGCTCGAAGGCATGGGAGCGTTCGGTGCCGGCGAGATCTCGCAGGCGCAGCTCGACGAGCTCTACGACGAGGCGGTCCGGGACACGCTGGCACAGTTCGAGGCGACCGGCTCGCCGATCATCACCGACGGCGAGCAGCGCAAGCCGAGTTTCGCGACCTACCCGATCGCCGGGCTCGAGACGCTCGCTCCTGACGGCGTCCCGATCACCTTTGCCGACGGGCACGTACGCCAGTTGCCCGTGATCACCGCCGGACCGTTCCGCTTCAGCACGCACGCCGACACGTACCTCGAGCTGGCGCGGCCGTTCACGACCCTGCCGCTGAAGCAGGCCGTGATCTCGGCGTCGGCGCTGAGCCTGCTCTATCCGTCGAGCGGGATCGACGGCTATTCGCGCGAGGCATTCCTGGACGACCTCGTCGGGGAGGCCGAGCTCGACATCCGGCAGTGCCTGGCCCGCGGAGCCGACAGCGTCCAGGTCGACTTCACGGAAGGACGCCTCGCCCTCAAGCTCGACCCGTCGAAGAGCCTGCTCGCGGACTTCGTCGCCCTGAACAACCGTGTCCTCGGACGCTTCAGCAGAGAGGAGCGCAAGCGGATCGGTGTCCATACGTGCCCCGGCGGCGATCAGGACTCGACCCACAGTGCGGACGTCGACTACGTCGAGCTGCTGCCGCTCCTGTTCACGCTCGAGGCCGGCCGGTTCTACATCCAGCTTGCGAGCGAGACCGACCGGCCGCGCGTGCTCGATGCGATCGCCGAGCACTCCCGTGACGACCAGCAGATCTTCGTCGGGGTGATCGACCCGATCGATCCGGCAGTGGAGACCGCCGAAGAGGTTCGAGACCGGGTGCTCGAGGCGGCCGAGCACATCCCGGTCGCGCGGCTCGGCACCACCGACGACTGCGGCTTCTCGCCGTTCGGCGACGACACGTCGACGGCGCGCGAGACGGCGTTCGCGAAGATCAGCGCCCGGGTCGCGGGCACCGCACTCGCCGCCGAGGCCCTGGGCCTCTCCTAGAGCTTCGCTCCCCCGGCCGGGGCGAGCCGCCGCATGGTCCCGCAGGGGTAGACAGGTGGGGAAGAGTGGGCTAGAGTGGGGCCAAGTGGACCGATGCTGCTCGGCGAACACGACCATTCCCTCGATGAGAAGAACCGCCTCACCCTGCCGGCGAAGCTGCGTGGGCCGTTCGAGGACGGCGTCGTCGTGACCCGGGGCCTGGACGGATGCCTGGAGGCGTATCCACGGCCGACGTGGCAGGAGCTGGCCGACCGCATCGGGGCGCTCGACTCGCTGTCGGCCGACTCGCGGCTGCTGAAACGCCGCATGTTCGCCGGTGCCTCTCATGGCGAGCTCGACAGGCAGGGGCGGCTCGTCCTGCCGGGCAAGCTCCTCGAGAAGGCGGAGATCACGCGCGAGGTCGCGGTCATCGGCGTTCACGACCACCTGGAGATCTGGGATCGCAGTACCTGGCAACTGAAGCAGCAAGAGGCCGAAGGGAGAGCGGAAGATGTTGCCGAGCGTCTTGCCAACCGAGACTGATCACGTACCCGTCCTGGCCGACGAGGTCGTCGCCGCGCTCGCCCCGTCTCCGGGCGACACGATCGTCGACTGCACCTTCGGCGCCGGCGGCCACGCCTCGCTGCTGGCGAAGCGCCTGCGCGGCGAGGGAAAGCTGATCGCAATCGATCGTGACGAGACCGTCGACCCGTTCTTCGAGCGATTCCGTCGCGAGACCGGCGTGAAGGCGCGGCTGTTGCACGGCGAGTTCTCGGCCGTGCTCGCACAGCTTGCCGGCAACGGCGTGCGCGCGGACGTCGTCCTGCTCGACCTCGGCGTCTCGTCGATGCAGCTCGACCGCCCGGAGCGTGGCTTCTCCTACGCGGTGGACGCGCCGCTCGACATGCGGATGGACCCGAGCTCCGAGTACTCGGCGCGCGAGCTCGTCAACGAGGCGCCCGAGCGCGACCTCGCAGACATCTTCCGCCGTTACGGCGAGGAGCGGTACGCCCGACCGATTGCACGGGCGATCGTCAGAGAGCGCGCGGAGCATCCGTACGAGCGAACCGGTGAGCTCGTGCGGACGATCAAGGCGGCGATCCCCGCACCGGCGCGGTTTGGCGAAGGTCATCCCGCAAAGCGCGTCTTCCAGGCACTGCGGATCGAGGTCAACGACGAGCTGGGTGCGCTCGAGCGTGCGCTCCCCGACGTGACCGAGCTGTTGCGCCCGGGCGGTCGGCTCGGAGTGATCTCGTTTCACTCGCTCGAGGACCGCATCGTCAAGCAGTTCCTGCGAACGCAGGAGCACGGCTGCACCTGCCCGCCGGACTTCCCGGTCTGCGTCTGCGGGCGCGGGCCGACGCTCCGTGCGACTCCACGGAGAGCGATTCGGCCGTCCCAGGCGGAGGTCGCCCGCAATCCACGCGCTCAGTCGGCACGCCTGAGGGTGGCGACGAAGGTTGGCTAGCGTCGCCCACGCCGCGGCGAGCACCGTCGCCGAGCCGCTCCCCCGCCCACGGAAGTCCAGCTCCCGTTCCCGTTCCCGTGCCCGCAGCCGTGCCCGCGCCAGGGGCGGCGTCCTCTGGATCGCGATCAGCGGGATTCTGCTTGCCGGTGTCGTATTCGTGAACGTGGCGGTCCTGCGGCTGAACCTCGCGCTCGACTCGACGAACGCCGAGCGCGTGAAGCTGCACGCGCAGGATGCAGCGCTGCAGTCGCAGCTCTCGAGCACGCTGGCCTCGCCGCGCATTCAGAGCCAGGCGGCAACGAAGTACGGCCTGGTCTACGCCGATCCCTCGCAGTACGGCTACGTGAACCTCGCCCCTTGATGAAAGAGAAGCAGGCCAACCGCCGCATCCGCCTGCTGCTCGTCCTCTTCGTCCTCGTCTTCGGTGCGACGCTCGCCCGCGCCGTCTGGCTGCAGGGCGTGCGGGCGGCGGCCCTCGGCAAGCTCGCCGAGCACCAGCACCGGGAGACCGTGACGATCCCGGCCGGCCGGGGGACGATCTACGACCGGACCGGCGTGCAGCTCGCGATCGGCGAGCAGATGACCACGATCTACGCCGATCCGCGCCAGGTGACGAATGCGCAAGGGATCGCAGTCGCGGCGCACAAGCTGTTCGGCGTCGACCCGAACACGCTCTATCCGGAGCTCGTCGCCAAGAACCGGCAATTCGTCTACGTGCAGCGCTTCGCCGATCCCAAACAGGCCGCGGTCTTCCTCAAGCGTGGCTACAACGGGATCGGTTCCTATCCGGAAGAGAAACGCATCTACCCGCAGGGGGCCGTTGCCGCACAGGTGATCGGTTACGCGGGGACCGACAACCAGGGGCTCGGTGGGCTCGAGGTGGAGTACAACAAGACTCTCGCCGGCCGCCCGGGCAAGCAGACGGTCGTGCGAGATCCGTTCGGACGTGCGATCGACGTCATCGGCGGAACCACCGAACGAGACGGTCAGGCGGTCGTGACGACGCTCGACCACGTGATCCAGTCGAATGCCGAGGCGGTGCTGCGCGAGACCGTTGCCCACTGGCACGCGAACTCGGCGGAGGCTGTGATCCTCGACCCCCGGACCGGCGACGTCCTCGCGCTCGCGCAGGCGCCCGGCTACGACGCGAACGACGCGAATCGGGCGCCGTTCGCGATCCAGCGGAACCGCGCCGTGACCGACATGTACGAGCCGGGATCGGTGTTCAAGCTGGTGACGATCGCCGGCGCGCTCTCCGAGGGGATCGTCACGCCGCGCTCGAGCTTCCGGCTCCCGTACTCGATCCATGTCGCCGACCGCGTCGTCCATGACGCCGAGTACAGGCCGACCGAGACGATGACGGTCGCCAAGATCCTCTCGCACTCGTCGAACGTCGGAGCGGTCACGATCGCCGAACGCCTCGGTGCGCCTGCGTTGATGGACTGGATCAAGCGGTTCGGCTTCGGGCAGAAGACGGGTATCGACTTCCCCGGCGAGACGCCCGGCGCGGTCCTTCCGCTTCCCGACTGGTCGGGGTCGACGATCGGCAACGTGCCGATCGGCCAGGGCGTCGACGTGACACCGATCCAGATGGCTGCTGCCTACGCCGCGGTGGCGAACAACGGCGTCTGGATCGAGCCGCATCTCGTCGAGCGGATCGGAGAGCGGCCCGTCGCGCCGCCGAAGCGCCGGCGCATCGTGTCGCCCCGGATCAATCGCGAGCTCAAGGCGATGCTGACGGGCGTCGTCGACGAGCACGGCGCGACCGGCACTGCAGCCGCGATCCCCGGCTACACCGTCGCCGGAAAGACGGGCACCGCCCAGGTTCCGGGGCCACACGGATACACGACCGGCCAGTACGTTGCCTCGTTCGTCGGGATGGTCCCGGTCGCCAAACCGCGGCTGCTCGTCCTCGTCGTCGTGAACGAGCCGCGCAACAACATCTTCGGTGGAGCCGTGGCTGCCCCGGCGTTCGAGCAGATCGCGAAGTTCGACCTCCAGTACCTCGCGGTGCCGCCGAACGTCCCTGTCTCGTCGCAGCGCTAGCGTTCCCGGCAGATGGAGCTCGACCGGCTCACTGCGGCACTCGGGCCGACCGAGGTTGCGAACGCGGCCTCGCCCGACATCTCCGACCTCGCCTACGACACCCGCGAGGTCTCACCGGGTGCGTTGTTCTTCTGCGTTCCGGGCTCGACGGTGGACGGCCACGACCTGGCGGAGCGCGCCGTTGCGAACGGGGCCGTCGCGCTGGTCGTGGAGCATCCGCTCGGGACGGCCGTTCCTCAGCTCGTCGTCCCGAGCGTTCGCGTGGCCATGCCGGTCGCGGCGAATGCGTTCTTCGGCACACCCTCGAGGGAGCTCGAGATCGCAGCCGTCACCGGGACGAACGGCAAGACGACCACCGCATTCCTCCTGCACTCGATCCTCGCCGCTGCGGGCCGGCGGCCGGGTCTCCTGACGAACATCGAACGGCGGGTCGGAGGCGAGACACTCCCCGTCGGTCTCAACACACCCGAGGCGATCGACCTCCAGCGGCTGCTGCGTGCGATGATCGACGCCGGAGACCGCTCGTGCGCGATGGAGGCGACGTCGATCGCGGCGAGCCAGGGCCGACTGCGCGGGACGCGCTTCGCCGTGCTGGTCTTCACGAACCTGACGCAGGACCACCTCGACTTCCACGGCACGATGGAGAACTACTTCGCCGCCAAGCGCGAGCTCTTCGACCAGGCCGAGAGAGTGGTCGTGAACGTCGGAGACGAGTGGGGACGACGGCTGGCAGCCGAGTTGCCGCGGGCGCGGACCTTCACCCCCGGCGACGACCTGCCGGACGTCGGGCTCCGCCTCGTCGGGCGCTTCAACAGGACAAATGCGCTGGGTGCAGTCTGGGCAGCGAGGGAGCTCGGCATCGACGAGGCGTCGATCCGGGCCGGCGTGGCGACCCTCGCTGCGGTCCCCGGCCGCTTCGAGGTGGTCGACGAGGGCCAGCCGTTCACGGTGATCGTCGACTACGCCCACACTCCGGACTCGCTCGCGAACATCCTCCAGGCGGCGCGCGGCCTCGGCGACGGCCGGCTGGTGGTCGTGTTCGGCGCCGGCGGTGACCGCGATCGGGAAAAGCGACCGCAGATGGGGCTGATCGCGGAGGCGCTGGCCGACCGGGCGATCGTGACAACCGACAACCCGCGTTCGGAGGATCCCGCCGCCATCGCCGAGCAGGTCGCGGTCGGAGAGCTCGAGATCATCCTCGACCGGCGCGACGCAATCGAGACCGCGATTGCCGATGCGGAGCCGGGCGACGTGCTCGTGATCGCGGGCAAGGGCGCCGACCGCGAGATGGAGATCGCCGACGCGAGAGTTCCGTTCGACGACCGCGACGTTGCGCGCGCGGCCCTGCGGCGTGCCGGAGCGGCGGCGTGATCCCGCTCGAGCTCGCGCTGGTCGAACCTCTGGGTCGCGTCGTTGCGCGTCCGTGGGCCGACGAGGTGACCGGCCTGCAGGTCGACTCCCGGCGGATCGAGGAGGGCGACCTGTTCGTCGCGATCGGGGGCGGACGCGATTTCGTCGAGCACGCGCTGGCGCGAGGCGCGGCCGCAACCCTCGTCCCGACCGACCACGTGGCCGCACTGGCGGCGATCGCGGGAGCGGTCCGCGACCGCTCGGCCGCCCGCGTCGTCGCCATCACGGGCTCGACGGGGAAGACCTCGACGAAGGACATCCTCTTCGCACTCTGCGCACCGAGCCGCAGGACGATCGCGAACGAGGGCAACTTCAACAACGAGGTCGGCGTGCCCCTGACGCTCTGCAGGCTCGAACGTCAGACCGAGCTGCTCATCGCCGAGATGGGGATGCGCGGCCTCGGCCAGATCGCGTGGCTCGCATCGTTCACCAAGCCGGACATCGCCGTGATCACCAACGTCGGGCCGGTCCATCTCGAGCTGGTCGACACCGTCGAGAACGTCGCGCGCGCAAAGGCCGAGCTGATCGACGCGCTCCGTCCCGGCGGTGTTGCGATCGTTCCCGACGACGAACCGCTGCTCGAGCCGTACCTCTCACGCGACGACATCGTGGTCGAGCGGGTGCCACGGGACGCCGTGCTTCCCTTCGCAACGAGCTTCGAGTCGCGCCATCAGCTCGAAAACGCACGAGTTGCGCTGGTAGTTGCAAGACGGCTGGGCGTGGCGCCACCGAACGAGCTGACGGTCGAGTTCTCGAAGCTGCGCGACGAGGAGCGGCCGCTTCCGGGCGGCGGCCTGTTGCTCAACGACTGCTACAACGCGAACCCGGTGTCGATGCGTGCTGCGCTCGAGCATCTGGTCGAGCGAGGCCGAGGCCATCGCCGCATCGCCGTGCTCGGCGAGATGGCGGAGCTCGGGCGGGAGGCGGACGTCTATCACCGTGAGATCGGGGATCTCGTGCACCGCCTCGGCATCGAGCAGGTGATCGGCGTCGGCGAGCACGCGCAGGCGTACGGCGGCGACTGGGTGCCGTCGGCGTCCGACGCGGTGGCGCGGCTGCGTGAGGCCCTGCGCCCGGGGGACGTCGTCCTCGTCAAGGGGTCGCGCTCGGTGGGACTCGAGGCGGTCGCGGAGAACCTACCCCGCTAATGGCGAAAGTCCTGATCGCGGCGCTGGTCGCGATGATCCTGGCGATTCTCGCCGGCCCGAGGTTCATCGCGTTCATGCGCAAGAACGAGTTCGGCCAGCACATCCGCGAGGTGGGGCCGGACCACGCGGAGAAGCAGGGGACGCCGACGATGGGCGGCCTGCTGATCGTCGCGGCGGCGTCGATCGCCTTCCTCGCCGTCTCGAGGTTCACGCTGCCGGCGCTGACCATCTTCGGGACGATGCTCGCGTGCGGCGCGATCGGCTTCCTCGACGACTTCACGAAGCTGCGGCATTCGCGGTCGCTCGGGCTCTCCGGTCGCTGGAAGATGCTGCTCCTGCTGGCGATTACGATCGCGGTCGGATTCGCCGCGCACCACCAGCAGCTCCGCCACGACGTCTACATACCGATCATCGACACGTGGGTCCCGCTCGGCCCATTCTGGTACGTCCTCCTCTTCCTGATCATCGCCGGCTTCGCGAACGGCGTGAACTTGACCGACGGCCTCGACGGTCTTGCCGCGGGGACAGGCATCATCGCGCTCGCCACGCTGACGGCGATCGCGGTGACGATCTTCGTTCGGTCCGGCACGGCGACGCACGGGCGCATCGAGAACCGTCTCGACGTCGCCTACATCGGGGCGGCGCTCGTCGGCGGGTGCATCGGCTTCCTCTGGTTCAACGCGTTCCCGGCCGAGGTGTTCATGGGCGATACCGGCTCGATGGCGATCGGCGGCGCCATCGCCGCGATGGCGATCATGATGAAGGTGGAGTTCCTGCTTCTGTTCATCGGCGGGATCTTCGTCGTCGTGGCGGTCTCGGTGATCCTCCAGGTGCTCTCGTTCAAGTGGTGGGGGCGGCGCATCTTCCTGATGGCGCCTTTGCAGCACCACTTCGAGATGAAGGCGTGGTCCGAGACGAAGATCATGCTCCGCTTCTGGATCGTCACGGGGATCCTGTGCGGAGTCGGCTTCGCGCTCTTCTACAAGTACTACCTGCCCGCGTTCCGGTGAAGGCGATCGTCTACGGTCAGGCGCGTTCTGGCCGATCGGCGGCGGAGCGCCTGCGCGAGTCGGGCGACGAGGTGGTGGTCGTCGACCGCGCGCTCGGGAACGAGGACGACCTGGGCCTGCTCGACGGCGCCGAGTTGCTGGTCAAGTCACCCGGGGTGCCCGGCGAGGCGGCGCTGGTCGCTGCAGCTCGAGAGCGCGGCATTCCGGTGTGGTCGGAGGTCGAGCTCGGCTATCGGCTGCTGGGCGAGGCGCGGCTGATCGGTGTGACCGGGACGAACGGCAAGACGACGACGACGGAGCTGCTCGGCGCGATCCTGCGGGCCGACGGCCGCGACGTCGCCGTTGCCGGCAACGTCGGCACGCCCCTGTCGAGCGTGCGGAGGGCGGACTGGGTCGTCTGCGAGCTGTCGAGCTTCCAGCTCGAGGATGTGCACGAGCTCGCCTGCGACGTCGCCGTCCTCCTGAATCTCGAGCCCGATCATCTCGACCGCCACGGCACCTTCGACGCCTACCGCGCCGCGAAGCTGCGGATCTTCGAGCGCGCGCACACCGCCGTGGTGCCGCGCGGGCTCGCGCTCGACGGCGACCGGCTGCCGGCGACGGTCGTCGAGTTCTCGGCGGACGACGACCTTCCCGCCGAGCCGCGCATCCGCGGTCCGCACAACCGCGAGAACGCTGCGGCAGCGACCGCCGCCGCTCGCGCGGCGCACGTCGACGACGCTGCGATCGCCGAGGCGCTTCGCACCTTTCCCGGCGTGCCGCACCGGCTCGAGCTGGTCGGCGAACGCGACGGCGTCCGGTACGTCAACGACTCGAAGGCCACCAACGTCGCGGCGGCGCGGCGCGCCCTCGTCGCCTACGCCGGCGAGCCGGTGCGCCTGATTCTCGGCGGCTCTCCGAAAGGCGAGGACTTCGCACCACTCGCGGCCGCGATCGGGCCGAATGTTCGCTCGATTCACCTGATCGGGGAGGCGGCGCCGTTGCTCGCGGGCGCTCTCGCCGCCCGTGAGCCGTTCATCGACGGCGACCTGGCGCACGCCGTCGCTCATGCGGCCGATCTCGCCTCCAGGGGTGATGTGATCCTGCTCAGCCCGGCCTCCGCGAGCTACGACCAGTTCGAGAACTTCGAGCGGCGCGGGGAGGCCTTCCGGGACTTGGCGACGAGCTAGGAGTTCGCCTCTCCTCCGCGAAGCAGACGGGTGGAGTGAAGCGGGGAGAGCTCGACTCGAGGCTGTTGATCCTGGTCACGATGGCGCTGGTCGCCTTCGGCCTGGTCATGGTTTACAGCGCGACCTCGGCCGCGGCGGCCGTCGGCGGCAAGGATCCGAGCTATTACCTCAAGCGGCAAGGCATGTACGCCGCGCTCGGCATCGTGCTGATGGTGCTCGCACAGCGTTGGGACTACCGGCGCCTGCGGCTGCTGGCGCCGCTCCTCGTCGGTGGCTCGCTGGCCCTCCTGGCCGCCGTGCTTGTGGTCGGACCGCCGGTGAACGGCGCGCGCCGCTGGATCTCGTTCGGCCCTGCCGTGTTCCAGCCGTCCGAGCTTGCGAAGCTCGCCCTGTGCGTCTGGGCTGCCGCGTACCTGGCGCGCCGTTCGGCGCCGCGCACGCTGAAGGAGCTCTGGCGCCCGGTCGGCGCGCTGACGACCGTGTTCTGCGTGCTGCTCATCCTCGAGCCGGATCTCGGTACCGCGATCGCGCTCGTCGTGATGCTCGCGGGCATGCTGCTCGTCGCCGGCACCCCGGGCCGCACCCTCGGCGCGGCAGTCCTGATCGCGTCGGCGCTCGGCACGGCGGCGATCTGGATCGAGCCTTACCGCCGCGCGCGCTTCTTCGCGTTCCTCCATCCGTGGCACGACGCGCAGGGAACCGGCTTCCAGATCGTGCAGGCGATGATCGGGATGGGGTCGGGCCACCTCTTCGGGGTCGGCCTCGGCCAGGGCGTGCAGAAGATCTTCTACCTGCCCGAGGCGCATACCGACATGATGCTCGCCAACATCGGCGAGGAGCTCGGGCTGGTCGGAGTTGCCGCGGTGATCGGCGCGTATGGCTTGTTCGCCTACGCAGGTCTCGATATCGCCGCGAGGTGCCGCGATCCGTTCGGGAAGCGCCTCGCTGCCGGGCTCACCGTGCTCGTCTGCGGCCAGGCGGCCGTGAACATCGCCGCGGTCCTCGGCATCGCCCCCCTGACCGGCATCCCGCTGCCCTTCCTCTCCTACGGCGGCTCGAGCATCGTGGTCTTGCTCGCGGGGGTCGGCATCCTCCTTAACATCGCTCAGCGTGGAGGCGCAGCCACAGCTTCGGTGTCTGATCGCCGCCGGCGGGACGGCGGGCCACGTCCTGCCCGCGCTCGCGGTGGCGGAGGCTCTGACGAGACGCGGCGTTCACGTGACGTTCGCCGGGTCGCCAGACCGCGTCGAAGCGCAGCTGGTTCCTGAGGCCGGTTACGACCTGGACACGTTCGCGATCAGCGGCTTTCCTCGAAAGCCGTCGCCCGCACTCGTGCATGCCCTCCTCCAGGCCGGCGCTGCGCCACGTGCGTGCCGGTCGATTCTCAAGCGGCGCCGGCCCGACGTCGTGCTGGGCGGAGGCGGCTACGTCGCCGGGCCGATGGTCCTGGCGGCGCGGTCGCTTCGGATACCCGCCGCGCTCTCCGAGGCGGATGCGCACCTGGGCCTCGCGAATCGACTGGCGGCGCCGTTCGCGAAACGCGTGTTTCTCGCCTATCCGGTCGGCGGGCGTGGAGCCGAGAAGTACCAGGTTCTCGGTCGGCCGATCCCGGCCCGCTCGCGCCCGACCGAACGTGGGGCAGCGCGCGAGATCTTCGAGCTCGACCCGGACGATCGCATTCTGGGGGTGTTCGGAGCACTTGCAGGCGCACACGCGCTGAACGAGTTCGTCGTCGACACCTGGGGCCACGCCGGCCCTGCGATCCTCCACCTCACCGGCAAGCGCGACTACGACTTCGTTCGCTCGCGTGTCGCGCGCCCCGATTACCGCGTGCTCGCCGAGACGGATCGATTCGGAGCGGCGCTCTCGGCGGTCGACCTGGTGCTCGCACGCTCCGGGTCGTCCGTGTGGGAGATCGCAGCTGCCGGTAAGCCGGCGATTCTCGTTCCCTACCCGTTTGCGACGAACGACCATCAGGCGCTGAACGCTGCGCACTTCGTTCACGCGGGCGGAGCGATCATGGTGCGGGAGCTCGATCTCGACGACGTTCCAGAGCTGGCCCGCTCGCTGCTCGGCGATCCGGCCCGGTGTGCGCGAATGGGAGCGGCGATGCTGGCCGCCTCGAAGCCGGATGCTGCCGATGCGATCGCCGACGAGCTCGTCGCGCTCGCAGGCCGGTGACGGGAACGCTCTCCGGCCGCCGGCTCTGGTTCGTCGGCATCGGCGGCGCGGGGTTGAGTGCGTACGCACAGCTCGCGAGGGCGTGGGGGGCCGACGTGGGGGGCTGGGACCGCGTGGAGACGCCCTACCTCGAGCAGCTCGCGGGCATCCGGGTGGAGATCACGCCCGAGCCGTTCGTCCCGGAAGGCTTCGAGGCCGTCGTGTCTTCTGCCTACCCCGACGTCCCCGGCCTACGCCGGCGGGAGTTCCTGCGCGAGCTGGTGGCGGCGCGACGTTCGATCGTCGTCGGAGGCACGCACGGCAAGGGGACTACCGCGGCGATGATCGCGTTCGTGTTGCGTGAGACGGGCCGCGACCCAGCCTGGCTGATCGGTGCGCCGGTACCTCAGCTCGGGACGAACGCGGGAGTGGGCGAGGGCTATCTGGTCGTCGAGGGCGACGAGTCCGACCGCACCGTGTTCGCGCTGCCCGCCGAGATCGCCGTGGTCACGAACATCGAGCTCGACCATCACAGCGAGTTTGCGTCTCTCGCCGATCTCCGGGCCGCGTTCGACGACTGGCTGGAAACGGCCGACGCGGTCGTGCACGACGCGGCGCCGTACGACGGCGAGCTCGCATTGCCGGGGGAGCTGAACAGGCTGAATGCGGGGGCCGCACTGGCCGCGCTCGAGGCGGCGGGAGTGCCCCTAGGGGAGGCCGCGCCGATGATCGCCCGTTTCACCGGAACCGGACGGCGATTCGAGGTCCATCAGTTCGGCGCGATCACGGTCGTCGACGACTACGGGCATCACCCGACCGAGATCGCCAGGACGATCGAGGCGGCGCGGGAGCGCTTCCCGGACCGCACGCTCAGGGTGTTGTTCCAGCCGCACCTCTATTCGCGAACGCGACATCTGGCGGGCGAGCTCGCCGCTGCGTTGGCGACCGCCGACGACGTGACCGTGACGGACGTGTATGCCGCGAGGGAGCAGCCGGTCGAAGGTGTCACGGGCAAGCTCGTCGTGGACGCGCTCTCGGATCGCGGCGTGCTTGCAGGGTGGGCTCCGACCGTGGAGGACGGCGCAGCCCGCTTGCGCCGGCGGGCGCGGCCGGGGGATGTCCTGCTGGTGATCGGAGCCGGTGATGTCGACCGCGCCGTCGGGCTGCTCGAGCAGTAGGTGCCGTTGATGGACGAGCACGTCCCCCTTGCGCGCTTCACGACGATCGGAACCGGCGGGCCGGCGCGGTGGCTGTCGCGGCCGGAGTCGCTCGGCGAGCTTCAGGATGCGCTCGCATGGGCCGCAGCCGAGCGCGTCGACGTCGAGGCGATCGGGCTCGGGTCGAACGTGCTTGCGCACGACGACGGTGTCGACGCCCTCGTCGTCAAGCTCGCGGGAGAGCTCGCGGCGGTGCGGATCGACGGCGACGTGCTGGTTGCCGGCGGCGGTGCGGCCAATGCGGTCTGCCTCCACCGCGCGCGGGCCGCCGGCCTGGGCGGGCTCGAGTTCGCCTCTGCGATTCCCGGCACGACCGGTGGAGGCGTGCGCATGAATGCCGGCGCCTACGGCCGTGAGTTCCGCGACGTGCTCCTCGATGCCGTCGTGGTCGACGCACGGGGTGTGCGGACGGTGAGCTCACGCGAGCTTGCTCTCGGTTATCGACACTCGAGCCTGCGGGCGGGCGAGGTGGTCGCCGAGGTACGGCTCCGCCTGGAGCGCTCGTCGCCCGAAGCCGTGAAGGCGCTCACCGCCGACCTCCTCCAGCGCCGCAAGGCCTCGCAGCCGACGAACAAGCGAACGTTCGGCAGCGTCTTCAAGAACCCTGACGGGTCGCCGGGCGCGGGGCGGATGATCGAGGAGTGCGGGCTGAAGGGCCACGCGATCGGGGGAGCGCTCATCTCGCCTCGCCACGCGAACTTCATCGAGAACCGAGGCGACGCGACCTCGCTCGACTGCCTCGAGCTGATGGCAGAAGCGCGGCGACGTGTCTTCGAAGGGTTCGGGCACACGCTCGAGCACGAGGTTCGTTTCCTCGGACCGCTCGCACTTCCCGACCTGTAGGGAAGCTGCAGCGGACGGCGAAGTCACCCCTCGTGGGAGATCCGACGAGGCCGACCGCAGAGGCCGCGGCCTTGGCTCCGCGCGGCGGAGCCTCCCCGACGCTTCTGCGGTATCTGCCGTCGGGCCGGTCGGTTCTCGCCGGCATCGCCATCGCCCTGCTCGCGATCGGTGCGTACGTCGGTGCCCGGGAGTCGTCCGTCTTCGCGGTCCGAACGCTCGACGTTCGCGGCGGGAACGCCCAGACGCGTGCGCAGGTGCGCGCGGCCCTCGCCGGCGAGTTCGGCACGAGTCTGCTGAAGATCGACCGCTCGACGATCGCGGGCAAGCTCGCCGACGTGACGAGCGTCCTTCGCTTCACCTACGACCGTGCGTATCCGAACACGCTCCGCGTGGTCGTTCACCGCGAGGATCCCGTGCTGGTGCTGCGGCAGAGCAAGTACGCCTACCTCGTCGCCGCGACCGGCCGTGTGTTGAAACCGCTCCCGCACCCGCTGCTCTCGCATCTGCCGCGCCTCTGGGTGAAGAGCGGCATTCCGGTGCTGGTGGGGGACGAGCTGCCGTCCACCGAGGCCGCCGCGGCGCACGCACTGGCCGCTGCGAACGGCGCGGGCCTCCCCGGCGGCGTGCGCACGATCCAGTCGTCGCACGGCTCGTTCGCGCTCGAGCTCGGGGCCGGGTTGGAGCTGCGGCTCGGCCAGCCGAGCGACGTGCTGCTGAAGCTCGCGATCGCGAAGCGAATCCTGCATGCGACCGGCGCCGCGGTCGACGCCGGCTATCTCGACGTCAGCGTCCCCGAGCGCCCGGTGCTCTCCGTCAACTCTCAAGTCGGAGGTTGAGCTTGAGGTTGAGATGGGTCGAGGTTTGGGCGGTTGGCGTTGACACGGCAGGAAACCGGCCCTACCCTGCCGAAGGAAGGGAACGCTCGACAGCCCCAGCCTGCACTCGAGCTTGAGGTCGAGCACAATCGAGATGAGAGAACGCTCCGGTAACTACCTCGCAGTGATCAAGGTCGTCGGCGTCGGCGGCGGCGGCACGAACGCCGTCAACCGGATGGTCGACGCCGGCTTGACGGGCGTCGAGTTCGTCGCCGTGAACACGGACGCGCAGGCGCTCTTGATGTGCGACGCCGACGTGAAGATCCACATCGGCGCGAAGGCGACGCGCGGGCTCGGCGCCGGCGCCGACCCGACGGTCGGACGCGAGGCCGCCACCGAATCGCGCGACGAGCTGAAGGAGGCGCTCAAGGGCGCCGACATGATCTTCGTCACCGCCGGCGAGGGCGGGGGCACCGGGACCGGCGGGGCTCCCGTGATCGCGGAGTTGGGTCGCGAGCTCGAGGCGCTGACCGTCGGCGTCGTCACGCGACCCTTCAACTTCGAAGGCAGGCGGCGCCAGCAGCAGGCCGAGCAGGGGATCTCCGAGCTGGCCGACAAGGTCGACACGCTGATCGTGATCGAGAACGACCGGCTGCTGCAGGTCGTCGAGAAGAAGACACCGCTTTCGGAAGCGTTCAAGATGGCCGACGACGTCCTGCGTCAGGGTGTGCAGGGCATCACCGACCTGATCACCGTCCCGGGGATCGTGAACCTCGACTTCGCCGACGTCCGGACGATCATGCGCGATGCCGGTTCGGCACTGATGGGCATCGGCATCGGCCAGGGCGAGAACCGTGCCGCCGAGGCTGCGCGCACCGCCGTCTCGTCGCCGCTGCTCGAGTCGTCGATCGACGGCGCGACCGGCATCCTCCTGAACATCACCGGCC
The DNA here is from genome assembly GCA_963742605.1 of uncultured Thermoleophilia bacterium. Taxonomy (GTDB): domain Bacteria; phylum Actinomycetota; class Thermoleophilia; order Gaiellales; family Gaiellaceae; genus PALSA-600. Next base: position 639,418 of record CAVUNA010000007.1, on the reverse strand, counting down.
CCACCGATCTCGGTCTGTTCGAGGTCAACGAGGCGGCGGAGGTCGTGACCGGCGCCGCCGACCAGAATGCCAATGTGATCTTCGGAGCGGTGATCGACGACCAGGCAGGCGCGGAGGTCCGCGTGACGGTGATCGCCACCGGCTTCGGCGCTCAACGCCGCCGCAAGCTCCGCAGTCAACTCCCGGATTCGGGGTCGCCGCTCGGCGGCCGTACGCCGGAGTTCGACCCGGGCGACACGCTCGACGTGCCGTCCTTCCTGCGCGAGAACTAACAAGCGGATCGCACCGCGGCCCGGCACCGGCGGCGACTAGCATCGCGCCCGGAATGCAGACGCTCCGCCGGACACCTCTCTACGACAGGCACCTCGCTCTCGGGGCGCGACTGGTGCCGTTCGCGGGCTGGGAGATGCCCGTCCAGTACGAGGGTGTCATCGCCGAGCACATGGCGGTGCGCACCGATGCGGGCGTGTTCGACGTGTCGCACATGGGCGAGCTCGAGATCGAAGGGCCGACCGCTCGCGAGCTGCTGCAGACGACGCTCTCGAACGACATCGACCGGCTCGAGCCCGGCGACGCCCAGTACACGCTGCTCACGAACGATTCGGGCGGGATCGTCGACGACCTGATCGTCTACAGGCTCGACGCCCACCGCTATCTCCTGGTGGTCAACGCCTCGAATCGTGAGGTCGCGTTTCGATGGCTGCAGGAGCGCGAGCTGCGCGGATCGGACGTGCGCGACGTGTCGGACGACTATGCCCTGCTCGCGGTGCAGGGGCCGCGCGCGCTCGAGCGGATCGGAATTCCCTCCGGGAAGCCGTTCACGTGGGAGATGGGCGAGCTCGGCGGCGTCGAGGTGATGATCAACCGCACCGGGTACACGGGCGAGGAGGGTGTCGAGCTGGCGTGCATGGAGGACGATGCCGGCCTGCTCTGGGATGCGATCATCGGGGCCGGTGTCACTCCGTGTGGGCTCGGCGCGCGCGACACGCTTCGGCTCGAGGTGTGTTACCCCCTGCACGGCAACGACATCGGTCCGCAGTGGGACGCGATCTCGTCGGGGCTGGGCTGGGCGTGTGCGCTCGGAACGGACTTCACCGGTGCCGAGAGCCTGCGCACGATCAAGGCGGCCGGCCCGCAGGAGCGGCTCGTCGCGCTGCGCATGACCGATCGTGCGATTCCGCGTCAAGGGATGTCGATCGAGGGCGGAGGTGAGGTCACGTCGGGCTCGCACTCGCCGGTGCTCGACGTCGGCATCGGGCTCGCCTATGTCCCTTCCGCTCGCTCCGAGGTGGGAACCGACGTCACGATCGACGTTCGTGGCAAGCCGCGGGGTGCCAAGGTCGTGAAGAAGCCGTTCTACAAGCGAGAGGAGAAGGCGTAGTGGCCGCAGGCGAGTCGTATCCCGACGATCTCTCGTATCACCGCGAGCACGACTGGGCGCGGTTCGAGGGCGACGAGGCGGTGCTCGGCGTCACGTGGTACGCGCAGGACTCGCTCGGTGAGCTCGTGCACTACGAGCCGCCGGACGAGGGCGCGGCCGTCGGCAAGGACGAGAGCTACGGCGAGGTCGAATCGGTCAAGGCGGTCTCCGACCTGATCTCGCCGCTCTCGGGCGAGGTGATCGAGGTCAACCAGAAGGTCGTCGACGCGCCGGAGACGGTGAACGAGGATCCCTACGGCGAGGGGTGGCTGATCCGGATCCGGATGACCAACCCCGCCGAACGTGACCAGCTCCTCGACGCCGCCGCCTACCGCAAGCTGATTCAGGAGTGAGCTACCTCTCCCTCACCGACGCCGACCGCGAGGAGATGCTGTCGGCGATCGGCGTCGCGAGCATCGAAGAGCTCTTCCGCGAGATTCCCGAAGGAGTGCGGCTGCGGCGTGACCTCGACCTAGCGCCGGCGCTCTCCGAGGCCGAGCTGCAACGTCATCTGAGCGAGCTTGCTTCTCGCAACGTTGCCGACGACGTCTGCTTCCTCGGCGCCGGGATCTACGACCACCATGTTCCGGCGGTCGTCGACGCGATCCTCCAGCGCGGCGAGCTTCTCACCGCGTACACGCCGTACCAGCCGGAGATGAGCCAGGGTGTGCTGCAGGCCATCTTCGAGTACCAGACCGCGATCTGCGAGCTGACGGGCATGGACGTCTCGAACGCCTCGGGCTATGACGGCGCGACCGTGGCCGCCGATGCATGCTACGTCGCCAAGCACGCGACGAAACGAACGCGGATCGTCATCACCGAGGCGACGAACCCGCAGGTCAGACAGGTCGTCAAGACGTACGCGCCGGGGTTCGGGCTCGAGGTCGTCGAGGTTCCGCACGAGCGAGGAGCGACCGACCCGGATCGTGTGCGCGAGGCAGCGACTGACGCGGCAGCCGTCCTCTTCCAGCACCCGAACTTCTTCGGCTGTCTCGAGCCGGCTGCCGAGTTGGCAGCGGCTGCCAACGAGCGCGGCGCGCTGCCCGTGGCGCACGTCGACCTCGTCTCACTCGGTGTGCTCGAACCGCCCGGCGCGTATGGGTGTGCGCTCGCGATCGGCGAGGGTCAGTCGGCCGGCAACGCCATGAGCTACGGAGGCCCTCACTACGGGTTCCTCGCGTCGCGATCGGATCTCGTCCGTCGCCTTCCGGGCCGCATCGTCGGCGAGACCGTCGACGTCGAGGGCGAGCGCGGCTTCGTGCTCACGCTGCAGACGCGCGAGCAGCACATCCGGCGCGAGAAGGCGACGTCCAACATCACGACGAACCAGACGCTGCTCGCTCTCGCCGGGCTGGTGCATCTGAGCCTGCTCGGCCCGGCAGGGCTGCGCGAGGTGGGGGAGGCCTGCCTGGCACTCGGCGGCTACGCGAAGTCCCGGCTCGTCGAGGCCGGCCTCGAGCTGGCGTTCCCGGAGCAGCACACGTTCAAGGAGTTCGTCGTCCGCACCGGGCGCGACGCGCGTGAGGCGTTGCAGGCTGCGCGCGCGAACGGCATCTATGCGGGCTACCCGCTCGGCCGCGACTACCCGGGACTCGGTGATTCGCTGCTCGTCGCAGTCACCGAGAAGCGAACCGTTGCCGAGATCGACCGGCTCGCGGAGGCGCTCGGCTCGTGAAGTTGATCTACGAGAAGTCGAGGTCCGGTCGTCGCGGCCTCGGCGTGCCGAGACCCGACCTGCCCGTTCCGGAACTTCCTGCCGAGCAACGGCGCTCGGCTCCGCCGCGACTGCCGGAGCTCGCCGAGCCGGAGGTGCTGCGCCACTTCACGGCACTCTCGACGCGCAACTTCGGCATCGACACCGGCTTCTACCCGCTCGGCTCGTGCACGATGAAGTACAACCCGCGGATCAACGAACGGCTCGCCGGGCTCCCCGGGTTTGCCGCTCTTCACCCACTGGTCGAGGACGACGCGGCGCAGGGCGCGCTCGAGCTCGAGTGGGAGCTCCAGGAGATCCTGCGCGAGCTCACCGGCCTCGACGCGGTCAGTCTGCAACCGGCCGCCGGGAGTCAGGGAGAGCTCACCGGGCTGATGCTGTTTCGGGCGTACTTCGCCGAGCATGGCGAGGGCCACGTCCGCCGCAAGATCGTGATTCCCGACACCGCGCACGGGACCAACCCCGCCAGCGTCACCATGGCTGGGTACGAGCTGACGCCGGTGAAGACCGACGCGCGAGGCAACATCGACCTCGACGACCTTCGCGGCAAGGTCGACGGCAGCACGGCGGGGCTGATGATCACGAATCCGTCGACGCTCGGCCTCTTCGACGAGAACATCGAAGAGATCGCGCGGACGTTCCACAGTGCGGGCGCGCTGATGTACTACGACGGCGCGAACCTGAACGCGGTATGCGGCATCTCACGCCCGGGTGACATGGGCTTCGACGTCGTGCATTTCAACCTGCACAAGACGTTCTCGCAGCCACACGGCGGCGGTGGTCCCGGCGGCGGACCGATCGCGGTGCGCGCCTCGCTCGAGCCCTTCCTGCCGGTGCCGGTGGTGACGCGTCGCGGATCGTCGTTCCGGCTCGACTACGACCGGCCGAAGTCGATCGGCCGCGTCCGGGCGTTCAGCGGCCCGTTCGGCGTCTTCGTCCGGGCGTACGCGTTCATGCGCTCGTACGGTCCTTCGCTCAGGGAGATGAGCGAGGTCGCAGTGCTGAATGCGAATTACCTGTTGGCGCGGCTCAAGCACGCATATGACCTGCCGTTCGACCGGTTGTGCATGCACGAGTTCGTTCTCAGTGCGCGGACGCTCAAGCGGGAGCACGGCATCACCGCACTCGACGTCGCCAAGCGCCTGATGGACTACGGCTTTCACCCTCCGACGGTCTACTTCCCCCTCGTCGTTCCGGAGGCGCTGATGATCGAGCCGACCGAGACCGAGGCCAAGGAGACCCTCGACGCCTTCATCGACGCGATGCTCGCGATCGTGCAGGAGGCAGCGGAGAGCCCCGAGCTGCTGCGCGACGCCCCCCACGACCGTCCGGTCCGGCGGCTCGACGAGGTGCGGGCCGCCAAACAGCCGATCCTTCGCCATCGGTTCGGTGTAACGACCGAGGCCGCTCCCGAGTCTGTAGGGGCGAGACAAAACGACGAATGAAAAGGAGTTTGCTTGACCAACAAGGTCGAAAAGACCAGCGCGGAGTGGCGGGCCGAGTTGAGCCCGGAGGCCTATCGCGTCCTCCGCGAGAAGGGCACGGAGCGGCCGTTCAGCGGCGAGTACGACCACGTCTTCGAGCCCGGCACCTACCACTGCGCCGGCTGCGGTGCAGAGTTGTTCCAGTCGGAGTCCAAGTACGACTCGGGCTGCGGCTGGCCGGCCTTCTCGGCACCCGCCGGGGCCGACGCCGTGGACGAGGAGGTCGACACGACTCACGGGATGGTGCGCACGGAGGTCATGTGCGCGGCCTGCGGCGGCCACCTCGGTCACGTGTTCGAGGACGGACCGCAGCCGACCGGGCTGCGGTACTGCATCAACTCGGCGGCGCTGAACCTGGAGGAGAAGTAATGGAGAAGCAGGCGACCTTCGGGGCCGGCTGCTTCTGGGGCGTCGAGGCGGCATTCCGGCAGCTCGACGGGGTCACGGCCACGCGTGTCGGCTATGCCGGCGGCGGGGTCGAGAATCCGACGTACGAGCAGGTCTGCACGGATCGCACCGGACACGCCGAGGTGGTCGAGGTCACGTACGACGAAGAGCGGATCCCGTACGAGCAGCTGCTCGCCGTGTTCTGGGCGGAGCACGACCCCACCCAGGTGAATCGGCAGGGGCCCGACATCGGAGGCCAGTACCGGTCGGTGATCTTCACGCACGACGACGGGCAGCGCGCGGCCGCCGAGGCTTCACGGGAGCGCCTCCAGTCGCGCCTGTCGCGTCCGGTCGCGACCCAGATCGAGGACGCTCCCCCGTTCTGGGAGGCAGAGGACTACCACCAGCAGTATCTCGAGAAGCGCGGGCTGGCAAGCTGCACGCCGCGGCTCGCGGCCGTAGTGGGTTAGCGGCGCGCTAAAGGAGGAGCACCGGGCAGCCGATGATCTCGACCGGTATGTCTACGGTCGACTATCGGCTGCTCGAGCGCTGGGAGGCCGCCCAGCGCTGGCGCCGTCGTGCTCGCGAGCACGACGCCGAGGACAACGGTGTGGAGGAGCTCCTGGCCCGTGCACTCCGCCACCTCGACCGGCGGCGCGCCGAGGCGACTGAGGCGAGCGTCCGCCGGCTCGAGCTCGACGACCGCTGACGCACGCGGAGCGGGCCAGACGAGGGTGTCGGATCGAGGGGGCGGAGACGACACAAACCACCTCCGGGAAGGGGCCTTCTCGTCCGGCCCGAGGTCAGTCTGTCCTGGAGGGTGTCGGCCTGCCTCCGTAGTAGCTACGGCTTCGCGCCCAGAACGGTAGGGCGTCGCGCTGCCGTGCGCTTGCGGAGTCGAGGTGCTTGCGACCTCACAGCGTAGGGGTGACGAAGTTCGCGTGCGAGAGGGCGAGAAGCAAGAGCACGAACGCGACGGTGAAAGTCAGACCAGCGGCACCGACCGAGGCAGCCACGATCTGTTGACCTGTCATTCGGGCGCGATTGCCAGCAAGGACGACCACGGCAATCGGGACGCCGAAAAGAACAAGGAGATCCCACACGACGAGGTCGTTGCCGACCAGATCGGCTGCGGCATAGGTGAAACACACGACAGCCACCAGACCGCACAGCGGGCTGGCGATGAACGCAAGGAGGAAGGAACCCGAAGTCTTCATGCGATCCGCATCTTGTTGTCTCCCGCTTCATAGGTGACCGCGCAGGAACAGTCCATGATCGGGTTCGACGAGCGGTCGCTCGCTCTCGATAGACGGCAGACGACGGCAGGTTCGCGGCACACCGCGCCGAACCACCGGCCGAACTGTGTTGGATGCCGCTATGGCGAACCCGCCGCCGGCTCAGATCGGGGCGCTTTCGAGAGCCTCGGCCGGAAGCAGCCGGCGGGTCTCCCAGCGCCGCGCCATCAAGATGCCGAGAGAGGTCGGGGCCTGGCAGGTTGGTCACGAGTTCCATGAGGGCACCCACGGAGACGGTGCATTCGGCGTAGTTCGCCGCAGCAGTGCTCGGTGGAAACTCCGATGGCCTAGTGCTTGGATCGAGTGAGGCTCGGCGTGCCTAGACGAGAAACGGGAGTCCGACGGTTGGGAGTGGACCGAATCGGTTTCGGGCGTCCCGTTCCCGAGCATGTGGTAAGGGAGTTGACCGAGCGAAGGAGGAGAGATGGCGATCGGACCGGTACAGCTGATCGTGTTGGGTTTCACCCATCCGGATTTTCATGGCGAGGTGATCGCGGAGTTGGAGAGGCTCCGTGAGAGCGACATGGTGCGGGTGATCGACTCGCTTGCGGTGTACAAGGACGCTGAGGGCGAGATCGAGGTGATGCACCTCAGCAATCTGAGCAAGGAAGAGGCGGTCGAGTTGGGCAGCAAGGTTGCGGCGTTGATCGGTCTCGGCATCGAGGGTGAGGAGGGCTTCGAGAAGGGTGCGAAGCTTGGCGCCGAAGCTGCGGCTGAGGGTTTGCAGGCGTTCTCCGACGAGGAAGCGTGGGATGTGCTCGAGGAGATCCCGAACGACTCGGCAGCGGCCCTGATTCTGCTCGAGCATCACTGGGCTGTTCCACTGCGCGACGCGATCGCGCGGGCGAATGGCTTCCGGATCAGCGACGGCTTCATCAGCCCGCTTGACCTGGTCGAGATCGGCCTGATCACGGCCGAAGAGGCAAAGCAACACCAGGCGATCGAGAAGACTCCGCAGCCCGCATAACAACGCGAAGGAGGACGACATGTTCGGAGCACGTAGAGTCGCACGGCGCACGTCGCGGCGGGTTGCCCGCCGCCGCTAGGGGCGTCACCCTGGACTAGATGTGTCGCGTGGGAGCCTTGAGCCCCATTTCCGGGGCTCCCACGCCTGTCCTTGGCTCGCCCGCGCACCGCCTCCAGGGTCCTACCGGCGTCCGAGTCGCCGGCGAGTTGCGGATCGCGTGGCGTTCGGCGGGTTTACTGCACCGCGAGTTGCCCGCAGGCGGCGGCGATGTCGCGGCCCCGGGTCAGACGGATCGTCGCTGGGAGCCGCGCCTTGTCGAGCACCGTCTTGAACGCCGCGATGCGCTCACGTGAGGAGCCGTCGAACATCCCGGTCGGGTTGTAGGGAATCAGGTTCACCTTGAAGACGTGACGGTCGAGCACAGCTGCGAGCGCGGCCGCATGCTCGTCCGAGTCGTTGACGCCTGCGAGCAGTACGTACTCGACGAAGATCTTCCGGCGTCGCAACGCGTGGTAGCGCCGGCACTCGGCGAGCACTTCGTCCAGCGGGTAGCGGTCGTTCACCGGCATCAGCTCGCTGCGCAGAGCGTCGGGAGCCGCGTGCAGGCTCAGCGCGAGCCGGATCGGCTCGGTGACCTCGTCGACGAAGCGGGTGAGGCCGGGGAGCCAGCCGACCGTCGAGATCGTCGTTCGGCGGTGCGTGACACCGACGTCCGGTAGCCGGCGCGCGGCACCCAGCACCGCGTCGAGATTGAGCATCGGCTCGCCCATGCCCATGAAGACGACGTGATCGATCGGTTCGAGGCGCCGGAAATGCAGAGCCTGGTCGAGGATCTCCCACGTGTCGAGGTTGCGCCGGAAGCGCATCTGTCCCGTCGCGCAGAATGTGCAGGTCAGCGGGCAGCCCGATTGCGACGAGACACAGACCGAGCGCCGGCCGTCGCGGTAGCGCATCAGGACTGCCTCGACCGGATGCCCGTCGTGCGTGTGGAAGAGCGCCTTGACGGTCCCGTCGCTCGAACGCGCCTCCTGCGCCAGTGCGAGCGTCGAAAACGTCGTGCGCTCGGTCAGCCGGGCCCGGGCGGCCGTCGGGAGGTTCGTCATCTCGTCGTAGGACGTCGCCCCGCGCGCCGCCCACTCCCACACCTGGCGGACGCGGTAGGCGGGCTCGCCGTCGAGAACCTCGGCAACCTGTTCGAGATTCACTGCTGCCTCAGCCACGCGACGACGTCGCCCGCGTTCCCGTCGGGCGGGAACACCGGGTAGAACGCCTTCACGACAACTCCGTGGTCGGCGACCAGCGCGAGCCGTTTGTAGAGGGTCATCCCGGCGATCTCGAAGGTGGGGAGGCCGAGCGTGTCACGGAGCAGTAGCTCCGGGTCGGCGATCACCGGATACGGCATGTGCGTCCGCGCGGCGAACTCGATCTGCTCGGGAAGCGTCTGTGCCGAGACCCCGGCGACCCGTGCGCCGAACGATTGCAACTCGCCGACGTGGTCGCGAAACCCACAGGACTGCGGCGTGCACCCACGCGCGCCGGGATACGCGTCCCAGCCTTCGGGCGGGTCGACCCCCGGCGTGCCGGTGCGCGGATAGACGTAGAGGACCAGCCGCTCGAGCGCGAGCTGCGCGAGGTCGACGGCCCCCTGCGACGAGTCGAGCGTCAGAGCCGGGATCGCCGACCCTGGGAGGTGGTCGGCGCCGCCGTCGGCGACGGGAACGGGAAGGTCGGGCGGCAGGATGTACGGGTCGTGGGCCATGCGGCCCAGTGAACCACGCGGCGAGCTACAGGCGCCGGCCGGAGGAGACGATCTGCGCGAGCGCGACGTCGGGGAGCGTGGGCCCCGCGGCGAGCAACTTGACGTTCCGGCCACCGGAGCCGCGGACGCAGCGCCACGCGACGCCGTTGTCCCAGTAGACCTTGTTCCCGTCGTACTGGATCGTGTTCTGCTTGCCGTCGGCGCACGACGCGAGGGATCCACCGAACCACGTCGCCGTGAAGGTCGCCGTGTGGCGCGCGTTCCCGGGCCGGTAGTGCTTGTCGTGGAGGCGGACGTTGAGGATCCGGGTCGTCGGATTCCAGGTGTAGCTGAGGTAGCGGTAGCCGAACGGCGAGCGGGTGGGCGCGTAGGCGAGCGCGCCCGCTCTCACCTTGATCAGCTTCTGCGTGAACGGCGGCACGAGCGGCGACGGCCCGGCCGCGGCCGCGGCCGCGAACGCCAGGGCGGCGATCGACGAGAGCGCGATGATCCTCACCCGTGAAGTATCGGTCGCGGTTGTGAGCGGGCCGTTAGATTCCGGTGAGGTGATCGATCTTCGGTCCGACACCCAGACGCAGCCGTCGCAGGGCATGCGCGCGGCGATGGCGTGGGCCGAGGTCGGCGACGAGCAGGAGCGCGAGGATCCGACGGTGCTCGCGCTCGAGGAGCGGGTCGCTGCACTGCTCGGGCACGAGGAGGGCGTGTACCTGCCCACGGCGACCATGGGCAACCAGATCGCGCTCGCGATCCTCGGCGAGCGCGGCACCGAACTGGTGGTGGAGGAGAAGGCACACATCATGGTCTCCGAGCTTGGCGGCGCCGCGGCCTTCTCCGGACTGCAGACGCGAGGACTGCCGGGCTACCGCGGGCGGCTCACGCCGGAACAGGTGCAAGCGACCACCCATGCGGACGGGAGCTTCCACACGCCGCGAACCTCGGTCGTCGCGCTCGAGAACACGCACAACACGGCCGGCGGCACGGTGTGGCCGCTCGACGAGCTGCGCGCCGTCGTCGCGACCGCGCGAGAGCTCCAGATCCGCGTGCATCTCGACGGCGCGCGGCTTCTCAACGCGTCCGTCGCCCAGGGTGTCGCGCCCGCCGAGCTCGCAGGCCAGTTCGACACCGCGACGCTCTGTCTCTCGAAAGGGCTCGGCTGCCCCCTGGGCGCGCTGATCGTCGGGTCGGCCGAGCTGATGCACCGTGCGCGGCGCGAGAAGCATCGCTTCGGCGGGGCGATGCGGCAGGCCGGGATTCCCGCGGCCGCCGGCCTGTACGCGCTCGACCACAACGTCGAGCGCCTGGCAGACGACCACGCTCGTGCGCGCCGGCTCGCCGAGGGCTGGGCCGCCGCGGGGCTTCCGGTCGACCTGGAGGTTGTCGAGACGAACTTCGTCCAGCTCGACGTCGGCTCGCTCGGCCTCGGCGAGTGGGAGGCGGTCGGGCTGCTGCGCGACGCCGGCGTCCTCCTCTCGCGAACGATGAAACCGGGAGTCTTGCGTGCCGTCACGCATCTCGACATCGACGACGACGATGTCGAGCAGACTCTGCGGCTGGTGCCCGCGACGCTCGGCACGGGTGTCCGGGCAGCGTGATCGCGGTCGGTCAGACGGACGCGTAGACGGCGACGACGCCGCCGTACAGGGCGACGAGGAGGAAGCCTTCCCAGCGCTTCGATCGACCGTCCCAGATCACGAGCGTGGAGACAGCGGCCGCGAGCGCCATCGTCGAGAGCTCCACGACGCGGAAGGACAGCGGCAGACTGCGGCCGACGAGCGGTGAGAGCAGCGCCACAGCCGGTACGACGAAGACCGCGACCTGCATCGACGAGCTGATCGCGATCTCCGTGGCGAGCTTGATGTTGCCGCGGTGTGCGATCACGACCGCGCCGCCGTGCTCGGCTGCGTTCCCGACGATCGCGACGATGACCGTGGCGATGAAGAACTCGCTCAGACCGAACGTGTTCCCGAATCCGCGAAGCGAGTGCACGAGGATCTCCGAGATCTGCGCCGTGACGAGGGTTGCGATCGTGAGCAGGATCAGGGATCGCCGCATCGACCACGCTCCCGCGCGAGGGGCGCGCCGCTCCTGCTCACGGTGGATCCGCAGGTTCTGCTTCGTGATCACGACGTAGGCGGCGAGGAGGACGATCGCCACCGGGATCGTCAGCAGGTACAGCGTGTGGTGGTCGGCGGAGTGATGCCAGGCAGGGACCGATGGAATCAGCAGCAGTGCGACGGCGCCGAGGACCGTGATGAGCTGCAGCCGCAGCGAGCGTGTGTCGACATCTCCGTCACCGCCGGCGATCATCGCGGCGCCCAGCACGAGCAGGATGTTCGAGACGACGGAGCCGGTCAGCGAGCCGCGAACGACCTCCGGCAGACCGTCCGCGACGGCGAACAGGGCGATGATCAACTCCGGAGCGTTGCCGAAGCTGGCGTTGAGGAACCCACCCACACCTGCGCCCACATGCTCGGCGGCCTGGTCGGTGGCCTCTCCGATCAACCATGCAAGCGGGATCAGCGCGATCGCGGAGAGCACGAACAGCGTCGTCGTGTCCGCGTGGAGCACATAGCGGGCGAAGACCGCAAGGGGCGCAAGCGCGAGGGACGACCACAGGATCCGCCGCGCCACCTCGGTAGCGTAGTTGGATCGTGCTGCGGGCTGTCCTCTTCGACTGGAACAACACGTTGGTCCGCTTTTCATGGGACGACGAGCGGGTCGTCGAGGCGCATCGTGTCGCTCTCGGCCGCGACGATCCGGCGTTCACCGCGCGTTGGCGGACGGTGATGTTCGGCGACCATGGGCACCGTCCGTACGCGGAGCTCCTGGCAGAGCTCGGGGTCGACGATCCGGACGCTTTCATCGATGCCGAGCACGAGGTCTGGCGTCCCGCACATGAAGTGCTCGCCTCGGCGCAAGCTCTTCTCGAGTCGCTGCGCTCGCTCGGGCTGAAGACCGGCATCGTCGCCAACTCGTGGCCCGACCCCGGTCGCGTTCTTCGCAGCGACGCCGCGCGCTTCGGGCTGGCGGACCGGCTCGACGTGATGGTGTTCAGCGACGAGGCTGGTGTGCGCAAGCCCGATCCCGCGATCTACCGGTTCTGCTGCCGGCAGCTCGGTGTCGAGGCGTCGGAGGCGATGCACGTCGGAGACGACCTCGAGAACGACGTGCGGGGCGCCGCCGCCGCGGGGATCACGACCGTCCAGGCGCTCTGGTTCGTCGCCGACGAGCAGCCGGCCGACGTCGAACCGGACTTTCGCGCGTTCACGCCGATGGACGTTCTGAACACGGCGCGGCGACTAGCGCTCGCGAGCCGCTAAGTCAAGTCTTGCGGGTGTCCGCCGGCGTTCGGACAATGCACACATGACACCGCAGCAGATCGTCGCGCCGGCGCTGCCGCTCCATCCACAGGACGAGATGGAGTGCCGCCGCTGCGGCGTCCACTGCGACAAGGTCGTCTACCCCGGCGCCTGCCTCGAACGGACGTGTCCGTTCGTCTACTCCTACGAAGCCTGGGGGCATACCTACGTCGGCTGCATGCAGAAGGTCTTCGACGTCGAGATCGACCTCGACATGCTCCGCGCCGCCGAGCGGCGCCGCCCGGGCTTCGGCGCGATCCGCGCTGTGCGCCGTCCACTCCCGATGTGTCGCGCCGAGATCGAGCAGACTTACGAATCGCGTCTCGACGAGCTCGGCTGCATCAACCCCGAGTTCTCGGAGCTGCCGGTCGGCGAGCCGACGTTCCGCGTGTTCGCCCGGATCACGGCCGGCTGAGCAGTGCGTCGACCCGACGCCGCTTGACGATGCGCACCGCCAGCAGCACGAGCGCGCAGAGGACGAGCAACGGGATGCCGAATGCGAGCGCGTAGACGGCGCCGACGCCGACCCAGTACGCGGCGACGCCGATGCCGTGCAGCGGGCCGTGCCCGTGATGAGCCGTTGTCGGCGGCGGCGTGGTGGCGACGTGGAGCCGAACGGTGGCGAACTGGGCGCTGCGCACGGTTGCTGCCTCGCCCCGCTGCAGGCGCTCGACCTGGGCCGTGACGGCGGCGATGGCGCGGTCACGTTCGGGCGTCTGCGGCTCCGCGCGTAGCGTCGCGAGCTCCTTCTGCAGGCGCGCGATGCGGCGGTCCGTTGCATCGAGCCCGGCCTGGAGATCCTGGATGTCGACCTGCTCCGACGTGATCGTCCCGAGTTGCGACAGACGCGTCACCGCCTCCTGCACATGACGGCGGGGGATTCGCAGGACGAGGTCGGCGGTGCCCGACTTTCCGGCTGCCGACGCGTGCACGGAGGAGGGGTGTCCGCCGAGGCTGCTCGTGATCCGCAATGCGTCCTTGACGGCGGTCGACACCGCGCCGGGCGAGCTGACGCGCAGCCCGATCGTGGCGCCGTAGCGCTGGACCCGGGTCGGCGACGGTGCAGGCGCGAAGGCTTTCGGGACCGCAGGCGCTCCGTGCACGACGCCCGGCGCCGTCGCCTGTGCGCGCGCGACGGTCGAGCCGAGCGCGGGCGCGGCGCGATGCGATTGGCTGCTCGGGCGTGTGAGGACGATTGCCCCGGCGAGTGCTGCGGCGACCGGCAAGAGCAACACGAGTGAACGGCGGCGCAGGAAGCGGCGCGGGGGAGTGGGCTCCGCGTTCGCCGCGATCAGGCGGACCCGCTCACGCACCTCGGTCGGCGCGGTGACGCGCACGGCGCGCAACTCGGCGGCGAGATCACGCTGCGACATCGAGTGCCTCCTCGAGCTTCTTGAGTGCGCGGTTGAGCCGCGTTGTGCAGTTGGTCTCCGAGATGCCGAGCACCCGCGAGGCGGTGCCGGCGTCGAAATCGAGGACGACGCGGAGGGCGACGACCTCGCGCTCGCCTGCCGTGAGCCGTCTGAGCGCCGACTCGAGGTCGGGCGAGAGGCCTTCCGCGAAGCGGTCGTCGAAACGCTCGTGGGGAGCCGCGAGCTGCTCGCGGCGGCTGCGGCGCCGTTCGGAGCGGAAGTGGTCGAGCGCGACGGTGCGCGCGACCTGGCAGAGCCAGGTGCGGGCAGAGCCGCGCTTCGGGTCGAAGCGGTGCCAGAGCCGCAGAGCCCGCTCGAACGTCTCGCCGGTGAGGTCCTCCGCAGCGGCGCGGTCGGAGGTGAACCAGGCGAGGTAGCCGTAGACGTCGTCGAGGTGCCGCTCGGCTGCCTGGGCGAAGGTCATCCACCCTCATTTACGCCGCTCAGGCGGTCGGCGTCACACTTTCGTGACGAAAGCGGGGTCAGACCCGGGTCAGACCCGGGTCTGACCCCGAGCATGCACCTCGCGGGCCTTTTCCAGCTCTTTTGCGGTGACCCCGCTCCGGTTGACCCCCGGCACCTCCAGGTAGGCGTCCAGGTCCTGGAAGGCCGGGTGGGCGAGGAAGACGCCCAGCCCCTCGCCGATCTCACCCTCGAGGATGTTCGCGTGGCGGTCGCGGTTCGAGCCGAGGGGCGTCGCGCTGTCGTTGACGTGGAGCGCGCGCAGCCGGTCGAGCCCCATGCCCGCGTCGATCTCGGCCACGAGCTGGTCTACCACCGCCCGGTCGGTCACGTCGTAGCCCGAGGCGTAGAGGTGGCACGTGTCGAGGCAGATGCCGAGGCGCGGGTGCCCGTCGAGACGGTCGAACAGCGTCTGCAGCTCGCCGAGCGAGCGCCCGATCGTCCCTCCGGCTCCGGCCGAGTTCTCCATGCACAGCCAGACGTCGCCCTCCGGGCGGGCGAGCACCTGCTCGAGGGCGTCGATCGTCCGCTCGAGTCCCGCCTCGAACCCGGCGCCGAGGTGAGAGCCGACGTGGAAGATCACCGCATCCGCACCGATCGCCTCCGCCGCGTCGAGGGTGAAGCCGAGGGTGTCGATCGACTTGCGGTGGATCTCGTCGTCCGGCGCGGCGAGATTGACGAGGTACAGCGCGTGGCAGACGACCCCGATGACCCCGGCCTCGTCCCGGCGCTCGCGGAATCGGGCCACCGCCTCGGGCTTGTGGTTCGTCGGCCGCCACATCCGCGGCGACTGCGTGAAGACCTGCACGCACTCGCCCCCGATCTTCTCGACCCGGTCGATTGCGGTGTCGATGCCACCGCTCGCTGAGACGTGAGCCCCGAACCGCACCCGCGCCTACGATAGAGGCGTCGTGAACGTTCGCGTCCGCATGGCTCCGAGCCCCACCGGCTTCCTGCACATCGGTGGCGTTCGCACGTTCCTGTTCAACTGGCTGTTCGCGCGCGGGAACGGCGGAGAGATCCTGCTCAGGATCGAGAACACCGACACGAGTCGTGAGGTTGCCGAGGCAACCGATCAGATCCAGTCGTCGCTCCGCTGGCTCGGCATCGACTGGGACGGCCCGGTGCGGTTCCAGCTCGATACGGCCGAGCGAGCCCGCGAACTGGCGCGCCGGCTCGTCGACGAGGGTCATGCGTACGAGGACGACGGTGCGATCCGGTTTCGCCAGCCCGCGGACGGCACCGTCTGGTGGGACGACGCGGTGCGCGGCCGGATCGAGTTCCGGAACGACCAGCTGAGCGACCTCGTGATCGTGCGCTCGGACGGCCGCCCGACGTACAACTTCGTCTCGCCGGTCGACGACATCCAGGACGGGATCACGCATGTGATCCGCGGCGAGGACCACGTCTCGAACACTCCGTCGCAGATCAACATCCTGCGCGCGCTGGGTGCGGAGCTGCCCGTCTATGCGCATCTGCCGAACATCCTCGGCAGCGACGGCCGAAAACTGTCGAAGCGACGCCAGGCCGTCGCGCTCGACGACTTTCGTGCCCAGGGTTACTACCCGCCCGCACTGATGAACTTCCTGGCGCTGCTCGGCTGGAGCTACGACGATCACACGACGGTGATGGCGCGACACGAGCTCGTCGAGCGCTTCTCGCTCGAGCGCGTCGGGCCGAGCCCGGCCACGCTCGACATGCAGAAGCTCGACTGGCTGAACGGCGTGTACCTACGCAACCTGCAGCCCGACGAGTACGCCCTCCAGCTCTGTCACTGGCTGGACGAACGGGGCGTCGACTGGCCGCGCGATCTCGTCCACGCGACTGCGCCGCTCGTGCAGGAGAAGATCGAGCGGTTCGACCAGTACCCGGACTACGTCAGGTTCTTCTTCGAGCCGGTGTCCCCCGACGGGGCCGACCCGGCGGTGTGCGAGGCCGCCCGGGCGAAGCTGGCGGGCGTCGAGCCGTGGGCGGCTGCCTCGATCGAGACGGCCCTGCGCGACCTCGCGGACGAGCTGGGCGAGAAGCCCCGCGTCGCGTTCCAGCCGATCAGGCTCGCGGTCACCGGCTCGAAGGTGTCGCCCGGACTGTTCGAGAGCCTCGAGCTGCTCGGGCGCGACGAGACCCTGAGCCGTCTCGCCGTGGCCGCCGGTCAGGGACGGTAGGCGAGGACCGCGGCAGCGGTCGCGAGCAGGCCTGCCGACCAGACCGGCCAGAGCCCGAGGGTCGCGCCCGCGACGAACGCGAGCGCACCGGCGAGCGCCAGCCCGACCGCGAGCAGCGCGGGGGCGAGCGCAGCCGGAGCCGGCTCGGGAGCGGCGTGGTTCGTGGCGGCAGGCGTGGCGAGCCTCAGCCGCGCCAGCCGCACGCGGAACAGCGCGCCCCGCCATTCGGGCAAGAGCGGTTCGACGCCCTCGGCTCCCCAGACGCACGCCGCCTCGGCAACCTCGGCCGTCGCGTCCCGCGCACAGACGAGAGCGTCCCCGAGCTCCGCGTGGGCGCTCGCCGCGCCCGGCGGCGGCTCGAGGCCGTGAAGATGCTCGGCCGCGACGTGGAGGGCGTATTGCAGCCGGCGAAGCGCGGTCGGCGCGTCGTCGTCGTCAAGGCCCGCAGGCTCGCCCGCGAGCACGTCCAGGTGCGACAACGTGGAGGCCAGCCCCGGCCAGAGCTCGCCCATCGCGACGTCGTACCGCTCCCCACTCCCGATCCTCGTCGCCAACCGTCAGATCGTACCGTTACCATCGCGCCCCGATGAAAGCTCCGGTGAAGGTGCTGGTCGTGGACGACGATCCTGCGCTGCGGCTCCTGTGCCGGGTCAATCTCGAGCTCGCCGGCTTCCAGGTCGCGGAGGCAGGGACGGTCGCCGAGGCAGAGGCGGCACTCGACGAGTCGCCGGACGTCGTGCTGCTCGACGTCCACCTCGGCGGTGACGAATCGACCGGCATTCTGGCCCGGATCCACGAGGCGCAGATCCCGGTCGCGGTCGTCACCGGCTCGGTCGACGTCTCCGAGTACCGGGAGCTGGCGGATGCGGTCCTGTCCAAGCCGTTCGCGCCGGGCATGCTCGTCGAGGTTGCAACCCGTCTCGCTAGGGTTGGCGAATGAGCACGTCGCAGGTTCTCAGCCCGACCGAGTTCGAGTCGAGGCTCGAGCAGTATCTGTTCGAGCGCTCGGAAGAGGGACGCGCGGTCCGGGTCGGCGAGAAGGAGGTCTCCGAGCAGGCAGCGATCGTGCGCCGCTACGCCGATCTCTTCACGAGTGAGCAGCTCGACGCGTTGCGCGAGGCGGAGGACGGTTCCGACGGTGACTCGCGCGAGCTGCTTTTCCGGCTTCGGAAGACGTGCGAGGGCGGCCTGATCGCCAACGAGCTGACCGAGGCCGAGGACGAGCTCGAGAACCGGCTGCTCGCCACCCGCGTGACGTTCGCCGATGAGGAGCTGCCGTTGCGGACCGCTCAGGCGAAGCTGGCCGTCCTGCCGTCGTACTCCGACCGCGAGGCGCTCGGCCAGATTCAGGCCGAGGCGAGCGAGGCGTTCAACTCCGATCGACTCGAACTGCTCCGTCGCGGGGACGCGCTGGCCGCCGAGCTGTCCGGCATCGAGGGTGCCGTCGAGCGGAACGAGGACGAGAAGGGCATCTCCCTCCGCGATCTCTCCGCGGCTCTCGAGCGCGCGAGCATCGCTCTCACCGACCGATACGACGAGCTTCGGGAGAAGTGGTTCGACCGGTTGCTCGGTGCGGAGCGCGAGCGAGTCCCGTCGAGCGCGCACGCTGCCTATGTCCGCCGTCTCTCGCCGCTCGAGGCGACGTACACGAAGGAGCGGGCGACCGCGGTGTGCCTGGAGACGCTCCAGGCGCTCGGGTTCGACCTGGCCGCGCAACCGAACATCCGGCTCGACCTCGACGACAGGCCGCAGAAGTCGCCGCGCGCCTGCGTGATCGCGAGCGACCCGCCGAAAGTCGTTCACCTGATCACCAGGGCGCAAGGCGGGCTGCACGACTATCAGGCGTTCCTGCACGAGGCCGGCCACGCCTTGCACTACGGAGGGTGCGATCCGGAGCTTCCGTACACGTTCAGGCGAATCGCGCGCGACCATGCGCTGACCGAGATCTACTCGTACATCGTCGAGGCGATCTCGCAGGAGCCGGGCTGGCACGAGCGGTACTTCGGCCTCTCCGCCGCCGAGGCCGCCGAGAACGCGGAGGCGACGATCTTTCTCGAGGCGTTCCTGTTTCGCCGCTACGAGGCGAAGCTCCGCTTCGAGCTCGACTTCTGGACACGGTTCGCAGCGGATGGAGGAACGTCCGAGGGGTACGCCGACCGGCTCACCGCCGCAACCGGTTATGCGTATCGGCGCGAAGGACATCTCGGCGACATGGACGAGGGCTTCTACTCCGCCGACTATCTCCGTGCCTGGATCCGGTCGGCGCAGCTGCGTTCCCACCTGCTCGCCGAGGTCGGAGACGACTGGTGGTCGAACCCGGCGACCGGTGACCTCCTGCGTGACCTGTTCCTCGAAGGCACGAAGCCGACGAGTGAGGAGATCGCCGGGCGTCTCGGCTTCGACGCGCTCGATACGACACCGCTCCTGCACGAGCTCGGCGGCTGACCGCGTCGCCGCTGTGGCTGCGAAATGCGCCTTCGATACACTGCGCGCGCTTAGACGGCCCATTCGTCTAGTGGCCTAGGACACCGCCCTCTCACGGCGGCGGCACGGGTTCGAATCCCGTATGGGCCTTCAAAGTCCGCGCCCGATCAGCGGATTTGCAGGCAAGGAGGCCATGGGGTGGCGAAGAAAGCACCGGCATGGCCATCGTCCGTTCGCTGTGGACGTCCATCCAGGGCGACCCGGTGTTCATGCGCCGCGTCAACGGCTGGCTCGCGATCTTCTGGATAGTGATGATCCCGATCTCCTACTCACTGGGATGGCTCTCGAGCGTCACCTACGTCTCGGCGCTGTCGCTGTGGGCGCTCGTGGCCGGGCATTGGTCTTCGTGGCAGGCCGCCCGCGTCGAGGTCGCGCAGGAGAAGGAGATCCAGCGTCAGAAGGACGAACCAATGGAAGACAAGGTCGTCGACAAGATCGTCGAGAAGACAGACGTAAAGGGCACCTGACCAACGGGTTGTGGTGTCAGGTTGGTGAACGCCTGCCCGATTTGTTTGACATTCGCGGGTGGCAGGGAAGAGCATGGTGGTTCGCTTTCGCCCGTCCGTCGTCGGTCGGTGCTGAGCTCGGATGACGCTTCCGTCGGCGCCGGCTCGATCGTCGCGTAGGCACCCCAGGGAGAGGAGAGCTGTCATGCCGTTCGTCGAGGTTGGTAAGGAGAACTCCGGCCGGATCGGCCTGTTCTACGAAGACCATGGGTCGGGGCCGCCGGTGATCCTGATTCACGGCTACCCGTTGAGCGGACGGGCGTGGGACAAACAGATCCCAGTCTTGTTGGAGGCCGGACAGCGCGTCATCAGCTATGACCGGCGCGGGTTCGGGAAATCGAGTCAGCCGACCTCCGGTTACGACTACGACACCTTCGCCGCCGACCTCAGCGTCCTCATCGAGAAGCTCGACCTGAACGACGTGACGCTGGTCGGGCATTCGATGGGTACCGGCGAGGTGGCCCGGTATCTCGGCTCGTACGGTTCGTCGCGGGTCGAGCGCGCCGTCCTCGTCTCGCCGATCCCGCCTTTCCTGCTCAGGACCGACGACAATCCGGAAGGCTTGCCGGGCGCCTTGTTCGAGGGGTTCGTCACGACTGCGAAGGCGGACATCCCGGCGTGGATGAAGGGGTTCCTGGACAACTTCTACAACATCGATCAGTTCGGTGGGACGCTGGTCAGTGATGAGGCGTTCCAGGTCAGCTTGAACATCGCCACCGCTGCGTCGGCGACAGCTGCCGTGGCGTGCATCTCGACCTGGGAGACCGACTTCCGCGACGACGTCTCCAAGATCGACGTCCCGGTGTTGATCATCCAGGGCGATGCCGACCGGATCCTGCCTTTCCCCAACACCGGGAAACGCCTTCCCGACCTGATCACCGACAGCGAGCTCACCGTCATCGATGGCGGACCGCACGCGATCGCGTGGACGCACGCCGACCAGGTCAACAACGCACTCCTCCAGTTCATCGGCGCGCAAACGCCCGCGACCGTCTGAACTTCCCGGCGGTGCAGAGCGGCGCACGCATTGCGCGCGCCGCTCTGCAGCCGGATCAGCGCAGTGACCTGAATGCCTCGCGCAGCTCCGACGAGAAGAGCACCGGCTCTTCCCAGGCGGCGAAGTGGCCGCCCCTGTCGACCTCGTTGAAGTAGATGAGATTCGGGTACGCGCGACGGGCCCACGATTCCGGGGGCCGGTAGATGTCGTCCGGAAAGACGGTGACACCGACCGGGACCGAGATCTCGGCGGTCTTCATCCCGGCCGCGCTGGTCGGACTTGCGCCGCCGTGCTCCCAGTACAGCCGCCCCGCCGAGGTCGCGGTGTTCGTCAGCCAGTACAACGTGATGTCGTCCAGCACCTCGTCCTTCGACTTCGTGTCCTTCGGATCGCTGCCGAACGACCAGCCGACGAAGCCCGGATGCCAGAAGAAGAAGGCCGCGAGGCCGGCCGGCGAGTCGGTCAGGCCGTACCCGACCGCCTGCGGCCGCGCGGTCAGCGCCACGAAGTAGCCTGCGAACCCGCTCTTGCGGTAGGCGGCCAGCGCGTCGAACACGGCCCGTTCCTCATCGGTCAGCTCCGGCACCGGCCCGGCACCGGCGAGCGCCGCTTCGACATCCGCGGGCACCGTCGCTGCCAGGTTGACGTGGATGCCGAGCAAGCCGTCCGGCGCCTGCCGGCCCAGCGCCTCGGTGATGACCGCGCCCCAGTCGCCGCCCTGGGCGACGTAGCGGTCATAGCCCAGCCGCTTCATCAGCTCGTCCCAGGCTCGCGCGATTCGGTCCGGGTTCCAGCCGGTCGCCTCCGGCCGGGCCGAGAAGCCGTAGCCGGGGAGGGACGGGATGACGAGGTGGAAGGCGTTCGCGCCGTCGGCCGGCTCGGTCAACGGCTCCACGATCTTCAGCAGCTCGAAGACGGAGCCCGGCCAGCCATGTGTGACGATCAGCGGCAGCGCGTCGTCGTGGCTCGAGCGGACGTGGATGAAGTGGATGTCGAGGCCGTCGATCTCGGTCGTGAACTGCGGAAGCGCGTTCAGCTTTGCCTCGGCCCGGCGCCAGTCGTAGTCCGTGGCCCAGTAGCGGACGAGCTCCTGGAGCTTCGCCAGCTCGACGCCCTGGGACGCGCTGGTCTCCTTGTCGGGCCACCGCGTCGAAGCCAGGCGGCGGCGCAGGTCGTCGATCTCCTCCTGCGGGATCTCGGCGTGGAAGGGACGGATGTCGGTGGCGGTCTGGACGGTGGTGGTCACGACTACCTCCCTGTGAATGGTTTGCCTAGGCTAGTTCGACACCGCCTGCGCTGGCAAGCCCTCGTCTAGGGGTCGAGAGGACACCCGCGCTTTCAACGCAGCGCCCTTCTCTTGCTCCCTAGCTCGTCACGCGGTCGGTTGTCTGGGGCGACGGGTCCTTCCCGCGTGCTGCCGGCCCACCGGCCGGCAGCACAACGCACTCTCCGACGCGGATCAGTCCTACTGCGCCGACGCCTCGGCGGCCAGGAGACCGACCGCGACCAGGTCCTGCGGGTGAATCCACTCGTCGGCAAGGACGAATCCGCCGGCGCGGACGATCGAATCGCGCAGCGGGATCGCCCAGCGGTGCTCGAGCAGCGCAATCGCCGTCGCCGTCCCGGTCGGGATCGCGTCGGCGGCGTACCAGATCTCGTCATCGTCGAACACCCTGCCGTCCTCCATCGCTTCCGCTCCGGCGGCTGCACCGGCGACGACGCCATCCTCACCGTCCATGCCGAGGCCGATCAGCGCCCCGACGATCGCGCCGAACTCCTGCGCCTCCTCGGCACTGAGGTCGCTGGTGTGGAGGATGTCGACGCTCGAGTCTTCGTTCTTCCTCACGACCGCGGCATCGATCACGCGGACGACGTCCGCGTCCTTCAGCCGCTTCAGCTCCTCGAGGATCTCGCCCTTGAACTGGGGATCTTCGAAGCCGAGGACGAGCATCTGCACTGGTCCGATTGCCATCTCGCTCCTCCTCACATTCCCTGCAGGATCTTCTGCTTCTGGACTTCGAACTCGGCGTCGGTGAGGACGCCCTGCGTGTGGAGGTCGGCGAGTTGCTTGAGCTTCTCGATGCTGTCCTCCGTCATCCCGCCGGCGGCGGGCGCTGCTGCAGCCTGGGGCGCCGGCTGTGCCTGCTGAGCCTGGAGATCCGCGATCTGCGCGTTCTGGTCGGCTTCCTGCTGCGAGTTCTGCGCGCCTCGCCGGCCCGCGTAGTACGCGGCGCCGCCGACAACCGCTGCCCGGGCAAGCGGGCGGCGTCGCATGAAGATGGAGACCAGCATCAACGGATAAAGCACGAACATGCTTCGTTCTCCTTTCCTTGTACGACGTCCACGCTACGCGAGCGCCTTCTGCTTGAGCGCGTCGAACTCGGTTTGCGTGATCGCGCCCGAGTCGAGAAGCTCCTTGGCCTTGCCGATCTCGGCTGCACCGCCGCCGGCCGTCTGCCGGACGTAGTCGTCGAACTGCGTCTTCGCCTGGTTCGCCCGCTCGATGTTCCGGTCGGCCATCCCCTTGCTCTCGACGATCAGGTACACGAAGACGCCGAGGAACGGCAGGACGATCACGAAGATCAGCCAGGCCGTCTTGCCCCAGCCTGAGATGTCATGACGGCGGAACACGTCCGCGAAAACGGTGAACAGAAGCCAGAACCACAGCACCCAGAGAAAGAACACCAACATCGTCCACATGACGTCGGCGAACGGATACGACGTGCCTAGCATTGAGCCCCCTCTGATCGTCGTTTGAGTTTTCCGGCTGAAACCTACGTCATCCGTCGAGCGAACGCCGTCGACGACGCAGCCTTGCCGGGAGAGATTTCAGCTGTTGCGGAGACGCTCGGCGAGCGTCTCGTCGAGCGAGGGCGGCTGCGGCGGTGCCGGCAGCTTCTCGTCGACGAGGGCGGTCAGGTCGGCCGCGAACGCCTGGGTCTGGTGTGCAAGCTGCCGTTTCAACGACTCGAGCCGGACGAGCTCGTCTTTGGCGGTGGCGATCGCGACATTCGACTCGTTCCGCACCTTCTGCAGGGCCCAGCGGCCCTCCGCGATCCGCAGCTCCACCTCGGCCCGCACCACGGCCAGCACGCGGGCGCCCGCACTCAGCGCCGCTTCGATCACGATCCGCGAGTCGTGCGCGGCAAGCTGGGCGCGCAGATCGGCGTTCTCGTTCTTCAACCGTTCGACCTCGGCAGCAAGATCGAGCCGGTCGTCGCCACGGCGCAGCCTTCTCTGAGGCCGGGCAAACGGCGTCACGACACCACGCCTGGTGCCTTCAGGTCCTTCCGCCGCAGTCACCTTCCCGAAACTCAAATCCCGCGTCTGACTCTAAGTCAGTCGCGCGAGGATTGCCAGTGCCAGGCTAGGAACGGTTGCGCAGGGCCGATTCGGCGGCGGCCACCTCGTCGGCAGCGCGTCGAGCCGCCGCCTCGCTGGCGTCCGCCTCGGTGCGGAGGGCGGAAGCGGCCCGCTCGGCCGCGTCGGCTGCGCGAGCTGCCGAGCGCGCCGCTGCGGCGAGCCTGCGTGCCTCGTCTCGCAGCAACTTCAAGCGGGCGCGGGCCGCCTGCGCGACCTCGTCGGTGCGTCGGGATCGCCTCGGCGTCGCCTCGAGGCCGTCGAGGGCCGTGAAGCCGGCTGCATGCACTTCGTTCGTCAGTCGGCCGCGCTCGAGCAGTGCACTCGCGGCAGGGCTGGCCGCGGCCGACCTCAGCGTCTGACCGAGCCGGTCGAGGGCGGTACCGCTGACCGGTGGAACGAGCCGGGTCTGCGCGGCAGCGACGAGCTCACGCACGGCCTCGCGTTCCGCCGTCTGTGCCTCGCCGACCTCGGTGTGGCCTGCCCGGCCCGCGAGGGCGCGTTTCTGGGCCGCCCGCACGCGCGCCGATGCGGCGAGCAGGCGGCCGACGGCGTCCGGCACCTCGCGAGCGAGCCGGTTCGCCGCCCACGCGACCGCGACGGGCTTCTTCAACTTTGCGACGGCCGTCGCCGCGTCGGACTGGTGCGCTTGCCGGAGACGCGCAGCGAGAGCGTCGCGCTCGGCGACGAAGTGGTCCGGGGTGACCCCGTAGAGACGGTCGAGCTCCTGCTCGAGATCGGGGACGGAGGCGAGTTTGGCCATCCATCCGGGATCGTCTCAGATTTGCGGCCGGAATCGGCTCCGGGGAGGGCATGAGCCCTCCCCGGAAGCCGTACCTGCGGGGTCCCGGACTTAGGCCGCCTTGACGAGCGACTTGGGCGGCGTGATCACCTTCAAGGTCGCGGCGGTGTTGCCCGAGATCTTGTAGATGGTCACGGGGTTTGAGGTCACGTCGCCGTTCGCGTTGAAGGACACGTTCCCGAGGATCGAGTTCTTCAGGTTGACCTTGAACAGCTGCTTCGTGACGTCGGCCCTGGTGCCGTTCGACTGTGCGATCGCCTGCACCATCACCTCGGTCGCCTGGGCCGCGTACACAGCGTACGGGTCAGGAACGCCGACCGCCTTGGTGAAATCGGCGACGAACGTCTTGCCAGCGCCCTTGAGGGCCGAGTTCGGCAGGCCTGCGACCGAGATGGTCGCACCCTGGGCCGCGGCTCCGCCCTCCTTGATCGTGGTGGAAGCCGGCGTGAAGCCGTCCGGCAGCATGATCTTGACACTGGCCGGCACGCCGGCGCGGATGTCCTTGATCAGCTTTCCACCGTTCTCGCAGACCAGACCGCCGAGGAACACGCCCTGCGCGCCTGACGACTTGATCTTGACCGCCAGCGCCTGGTACGACGTTGCCTTGCCGTCCCACGCCGTGAACCCGACCGTCTTGATGCCGAGCTTGGTCGCCGCGTTCCGGAAGTTCGACGCGACGCCCAGACCGTAGGCCTCCTTGTCGTTCAGGATGAAGACCTTCTTCACCCCGAGCGACTGCGCGAGGAGTGCGTCAGCCGCACCCTGATAGTCGTCGGCGGCGACGACGCGGGCGTAGTTGCGCTTACCCGTCGGGTAGTACTTGCCCGGCTCACCGGCGACCGTGCCGGGGCCACCGTGCGTCAGACCGACGTAGGTGTTCGCCGGGCTGACCATCGGAATCGGTCCGTTCGGAGCACGGTTCAGCACCGGCACGATGATCTCCGCCGCGCCCGAGTTGAACGTCCCGAGCACGCCGATGACGCTCGAGTCCTGAGCGTAGGCGTTGGCGTTCGCCGACGTCTTGCCCGAGTCCCACTTCCCCGCCTGGGCGGTCGAGTCGTCGCAGCTCTGGTAGGCGAGCGTGTACTTGCCGGCCTTCCAGCCGTGCTGCTTGAGGATGAACGCGATCGCCTTCGTCATCTGGATCGTCTGGGTACGACCAGAGCTCTGGAGTGGGAGATCGGAGGCAAGCAGGTACTGCCCGTTCGGATTCTGAATCGCCGAACACGACGACGCGGGCAATGGAGTTGCACCGCTCGAGTGGGCAATCGCCGCGCCGACCGTCACGGCCAGCACAACCACCGCAATACCCACGGACGCTCCAACGCCCGCGTAAATACGTTTCTTCACTCGTCCTCCTGTCTGGGGGGTCAGGGGGTTGTGGCGGAAGTGTAGAGAGCGCGGGCAGACGCGCCAAACCGAGTTTTAGTCCCGATAGCGGTAGCCGAAGCCGCGCATCGTCTCGATCGGAGCGTCGCCCGGAGCGTCGGGAACCAGCTTGCGCCGGAGGTAGCCGACGTACAGCTTCACCTGGTCGCCGGAGACGCCGTACGGGTCGCCCCAGACCAGCTTGAGCAGCTGGTCGCGGGACAGGACCTGGTTCCGGTTCTGCACGAAGGTCGCGAGCAGCTTGAACTCGAGCGGTGTCAGACGGACGTCGCGGCCCTGGACGGTGACGCGGCGCTCGGCGTAGTCGATCTCGACGAAGTCGTCGGCATACGCCTCGTGGATCGTCGAAGCCGTGCCCGAGCGGCGGAGCAGCGCCTGCACCCGGGCGAGCAGCTCCTGCCGACCGAACGGCTTGGCGACGTAGTCGTCGGCGCCTGCCGTGAGACCGCGGACCTTTTCGAGCTCGCGGGCGTGCGCGGTGAGCATGATCACCGGGACCTCCGACAGGTCACGGATGCGCTCGAGCGTCTGGTAGCCGTCGAGGTCGGGCATCGAGACGTCGAGCAGCACCAGCGCCGGCGGCGCGGAATGGAGCGAGCGGAGCGCGGCGCGGCCGCTGTCCGCCTCCTCGACGTCGAAGCTGGCGCGCTCGAGGAGCTCCCGCAGCAACAGCCGGATGTCGGCGTCGTCGTCGACGACCAGGATCCGAATCGCGTCGCTCATACCGTTGTCATACCTGTTTCCGGAGCGTGAACATCGGGTCTCGGCCCGGTTGGCGCCCTCCGGCAGTCCGATCGCGATCGATAACGTGGCTAACGAATTGTCGCGCGATGCGTCTGACTTTCCGATGCTGATCGAAAACCGTCTGTGTTCGCGCGCGCGCTTCTGGGTGTCGCTTCGCCTCGACGACCAGCTCTCGGAGCTCGAGACGGCGCTGCTCGACGCCCATCTGCGCGGCTGTGCATCCTGCCTGTCGTTCGCCGATGCCTCGGCGGTCACGACGCAGGAGCTTCGGGCCGCGCCGCTTGCGCCCCACGCGTCCGTCGCCGTAAGGCTTCCGCACCGTCGGACCGCGCGGCCGTTGATGGTCGCGCTCACGGCTGCGCTCCTGGCGGGAGCAGCGGTCGCAGGCGGACTGGTCCGCAACGTTCTGGCGCCTGCCTCCGAGTCGGCGCCGGCTCCGCGTCCGGTCGCCGTCGTCGCGAGCACGTTCGAGTTGAACGACCAGGCCCGCAGGCTCTGGTCGGCGTCTCTCGGCAAGAAGCCGAGCCCGCACGACTTCTCCGTCTAGCGAAAGACGGCGGCGAGCGCCGTTGCAAACGCGGCGAGCGTGACCACGGCTGCGCGTTGGATCGACATGGTCTCGTTATCGGCTGGAAGGTGGTTCGGCTGGAGGTCCTTCGCTCGGGGCCGGTGACAGAAGGCTGCGCGGCCAGAGCCTCCTCGCTGCGACGACGTTGACCTCGGCGCCGAACAGTGCGATGCGCACCGCGAGGTAGATGAAGGACAGCAGTCCGATGACGAGGGCGAAGGTGCCGTAGACGTCGGCGGCGTTCTCGAGGATGCGGCCGACGTAGTAGCCGCCGAGGAGCTGCAGCACCTCGTAGCCGACCGCCGCGGTGACGGCCCCGTACCGGAGGCTCGACCAGGAGACATCGTGGGTCGTCAGGACACGGAACGCGACCCAGAACAACACGAAGTCCAGCAGCACGGAGAGGACGGTCGAGGCGATCTTCCATTCGGCGCCGTAGCGCGCGCCGACCGTGCCGGCACCCGCGAGCGCGGTGGTGGCGAGTAGACCGCCGCCGAGAACCCCGAGCAGGAGCAGCGCGCGCGCACGGGCGCGGAGGAAGTTCGGGCGACGGGCGCGGGGGACACCCCAGACGTGGTCCATCGCATAGCCGGCGGCGAGGACGGCGCTCATCCCGGCCCACAGTGCGGCCACCAGGCCGATGACGAGCGCAGGCGTGCTCCCGGTGAGCGAGCCGGACTTGAGGTCGGAGCCCACGATCGGGAACTGGCCGAGGGCCGAGTCGATGATCTGCTGCTGCAGGTGCGGATTGCCGTCGAAGACGAAGCCAAGGATCGTCGTCAACACGAGCAGCAATGGGAACATCGAGAAGAAGCCGTAGTACGTGACGGTCGCCGTCAGGTAGCCGCCCTGGTCGTCCGAGTACTTGCGGTTGACCGCGAGTGGGAAGCCGATCACCGGATGCGCCTGCTGGAAGCTGTCGAGCCGCTCGAGCGCGGCGT
This sequence comes from uncultured Thermoleophilia bacterium, assembly GCA_963742605.1. Classification (GTDB taxonomy): domain Bacteria; phylum Actinomycetota; class Thermoleophilia; order Gaiellales; family Gaiellaceae; genus PALSA-600. The sequence continues at coordinate 611,203 of CAVUNA010000007.1, read as the reverse complement.
GCGTGCGTGTGACCGTCACCGACCCTGCTACCTTCCCTCCGTGGGCGATATCGGCCCGTCCGAGATCTTGCTCCTGCTGCTCGTTGCGCTACTCCTGTTCGGCGGGAAGCGCCTGCCGGAGATCGGCCGCTCGCTTGGCTCGGGGATGCGAGAGTTCAAGGATTCGCTCTCCGGCGTCACGGGCGACGACCCTAGCGACGAGCCGCCCGAAGCGCCTTCTCACTGACTGCTCGAACCGCGTCGCCAACCTTCGACCCGGCGTCGCGTCTTAGTAAGGCTGCCTACGGAATGCTCCGTGAGTGGCGGAGCGGGTGGCTCGAGGAAGGGTCGCCGGGTCTGAACTCGGGCCGCCCGCACTCCCTGGAAGACGGGCCAAGGGGCACTCGCGCTTTCAACGCAGCGCCCCCTCTTGGCCCGCGCGCTCAACCCGGCGGGCGGCCGTGCACGCGGTGGTAGAGCCTCTTCACCGCGGTGATCAGCCCGGCACGCGTGGGAGGATGCGTGTCGCTCATCGCCCAGCCCTGACCCACCAGGTAGAGGAACGGGCCGTCGGCGAAGAAGATGTTCTCGCCGATCTGGCCGGCGCCGCTCAACTCGAAGCCGCGGGCTCCGGGAACGCCCTTGACGGCGAAGGGCGAGAACGATGCGCCCTTCGCGGTGTCCTCGATCTTGTACCCATTGAGGCTGGCCGTGAGCTCGGTACGCGCCGCGGCCGGCGAGCCGAGTCGCATCACCCATGAGACGCCTGCGCCGTTGACTCCCCGCCGGTCGAGGAGCTCCTGGTCGAGACCCTTGAAACCCTCGCGGCGCAGTCGCGCGAGTTCCGCCGCTCTTCGCGCCGTGGTCAGCTGCGGGTCGGCCTGGACCCAGAGCTGCGCAGTCGTATACCGGGCGAGCCCCGGCTCGGGGCGGAAGCCGACGAACTCCCCGGGCTCGATCAGCCGCGCGGTCAACGGCAGCGGGCTCGGCGACGCCGAGGCCCCCGGCATGACGACCAGGGAGACTCCGACCAGCACCAGTGCTGCGGCGAGCTTCGAACGCACGACGGGCCAGGGTACTCGGGCGGCGGCCCTGATCGGCGGCGAGCAAGGAGCACAACTCGGATTCGCTCCAGCAGGAAGCTGCGGGGCAAGGACTCGAACCTTGACTACCTGATCCAGAGTCAGGCGTCCTACCATTAGACGACCCCGCAGGGCGGGCGCATTGTAGCCCGGGCTTCCCGGGGTGAAACTCCTCAGAGCTCGAGGCGGTAGAGCGGGACGAGCCGTTTCTCGTCCTCCGTGTCGATGTGCGCGATCACCTCGACGTACGGCTCCAGGCCCGATCCGACGAGCTTCGCCTTCAGCAGGCCGTCGACCTGGTAGATGCCGGAGGAGTTGTTCATCGTGATCGAAATGCGGATCGGCTTCTCGTCGCCGTCCGTGATCTCGACCTCTTCGATCGCCGCCGCGGAAAGCGAATGGATGCCGACGTGGCCGCGCTCGAAGGCGATGCGCGATCGACCTTGCTCCATGTCGAGCGCGTCGGCGACGCGCAGGATCCCCGCCTCGAGCGTCAACGGCTCGCCGTCGGCCCGGTGGCTGATGATCCCCTGGAGCACCTCGGAGACGACCACGGTCAGCTCCGGTTCCTCGTACATGCCGGCGAGGAGCTCGCGAAGCTTCGGCTGGGCGAGGAAGAGGCTGAAGTCTTCGTGGCCCTTGCGGTGCACCGACATGCCGACACAGTGGGTGAGCGCAGTCAACGCGACGACCACCTCGGCGTCGTCACGGGTCATCCCGTAGTCAGTGACCATCGCCGGCTCGATGCCGTGCTTCGTCAGTTGGCGGAGGAGCTTCAACGCGATGTTCGTGACGATCTGGATGTGCACCCACGAGTGGTCGTTGATCTCCATCCGCGCGACGGCGTTGACGTTCGCGACGTGCCACCAACCCTTGAGCTCGTCGTCGCGGTTGACGCGCTCGATCACATGCCTGAGCTTCCGGTTCGCCCGCTCGGGAACGCGGATGCGCATCTGGCGGACCGCCTCCGCCGGTGTGAGCCGCGCCTCGCGCGCCGCTTCCTGCGAGACCGGTGCGTCGATCCGCTCACGCATCTCCGAGCCGAGCTCGGTCTGGTCGTCCGGCACGGCTGACACCATACGCCGCGACGTGATCGAAAATGCCCGAGGCGACCTCGGAGGGCCGCCTGCCGGATTCTGGCGGCGTTTTGCGTCGGCGTTCGTCGACGGCATCGTGATCACCGTGGTCGACGTGGTCCTTCGGCTCGTGCTCGGCAACGCCGGCGGCGAACTGCTCGGGCTCGTGGTCGGATTCGGCTACTTCACCTACTTCCACGGTCGCACGGGCCAGACGCCGGGTGACGCCGCACTCGGTATCCGCGTCGTCGACGTGCGCGACCATCCCGGGCAGCCGATCGGCTATCCGCGTGCCTTCGGTCGCGCCGTCGTGGCGATCGCCTCGTTCCTGGTGTTCTTCATCGGCTACCTCTGGATGCTCTGGGACCCGAACAAGCAGACCTGGCACGACAAGGCGGTCGGCTCGGTTCCCGTCTACCTCCGGGGCTAGCCCGCGCGTGCGCCTCAGAGCCGCGCGAGCGCCGCTGCGACGAGTGCGAGCGCGTCGTCGAGCCGCGCCCGGTTCGCCGGCGCGTTGAGCCAGCCGCTCGCACCCGACGGGTGGGGGAGGGGCACGGCGACCGCGTCGGCGACGTCGTAGCTCGATCCGACGAAGTCGGTCACGCGCTCGAGCCCGAGCAGCTCTCGTGCCGCCAATCCGCCGACCGTGACGATCAGCCTTGGTCGGAGGAGCGCGAGCTCCGACTCTCGCCAGCCTCGACACAGGCGCCGCTCGTTCGGCGTAGGCGCGCGATCCCCGCGGCCCGACGCGGCGCGCCCCGGATAGCACCGCGTCACCGACGCGCAGTAGAAGGTCGAATAGAAGGTGTCCTCGTCGAGCTCGAGCCAACGGCGCAGCGTCCTACCGGCACGGCCGCGCCAAGGTCGTCGCTCGGCGCCCTCGACCGAGCCCGGCGCCTGGCCGAACAGGTACGCACGCTGGCCTGCGCCCGGCGCAGCGACGGGCAGCGACTCGAGCTGGTGACCCGCCTCGACGCACAGACGGCACGACGCCAGATCGCGCTCCAGGGTCTTGAGCGACCGGTAACGCCGTCGGCCCGGGGTCGTCACCAGCGACGCCGCACCATCACGAACCAGGGCCCGGCGTGCAGCGTGTCACCTCCGCCGAGCTCCTCGACCAGCGTCTCCGGCGCGAAGTAGCGCTTCAGCACGGGCCACGTGTCGCCGTCGGCCTGTCGCTGCTGGATCTCCTCGGGCGCATGGTCCGCCCTGATCGCCGCGTCGACGACCACCAGCTCGGCCGCGACCCGGGCCGCCTCGTCGAGGAAGCGCGTTCTGTCGCCGCGATCCAGGTGGCCGTAGAAGTGGCCCGTGAAGACGCGGTCGAAGCTTCCGTCCTCGAACGGCAGCGCGAACGCGTCGCCTTGGACGAAGGTGGCGTTCGGCGCCTGCCGCTTCGCTTCCTCGAGCATCGCGGCGCTCTGGTCCAGCCCGACGACCTTTCCCTGCAGCTCGCGGGTCAGGAACCCCGTGCCGCAGGCGACATCAAGCGTCGGGCGCGGCTCGAGGAGCGTGATCGTCTCGACCAACCCGGCGAGGTCCGGCTCCCACGAGGCGGGGTCGCGCGAGCTGAAGGTGCCGCGGCCGAGGTACCAGTCGTCGTACGTGGGTGCAAGCCGGTCGTAGTACTCCTTCACCGCTCCCTAGAGTACGGCTCGTGTTGCCGCTCGAGTCGGTGCCGAACTTCAGCGAGGGCCGCGACCGGGCAACGATCGACGCGATCGGCGACGCCCTTGGCTCGTTCGCTCGGTTGCTCGATGTGCACGCTGACGAGGATCACAACCGGTCCGTATTCACGCTCGTCGGTGACGACGATGCACTCGTCGAGGCGTTGCTCGCCGGTGTTCGCGTCGCCGTCGACCGCATCGACCTGCGACGGCACGAAGGAGCCCACCCGTGCATCGGCGTCGCCGACGTGGTGCCGATCGTCCCACTCCGTCCCGACGACTTCCCGCGCGCCCGCGCCGTTGCGCAGCGGTTCGCCCGTCTTGCCGCCGCGGAGCTCGACGTTCCGGTCTTTCTCTACGCGCCGCCCGAACGCGGCCCTGCGTTCTACCGACGGGGTGGGTCTGAGGCACTGCAGCGCCGCCTGGACGCCGGTGAGCTCGCACCGGACTTCGGCCCGTCGCGGCTGCACGAGTCCGCCGGCGGCGTGATCGCCGGCGCGCGCGCGCCGCTGATCGCGTTCAACGTGAACCTTCGCGGCCCACCCCAGGTCGCGCGGGACGTCGCCGCGGTGGTGCGTGAGCGCGGTGGTGGGTTCCCTGGGGTTCGTGCGCTGGGCATCGAGCTGCCACGCGCTCGGCTCGTCCAGGTCTCCATGAACGTCGAGGACTGGGAGGCATCGGCGCTGCACGAGATCGTCGCGCGGATCACGCGCGAGGCGGAGGAACGCGGTGCGGAGGTTGTGGGCTGCGAGCTCGTCGGCCTGATGCCCGCGGGAGCTGTCGCCGCTGTTGCCGGGGCGTCGCTTCGCATCGAGGGCTTCGACGCGTCGCGCGTGCTCGAAGTCAGGCTGCTCGACGACTGATCGCGGCCTACACTCGGCCCTGTGCCGGTGACGGGCGAGCTGACGGGCAGCGATCTGACGCTCGAGGACGTCTGGGCCGTCGCGGTCGAGAGGCGGGCCGCCGCCGAGATCTCGCCGGCCGCACAGGCGCGGATGTTGGCTGCCCGGCGCGTTGTCGAGCGGGCTGCCCAGGGCGCTCGCGAGCACACCTACGGCGTCAACACGGGCTTCGGTCGCTTCGTCAACAAGCAGATTCCGGAAGAGCTCACCGAAGAGTTGCAAGTCCGGCTGCTCCGCTCGCACGCGTGTGGCGTCGGTGAGCCGTACCCGGATGACGTCGTCCGGGCGGCGATGCTCCTTCGCGCCAACACGCTGGCGAAGGGCAACTCCGGAGCGCGGATCGAGACGGTGTCGCTGCTGCTCGACTGTCTGAACCGTGAGGTCCTGCCCGAGGTGCCGGCGCGCGGCTCGGTGGGAGCGTCGGGAGATCTCGCCCCGCTTGCACACCTTGCGCTGCCGTTGATCGGCGAAGGTCGTGCGTGGTTCGAGGGAGAGCTCGTGAACGGGGCCGAGGCTCTTGCGCGAGCGGGACTCGAGCCGGTGCGCCTTCGAGCGAAGGAGGGTCTATCGCTGATCAACGGCACGCAGTTCATGACGGCACAGGGCGCGCTCGGCCTTGTGCGCGCACGTCGTCTTGCGCGTGCCGCCGACTGTGCCTGCGCACTGTCGCTGGAATCGCTTCAAGGCTCTCGCAACTCGTTCATTCCGCAGGTGCACGCGTTGAGGCCACTCCGCGGACAGGCCGCCTCTGCTCGCAACGTGATGCGCCTCCTCGAAGGCTCGGCGATCATCGAGTCGCATCGCTGGTGCGACCGCGTCCAGGATGCCTACTCGCTGCGTTGCGCCCCGCAGGTGCACGGTGCCTCGCGCGATCTGCTCGATTACGTCGACTACACGATTTCGACCGAGCTGAACGCGGCGACCGACAACCCGCTCGTCCTGACCGACGACGACCTTCTCGTCTCCGCCGGGAACTTCCACGGCCAGCCGCTCGCCTTCGCGCTCGACGCCCTCGCGATGGCGGTCTCGGAGCTGGCCAGCATTTCCGAGCGACGGCTCGAGCGACTCGTGAATCCGAATCTCAGCGAAGGTCTGCCGGCGTTTCTCACCACCGACGGCGGCCTCAACTCCGGGTTCATGATCCCGCAGTACGTGGCCGCAGCGCTCGTCTCCGAGAACAAGTCGCTCTGCCATCCGGCCTCGGTCGATTCGATCCCGACGAGTGCCGGGCAGGAGGATCACGTCTCGATGGGAAACGCGTCGGGCCTCAAGGCGACACAGGTGGTTGCGAACGCGGAGCGGGCCGTCGCGATCGAGCTGCTCGCAGGCGCCCAGGCGGTGGAGTTCCTCGCACCGCTGGAGCCGGGCCGCGGCGTCGGCGCGGTTCACGGTGCGGTACGGCTGCGCTCGCCGCGTCTCCGAGACGACCGGCCTCTCGGTCCTGACATCGAAGCGGTGGCAGCCGCGATCCGCGACGGGTCGCTCGTCGCTGCGGTGGAGGCGATGGTGGGTGAGCTCGAATGAGCACGCCGCGCCGACTGCGCTGGGGTGGCCGCCCCGATCCGCCGACGACGAGGCATCCGTATCGCGACACCGCGATCGTCTACGGCGCCCTCGCTGCCGTGGTGGTCGTTGTCGCCTTGGCGACCGGTGGCGGGCTCGCGAAGGCCCTCATCGTCGCCGCGGTGTTCTTCGCGATCGCGACCGGTTGGAGCTTCTACCGCATCCACCGGCGCTCACGTCGAGCGCGTGTCGAGCTGTCTTCCGATCGGGTGCAGTCGTGACGGTCGCACCCTCGCTCGACGCCCGGGTCGAGGCGCTCTGTGGCGACCTGTCGTCGATCCGTGCGCCGCGTGGGACCGCGCTCAATGCGCGCTCGTGGGCGACCGAGGCTCCGCTTCGGATGTTGCTCAACAACCTCGATCGCGAGGTGGCGGAGAAGCCCGAGGAGCTCGTCGTGTACGGCGGCTCGGGGAAGGCCGCACGATCGCACGACGCGCTGCGGGCGATCGTGCGATCGCTTCTCGAGCTCGAGGAGGACGAGACCCTCCTCGTGCAGTCGGGGAAGCCGGTCGCCGTCTTCCGCACGACGTCCTCCGCTCCGCGAGTGCTGATCGCCAATTCGCTGCTCGTGCCGCACTGGGCGACGTGGGAGGAGTTCCGCCGACTCGAGGCCGAAGGGCTGACGATGTTCGGCCAGATGACGGCCGGGTCGTGGATCTACATCGGGACGCAGGGGATCCTTCAGGGCACGTACCAGACGTTTGCCGCGGCCGGCGAGAAGCACTTCGGCGCTGCGTCTCTCGCCGGTCGCACCATCTTGACGGCGGGTCTCGGCGGGATGGGGGGCGCGCAGCCGCTCGCGGGAACGCTCGCAGGTGCGGCGACGTTGTGCGTGGAGGTCGATCCGGCCCGCATCGAGCGCCGCCTCGCGACGGGCTATCTCGACGAGGCAACCGACTCGCTCGACGATGCGCTGACACGCGTCCGTTCTGCCGCGCGGGACGGTCGCGCGTTGTCCGTCGGGCTGCTCGGCAACGCCGCGGACGTCGTCCCCGAGCTGGCACGGCGTGGCGAGACGTTCGACCTCGTCACCGACCAGACTGCGGCACACGATCCACTCACCGGATACGTGCCGCAGGGGCTCGACGTCGAGGGTGCCGCGCTCCTTCGCGCGGCCGATCCCGACGAGTACCTACGCCGGGCGCGCGCCTCGATCGCCGTGCACGTCGAGGGGCTGCTCGAGTTCGTCCGGGCCGGCAGCTATGTTTTCGATTATGGCAACAACCTGCGAGGTGAGGCCGAAGCAGCCGGCGTAACGGACGCATTCACATATCCGGGATTCGTCCCGGCCTATATCCGGCCGCTCTTCTGCCGCGGGATTGGTCCGTTCCGCTGGGCCGCGCTCTCGGGTGAGCCCGACGACATCGCCGTGATCGACGACATGCTCCGGGGGCTGTTTCCGGCCGATGAGCTCCTCCAGCGCTGGCTCGAGCTGGCGCCGGTTCGGGTGGCGTTCCAGGGTCTGCCGGCCCGGATCTGCTGGCTCGGCTACGGCGACAGAGCACGCGCCGGGCTGGCGATCAACGAGCTCGTACGCTCGGGACGGGTCAAGGCACCGGTCGTGATCGGCCGCGACCACCTCGACGCGGGCTCGGTCGCGTCACCGTACCGCGAGACCGAGGCGATGCTGGACGGTTCGGACGCGATCGCCGACTGGCCGATCCTCAACGCGCTCGTGAACGTCGCGGCGGGTGCGAGCTGGGTGAGCGTGCACCACGGCGGCGGTGTCGGCATCGGCAACTCGATCCATGCGGGCATGGTGGTGGTGGCCGACGGCACGGACGGGATGGCTGAGCGACTCGAGCGAGTGCTGACCACGGACCCAGGGATGGGAGTCGTCCGCCACCTCGACGCCGGCTATCCGGAGGCGAACGCAGCCGCGGTCGAGCACGGGCTCCGCCGACCGGGGCACTAGGAGTCCGGTGGCGACGCGCCTCCTCGTCCGCGACCTCCGCCAGGTCGCGACGCCGAGCCCCGGGAAGGTGCCGGCACGTGGCGGCGACCTGGGCGCGGTCGAAGTGATCGATGACGCGTACGTGCTCTGCTCGGGCAGCACGATCGAGGCAGTCGGTCGCATGCGCGACCTGGCTCCGGTCGACGGCGACGTCGAGGAGATCGACGGTCGCGGACTGAGTGCGGTCCCCGGGCTCGTCGACTGTCACACCCATCCGGCCTTCGGCGGTGACCGCGTGGAGGAGTTCTCGCTCAGGGCGGGTGGGGCGACGTACGAGGAGCTCCACGCGGCCGGCGGCGGGATCCTCTCGACGGTCGCCGCCACCAGACGGCTCGGCGAGGGTGAGCTCGCAGCGCGGGTCGACGCTCACGCGGAGTGGATGCTCCGTCACGGCACGACGGTGTGGGAGGGCAAGTCGGGATACGGCCTCGACCGCGACACGGAGCTCGCATCACTCCGCGCGATTCGCGACGCCGGAGGCTCGCCGACCTGGCTCGGCGCGCATGCCGTGCCGCCCGAGCAGGCAGATCCCGACGCCTACCTCGAGTGGGCGATCGCCGAGGTGCTTCCGGCGGCGGCGACCGTCGCCGTCGCCGCTGATGTGTTCCTCGAGCGCGGTGCGTTCGACGCCGCTCAGGCGCGCCGCTACCTCGGGGCGTGTCGTGCAGCGGGTCTCGCCTTGCGGCTCCACGGTGACCAGTTCACCGAGTGCGGTGCCGTCCCACTTGCCGTGGAGCTCGGTGCGCGGTCGGTCGACCATCTCGAGGCGACCGGTACGGGAGGGATCTCCGAACTGGCCCGAAGTGACGTCGTCGCTGTGCTCCTCCCGGCGAGCGCGCTGTTTCTCGATCGGCCACAACCCCGGGCCAGGGATCTTGTCACCGCCGGTGCTGCGGTCGCCCTGGCCACCGACTTCAATCCGGGTAGCGCATTCACGACGAGCATCCCGCTCGTGTGCTCGCTCGCCTGCACGCAGCTACATCTCACACCTGCGGAGGCGCTGAGCGCCGTGACCGTGAACGCGGCCCATGTCCTCGGGCTGGGCGACTCCGTGGGGCGGGTCGCACCCGGGTTTCGCGGCGACCTCGTCCTGCTCGACGCGCCCGACTGGCGGTACCTCGCCTATCACCTCGGCGGCGACGTCGTCGCCGGCGTGGTGCGCGACGGCCGGATCGCCTACCGGCGCTAACCTGACGGACGATGCCGACTCGCAAGCAGCGCCGGCGCCGCGAGAAGACCTTCCGGCACGAATACGAGACCGTGCTGCTCGACGCGGACGGCAACGAGCGCCCGCTCGACGAGGACGAGTTGCGCAGCGAGCGAGAGGAACGAGCTCAGTCGAAGTCGAAGTCGTCCGTCAAGGCGTCGCCGGCGAAAGGAAAGGGTCAGCGAGGTGCGGCGCGACCGCTTCGCGAGGTGCCGCCTCCTTCCTGGCATCGTGCGCTTCGTCGCGGCGGCATGATGGGCGGGCTGATGCTCGTCGCGTTCGTCGTCCTCTTCAAGAACTCGCCGCTCCCCCAGAGACTGGCGCTCGGGGGCGTGTACTTCGTCGCGTTCATCCCGCTGACCTACTGGGTCGATCGCACCACGTATCGGGCGTACCAGCGGCGCCTCGCCAAGCAGGCGAACGCGAAGAAATAGCGTCTACGCGGCCGGGTAGTGACCCTCGCCCGGCCACGGGGCGAGCAGAAGGAGCACACGAGCGCCGTCCGGGCTCGTCAACGCATGGCGCTCGGCGGCCTCGAACCGCGTGAGCGTCCCGCGCTGCGCGACCAGCGGTGGGCCGTCGCCGGACGCAAAGTGGACCGTGCCCTCGAGGACGAGAGCCCATGAGTTCTCCCGCACCTGATGATCGCCGAGCGACTGGCCGGGCGTGAGCACGATCAGCACCGCCCTGGCTCCGTCATCCGAGTGGAGGACGATCGGGTCGCGCGTCCCGGCCGGCGCGTCGAGCTCGAGGAGATCCCAGCGCTGCATCGGAGACGGAAGTGTTTCATAGCCTGGATAGACTCAGACGCCCTCACATGTCACTGGTCGTCGACACGTTCGTGATGGGCCCTTTCCGCAGCAACTGCTATGTGGTGCGTAGCGAGCGGGGAGCTGCCGAGGCCGTCGTGATCGACCCCGGCGACGACCCGACGCCGCTTCGGCTCGAGCTCGCCGGGATGGGCGCCCGGACGGCGGGGATCCTCGTCACGCACACCGACGTCGACCACATCGGCGGCGTCGCAGACCTCGCCGACGGAACCGGCAGCGAGGTGTGGGCGCCTGCGGTCGAGGCGGACGCGCTGCGGGCCGGTGAGACCCGGGGCGGAATGCGCGTGGCCCCCCACGACCCGGCGCACACCGTTTCGGGCGGGGACGAGATCACGGTGGCGGGAATCCGCTTCGAGGTGCTCGACGTTCCCGGGCACTCGTCCGGCCACGTCGCCTTCCTTGCGGGCGACGAGCTGTTCTCGGGCGATCTCCTGTTCGCAGGCTCGGTCGGGCGCGTCGACCTGGAGGGTGGGGACTGGGACACGTTGCTCGAGTCGGTGAGAGGTCTCGTCGACCGCCTGCCGGCCGACACCGTCGTTCATCCGGGGCACGGTCCAGCGACGACGCTCGGGCGGGAGCTGCAGACGAACCCGTTCCTGCGCGAGCTTCGCGCCGTCCAACCGTGAGCTCGAAATTCCAGGCGCCGCGCGGGACGCACGACGTCCTGCCCGGCGACGCTGCGTGGTGGCACGTCGTGCGCACGATGGAGCAGCTCGCTGCGCTGTACGGGTGGGGTCGGATCCAGACGCCGGGGTTCGAGGACACCGCCCTCTTCGCGCGCACAGCCGGAGAGGCGTCGGACGTCGTGCACAAGGAGATGTACACGTTCACCGACCGGAGCGACCGGTCGCTCACCCTGCGTCCCGAGGGGACGGCTCCGATTGCGCGTGCGTACCTGGAGCACGGGCTGCATCGTGATCCACAGCCGGTCAAGGCGTACACGATCGCGCCGATGTATCGCTACGGCGCGCCCGGGCTGGGCCGCTACCGGGAGCACTATCAGCTCTCGGTCGAGGCGATCGGCTCCGCCGAGCCCGCCCTCGACGCAGAGGTCATCCAGCTGTACGCAGAGCTGCTTCGGCGCCTCGGCGTGACCAGGTGGGAGCTGCAGTTGAACTCGATCGGCGACGCTACATGCCGGCCCCGGTACGTCGAGCGGCTGAACGAGTGGCTCGATGCGCACGCCGACTCGCTCGACGACGACGCGCGTCACAAGCGGGCGACGAGCCCGCTGCAGGTGTTCGACGTGAAGGACGAGCGCGTGCGAGCGGCGCTCGCGGACGCGCCGAAGATCGGCGAGTCGCTGTGCGACGCCTGCCGCGAGCACTTCGACGCCGTGCAGGCGCAGCTCGATGCCCTCGATGTTCCGTACGTGCTGACGCCGACGCTCGTGCGGGGCCTCGACTACTACACGCGTACGACCTTCGAGTTCGTCGCGCCGTTCGGGAACGCGAACTCGTCGATCTGCGGCGGGGGTCGCTACGACGGGCTCGTCGAGGCGGTCGGTGGGCGCTCGACTCCCGGCATCGGGTTCGGGGCCGGGATCGAACGGCTCCTGCTTGCGCTCGAGAACGAGGGCGTCGCCTCCGAGCAAACCGCGATCGACGTCTTCGTGGTTCTCGGCGAGGGCGCCGATCGCGCTGCGGTCGCGAGGCTGCTCGCAGAGCTCCGCCGTGCCGGGCTCTCGGCCGATACCGACTATGCGGGTCGCTCCTTCAAGGGCCAGATGACGCAGGCGGGGCGAACCCGGGCACGGGCGGTCGTGATCGTTGCCGGGGATCGAGCAACGATCCGACGCGACGGACGCGAGGAGGAGCCGGTGACCCTCGACCGCGTCGTCGCTACCCTCATCAATCCATGACCTGGCGTGATGCGATCGGAAGCGCGCTCACGACCGAGGACGTGGGGCGCACCCTCACCCTCGCCGGCTGGGTCGCGCGGAGGCGCGATCACGGCGGGCTGATCTTCGTCGACCTGCGCGACGAGGGCGGCATCGTCCAGCTGGTGATCAACCCCGAACGATCGTCGGGCGGCGCCTCGGCTGCGCACGAGTTGCGCAACGAGTTCGTCGTGCAGGCGCGCGGGGAAGTGGTGCGGCGCAGCCCGGAAACCGTGAACCCGCGCATGGCGACGGGCGAGATCGAGGTGCAGGTCGACTCGCTCGAGGTGATCAGCCGCTCGACGCCGCTCCCGTTTCAGCTCGACGAGGAGGGAGTCGACGAGACGCTGCGCATCCGCTACCGGTGGCTCGACCTGCGACGAGAGCGGCTGCAACGGAACATCCGGACGCGTGCGAGAGCGGTCTCGATCATCCGGCAGGAGATGGAAGCGGCCGGATTCGTGGACATCGAGACGCCGATCATGGGCAAGCCGACACCCGAGGGCGCGCGCGACTTCCTGATCCCGACCCGACTGCAGCCGGGGCGCTTCTTCGCGCTTCCGCAGAGCCCTCAGATCTACAAGCAGCTGCTCGTGATCTCCGGGTTCGAGCGCTACTACCAGATCGCCCGCTGCTTCCGAGACGAGGACCTGCGCGCGGACCGGCTGCAGGAGCTGACGCAGCTCGACGTCGAGACGGCGTTCCCCGACCAGGACGAGCTGTTCTCGCTCGTCGAGCGCATCGTGGCCCGCATCTGGAAGGAATGTCGCGACGTCGAGCTTCCGACGCCGTTCCCGCGCATGCAGTGGGAGGAGGCGGACCGGCGGTTCGGATCCGACAAGCCCGACCTTCGTTTCGGGCTCGAGATCGAGGACGCGACCGCGATCACACGCGACTCGGAGTTCCGCATCTTCGCCAACGCCGCGGCAGTCCGTTACGTGCGGGTCGAGCAGGAGCTGTCGCGCGGCGAGATCGCCAAGCTCGAGGAGCTCGTCAAGGGCTGGGGCGCAAAGGGTCTTGCGTACATCGTCTTCCGCGCTGATGGCGAGGTGAGCTCGCCGATCGCAAAGAACCTCTCTTCCGGCGTGCTCGACGCGCTCGGCCGCCCCGGCACCACGGTCCTCTTCGGCGCCGGCGACCGCGCAGAGGTCTCGCGCGTCCTCGGCTTCCTGCGGCTGCACCTCGGTCGCGAGCTGGGACTCGTCGACGAGAGCGCCTGGCGCTTCACGTGGATCACCGACTTTCCGATGTTCAAGTGGGACGCGGATCTCGAGCGCTGGGACGCCGAGCACCATCCGTTCACCCGGCCGACCGCGGAGTCGCTGCCGTTGCTCGACTCCGATCCCGGCGCGGCCAAGGCGATTGCCTACGACCTGGTGGGCAACGGGCTCGAGCTGGCCGGCGGATCGTTCCGGATCCACGAGCCGGAGTTGCAGGAGAAGGTGTTCGACCTGCTCCGCATCTCCCCCGACGACCAGCGGGCCAAGTTCGGCTTCCTGCTCGACGCGCTGGCGATGGGCGCGCCGCCGCACGGCGGAATCGCCTCCGGGATCGACCGCCTGTGCATGGCACTGCTCGACGAGCCGTTCATCCGAGACACGCTGGCGTTTCCGAAGAACCAGGCCGGAGTCGACCCGATGTCGGGCGCGCCGACCACCGTGACCGCCGAGCAGCTCGCGGAGCTCGGGATCGTCGTGACGGTCGAGAGCGAGCAGGTCACCGACCTCTCCTAGCGAAGATCGGCTTCAGTGCTCGACCGCCAGGGATCGCGCTTCGCCCTCGAAGTCCTCTTCCTCGCCGCGCTTGCAACCGGGTTGGCGCTTGCCAAGCTGCGTCCGCTCGAGATCATCGGCGTGATGGCGCTGGGCTGGCTCGTGGTTGCGCTGCTCGAATGGGCGGCGTGGCGTGGCGAGCCGCACTACGGCTCCGGGCTTCCGCCCCGTTACTACGTGCCGAGCACGAGCCTGCCGCCGCCGCAGCCGCTCGAGCAGGTCTACGCGGGGTACCCCGATCCGCAACGTGAAGAAGCGCCGACCTGGATCGCCTCCGCCGACCTGCGCGCGCAGCTGCTCGGCGAATGGCCGGTGACGGCGCCTCCCGGGGAGGACGAGGACGACGTCCAGCCCGTCCAGCTGCCACCGGCGCCCGAGCCGTTCCGGCCGCGTCCGGTTGCCGGTCCGCCGCCGGCCGTGCCCGCGACACCGCCGCCGCGCCGGCCGTTGCCGATGCTGCCGCAGGTCGCCGCTGAGGGCTACGGGACCGCGAGCCACCAACTCGAGCCGTTCGGCATCCAGCCGCCCCGCCGGCGGTTCGGGCGCCGGGTCGTGATCGAGACCTTCACGGTCGAGGTTCCGGCCCGCATCGTGCCGCCCGTGCTGCCGCGACAGCCCTTACAGGAATGAGCCGTAGGCTGGACGGAGGCTCTGCAGGAGCGGAGGTACCGGCTTCGCCGGTGCCGGAGCGGGTATGAGCAGGCACCTGGCGGAGCGGCAGGTGGCGCTGGCTGCAGTTGCGATTCTCGCCGCGGTCTGCGCGGTGGCGGTTTCGGCTGCCACGCACTCCTCGTCGTCGTCCGCGCCGCATCCGGAAGGATCCTTCACCGCGCTCGTCGGCTCTGCCGGACCGGCGGTGTTCGGCCGTCACACCGCCTGCGGCACGATCCTCGGCGCCGACACGGAGGGCATCGCGCATCCGACACTGCCCTGCGGCGCGCGCATCTTCATCACGTACGACGGCAAGACGGTGCTCACGCAGGTCGTCGACCGGGGGCCGTACTCGTCCGGCCGCCAGTTCGACCTCACCGATGCCCTTGCCCGGCGGCTCGGGCTCCGTGGCGTGCAGACGGTGCATTGGGCCTACGCGGCACGCGGATAGCTACAGTCAGCCCGTTGCTCGACGCCGTTCGCGACGCTGCGCATCCATGTAGAACCAACACCATGTGAAAGGGAGCCCGCGTCGGGCCTGGGGCGCCTAGCGTCACTCCGTCCGCACGGCACCCACCTGGCTAGTCCAGGTTCACACGGAGCGTGGCAAGTCGGCGGCATCAGGGCATGACGGAGGGAGCTCTCGGGCTCCCTCCGTCCAATCACCGCCAGTACGCTGGCCGACATGCGTGAGCTGGAGGGAGACTCGGCGCGCGGCGCCGACTGGGCGTTCGTCCGCCTTCTCGTCGAGGGCGACAGGATCGTCGACGCGGACGCGGCGGGCGTCGCGGAAGACCTGCGCGGGCTGTCCCTGCTCGAGGCGGCCGCTGTCGGCGGAGAGACGCTGCCGGTCGACGCGCTCGCGAACGCGCTCGCACCGGCCGTGCGTGCGTCGGCGGATCCGAACCGCGTGGCCGTAGCGATGAGCGGCGGTGTCGACAGCGCCGTGACGCTCCTTCGCGCCGGCCGTGATGCCGTGGGCGTCACGCTGCGGCTCTGGGCCGATCCGAGGGGGCCCGACACCGAGCGCGCATGCTGCTCGCCGAGCGCGGTGCTCGCTGCGCGCGAGGCCTGTCACGCGCGTGGGCTTCCGCATGTGACGCTCGACCGTCGCGAGCGGTTCAGACGGGCGGTCGTGACGCCGTTCGTCCGCGGGTACGCGCGCGGAGAGACGCCGAACCCGTGCGTTCGGTGCAACGGCGGCTTTCGCTTCGCCGAGCTGCTCGCCTTTGCCCGCCGCGTCGGCGCGTTTCGACTTGCGACCGGTCACTACGCGCGCGTCGTCGAGCGCGACGGGAGACTGCTGCTCGCGCGAGCCGTCGACGAGCAGAAGGACCAGAGCTACATGCTCGCGCGCCTCGAGCCGCGTTTGCTCGATCGTGTCTGGTTTCCGCTGGGCGACCAGCTGAAGGACGAAACGCGCGCGGAGGCGGAGCGCGCGGGGCTTGGTGCTGCGCGCCGGGCGGAGTCGCAGGAGGCATGTTTCCTCGCCGGCGGGGACTACCGGTCGTTCCTCGCCCGCCACGGCGTCGAGCAGCGGCCCGGGCCCATCGTCGACGAGAGCGGCACCGTGATCGGAGCGCACCGCGGGCACTGGACATTCACGCCCGGCCAGCGGCGAGGGCTTGGCATCACCGCTGCCGAGCCCCTCTACGCGATCGACACGAACGCGCGCACGAACACGGTGGTGGCGGGCCCGCACACCGCACTCGCGCGGCTCCACGTTTCCGCCCGCGGGCGGCTGTTCCTGCCGATCGAAAGGGTCACTGCGAAGCTCCGCTATCGCTCGCCGGCGGTCGCAGCAACGGTCGAGCAGACGGCGCACGGATTCCGGCTGGCCCTCGACGAGCCGGCGTTCGGCGTCGCCCGGGGACAGGCCGCCGTGCTCTACGACGGCGACCTGGTGGTCGGTTCCGGCTTGGTCACCTCCTCCACCACCGTTTAGTACGCCCGCCCGCAAGTGGCGGCGGGCCCCCGGCGGCGTCTCGCCGTCCGTGGCGGTGTCCTCGGTCGCCCCGATAGCCCGGCTATCGGGGCTCCCTGCGTCCTTGCCACGAACGACGATCCAGTCGCCGGTAGCCCACCGAACTTACGGACGGACGTACTAGTCTCCCCGGGTGGTCGCCTTCTCGGCAGGAGACGCGGCATACGTCGGGCTGGCCGTCTTTCTCGTCGCCGTCGGCCTTGCCGGCGCGTGGGCGCTCCTCCGGCTCGCTGCGACGTTCGACCGGCTCTCGTCGTTGCTGCGGGGCACCGAGCGTGATCTGCTGCCGGTCGCCACCAAGCTCGGCGGCACGGTCGATCGGGTGAACGCACAGCTCGACAAGCTCGACCCGGCGACGGACAGCGCCGTCGACGCGGTCGTCGCCGCCGACCACGCGGTGCGAACGCTCAGCTTCGCGATCTCGCGGCCGGTGCAGAAGCTCACGGGTCTGTCCTCAGGTGTGTCTCACGGCGTCGCGTCGCTCCGCGCGCGGAACGGCTGGCGTCAGGCGGTCGCCGACGGCCGGGATGCCGCTGCTCGCCGCGAGCGTGACTTCGAGGAAGAGCTGAAGCAGCCGCATGGCTGACGAGATCACGCTCACGATTCCGCGCCGGCCCGAATTCAGGCGCGTCGCGTCGTTCGTGCTCGGCGGTCTCGCCGCAAGGCTCAACCTCACGATCGAAAGCCTCGAGGACATCCAGCTCGCGCTCGATGCGCTGCTCGCGCGCGCGGAAGGCCCAGTAGGCGAGGTGACGGTCCGCCTGATCGTCCGTGACGATGCGCTGGTCACGCGCGTCGGGCCGCTCGAGCCGCGGGTGCTCGACGAGCTCGAACGCGACCCCGGCGAAGGGCTCGGCATCCGCCGAGTCCTGGACTCGACGGTCGACGACGTGCTCGTCGACGGTGACTGGGCCGTGCTGACGAAGGCGGTGAGCATCGCGCGATGACCGGCGACAGCGACAAGGTCCTGCTCCGGCGCTACCACCTCGAAGGCGATGTGCACGCGCGAGAGCGCCTGATCGAGCGACACATGTCGCTCGTCCGCTCGCTCGCCCGCCGTTACAGCTATCGCGGGGAGCAGTTGGACGATCTCGTCCAGATCGGCGCGATCGGATTGATCAAGGCGATCGACCGGTTCGACGTGAATCGAGGCGTCGAGCTGACGACCTATGCGACGCCGAACATCATCGGAGAGATCAAGCGTCACTTCCGTGACAAGGGCTGGTCGGTACGCGTGCCGCGGGGCCTGCAAGAGTTGAACGTCCAGCTCTCGAAGCTGGTGGAACAACTCACGGTCGAGCTCGGTCGGTCGCCGACGATCCCAGAGCTCGCCGAGGGCGCGGGCGTCGACGAAGAGGACGTCCTCGAAGCGCTCGAATCGGGTCGTGCCTACACCGCGCTCTCGCTTTCGCAAGGGACCACGTCGGAGAGCGGGGAGGAGCTCGATCCGCTCGAGACTCTGGGGTCGGTCGAGCACCAGTACGAGGTGTCCGAGGACCGGGCGGTCCTGGCGCCCGGATTCAGGGCGCTCGACGAGCGGGAGCGCCGCATCCTGCACCTGCGGTTCTTCGAGGGCCAGACGCAGTCGCAGATCGCCGAGCAGGTCGGCATCTCGCAGATGCACGTCTCACGGCTGATTCGTCGAGCGATCGCCAAGATCCGCGCCGAGATCGGCCCGGACGCGCCGATCGAGCCACGCATCGCGCGTCGCCGCAGGTCCTGAGTACCCCCTCCGTAGACTGTTCGACGTGCCCATGACCACGGCGGAGCTGCGCGAGCGCTTCCTGGCGTTCTACGAAGAGCGCGGGCATCTCCGCGTCCCGGGGCACTCGTTGATCCCGCCCGACGACGACCGCTCGACACTCTTCATCGTCGCCGGGATGCAGCAGTTCAAGCCCTACTTCCTGCGCACGAAGGAGCCGCCTCGTGACCGTGTCGTGAGCGTGCAGCCGTGCCTTCGCGCCGGCGGCAAGGACACCGACCTCGATGACGTCGGGCGCACCGAACGCCACTGCTCCTTCTTCGAGATGCTCGGCAACTTCTCGTTCGGCGACTACTTCAAGGACGAAGCAGTCGACTACGCCTGGGAATTCGTCACACAGGTGATGGCACTCGAGCCGGAGCGGCTCTGGGCGACCGTCCACGAGGGCGATCCGGTGCTGTCGCTCGACGAGGACGCCGTCGCGATCGCCGCCTGGCAGCGCGTCGGAATCCCGTCCGACCGAATCGTCCGGCTCGGGAAGGACAACTTCTGGCAGGGCGCAGACACCGGGCCGTGCGGGCAATGCTCGGAGATCTTCTACGACCGCGGCGAGCGGTATGCCTGCGGCGAGCCGACCTGCGGGCCGGGCCACTGCGACCGGTACATGGAGATCTACAACCTCGTGTTCATGGAGTACGACCTCCGGCCCGGCAACGAGCTTGCCCGCCTGCCGACCCAGAACGTCGACACGGGCCTCGGCCTCGAACGCACGATGTGCGTCGTCCAGGAGGTCGACTCGGTCTTCGACACCGACGGCTTCCGCGTGGTGATGGACTGGATCGCGGAGCAGTCCGGAGTCGCCTATCGCGACAGCGAGGTGTCGCAGCGCGCGCACCGGGTGCTCGCCGACCACCTGCGAGCCGTCACCTTCCTCGTCGCCGAGGGCGTGCTGCCGTCGAACGAAGGTCGCGGCTACATCTGCAGGCGGCTCCTGCGGCGCGCGATCCAACATGCGCAACGCATCGGGCTCGATGCCGTGTACCGGCTGCCCGCCGTCGTGATCGAGCAGATGGGCGACGCGTACCCGGCGTTGAAGGCGCATGCAGGCGAGATCGAGCGGGTGGTGCGCGACGAGGAGGCGCGCTTCTCCGAGACGCTGGAGCGCGGCCTGAAGGAGCTCGACGCGCTCGCGGACAAGCCCGCGATCGAGGCCGACGACGCCTTCAAGCTTGCTGCGACGTTCGGGTTTCCGATCGAACTGACGCAGGAGCTCGCCGAGGAGCGCGGACAGCCGGTCGACGTCGACGGCTTCCGCACCCTGATGGAGGGGCATCGAGAGATCTCGCGCGCCGGCGGCGAGAAGACCGAGGTGCAGCGAGCGGCCGAGTTCGCCGGAGCTGCCGGGTTCCAGACCGAGTTCGTCGGCTATGCGAAGACCGACGTGCTCACGCAGATCGGTGCACTCGAGCAGCTCGAGCACGGCGTCTTTCTGTGCAAACTGCGTGAGTCTCCGTTCTACGCGGAGAGCGGCGGTCAGGTCACCGATGCGGGCGAGCTGATCCACGAGGGGACCGGTGCGACAGCGACCTTGCGCACGGCATTCAAGATCGGCGACGACCAGGCGTTGGTCTTCGAGGGCGAAGGCTTTGCCGCCGGCGATCGCGTCCGGGCGGTCGTCCCGTGGTCGGTCCGCTTCCCGACGATGACGAACCACACCGCGACACATCTCCTACAGGCCGCGCTGCGCGAAGTGCTGGGCGACCACGTGCGGCAGGCCGGCTCGGCGGTGCGGCCCGACAAGCTGCGCTTCGACTTCACGCACCAGCAAGCGCTGACGCCGGAGGAGCTCGAGCGCGTCGAGCGGCTCGTCAACGAGAAGGTCTTCGAGGCGATCCCGGTGCGGACGTTCGTCACGTCGATCGACGAGGCGCGTTCGCTCGGCGCGACGATGCTCTTCGGCGAGAAGTACGGGCAAGAGGTGAGGGTGGTCGAGATCGACGGCTTCTCGCGCGAGCTCTGCGGCGGCACGCACGTGCGGTCGACGGCCGAGATCGGCCCGTTCGTGCTGCTCTCGGAGACGTCGGTCGGTGCGGGCGCGCGGCGCATCGAGGCGGTCACGGCCGGCGAGGGCTGGGCGGTGCTGCATGGACGCTCGCGCGAGCTCGACGCCGTGCGGGCCGAGCTCGACCAGGCCAGGCGCGAGGTGAAGAAGCCCAAGGCTGCGGCACAGGGACCGGACATCGTGTGGCAGGACCGCGTGGACGGTGTGTTCGTCGCCGAGGTGAAGGGTGCTCGAGGTGGGGAGCTGCGCGACCTGTCCGACCAGTTGCGCCAGCGCGAGGCGGCGGTCGCGGTCGTGCTCGCATCGGCCGATGACGGTAAGGTCGCCCTCGTCGTCAACCTCGACCGCTCGGTCGAGCAGGTCGACGCGGTTGCCGTCGTGCGGCAGCTCGGGCCGATCATCGGCGGCGGCGGCGGGGGCAGGCCGACCCTCGCCGAAGCCGGCGGGAAGAACGTCGATGCCGTGCGCGAGGCACTCGTCGCCGGCCGCGACGCACTCGCCGCTGCGCTCCGGTGAAAGTGCTCGCACTGGACTACGGATCGGCGAGGACCGGGGTGGCCGTCACGGATCCGACCGGCACGGTTGCGCGGCCCGCCGGAACGATCGAGCGGGCGGCCACGGACGCCGGCTTCGGGCGACTCGTCGCCGCCATCGACGCCGAGCAACCCGAGCTCGTCGTCGTCGGCATGCCGCTGACCCTGCGCGGCCGGCATGGCGAGCAGGCGCGCGAGACAGCCGCGTTCGTCGAGCGGCTGCGGACAGCCATCGACGTCCCGGTCGAGACCTACGACGAGCGCTTCACCTCCGTTCTCGCCGACGGCGACGATGCGCGGGCCGCCGCGCACCTGCTGTCGAGTTACCTCGAGTGGCAGAGCGCGCGCCGCTGAGCGACGATCGCCCGTCCCGCGGCCAGATCCGCCGTCGGCGAACGATCGCGGTCGTCTGCCTCCTCGGCGCGGCGCTCGTGGTCGGGGTCGCGGTCCACGCAGCGTTACCGCACCTGCATCGCCACGAGGCGGCGCCACCTCCGCCGCCACCGCCGCCGAAGCCGTTCAGGGTGGTCTTCCCGGAGGGGTTCACCCGCGCCCAGATGGCAGAGCGGGTCGGCGTCGTCGCGGGGATCGCCGAGCACAAGGGCGGCAAGCCGGTCCGGCTTTCGAGCACGAGCTACGAGACGGCGACCCGACGTCTCGCCGTCCCGTGCTTCTCTCCCCGCCTGCGGACGAACACCGAGGGCTTCCTGTTCCCGGCGACGTACGACTTTCTCGCGAAGACGACCTCCGCGCAGCTCGCGCGTGACCAGGTGCAGGCGTTCTGCCGTACCTGGCGCACGCTCGACCTAAGCTACGCGCGATCGAAGAACCTCACGCCGTACGACGTCCTCACGATCGCGTCGATGGTCGAGAAGGAAGCCGAGGCGCCTGCCGAGCGTCCCTTGATCGCCGCCGTGATCTACAACCGACTCCGCGAGCGAATGCCTCTCGGCATCGACGCGACGCTGCGTTACGGCCTGAACATCTCGCCGGACGAGTCGATCACCGAGTCACAGCTGCAGAGCCCAAGCCCGTACAACACGCGCAACCAGCTCGGTCTTCCACCGACGCCGATCGCCAACCCGGGCCTTGCCTCGCTCCGTGCCGCCGCCCACCCGGCGAAGGTCGACTATCTGTATTTCGTGCGGAAGCCGGACAAGGTGCATCACTTCTTCACGGCGAGTGCCAGCGAGTTCGCGCAGTACGAGTGCGCACACGGGTACGGATGCTGACGAAGGTCGCGCTGATCGGCCGGCCGGTCGCCCAGTCGCTGTCGCCGCGTATGCAGAACGCGGCCTTCGCCGCGCTTGGCCTCGACTGGACCTACCTGGCGTTCGACGTCGGCGACCCCGTCGAAGCGGTGCATGCGCTGCTGGCGCTGGGCTTCGCCGGTGCCAACGTGACGATCCCGCACAAGCGGGCCGTCGTCGCGGCGTGCGACGAGGCCGACGGCGATGCCGTGAACACACTCGTGTTCCGCGAGGGCCGCGTGCTCGGCTTCAACACCGACCGCGAGATCCTCGCCGGGATCAGCGCGACACGCGCCTGCCTGATCGGCGCGGGCGGTGCGGCGCAGGCGCTGCTCGGTTCGCTTCCGACGGAGACTCGCGTGTATTCGCGGTCCGGAACGTGGCCACCCGATGCGACCGGCTGCGACCTGATCGTGAACGCCACGCCCGTGCGTGACGAGCTGCTCGTCGTCCCGGTCAGCGGTCAGGTCGTGGTCGACCTCGCCTACGGTCCGGACGAGACGGCGCTCGTCGCCGCGGCGCGCCTCGCCGGGTGTGAGGTCGTCGACGGACGTGAGGCGCTGGTCCGCCAGGGTGCTGCATCGCTGCGGCTCTGGACCGGGCTCGAGCCGCCGGTCGACGTGATGCGGCGCGCTCTAGGCTCTGTGTCATGACGCTTCGTCTTGCCAGCGCCGGCGAGTCGCACGGGCCGGGCCTCGTCGCGATCGTCACCGGACTGCCCGCCGGCCTGACGCTCGATCGTGAGGCGATCGACGCCGACCTGCGGCGGCGTCAGGAGGGCTACGGCCGATCGCCCAGGCAGCGGATCGAGCAGGACCGCGTCGAGGTGCTGGCCGGCCTCCGCCACGGCCGCACCCTCGGGACGCCGCTCGCGCTCGTGGTGCGAAACCGCGACCACGACAACTGGCTGTGGGGGATGTCGCCGTGGCCGCCCGAGGGCGAGCAGTCCGGGAAGGGGACGCGGCCGGTCACGCTGCCGAGGCCGGGCCACGCCGACCTCGCCGGCGTCCTCAAGTACGGCCATGCCGATGTCCGCGACGCGCTCGAGCGGGCGTCGGCGCGGCACACGGCGGTCCACGTCGCGGCCGGCTCGGTCGCCAAGGCGCTGCTGGCCACGATCGGGATCGACGTCCTGGGCAGCGCCGTCGACGAGCCGGGCCTGCAGGCGCGGATCGACGAGGCCCGCGCCGACCGCGACACGGTCGGCGGCGTCGTCGAGATCCGGGCGACGGGCGTTCCGCCCGGCCTCGGCTCCTACGCCTCGAAGGACGACCGGCTCGACGGCCGGCTCGCCGCTGCCGTGATGGGGATCCAGGCGGTCAAAGGGGTCGAGATCGGCGACGGGTTCGCCCTCGCCGGGCTGCGCGGCTCGCAGGCGCACGACGAGATCGGCCCCGACCGCCGCCGCTCCACGAATCGTGCCGGCGGGATCGAGGGAGGCATCTCGAACGGCGAGGAGATCGTCATCCGCGCGGCGATGAAGCCGTTGCCGACCCTGATGAAGCCGCTCGCCTCCGTCGACCTGGTCACCGGCGAGCCGGGGGAGGCTCTGGTCGAGCGGTCGGATGTGGCGGCGGTCGAGGCGCTCGCGGTCGTCGCCGAGGCGGCCGTCGCCTGGGAGCTCGCCGCCGCGGCGCAGGAGAAGTTCGGAGGCGATGCGCTCTCGGATTTCGTCGCGGCCCACGGGGCATACGTCGAGCGCATCCAGTGGGTCTGAGGTCCTTATGGCGTTGAACGCGCTCGACCGGCATCTTGCGCTGATCGGCTTCATGGGCGCGGGGAAGACGACCATGGCCGGCGAGCTGAGCCCGCTCCTTGCGCGACCCGTCGTCCATGTCGACGAGGGGGTCGAGCATCGGTATCGCGACTCGATTCCACAGATCTTCGAAGAGCACGGCGAGGAGAGCTTCAGGCGCGTCGAGGCACATGTCCTCGGTGAGGCGCTGGAGCGCAGGCATCCCGCGCTGATCGACGTCGGCGGCGGCGCGGTCACCTTCGAGGACAGCCGCACGACCCTGATGCTCGGTGCCTTCACGCTCTGGCTCGACGTCGACGTCGACACGGCGTGGGCTCGGGTTCGCGGCAGCGATCGTCCGCTCGCGCAGGACGAGTCGGCGTTCCGGCGCCTCTTCGACGAGCGGCTCCCCTACTACCGGGAAACAGCCCACTCGACGGCCGCGAGCGGCGACGTCGACGGGGTGCTGCTCGCAGCCGCCGGCGTCCACCACGAGCGGGGGTCGCTCGATTCACTCGGCGGCCTCGTGCCGGGCGACGGTCCCGTCGCCCTCGTCGCCGACGAGCGCGTGCTCGAGCTCCTCGGCGATCGGGCGCGCGCGGCGCTCGGTGACCGCCTTCTCTCGACCCATGCTTTGCCGTCGGGCGAGTCTGCGAAGCAACTCGGCGAGGTCGAACGGCTCTGGCACGAGCTCACGCTCGATCGTGACGGCACCGTCGTCGCGCTCGGGGGCGGGACCACCACCGATGTCGCCGGCTTCACCGCTGCGACGTACCTTCGCGGTGTGCCGTGGGTCGCGGTCCCGACGACGCTCGTCGGCCAGGTCGATGCGGCGATCGGCGGCAAGACGGGCATCGACACCGTCGACGGCAAGAACCTCGCCGGTGCCTTCCACTGGCCGGCGCGCGTCGTGATCGACGAGTCGCTGCTCGCCACGTTGTCGGAGCGCGAGCGGAGAAACGGCGAGGCCGAGCGGCTGAAGACCGAGCTGCTGGCCGGCCGCCCGCTTGACGCGCGCGGCGCGGCAGCGTACAAGTGCGCGGTCTGCCTGCGCGACCCGCGCGACCGTGGGGCGCGCCGCTGGCTCAACCTCGGGCACACGTTCGCCCACGCTCTCGAGGCGGCGGCCGGCTTCGAGCTGCCGCACGGCGAGGCGGTCGCGCTGGGGCTGCTCGCAGCGCTCCAGCTGAGCGGCCGCGACACGACTCCGGTCGAGGCGGCACTCGATCCGCAGCCGGTGCGCGTCGACCGCGAGCGGGCGTGGGAGGCCCTGCAGCGCGACAAGAAGCGGGCCGCCGGGCAGATCAACGTCGTTCTGCTCGGTGACGCAGGACCGACGGTGGAGGCGCGACCGGCGGACGAGGTCCGTGCAGCGCTGGATACGCTCATCGTCGGCTGATGCAGATCCTGGTCCTGAACGGCGTCAATCTGGACGCCCTGAGCCGGCGCGACCCGACGGTTTACGGGGGCATCAGCCTGAACGAGCTCGAGAGCCGCATCTATGCGTGGGCGCACGAGCTCGACATCAACGCGCGTTGCCGCCAGACGAATAGCGAAGGCGAGTTCATCGACTGGATCCATGACGCCTACGACAATCTCGACGGCGTGATCGTGAACCCGGGCGCGTGGAGCCACTACAGCTACGCGATCCGCGACGCGCTGGAGCTCGTCTCGGTGCCGATCGTCGAGGTGCATCTCTCGGACATCGAGCACCGGGAGGAGTGGCGGCGGCACAGCGTCGTCGCCGACCTCGCAGCTCTTCGCGTCATCGGCAAGGGCCCCGACGGCTATCGCGAGGCGCTGCAGTTCCTCGCGGGAGAGGAGCGGGAATGACGTCGCGTCTCGACGCGCTCACTGCGCAGCTCAAGCTGCCGCTGCTCGTCACGAATCTCGTCAACATCCGGTACCTCACCGGGTTCGACAGCTCCAACGCCGCGTTGCTCGTGCGCCCGAAGGGCAGCACGACGCTCTACACCGACTTCCGTTACATCGAGACCGCCAGGCAGGTCACGGACGTGGATGTGCAGTTGACCCGGCGATCGCTGATGGAGGAGCTCGCCGGGAAGCTCTCGGGCCGGATCCAGTTCGAGTCCGACGTGATGCCGCACCTGCAGTGGGAGCGGCTCGGCGCCGAGAAGGTGACTCCGGTCCCGTCGGTCGGGCTCGTTCAGGCGTTGCGGGCGGTCAAGGACGCCGAGGAGCTTGCCGCCATCGGTCGCGCCGCGCGTGTTGCCGATCGCGCCTTTGAGGCGCTGACCGCCGAGACGTGGGTCGGCCGGAGCGAGAAGGAGCTGGCGTGGCGGCTTCGTGAGCTGCTCCACGCGCACGGTGCGGAGGGCGCGAGCTTCGACGCGATCGTGGCCTTCGGCCCCAACGGGGCCAAGCCGCATGCGACGCCGGGCGACACCATCCTCGAGCCGCGGTCGCTCGTGGTGGTCGACTGGGGTGCCACCGTCGACGGCTACGCGAGCGACTGCACCAGAACCTTGTCGACCGGGAGCCCGCCCGAGCGACTGCGCGAGGCCTACGAGGTCTGCCGTCTCGCCCAGCAGCGCGCCTGCGAGGAGCTCAAGGCCGGGATGACCGGCGTCGAGGCCGATCTGCTCGCACGGGAGCCGATCACCGAGGCCGGCTTCGGCGCGGAGTTCGGCCACGGTCTCGGCCACGGCGTCGGCCTGGACGTGCACGAGGCGCCCCGCCTGTCGACCGAGTCGAGCGATGTGTTGGTACCCGGAAACGTCGTCACCATCGAACCGGGGATCTACCTCGAAGGTCTCGGTGGGATCCGGATCGAGGATCTCGCCATCGTCCGCGACCAGGGCGTCGAGCTCTTGACGTCGTTCCCGAAGGAGCTGATCGAGGTCTCATGACTACGCTCGTACCCGAGACGACCACCACGTCCGAGACGCTGACCGTCGTCGACAACCGCACGGGCCGTGAGTACACGCTCACGATCGAGGACGGCGCGATCCGCGCCACCGACCTCGGTCAGCTGGGCCTGCTCTCGTTCGACCCCGCCTTCCTGAACACGGCCGCGTGCCGGAGCGCGATCACCTACATCGACGGCGATGCGGGCATCCTCCGCTACCGGGGTTACCCGATCGAACAGCTCGCCGAGGCGGCGGGCTTTCTCGAGACGGCATATCTCCTCTCCGAGGGGGAGCTGCCGTCTGCCGAGCAGCTGCGCCGGTGGGAGGACGACGTTCGTTCGCACACCTACGTGCACACGAACGTGACGAAGTTCCTCGAGGGATTCAGGTACGACGCCCACCCGATGGGGATGCTGCTCGGCGCCGTGGGCGCACTCTCGACGTTCTACCCGGACGCGAAGCATGTCTCCGACCCGGCGAACCGCTATCTCCAGCGGATCCGTCTGATGGCGAAGCTGCCGACGATCGCCGCGTACATCTTTCGGCACTCACGCGGGCTGCCGTACGTGCTGCCGCGCAACGACCTCGGCTACATCGGCAACTTCGTGAACATGACGTTCGAGATTGGTGGACGGCACGAGGCCAACCCGGTGCTGCAGCGCGCGCTCGAGATCCTGCTCATCCTGCATGCCGACCACGAACAGAACTGCTCGACCAACGCGGTGCGCGGCGTCGGCTCGTCGCAGGTCGATCCGTTCTCGGCAGTCTCGGCGGGTATCGCGGCGCTGTACGGCCCGCTGCACGGCGGGGCGAACGAAGCGGTCCTGCGGATGCTGGACGAGATCGGCGACAACAAGAACGTTCCGGCGTTCATCGAGCAGGTGAAGAGCGGGCACGGGCGGCTGATGGGCTTCGGTCACCGGGTCTACAAGAGCTACGACCCGCGCGCGAAGCTGATCAAGCAAGTCGCAGACTCGGTGTTCGCCGAAACCGGCCTCAACCCGAAGCTCGAGATCGCGCTCGAGCTCGAGCGGATCGCGCTCGAGGACGACTACTTCGTCTCGCGTCGCCTGTATCCCAATGTCGACTTCTACTCCGGTCTGATCTACCAGGCGATGGGCTACTCGACCGACTACTTCACCGTGTTGTTCGCGCTCGGCCGGCTTCCGGGCTGGATCGCCCAGTGGGAGGAGATGCTCACCGACCCGGAGCAGAAGATTGCGCGTCCGCGTCAGCTCTACATCGGTGCCGCGGAGCGGCCGTTCGTGCCGATCGGGGAGAGATAGGGGTCAGCTACCCTGCCGCGCGCCATGGCCGAGGTCGTTTCCACCAATCAGTTCCGCAACGGGATGCACATCGAGCTCGACGGCCAGACCTGGCGGATCGTCGAGTTCCAGCACGTCAAGCCGGGCAAGGGCGGCGCGTTCGTCCGCACGAAGCTCAAGTCGCTGAGCAGCGGCTCGGTCGTCGACAGGACGTTCAGAGCGGGGGAGAAGTTCGCGCGCGTGCGCACCGAGCAGAAGAACATGCAGTACCTCTACGACTCTGGCGACGAGGTTGTCTTCATGGACGAGTCGACGTACGAGCAGCTCTCGCTCCCGCACGCGCTGCTCGAGGACGAGCTGCCGTTCATGCAGCCCTCCTCGTCGGTGCAGGTGATGTTCATCGGGGGGAGCCCGTCGGGCATCGATCTGCCCGCGTCGGTGGTGCTCGAGGTGACCGACACCGAGCCGGGTGTGAAGGGCGACACGGTGTCGAACGTCACGAAGCCGGCCACACTCGAGACCGGCGCGGTGATCCAGGTGCCGCTGTTCGTGAACGTGGGCGACAAGATCAAGCTCGATCCCCGCGAGAAGCGCTACATCCAAAGAGCGACCTAGGCGAGGTCTGAGGGCGCATCGGCGTCGTCCTGGAGCGTCTGACCCGCCAGATGCAGAAAGCGACGAAAGGCGCAGTGCAGCCCCGCGAGCATCCCTAGACTTGTCCGCAAGGCCGCACCGGCTCCCTGCCAAATCAACCCAAGCCGCCACGCCGTGTCCGGGACCAATCGAGCGTCTATGCGTCCCGGTTGGGCCCTCAGATTCGTCCTCCCGGACGCCGTGACCGTCAGGTCTACGGGGTTCCAGTCGCCGGCGCTGCGGCCGGCTCGGTCGCGGGGGCGGTGCCGGTGCGCATGAACATCAGCACACTGACGATCAGGGCCCAGATGGGCAGCGCGAAGATCGCGACGATCCAGCCGAGCGGCGTTACCGCGATGACGGCGAGTGGCACTGCGATCCAGCCGAGCCACTTCGGCAGCGCGCCGGCCGCGACGATTGCGAGGCCGTTCCCGATCAGGAAGATGCCGGTGCCGACGAGCAGCGCGAAGAAGACGTCGTTTTGAAGGACGTTCAGCGCCTGCTCGGCCGCCGGGGCGATCTTTGCGGGTACGTCCGTTGCGGCGAACTCCATGCCGACGAGCGTGAGCGCGCCGACCGTGAAGATGACCATGCCGCTGAAACCGAGCGCGATGAGCCCGTCGCCGTTCGACCGCGCCTTCAGGTACGAGCGCAGTGCTGCGGCGAAGAACATCGCGAACACGGCGCCGTAGGCGATAAGGAAGACAGTGACCCGGTCGTGGCTGCGATGCGCCACGAACGAGGAGACCGCATGCTGCGCCGACGCATTCGAGTCGGGCGTACTACTGGCCAACGCTCCCACGAGAAACAAAACGGCGAACGGCACGCCAAGGAGCGTCGCCCACCGACCCCAATCCGCATTCATAGCTTTCGTCATCCTCCTCACTCAAGGCTGCCCGCCCGCTCGAACCTAGAGCGGCAGACAGGCCTCGGTCAAGGCGAGGCTTCCGACACGAGCTGCCCGAGTGACCCACCCGCGCGGCAGCAGTTCAGTGAGTGATTGACGCCGATGTGTCATTGCCGGCGAGCTGCGCAGACGGCACCGTGATAGCTCCTACTGCGAACCTGCGGGCCCGCCGCAACGCTCTCGGTAGGAGATGGAGGAGAACGGCTCGGCCGGTAAGGGAATCCCCCTCCCCTCGGTCGAGCCTTCTCTCTTTCACCTAGTCCGTCCTCGAGCTGGCGGCAGGGCGACACCACGTTGAGAAGTCGCCGCCGCATTCCCTTGTGCTACTTGCGGATGCCGGTTACGGCGTCCCGCTGCTGCCGACGGAACCTCCAACAGAGCGAGAACGCGCCCAGTCCCAGAGCCAGACCCAGCAAAGGCCGCCGAGCAGGTACGCCGTAAATCTCGTCGTCTCGTTCACCTTCGGCGTCGCATGCTCCACGCGCCGAGCATATGGCACTGACCGGCGCCTGAAGCGGGTCACCCAATCGTGGGGATGTGGACTCACCTTCAGTTGGGGTAGCGCTCGTGCGACCCCCGACCTACCGTCGTAGTAACAGTCACGCCGCGAGGGGGAGCCGGCAGCAACCAAAGGGGCATGAGGATGAATGACTATCGCGAGCAGCAACTCCGTGAGCTGCTGGAGGCGTGGCATCGAGGCGATGCGAGGTTGAGCGTGCAGCAGATGAAGTCGCTGGTGGACTGGGAAAACACGCCTGACGCGGACGCACGTCGGCTCGAAGCGGCGCTCAGTCTCAGCGCCGATGGTCAGCTGTCGCTCCGGTAACCCCGGCGCCGTCCCTGTCGCTGGGGCTCTACCACGTCGTCGACCCCGTTTCGGGCGACGACTAAGACCTCGCCGAGACGTCCTTCGCGGCGGTCGACCCCTGCTCGGGCTCCCTCGCCTCGATCGCGACGGGCGTCGGGCTGACGTCGGTGATTCCGCTCACCGAGTCCTTGAACTCGCGCATGCCTTTGCCGAGGCCGCGGCCCATCTCGGGCAACCGCTTCGGTCCGAAGATGAGCAGTGCGACGAGCCCGAGCAGCAGCAGCTCAGGCACACCGATGAATCCAGGCATGACGTCCTTTCGGTCGGATACACGGTCCTTCGTGGCTCGACCGGCTCCGGTTCGGACCAGCGCCAAACCGGCCGGTGCCGCTCCGGCCTGATTCGGCGCGCTCCCGGGAAAACCCGGGAGTGACCTAGAGGGCCGAGTCGAAGCGGGCCGCCAGCCGCAGTGCCGTGGTCGGCTCGTAGCCACGGTCGATCAGCTTCCGCAGGCGCGTCGCCAGCACCTGCTCAGCCGCATCGACCGACAACAGCTCGAACTCATCACGGGTCCACTGCCGCTCGGGCTCCCACGCCTCGAACTCGTCCCAGGTGATTTGAACCGCAGACATCAGACCAGATGTTTCGGCCGTGAGCCTCGCCTGCTTGAGTAGCGGGACGGTATGAACGGGCCGCGGTAAGGTGCCCGCGATGCCGCGTCTGGTCGACACGACGATCCGCGTCCTCGGTCAGGAGCCCCTCGCCGGGCTCGTTCCGACCGCCGATCTCCTCCGCCTCGCCGAGGTTCTCGATGCCGCCGGTTTCGTCTACCTCGAGGTGTCGGGCGGGGGCGTGTTCGACAGCGCCGTCCACCGCGGCGTGGAGAGCCCCTGGGCCCGGATCCGGGCGCTGAAGGCTCGCGTCAAGACGCCGCTTGCGTTTGCGCTTCGCGGGCGCTTTCTCGTCGGATCACGTCCGGTGGGCGGCGACTTCGCACGGCGGTTCGTCGCCTGCGCCGCCGACAGCGGGATCGACGTCTTTCGCCTCCACGATCCGCTGAACGACGTCGACAACCTGCGCGAGGCCGCCGAGGCGATCGTCGACGCCGGTTGCGAGTTCGACGCGGGCCTGCTGTACGGCAGCGGCCGGCGCGAGGCGCTCGTCGCTGCGGCCCAGCGGCTGCCCGAGCTCGGCGCGGCGCGGATCCTGCTCCACGATCCGGCGGCGCTGTTGCAGCCGCATCGCGCGAGCGAGCTCACGGCGGAGCTGCGCGAGGTCTCGGGGCTGCCGGTGGGGCTCTACGCGCAGGGCGCCGGTGGCACTGCCCTTGCCGCGGCGATCGAGGCGGCCCGCGCGGGCGCCGACCTGATCGGAACGGCCGTGTACCCGGTCGCGTTGTCGCTCCACCGTGTGTCCGGGGAGGCGGCGGCGCAGGCGTTCGCCGGCCTCGGGCTCGACACCGGCATCGATCTCGGACGGCTCTGGGAAGCGGCCGACCTTGTCGACGAGCACATCGGCGACGAGCCCGTTGCGCCGCTGGCACCGCGCATCGCCGTCCGCGCGGCTCAGAACAAGCTTCCGGTGGGGCTCGTCGCAGCCCTCGAGATGCAGCTGCGAAGCCAGGCCGCCGGCGACCGGCTGGACGAAGTGCTGGTCGAGGTCGACCGGGTGCGACGCGAGATCGGCTCTCCGCCCCTCGCGGCGCCGATCGGCCAGATCGTGGCATCGCAGGCACTGCTGAACGTCCTCAGCGCGAACCGCTACTCGACGACCGTCGACGAGCTGCGCGATCTCGTCCTCGGCCGCTTCGGCCGGACGCCGGGGCCGGTCGACCCGGCGCTCACCCGCGCGGCCGAGCTCTTCGACGGCGTTGCGCAGGAGGAACCGGTCGACCTCGACGCTCTGCGCGAGGAGGCAGACGGACTTGCGTCGAGCGAGGAGGAGCTGCTCCTGCTCGCGTTGTTCGGCGAGGAGGCGGAGCCGCTTCTGCGGGCGATCCGTCAGCGCTCGAGCGGAGACGAGTCGCTCGCTGCCGGCGGCGTCGACCGCGCACGCGCCGAACGGATCCGCGAGGTCGTGCGCATCGTCCAGGAGACCGGTGTGGGCGAGATCACGATCGAGGAGGACGGCATGCGTGTGAGCGTCCGGCGAACCGTCGAGGCTCCGGCGCCGGCCGGCGCCGATCCCGCGTCGACCCCCGATCCAGAGGATCCGCTGCTTCCTGCCGAGGACGACCTCCTGCGCGTCGAGAGCCCGATGGTCGGCACGTTCTACCGCGCTCCGGCTCCGGGCGCCGCGCCGTTCGTCACCGAGGGCGACCCGGTCGAGGCCGGGCAGACGCTCTGCATCCTCGAGGCGATGAAGCTGATGAACGAGGTCAAGGCCGACGTCGAGGGCATCGTTCGAACGATCCACGCCCAGAACGCCGAGCCCGTCGAGTACGGCCAACTGCTGTTCGAGCTCGAGCCGGTCAACGGCCGTCCGCTCGACGCGTTCTAGAGGCCATGTTCTCGCGCGTCCTTGTGGCGAACCGGGGCGAGATCGCAGTCCGCGTGATCCGTGCGCTGCACGAGCTCGGAATCGAGGCCGTTGCCATCTACTCGACCGCCGACCGGGACTCGCTCCACGTGCGGATGGCCGATCACGCGATCTGCGTCGGCCCGCCGGCCGCCACCGACAGCTACCTGCGCATCCCGAGCGTGGTCGCCGCCGCCGCGACGACCGGTTGCCAGGCGGTCCATCCCGGGTACGGCTTTCTCGCCGAGAACCCCGCGTTCGTGTCGGCGTGTGTCGACAGCGACCTCGTGTTCATCGGGCCGCCGGCCGACGTGATGGCGACGATGGGCAACAAGATCGCCGCGAAGGAGGCGATGCGCGCCGCCAACGTGCCGACCGTTCCGGGGACCGAAGGCGCGACGTCGATCTCGGCCGCCCGCAGCGCCGCCGACGAGATCGGCTACCCGGTCCTGTTGAAGGCGAGCGCGGGCGGAGGAGGCAAGGGCATGCGGCTCGTTCACGCCGGGGACGATCTCGCGGATGCGTTCGGGACGGCGGCGTCCGAGGCGGAGGCGGCGTTCGGCGACTCGACGCTATACGTCGAGAAGGCGCTCGTCCCGGCGCGCCACGTTGAGATCCAGGTCCTGTGCGACGAGCACGGCAACGTGCTCACGCTCGGCGAGCGCGAGTGCTCGATCCAGCGACGTCACCAGAAGCTGATCGAGGAGTCGCCGTCGGCGGCACTGACGGACGAGCTGCGTGCCGAGATGGAGTCGGCAGCCGAGCGGGCATGCCGCGCCGTCGGGTATCGCAACGCGGGCACGTTCGAGTTCCTGCTCGGGCCCGGCGGAGCCGGGTTCTATTTCATCGAGCTCAACGCGCGTCTTCAGGTCGAACATCCGGTGACCGAGCTGGTGACGGGCGTCGATCTCGTGCGCGAGCAACTGCGTGTGGCGGCGGGAGAGCAGCTCGCGGCGACTGGACGCGCCGCCCGCGCGGGCCACGCGATCGAGATCCGGCTGAACGCCGAGGATCCCGACGCCGACTTCCGGCCGGCGCCCGGGCTGGTCAAGACGTTTCGACCGCCGCTCGGGCCGGGTGTCCGCGTCGACACCTTCGTCGAGTCCGGCTCGACGATCTCGCCGTATTACGACTCGATGATCGCGAAGCTCGTCGTCTGGGACGTCGACCGCGATTCGGCGATCGCGCGCGCCGAACGCGCGCTCGGCGAGACGTGCATCGAGGGCATCCCGACGACACGCGAGGTTGCGCTCGAGGTGCTGGCGAGCGAGCCGTTCCGGAGCGGCGACTACACGACCTCGACGCTCGAAACGCTGCGGCGGGTGACGGCGTGACGAGCGTCTCCCGCCGGCAGGCGCGCCGGCAGGCGCTCTTCCTGCTCTATCAGTGGGATCTCTCGGGACAGGAGATCGGCTCCCAGTACGCAGGCGAGATCGACCCCTGGGCCCGCGGGGTCGCCGAGACGGTCGCCGCCCGGGCGCCGGCGCTCGACGTGCGGATCACCGCCGCGGCCGAGGGGTGGACCGCTGACCGCCTCGGTGTCGTCGAGCGGAGCGCTCTGCGCGTCGCGGTCCACGAGCTCGAGAGCGGCGAAGTCCCGGCCGAGGTGGCGATCAACGAGGCGGTCGCCTTCGCGAAACGCTACGCATCCGACGATGCTGCGAAGCTCGTGAACGGCATCCTGGGTCGTATCCAACGGGAGGAGGCGGCATGACCTCAGAACAGTCGCTGGCGAACGCTGAGAATCTGCTCGCGCGGCTCGAGTCCGCACGGGCCCAACTCGAGCACACCGACGACCCCGAGCGCGCGGTGTCAATCCTCCAGGAGCTCGCCGATCTCGCGAAGGAGGTCGAGGCCGAGCTCCAGCGGGCGAAGCGGGCGGCCGAGACCGAGGCTGCCGCGCCGCCGGCGCCGGATGCCCCAGCGGCCTGAGCAGCTGCGCGCGCTCGTCGAGAGCTACCTCGACGAGCTGAGCCTGACCCCGGAGCTGGGGGGCCTCGCCGAACCGGCCCGCTACGCGATCGGCGGCAAGCGCGTGCGGCCGGTGGTCTGCCTCGCCACGGGCGACGCGCTCGGCCTGTCCGTCGAGAGCCTGCTGCCGGCCGCGGCCGCGGTCGAGCTCGTCCACTCGTTCTCGCTCGTCCACGACGACTTGCCCGCTCTGGACGACGACCGTGAGCGTCGCGGCGAGCCGTCGGTGTGGGCCCGGTTCGGCGAGGCGGAGGCGATCCTGGCCGGCGACGCGCTGCTCGCCGAAGCCTTCCGCCTCGCGCTCACGTACCCGTCGGTGAATGTCGCCCGCGAGCTCGTCGGGGCGACGTTGCAGATGATCGGCGGGCAGTGGCTCGACCTGCGCGGCGACGGCGACCGCGACGATCTCCATCGCCTCAAGACGGGCGCGCTGTTCTCGGCGGCTGTCGGTTGCGCGCTCGCAGCCGGGGACGTGCCGAAGGGCGAGCATGAACGGTGGCGCGCCTTTGCCGCGGAGCTCGGCCTGCTCTTCCAGGTCGTCGACGATCTGCTCGACGGCGACGGCTACGTGCTCGACGTCGGCGAGGACGGCACCCGCCGCCTCGCGGACGAGGCGGCGGACCGCGCCCACGCACGGCTCGGCTCGATCGATGCGGACACGGACGTGCTCGGCGAGATCGTCGACGATCTCGCCACCCGCACCTCCTAGACCTAGACCTGCGCCGACGTCCGGCGTAGGACGCTGCGGCCGAGCGCCACGAGCGCCAGCACGATCAGCGCGAGCACGCACAGCATGAAGCCGAACCAGCCGATGCCGCCGAGCACCCACTTGACCCCGTGGTCGTCGTTCTGGAACACGGCGCTCATTGCGAGCAGCACCGCGCCGAGCCCTGCAGTTCCGATCATCGTCTTGTACAGCGGGTTCATGGGAACCTCCCGGTCGAGTGGTGTCGACGGCGACGGTAGAGCCGCGCACCGCGCACGGCATCGGCCCCGGGGTTGAACCGACGTCATCTCGGGGTTGATGCGGTCCCGCCGGTGCGGGGGTAATTTGGACGAATGGCGCTGTCCGCCAAGAGCCGTGCGTTCGACGCGTTGATCGCGCTCGTGATCGCGACCTGGAGCGTGATCGAGGTGTTCGTCGAGAACCTGCAGCCGGTCTGGATCACGGCGCCGCTGATGGCGCTCGGCTGCAGCGCCCTGTACTGGCGCCGCCGGTATCCGATCCTCGTCGGGATCGCGATCGTCTCGATGGCGATCCTCCAGGCGGCCGTCGGCATGAGCCTCCACACGGCGGTCGGCCCGGTCGTCGGGATCTTCTTCGTCTCGTGGGCGATCGGCGCGTACGAGACGCGCTCCCGTGCCGTGCTCGGCCTCACGATCCTCGTCTGCGGCATGTGGATCGCCATGGGCGTCGACCTGCTGCGCGGCACCGACCACTACGAGGGAACCGACTTTCCGTGGGTCGGCGCGCTCGTCGCGACCCCCGGCGTGCTCGGGATCGCGTTCGGCGCGCGCACGCGGAGCCTCCAGGCGGCGGAGGACCGAGCACACCGCCTCGAGCTCGAGCGGCGCGAGGCGGTCGTCGAGGAGCGTGCACGGATCGCGCGCGAGCTCCACGACGTGATCGCACATTCCGTCTCCGTGATGACTGTCCAGGCCGGTGCTGCGGAGGAGATGCTCAAGCGCGATCCCCAGCGGGCGCTCGAGCCGGTGCGCGCGGTGCAGGAGACGGGCCGCCAGGCGCTGGTCGAGATGAAGCGGCTGGTCGGCATGCTTCGCGAGGACGACGACGAGATCGGCCTCGCACCCCAGCCGGGAATGGCCGATCTCGACCGCCTCGTCAAGCAGGTGCGCGAGGCAGGCCTGCCCGTCGAGGTCCGGATCGAGGGCGAGCCGCGAACGCTCCCACTCGGCGTCGACCTCTCGGCATATCGCGTCGTGCAGGAGGCGTTGACGAACGCGCTCAAGCACGCCGGTCACGCCACCGCCACGGTCACCGTGCGCTACGCCGAGAACGACGTGACGATCGAGGTGGCAGACGACGGCGCCGGCGCCCCGGAGAAGGACGGCGGCCACGGCTTGATCGGGATGCGCGAGCGCATCGGCGTCTTCGGCGGCAGCTTCGCAGCAGGCCCGCGCGCCAGCGGCGGCTTCGCCGTCAGCGCCCGGCTGCCGCTCGGAGGCGGTGCGTGATCTCGGTCCTCCTCGTCGACGATCAGGCACTCGTGCGCAGCGGGTTCAAGCTGATCATCGATGCGCAGGACGACATGGAGGTCGTCGGCGAGGCCGGCGACGGCCGGGCTGCCATCGACGAGGCTGCACGACTGCATCCGGACGTCGTGCTGATGGACGTGCGCATGCCCGAGGTCGACGGCATCGCCGCGACCCGGACGATCGTCGGCGACCGTCCCGAGGCGCGCGTGCTCGTGTTGACGACGTTCGACGAGGACCGCACCGTGTACGACGCCATGAAGGCGGGGGCGAGCGGTTTCCTGCTCAAGTCGGCGCCGCCGGCGCAGTTCATCGACGCCGTGCGAACGGTCGCCGCGGGTGAGGCGCTCCTGGCGCCGAGCGTGACCCGCCGGCTCGTCGAGGACTTCGTCCGCCGTCCGCCTCCCGGCGAGGCTTCGACCGAACGGCTCGGCGACCTGACCGAGCGCGAGCGCGAGGTGCTCACGCTGATCGGCCGAGGCCGCTCGAACGCGGAAATCGCGGGCGACCTCTTCGTCAGCGGCGCGACGGTGAAGACGCACGTCAACCGGATCCTCTCCAAGCTCGGCTTGCGCGACCGCGTGCAGGCGGTCGTGCTCGCGTACGAGACAGGTCTCGTGCGCCCCGGCGAATAGCCTTCCGGGATGGAGCTCGCAGGACGCTTCGGGGCGCTCGCAGAGCGCAACTTCAGGCTCGTCTTCTCGAGCACATCGATCTCCGCGATCGCAGGCCCGGTCTCGGCGGTCTTCGGGATCCCTGCGACGTTGATCGGAGCGTTCATCATCGAGTCGGCCTGTTTTGCCGTGATCATCAGTCAGCCGAGCGTCTGGTCGATCAGAAGCGGCTCGAGCCGCGGGTGGGAGTCGGGTGCCGAAGCGGCGGCTTGACGTGGTGCTGGTGGAGCGCGGCCTGGCCGAGTCGCGCACACAGGCGCAGGCGTTCGTGCTCGCCGGGCTCGTGCCCGGTCACTCGAAGCCGGGTGAGCAGGTCGCGGCGGATGTCGAGCTCGAGGTCGTTGCGCCTCCGCCGTACGTCTCGCGGGCCGGGCACAAGCTCGCGCATGCGCTCGACGCGTTTGCGATCGACGTCGGTGGCCTCGACTGCCTCGACGTCGGCGCGTCGACCGGCGGGTTCACCGACGTCCTGCTGCAACGGGGCGCCGCACGCGTGATCGCCCTCGACGTCGGCTACGGCCAGCTCCACGATCGCATCCGCCGCGAC
The DNA here is from genome assembly GCA_963742605.1 of uncultured Thermoleophilia bacterium. Taxonomy (GTDB): domain Bacteria; phylum Actinomycetota; class Thermoleophilia; order Gaiellales; family Gaiellaceae; genus PALSA-600. The sequence continues at coordinate 572,969 of CAVUNA010000007.1, read as the reverse complement.
CCGCGCGTGACCGTGCTCGAGCGCGTGAACGCCCGCTCGCTCACCGAGCTGCCGTTCCCGCCCTCCCTCGTCACCTGCGACGTCTCGTTCATCTCGGTCCGGCTCGCGCTGCCGCCCGCCCTCAGGCTCGCCGCGCCGGGTTGGCAGGCGCTCGTGCTCGTCAAGCCCCAGTTCGAGGCGGGGCGGGCCGAGGCGCCGAAGGGCGTCGTTCGCGACGCGGACGTGCACGGCCGCGTCATTCGCGAGGTCGCGGAGGCGCTGGTCGCCGAAGGGGGCGAGCCGAACGGGGTCGTAGACTCGGGCCTTCCTGGACCGAAGGGAAACCGCGAGTTCGTCCTCCATCTCGTCGACCGACCGCATGCCGTCATCCCCGCCGACCTCGACCGCTGGATCGCCGATGCCGTCGGTTAGGACAGCCGCGGTCATCACGAACGGTGGCGGCGGCGCCGTTGCGAGCGCGCTCGAGCGTCTCGAGTCGGTCGCCGCCGCGAGCGGCGTCGAGCTGTTCCTCGACGAGCCCGCAGGCGCGCGCCCCGACATCGCGATCGTCCTCGGCGGTGACGGGACGATGCTGCGCGCACTGACGCGGTTCCTCGGGAGCGGTGTGCCCGTGATCGGCGTGAACTACGGGCGCGTCGGCTTTCTCACCGCGATCCCGGCCTACGACCTCGAACGCGGCATCGAGCGCGTCTTCGCCGGCGAGTACGACGTGGTCGAGCTCTCGACACTCGAAGTCTCACTGGGCGACACGAGGCGGGTGGCGGTGAACGACGTCGTGGTCGCCGGCGGAACGCTCGGGCGGATGGTCGAGCTGGCGTATGCGATCGGTGGAGAGGAGCTCGGCGTCCAGCCGTGCGACGGCCTGATCTGTGCCTCCCCGGCGGGCTCGACCGCCTACAACCTCTCGAACGGGGGGCCGGTGCTTGTCTGGGGAATCGACGCGATGGTGCTGACGTTCGTCGCGCCGCACACGCTCTACATCCGGCCGCTCGTCGTGCCGCGAGGCGCCGAGCTCGTGATCACGAACCGGACGCTCGGGCTGGAAGCGACGGTGCTCGCGGACGGCCAGCCCGTCGGCCCCCTGCCCGAGGGTGCGAGCGCGTCGGTGCAGCTCGCCGCCGACCACAGCCTGCTCGCGACGCTGCCCGAGGTGACGTTCTTCAGGCGATACGCCGCCACCTTCGGCCGATGAGCGCCGGCAGGCACCGCCCGTAGCATTCGCACGGATGCTGCAACGCCTGCGGATCTCGAACCTGGTGCTGATCGAGGACGCCGAGCTCGATCTCCACCGGGGCCTGAACGCGATCACGGGGGAGACCGGTGCCGGCAAGACGATCCTGGCGGGCGCGTTCGGGCTGCTGCTCGGCGCGCGTGGTGACAGCGCCCTGATCGGTGCAGCCGGAGACGAGGCCTATGTCGAGGCGGAGTTCGATGCGGCGCCCGAGGAGGAGCTCGGCCCGCTCGCCGAGCTCCGGCCCGAGGGCGAGGACGGGCTTGTCCTCGCGCGCCGGGTCTTCGCCGACGGACGCACACGCGCCTATGCGTGGGGTCGCGCGGCCGCCCGCGAGGATGTCGCCGCTGCAGCGGAGGCGTTGATCGCGATGAGCGGGCAGTTCGAGCAACGCAGGCTCGCGCGGCCGTCGTACCGGCTCGATCTCCTCGACCGCTACGCGCAGCTCGCGACCGATGAAGCACGTGCGGCCTGGCGGAAGGCCCAGGCCGCTCGGAAACGCCATGAGGCCCTGACGAGGGACGCTGCGTCGGCCGAGGCACGGCTCGCCGAGCTCCGGGCGCTCGCCGAGGACACCGACGGGCTCGAGCCGGGCCGAGAGGACGAGCTCCGCGCCGAGCGCGAGCAGCTTCGGCACCTGACCGAGCTGGCCGCCGCGGGCGAGGGAGCCGTCTCGGCACTCGCTCCGGACGACGGTGATGGCGCGTCGGACCTCGTCGCGGCCGCCGAGCGCGCGCTTCAGCCGGTCGAGCAGCTCGCGCCCGAGCTCCGGGCGGCGGGTGACGTGCTCCGCCAGGTAGAGCTGCAGCTCCGGGAGACGGCCACCGAGCTACGCGGGTACCTCGCCTCTCTCGACGCCGAGCCGGGTCGGCTCGAGCGCGTCGAGTCGGAGCTCGACCGCTTCGCCGACCTGCGTCGCCGGTTCCGCGCCGAGACGTTCGCGGAGCTGATCGAGCGCAGGGAGGCGGCCCGTGCCGAGCTGGAGGCGCTCGACGCGGGACACGACCCGGCTGAGGCCGCAGCGGCGGAGCTGGAAGCAGCGGAGCGCGAGGTCGCCCGGATCCACGAGCAGCTGACGGCCGAGCGGGAGGCCGTCTCGGCCGACTTCGCGGATGCGGTGGCCGCCGAGCTCGCCGGGCTCGGGCTGGGCGACGGCGAGTTCCGGGTCGAGCTGCAGCCTCGCGCGCCGGGCCCGGCCGGGGCCGACGAGGTCGTCTTCCTGATCCGCCCGAACGCGGGGCTGCCGTTTGCCCCGGTGTCGGAGACCGCGTCGGGCGGTGAGCTCTCGCGGATCGCGCTCGCCCTCGCCGCGGTCGCGGGCGGCGAGACTCTCGTGTTCGACGAGATCGACGCCGGGGTCGGCGGCACGACGGCGCATGCCGTCGCCGACACGCTCCGACGACTGTCGGCGCGCGCACAGGTCGTGACGATCACGCACCTTCCCCCGATCGCGAGCGCAGCCGACAGGCATTTCCGCGTCGAGAAGGCCGTCGGCGACCCGACGCGGACGCACATCGACCTGCTCGACGACGCGCAGCGTCGCGACGAGGTCGAGCGCATGCTCGGCGGGGCCGAGTTTCTCGCTTCGCTCGAACGCTGACGCGGGTCTCCTAGACTCGCTTCGTGAGTTTCGTCGAGTTCAAGGGGTATGCGCGGCTCGACCGGCGCACGAAGGACCTGACCAAGCGCCTCGGGCCCGACGACGTCGCGATCATCGACCACGCCGACCTCGATCGCGTCTCGGCGGAGGAGCTCGTCGAATCGGGCGTGCGGGTCGTCGTCAACGTCGCCCCGAGCCAGACGGGACGGTTCCCGAACCCCGGGCCGCTCGAGCTCGTCCGCAGTGGCGTGCGGCTGATCGACGCCCCCGGGGCCGATCTCTTCGAGACGGTGTCGGAGGGCGAGCTGCTCTCCGTGCGAGGCGCCGGGCTCTATCGCAACGGGACGTGCCTGGTCAACGGGAACGTCCTCGGGGAGGACGGCCTCACACGTGCGCTCGACGACCAGCGCTCCCGTGTCACCGAGGCGCTGCAGTCGTTTGCCGAGAACACGCTTCGCTACCTCCGCGACGAGGGTCGGCTGCTGACCGAGCCTGTCGAGCTGCCGCACCTTCGCACGCGGTTGCGCGACCGTCAGGCCCTCGTCGTGGCGCGTGGGCCGGGGTACAAGCGCGACCTCCGGATGGTCGGCACATACGTCCGCAACTACAAGCCCGTGCTGATCGGTGTCGACGGGGGCGCCGATGCGATCATCGAGGCCGGCTGGAAGCCCGACCTGATCGTCGGTGACATGGACTCGGTCTCCGACAGCGCGCTCCGCTGCGGCGCAGAACTGGTGGTGCACGCCTACGCGGCAGGCGATGCACCGGGAGCCGAACGGCTCGAGGCGCTCGGGATCCCGTTCCACTCCGTCTCGGTTCCCGGCATCAGCGAGGACGTCGCCTTCCTGATCGCGTTCGAGAAGGGTGCCGAGCTGATCGTCGCCGTGGGCACGCACTTCAACCTGATCGAGTTCCTCGAGCGTGATCGCGCAGGCATGTCGTCGACGTTCGTGACCCGGCTCAAGGTCGGCGAGATCCTGATCGACGCAAAGGGCGTCTCGAGGCTGGTCTCGCCCCGGGTGGGGTTGCTTCCGCTCGTCGTCCTCACGCTGGTCGGACTGCTGGCGATGGTGGTCGCCGTCCTCGCCTCACCGGCCCTGCGCAGCCTGATCGAGGACACCGTCCGAACGTTGCTGTGAGAACGGCGGTCCGGGAGCTCCTCGCCCCACGCTCCGACGTCTGGGCCTTCATCGCCGAGCCGTATCACCTCGCCGACTGGTGGCCCGAGATCACGGGTGTCGAGCCCGATCGGCGGGGGTTCGCGGTCGGGGCCCGCTGGAAGGTGATCACGTCCTCACGGAACTGGTTCGTCGGCAGGCGCCGGCGCGAGACGACGCTGCTCGTCCGCGCCGTCGACCCCTACGAGCGTTTCGCATGGCACATCCTGTCGCCGAAGCTCGACGCGGAAGTCTCGCTGTCCGCGGTCGGGCCCGAGCGAACACGGGTGACCGTGTCCGTCAGCCGCGGCTCGCCCGAGCGCGCACTCCGACGCCTGTACGACCTGGTGCAGACTGCTGCAACCCTGTAGGGACCCGCATGCTCGACTTCCGCTACCACATTGCCTCGCTCTCCGCGGTCTTCATCGCGCTGATCGTCGGCATCCTCGTCGGCGTCGGCATCTCGGGCCGCGGGTTCGTCGACAAGTCGGAACGGCGGAACTTCGAGAGCCGGATCACCGCGTTGCAGACGCAGGTCGACGGGCTCACCGCCGAGAAGACGTTGCTCGGTCAGCAGGGACAGGCAGCCCAGGCGTTCGTCGAGGACACCTATCCGGTGCTGGTCGCGAACCGGCTCGCCCACCACCGGATCGCGGTGATCGTGATCGGCTCGACCGCGGGTGCCACGGGCGCCGACGTGGCGCAGACACTCAGCGACGCGGGTGCCACGACCGCCTTCTACCGTGCGATCAAGGAGCCGGTCACGCTCAAGCCGCTGCTCCAGGCGCTTCGGGGCGAAAACGGGTTCAGCACCCTGCCGGACATCGCGCACGAGCTCGCACAGGAATGGGTGACGCGCGGTGCAACGCCGGTCGCCGACCGCGTGTCGTCGCTGCTCGTCGACGAGCAGCGCGGTGCGGCATCGAGGCCCGTCGACGGAGTCGTGATCGTCGAGCGCTCGCCGCTGCCCGATCCCGCCACCGGCCGGTTCGTCGACGGGCTGATCGGCGGCTTCACGATCGCCGGTGTCCCCGTGGTCGCGGTCGAGCGCTCGTCGGCCGACCCCTCGCTCGTCTCCGACTGGCAGAACGTCTCCGGGCTCTCCACCGTGGACGACGTCGACACGCCTCCCGGCAAGCTCGCGCTCGCCCTGCTCCTCGCCGGGGCGCTCGGGGGCAGCTACGGCGTGAAGCCGACCGCCGACGCGCTGCTGCCGAAGCTCGGGCCCGCCGGGTGAAGACGCCGGAGCCGGTGACGATCCTCGTCGCGGCACGCGACGAGGAGGGCACGATCGCGCGCACGGTCCAACGGCTCCGGAGGCAGTTCCCCGACGCGCACGTGATCGTCGCCGACGACGGCTCCCGCGATGCCACGGCAGCCCGTGCGCAGGCGAGCGGCGCCGAGGTCGTTCGGTTGCCGCGCCGCGGCAAGGGGCAGGCACTCTCCGAAGCCGAGCGCGTCGCCCCGCCGGGCTCGCTGCTCCTCGTCGACGCCGACGTCGATGGAGACATGACGCCGTTGCTGGCCGGCGGCGGTCTGCGTGTGGCCCGGTTCGCCGAGCGGCGCGGTGGCGGATTCGGCATCGCCAAACGCGTCGCCGCGGCGCTGATCAGGCTGCGGACGGGGCTGGAGGTCACGGAGCCGCTGTCGGGACAGCGGGCGCTCGACGCCGTTGCGCGTTCCGCAGCCTTCCCCGTCGCACCCGGTTTCGGTGTCGAGACGCGGATGACCATCGACGTCGCGCGGGCGGGCGTCGCCGTCGTCGAGGTCGAGCTCGACCTCACGCATCGGGTGACCGGGCGCGACCTGCGCGGATTCGCCCATCGGGGCACGCAGCTCGTCGACCTCGTGCTGGCCGCCGGTCCGCTGCGGGTCAACCACCGTGGCCTGCGGCTTCCCGTCGTCGGCTGGCTGACCGCGGTCCACGACCCCGTGGTCGCCGCGATCGGTCTCGCCGACGACCTCTGGTCGGGCCCGGAACGCGGCTTCGCCGAGCACCTGCGGACCGGTTCGACGACCGGTGTGCTCAAGCTCGTCGGGATACCGCTGTACGGCCTCGCCAGGACGCGCTCGCTCTCCGGCGCTATCCTCGTCGGGCTCGCCGCGAACGCGCTCAACCAGCTGGACACGAGGCCCGGGCGGGCGATCAAGGCGTACCTCGCCGCGGCCGCGGCGCTCGATGCGCCGCTCGCCGCCGCTGTCCTGATCGCTCCCTACGATCTTCGCGAGATGGCGATGCTCGGTGATGCGGGAGCCAATGCACTGGGTGCGCTGCTAGGCTTGCGTTCCGTGAGTCGTTTCACGGGCGGAAGGCGTTGGCTGGCGATCGGTACGCTCGCCGCACTTACCACCCTCGGTGAACGGATCTCACTCGGAGGGCTGATCGAGCGCACACCGGGCCTCCGCGAGCTCGACGCGTGGGGGAGACCGTGAGCACGAAGTACGTCTTCGTCACCGGCGGAGTCGTCTCGTCGCTCGGGAAGGGCATCACCGCGGCGTCGCTCGGACGTCTGTTGAAGGCGCGAGGGCTGAAGGTGCAGGTCCAGAAGTTCGACCCGTACATCAACGTCGACCCCGGCACGATGAGCCCGTTCCAGCACGGCGAGGTGTTCGTGACGGAGGACGGCGCCGAAACCGACCTCGACATCGGTCACTACGAGCGCTTCATCGACGAGAACCTCTCCCGCGCCGCGAACCATACGGCCGGGGCGGTGTGGGATCGCGTGCTCCGGAAGGAGCGCAAGGGTGAGTACCTCGGTTCCACGGTGCAGGTGATCCCGCACATCACGAACGAGATCAAGTCGCGCATCCGCTCGGTGGCCGAGGCGACCGACACCGACGTCGTGATCACCGAGATCGGCGGCACGGTTGGCGACATCGAGTCGCTTCCGTTCCTGGAGGCGATTCGCCAGTTCCGGCGGGAAGCCGGACCCGAGAACGTCCTCTACCTACACGTGACGCTCGTCCCGTTCATCGAGACGGCTGGTGAGCTGAAGACGAAGCCGACTCAGCATTCGGTGAACGAGTTGCGTCGCATCGGTATCCATCCCGATGTGCTCGTGTGTCGCTCGACCGAGCCCTTGCAGCGCGAGATTCGGGAGAAGATCGCGCTCTTCGCCGACGTCGACGTCGACGCCGTGATCACGAACCCGGACGTTCGCGACGTGTACCTCGTCCCGATCGCGCTTCACGACCAGGGCCTGGACGAGCTCGTCTGCCGGAAGCTCTCGATCGACGCTCCACCCCCCGACCTCGAGGAGTGGCTCGAGCTGACCGAACGCATCAACGAGCGCGACTCCCTGGTCGAGATCGCGCTGGTCGGCAAGTACGTGAAGCTGCACGACGCGTACCTGTCGGTGCACGAAGCGCTCAAGCATGCGGGTATCGCGACCGGTTGCCGGGTGCACGTGCGCTGGGTCGATGCGGAGGAGATGACGATCGACGAGGCGCGCGCCGAGCTGGCCGATGTCGACGGCGTGCTCGTTCCCGGCGGGTTCGGCTCTCGCGGCTGGGAGGGCAAGGTGCTCGCCTGCCGCGTGGCGCGGGAGGACGGCATCCCGTACCTCGGGATCTGTCTCGGCATGCATGTCGCCGTCTCCGATTTCGCACGCCACGTCGCCGGGCTCGACGGTGCGAACTCCACCGAGATGGATCCCGAGACGCCCCACCCGGTGATCGACCTGCTCCCCGAGCAGAAGGAGATCGAGGATCTCGGCGGCACGATGAGGCTCGGAGCGCAGGCCGTGGAGCTGGCCGAGGGATCGCGCACGCGCGAGGCCTACGGCGACGAGGAGATGATCGCCGAGCGGCACCGCCATCGCTACGAGGTCAACAACGCCTACCGGCAGCAGCTCGTCGACCGCGGGCTCGTGATCAGCGGGACGTTCCAGGAGGGGCGCCTCGTCGAGATCGTTGAGCTCGCCGACCATCCGTGGTTCGTCGCATCGCAGTTCCATCCCGAGTTCAAGTCGCGCCCGACCCGACCGGCGCCGCTGTTCTTCGGGCTCGTCTCGGCGGCACAGGACCGTGCCCGAGCTCGCACGCACGCCGAAGTGGCGTAGTGCCGCCCGCCGTCCTGGATCTCTTCACCGAGCTTGCCGCGGTGCCGAGCCCGCCGGGCGACGAGCGGGCGGTCGCCGATCTCGTCCTCGGCTACCTGAGCGACTGCGGTCTCGAGGCCGACGAGGACGCCGCCGGCACCGTGATCGGCTCCAATGCCGGCAACATCTATGCGCACCTCGAGGCCACCGCGCCCGGCGAGCCGCTGCTCTTCTGCGCGCACCTCGACACCGTGCCGCCGACCGCCGCGATCGACCCCGTCGTCGAGGACGGAATCGTCCGGAACGCCGCCGGGACGATCCTCGGCGCCGACGACAAGTCGGCGGTTGCCGCGATGCTCGATGCTGCGCGCAGCGTGCTTGCCGAGAATCGCCCGCACGCCGGGATCGAGCTCCTGTTCACGCCGAGGGAGGAGGTCGGGCTCGAGGGCGCCGCCGCCTTCGATCACGAGCGCCTGCGGGCGCGGATCGGGTACGTCTACGACCAGGCGGCGCCGATCGGCACGGTCATCCTCGGAGCGCCGTTCTCCCAGTCGCTGGAAGTGACGTTTCACGGTCGTGCCTCGCATTCCGGCATGCACCCCGACGAGGGACGCTCGGCAATCGCCGCGGCCGCACGTGCGATCTCCGAGATGCGGCTCGGCCGCGTCGACGAGCTGTCGACGGCGAACGTCGGGACGATCTCCGGTGGAACCGCGGCCAACATCGTGCCCGAGTGGTGCACGTTCGTCGCCGAGGCTCGCTCGCACGACGAGCGGCGGCTCGCCGATCTCGTGCAGGAGATGCAGGATGCGGTCACGTTCGCCGCGGGCGTCGCCGAGTGCGAAGCGACGACGGTGGCGCGGAAGAGCTACCGCGGGTACCGATTCGGGCGCGCCGACCGCCCGGTTGCGCTGGCAGCTGCTGCGCTCGAGCGCTGCGGGCATGCGGTCCGGTACGAGCTGTCCGGCGGAGCGGCGGACGCCAACGTGTTCAACAACCGCGGCTTCCAGGTCGTGAATCTCGCGAACGGCATGACCGACATCCACACGCCCGCCGAGCGAATCGCCGTCTCCGACCTCGAGGCGATGGTCGACGTGACGCTGGCGCTGGTCGATGCCGCTCTCGCTTAGGCGCGGGCGCGTCTCGGGCGTCGGCGAGCGGCATCCCGATTTCGTGCGCTGCGAGGTCGACGGCGCTCCGTGCATCGCCTACCCACCGCTGACAGGCGAAGTCGAGCTAGGCGACGACGTGCTGGTGAACGTCCAGGCGCGCGAGCTCGGGCTCGGGTCGGGCGGCTTCGACATCGTGTACGCGAACCTGACCCGCGGGCTCGAGCTCCCCGCCGACGGCGGAGCGCACGTGATGGCCCTTCCGTATGCGCCGGGACAGTGGGCGGTACGGCATGCGGAAGAGGACGCTCTGCCGGCCGAGGTGCTCGACGGCCTGCCGGTCGTCCTCTGCACGGTCCATTCGCAGGTCGTCCCGGTGTGTGCTGCACTCGCAGGCGCGCGCGTCGCCTACGTGCAGGTGCAGGGCGGTGCGCTCGCGGTCTCGCTCTCCGATGCGCTGCGCGCGCTGCGTGGCCGCGGCCTGCTCGCAGCGACGGCGGCCGTCGCTCCATGCTTCGGCGGTGACGTTCGCTGCCTGTCGATCGCCTCGGGGCTCCTCTGGGCGGCCGGGACGGCCGAGGTCGCCGTCTGCGCGGTGGGGCCGGGCCTGACCGGCACGGCCACACGCTTTGGTCACGGCGCTACCGCGCTCGCCGAAGCCGCACACGTAGCCGCGGCGCTCGGGGGCCGTGCGATTCTCGCGCAGCGCGTGTCGGACACGGACGCGCGCGAACGGCACCGAGGGGTTTCGCATCACACGCGATCCGTCCTCGAGCTCGCGGGCGGAAGTATCACGCTCGCCGCCGCCGACGGCGACGGCTGGCGCGAGGCCTGTGAGGGTCTCCCGCTCGCGCACATGGGTCGCGGGGCGGCCGAGGATCCTGGGCACTTCGCCGCAGCGTTCGCCGCGGGCTCCGAGGCGATGCGCCTGCTCGGCGGATAGGCTTCGCGCCCGTGCGGATCGGGGTCGCCAGGGAGATCAAGCCGGACGAGTACCGCGTCGCGTTGACACCTGCCGGCGCGCTCGAGCTGATCAACCACGGCCACGAGGTCGCGATCGAGACCGGAGCAGGTGCCGGCAGTGCGTTCGCCGACGAGCAGTACGAGCGTGTCGGTGCCCGGATCACGACCGTCGACGACGTGTGGCAATCGAGCGATCTCCTCCTGAAGGTGAAAGAGCCGATCGAGCCGGAGTACTGGCGGCTTCGGGAGGACCTGATCCTGTTCACGTACCTGCACATTGCGGCAGATGAGCCGCTCACGCGGGCCCTCGTGCGCTCGGGCATCACCGCGGTCGCCTACGAGACCGTCGAGGTTGGCCGCACGCTTCCGCTGCTCGCGCCGATGTCGGAGGTCGCCGGCCGGCTCGCGCCGCAGGCAGGCGCGCACTTCCTCGAGAAGCCGCTCGGCGGTCGCGGCCTGCTTCTCGGAGCGGTGCCGGGTGTCGCTCCCGGGAAAGTGGTGATCGTCGGCGGCGGGGTCGTCGGCTACAACGCGGCCGTGATCGCGCTCGGCCTCGGGGCGCAGGTCACGATCCTCGAACGCTCGATCGACCGCATGCGTCATCTCGAGGAGGTGCTCTCGGGCCGTGTGACGCTCCTGATGAGCTCGAGCCTCGAGGTCGGTGACGCCGTCGTCCAGGCCGACCTCGTGATCGGGGCCGTGCTGATCCCCGGCGCCCTGGCGCCGAAGCTGGTCACACGCGACATGATCGCGACGATGCGGCCCGGCGCCGTCGTCGTGGACGTGGCGATCGACCAGGGCGGCTGCTTCGAGACATCGCACGCGACCACGCATGCGGATCCCGTGTACCTCGTCGACGACGTCATCCACTACTGCGTCGCGAACATGCCCGGAGCGGTGCCGATCACCTCGACACATGCACTCACCAACGCGACCTTGCCGTATGTCGAAGCGATCGCGAACCACGGGCTACGAAACGCGGTGGCCGCCGATGCGTGCCTCGCCAAGGGCGTCAACGTGATCGACCGTAAGGTCACGTACGAGGCGGTTGCCGAGGCGCATGGGCTCGACTACACGCCGCTCGCAGCGGTCCTGCCGTTGTCCGCCGTCTAGTTGGCCGCTAGGTCTTCGCCGGGAAGAGCTTCACGACGACCCAGGTCACACCTGCGGCGAGAGCGATGATGAACGTCACGAAGAGCGCAATCCCGATGAGCCCGAGCACGTCAGCCACGGAAGTAGGATAGCTCGGTGCCGCGCGCGTGCGTCATTGTCCTGGACGCCGTCGGAGCGGGCGCGTTGCCGGATGCCGCGGAGTTCGGCGACGAAGGGTCGAACACCCTGGCCAACGTCGCCCGGGCCGTCGGCGGCCTCGACCTGCCGACCCTCGAGGCGCTCGGCCTCGGAAACGTGGAGCCGCTCGAGGGTTGTGCGCCGCAGCCGGGCGCGCCGGCGATCGCGGGACGGCTGCTCGAGCGCTCGAAGGGCAAGGACACGACGACCGGCCACTGGGAGCTGATGGGTGTCGTGACACCGCACGCGATGCCGACGTACCCATTCGGCTTCCCGGACGAGGTGATCGATCCGTTCATGAACCGAACGGGTCGCGGCGTTCTCGGCAACCGGCCCGCGAGCGGCACGGAGATCATCCAGGAGCTCGGCGAAGAACACCAGAAGACGGGCAAGTGGATCGTCTACACGAGTGCGGACTCGGTGTTCCAGATCGCCGCGCACGAGGACACGATCCCGCTGGAGGAGCTGTACGGCGGCTGCCGCGTCGCCCGCGAGATTCTCACCGGCAAGCACGCCGTCGGCCGCGTGATCGCGCGGCCGTTCGTCGGTGAGCCTGGCGCGTACGAGCGAACGCCGAGCCGCCACGACTTCTCGCTCGAGCCGAAGCGACCGAACTACCTCTCGCAGGTGCGGGCAGCCGGCCACAAGGTCTACGGCGTCGGCAAGATCCCGGACATCTTCGCGCACGTCGACATCGACGAGGAGCATCCGACCAGATCGAATGTCGAAGGCATTCAGAAGACCGAGGAGCTGCTGCGAACGGTCGACGACGGCTTCGTCTTCACGAACCTCGTCGAGACCGACACGCTCTGGGGCCATCGGAACGACCCCGTCAACTTCCACCGCTGCCTGCAGGACTTCGACCGCCGGCTCCCGGACCTGCTCGACGCGCTCCAGTCGGGCGACCTCCTGATCGTCACCTCCGACCACGGGTGCGACCCGACCACGCCTTCGACCGACCACTCGCGCGAGTACGCGCTCCTGCTCGCGTACGTCGAGGGTCGGAATGCCGCGGGCAGGGTCCACGAGGACGGTGAGTTCGCCGACGTCGGCTCGACCGTGAACATCTGGCTCGGCGGCGGGCAAGCACCCCGCGGGGTGCCCGGGCGTCCGATCGTCGAACCGTGATGCGGCTCGACGATCCGGAGCTCGTGGCGGCCGAGTACGCGGACGACGCACGACTCCGACGGCGGGCGGCGGCGTACACCGGCGTGGGCACGGTCGTCGACGCGCGGGCGGGGATCGTCGCCGCCGTCGCGGCCGGACGCCCGTCGCGTGTTCTCGAGGTGGGCTGCGGGTGGGGCGAGCTCGCGCGGAGGATCGCCGATGAGGTCGACGTCGACGTCACCGCCACCGACCTGTCGCCTCGCATGGTGGAGCTCGCACGCGCAGCCGGTGTTGCCGCAGAGGTGGCGGACGTGCAGGGGCTCCCGTTCGCAGACGGAACCTTCGACGTCGCCGTCGCGGCCTGGATGCTGTATCACGTTCCCGACCGCGACCGGGCCGTCTCCGAGCTCGCACGCGTCCTGCGCCCAGGCGGACGCCTCGTTGCGACGACGAACTCGGTTCTCCACCTCCACGAGCTGCGTGAGCTCGTCGGCAGCGGCCCTTCGACGATTGCGTTCTCGCGCGAGAGCGGCGGCGCGCTGCTCGCGCGCCACTTCGCGCGCGTCGAGCGAGAGGACATCGACGGAGAGCTCGAGTTCGCCGACCGCGCCGAGGTCGAGGAGTACGTGCTGGCGTCGATCTCGATGTCACCCTTCGTCGCGAACCTGCCGGCAGCGATCGACGAGCCGTTCCGAGCGCGTCGTGCGAACTCGACGTTCATCGCGGAGAAGGCGGCGTGAAGCTCGACGATCCGGCGCTCGTGGCCGAGCAGTACGCCTGCGAGCGGAACCTGCAGGCGCGGCAATCGATCTACGCAGATCACGACGGCCCGAACGCCAGAGACGGCGTGTTCGAGATCGTCGCGTCACTTGCGCCGCGTCGCGTGCTCGAGGTCGGCGGCGGGCAGGGTGAGCTCGCAGCGCGGATCGTCGGCGAGCTCGACGTCGAGCTGACCTTCGTCGATCAGTCGGAGCGAATGGTGGAGGTCGCACGCGCGCGCGGCATCGCTGCGGAGGTCGGAGACGTTCAGCGACTCCGCTTCGCCGACGCAGCATTCGACACGGCGATCGCCGCGTGGATGCTGTACCACGTGCCGGACCTCGACCGAGGCTTGGCCGAGCTGGCACGGGTTGTCGAGCCTGGCGGCCATCTCGTCGCCGTGACCAATGCACAGGATCATCTGCGGGAGTTGCGTGATGTCATCGGTGTCGAGTTTCGCTCGCGCTTTACCCGGGAGTCCGGCGAGGAGGCGTTGTTGCGCCGCTTTCGTGCCGTCACGCGGACCGACTTCGACGGCGTCGTCACGATCAGCAATGCGGAGGCCGTGTACGGCTACCGCGACTCGATGATCGTTTCCGACAAATCGCGTGATCTCGTTCTCGATCTGCCGCTTCGAGCCCGCACGGCGGTGAGCGTCTTCGTCGCGACCAGATGATCCGCGCCACCGAGGTCATCCAGCGCAAGCGAGACGGTGAGGAACTGCCGGACGACGAGCTCGCGGAGCTGATTCTCGGCTACGCGCGCGGCGAGGTTCCCGACTACCAGATGGCGGCGTTCTGCATGGCGGTGTACTTCCGCGGGCTCTCCGCGCGCGAGACGTACGTCCTCACCGACGCGATGATTCGCAGCGGCGAGACGATCGACCTCGGGGCCGAGCTCGGGCGAAAGGTGGTCGACAAGCACTCGACGGGCGGCGTCGGTGACAAGACATCTCTCGCAGTCGGGCCGATCGTCGCCGCGTGCGGCGTTCCGTTCGGGAAGATGAGCGGCCGCGGCCTCGGGCACACCGGCGGGACGCTCGACAAACTCGAGTCGATCCCGGGGTACCGCACCGAGCTCGGGCTCGACGAGTTCGTCGCGCAGGTCCGCGACGTCGGTCTTGCGATCATCGGCCAGACCGGTGATCTCGTGCCCGCCGACAAGCTCCTCTACGGGCTTCGCGACGTCACTGCGACGGTCGATCAGCGGTCCCTGATCGCGGCATCGATCATGTCGAAGAAGCTGGCCGCCGGCGCCCAGGCGATCGTGCTCGACGTCAAGGTCGGTGACGGAGCGTTCATGAAGACGATCGAGGACGCACGCCTGCTCGCCGAGACGATGCTGTCGCTCGGCCAGGAGGCCGGGCGGGAGGTGGTCTGCCTGCTGACCGACATGGACCAGCCGCTCGGATCGGCGGTCGGAAACGCGGTCGAGGTGCGGGAGGCACTCGACACCGTGCGCGGTCAGGGGCCGGGCGACCTCGGCGAGCTGGTGCTCGACGCGTGCGCTCGCCTCCTGGCGCTGTCGGATCTCGGCATCGACGTCGCCGAGGGCCGGAGACGTGCCGAGGCCGCCGTCGCGGACGGGACGGCCGAGGTCTCGTGGCGCCGCTGGATCGAGGCACAGGGCGGCACCGCCGACGAGGGTGCCCTCCCGTCCGCTCCGATCGAGCGGGACGTTCCCGCTCCGACCGCCGGCTTCGTTCGCCGCGTCGGGGCGATCGCGGTTGGCAACGCCGCCGTGCACCTCGGGGCCGGACGGCGGACGAAGGATGACACGATCGACCACGCCGTGGGCGTCCTCTGCCTCGCCAAGCGGGGAGATGCCGTCGAGCAGGGCCAGGCGCTCGCCCGCGTGCTCGCCCGTGACGATGCAGCAGCCGACGCGGCCGCGACCGAGTTGCTCACCGCCTACGAGATCGGCTCCCAGCCGCCGCCGGAGCGGCCGGTGCTGCTCGAGGTCGTCGACTAGCCCGGGTCGGCTCGCGGTCGCGCCCGGCTAGCGTGGCGACATGCCCGAGCTGCCCGAAGTGGAGTCGGTTCGCCGCCGGCTCGCGCCGCTGCTCGAGCTCCGCCGCTTCGAGCGCGTGGCGATCTCCGACCCCCGGCTGACGCGACCGTTCGATCCACGGGCGGTCGCAGCCGAGCTGGAAGGCGAGCGCGTACGGTCGCTCGAACGACGCGGCAAGTATCTGATTGTTCGGTTCGAATCGGGTCGAAGTCTCCTGATCCACCTCCGGATGACGGGTTCGCTGCGCCACGGCGAGGCGGGAACGCTGCCGGACGATCCCTACCGCCGCGCTGTTGTCAGACTGGACGACGGGTCGGACGTCGCCTACCGCGACGTGCGCCGGTTCGGCACCTGGCTGCTGCTCGAGCCGGACGAGCTCGATCCGTACCTCGCCGCGCGGGTCGGCCCCGAGCCGCTGGCGGATTCCTACCGAGCGCGGGACCTGGCAGCGAAGCTGGCGCTGCGCACCGCACCCGTCAAGGCGGTGATTCTCGACCAGCGGACTGTCGCCGGGGTCGGGAACATCTATGCAGACGAGGCTCTCTGGCGCGCCCGTATCCACCCGCTCGCGCCGGCGGCGTCGCTCGGGCCGGACGAGGTCAGGGCGCTGCACCGCGGTATCCGCCGTGCGCTCCAGCAGGGGATCAGCCGCCAGGGATCGACGCTCCGCGACTACGCGCTGCCGGACGGCGGCACCGGATCGATGCAGGACGAGTTCAAGGTCTACGGCCGCGGCGGGGAGCCGTGCGAACGTTGCGGGACTCCGATCGACAAGACGAGGGTGGCCGGGCGTGGAACGTGGTACTGCCCCAACTGCCAGCGCCTCCCGGGCGCGGACCGCACGCGTCCATAGACTGGCCCGAATGGCCGGGCGCGCTTCGAAGACCGACGCGATCGTTCTGCGGTCGCTGCGGTACGGGGAAGCCGACCGCATCCTGCACCTGTACACGGCTGACCGCGGCCGTGTCGGAGCGATCGCGAAGGGCGTCCGCAAGACGAAGTCGCGGTTCGGGGCCCGTCTCGAGCCGCTGTCGCATGTCGAGCTGCTCCTTCATCAGGGAGGAGGTGAGCTCCTGACGATCACCGGTGTCGACCTCAAGCGTTCGCACCACGCGATCCGCGAGCAGCCGTACCGCCTCGGCGTCGGGTTGATCGGGGCCGAGGCGATGCTGCGACTGCACGGCGAGCCCGAGCCGAACGAGCGTGCCTTCGCCGCGCTCGAACGGTTCCTCGACGTGCTCGAGGATGCACCGGCCACCGGGTCGCAACCCGCGGTCGACCCACTCGGACTCTCGTTCCAGCTGAAGCTGCTCTGGCTCGCCGGGTATCTGCCGCACCTCACGAGCTGCGTGGAGTGCGGCGGCAACGACGAGCTCGTCGCCTTCTCGGCGCGTGCAGGCGGTGCCGTCTGCCGGATGCACGCCGGAGGGGCGCTCGCGCTCTCGGCGGAAGGGCTCGCTGCGATCGAGCAGCTGCTGTCGACGCCGCTCGTCGACGCACTCGGTGCGACGCTCTCCGACCGTGCGCGCCGAGATGCGCTGGCCGTCGTGACGTCGTCGTACGAGGAGCACGGCGGGTTCCGGCTGAGGACGCTCTCGGCGTGAGGCGCGACCTCGGCGACGGATTCGAGCTCGACGACGCCAAGGAGCGCATCGACCTGGACGAGGTGCATCGGTTCCTGTCCGAGGTCAGCTACTGGGCGAAGGGTCGCGCGCGCGACGTGCAGGACAGACTCGTACGCGAGGCGGCACGCGTCGTCGGCCTCTACCACGATGGCCGGCAGGTGGGGTTCTGCCGGGCCGCCTCCGACGGGACGTCGTTCGTCTACCTCGCCGACGTCTACGTGCTCGAGGAGCATCGCGGACGCGGGCTCGGAGAGGAGCTGGTGCGCGAGATGGTCGAAGGGGGAGCGTTGGCCGGCGTGCGCTGGTTGCTGCACACGACGAACATGCACCGGCTGTACCGCAAGTTCGGCTTCGATGAGCCGGACTTCAAGGTGATGGAGCGCCCGGCCGGCTACGTGAGCCGGTCGACCAGCCAGGTGAGCGCCAGCGGGTAGCGCCAGTTGATCCCGCCGTGCTTCCCCTCGAACAGCTCGAAGTGGATGACGTCGTCGGGAACACCGACCTCGCCGAGCGCCTGCCTGAAGGCGGTGGCGCCGAGATCGAGATAGTGCTCGTCGCTCTTCCCGGAATCGATCCACACGGCGCGGAGCCCGAGCAGCGCGTCGGCATGCGACGGGTTGCGTGCCATCCGCACCGGGTCACACGCGAGCCAACGGGCGAACACGTCCGGCGCGAGCTCCCCCGTGACGACGTCGAACGGGAGATCGATCGTTCCGTCTGCGTTCGCGGAGTAGGCTGCGGCCATCGCGTACGTGTCGACGAGCACGTAGTCGTCGTTGTCGGCGAAGACCGGTCGGCCGGAACGGAAGTCGCGCCAGAACTCGTCGAACGATCCGTTGTACTTCTCTCGCAGCGCGCGCGCCGCCGGAGCGAACTCGTTCTGATAGCAGAGCTCGAACGCGGCGTCGCCGGCGTGCGTGGCGAGTCCTCCGAAGAGATCCGGACGCAGCATCGGCGTGACCATTGCCCCATAGCCGCCGGAAGACTTCCCCTGGATACCGCGGTGCTTCGCCTCGGCGAGTGTCGGGAACGTGGCGTCCACGAAGGGGACGATCTCGTCGCAGAGGTAGGTGTGGTAACGACCTGTCCCGGGTGAGTCGAGGAACTGCGAGCCGCCGACGGAGGTGAATGCGTCGACGAGCACGACGACGGCCTCCGGGGCGATCCGTTCGACCGCGTCCGGGAACGATTCCGTCCAGGCGCCGACGTTGAACCACGCGTCGACCATCCCGACCATCCCCTGGATCAGGTAGATCGAGGGGTAGCGGCGCGAGGTGTCGGACGGCGACCAGACCCACAGCGGGCGTTCGTGGGGATCGCCGAGCGGATTGCCGACGAGCGCGTCGGAGCTGAATGACAGCCGCTGCCAGCGGTCCGTACGATGAGCGGTCATGGCCGCGCGAACGTACCAGGACATGATCCTCACGCTCGAGCGCTTCTGGGCCGACGAGGGGTGCGTCCTGCTGACCCCGTACCACACCGAGCTCGCGGCCGGGACGATGAATCCGGCGACGTTCCTGCGCAGTCTCGGTCCCAACCCCTGGAAGACGGCCTATCTGGAGCCCGTGATCCGACCGCTCGACGGGCGGTACGGCGAGAACCCGATGCGATTCCAGCACTACTTCCAGTACCAGGTGATCCTCAAGCCCAACCCGCCCGACGTGCTCGACATCTATCTCGCGTCGCTCACGGCGATCGGGCTGGACAGCGCACGCCACGACATCCGCTTCGTCGAGGACGACTGGGAGCAGCCGACCGTCGGCGCCTGGGGGCTCGGCTGGGAGGTCTGGTGCGACGGCATGGAGATCACGCAGTTCACCTACTTCCAGCAGCTCGGCGGGCTCGACCTGGATCTGATCCCCGCCGAGATCACGTACGGGCTCGATCGGCTCGCGATGCTCGTCCAGGAGAAGCCGACCGTCTTCGACCTGGTGTGGGCCGACGGCGTGACGTGGGAGGACGTCTACCGGGAGAACGAGCGGCAATGGTCGCGCTACAACTTCGAGGCCGCGCCCGTCGAGACGCTGGTCCGCAGGTTCGGCGAGTACGAGGAGGAGACGCGCGCGCTCGTCGAGCTCGATCTACCGCTTCCGGCTTACGACCAGGTCCTGAAGGCGAACCATGCGTTCAACCTGCTCGACGCGCGTGGTGCGATCTCGGTCGCCGAGCGCGCCGGGTACATCGCACGGATCCGCGACCTCGTGCGGGACGTCGCTCAGCTCTACCTCGAACAGCAACAGGGGCATGCCGAAGCTGCTGCTTGAGATCGGTTGCGAGGAGCTTCCGGCCGCCGCCTGCATGGAGGCCGGCCTCCAGTTGCCAGACCTGTCGCAGGAGCACCTCGGTGTCGTTCCGGACGAGCTGTGGATCGGGCCGCGCCGGTTGGCGTTCCCGGCGACTGTGCCCGAGCGGACGGAGGACGCCTGGGTGCAAGGCCCTCCCGAGAAGCTGCGCGAGCAGGCCGCAGCGGGGTTTGCCCGCAAGCACGGAGTGACCGCGGACGCGCTCACCGTCCGGGGTGGTTTTCTCGGCCTCGAGGTGAAGGGCGTGTCGATCGAGGATGCGCTCCCCGGGCGGCTCGCGGCGATCGTCACCGGGCTGCAGTTCGGGAAGTCGATGTCGTGGGGCGCCGGTTTCCGCTTCGCACGGCCGGTTCGGTGGGTGTGCGCGAAGCTCGACGAACGAACGATCGAGGTCGCGCTGGACGGCGTCGAGGTCGGTGGTTTCTCGTACGGACACCGGCTGACGAGCCCCGGCCGGGTCGAGGTGCCGAGTGCCCGCGACTACCTGTCGACGCTCCGCGCCGCCGGTGTCGAGCCCGACCGCGCCGTTCGCTACGAGCGGATCGTGGCCGGTCTCGACGCGCTCGGGCCCTGGAGCGACCCGGCCGGCAAGCTGGACGAGGTCGTCTACCTCGTGGAACAGGCGCGCGTGCAGGAAGGCTCGTTCGACGCTCGTTTCCTCGAGCTGCCGGAGCGTGTGGTGACGACCACGATGCAGTCGCATCAACGGTACTTCCCGCTCGGCGGCAATCGCTTCGCGTTCGTGGCCAACGGTGGCGACCCGGAGGTCGTCCGTGCGGGAAACGAGTTCGTGTTGCGTGGGAGGCTCGAGGATGCCGAGTTCACCTACCGGCGAGATCTCGCGGTCGGCATCGACGGCCTTGCCGAGCGCCTGCGGTCGATCACCTTCCTCCGCGGCGCAGGCACCTTCGCGGACAAGACCGACCGTCTGGTGGAGCTCGTGGCGAAGCTCGGCGGCGACGACGCCGCCATCCAGGCAGCGTTGCTGGCGAAGGCCGACCAGGCGTCGGAGCTCGTACGCGAGTTTCCCGAGCTCGAGGGGCACATCGGCGCGACGTACGCTCGTCTGGCGGGCGTTTCTCCCGACGTCGTGCGTGCGATCGACGAGCAGTACCGCCCCGACAGCGCCGGCGGCCCGCTGCCGCAGAGCCGTGGAGGGGCAGTGCTCGCGGCGGCCGACAAGCTCGACACGCTCAACGTCGTCTTCGGGCTCGGGAAGCGCCCGACCGGCTCTCGCGACCCGTACGGCCTGCGCCGGGCGGCGATCGGCCTGTGCCGTCTCGCCGTCGAGGGTGGCGTCGTCGTTCCGCGCGACCTTCTCGCGGCCGACGCCCAGGAGTTCGTCGAGGAGCGGCTCGAAGGTCTCCTCGACGTGCCGGTGCAGTTCGTTCGCGCGGCGCGCTCCTCGGCCGCGTCCGATCTGGCAGGCGTGGCGCGGCAGGCACGAATGCTTGCCGCCGCCGAGCGCACCGACGAGTTCGAAGCGGTGCACACCGCGTTCGATCGGGCGCATCGCCTTGCCGGACGAGCCGAGGCCGAGGCTGCACCGCAGCTCGACGACTCGCTGCTCGAGGACGGGGCCGAGCGCGACCTGGCCGAAGCCCTTGCCGGCACCCAAGTCCAGGTCGACGACGGCCTCGGCGCCGCCGCCGCGCTTGCGCCGTACGTCAACCGGTACTTCGACGACGTGCTCGTGATGGCAGACGATCCCGCCGTGCGGGCAAATCGCCTGCGACTGCTCCTCGATGTGCGCGACACGTTGGGTCGGCTCGGCGACTTCACCCAGATCCAGCGCGCCGGCGACCGGGCCGCGTAGGTGAGCACGGACGAGGTCGACGCCGTCTTCGAGCCGGGCGGAGCGACCGGGCCGCGCCAGGCAGCCGGTCGCAGGACGATGAAGCCGAAGCCGCCCGTGCCGCTCTGGCGCTGGGGCACCTGGTACGCCGCCCTGGGAGCGGCGCTCGTGCTGTTCTACGGGCTTTTCACACCGTTCTGGTTCGGCCTGCGCGTGCTCGCCTGGGTGGCCGAGTTCCGAGCCCGGCGCACACGCGGCCGGTAGAGCTCCCCGTCCGGTCGGCCTTGTTTCGAACGTTGCAATCTGTCGTTCGCTCTGGCACAGTTGCCGGAATACCACTGACGTCTGTGGCAAGCATCGACCGGCGAGGGGGGCGCCCGCAGCGCAATCTCGCCGAGACGATGCGCCCGCGGTGGGTGGGGTGGGGGCCCTGCCCACCGCTCGCTTTCTCGTTCGATCAGGAGTAGCCGCGGACCTGCGCGTAGGCGACGACGACGCTGACGGCGACGACGGCCACCGTGGCGAGGATGCTGAGCTCGGCCGAGCGCGCAAAGTGCGTCATCGCCCACATCAGCACGAACCCCGCGATCAGGCCGCCGACGTGCCCCCCGATCGAGATGCCGGGGACCGCGAACGTGAAGACGAGGTTGATCACGATCAGCGCGAGGATCTGACCGTTCGACGAGATGATCCCGCGCCGTTCGAGGGCGAAGAGCGCCCCGAAGACGCCGAAGATCGCGCCCGAAGCTCCAACCGTCGGCGAGTTGGGCGTGACGATGAGCGCGCCGGCCGACCCGGCGATCCCGGATGCGAAGTAGATGAGTGCGAACCGCCAGTGTCCGATCACCTGCTCGAGCACGGTGCCGCCGAAGTACAGCGCCAGCATGTTGAGCCCGAGATGGATCGGGCCGTAGTGCAGGAATGCCGCCGTGATCAGCCGCCACCAGTCGCCGTGAGCGACCCCCACCAGCGGCTGGCCGAAGGCGAAGGCGCCGGAGGCGAAGAGCGCTCCGTGCTCGTAGATCCAGTTGTTCTGGCCGTCGAAGTTGCCGCCGATCGCGAGCTCGGCCAGGTAGACGCCGACGTTGAGCCCGATCAGCGCCCACGTGACGATCGTCGCGCCGCGGGCGAGGCCGCCCGCCCGCAGCCCGCGCTGGGCCGGCCGGATCACGCGCTGCTTGCCGGCGTGCTCCGGGCAGCGGAGCCCGACCGGGGCCGGCGTCATGCACTCGTAGCAGATCGGCCGTCCGCATTCGGAGCACGACAGCCCCGTTTCGCGGTCCGGATGCCGGTAACAATGGCGTGGTTCGTCCACGCGGCTAGCGTATCGGCGTGCGTGTTCACGTCGCCTTCACCCCGGACGAGGAGGCGTCTGCGCCACTCGGGATCGTCGTCGACGTCATCCGCGCGACCTCCTCGATCGCGCAGGCGCTGGCGTCGGGGTACGAGCGCGTGCTCTGTTGTGAGGAGATCGACGATGCGCGCGCGCTGCGTGCCGAGCTCGGCGGCGACGCGGTGGTCGGCGGCGAGCGGGAAGCGGTGCGGATCGACGGCTTCGACGTCGGCGCCTCGCCGCGCGAGTTCGCCGAGGGCGCGAAGGCACGCACGTTGATCCTCACGACCACGAACGGCACGCGGGCGATCCTCACTGCGGTCGAGCGCTGCGACGTCGTCCTGCTCGGGTCGCTGCTCAATCTGCGAGCCGTGGCCGACAGTGGACGAGCCCGCGGTGGCGACATCGCCGTTATCTGCTCTGGATTCAAGGGGATGTTCGCGCTCGACGACGCGTACTGCGCCGGTCGCATCGTCGCGGAGCTCGGAGGCGACCCGACCGACGCTGCGATCGCGGCGGCGCTGGTGGCTCGTGCCTGGCCCGAGCCGCTGGACGGGTTGAACGCGCGGACGTACGGGCCGCCCGGCCTCGAGGCGGACATCGAATTCTGTGCCCAGGTCGACCTGCTCGACATCGTTCCGCGGTATGCGCGGATGGTCGGGCCGGCCGCCGAAATCGTGAAAGGAGAGCAACGGTGACCCAACCGCAGACCTTCCCGTACGGGCAGGAGCACGTGCGTGTCTACCGCGAGACGGGCGGTGAGACCGGTCACGCCTGGAAGGAGGGCTCGACCGTTCTCCTGCTGACGACCATCGGCAGGAAGACCGGGAATCCGGGGACGACGCCGCTGATCTACGCGCGCGACGGCGACCGGTACGTGATCGTCGCCTCGCAAGGCGGCGCTCCGACGGACCCGGGCTGGTACCGCAACCTCGTCAAGACGCCCGAGGTCGAGCTGCAGGTCGGCCCCGAGGTGTTTCGCGCCCGTGCCTCGACGGCCGAGGGGGCCGAACGCGAGCGGCTCTGGCGGAAGGCGAACGAGGTCTGGCCGCACTACGACGAGTACCAGACGAGAACCGACCGCGAGATCCCGGTGGTCGTGCTCGAGCGCGACTAGGGCCGCTCACGCAGTGCCTGCGGCCGACCAGCTCCGGCACATCTCGCCGATGTGCCGGTGATCGGTCCCGCAGCAGCCGCCGACGACCGTGACGCGAGGGAGGCTCTGCCGCAAAGCGGCGTAGTGCTTGCCGAGCTCGGCCGGATCGCCGTCGTCCAGCGCGTCGGACTCGTCGAGCTCCGCGTGGCTCTTCGCCGAAGCGTTCGCGCGCAGGCCGCCGATCCGCTCGACCCACGGCTCGCCGACCTCGATCGCGTCCGCGAAATGCGTGGGGTGCGCGCAGTTGATCATGAAGTAGGCGGTGGCGCCGTCCGTCTCGGCATCGACCTGCTCGATCGCATCACGCAGCGACTGGCCGCTCGGCAGGCGGCCGTCGGTCTCGACCGTGAAGGAGACGGAGATCGGGATCCCGGCGGTTGCGGCGGCCTGCACGACCCCCGCCGGCTCTTCCGCATAGGTCATCGTCAGCACGCTCAGCATGTCGGCGCCGCTCGAGGCGAGCGTCTCGACCTGGGGCGTGTGGTACCGGGTCGCCTCGGCCGTGGTCATGCGCGCCGAGGCCTGGTACCCGTCACCGCGAGGGCCGATCGCCCCGCTGACGAGGATCGGCGGTGCCCCGTCGCCACACAGCTCGTCGACCAGCCGCACTCCGTCGCGGTTGGCCTGCTCGAGCGCCTCCTCCGAGTACCCGAGCTTCTCGCCCCAGTCGCGGTTCGCGCGCCAGGTGGGGGTGTCGAGGAGCAGCCCGACGTCGAGCTCGCGCGCGAGTGAGACGTACGATGCGTAGTAGTCGCGGAGCAGTTTTCGTCCGGCATCGTCCTTCAGGAGGTCGAACGAGGCGAAGTGGGGGAGGTCGACGCCGTGGTGGAAGATCAGCGTCGTCTCCATGCCGCCGTCCGTGATGTAGAGCTCGCCCTCGAGTTGCGGGAGCGGGTCGCGGATCATCTTCCCGTGAGACTATCCCCGACAGATGTGGACGCAGCCGTTGCGAGGGCCGCTCGGGTGATGAACGCCCTCAACAGGTTCGGGGCGTTCCTGCAGACCCCGAACGGAAGAACGTTCGCGGCGCTCGCGGTGCTCCTCCTCGGAGTCGTGAACATCGCGATCGGGAGCACCGTGTTCGGCGTCATCCTGATCATTGGCGCGGTCATCGCCTGGGCCAGGTGGGATCTCCTGCCCGCGCTGGCGCGCCGCCGTCGCCGCTAGCGCGCCGCGGCTTGACAGGGGAACAGGTGTTCGTGTAGAACATACGTTCCCGTGATCGCTACCGTCGTCATCCCGGCCTTCGATCTGCGGGCGGCGCTCCGCCGGCGGCCGGGAGCCCAGGCACGACCCGTGGCGCTCGCGCCGCTGCCCGGCACGGAGCCGCTGATCGGCTCGGTGACGGGGGCCGCCGAGGCAGCCGGCGTGCGGCCGGGAATGCGCCTCTCGGAGGCGCTCGCGACCTGCCCGGAGCTCGAGCTGGTCGAGCAGGACCCGGCCTCGGCCGAGCAGGCGTGGGAAGAGATCCTGCGCCGGCTCGAGGATGCCGGTTTTGCCGTCGAACCGGACAGCCCGGGTGTCGTCTACTTCGAGTCACGGGGAGTGGAGCGGCTCTACGGCGGGCTCGAGCCGGCGCTCAAGCGGGCGCTCGCCGCGGTCGGGACGGCGTGGGACCCGCGGGCGGGGGCGGCCGAGCGGCGTTTCGCAGCGCTGGCGGCGGCAAGCGTCGCTCGAGCGGGCCAGGCGCTGATCGTCTCCGACGACCGCTCGCGGCTGTTTCTCTCCCCGCTGCCGCTCCAGCTCTTGCCGCTCGATCCCGCCCACTACGAGGAGCTGGAAGAGCTCGGGGTACGCACGATCGGACAGCTTGCCGGGCTGCCGGGTGGCGCCGTTGCCGAACGATTGGGGCCGGTCGGCCGGCGCGCCTGGAGCCTGGCAGGGGGTGACGAGCCGGGAGACCGGAAGGTCACGCCGAGACGGCCGGCGGTGGCTCTCCACGAGACGCTCGAGTTCCCCGAGGCGATCGGCAACGAGCTGACGCTGAAACGGGGGCTCGCGGTGCTGCTCGAACGGCTGCTCGCCCGACCGGAACGCGCGGGGCGTCCGCCGAGGAAGCTCGCGCTCTGGGCGCGGCTCGTCGGCGGAGCCTCGTGGCGCCGGACGGTGACGTTGCGCGAGCCGACCACCGATCTCGAGCGGCTGCGGGCGGCGCTCCAGCCGAAGCTGGCCGAGCTTCCGGCTCCGGCACTCAAGCTCCGGCTGGAGGTGTCGGCGCTGGCGGAGCACACGGGCGAGCAGCTCGAGCTGGTGGCGGCCGAGGGGGCGATGCTGCAAGGGCGGCTCCGCGAGGGGCTGCGGCAGGTGCGGGCGGCGGTCGGTACAGGTGGAGTCTCAACGGTGGTGGAGGTCGCACCGTGGTCGCGCATACCGGAGGCACGCGCGCTGCTCGTTCCGCGCGACGACTGAGAGCCCGGCCTCTCAACGAGCCGCGCCCGGCGCTGGTCGAAGGACACGCCGAAGGGACGCCGCGCCGTGTCAACCGGCAGGACGTGGCGCTCGTGCGCGAGGAGTGGCGCATCGTCGACCGCTGGTGGACCGACGAGCCGGTGCACCGCCGCTACTTCGACGTCGTCCTCGAGACCGGCGAGAACGTCGTCGTGTACCACGACGACGACGCAGGCGCGTGGTTCACGCAGCGGGCTTGAAGCCGCGGATCGAGTCGGCGAAGCCGGCATCGGGCGCATGGAAGTTGAGCACGCGTGCGGTTCCACCGGTGGTGCGGAAGCCGTGCCGTGCGCCGGGCGGCGCCGCGAGCAGCGTTCCCGGCCCGGCGCGAACGGTGTCGTCGCCGACCGTGAACTCGACCTCGCCCTCGAGCACGTAGAAGGAGTCGACGTGGTCGTCGTGCGTATGCGGGTCGACCGAGAAGGTGTCGTCGAACTCGATCTCGATGATCGACAGGCCGGGCAGGTCGATCCGGATCACGAGCGTGCGGTTGGCGCGCTCGAAGCGCTCTCCGTCACCGGGCCGGCTGATGACCGGATCCATCGGGGGATCGTATGACGTTCACCTCGCACGATGCCTTCCCGGCCCGCGGCGGTGTGGGCGACGACCGACGCTTCGACCCGGTGCCTGGCACCGAAGTGCGAGGCTCCGGGCCTGCGCCGTATGTCGAGCTGCACGCCCATTCGGCGTACTCGTTCCTCGACGGAGCGTCGCTGCCCGAAGAGCTGGCGGCGCGAGCAGCCGAGCTCGGTTACGACGCGCTCGCACTCACCGACCACGACGGGGTGTACGGCTCGCTCGAGTTCGCATACGCGGCGAAGCACTTCGGTGTCCGTCCGATCACCGGCGCCGAGGTGACGATCGAAGGAGGCACACATCTGACGCTGCTCTGCGAGACGCAGGGCGGTTACGCGAACCTCTGCCGCATCCTCACGGACGCTCATGCCGGAACGCGTCCGGAGGGAAGGGAGCATCGTGAGCTCCTGCCGGCGGCGACGACCGTCGAGTTCGTCGTCGAGCATGCCGAGGGGCTCGTCTGCCTGTCCGGCTGCGCACGGCACGGGCTGGCGACGCGCGATGCAGCCGGGGCCTCGCGCCTCGCGGCGTCGTTTCGGGGAGCGTTCTACGTCGAGTTGCAGCGGCCGTTCGAGCGAGGCGATGCGCGACGGAACGCTCAGCTGCAGGAGCTCGCCGACCAGCTGGGAGTGCCGACCGTCGCGACGGGAGACGTGCACGCGCACCATGAGCGCCGCGCCGAGCTGCAGGACGTGCTCGTCGCGATTCGTCATCGCACGTCGCTGGACGGCAGCGAGCGCGAACGGCGCGGGAACCACGAGGCGGTGCTGCGCTCACCGGCGGCGATGCTCGAGCGACTGCCGCGCGAAGCGGCGCTGCGTACACGTGAGGTGGCCGATCGCTGCCGGTTCGATCTCACGCAGGAGCTCGGCTACCGGTATCCGGACTTCTCCGACGGGCTCGATCCCGCCGACGTGCAGCTGCGCGAGATCTGCGACCGTGCGTTCGCCGAGCGCTACGCGGATGCGAACGGACACAAACGCAGGGCACGAGAGCGGCTCGACGGCGAGCTGCGGCTGATCGCCAGGCTCGGCCTCAGCGGCTTCTTCCTGCTGCACTGGGAGGTGCTCGAGCTCGCGCGAGAGTGCGCTTTCGAGGTGCGTGGTCCCGGCAGTCCCCGGCATGCGCTGCCGCCGGGGCGAGGACGAGGCTCGAGCGTCGGCTCGATCGTCTGCTACCTCACGGGTCTCTCGCACGTCGATCCGGTTGCCTCCGGGCTCTCGCTCGGGCGCTTCATCAACGACGAGATGGCCGCCGTGCCCGACATCGACCTCGATTTCCCGCGCGACATCCGCGAGAAGCTGATCGTCCGCGTCACCGAGCGCTACGGTCGCCGGCATGCGGCGCTCGTTGCGAGCTTCGCGACCTACCGGAGCCGTGGCGCGATCCGCGATGTCGGCAAGGCGCTGGGGCTGCCGTTCGCCGAGCTCGAACGGCTCGCCCGGGTCACGGACGGGTGGGATGCGACGCGCATCGCCGACGAGCTCGACGGCGTGCCGGGGACGCACACGGGACCGCGTTGGGATGCGTTCCGTCGTCTCACGCGCGAGATCTCGGGCCTGCCGCGGCACATCAGCCAGCACCCGGGCGGGATGGTCATCTCCTCGCGGCCGCTGATCGACCTCGTGCCCGTGCAGCCGGCGGCGATGGCCGGTCGCCAGATCTGCCAGTGGGACAAGGACAGCTGCGGTGATGCCGGCTTCCTCAAGATCGACCTGCTCGGACTGGGAATGCTCTCGGCGGTCGAGGAGTGCATCGACCGGATCGCCCGGCTGCACGGTAAGACGATCGACCTGTCCCGCATTCCGCTCGACGATCCCGGCGTCTACGAGGAGATCCAGGCGGCCGACACGGTCGGGGTCTTCCAGATCGAGAGCCGCGCGCAGATGCAGAGCCTCCTGCAGACGCGGCCCGAGAACCTCGACGACCTGACGGTGCAGGTCGCGCTCGTCCGGCCCGGACCGATCCAGGGCAAGGCGGTGCACCCCTACATCGAGCATCGTCGCCGTCGCCGAGCGAACCCGGCCTTCGAGCCACCGGTCGTGCACGAGTCGCTGCGCGAGCCGCTGCGCGACACACTCGGGGTCGTCGTCTTCCAGGATCAGGTGCTCGACGTTGCGATGGCTGCTGCACGGTTTTCGGTCGGCGAGGCGGAGGGGCTGCGCCGGGCGATGAGCAGGAAACGAAGCGAGGAGGCGATCGAGGCGCACCGGCCGCGCTTCGTCGAAGGCTGCCTCGGCAACGACATCGACGAGCACACCGCGCACGCGATCTACGACAAGCTTGTCGGTTTCTCGGGATTCGGGTTCCCGAAGTCGCACGCGGCTGCGTTCGGGCTGCTCGCCTACCAGTCGGCGTGGCTGCGCCGTTACCACCCGGCCGAGTTCCTGTGTGCACTGCTGAACGCCCAGCCGATGGGCTTCTACCCACCCTCGTCGCTCGTCCGCGACGCGCAACGGCGCGGGGTGGAGGTACGCCCTCCGCACATCAACGATTCGGAAGCGCGATGCACGGTCGAGGGCGGCGCGGTGCGCGTGGGGGTCGGCTATGTGCAGTCGGTCGGTGAGGGTGACGCAGAGGCGGTCGAGGCAGGCCGGCCGTATGCCGACCTCGGCGACCTCGCGCGACGCGCAGAGGTCCAGCGTGGTGTGCTCGAGGCGGTCGTTGCCGCCGGTGCCTGCGACGACTGGGGGCCGCGGCGCGAGCTGCTCTGGCGTCTCGGTGTCACCGCACGAGGTGAGAGCGTTCCCGGCGGTAACCGCCAACTCGCGTTGCCGCTACAACCGACCACCGAGATCCCGGAGCTTCCGGAGCAGACGAGCTGGGAGCGGATGCTCGCCGACTACCGGCACACGTCGCTGTCGGTGGGTGTGCATCCGCTCGAGCTCCTGCGGCCGCACCTACCGGCGGGGGTTGCGACGAGTGCGGAGTTGCCGGAGCTCCCGAACGGCGCGCTGATACAGCTCGCCGGGCTCGCGATTGCACGGCAGCGACCGTCGACGGCGAACGGAATCGTGTTCATGCTGCTCGAGGACGAACATGGTCAGGCCAATCTGATCGTCCCGCCGCCGGTCTACGAGCGCCACCGGGCAATCGTCCGCGGCGAGCCGTTGCTGCTCGCGCGTGGGAAGCTCGAGCGGCACGACCGCAACATCAACCTGCTCGTCTCGGAGCTTGCCTCACTCGGGCCGCTCGCCCGCCGGGCCGCGAGCGAAGCCGAGGTCACGCGGGCACTCCCGCGCGCCCATCACTTCGGGCACCGATGACGGCGCCTAACGTGCGCTGCGCCGCCGGATGGTCCGCAGCGCCATGACAGAGCCCCCTGCGCAGAGCAGTCCGACGAACAGTCGCGGGAAGCCTTCGAGCCCTTCGACGCCGGCGAGGAGCTCCAGGGCAACGAGTCCCAACCCTCCCGCGAGCAGCCAAAGCAGGACTCGTACGGCGCGCTCGTAGTCGACCTGGCGCTTCGCGACCTGTGCGCGCTGTCCGTAACGCCGGAGAGAGAGCCGGGCGAAGAGCGCAAACCAGAACGAGCCGAGCGCAAGCCCGGGAACGGCGACCGCCCCGACGAGACACAGAACGGCGACGGTCAGCAGGCTCGTCGCGACCCGCAGCCTTCGCCCGAGCACGAGCTCGCGGAGATGGCGGCGAAGGTCGGGGGTGAGCCCTTCCCAGAACCGCCAGGCGAACGCTGCCGGGACGCCCAGCAACAGAATCGGCACAAGCCTCGCCGCGGGGCTCACCGATCGACTGGAGAAATACGTCCCCGCGATCAGTCCGACGATCAACACGAACCAGGCAACTCGCCGCATGAACACGAACAGCACGGTGTCCAGGTTGCGGCGGATGACCGCTTCGTGCGGATCGAGGCGGATCGCGCTCCCGAACGTCGACGCCGCCGTTGCGAGTCGGTCCGGACGGGCGAACGTTCCTCGACGAAGCTGCAGCCGGGCCAGCTCGTTGTGGGCGGCGCTGTTCTGCGGATCGAGCTCGAGCGCCCGCCGGAGGGCCGACTCCGCGTCGTTGCGCCGTCCGGCGGCGCCGGCCACCATCGCGTAGGTCAGGTGGGTCTGAGCCTCGTGTGGCGCGATCGCGATTGCGCGCTCGGCGACGGCCAGCGCCTCCCGCTCCGAGCCCGAGGAGCGCAGGAACGCCGCGAGCGTGACGTAGCCCTGCCACTGGTGCGGCCCGAGTCGAACGGCCTCGCGGGCGGAGGCAACCGCTTCATCGTTCCTGCCGAGCGCTTCGAGTGCGTAGC
Source organism: uncultured Thermoleophilia bacterium (assembly GCA_963742605.1). Taxonomy (GTDB): domain Bacteria; phylum Actinomycetota; class Thermoleophilia; order Gaiellales; family Gaiellaceae; genus PALSA-600. Next base: position 542,209 of record CAVUNA010000007.1, on the reverse strand, counting down.
CGGCGAGCCGATGGGGCCATTCCTGGTCGGGGTCGAGCGACCGGGCGCCCGAGGCCGCAGCCAGCGCCGCCTTGTTGTCGCCGCGGCCGAGCTCGGCCTGTGCCAGCAGGCACCATGCGTGTGCGTTGGCACCGTCGAGAGCGACGATGCGGCGGGTGAGCGTGGCGGCCTCGTCGTAGCGCTTGAGCTGGCAGAGCGCGGCGACACGAGAGACGTCTGCGTCGGTTTTGCGCTCGCCGGTCGAGGTCATACCAGTCGACGCGCGCGCAAGTATGCGAGCAGGTCGTCGTACGAGCCGCCGTCGTTCGCGAACTGCGCAACATTCTTCGCGGTCTCGAACCAGGGTTGCAGCGACGGGTGGACGTCGCGGACCGCGCGCTCGAGATCGGGCATCTCGATCATCCGCACCGTCCCGCTGCGGGCGGAGTCGAGCAGCGCCTGCTCGGCCGCGGACTCGCAGACGTGAGCGAGGTCCGCCCCGGAGTATCCATCCGTCAGCCTGGCGAGCTTCTGGAGGTCGATGTTCGCAATCGGGCGTGCGCGCAGGTGGAACTGCAGGATCGCCACGCGTGCAGGCTCATCGGGAGGCAGCACGAGCAACATCCGATCGAACCGACCGGGCCGGCGGAGCGCAACGTCGACGTCCCAGGGGTGATTCGTGGCTCCGAGCACGTACACGCCGTCGTTGTCACGCTCGAGGCCGTCCATCTCGGAAAGAAGCTGATTCACGACGCCTCTCCCCGCGCTGTTTCGCAGATGGCTCCGCTTCTGCCCGAGCGCGTCGATCTCGTCGAGAAAGAGCACACATGGCGCGTTGTGCCGTGCCGTGTCGAAAAGCTCCCGCAGGTTGCGTTCGCTCTGGCCGATGAACATGTCCAGGATGTCGGCAAGCCCGACCGACAGAAACCGAGCGCCCATCTCGCCTGCCACCGCCCGCGCGATGAACGTCTTGCCGCACCCGGGCGGTCCGTAGAGCAGGAGGCCACCTCGCAGCGACTTGCCGTAGAGCTTGACGAGCTCCGGGTTGCGCAACGGTGCCAGGAACGCTGCTTCGAGCCGAGCCTTGACCTCTGCCATTCCACCGACGTCGGTCAGGCGGACCTCCGAGTGCTCGGCGTCCCCGTCGAACACGCCGGACTCGGGAGGCGCCTCGACGAACATCGGCGGGACGAGCTCGCCCAGCTCGAGCTCCATCCTCCGGAGAGTCTCCGCCCTGTCGTCGGGGCCGGCGGGAACGGAGGTCGGGTCGAGGGAGGAACCGGCAATCAGGCGCAGCGCGGCCTGGTTGCTCGGATCGCGTTGGAGCACCGCACCGGCGTGGCGAACGGCATCGCCGCGCTCGCCGCGCTCGGCCAGGAGCTCGGCGAGGTGAACGCGGAGGGGGATGTCCTCGGGCGTCGCTTCCACCGCCGCGCGCAGGCTCGCCGCAAGTGCATCGGAGGACACAGCGAGCAATATCGGCCGGTAGCGGTGCGGTCCTGAGGGCCTGCGCGGGTGATCGCGCCCCGTAGCCAACCTCGTCGGGCTAGCGGTTCTCCAGTTCCAGCCGGAAGGGAGCGAGGCGCTTGCCGACCGCCTTGTCGAAGTCGCGCAGGTAGTTCTCGACGAGCGGCTCGGCCAGCGACTGCGCGTAGTTGTCACGGAGGTCGGCGAGAATCTCCGTCCCGGTCTCCAGCGCATCGATGTAGTCGCCGTACAGCTCCTCCGCCTCGTCGCGCGGTGCGTCGTTGTAGGCGGCGAGCTTCGCGCGCGCCTCGTCGATCACGTCAGCGTGGTCACGCTCGAAGCTGTCCAACTGCCGCCGGATCACGTCGGCGAATCTGCTGCGGCGTCCGATCAACCGAGCGTCCGGTACAGCGCGAGATGCTGCGCCGCGGCAGCGTCCCAGGTCAGCTCAGCGCGGGCGCGCTCGGCGCCGGCGCGCGCTGCCGCGAGCTCGGCCGGGCCTTCGAGTAGCGCACGCACCGCTTCCGTCAACGCATCGACGTCGCCGGCGGCGACGACACGCCCCGCACCGAACTCTCTGACCGGCTCGGCGAGACCGCCGACGTCGTAGACGACGGCAGGAACGCCGGCGCCGAGTGCCTGCAGCAGCGCACCCGACTGGTCGAGCTCCGCGCGGTAGGGAAAGACGGCGATCGTGGCGTCGCCGAGTGCGCGATCGAGCTCACCCGGCGGGAGGTAGCCGAGCCTCCACTCGACACGTTCCGCGCCGCGGAGGCCGTCGAGGGGCATTGCCGGGTCACCGGCGACGAGCAGTCGCGCCTCCGGCAGGCGGCGGGTCGCCTCGATCGCGTCGGGAAGCCCCTTGTAGGGGCGGAGGACGCCGAGCGCGAGGAGCGTGCGGCCGTCGTCCGACCGCTGCGCGGAGCTCGGGTAGACGGGATGGGGAATGACCGTCGCGTCGACGCCGAGCTCGGCGAGTGCATCACGACCGCGCATGCTGTGAACCACCACGCGGTCGAACCGGCGCAGCAGTCGCTGCCAGAGGTCACGCTTCGCAGCGGTCCGGCGTGGCAGGAGATCGTGTGCCGTGAACACGGACGGCGAGCGCAGGCGCATGCGGACGTCGAGCTCCGGGAACGCGAGCCACTGCAGGTGCAGCACATCGGTCTCGACCCGGCCGAGTGAGCGGAGCACTCCGAGGTGCTCGATCGCTTTCAGCGGCAGTCTCAGCCGTGACCGCTTGAACAGTCGTGAGGAGGCCGGGTAGAGCGCGCGGCTGCAGGCGTAGCCGTCCGGTTCGGGCGCCGCGCCGAAGCGAAACGGCGACGTGAGGAGCTCGACGTCGGCGCCGGCCCGCGCGAGGGCGGAGGCAAGCTCGTGGTCGTACCAGGGGGTGAACGCAGGGGGATCGGCGACGACGACGCGCATCGAAGTAGCGTAGACAGGTGCTCGTCCGCAGCTGGAACCTGTTCCACGGCAACACGATGCCGCCGGGGCGCCACGCCTACCTCGACGAGATGGTGAGCCTCGCGACGGCCGACGACCCGGATGTCCTCTGTGTGCAGGAGGTCCCGGCGTGGGCGCTGCAGCGCTTCACCGTGGGCGACCGGGCAGCCGCGCCGAGCTTCGGGCCGCTACCGATCCCGGCAACCCTCGGGCGCCTGCTGACCGCGCCGAACCACGGGCTCTTCCGCTCGCTCTTCGCAGGTCAGGGAAACGCGATCCAGTTGGGGCCGCACCTGCGTGTGCTCCGCCATGACGTCGCAACGCTGAACCCGCGTGCTTTCCGCGACGCAGAGAGCGCGGTGCTCGGGCTTCACGGGATCGTACGGCTCGCGTGGGCGAAAGAGCGTCGGGTCGTCCAGGCCGCCCGACTTGCGCACGACGACGGTCGGACCGTCGTCGTAGCCAATGCGCACTGCACGAGCTCCCGAGACTCGCGCATCCCGGCCGTCGAGCTCCAGCGCGCCGCGCAGTTCGCGGTCGATTGCGCGGAGGCGGACGACGTCGTCGTGCTCGCGGGCGATTTCAACGTCGTGGGCGATGCGCCCGTCTACGAGCAACTGGCCGCCGACTGGAGCTTCTCGCGGCCGGGACCGGGCATCGACCAGGTGCTCGTGCGCGGCGCCGCCGTGTCCGAGCTGAGGGTGTGGGATGCCGATCGCCGTGCGCACGGCGCCGTTCTGCTCTCCGACCACGCACCCGTCGAGGTGGACCTTCTGTGAGCTGGGAGGACGAGCGTGCGCGGTTCCCGGTGCTCGCGGAGCACGCGTACCTCAATGCGGGGACGAACGGGCCGCTCTCCGACGCGACGATCGAGGCGGTTTCCACGGTGCATGCCTGGGAGGCGACCAACGGTCGGGCCGGGAAGGCGTACTTCGACGAGGTGCTCGAGCGCCGGGAGCGGGTGCGGGCCCTGATCGCCGATCAGATCGGCGTTGCACCGCTCAACCTCGCGCTCACCGACTCGACGACCCGCGCGGTTCACGTGGTCCTCGCCGGGCTCGGATTGCGTGCGGGGGACGAGGTCTTGACCACCGATTCGGAGCATTTCGGGTTGCTCGGCCCGCTCCTCGCCTCTGAGGCCACCGTCGGCATCGTCCCGATCCGCGATCTTCCTGCGGACGCCGTCCTCGATGCGATCGCGGCCCGCGTGTCGCCGCGCACGCGACTCCTCGCCCTGTCTGCAGTCGTGTGGCTCGACGGTCGCGTGATCCCATGGGCTGCGCTGCGCGAGCGCACCGGCGTGCCCGTCCTCGTCGACGGCGCCCAGTCGGCGGGTGCAGTCGAGGTCGACGCGACCGAGGCGGACTACTACACCGTCAGCGCGCAGAAGTGGCTCTGCGGCCCGGATGCCACCGGCGCCCTCTACATCCGTGATCCGGACGACTTGACGCCGCGGCTCCTCGCCTACCCGGCGGCCGCCTCGTACGACCTGCGAACGGGGGCGTGGGAACCGAAGCCGGGAGCTGCCCGGTTCGACACCGGCTTCACGCCGGCGGCGTCGCTCGCGGGGCTCGAGGCGGCGCTCACGGACCTCCCGCCCGGACGCTTCGAGCGCGCACGCCGACTGTCGGAACGCTGCCGTGAGCTCCTGCAGGCCGGCGGTCACGAGGTGATCACCGAGCCGCGGCAGGCCACGCTCGTTTCGTTCCGCGCAGCCGGCGACCCGGTCGCGGTCCGCGCTGCGCTCTACGAGCGCAAGATCGTCGTGCGCGACATGCCCGGCACGGATCTCCTCCGCGCGTCGGTCGGCTGGTGGAACGACGAGGACGACCTCGAGCGCCTGCTCGAGGGGCTTCGCTACGCAGCTTCGGTGCGCAGTCCGAGCTCGCCTGCGATCGGCTGAAGCGCCGCGATCACGTTCGCGATGTGCTCGTCGAGTGACAGCTCGAGGAGCTCGGCGCCCTCGTAGACGTCGTCGCGTGACACGCCGGATGCGAACGACGGCTGCTTGAGCTTCTTCTTCACCGACTTCGGCTCGAGGCCCTCGAGCCCGGTGGGTCGCACGAGGCCGCAGGCATGGACGAACCCCGACAGCTCGTCGCACGCAAAGAGGGAACGCTTGAGCGGTGTGTCCCGGGGGACGTCGAGATGGTTCGCATGCGAGAGCACGGCGTCGATCACGACCTCCGGATACCCCTCCGCCCGCAGGATCGCCGCCCCGTCCTGGGGGTGCTTGTCGAGCGTCGGGTGGATCTCGTAGTCGAAGTCGTGGAGGATGGCCGCCACCCGCCAGAGCTCCTCGTCCTCGCCGAATCGCCGCGCGTAGGAGGCCGTCGAGGCCTCGACCGCGAGCGCGTGACGGAGCAGTGCCTCGCTTTTCGTGTAGGCGGTGAGGGTGCTCCAGGCCTGGTCGCGAGAAGGAGTCAGGGCCCAGCTAGCATAGTCCGCTCCCGTGTCCTCGACCGTCGTGAGACCGTTGGCGGAATCGTTCGTGATCGAGGGGGGCTTCCCGCTCTCCGGCCATGTGCGCGCTTCCGGGAACAAGAACGGGGCGCTCCCGATCCTGGCGGCGTGCCTGCTTTCCGACGAGCCGGTGACGCTCGCGAACATCCCGCGCATCCGCGACGTCGAGACGATGTGCAGCCTGGTGGCCCAGCTCGGCGCAGATGTCGAGTGGCTGGGCGCGAACGAGGTACGCGTTCACGCGGCCGACGTCGGCTTCGAAGTCGACGCCGAGCTTGCGAGTCAGATCCGCGCCTCGTTCCTGCTCGCCGGGCCACTACTCGCGCGCCTCGGGCGGGCCGTCGTGCCGCCGCCGGGAGGGGACGTGATCGGGCGCCGCCGGCTCGATCCGCACTTCCACGCCTTCCAGGAGCTGGGGGCGACGTTCGAGACAAGCGACCGGTACGACCTGTCCGGAACGCTGAAGGGCTCGCACCTCCACCTCGACGAGCCGTCGGTGATGGCGACCGAGAACACGGTGATGGCCGCAGCGCTCGCCCCCGGCAAGACGATGATCTCGAATGCGGCGAGCGAGCCACACGTGCAGGACCTGTGCAGGTTCCTGGTCAGGCTCGGCGCCCGGATCCAGGGAATCGGGTCGAACGTCCTTCACATCACCGGGGTCGAGCGGCTGTCGGGCGGCGCTTATGCGATCGGCCCGGAGCATGTCGAGGTGGGGAGCTTCATCGGCATGGCCGCGGTCACCGGCGGCGAGATCACGATCGACGGCATCGTCGGTGACGATCTTTGGCCGGTGCTGCCCGTGCTGCGCCGACTCGGCATCGAGGTCGACCTCGGCCCGGATTTCGTCCACGTGCCGCCGGGACAACAGCTCGCGGTCGTCGACGACCTCGGCGGCGCGATCCCGAAGATCGAGGACGGGCCGTGGCCGCAGTTCCCCGCCGATCTCACGTCGATCGCGGTCGTCGTCGCCACGCAGGCGCGTGGGACCGTTCTCGTGTTCGAGAAGATGTTCGAGAGCCGGTTGTTCTTCGTCGACAAGCTCGTCTCGATGGGAGCGCGCATCATCCTCTGCGACCCGCACCGCGTGGTCGTCACCGGTCCCGCCCGTCTCTACGGACAGCGGATGTCGAGCCCCGACATCCGTGCGGGCATGGCAATGGTCATCGCCGCGCTCTGCGCGGAAGGGATCTCGACGATCGGCGACGCGTACCAGATCGACAAGGGTTACGAGCGGATCGACGAACGCCTTCGCGCGCTCGGCGCGCGCATCGAACGCGTCGAGGGCTAGAAACGGAATGGCGGAGACGCAGACCGGCGTCAGGCTGGCGCTCGCCGCCCAGGGGGCTGCGAGCGTCGCCACCGGCGTCCCGGTGCTCGACCATCTGGTCGGCGAGCTCGCGCACAGCGGACGGTTCGAGGTGGCGCTGGAGGTCGCGCCCGAGCGTGCCGACCAGGCGGTCCCGGCAGCGGGGCGTGCCCTGGGCGGAGCGATCGCAGAACTGCTGGCGGCTTCGAGCAGCGGACGCGGATGGGCGCTCGTTCCTGCCGAGGAGGCGCTCGCGGCGGCGTCGCTCGAGCGTTCCGAGCGGCCGATGCTCGTCTCCAACGTCGACTTCTCCGACCTGCGGGTGGGGGGCCTCTCGACCGACGTCGCGTCGGCGTTCCTCCGTGAGCTGGTCGACGCCGCGCAGCTGAATCTGCACGTGCGGCTGATCGAGGGCACCGACCCGCAGCATGTGCTCGTTGCAATCTTCAAGGCGGTCGGCGCGGCGCTCGGCCAGGCGTGCCGGGAACCGTGAAACGACGCAAGGAGGCCCCGTGAGCAAGCAGATCGTTCGTACCGAGTCGGCGCCGGCCCCGTTCCAGGGCGCTCCCTACTCGCAGGCCGTTGCCGCGGGTGGGCTGGTGTTCGTCTCGGGTCAGCTCGGTCTCGAGCCGGGAGCCAAGGAGATGGTCCCGGGTGGGATCGCGGAGCAGACCGAGCAGGTGCTTGCGAACCTGAAGGCCGTGCTCGATGCGGCCGGATCGTCACTCGGCCAACTCGTCAAGACCACGGTGTACCTCCAGGATCTCGACGACTTCGCCGGGATGAACGAGGTCTACGCGAGGTACGTGGGCGATCAGCCGCCGGCCCGTGCAACCGTCGAGGTCGCGAAGCTGCCCTCCGGTGCGCTGGTCGAGATCGAAGCCGTCGCGACTCTCTGATTTGCGGTCGGAGATCGAGGAGTACGTCCGCTCGCTCGGGCTCGACGCCTACACGGTCGGCGGTGCGGTCCGCGACGAGCTCGCCGGTCTCGACTCGAAGGACGCGGACTTCCTCGTTCCGGGCGTGGACATCGCCGGCCTGCGCGACGCCCTCGCTGCGCACGGTCGCACGGAGGAGCTGAACGTCGCCGGCCGGCCCGTCGGCGTTCGGTTCTTCCCTTCCGACCGTACGCTGCGGAGCAAGGTGCCGGCCGGGATCGAGCTCGCCCCGCCGCGGCGGGAAGTGTCGACCGGGCCCGGTCGCCACGACTTCGACATCGTCGTCGATCCCACGGCAACCGTCGAGGAGGATCTCGGGAGGCGCGACTTCACGATCAACGCGATGGCGCGGCGGCTCGCCGACGGGACGCTGATCGACCCGTTCGGCGGACGTGAGGATCTCGAGCAAGGTGTGCTCCGAACGGTGTCGACGTCGAGCTTCGCCGAGGATCCTCTGCGGCTCGTGCGCGGGTTGCGCTTCGTCTCCCAGCTCGACGTCGACCCCGACGCCGAGACGCTGAGGCAGATGCGCGAGGAAGCCGATGCGGTGCGACTCGTCTCCGGCGAACGGATCGGCGGTGGTCTGGCCGCCGACGGTCTGGGTGAGCTCTCGAAGCTCCTGCTCGGGTCACGGCCGCTGAAAGCCCTGCGGCTCGCCCGCGACACGGGCGTGCTGGTGGCATTGCTGCCCGAGCTCGGGCCCTCGATCGGATTCGACCAGGAGAGCGCGTATCACGGGCTGACGGTCGACGAGCACACGTTCTCCGTCGTACAGGCAGCCGCCGACGCAGGTGCGCCGCTGCGCGTTCGTCTGGCGGCACTGTTCCACGACGCCGGGAAGCCACTCGTCGCGTGGCGAGGACGTGACGGCCGCCTTCACTACTACGCGCGGTCCGGCATGTCGGAACGCTCACACGAGCAGGTCAGCGCCGAGTTGACGCGCGACGCCCTGTCACGGCTCCGCTATCCGACCGACCTGCGGCGCCGCGTGGTGCAGATCGTGCGGCATCACATGCTGAGCCCGCGAGGCGACGGGGCCCGCGCCCGGCGGCTTCTCGCGCGCTACGGCGACGAGCTGACGTTCGACCTGCTCGACCACAAGCAAGCCGACCTGCTCGGCAAATGGGGGTCGGACGAGCCACCGCCCGCTGAGCAGCTGGCCGAGCTTGCCGATTTCCGCAGGCTCGTCGAGTCGGAGCTCTCGAGCCCACATCGTCTCCGTGACCTCGCCGTCTCGGGGAGCGATCTGATCGAGCGCGGCTATGCCCCTGGCCCGGCGCTCGGGCAGGCGCTACGCACGCTGCTCAGCGAAGTCGTCGAGGAACCGTCGCGGAATACCCGTGAGGCGCTCCTCGAGCGGGCCGACGAGCTCCGCGCGTGATGATCCGTTGGAGCGAACCCGGCTTCGTCGTCGGCTTCACGACCCGCGTCGGCGGCGTGAGCGCCGGTCCGTTCTCGTCGCTCAACCTCGGACGCTCGACCGGCGACGACGTCGTGTGCGTCGCCGAGAACCGCAGACGGGCCTGTGCGGCGCTCGACGCGGATGCGTCGCTTCTCGTCACGAACCGGCAGGTCCACTCGACCACGGTGAACGAGGCCTCGCCCGGCGTCCACGGAAAGGTGGGGGACGGCCTCTGGTCCGACCGTCCGGGCGTCCCGATGCTCGCCCTTGCCGCAGACTGCGTGCCGCTGGCGCTGGCGGCCGCCGGTCGCGGACGACTGGCGGTGCTGCACGCCGGCTGGCGCGGGCTCTCGAACGGGGTGATCGCTGCAGGAGTCGACGCCGTCCGCCGTGGGGAGGACGGCGTCGAGGTTGCCGCAGCGATCGGGCCGTCGGCTGGGCCGTGCTGCTACGAGGTCGGCCCGGAAGTCTCCGGGCTGTTCGATGCCGACCTCACACGCGGGCGGATGCTCGACCTCTGGAGCACTGCCGAACGGCTGCTTCGCGCAGCCGGGGTCGACCGCATCGAGCGCGTCGACCTCTGCACGATCTGCCGGTCCGAGCTGTTCTTCTCGCACCGTCGCGACGGCCGCCCGCGCGGTGTGCAAGGGGTGATCGGGTATGTCGCCTGACGAGGTGCGTGCACGTCTTGCCCGCGTCCAAGAGATCGTCGGGCCGAACGTGACCGTCGTCGCGGCGACGAAGTACGTCTCGCTGGCCGACATGGGCCTGCTCGTCGAGGCCGGCGTGCAGGTCGTCGGCGAGAACCGGGCGCAGGATCTCGAGGAGAAGCACGCCGAGTACGGCACGGCGTTCCGGTGGCACTTCATCGGCCATCTCCAGTCGAACAAGGTGAAGGTCGTGAACCGTTGCTGCGACCTCGTGCACTCCCTCGACTCGCACACGGCTGCCGGACGGCTCGAGATCCCGGCGCTCGTGCAGGTCAACCTCGCGGACGAGTCGTCGAAGTCGGGCGTCCGGCCCGACGAGCTCGACTCCTACCTTGGCGCCGGCGTGATCGGGCTCTCGACGATGCCGCCGGCAGCAGGAGACCCCGAAGCGTCGCGGCCGTGGTTCATGAAGCTGCGCCGGCTCGCCGCCCTGCACGGGCTCGCCGAGCTCTCGATGGGGACGACGCAGGACTACGCCGTGGCCGCTGAAGAGGGCGCGACCTACGTCCGGGTCGGTTCCGTCCTGTTCGGCAACTGAACTAAACTGCGCGCCGTGGCGCTCGGCGACCTGTGGAATCGCACGCTCGTGTACTTCGGCATCGCCGAGGAGGACGACGACTGGGAGGACGAGGACGGATATGCGGCGGAGGAGAGCCTCGAGCAGACCTATCGCGAGCGTCCGAACGTCCGACGCCTGACTCCTCGGCGGCGCGGCCACGACTACGACGACTGGACCGAATCGGAGTCGGATTCGGAGACGGCTCGCGTACCGGCGGCTCGCCCGACGCGCCTGCGCGAGGCCCGCCCTCAGATCGAAGCCGTCCCGAATCCGTCGAACGTCCGCGTCCACCTCGTGCTGCCGCGGAGCTTCAACGACGCCCAGCAGATCGCCGATCGGTTCAAGCAGGGAATGCCGGTGATCCTGAACCTGCAGAGCGCCGACGCCGAGCTCTCGAAACGCCTGATCGACTTCACGAGCGGGCTCACCTACGCTCTGAACGGCGGCATGCAGCGTGTCGCCGACAAGGTCTTTCTGCTGACGCCGCGAAATGTCGAGGTCTCCGCCGAACAGCGGGCGCAGCTCCTCGAGCGCGGCGGCTTCTTCAACCAGGCGTAGTCGCAGGTAGGAAAGGCCCTACCAGGCGCGAAGGGGGCGCCTATGGTGCTCGACGCTGTCACCGCGGTCGAGCGGTTCATCGTCATCTTCGCGACGGTGTACACGTTCGCGCTGATCCTCTACGTGCTCACGTCGTGGGTGCAGTTGCCGTACTCCCTGCGCGGTGCGCAGCGCTTCCTCGCCGACGTCTGCGAGCCGTATCTGCGTTTCTGGCGGCGGCTGTTGCCGCTCTCGTTCGGCGCCATGGATTTCTCGCCAATCGTCGCGATCGTGGCACTCGGAGTGTTTGCCGAGATCCTGATCGCAATCCTGAACAGGTTCGAGTGAGGAGCGTAGATGCGCTACACCCCGGTTGAGCTCAGACACGTGCGACTCGGGCGGTCGCTGTTCGGCTACAAGCGTCGTGACGTCGACAGCCTGCTCGAGGACGTCGCCGACAGTTACGAGGAGGTCTGGCGCGAGCGGGGCGAGTTGACCGATCGCGTCGAGGACGTCGAGAAGCGACTCGGCGAGTTCAAGGATCGCGAGCAGCTGCTCGCCTCGACACTTGTGTCCGCTGAGAAGGCGGCCGCCGACTCCAAGGACGCAGCCAGGCGCGAGGCGGAGTTGATCGTGGCCGAGGCACACGGCGAAGCGCGCTCGATCATGCGCACGGCTCAGAACGAACGGGAACGTCTCTTCGGCGAGGCGCGGCGGGTCGAGGCCCTCCTGCGCGCGGCCCTGGGGATGGTCGAGGAGTCGAGGGCCGAGCCGCTGGACGACGGCGGAGCGGTAGAAGACCCGGACAAGCCGTGGCCGGTTCACGAGGACACGAGCGAATTCGAGGCGATCCTCTCCCCGGGAGCGGCGGCCTCCGCTCGCGAAGAGGAGCCGAGGCCCGTCGAAGAGCCGGCGCCGGCCGAGGAGACGGACGAAGCCGAAGGACGCGTCGCCCTTCCGCCCGTCACCGAGGAAGACGACGAGCCGTGGACCGCCGACTGACGACGCCCGCCGTCATCTAGGCTGCCGGTGCATGAGCGCGTCGACGCGCATCCGCCTCCGGGTCGCTCCGGGTGCCGCCCGCAGCGATGTCGTCGGTCGGCACGGCGACGGCTGGAAGGTGCGTGTCGCGGCCGCTCCCGAGCGAGGCAAGGCGAACGATGCGTTGGTCGGGCTGGTTGCGAAGGTTCTCCTCGTTTCGCAGGCCGACGTCGCCGTCGTTTCGGGCTTCGGCTCGCGTGACAAGATCGTCGCGGTGAACGGCATCGACGCGACTCGGGTCGACGAGGCGCTCGCCCGCGCGGCGTCCGAAGCGAGACTGTAGTGACGTCGATCGACACGAGCGACTTTCAGCGCCTGCTCCATGAGGAGCGCGAACGGCTCGCCAACGCGGTGCGGTACCTCCAGCAAGACCACCCGGGATCGATGGAGGACGAGCTCGGTGAGATCTCGGGCGGCGGCACCGGCGACAACCATCTGGCCGACATGGCGACGGTCACCTACGACCGCGAGCTCGATCAGGGGCTCGAGGAGGGCGTGCAGCAGACCGTCGAGCAGATCGACGCTGCGCTCGGGCGCATCGACGACGGTTCGTATGGCCTCTGCGAGATCTGCGGCAAGCCGATCGCGCCGGACCGACTACGGGCGATCCCGTGGGCGACCCGGTGCATCGACGACGCGAAACGTTGAGCGAGAGCCCAGCCCAGCGGCCCGCCGACGACGTGCGAGTCGGGTCGACAACCGACGGCCTCGCGCCGATCTCGGTGGCCGAGCGTTCGCTCGCGGCCGGTCCATGGCAGTGGGCCGGGCTTGCCGCGGTCGCAGCCGCCGCGATCGTCGCCGATCAGGTGACGAAGCACGTCGTGACGTCCACGCTCTCGATCGACGAGTCGGTCCACGTGATCGGGCCGCTCTCGATCCACCACGTGCAGAACACGGGGATCGCCTTCGGCTTCTTCGCGGGCGCCACGTCGATCGTCACGATCGTGACTGCGATCGCCGTCGTGTGGATGCTGACGTTCTTCGCGCGCTCGGGTGCACGACACCCGGTGCTGCCCGCTGCGCTCGGCCTGCTGGCCGGCGGCAGCATCTCGAATCTCGCCGATCGGGTGCGTCTCGGCCACGTCACGGACTTCATCGACTTCTCGTATTGGCCCGCGTTCAATCTCGCCGACAGCTTCATCGTCGTCGGCGTCGCGATCCTGCTGGCGGCGCTCGTTGCCGCCGACCGCTCGTCACAGCCGCCGCGCCGCACGCTCGACGTCGCGGCGCGATGAAGCTGTCGGTGCCGCCGACTGCGGCGGGACAGCGTCTCGATCAGTTCCTCGCGGCGCACCTCGGCTCTCGTGGCGCAGCCGAGCGCGTGGTCGAGGCAGGCACGCTCGTGGACGGCGACAGGCGCGCGAAGAGCTATCGGCTGGTCGGCGGCGAGATCATCGAAGTGCCCGAGCTTGCTGCGGCGCCGACGGTCGCTCCCCCGGAACCGCCTCGGATCGTCTGGGAGGACGAGCACCTGCTCGTCGTCGACAAGCCGGCCGGTCTCGTCGTGCACCCGGGGGCCGGGCATGCGGGGGACACACTCGTCGACGCGCTGCGCGGACGGATCGCCGGCGGCGACCCGACACGTCCCGGGATCGTGCATCGTCTCGACCGCGACACCTCGGGCCTGCTCGTGCTCGCCCGCTCCGAGGAAGCGCATCGACGGCTCGCAGAGCTCGTCCGGGAGCGGGCTCTCGACCGGACCTATCTCGCGCTGGTGGCCGGCCGGCCTCGCTCACGGCAGGGACGCATCGAGGCGCCGATCGGCCGTGACCGCCACGACCCGACCCGCGTCTCCCTCGACACCGAGACGCCGCGGGACGCCGTCACCCACTTCGACGTCGAGCGGCTCTGGCCCGAGCGCGCCTTGCTTCGCGTCCGGCTCGACACCGGGCGCATGCACCAGATCCGGGTCCACCTCGCCGCGGTCGACCTGCCCGTGGCGGGCGACTCTGTCTACGGCGTGCGCACGCCGGGTCTCGAGCGCCAGTTCCTCCACGCCAGCGAGCTCGACTTCCCGCACCCGTTCGGCGGCCCCCGGGTCGAGACACGCTCGGAGCTCCCGGCCGACCTGGCCGCGTACCTTGCAGCACTCGAGTAGCTACGATTCGCGCGTTCGTTCCTCCGACCCGGTGGACCCACCGAGGCGGACGGTGGCAGGCGTGTGTTCGCCTGCTTTCCGCCGCGGCCGCCGGCTTGACCGTTACCCAAACCGCAGAAAGGGGCTTCCATGCCCGTCGTCTCCATGAAGGAGCTGCTGGAGGCCGGAGTGCATTTCGGCCACCAGACCCGCCGCTGGAATCCGAAGATGAAGCGATTCATCTTCACCGAGCGCGGCGGCATCTACATCATCGACCTCACGCAGACGCAGGAGCTGCTCGACGAGGCGTACAACTTCGCGCGCGCGATCGCAGAGCGCGGCGGCTCGATCCTGTTCGTCGGAACGAAGAAGCAGGCTCAAGACGCCGTTTCCGGTGAAGCACGGCGCGTCAACATGCCGTACGTCAACAACCGCTGGCTCGGTGGGTTGCTGACGAACTGGCGGACGATCTCCGACCGCATCCAGCGCCTTCATGAACTGCGCAGCCTCAAGCAGGAGTCGCAGCTCGAGCTCCTGCCGGCCAAGGAGCGCATCTCGATGGAGGCCGAGCTCGAGAAGCTCGAGGCGAATCTCGGCGGTGTCGCCGACATGCGGCGCCAGCCCGATGCGATCTTCATCGTCGACCTCCGCAAGGAGCAGCTCGCCGTACGCGAGGCCAAGCGCCTTGGCCTCCCGGTGATCGCGCTCGTCGACACGAACTGCGATCCGGATGAGGCCGACTACGTGATCCCCGGGAACGACGATGCGATCCGCTCCTGCGGTTTGATCGTGAAGGCGATCGCCGACGGGATCGAGGCCGGCCGCCAGAAGGTGTCGGCCGCCGAGCTCCGTGCGCCTCGCAACGGCTCGACCCAGGCAGCGGAGGAGGCTCCTGCCACCGAGGAGGAGGCGGAGCCAGAGGCAGAGGCGGGCGCGAGTGCAGAGTCGGCCGTCGACGGCGCCGAGGGGGCCGGGGAGTGACCGAGATCACCGCGACGATGGTGAAGGAGCTCCGCGACGCAACGAGCGCCGGGATGATGGACTGCAAGCGTGCGCTGCAGGAGACGGAAGGCGACTTCGACGCTGCAGTCCGGCTGCTCCGCGAGCGCGGCATGGCCTCGGCTGCAAAGCGCGCCGATCGGGAGACGACCGAGGGCAAGGTCGGTGTGCTCGTGCAGGGAGGCACCGGGGCGATCGTCGCCGTCGGATGCGAGACGGAGCCGGTCTCGTCGAACGACGACTTCCTCGCCTTCGCGGAGAAGGTCCTGCGCAACGTCTACGAACGTGGCGAAGCGGCCGTCGAGGATCTCGAAGGGGAGCGCGTCGAGCTCGCGGCGAAACTGGGTGAGAACATCCAGGTCGTCGGCGCGAAGCGCCTCGAGGCGCGCGACGGCAGCACCCTCTCGTACTACGTGCACGCCCCGGCGAACAAGGTCGGTGCGATCGTGTCGACAGCCGGCGGCGATCCGCAGACAGCCCGCAGCCTCGCGCTGCACCTGACGTTCGCTCGGCCCACGTACGAGAGCCGCGACCAGGTCCCACAGGAGCTCGTCGATGCCGAACGCGAGATCCTGCGGAGCTCCGATGAGGTACAGAGCAAGCCGGAGCCCGTGCGCGAGAAGATCGTCGAGGGGATGCTCAACAAGCGTTTCTACGGCGAGTCGGTGCTGAGCGAACAGACGTGGTACCGCGCGGATGAGTCGACGTCGACCGTCGGCAAGTTCCTGCAGGAGCGCGGCATCGAGCTGCGTGACTACGCCTGGTACGCCGTCGCGTAGACACGTGGCCGCGTCGCTGCCACAGCTGAAGCACCCGCCCGTGTTCAAGCGGATCCTGCTCAAGCTCTCCGGTGAGTCGCTGATGGGCTCGTCCGAATACGGGCTCGACGCGGGGACGGTCGACCAGTTGGCGCGCGAGCTGATCGAGGTGCGCGAGACCGGGCTCGAGGTCGCACTCGTGATCGGGGGCGGAAACATCTACCGCGGCATGGCGGCCGCGGCCGAGGGCATGGACCGCGCGACCGGGGACTACATGGGGATGCTCGCCACCGTTCTGAACTCACTCGCCGTGCAGGAGGCGCTCGAGCGTCACGGCGCCAACACCCGGGTGCTCTCGGCGATCACCGTGCAGGAGGTCGCCGAGCCCTACATCCGGCGCCGTGCGGTGCGCCATCTCGAGAAGGGGCGGCTGGTGATCTTTGCGGCCGGGACCGGCAACCCGTTCTTCACCACCGACACCGCAGCGGCCCTGCGGGCTCTGGAGATCGGAGCGGACGCGATTCTGATGGCGAAGAACGGGGTGGCCGGTGTTCTCGACGGTGATCCGCGGACGTCGCCCGATGCGAAGCTGATCCCGGCGATCACGCACCTCCAGGCGATCGAGCGAGGGCTGAAGGTGATGGACACGACCGCGCTCTCGCTCTGCATGGACAATCAGCTGCCGATCCACGTCTTCGAGCTCGCGCCCGGCAACATCGTGCGGGTAAGCCGCGGGGAGCCGATCGGCACAGTTGTGGCCACACCTCCCGAAGGAGAACGAGAACGGTGATCGAGGATTTCGTTTCGGATGCGGATCAGCGGATGGACAAGTCGGTCGAGGCGACACACGAGCACTTCAACTCCGTGCGGACGGGCCGCGCCGCGCCGGCACTGCTCGACCGGATCACGATCGACTACTACGGCACGCCGACGCCGCTCAAGAATCTCGCGACGATCAACGCCCCCGAACCGCGAATGCTCACGATCCAGCCGTTCGATCCGTCGTCGATCAAGCAGATCGAGAAGACGATTCAGGAGTCCGATCTCGGGCTGACGCCGTCGAACGACGGCAAGTTGATCCGGCTACCGATCCCGCAGCTGACGGAGGAGCGTCGCAAGGAGCTTGTGAAGCTCGTCCGTCACATGGCCGAGGAGGGCCGCGTGGCGGTGCGCAATGTCCGGCGCGACGCGATCAAGCACCTCGAGGAGCTGGTTCGAAACGGGGACGTCGGCGACGACGAGGAGCGGGCCGCCGAGCAGCGCGTGCAGAAGGTCACCGATGACCACGTGACGCGCATCGACGATCTGCTGAAGCGCAAGGAAGCCGAGATCATGGAGGTTTAGGCGCCTCCGTGAACTTGATCTCTCGCATCCGCACGCTCCGCCGGATCAAGCCTGCGCCGGAGCCGGCCCTGCCCGAGGTCGCGCAGTCGGTGGCGATCATCCTCGACGGGAACGGGCGTTGGGCTCGCAAGCGCGGGCTCCCGGTCGCGGCCGGCCATCGTGCGGGCGCACGGACCGTGCGGCGAACCGTCGAGGCCGCGATCGACATCGGCATCCACGATCTCGCCGTGTTCGCCTTTTCGACCGAGAACTGGTCGCGATCGGAGGAGGAGGTGGACGCCCTGATGGAGATCTTCGCCGAGACGATCGAGCGCGAGCTCCCCGATCTCGCCGAACAGGGTGTGCGCGTGCGCTTCATCGGTCGTCGCGATCGAGCACCCGAGCAGCTTCAGTCGCGCATGTCCGCGATGGAGGATCGTACCGAGCTGAACACGCGGATCAACCTCTGGGTCGCGTTCGACTACGGCGGCCGCGCAGAGCTCGTCGAGGCGGCGCGGCGCCTCGTCGAGAGCGGAGTCGAGCCGGAGGACATCGACGAGAACGTGTTCGCCGCCAATCTCTATGCGCCCGACCTTCCCGATCCGGACCTCCTGATCCGGACGAGCGGAGAGGTGCGCATCTCGAACTTCCTGCTGTGGCAGCTCGCCTACACCGAGCTGGTGTTCGTGGACACGTACTGGCCCGACTTCGACGAGCGTGACCTGCGGCGCGCGCTCGCGGAGTACGCCTCGCGCCGCCGTCGGTTCGGCGGCCGTTGAGCTCGTTCGTCTCGAGAATCCTCGTCGCCGTCGTGCTGTTGCCAGTGGTGCTCGGCGTCGCCTACCTCGGCGGTTGGTGGATGTTCGCTCTCGTCGCGATCGCCGCGCTGCTGGCGCTGCACGAGTTCTGGCTCATGAGCCGGGCGCACGCACCGCTCTCCCTCGCGGGCTACGTCGGCGTGGCGCTCGCGCTCGTGGGCGCGCAGCTCGGAGGTTCCGAGTGGATGCTCGGCGGCGTCCTGGTGACACTTCCGCTCGCTTTCAGCCTCAAGGTCATCTCGCGGGCGCGGCAGGCGCCGACGGCCGCCGTCAGCACCACCGTCATGGGCGCGGTCTGGATCGGGCTCGGCCTGGCGTTTCTGATTCTCCTGCGCGCGATCCCGGACGAGGGCCGTCTGGTGCTGTACACGGTGCTGCTCGCCGTGTGGGCGGGGGACACGCTCGCGTATCTCGGGGGCCGCCTGCTCGGCCGTCACAAGATGGCGCCTTCGACGTCTCCGGGGAAGACGTGGGAAGGGTTCGTCTTCGGTGCCGCTGCGACGATCTTTGTCACCTTCGTTGCGCTCTACAAGCAGCACTACCTGACGATCGGCCAGTCGATCGTGCTCGGCGTCGTCCTCGCGGTGGCCGCTCCGCTCGGCGACCTGTTCGAGTCGCTGATGAAGCGGGACGCCGGAGTGAAGGACTCGGGGCGACTCCTCGGCGGACACGGCGGGATGCTCGATCGTATGGACGCGTTCCTGTTCGCAGCCCCGGCCGCGTACTTCGCGATCCTGGCGCTGACGTAGCCCGCGGTCACACTCTCGTGACGATGGCTGCCACCTGGAGGATTCGCCTCTGAGCGGGGAAAGCGCAGGTTCCTGTGACGGTTCTGTGAGGGTGGCTGCCACCCTCGGCTCGTCGTGTGCTCGGGCGGGCACACTTCACGCGTGAAGCGGATCGCGCTGCTCGGTGCGACGGGATCGATCGGACGCCAGGCGCTCGAGGTGATCGGCGCGGACCCGGAGCTCGAGCTGGTCGCGGCCGGCAGCGGGTCGACTCCGATCGACGGGCTCGCGCCGCTGACCCAGGTCGGAGGCGACCCGACCGACCTGCTCGAACGAGCGCGCCCCGACGTCGTCCTCAATGCGACGGTCGGCTTCGCCGGCTTGCCGGCGACGATGTGGGCCCTCGAGCACGGCGTCACCCTCGCGCTCGCGAACAAGGAGAGCCTCGTTGCGGCCGGCGACCTCGCGCTCGCCGCGCGCGCGCGGGGCGGCGGAGCGCTCCTCCCGGTCGACAGCGAGCACTCCGCGCTCTTCCAGTGCGCGCGCACCGGGGAGCCGGAGAGCATCGTGCTGACCGCGAGCGGGGGGCCCTTCCGCGGCTGGACCCGCGACGAGCTTGCCGACGTGACGGCGGAGGAGGCGCTCGCCCACCCGACCTGGGCGATGGGCGCGAAGATCACCGTCGACTCTGCCACGCTCGCGAACAAAGGCCTCGAGGTGATCGAGGCGTACTTTCTCTTCGAGATGCCGTACGAGCGGATCGAAGTCGTCATCCATCCGACATCGATCGTGCACGGGCTTGTCCGCTTCCGCGACGGTGCGGCCGTCGCGCACCTCGGCTACCCGGACATGCGCGTGCCGATCTCGTACGCGCTCACGTACCCCGATCGGGCCCCAACGCCGGTTCCTTCGCTCGATCTCGTCTCGGCGAGCCCGCTGGAGTTCCTCGAGCCCGACCTCGAGACCTTTCCGCTCCTCGCTCTGGCGCGCGAGGCTGGCGAGCGAGGCGGGACGTATCCCTGCGCGTTCAACGCCGCGAACGAGGTCGCCGTCGCCGCGTTCCTCGACGGCCGCATCGGCTTTCTCGAGATCGCTTCGCGCGTCGAGGACGTCCTCGACCACGTCGACGGTGCGCCTGCGCGCGACCTCGACGAGCTACGCGAGGCGGACGCACGCGCGCGCGATTTGGTGGCTGTTTCGTGAGCATCGCGATCGCAATTTTCGGGCTGGCCCTGCTCGTGATGATTCACGAGGCGGGACACTTCTTCGCGGCGCGCGCGGTCGGGATGACGCCGCGCAAGTTCTATCTGGGCTTCGGGCCGCCGATCGTGCGCACGAGGCGCGGCGGCGTCGAGTACGGGATCGGCTCGATCCCACTCGGTGGCTACGTGAAGATCCCCGGCATGAGCCGCCCGTCGCCGGGCGGGCTCGCCTCGATGCTGAGCGAGGCGGATCAGGTCGAGCACCGTGCCGAGCTCGCGCGGCTCGATGCCGCGATCGAGGACGGCGACGACCCGAGCGCCCGAGCGGCGCTCGAGGAGCTGCGGCCCGCGTACGGCTCGACCGCCGCCTGGCAGGAGCTGGAGGGCCAGCTCGCCCCCGATGCCTACTGGCGCCAGGACACGTGGCGTCGCCTCGTGGCGATCGCCGCCGGCCCGGCCGTGAACCTCCTCTTCGCGATCGTGTTGTTCACCTGCCTCTTCATGGTCGCGACGACCCGCGACACGAAGATCGTCGGCCGGGTCGTGCCGCACACGCCAGCAGCCGCAGCCGGAGTCCAGAAAGGCGACGAGATCGTGTCGGTTGCCGGTGCCCGGGTCGCACTCAAGGAGATACCCACTCGCATTCGCGCGACCGCCGGCCGGCCGTTCACGCTCGTCGTCGATCGAGGCGGGCGGCGCGTGGCGATCCCGCTGCGCGCGCGGCTCAGCGACGGCGCCTACCGGATCGGAGTCGAGTTCGAGTCACGAACGGGCGCAGGCGAGTCGCCTCCCGCAGCGGCGCGTGATGCCCTCGGCCTCACCTGGGGCATCACCTCTGACACGGTCACCGGGATCGGTCACCTCTTTGCGGGACGCGACACCAGTCAGGTCTCGAGCTCGGTCGGCATCGTGCGGGTGTCGGCCGCCGCCTGGCGAGAAGGCCTCCGCAGCTTCCTGCTCGTCCTCGGCTTCGTGAGCCTCGCCCTCGGGCTCCTGAACCTGCTGCCGGTGTTGCCGCTCGACGGAGGTCACATCGTGATGGCGCTCGTCGAAAAGCTCCGCGGCCACACGTTCAAGCAGTCCGTCTACCTGCGCTACACCGTCGTCGGGCTGGCGCTGTTCGGCGTCCTGATGTACTTCGGGCTTCGCAACGACCTGTTCGGCGGCGGCGGCTAGCGATGCCGTCGCTACGCTAGCGGCGTGGCGAGCGAGCGCTCCGTCAGCGTCGGGGGCGTCCAGATCGGTGGCGGGGCGCAGGTCGTCGTCCAGTCGATGACGCTCACCAAGACGCACGACGTCGAGGCGACGACGGCGCAGATTGCCGCGCTCGCCAGCGCAGGTTGCGAGGTCGTTCGGGTTGCGGTCCCGAAGACCGAAGATGCCGACGCGCTGCCGCGGATCGTCCGCTTCTCCCCGTTGCCGGTGATCGCCGACATCCACTTCAACGCGTCTCTCGCTCTGCGAGCGATCGATGCCGGTGTCGCTGCAGTCCGCATCAACCCCGGCAACATCGGCGGCCCGGACAAGGTCGCCGAGGTGGTACTGGCGGCCAAGCGGGCGGGCACGCCGATGCGCATTGGCGCCAACTCGGGGTCGCTGCCCAAGCATCTGACGGAGCTCGCGCAGCAGGACCAGGCCGAGGCGCTGGTCGAGGCGGCGCTCGAAGAGGTGCGGCTGCTCGAGCAGCTCGACTACCGCGACTTCAAGATCTCGGTGAAGTCGAGCCACGTGCCGACGATGATCCGCGCGTATCGACTGCTCGCCGCCAAGGTTCCGTACCCGCTCCACCTCGGCGTGACGGAGGCGGGGACTCCGTACTCGGGTGTGATCAAGAGTGCGGTCGGGATGGGTGCGCTCCTCGTGGATGGGATCGGCGACACGATCCGCGTGTCGCTGACCGCCGACCCGGTCGAAGAGGTGAAGGCCGCGTACGAGATCCTGAAGGCGCTCGGCCTTCGGGAGCGCGGGCCGATCATGATCGCCTGCCCGAGCTGCGGGCGGGACAACGTCGGCGTCCAGCAGCTGGCAGAGCGGGTCGAAGAGCGGTTGCGCACCTACCCGGAAGCCTTCGAGGTCGCGGTGCTCGGCTGCGCCGTGAACGGGCCCGGCGAGGCCGGTGACGCGGACTTCGGGATCGCCGGCGGCCGCGATGTCGGGTTCATCTACGGCCACGGGCGTGTGCTCAGGAAGGTGCCCGGCGACGTCCTCGTCGACGAGCTCTTTCGCGAGATCGACCGGTGGATCGCCGGCGGCATGCACCGCCCGAAGCGGCTCAAGATGGCGAAGCCTGCGGCTCTGGCAATGGCCGAGGCCTCGGCGATTCCGCTCTGACACTGAGGAATCCAGGCCCCGCCCGCGGGCGGTAGCCTGGGAAGGCAACGATGATCGCCCGGGCTTCAGAGCTCTTCCTTCCCACGCTGCGCGACGCCCCGGCCGACGCCGAGGCCGTGAGCCACAAGCTGCTCGTCCGCGGCGGCTTCATCCGCCAGGTCGCCGCCGGCGTCTGGACGTTCCTGCCGCTCGGCTGGCGCGTGCACCGGAAGATCGAGCAGATCATCCGCGAGGAGATGGACGCGATCGGCTGCCAGGAGATGCTGATGCCGGTGCTGACGCCGCTCGAGCTCTGGCAGCAGACGAAGCGCGATTTCATCGACGAGCTCTTCCGCTTGAAGGACCGCAAGGGAGCCGACTACGTCCTGCCGCTGACGCATGAGGAGACGGTCACGTTCCACGCGCGCGAGCTCCAGAGCTACCGGCAGCTCCCGCAGATGCTGTACCACTTCTCGATCAAGGAGCGTGACGAGCCGCGCCCCGGCAAGGGCCTGATCCGGATGCGCGAGTTCATCATGAAGGACGCCTACTCATTCGACCGCGACGAGGCGGGGCTCGACCAGAGCTTCCGCAAGCAACGCGAGGCGTACCACCGGATCTTCGACCGTTTCAGCCTCGACTACCACGAGGTCGAGGCCGAGCCGGGGATGATGGGGGGCAAGGAGTCGTACGACTTCCTCGCGCCCTCAGGCGCCGGCGAGAACACCCTCGTCACATGCGAGCGCGGCGACTTCGCAGCTGACCTCGAGATCGCCCGGACGGTCCCACGGCCGCCAAGGTCGCCGGAGCGGCTCCCCGCGCCCGAAGAGGTGGAGACGCCGGGAGTGACGACCTGCGAAGCGCTCGCCGAGTACCTTGCCATCGACGTCGCTGCGACCTCGAAGGCGATGCCGCACGCGAAGCACGACGGGACGGTTGTGCTGGCACTGGTCCGCGGCGACGACCGGCTCGAGACGGCGAAGCTCGCGGCTGCGTTCGGCGAGCCGCTCTGGCCGGCGACCGACGAGCAGATTCGCGCCGCCTTCGGTGCTTCCGGGGGGTCGCTCGGACCCGTCGGCTTCGACGGCGAGGTGATCGCCGATCTCACACTTCAGGACGGCCAGTTCGTTGCGGGCGCCAACCACGACGGCTTTCATCTGCGCGGTGTCGAGGCCGGCCGCGACTACGACGCGCGCTTCGCCGATCTGCGCGCGTCGGCCGAGACCGACACGTGCCCCAACTGCGGCGGTGCGCTCCGCTTCCAGACCGCGATCGAGGTGGGGCACATCTTCAAGCTCGGTAGCCGCTACTCGGATCCGCTCGGCGCGACATTCCTCGACCACGACGGCACCGAGAAGCCTCTTCTCGGCGGCAGCTACGGAATCGGGCTCGCCCGGGTGATGGCGGCCGCCGTCGAGCAGAGCCACGACGAGCACGGCATCGTGTGGGCGGCGGCGGTGGCGCCCTACGATGTCCACGTGGTCGTCCTGACGGGGGCGGAGGAGATCGGCGAGCGGGCGGCCGAGGCGCTCTCGCAGGCCGGAAAGGAGGTCCTCCTCGACGACCGAGACCAGCGTCCCGGCGAGAAGTTCGCCGATGCGGACCTGATCGGGATTCCGGTGCGCGTGACCGTGGGTCGAAAGAGCCTCGAGGACGGAGCCGTTGACGTCCGACGGCGCAGCACCGGGGAGGAGCGGCGTGTGGCCGTGGCCGACCTGGGGAAGGAGGTCTAGGCGATGCCGAGGCGCCGGCGCTATACGACGGAGGCGTTCGGGCCGGCGGTCGAGCGCCTGATGAACGAGTCCGGCGTCACCTACCGCGCCCTGGCCGCCAAGACCGGGCTCTCGGCCGGGTACCTGAACCACCTCGTCCACGGCAACCGCCCGGTGCCGTCGAACGACGTCGTCAAGACGCTGGCGGAGGCGCTCGACGTGGAGCCGGAGCACTTCCGGGAGTACCGGGTGCGGGTGATCACCGAAAAGCTCGAAACGATGCCGGATCTGGTCGATCGCCTCTTCAAGCGCCTGAACGGCTAACCCCGGCGGCCCGGCGGCGTCTTACCTTCATGCCCGGTGGGGTCCCGGCAAACGACCACTGGGGGGTTGGGGGCCCCACCGAGCGCCTTCTTGCTCGAAAGCGGCGACGCCTGCCGTCGCCCCCGAGCTCCCCACAATACGCCACCGGCGGCGATCCGGAAAGGCCCGGCCGGCCGATCAGTTGAAGTGGGTGAGGCCCGGCCAGAGCGCCGACCACGAGGCGCTTGGCCGGCAGAGCAGGAGCGGCAGGCCCTGCTCGTCGTTGTCGAGGCCGACGCCGTTGTCCACCGTGGCCAGCGTCCGGCACCCGTCGAAGGCCGGGCCGGCGTCGGCCGCGTCGTCGAAGCCGATCAGCAGGGCGTGGTCGTCCCGGCCCGGGGGTTGGCCCCACTCGCTGAAGCCGTTGTGACCGCTGTAGGCACGCGGCAGACCGTGTGACCGTCCGAGCACGTCGATCGCGCCGGCTTCGCCGTAGTTCGCGGTGAAGATCGCTGTTCGGGCCCGCTCGGCGGGTGGGATCGCCTTCCAGGTGTCCGCCACCGTCTCGACGAACCTCGGCCAGCCGACCGTCTCGCCGAGGTCGGGGTTGAGGGCGATCACGACGCTCCCCTGCAGCGACCGCTCGGGCAGCAGCGGCAGAGCGACGAGCGCGCTGATCGCGGCGCTGACCGCGATTCCGGCTCCGAGCCAGCGCAGTCGTCCGCGCGAGCGTGCCGTCCAGTCCGCCGTCGGCAATGCTCCCAGGCCCAGTACGGCCGGGTAGAGGCTCGCCAGGTAGTACGCCTTGCCGTTCCCGACGATGTAGGCGACGAGCAGCACCGCGTAGGTCAGCGGAACGAACCGCACGAGGAGGAGCGCGCCCCGGCGAAACGGGGCCGCCAGGCCCGCGATCCAGACCGGAACGAGCACCGGGCTGACCATCACGAGCTGGAACGGAATGAACCCGACCCGCCCACCCTCGGCCGAGCCGGCGATGTTGCGGGCCACGGTGAGCTGCGGCCAGCCGTGCGCCTGCTGCCAGATCACGTACGGCGCCGCGATGGCGACGGCCGCGAAGGCGCCGCCGGCCGTCCACCATGATCGCAGCGGCCGCCGCGGGCCGACGACGATCAGCGATGCCACGACGGCGACGGCCACGAAGCCGACCTGCGGCTTCGCCTCGGAGCCGACCCCGGCCACGATGCCTGCTGCGAGCATCGACGGGCCGCTTCGGCGGACGACAGCGCGGATGACGAGCCAGAGAAATGCGGTCGTGCTGAGCAGATCGAACGTCGTGGTCGTCACGAAATGGCCGACGGCGAGCGCGACCCCGGACGATGCGGTACATGCCGCAGCGATCACCTGCGCCCGCTGCGCGCCGCCGACCTCGCGCGCCACCAATGCCGCGAGCACTGTCGTCGCGGCTGCGACGAGCGCCGAGGGAATACGCAGCGCGAACGGCGATCCCGGTGAGAGCTCGTGCATCGCCCAGCTCAGAAGCGGGACGAGCGGCGGCTGATCCGGGTAACCGAACGCAGGGTGCGATCCGGCGACGATGAAATACAACTCGTCCCGGTGGAATCCATACCGGGTGCTGGTCGCGGCAAGGACTGCGAACTGTGCCGTCGCGACCGCTGCGACCCAGCGGGACAGGGGCACATCGCGTCCGGCCACTCGACTGCGAGACTACAGCGACCATGAGCGCGAAAGCCGCAATGCGCGAAGAGCGGCGGGTGGTCACCGCGCTCGCCGCCGATCTGGTCGGGTCGACGTCTTTGGGGGAGCGGCTCGACCCCGAGGAGGTCAGGCTCCTGATCGGCGACGCCGTGGCGCGAATGGTGCACGCCGTCGAGGGATTCGGCGGCACGGTCAAGGACCTCGCGGGTGACGGGGTGCTCGCGCTGTTCGGCGCGCCGACCGCGCACGAGGACGACCCGGAGCGGGCGCTCCGCGCGGCCCTGCAGATCGCCGATGAGCTGCGAACGTACGCGGCGGAGGTCGAACGGAGCTTCGGGATCACGGGCTTCGGCGCGCGCGTCGGCGTCGACACCGGCACCGTGGTGGTCGGCCCGGTCGGCGCGGGAAGTCGAGTCGAGTACGGGGCGGTCGGCGATGCCGTCAACGTTGCCTCTCGCCTGCAGGGACAGGCGGACCCCGGGTCGGTGCTCGCAGGTGCGGAGACCGTCCGGCTGGTCGAGGGAGTGTTCAGCGTCGGCGAGCCGCGTAGCCTCGAGCTCAAGGGAAAGGCCGGCCCGGTCGTGGCGTATGAGGTGCTCCGGGCGGCCGGGGCCTCGAGGCCGGACGAGGACGCGCTGCTGGTAGGGCGGACGGCCGAGATCGCACGCGCGACGGCTGCCGTCGAGCTGGTGACGAGCGGCTCGGGCGGCATCCTGCTGGTCGGCGGCGAGGCCGGGATCGGCAAGAGCCGGCTGCTGGCGGAGCTGCGCCGGATCGCGGAGACGGCCGCCGGGGAACGGCCCGTGCTGTGGCTCGAAGGCCGGTGCGTCTCCTACGGCGAGTCGATGCCCTACTGGCCCTTCCGCGAGCTCCTGCGCGACTGGCTCGGGCTGTCGGTCGACGATCCGGAGCTGCGCTCCAGGCTGCTTCTTCGCCGCGCAGTCGATCGCCTCGCGGGCGAACGCGGGAGCGAGCTGTATCCGTACCTCGGCAGCGTCCTCGGTCTGACGCTCGAGCCCGACGCCGCCGAGCGGCTCGCGGAGCTCTCCCCGGAGGCGCTCCAGTACCGGACGTTCGAGGTCCTGGAAGAGCTGCTGCAGCTGCTCGCCGCGGAGCGGCCCGTGATCGTGGCGGTCGAAGACGTCCACTGGATCGATGCGACCTCACTGCTCCTGCTCGAACGGCTGCTCGGTCTGACCGAGGAGGCCGCCGTCCTGCTCGTCGTCACGCAGCGTCCCGATCCCGACCACCAGTCGTCCGGGCTCCGCGAGCTCGCGGCGCGCCTCTACCCGCACCGGTCGCACGAACTGGCGCTGCAGGCGCTCGCCGGCGACGCGGAACGGGAGCTGCTCCACGCCCTCGTCGGCGACGACGCACTGCCGGCCGAGCTCGAACGGCGCGTGCTCGACCAGGCCGAGGGCAACCCCTTCTTCCTGGAGGAGCTGGTTCGAGGGCTCACCGACTCGGGCGCCCTCGTCCGGTCGAACGGCGGCTACCGCTTCGACCACGAGACCTCGGTCGAGATCCCGGCGACGGTCGAGCAGGTGATCATCGCGAGGGTCGACCGGCTCGCGGCGTCCCACCGGAGCACGCTGACCGCGGCCTCGGTGCTGGGCCGGCAGTTCGGACTGCCGCTGCTCGAGGGCGTCGCGCCGGACGCCGGGCTGCGCGAATCGCTGCGGGAGCTGCAACGCCTCGACCTGGTGCGCGAGAGCAGGCGTTGGCCCCAGCCCGAGTACCGCTTCAAGCATGCGCTGATCCAGGAAGCGGTGTACCGAACGATCGTCGGGGAGGAGCGGCGCCGCCTCCATCGCGAGGCCGCAGAGTGGCTCGAGCGGCGCCGCGAGGAGGGCGGGGAGGAGGCGCTCGGCATCCTGGCCCACCACTGGCTCGCGGCCGCGGACGAGACGAAGGCGGTCGACTACCTGACGCGCGCAGGTGACAAGGCGCGGCAGGAGTACGCGCTCAGCGAGGCGATCGAGCACTACAGCGAACTGCTCGAGCTCCTGAAGCGCCGCGGCGAGTCGCGTGAGGTCGCCCTCGTCCTCTTCAAGCTCGCGCTCGCGCTGCATGCGTCGCTCCGGTTCGCCGAGGCGAACGCCGCCTACCAGGATGCGTTCGATCACTGGCAGCCGGTCGAGCCGGTCGCCGCGACGGCAGAGCTTCGGATCGCGACGAGCTTCCTGCCCAACGACGTCGATCCCGCGTCCGCGATCGCGTGGCCGAACATCCAGCTCTGCATGCAGCTGTTCGACCGCCTGGTCGAGGCGTGGCCCGAGCGCACGATCGTCCCGTCGCTCGCCGAGCGCTGGGAAATCGCCGACGACGGGATGCGCTACGTCTTCCATCTGCGCGAAGGGCTCACGTGGTCGGACGGCGCGCCGCTGACCGCGCACGACGTCGAGTTCGGGATCAAGCGGGTGCTCGACCCGGTGCGCCCCGGCTCGTCCGTCGCCATCTACTACGTGCTCGAGAACGGACAGGACTACGCACTCGGGCGCACCACCGACGCGGACCAGATCGGCGTGCGCGCGCTCGACGACCGAACCGTCGAGTTCCGGCTGGCCGCGCCGGCGCCGTACTTCATGAGCGTGATGAACCGTCCCGACGGTGGGCCGCAGCCGCGCCACGCGATCGAGGGTCTCGGCGACGAGTGGACCGCGGTCGGGAAGCAGGTGGTCTCGGGCCCGTTCCGGATCGTCGAGCGGACGGACGAGACGGTCGTGCTCGAGCGCCGTGCGGAGTACGCGAACGTTGCGCGGAACGGCAATGTCCGTCGCGTCGTTCTGCGTCGGGCCGGCGTCGCGGCATCGCTCGAGCCGCTCGCACGCGGGGAGCTGGAGATGATCTCCGTGCGCTACACGCCGCGGATGGCCGACCAGGTGCCGCCGACCGACGTCGGGTCGGCGGTCACCGGGCCGGCGGCATGGACGAGCTATCTCGCCTTCGATCACTCGAACGCGACCACCGCGAACGTCGATTTCCGGCGGGCGCTCGCGCACGCGATCGACCGCGAGTCGCTCGCCGAGCGCGTCGCGGGGAACATGCTCGTCGCCACGGGCGGACTCGTGCCGCCGGCGCTCCAGGGGCACACTCCCGACATCGTTCCGCGCTACGACCCGGAGCTGGCGCGCGAGCTCCTCGCTCGGTCGGGCGCCTCTGCGACGATCAAGCTGGCCGCCGTCGAGCAGTGGCGGCCGCTGGTCGAGCTGATCGCAGCCGGCTGGCGCGAGGTCCTCTCGCTCGACGTCGACGTCCCGACCTGGACGGTGGACGACGCGTGGCGGCTGGCGCGGCCCTGGGAGGTGCTGATCGCGCCGATCGTGGTGACCGGCTGGCTTCCCGGGTACAGCGACCCCGAGTATTACCTGCGGCTGCTGCTGCATTCCGAGTCGAAGACGAACGAGGGTGGGTTCGCCTACGGTCCCTTCGACGAGCTGATCGAGCGTGCCCGCCAGGAGCGGAGCGACCGCTCGCGCCTCGCGCTGTTCCACGAGGCCGACCGGATGGCCGTGGCCGACCAGGTCGCGCTGATCCCGCTCGTCTACGGCCGCAGCATGGCGTTCGTCCGGCCGTCGGTGTCGGGCTGGTGGGAGTTCGGCAAGACCTCGGCTTCGTTCGCCGACCTCGTGGTGGGCTAGGTCGCCGCGAACTGCTGCAACACGGTGACGAGAGCGCGCAGTTGCACGCCGCGCTCGGTCAGCCGGTACTCGGTGCGGGGCGGCCGGCCCTCGACGGTGACCCGCGCCAGCACGCCCGCCTCCTCGAGCTCGGTGAGACGCGCCGCCAGGGTTGCGGGCGGGATCGGGCCGAGCGACTGAGCGAACTCGCCGAAGCGCGTTGCTCCTTCCGAGGAGGCCCAGATGATCGACACGGTCCAGCGCCGCTCGAGGAGGTCCGCCGCACGGCGAACCTCCTCGGGGATCGGCTTGCAGCTACGGCAGCGCATGTGCCGAGGGCGCAGGCGCCGCTTCGAGTGCCAGTGCGAGCACCTCGTCGAGCGTCATCACCGGGTGGAAACGGAGCTCCGCCTTCACGTCTTCGGGGACGTCGTCGAGATCGGCGCGGTTCCGCTCCGGAATGATCACGTCCGTCAGGCCGGCGGCGTGCGCGGCGAGTGCCTTCTGCTTCAGGCCGCCGATCGGAAGCACGCGGCCCTGCAGGGTGACCTCGCCGGTCATCCCGACCGTGTGCTTGACGGGGCGGCCAGAGAGCAGCGACGCGATCGCGGTCGTCATCGTGATGCCGGCGCTCGGACCGTCCTTCGGGATTGCCCCGGCGGGGACGTGGACGTGGAACGAGCGATCGTCGAACGCGTCCTCCTCGAGCCCGAGCTCCTCGGCGTGCGAGCGGACGTAGGTCAGCGCAATCCGCGCCGACTCCTTCATCACGTCGCCCAGCTGCCCGGTGAGCACGAGGCCGTCGGACCCCTTCATGGAGGTCGCCTCGACGAAGAGCACGTCGCCGCCGGTGCCGGTCACCGCGAGCCCGGTGGCCACTCCCGGCACGGCCGTGCGATCGGCCGACTCCTGGTAGAAGCGCTGGCGTCCGAGCGCGTCGCGCACCAGCTCGAGGCTCACGTGCACCGGTGCTTCGATGTCGCCGGCGACGATGCGAGTCGCGGTCTTGCGCAGCAGCTTCCCGAGCTCGCGCTCCAGCTGGCGCACGCCGGCCTCGCGCGTGTACTCGCTGACGATCGTCTCGAGCAACTCGCCGCTGATGTCGACCTCCTCCTCGAGGAGCCCGTTGCGCTCGCGTTGCCGCTTCCAGAGATACCCCTGGGCGATCGCGACCTTCTCGTCGACGGTGTAACCGTCGAAGCGGATGACCTCCATGCGGTCGAGCAGCGGTCCCGGGATCGTGTCGGCGATGTTCGCCGTCGCGATGAACACGACCTGCGACAGGTCGAGCTCGACGTCGAGGTAGTGATCCCGGAACGAGTGGTTCTGCGCGGGGTCGAGGACCTCGAGCAATGCCGCCGACGGGTCGCCGCGCCAGTCGGCGCCGACCTTGTCGACCTCGTCGAGGAGGATCACCGGGTTCATCGTTCCGGCATCCCGGAGCGCGCGAACCAGGCGACCCGGCAGGGCGCCGATGTAGGTGCGCCGATGGCCGCGGATCTCCGCCTCGTCGCGCACGCCGCCGAGCGACATGCGCACGAACTCGCGGTTCAAGGCCCGCGCAATCGACTCGCCGACCGACGTCTTGCCGGTCCCGGGCGGGCCGATCAGGGTGAGGATCGCGCCCGAGCGCTTGTCCTCCTCGATGCCGCGCTCCTCGCGGAGCTTGCGGACGGCCAGGTACTCGACGATGCGGTCCTTGACATCCTCGAGCCCGGCGTGGTCGGCGTCGAGCACCTCGCGTGCGTAGGCGGGATCGAGGCGCTCCTCGGAGCGCTTGCCCCACGGCACGGAGAGCAGCCAGTCGAGGTAGGTGCGGATCATCTGCGACTCGCCGCTCTGGTCGCCCATGCGCTCGAGCCGGCCCGCCTCGCGCTCGGCCTGCTCGCGAACCGCGTCGGGCATATCGGCCTCGGCGATCCGCGAACGGTAGTCCTCGGCGGCGGAGCCGTCGTCGTCGCCGAGCTCCTTGCGGATCGACTCGAGCTGGCGGCGCAGGATGTACTCGCGCTGCTGCTTCTGGGCGCCGGACTCGACGTCCTCTCGGATGCGGCGGCGGACCTGCAGTTCTGCGAGGCGCTCCCGCTGCAAGCGCAGCGACAGCTTGAGGCGCTCGACGACGTCGACGGCCTCGAGCAGCTCGACCTTGTCGTTGAAGCTGATGTCGGGCGCGTAGGCGGAGGTGTCCGCCAGTGCGCCGGTGCTTGTGATCGCCCGCACGAACTCGCGGATCCGCGGATCCGCCTCGCGGAGGTCGAGGATCTCCTCGACGACCGCGCGGTACTCGCGTTCGAGCTCGACCGTCTCGACACGGGGCGGGTCCTCGTCGACGTGCTCTTCGACCTCGACGCGCAGGCGGCCGTCGGGGCTTGTCTGGGCGGCTCCGGCGACCCCTCGGTGGAGGCCGTCCAGGGTGACGGCGGCGCCGCCTCCCGGCAGGCGCATCCGTCCCGAGACCTCGGCGACGGTGCCGACTCGCGCGTACTCGCCCTCGTGCACCGGCACGAGGAACACGCGTTCGTCATCCCCGACGTCGACGGTCAGCGTCACCGACATGTTCGGGAAAACGACGCTGTCCTCGAGCGGGATCAGCAGCAGGTTGGGCAAGAGACTCTCCTTCGGTGGTTCAGCAGTTGTATGTACTTCAACGATTGAAGCACACCGCTATTCCGTGCCGCCGGGCGCTTGCCCCGGCGCCGTCCACCCGTGAAACTTGGCCGTTGGCCCCCCTGAGTTGGGGCCGGATCGCCGCTCGCAACGTCCACGGAGGGGAGAACCATGCGCGTTCAGGGTTGGCACAAGCGGCTCTTCGTCGCAGTCCTGCTGCCGCTCGCAGCAGCGGTAGCGCTGCTGATCGGCGGCGGCGCTTCGCAGGCGGATCCAGGGCACCCGTACCTGGCACTCGGCGACAGCGTCTCGTTCGGCTACATCACCCAGGCCGGGTTCCAGTACCGAAACCCGGACAACTTCATCGGCTTCCCGACCTATGTCGGCCTTGCCCTCGGCAAGACGCCGACCAACGCGGCGTGCCCGGGCGAGACGACGGCCGGTTTCATCTCGGCGACCGGTGCCGACAACGGCTGCCGTCCGTACAAGGCGAACTATCCGCTCCACACGACCTATCCGGGAACGCAGCTCGCCTTCGCGACCGCGTTCTTGAACTCGCACCCGAACACGAAGCTCGTCACGATCCAGTTGGGGGCGAACGATGCGTTCATCCTCGAGAACCAGTGCGCCGGGAATGCGACCTGCATCGCCAACGGCCTTCCGGCGCTGCTCGCAACGATCAGCAGCAATATGGACACGATCTTCAAGGCAATCGAGGCGACTCACTTCCACGGACGCCTCGTCGTCGTCAACTACTACTCGCTCGACTACGGCGACGTGGCCGGCACCGCTCTGACGTCGCTGCTGAATCAGGCGATCACGAGCCACGCCAAGGCCGACGGTGCAATCGTTGCCGACGCCTTCACCCTCTTCAAGCAGGCTGCCGCCGCCACCGCTGGAAAGACGTGCCAGGCAGGCCTCCTCAACACGACCCCCGGCAACGAGGCTACGTGCGACGTGCATCCGAGCCAGTCGGGCGCGGAGCTCCTCGCGCAGGCAGTCGTCTCCGCCTACCAGAGCCGCGGCGGCGACTAACTGTCGTCTGTTTGGTCCCGGTGCGGCGCACGCCGCACCGGGACGCTCCTAGCTTGCGACCAGCACGAACAGGTTGCGTGGCCCGTGCACGCCCTCGACCCGGTCGAGCTCGATGTCCGAGGTCGCCGACGGCCCGGAGATCAGCGTCAGCGGGCTACGTTCGAGCCCGCGTCGGATCAGGAGGTCGAACGCCTCCGGAACCAGCTCGACGATCTGGGGCTCCCTGACGACACAGATGTGCAGGTCGGGGATGAGCGTGATTGCCCGCCGGCCCTCGTGGGCCGAGCCGGTGAGGACGATCGTCCCGGTCTCGGCGATCGCCACCGTGCAGCCGGTCACGGCCCCGTCGACCGCGTCCAGCTCGCGGACGGCGACGGCGTCGTCCTCGACGAGGGCGACGCCCCGCGGCCGCCAGGCGGCCGGCAGACCGCCGGGTACGACGAGCGTGCGCGCTCCTCGGCTCGAGCAGATCGTGGCGCACGCGGCGGCGATCTCGGACGACTCCACCCGCCGGACGGTTGCGCGGTAGTCGCCGACGCGTCGGCAGAAGAGCTCGACCCGCTGCTGGTGATCGAGCGTTCCGACGCGGCGGTAGCGGCGTGGGATGCTCAGCCCCGGAGCGGCGGCGGGTCGCGCACGCGCGATACGCGTGAGGATCTCGTCCCGGGCGCTCGGGCTCATCGACGCTCCTTGCGCCACCAGGCGCGAAAGCTCTGTCGGGCAGGCGGCTTGAGATCCCGCGAACGGCTCCACGCGTCGAGCGGCCGGGGGAGCTTGCGGATCATGCCGCCCTGGACGAACGGAACGGAGAGCCGGGCGCCGAGCCGCTGCACTCGAGCGAGATGCTTCGGAGAGGCGAACGCCCATGCCGCCGACCCGAAGGCTGCGCGTTCACGCCGGTCCGGTTTCGCCGCCACGGCCTGCTCCCTGAGATGCACGAGCACCTTCGGGATGTCGATCTTGACCGGACAGACCTCGTAGCAGGCACCGCACAGACTCGACGCGAACGGGAGTGACGAGGCATTTTCGATCCCGCGGAGCTGGGGGGTGAGGATCGCGCCGATCGGGCCTGGGTAGACGGATCCGTAGGCATGGCCGCCCGTCCTCGAGTAGACCGGACAGACGTTCAGGCAGGCGCTGCAGCGGATGCAGTGGAGCGCCTGACGACCGACACGATCCGCCAGCACTCGCGTCCGTCCGTTGTCGAGCAGCACAACGTGGAACTCTTCGGGCCCATCACCGCTCGACACGCCGGTCCAGAGCGAGGTGTACGGGTTCATCCGCTCCCCGGTCGCCGAGCGCGGCAACAGCTGGAGCATCGCCCCCAGGTCGGCGAACCTCGGGATCAGCTTCTCGATGCCGAGGATCGAGACGAGCACGGGGGGGAGGGTCGTGCACATTCGGCCGTTCCCCTCCGATTCGACGACGCAGACCGTGCCGGTCTCCGCGACTCCGAAGTTCGCACCACTCACACCCATGCGGGCTGCGAGAAACCGCTCACGGAGGTAGCGACGCGAGGCCTCGGCGAGATCGCGAGGGTCATCCGACGTGATCCCGGGCGCGATCGTCCGTGCGAAGAGATCACGGATCTCGTGCCGGTTGCGGTGGATGGCCGGGACCAGGATGTGCGAGGGCCAGTCGCCGTCGAGCTGGAGGATCAGCTCGGCGAAGTCGGTCTCGAGCGCCGTGATCCCGGCGTCGGCGAGCGCTCGGTTCAATCCGATCTCGTCGGTCGTCAGCGACTTCACCTTGACGACGTCGGTCACGCCATGCTTCCGCGCGACGTCGACGACCACCGCGTTCGCCTCGGACGCGTCGCGAGCCCAGTGCACGTGGCCGCCGGCGTTCAGGACGGCCTCCTCGAACTGCTCGAGATACGCGCCGAGCTGCGCCAGGGCGTCCTCCTTGATTGCCCTGCCGGCATCGCGCAGGTCTTCCCAGTCCGGCAGCTCCGCGACCGCGCGGGCCCGCTTGCCGCGAATGGTGTCCGTGGCGGCGCGAAGGTTCGTGCGCAGCTGGACGTTCTGGAGCTCGGCGCGCGCGGCGTCGGGGAAGCTCGTCATCTCGACGCGAGGATCTGTGCCAGATGAGCGGTGCGGGTGGGCGCGCCTTGCCGGGAGAGACCGCCGCCGATGTGGAGCAGGCACGACCCGTCGACCGCCGTGCAC
This sequence comes from uncultured Thermoleophilia bacterium, assembly GCA_963742605.1. Classification (GTDB taxonomy): domain Bacteria; phylum Actinomycetota; class Thermoleophilia; order Gaiellales; family Gaiellaceae; genus PALSA-600. The sequence goes on along the minus strand of CAVUNA010000007.1, from coordinate 507,021 downwards.
GTCTCCGCGCCCGTCTGGATGATCGCGTCGCACTTGTCGTCGAGCATCGCGGTGGACGTGTCGGCGTTCTTGACGGCGAACGTCCCGCCGAACCCGCAGCACTCGTCGGCGCGCGGAAGCTCGACGAGCTCCAGGCCTCTCACCTGCCGAAGGAGGCGGAGCGGAGCATCACCGACCCTGGTCACGCGCAGGGAATGGCACGTCGGGTGGTACGCGACACGTCCGGGGAAACTCGCGCCGACGTCCTCGACGCCGAGCCGGTGGACGAGCAGCTCGGAGAGCTCGAAGACATTCGTCAGCCCGTACGCGTCGCGCAGCGTTCCGACGCAGGACGACGACGGTGATACGACCACCTCGAACTCGCCGAAGATGTTCACGAAGCGACGCGCGAGCCGATCGGCCTCGGCGCGGTAACCGCTGTTGAAATGCATCTGGCCGCAGCAGGTCTGCTCCTCCGGAAACACCACCTCGTGGCCGAGCCCTTCGAGCACGCTGACGGTCGCACGACCCACCTCGGGGAAGAACGTGTCGGCGAGACAGGTGATGAAGAGCGCGATCTGCACGTTCTGCGGGCCTAGTGCCGGATCCGGCACGTCGTTGCTACGGTTGGCTCTCGCGGGGCGTGGCGCAGCCTGGTTAGCGCGCTAGTCTGGGGGACTAGAGGTCCCGAGTTCAAATCTCGGCGCCCCGATGGCTCTGACAGTCCGAGAACGGCCCTCCCCGAGACTTGCAGGAGGGCCGTTTTGCTAGGGCACACGTGGATGGAGATGCTGTTGGTGATTTCCTCGTTGGCATGCCCGACAATCTCGGTCCGCAACTTACCGACCATGCCCTGTTCGTCCCCGCGTCGTACTCGCACGGATCAGGCGAGGGCGCGTTCGAGAGCCGCGCGGTCGGCGGGCTCGCCGTGCGTCGGCAGCACGAGCTCCACGGGCTTGTCGAGCAGTGGCCTCAGCCCGGTAGCGACTTGTTCGACCGTGACCCCGTCCGGTAGCCAGCCGGCGGGGATCTCGAGCCCGTTGCCCAGGTCAACCAGCGTATCGCCGGCGATCACCGCGCGGATTCGTTCGCTCCAGAGCACGAGGTCGAGCTGGCCCTCACGGCCGGGATACGCCTCCATTCCGAACATCGACTGGCCGATCGCATAGCGCGTCGCCGGGACGAGCTGATCCTCGGGGCGATCAGGCGCCGGGGCCCACACGGGAAAGCCGAGCGATGCGGCGTCGCGCTCGTGCCACGTGGAGGTGAGCATGGTGACCACGTCGCGCGATCCGAACAGCGCGCGAACGTCGTCCGGAACGGCAATCGGGTCGATGAGGATCAGCCGCTCGCCGTCGTCGATTGCATACGCCGACACCGGCCCTTCCCACTCGGGATGCGTCGCGGTCCAGTGGTACACGCCCTCGGGAAGCATTCTCGGATGCTAAGCACAACCGGCTCCTCGCGCCCGACAACCGCTCCCGGACGGCGGCTGGAAATGCACCCGGAGCGGTTTGGGATGAGGCGCTCAGTTTGCCTTGACGGCTGCGAGGTGCGCGAGGGCCATTCGCCGTTGGCCGCGCCCTTGTTCGACGAGTGGGCGCAGGTGGTCGCTGAAGCGTTCGCGTTCGTCGGGCGTGAACGCCTGTTCCATCGCCTCGGCCAAGGTTGGGATGTTCGGATTGCCGGCGCTGTTCAGGAAGCTGTGCCAGTTGCGTGGCTCGCTCGGTCTGCTCTCGGCTTCGAGGTGAAGTTCAACCGGGAAGAAGCCGCTCTCCTCTGCGAGCCGGAACAGGTCCCGCTCGTCGAAGTCAAGCATCGGGTCGGAGTCGGGCGGTTGGATCGTCTCGTAGATGGCGCGGAGCTTCGCCCCGAGGTCGGCGAGCGGCGAGAGGTCGTAGCCGGCCCACGTATCGTCCGGTCGCACCGCGAAGCGGTTGATTGGCTCGAACAGCGAGATGCGTCCGCCGGGTCGCAGGACTCGCGCGAACTCGCTGAACGCGGCTCCTTTGTCGGCGACGTAGATCAAGACCGAGCGAGTCGTCACGACGTCAACCGAGCCGTCTTCGATCGCGCTGAGGTCATCCGCGGACGCGCGAACGAAGCGGCATCGCTCAAGAACGCCGAGATCAGCGGCGGCTCGTGTGCAGAGCTCGAGCAGATCCTCGGAGACGTCGCTGAAGATGACGGCGCCCGCGTTGCGATCGAGCGCACCGAAGCCGATCAGTCCCTCGCCGCAACCGACATCGAGCAACGTGTCACCGCCAGCGAGGCGGGCGAGGTCGAGCACCTTGTCGCGGCGTGCTGTCAGGTCCTCGAGAACGCGACGGCGGAGATCGGCGTCCCCGCCAAAGCGTCTCTCCGCCAGCCAGTCAGCCCACCTGTCCTTCGCACCAGCCATCAATCCGTTGCGAATCGTGCACCACAGGGCTGCTCGGGTCGACCGGACGCTGACACCGGGCCACTCGCTCGCGTTTGCAACAACGTCGTCTGCACGAGTGTCCTCTCGCCGGAGGCGCACCTTGGGCATACGATCCGCGCCCGGTCGTCGCTGAAAGATGACCGAAATGTGTCCGTGAGTGTCCGGGCCGGCGCGTGCATCATCAAGGGATGGAGAACACACAGCTCGACGAGCTGATCGCGGATGTGCGCGACGTCATCGACCAACTCGAGCGCGTTGACATCGACGACATGCGGCGCCGGCTTGCAGCGCTCGAGGAGTTGCTTGCGCCGGCTGACCCCCGGCCCGTGCTGCGGCTAATCGAGGGCGGAGAGGGTCACTCGCACCACTCGTAGGGGAACGGCCGTCCTCGCCGTCCCTGCCGACGTGCCGGAGGTAGCCGATCGGGACCCTCTGCGAGACGTTTCCCGAGAGCGTCAATCGAGACGAAAGATCTCTTCGAGAGTTGGAGGGCCGGCGTCGGGCACTCGTTCTTCCAGCAGCTCGGCCATGTGGTCCTGCCAGCGGCTGCTCACGTCCTGCGTCTCGAGGTAGCGAGCCGCGGAGGCGACATCGTCGGCTTCGAAGTAGCCGAAGACTTCATTCCCGGACCGGAAGATCGAGTAGTTGCGGATGCCCGCGCGGCGGAGAGCGTCCAACATCTCCGGCCAGACGCTTCGATGGGCGTCGACGTAGTCGCCGACCCGGTCAGGCCGAATCCGGAGGACGAATGCGCTTCTCTCGCTCATGACGACTCCTTGCCGACGCTCACAGTTGCTCGTAGGCGCTCTCGACCGATGCGGTTCCACGCTCCTGGGCGAGCGCCTCGGCGTAGCCCCCGGCGCGAAACGCCTCGAAGGGATCCGGGTCCAGCCCCGCCTCGCGACGAAGCCGGGTCAGTAAGGGTCGCACGTCGGTTTCGAACGACTCGAGCAGCGTTCGATGCGCACCGAGCACGTCCCCCTCGGCTTGCAGGAGCGTAAGCCGGTCCTGGTCGACGAGCAGCGCCTTCGCGTAGGCGGTCTGGATGTTCATGACCGAGAGCACCATCGCGTCGATCTTCCCCTCGATGTTGTGCGACTGGTCGATCATGAACGCGACGTCCTCAGGTCCGGGGACGTGCGCGATCTCGAGCATGATTCGGAAGAGCTCGAAGGGGTCGATCGATCCGACGATCAGATCGTCGTCGGCGTACTTGCGGTTGTTGAAGTGGAACCCGCCGAGGAGATCTTCGGACAGGAGCAGAGCGACGATCTGCTCCACATTGGTTCCCTGCGGGTGATGGCCCGTGTCGACGAGCACCTGCGCTTGCGGCCCGAGCCGTCGGCAGACGAGTGCAGCGGTTCCCCAGTCGGGTAGGTCGGTGCTGTAGAAGCCGGGCTCGAAGAACTTGTACTCGACGAGCATCCGCATGCCTCGCGGCAGTGCCGCGTACACCTGCTCGAGCCCGTCGACGAGCCGCGCGTGGCGGCTGCGTAGGTCGTCCTGGCCGGGATAGTTGGTTCCGTCCGCCAGCCAGAGACTGAGGGCGTCCGAGCCCACTTCCTCGGCAATGCGAATGCACTCCCGGCAGTGCTCGACCGCCTTCGCGCGGACGTCCTGGTCGGGATGGCAGAGACTGCCCAGGCGGTAGTCGTCGTCGCCGAAGAGGTTGGGGTTGATTGCGCCGATCCCGATGCCCTGCTCTCCTGCAACGCGTGCGAGCTCCCCGTAATCCTCGACCGCGTCCCAGGGGATGTGCAGCGCGACGCGCGGGCACGTGCCGGTGAGCCGGTGGACGAGTGCGGCGTCGGCGATCCGCTCCTGCACCGAGCGAGCGGCGCCCGGCCACGGGTAGACGTGGAACCGAGTGCCCGAATTCCCGTAGCCCCAGGAGGGGGTCTCGATCTCGAGTCGGCGCAGCTGCTCGAGTGCGGAGGCCTCGTCCATGCCGCAGAGTCTGCACGATCGCCGACAGATTTACGAATCGACTTTCGATTCCATCCGATTCGAAAGCGAGGATAGACGCGCTCTTGACACATCTGTGACGACGACATAAGGTCGCGCCCATCGTCGAACCGCGTGAATTCCCTGGTTTCTCCCAAGATGAGCGCATGCGGCGGGTGCTCGAGTTGCTCGAGACGCGCGATTCCGTTCCTGTTGCGGAGCTTGCGGAAACCTTTTCGGTTTCGGAGGTCACGGTCCGCAGCGACCTCGCGACGATGGCGAAGCAGGGGCTCGTGGCACGCGTTCGCGGCGGTGTCCGGGCCCTCAGCCGCGGGCAGTCCGAGGTTGGCTTCGACCTCAGACTCCGGCTCGAGGTCGGGCGCAAATGCGCGATCGCGCGAGCTGCGGCTGCGCTCGTGGGTGAGGGGCTTGTTGTTCCCGAAGGTCCCGACGGAGCCCGGGCCGATCGTGCTGAAGGTCGACCGGCTGACGCGCGAGGGTGTCTTCACCGACGTCTCCTTCGAGGTGCGGAGTGGGGAGATCGTCGCCCTCGCCGGTCTCGTCGGCGCCGGCAGGACGGAGGTCGCCCGGGCGATCTTCGGGATCGACCGCTGGGACGCCGGCTCGGTCGAGATCGGGGGCAAGTCCCTGCCCGCCGGCTCGCCGACGGCGGCGATGGCGGCGGGGATCGGGTTGGTCCCCGAGGATCGTCGCCAGCAGGGACTGGTCATGGACTTCTCGATCGAGCGGAACATCGCACTCGCCTCGCTCGACACGCTCCGCCGCGGCGGCGTGATCCCGCGCGGAGCCGAGCGGAACTTCGCCAGGGACTGGGCCATGCGGCTGCAGCTGAAGTACGGGCGGCTGACGAACCCGGCCTGGACCCTCTCGGGCGGCAATCAGCAGAAGGTCGTGCTCGCGAAGTGGCTCGCGCGCGACCCGAGGCTGCTGATCGTGGACGAGCCGACACGCGGGATCGACGTCGGCACGAAGGCCGAGGTGCACCGATTGCTGTCCGAGCTCGCGGCGCGCGGGGTCGCGGTCCTCATGATCTCGTCAGAGCTCCCCGAAGTGCTCGGCATGGCCGACCGGATCGTCGTGCTCTTCGAAGGCAGCGTCGCACGCGAGCTGGCGCGAGCCGAGGCCGACGAGGACGTGATCATGCGTGCGGCCACCGGCGTGGTCGAGGAAGCCGCGTGACGACGCTCGCCGAGGAGCCGCTGACAGTCGACTCGGTCCAGCGCTCACACAGGGTCGCCGAGACCTTGTTGCGCTTTCGCGAGCTCGGCATCGTGCTCGCACTCGTGCTCGTCGTCGGCGCGACCACGATCGACAATCCGCACTTCCTCTCGCTGACGAACGTGCAGCAGATCCTTTCGGGCGCGGCGATCATCGCGCTGCTCGCGATCGGCGAGACGATCGTGATCATCACGCGCAACGTCGACCTCTCGATCGGCTCCGTGCTCGGCATCTCCGCATACGCGACCGGGGTGCTCTACGTGCACCATCCGCACGTCTCGCTTCCCGTCGTCTTCCTGTTCGCCCTCGGGATCGGCGTCGTCTTCGGGGTCGTCAACGGCGCGATTGTGACGATCGCCCGCGTGCCGAGCCTCGTCGTCACGCTCGGGACGCTGTACATCATCAGGGGGATCGACGGAGCGTGGGCCGGCGGCAACCAGGTCAACGCCTCGATGCTGCCGGGCAACTTCAACAAGATCGGGTACGGCACGTTCCTGGGAATCCCGTACCTGGCGATCATCGCCATCGTCGCAGTCGCGATCGCGACCTATGCGATGCGCAGCTTCCGCACGGCGCGCGACTTCTACGCGATCGGCTCGGATCCGCCCGCCGCCCGCCTCGCCGGCATTCCGGTCGGGTCGCGGGTGTTTCTGGCGTTCGTCCTCAGCGGCGGCATCGCCGGGTTTGCCGGCGCCATCTGGCTGTCGCTGTACGGCTCGGTCGACGCGATCGCCGGGGTCGGCTACGAGTTCCAGGTGATCACCGCGGTCGTCGTCGGCGGTGTCGCCATCTTCGGCGGCAGCGGCACCGTCCTCGGAGCCGCGCTCGGCGCGCTGCTGCTCAACGCGATCAACAGCGCGCTCGTCGTCGTGAACGTGTCGTCCTTCTGGAGCTCGGCCATCGCCGGGGCGCTGCTCATCGGTGCGATCGCATTCGACCGGCTGATCGCGGTGCGCGTCGCACCCGCCTTGCGAACCCGGAGAAGAGACCGTGGCTGAGATCGACGACTACAAGCCGGGGGACGAGGCCGGCAGCCGGCCGCCGAGACGCCAGAGCCTCGGATTCGTCGTTCGCTGGGAAACGCTCCTGCTGGTCCTGCTGGGCTGCACGATCGCGTTCGGCGCGAGCGTCTCTCCGTACTTCCTGCAATCGACCAACCTCTTCTACATCTGCCTGAACGTCGGCGAGGTCGCGATCATGGCGCTGCCGCTGACCCTGATCGTCATCACGGGCGAGATCGATCTGTCGGTCGCGTCGATCCTCGGTCTCAGCGGCGTCCTGATGGCGGAGCTGTTCAAGCACGGCTGGCCGATCTGGCCGGCGATGATCGCGGCCGTCGTCCTCGGCATGGTCCTCGGCGCGTTCAACGGCTTCCTGGTCACCCGTCTCGGCCTGCCGTCGCTGGCGGTCACGATCGGAACGTTGACCCTCTACCGCGGCATCGCGCAGGGGATCCTCCCGACGGACACGATCGGGGGCTTCCCGGCCCACCTGACGAACATCGGAGTCGTGCCGATACCCGGCACGCACATCCCGTACTCGATCGCGTTCTTCGGGGTGCTGGCCGTCGTCTTCGCCGTCGTTCTCCACGCCACGCCGCTCGGTCGCGCCATCTTCGCGATCGGCGCCGGCCAGGAAGCGGCCTTCTTTGCGGGCATTCGCGTCAAGCGGATCAAGTTCTGGCTCTACGTCCTCTCGGGAATGCTGTGCGGGTTCGCCGGCGTGCTCTGGACGCTTCGGTTCGCATCGGCCCGCTACGACTCCGGCATCGGGCTGGAGCTGTATGTCGTCACCGTCGTCCTGCTGGGGGGCGTCTCGATCTTCGGGGGTCGTGGGACGATTCTCGGAGTTGCCCTCGCCGTGGCCGTTCTCGGCACGCTGCAGACGGCTTTGACCGCCGACCTGGTGCCGGCGCAGGATCAGAACATCGTCGTCGGCGCGCTGCTCCTCGCCAGCGTGATCATCCCGAACGCGGGGGACACCTACCGGCGCGCCCGCGTACGCCTGCGCAGCGCCGAAGCTCGTCGGCACCGCGCCGCCGCGGCGCCCGCGGAGGGGCCGTGAGAGTCGGCGTCTTCGGCATCGGCCTCGCGGCGTACTGGCCGCAGTTCGACGGTCTGAAGGAACGGCTCGAGGGCTACCAGCAGCGTGTCGAGGCCAAGGTGGCGTCCCTCGGCGCCGAGGTCGTCTCGGCCGGGCTTGTCGACACGCCGGAAGGCGCCCGCGCGGCAGGCGACATTCTGGCGCGGGCCGATGTCGACCTCGTGATGCTGTACACGGCGACCTATGCGACCTCTTCGCAGGTGCTGCCGGTGGTACAGGCGGCGAAAGCGCGCGTCGTGATCCTGAACCTGCAGCCCACTCGAGCCCTCGATTACGAGCGAATGACGACGGCCGAGTGGCTCGCGAACTGCTCGGCCTGCTGCGTCCCGGAGCTTGCGGGTGCGTTCACGCGGGCGCGAATCCCCTACAGCACGGTGACCGGGACCCTGCTCGACGACGATCCGGCGTGGAAGTCGCTCGGCGATTGGGTCGACGCAGCACGCGCCGTCCGGGAACTGCGGCGTGCGCGCTTCGGCTTCCTCGGCCACACGTACCCCGGGATGCTCGACATGTACTCGGACTTCACGCAGATCCAGGCGCAGACGGGCGCTCATGTCGAGGTGCTCGAGATCGACGACCTCGTCGAGCGCGTCGAAGGGGCGACGAGCGCGGACGTCGCGCGCAAGCGCGACGAGATCCGCTCGGTCTTCGACCTGGCCGACCCGGGAGTCGATCCGATCGCCGACGCGATCGCGCCGGAGGTGTTCGACTGGTCGGCGCGTGTCGCCGTCGGGCTCGACCGGCTCGTCGGCGACTACTCGCTTCAGGGCCTCACCTACTACTACCGCGGCGCCGAGGGCAGCCTGAACGAGCGTGTCGGTGCGGGTCTCATCGTCGGCAACTCCCTGCTCACTGCACGCGGCGTCCCGGCGGCCGGTGAAGGCGACCTGAAGACGAACGTCGCGATGTTCGTGATGGACAGGCTCGGCGCCGGTGGCTCCTACACCGAGTTCTACGCGCTCGACTTCGACGAGAGCTTCGTGTTGATGGGACACGACGGCCCCGGTCATCTGGCCATCGCCGAGGGGCGACCGGTCGCGCGCGCGCTGAAGCTCTTCCATGGGAAGGCGGGCGCAGGTCTCTCGATCGAGATGAAGGTGCGTCAGGGCCCGATCACGATTCTCGGGGTGACGCAAACCGCGGACGGCGAGCTCAAGCTGATCGCCGCAGAAGGCGAGTCGATCCCGGGACCGACGTTCCGCATCGGCAACACGAACTCGCGGCTCCGGTTCTCGAAGGCGCCGGGCCCGTTCATGGACGCGTGGTGCGCACAGGGGCCGACACACCACGTCGCCCTCGGGGTCGGCCATCAGCTGCGACGGCTCGAGAAGGTCGCGACCCTGCTCGGCCTCGAGCTCGCGGTTGTCGACTGATCCCCGGTTCAGCCCGGAATTTGCGGCAGTGGTCGCCAGAGCTCCCTTGACGGTGCAACCGGCGAGTGATCAGGGTGGCGCTCTGAAGCTGCGGACTCAGAGAGAGTCGTCCTAGGGGCGACCCTCCCTTCAGACAGGAAGCGGGCGCCGTCAGTCCCCTCCCGATGGCGCCCGCTCTCCTTCGTGCCGCAGATCCTGGTTGCAGATGTTACCAACCCGAGCCCGCCAGTCGGACCGTGTTTTGCAGCTGGACGCTGTCAGTGCGCGATCTCCCAGATGTGCCCGCCGGGGTCGCGGAAGCTCGCCGTTCGTATTCCCCACGGCCTGTCGATCGGCCCGTTCAGGAGCTCGACGCCGCGCCGTCTCAGCTCCGCGCACACGGCGTCGACATCCTCGACGCCAAGCGTGAACTGGAACCGCACGCCGGCGTCTCGCGACGCCACCGTAGCCGGCTCGACGAGCTGCGGTGCCTCACTGGTCTTGAGCAGGTTGACGAGCGTTTGGCCGAACGTGAACACCGCCGAGTTGTCGTCCTCGAACGTCACCGGCAACCCGAAGACTTCGCCGTAGAAACGTTTCGCCTCGCCCAGGTCCTCGACGAAGAGCGTGATCGCCGCGATACCGCCCGCCCAGGCTTCCCCTCCGGTTGCGCTCTCCTCGGTCGATCCCTGCATGGACGCACCTCCCGTCGATCCGATCTGTCACGCTCCAGACTGGGCGGAGCCCCTGAAATCATCGGGGAAGCGGTGCCCACGAGCGAGGGCTACGGCGGGTCTCCGTTCGCGCCGATGCAGGTGAGCGTGAGGGTGCTTGCCGAGTTCCTCCTGCAGGTCGTCCTGACCGCCTGGGTGTACCAGGACGCACGCAAGCGGGACTGGCAGGGCGACCGCTTCGCGGACACGCCGTTCAAGTGGGCGCTCGGAGCCTTCTTTCTGTGGATCGTCGCCGTTCCCGTGTACCTCCATCGCCGTGGGAAGCGTCCGCTCGTCGACCACGGTCAGCCGGCTGCCTGAAATCCGAATCCGTTGCCGGCGCCGTAGGACGTGAAGCACGACGCGACCACCTGTCGCGGTCTACTCGCTCCGGGGTGGCCTGACCGGCCGCCGAACCGGGACGAGCCTGGGGGTAGAAGGGCCGCGAACGCGGCCCTTCTCTCGTCAGAATGGCCGCATCAAGACGCTCCTGAACATCATCTGGCTCGTCTTCGCCGGGTTGTGGATGGCGGTCGGCTATCTGATCGCCGCTGTGCTGCTCGCAATCACGATCATCGGTCTGCCGTTCGCGAAACAGTCGCTCAAGCTAGGCGGATATGCACTCTGGCCGTTCGGTCGGGCGCTGATCCAGAGTCCGACCCGTCACAAGGGTCTGAGCGTGATCGGCAACGTGCTGTGGTTTGTCCTCGCAGGCTGGTGGCTTGCGCTGGGGCACGTCGCAACCGGGATTGCTCTCTGCCTGACGATCATCGGCATCCCGCTCGGAATTGCGGACTTCAAGATGGCGGGCGCCGCGCTCGTACCGTTCGGGCGGCAGGTCGTCAGTGCACGTGAGCTCAACGTCGGGTTGACCTCCGCGTCGACGACGGTGAGGATCTCCAACTAGCTGGCACAATGGAGCGGTCAGGGCTAGCTCGGGGGTCCGAAAGACATGCTCGAGATCGGCAGCAGTCTTCGGGAGGCTCGTCGCCGTCGCGGGGTCGGCCTGCCCGAGGCGTCGGCTGCGACGATGATCCGGGCGCGCTATCTCGAGGCGCTGGAGGAGGAGCGTGTCGACGCGCTCCCCGAAGGGCCGTATCAACGGGGCTTCCTGCGCGAGTACGCCGAGTACCTCGGCCTGGACGGCGACATTCTGGTCGCCGAATGGCTGGTGCGCTTTCCGCCTCCGGCCCCCGAGCTCCCGAGCCAACCGTCGAGAGCGAGAGCGGTCGGTCCCGCGCTGTCGGCGCTCGAACACCGCCGTGCCTTCGCGCTCGTCCTGGCGCTCGTCGCAGTCGGGATCGCCGTCTGGCAGCTCTCGAGTGCCGGTTCGACGAAGGTGCAGGCGCCGCCGACGATCGCCTTGTCGCCACCGAGCTCGCCGCCTGCAACGCGGTCGAAGCCGCCGACGCCGGCGCCGGTATCGAAAGCGCGCATCACGTCGCTCGCGCTGACCGCGGTCCGCGGTCCGTGTTGGCTGATCGCCAGGTTCGGGTCGAGCATCGGTGCCGTCGTCGCCGAGCAGGTGCTCCAGCAGGGTCAGACCGCCAGGTTCGGGCTCAAGCGGCCGCTCTGGATCCGGCTGGGCGCGCCGTGGAACGTCGCCGCCGCAATCGGTGACCGGTCGGTGACGTCGGCTCTTCCGGCGCTCACCGGCAACGTGCTCGTCTCCGCCCATGGCGTCACCCCCGCCTAGTCAACAGCCTAGTCAACTCCGACGGGGGACCTGCCGATACAGGGGGCATGACCAGAGCGATCGGAGCGGTCGCCGTCCTGATCGCCGTTGCCGTCGGCGGTTGGCTCTTCGCGATCCAGAGCAAGAACACAGGGCCGACGGCAGCCGCCGTGACCCAGGCCGAGTCGCGGGCACTCGTCGCGACCGCGTCGGCGAACTTCTCACAGGTCATCCCGGCTCTGCAGGGCCAGTTCGCGCAGGCCGGCACCTACGTCGGCACGCAGCTGCCTCCGGGCTCGGGCGTGACGCTCGCCAGCACATCGAGCACGTCGTACTGCCTGGAGTCGAGCCTCAACGGCTCGGTCGTGCACGAGGCAGGTCCCGGCGGCGCGCCGGCTGCCGGTCCGTGCTGAGCTACGCGTTGCCGGCGAGACGCTTGCGCAGGTCGAGGAGACCCGGCGTCAGCTCGCGGCGCTGATAACCGTCCAGATCCGCGACGACCTGGCGCAGTAGCCGGGTGCGCTCGCGGTCGATCTCCACGGGCGGGTCACCGAGACGGGCTCCCGAGGTCGACAGTGCGACCGCCAGCTCCTCGTACTCCGCGATCGCCTGCTGAGAGACTTCGACCCTGCTGTCGTTCGCCCCGGAGCGCCGAAGCGCGTCGTAGGTCGCTGCGATCAGCTTGTCGATCGAGTCGACGAGCGCGTTGACGTCGTCGCCGAGCAGGATCAGCTCCTGGCCGGCGATCCGAAGCGCAAGCGGCCGTGTCCTCGGCTCGCGAGGCGCAGCCGAGTCGGAGTCGCCGATCGTCGCCATCAGCTGGCATATCGGCACGGGCGGCACATTTCCTGAGCGCCCAGCATCTCGCCGCCGGATCACGCGCCCCGGCAGGAGCCGGCGGATCGGGGGAGAACCCTGAAAGCCCGCTCTCGACCATCGGCGACCGGAGGTAAGACGCATGTCCAAGGAGACTCAGAGGTGGGCCGCCGCGGCGCTCGGATTCGCGGCGGCCGTCATGTGGACGACCGTCGGCGTACAGGCCGCGCTGGCGTGCTTGCTCGCGGCCGGGCTCTGTGCCGGCGCGGCGATCGCACGCGAAGGAGGCATCGTCGGGCGGCTCACGGATGCCGCCGCAGGAACCCGTCGGCGCCTTCAGGCGGCCGTGCCTGCGCCTGCGCGCCCCGCCGCACGGCCGGCGCCGCGCCGGGCCCAGGCGGCACCGCCGCGCCAGAAGCCCGCACCGGCCCCCCCGAAACCGATCATCAGGCCCTACGACCACGACGAGCCGTCGGGCGAGCACGTGTACGAGGTCGCGAATTACGGCTGGTAGTTAGCTCTCCTTGCCGGGGCCTCGCCGCTCCGGGAGAATCAATGCCCCGCATGCGGCGTCTCCTGGTCCTGTGCGCGCTGACCGCGCTGTTCTTCTCCGGCGCCGCGCAGGCGGCGAACGGACGCGTGACCGCGTTCTACTACCCGTGGTACGGCACACCCGCGCTCGACGGCTCGTACGAGCACTGGTCACAGAATGGCCACCAGCCACCGGATGACATCGCGTCGGCCTTCTACCCGGCCGACGGTCCGTATTCGTCCTCCGATCGCCGGGTGATCGCCCGCCAGATGCAGGAGATCAGAGACGCCGGGATCGACCAGATCGCCGTCTCGTGGTGGGGCCGGGGATCACCGGAGGACGGCCGGCTCGGTGCCGTCGCCGCGGCCGCGCACGCGGCCGGGATCGCCGTCGCCGTTCATCTCGAACCGTACGCGGGAAGGACCGTGACCGGCACGGTCGAGGATGTCTCGTATCTGGAGTCGACGTACGGCGTCAGGACGTTCTACGTCTACCGTCCGTTCGACTTCCCGATTGCCGACTGGACTGCCGCCGCACCTTCGCTGCACTCCGGGGGCGCGACACTCTTCGCGCAGACCGCGCTCGTCGGTGCCGCCGCCGCTGCGAAGTTCGACGGCGTCTACACGTACGACATCGTGACCTACGGTGGCGACAAATTCGCTCGGCTCTGCCGTGAGGCTCGTCACGTGCACCTCCTCTGTGCTCCGTCGGTCGGCCCGGGATACAACGCGCGGCGCGCCGACGGCGATCGCAAGGTGAAGCGCCGGCGTCAAGGCCTCACGTACGACTCGATGTGGCGTGCAGCGATCGCCGCCGACCCCGATCAGGTGACGATCACATCGTTCAACGAATGGCACGAGGGCACGCAGATCGAGCCTGCTGCCCCGGGCGGCCGCCAAGGGCGGTACCGGTATCTCGGTTACGACGGCGCCTACGGGCTGCACGGCGCCGCGGCGACGACGGCGTATCTCGAGCGGACGCGCTACTGGGTCAACGTCTTTCGCAGCACGTCGCCGGCGCAGCTGAAGACGAGGGCGGGGTAGACGTCGTCCGCAGCGACGCCGCGGAGCTGGCGATCGTCCAGGTCGACGGTCGCTTCGGGCCAGGAGGCGAGACCGAGCGCGGCAGCGCCGTTCGCCGACCCGATGCGCTCCAGCTCCTCGGTCGTCAGGACGCCGCGGCGCCCCGTCTGGCGCCGCGCGATGCCCTCGAGCTCGCGCAGTTCTTCGAGCGGATCGATGCGGACATTCGAGTCCGAGCCGATGCACAGTTCGATCTGGCGGTGCACCACGCGGAGCACGGGCAAGAAGCCGTCGCCGAGGTTCGCCTCGGTCGTCGGGCACACGCAGATGCGCGCATGCGCTTCGGCGACGAGGTCGAGCTCACCCCCGTCCGCATGTGTGGCGTGCACGATCGTCGTGCGCTCGCCGAGGCAGCCTTCGCGCGCGAGCAGCGCAATCGGCCGGACTCCGTGCTCCGCCAGGCACTCCTCGATCTCTCGAGGCTGCTCGTCTGCGTGCACGTGGAGCGGCAGCTCGTGGGCGGCGGCGTACGCGCCGAGCTCCCGCAGGGCGCCGGCCGGGCAGGCGCGCACGGAGTGGGGTGCGACCGCGACGTCGACCCCGTCGCCGCGTAGCTGTTCGAGCTCTTGCAGGTAGTCACCGACGGAGCTCTGCCGGAAGCGCGGACTGCCGCCGCGGAGGTAGCACGCGTAGACACAGACGAACGCGATTCCGGCCTCGGCTGCGGCGGCTGCCGCAGCCCGGGCCTCGTCGAGCCCGAGGTAGTGGAACTCCCCGACCGCGGTGAAACCGTTCTCCCTGAGTTCGCGGTAGACCTCGACATACTCCTGCTCGATCTGTGCAACCGTGAGGGACTCCGCCAGCGCGACCATGCCGTCGCGCCAGGCCCAGAAGTCCCCGCCGGCGTCTCGGCCCCGCAGCGCCCGCTGGAAGGCGTGGCAATGCGCGTCCACGAAGCCGGGAATCGCGAGGGAGGGCACGGCCGTATCCTGTCAGCGTGACCCGCCGTCAGCTGCCGAACGCCCTCACGATCGCACGCCTGCTGCTGATACCGGTGTTCATCGTGCTGATCACGACGAGCGACGACGGCTACTCGTGGCCGGCGGCGATTGTTTTTGGCATCGCGGGTATCACCGACCAGGTGGACGGGTTCCTGGCGCGCCGCTGGCACGTTGAATCGGCCTTCGGCAAGATGGCCGATCCACTTGCCGACCGGCTGATGATCGACACGGCGGTGATCCTGCTCCTGTACGCGGGCAGGCTCCCGTGGGCCGCCCTGCTGATTCCGCTACGCGACCTCGTCGTGCTCATCGGGACGCCGCTCGTTCTCGGCCGTGGGTACGAGTTTCAGGTGAACCGGATGGGTAAGGCCGCGACCTGGCTGCTGTTCGCGTCACTCGGGCTCGTGATGGTGACGCACGAGGGGACGCAATGGCCGTTGTGGATCTTCTGGACCGGCCTGGTCCTGGCCTTCGTCTCGCTGGGCGACTATGTCCTCAAGGCTCGCCGTGAGGTGCGGTTCTCATGAAGGCGGTCGTGATGGCGGGCGGCGAGGGAACCCGGCTGCGGCCGCTCACCTCGATTCAGCCGAAGCCGATGGTGCCGATCGTCGGCAAGCCCTGCATGGAGCACATTCTCGAACTGCTCGCGGCCCACGGCTTCGACGAGGTGATCGTGACCGTCGCGTTCCTGCCGCAGGCGATCCGCTCTTACTTCGGTGACGGCTCGGGCCTGGGGATCGCCCTCGAATACTCCGTCGAGCCGAGCCCGCTCGGGACCGCCGGTTCGGTACGTCACGCGGCGGCGAAGCTCGACGACACGTTCCTCGTGATCTCGGGCGATGCGCTCTCGGACATCGATCTGCGGAAGATCGTCGAGTTCCATCGCGAGCAGGGCGCCGCCTGCACGATCGGCCTGAAAGCTGTCGACAACCCCCTGGAGTTCGGCATCGTCGTGACGCAGGAAGATGGTCGGGTCGAACGCTTCCTCGAGAAACCGACCTGGGGGCAGGTGTTCTCGGACACCATCAACACCGGCATCTATGTGCTCGAGCCCGAGGTCCTCGAGCACGTGCCGACCGATCGGCCGTTCGACTTCTCGAAGGACCTGTTTCCACTCCTGCTCGAGCTTGGTCATCCGATCTACGGTTGTGTCTGCGACGGGTACTGGCAGGACATCGGCAACCTCGACCAGTACCGCCAGGCGAACTTCGACGCACTGGACGAAACGGTGCACCTCGAGATCGGCGGCCTCAAGCTCCCGGGCGAGATCTGGCTCGGTGACGGTGTCGAGATCGCCGACATCGAAGGGGTCGAGGGTCCGGCGTTCATCGGCAACTACTGCACGATCTCACCCGATGCGACGGTCGGGCCGTACACGGTGCTCGGCCCCGGCTCGACGCTTCGCGAGCGCAGCCGGGTCTCGCACAGCGTGATCGACGCGGGGACGTACATCGGTCGCAGCGCCGTCGTCGAGGGTGCGGTGCTGGGCCGGGGCTGCGACGTTCGGTCGCATGCTCGCGTGCACGAGGACGTGGCGATCGGTGACCGCGTCACGCTCGGCGACCAGTCCGTGGTGCATGCGGGGGTGCGCATCTATCCCGACAAAGAGGTCGAATACGGGGCCCAGATCCACGAGAGCCTGATCTGGGAATCGCGCGGCACTGCGCACCTCTTCGGCAAGAACGGCGTCGTCGGCCTCGTCAACGTCAACCTGACGCCGGAGGTCGCGCTTCGCTTCGGTGCCGCCCTCGGCACGGCGCTGAAGCGGGGAACCCGCGTCGTTGCGAGCCGGGAGAGCGCTGCCGCCTTCCGCATGATCAAGCGCGCGATCATCTCCGGGCTCAACTCGACCGGCGTCCAGGTCGCGGATCTGCGCACGCTGCCCGCTCCGGTCGGACTGCATCTTCTGAAGACACAGGGGTACGACGCGGCGTTCCACGTGGGCGCGGCCACGCACGATCCGGAGGCGGTGCAGATCAAGCTGTTCGAGCGTCCGGGGGTCGCCCTCTCCGCCGGATTGCAGCAGGAGATCGAGAAGCACTTCACGCGGCAGGAGCTCAGGCGCGCGTCGTTCTCGGACGTCGGTGCGATCTCGTATCCCGCGCGGGCCCGGGAGGGGTACGCGACCGATCTCGTCTCGCACCTCGACGTGCTGGCGATCCGCGACCGTGGTTTTCGGATCGTCGTCGACTACGGCTACTCGGCGGCGAGCTACGTGCTCCCGCTGCTGCTCGGCCGGCTCGGAGTCGAGGCGATCACCGCGCACCCCTTCGAGTCCGACGCCGCCTCCGGCCCGGCCAAGCTGAGCGAGTCGATCGGGCTCGCGCGCCGCCTCGTCACCGCAGTCGATGCGGACTTCGGCGTGGTCTCGGACCGGTCGGCCGAACGGATCTTCCTGATCGACGAGCGCGGGCGAGAGCTGCCGGCGCAGATGGCGCTCCTGCTGTTCCTCCGTCTGCTGCGCGCGAACGGGCATCGAGGGAAGGTCGCGGTGCCGGTGACCGCGACGACCCGCGTCGAGGAGCTGGCGGGCACGAGCCTCGAGATCGTCCGCGCACCCGCATCGCCTCAGGAGCTCGCGCGGGCGGCTGCCGAGGACGGTGTGATCTTCGCCGGCGCGGTGGGGGGCGGCTTCGTCTTCCCCGACTTCCTGCCCGCCTACGACGCGATCGCCTCGCTCTGCAAGCTGCTCGAGCTGCTGGCGCAGCGCCGGGCGCGACCGCTGTCCGAGCTGACGGCAGGGTTGCCGCGCTCGACGCTCATGCACGAACAGGTGCCTTGCCCGTGGGGTCTCAAGGGCACTGTCATGCGCGTCCTGAACGAGCGCTTCGCCGATCATGACGTCGACCTGCTCGACGGGATCAAGGTGTTCTTCGAGGGGCGAGGCTGGGCCCTGGCACTTCCGGACCCCGACGAGCCGATCGTGCACATCTATGCGGAGGGCGATTCGAGCGAGAGCTCGCGTGAGCTCGGAGCCGAGCTCGAAGGGGTCGTCGGCGAGGTGCTCGAGCAGGAGGAGATCGCCGCCCGGAGCTGAACCCTCAAGATGAGGTTGACGGTTCAGGGAACGTCTGCTGGAATCTCCGATCTGATCCCCGCGACCGAAAGGCGGCAACGTGGAACCCCTCCCAGAGCTCGGCTCGCTCTCCGATGAAGGTCTGAAGGACCTCATCGACGACCTGGAACAGCAGGAGCGGGAGGTCAGCTACGAGCGCCGCCTCCTGCACGGCAAGATCGACATCCTGAGGGCGGAGCTCGTCGCGCGCCTCCAGCGCAGCGGCGGGAAGAGCGTCCTCGACCCGGGTGTCGTCGACCGGCTCACCGACATCCTGGCCGGCAAGGCGACGCCGCCGGCGTGATCGTCTACTGCCAGGAGTGCGGGTTCCAGAATCCCGAGGCGGCGAACTACTGCGCACGCTGCGGCGCCATGCTGCAGAAGGGCGAGGCATCCGCCGAGACGACGCAGTCGCTCTCGCCCGAAGAGGTCGGCGATCTCGAGCACGAGCCGGTGGTCGGCCTCGAAGGGCCGGCGCTCGTGGTGCGACAGGGTGGCGGCAGGGCGGGGGAGAGCTTTCATCCCACGGGCGAGCGGACGCGCATCGGCCGCTCCCCCGAGTGCGAGATCTTCCTCGACGACGTCACCGTGTCGCGCAATCACGCGGTGCTGATCGCCCGCGCCGACGGCTATGCGGTCGAGGACCAGGGATCGCTCAACGGCACGTTCGTGAACCGGCGCCGCATCGACACGGCGGTGCTCCAGGGCGGTGACGAGCTGCAGATCGGCAAGTACCGCATGACCTTTATTGCATGAGCGCGGCGGTGCCGACACCTGAGCGTCGCGAGCGGCCGCTGCGGATCGGCGAGGTCGTGCGCCGCCTGAGCGACGAGTTTCCGGACATCTCGATCTCGAAGATCCGTTACCTCGAGGATGAAGGCCTCGTGACACCCCGCCGCACGCAGGGTGGGTACCGCCTGTTCAGCGAGGACGATCTCGCACGCCTCGAGACCGTCCTGCGCCTGCAGCGTGACGAGTTCCTGCCGCTGCGCGTGATTCGCGAGGAGCTCGAAGCGCCGGGGCCGAAGGACCGCAAGCGGCGAAAGCCGACCCCACTCGGCGGTGCCGTGGAGACGATCACGTTCGACCAGCTCTGCGAACGTGCGCAGATCACCGCCGAGCTCGGCAAGGAGCTCGACGAGTACGGATTGCTCCAACCGCGAGGATCCGGCGGCGCCAAGCGATACCCGGAGGACGACGCCGACGTTGCAGCGACGTGCGCGCGCCTCCAGCGCTTCGGCGTCTCGCCGAGGCACCTGCGGACGTTCAGGACGGCCGCAGGACGTCAGGCGGCGCTGCTCGACCAGCTGGTGACGCCCGCGCTTCGCGCCCGCAGCCTCGAACGGCGCGCGCAGGGGTTGCGCGAGTTGCAACAGCTCGCCGAGCTCGTCAGTGAGTTGTCCTCGCAGCTCTTCTGGCGTGACCTGCGAGACTTGGCGCAGTGATCGATCTTCGGTCGAAGGTGCGCGAGGTCCCGGACTTCCCGACCCCCGGTGTCGGGTTCAAGGACGTGACGCCGCTGCTCGCCGACCCCGAGACGCTGCGGAGCACCGTCTCGCTGCTCGCCGACTGGGTGAAGACGAAGCAGCCCGACCTCGTTCTCGGCGCCGAGGCCCGCGGCTTCTGGCTCGGCGCCGCCGTCGCCGCCGAGGCCGGCGTCGGCTTCGTGCCCGCCCGGCGCCCGGGCAAGCTTCCGCCGGAGACCGTCAGCGCCCGCTACGTGCTCGAGTACGGCGAGAACTCGCTCGAGCTCCACCCGGATCTGATCCCGCGGGGATCGAAGATCGTGATCCACGACGACGTCCTCGCCACCGGCGGCACGATCGAGGCGATCAAGAACCTCGTCGAGCAGATCGGCAGCGAGGTGCTCGGCGCCTGCTTCATCATCGAGCTCTCGTTTCTCGGCGGCCGGCAGCGCCTCGCCGGCACCGATCTCTTCGCGCTGATCGAGTACTGACCGCCGCGAGGCACCATTCGGGGGATGCCTCCATCCGCCCAGGGAGTAAGAGTGTCGCCATGTACGACGCGTTGACGACGGCGTACACCTTCTCGTGCCCCACGCACGGCGAGACGCACGTGCGACTGTCGCGGTTTCGGCGGCTCGAGGAGCTGCCGGGCGCACGGCACCCCGCCGTCTTCCGCGTCGACTTTGCTTGCGGCTGTGGGTGTGACCACCCCGGTCTCGTCACGCACGAGGAGCTGGACTGGGCGCCACTCGGCCTCGAGACCGAGACGACCTTCCTCAACCTGATGACCTCGCGCGTCGAGCCGGTCGGCAGCGAACTGGGCGACCTCGCCGTCGCGCGCATCGGGGCGGGGGAGTGGCCCTGGAGCTTCTATTGCTGGCCGGAGGAGCGACCGCGTCCGGTCTTTCCATCGGCCTTCAAGCTGCTCGCGCCGGCCGAGCGCGGCGACGCCGTCGGCCTTGCTGTTCGCTGCCCGGCGTGCGGCAAGCTGTCGGTGAACCTGGTCTCGCGTGCACACGTGGACGTGCCGTTCGTGAACGACCGTGAGGTGGGGGTGGTCGAGCACGTGTTCACGAGCGATGCCGCCGCGGCGGTCGACGAGTTCCGCGCCGAGCTCTACTCGGCCGCCTTCGACGCGCGTCGCTTGGGCCTCTAGCTTCGCTTCTGGCGGGGCTTCCCTCCCGCCAGGGATCGTTTCGGGGCAGTTCGCCGCCGATGCCTGTGAGACCCGTGCCCGCCTTCTATTCCGACCTGCCGAGGGGCTCCACGCTTCTGCTCGCGCACTGCGGTGCGTTCGCCGGCGAGCGTGAGAGCGCGTACGAACGCCTCGAGGACGAGGTGGGGGGCGACCTCGCCCGGCTGCTCGTCTTCGCGCTGTCAGGCGATCACGGGCGCCGCGGCTCGTCCTCGCCGTAGACGCGAACGAGCAGGAAGATCAGAAAGGCCGCGACGCAGCCGACGATGAACGACATCGCGCTGCCGTAGCCGACCGCCGAGCCGCCGATCCAGATGAAGAGCCCGAAGACGAGGGCCCAGACGAACGACGTCACGCCGCGGTCGAAGGCGGGAAGGTGCACGCGCGAGATCCTACCGACCGGGACCAAAAAAATTCACCGAGCCGGTTGCGCTTTTGTCCACCTTCCCCGTGAACCTTCGGCTTCCGCCTACGGCCCTCGGGAGCGGCTTCGTCCTACTCGCGCTCCGTGCTCGGTGCAAAGGGGAAGGTACAGCCCGACCAGGTGGCAGGCAAGCAGCGCCGGGACGAAAAGCGCGCATTTTGCGAGCCGAAATCTATCCACATTTCCACAGCTAATTCATCGCAATGGGGATAAGCCTGTGGAGACCGCGCGAGCAGGGTGGAGCGCCGGATCGGACAAGCCGGCCGTTCTCCGTCTACTTGACAGAACACCGGTTATCGTGCACTGCCGTCCGAGCGCGGAAAAGGGTTTCGGCAGGCGCGATCGGGGCTATCACCACAGTGGTGACGGCAGAGCCGGACATCCTCCAGCTGAGCGACGAGCTCCGCAGGCTGGTCGACGCGGCCGAGGAACGCGGCACGCTGCTGCAGTCGGAGCTCGGCGAGGCGCTCGAACCGCTCGGTCTCGACCCGCTCGAGATCTACACCCTGCAACGTGAGCTGGAGAAGCGGTCGATCGACGTCGTCGACGACGGGGCCGCGGAGGCCCCGGCGCCCGTCGTGGCCTCGCCGCTGCCGATGGAGAGCACCACCGACGCGCTGCAGCTCTTCCTGAGAGAGGCCGGCCGGCATCCACTCCTGACGGCGGCCCAGGAGGTCGAGCTCGCGAAGCGCATCGAGCGTGGCGACCTGAGCGCCAAGGAGCGGATGATCCAGTCGAACCTCCGCCTCGTCGTCTCGATCGCCAAGCACTACCGCAACCAAGGGCTCCCGTTTCTCGACCTGATCCAGGAAGGCACGCTGGGCCTGATCCGCGCGACCGAGAAGTTCGACTGGCGCCGCGGGTTCAAGTTCTCGACCTACGCGACCTGGTGGATCCGGCAGGCCGTGGCGCGAGCGCTTGCCGACAAGGCGCGGACGATCCGGATGCCGGTGCACATCGTCGAGCGGCTGCAGAAGCTGAACCGGGCCGAGCGCAACCTGTCCGCTGCGCTGGGACGCGAGCCGACCCTCGAGGAAGTCGCCGCCGAGGCGAACCTGCCGCTGCAGCAGGCGATCGAGGTTCGTGCGGCGGCACGTGCCTCCGCGTCGCTCGATGCGCCGGTCTCGGACGGCGACGACGCTTTGCTCGGCGACTTCGTCGCCGGAGACGGCCCCACTCCCGAGGAGGTGGTGGAATCGTCGCTTCGCTCGCAGGTGCTGGCAGACGCGTTGCGCGCGTTACCTGACCGGAGCCGGACGGTGGTCGTGCTTCGCTACGGCCTCGGCGATGCGGACCCGAAGACGCTCGAGGAGATCGGCCGGCGGCTCGGACTCACACGCGAACGTGTCCGCCAGATCGAGGTCGAGGCGCTCAATCGACTCGCCACGCTCCACGAGATGGCAGCGGTGGCGAACTGACTCGATCTCAGGCGGCGACGGGCGGCGGGGATGGTGCCCCTTCGCTCGGGGCCGTCGGCGGGGCCGGAGCGATCGTCTCGACCTCGGCGAGCACCTCGAGCCAGCAGGCGCGCCAGTAGGGATAGATCGCGCGCGGACAGAAGCGACGGCCCTTGCTGCGGTCACCGATGCAAACGACTCCGTCGAGGATGTAACAGTCGTTCTTCAGCTCGATCATCCGACCGGTGCGTTCGTCGACGATTCGCTCGACCTTCTTCAGAACGCGTGCTGTTCTTCCGCAGTAGCGCGCCATCTCGCGATCGAACCAGAGCCCCTTGTGTTTCCCGTTCGCGCCCAGCGTGCGAGCGATCTCATCTCTCGAGCGGATCCGGACGAGCTGTCCGGGTTGCAGTTCCGGGGGCGGTCCGGTGCGCTCGCGTGTGTCGGCGTCGTATGGCATGAAGAGCCCGCGCGACATCAGGCGGGCACGCTTGGCCAACGACTCGCCGAGGGTCCGAGCGACGACAGCGGCGAATCTCCCCGGGCCGACGTTGGACGAATACAACTCTTCGACGTACGACCGAGGAGACTCGCGTCTCGTCACCGCGACGCTCGCTTCCAGCAGCGCGGTCGCCTGGCAGCGGTAAACCGGCACGCCGTTCTCGACGCCTGCGCTCACGCCGGAGACACGCCGTGCCAGCTCCTCGAAGTCCGTGTCACTCCGGTCAAGGGTTGCCGGGACTTCGTCGGCGGGGCGGAGCCACTGCTCCTTCCAGTAGAGGCGGCACGCTGCCTGGCAGCCGCCGTGCGCGAAGCCGTCGCAGCGCAGGTCGTCGAGAATGACCGCGTCGGGGATTCGACGCACGCCGACCGCGGGCCCGATCGTGTCGCAGGCGCGCTCGACCCGGGCGGCAACCCGAAGGCGCTTCCCGAAGTACGTGAGCATCTCCGGCATGAACGGGAGCCCGTCCAGGCGACCTTCCTCGTCCAGCGTGGCGAGAATCTCCGCAGGCGGACGCAGTTCGACAACGTCCCCCGCCCTGGCGCGTTTCGACGACAAACAAGCTCCTCGACTCGAGTCGTCTCACGAAAGGTTGAAGGCCAGGCGCGGGATTCTCCGAAATGGGCTGACAGTGCCCAGCCCTTCGGCCAGGTTGTTCAGGTCTGGAGGTAGAGCGCCAGGCCGGGTGCGACCGCCCGTAGCTCCCGCAGCGCGCGGGTCTCGAGCTGCCGGACGCGCTCGCGCGTGATCCCGAGATCGGCGCCGACGTCCTCGAGCGTCTGCGGCGGCTTGCCGTCGAGCCCGAAACGGCGGGTCACGACATGTCGCATCCGAGGGTTCAGCCGTTCGACAGCGGCGGCAAGCTCGATCGCGCGGGCACGGTCGGCGCTGGCGCCGTCGGGGGACTCCGCCCGCTCGTCCTCGATCAGGTCGGCGACCATGCTCTCACCGTCACCCACGGGCGTCTCGAGCGAGACGGGATCCTCGACGAGATCGAAGAGCTCGCGCACCCGCTCGAGCGTGAAACCGGAGTCCTGGGCGATCTCCTCCATCGAGGGATCCCGGTTCAGCTTCTGTGCCAGCTGCCGGCGGGAACGCTGAGCCCTGCGCACCTGCTCGGCGACGTGCACCGGCAGGCGGATCGTCCGACCCTGGTCGGCGAGGGCGCGCGTGACCGCCTGCCGGATCCACCAGGTCGCGTAGGTCGAGAGCTTGAAACCGAGCTTGTAGTCGAACTTCTCGACCGCCCGGATCAATCCGAGGTTCCCCTCCTGGATCAGGTCGAGCAGCGGCACTCCCGCCTTCGTGTAGTTGCGGGTGATCGACATGACCAGCCGGAGGTTCGACTCGATCAGTCGCCGCTTTGCGGCCTCGTCGCCGAGATCCTTCCGGCGCGCGAGCTCACGCTCCTCACCCGGCGTGAGCAGGCGTCCGTCGCCGATCTGGCGGACGTACAGCTTGAGCGGATCGTCGGTGCGAAGCCGGTCGTCCTCGCTCAGCCCTGCATTGGCCGGCTCGTCCTCCTCCTCGACCTCCTCTTCCGGCTCGTCGAGAGCCGGCAGCAACTCGAGCGACGGTTCTTGGGCATCGGGCGGCTCTGGAAGCGGGTGTTCCACCCCATCCCTATCGGCGCCCGCCGGAGCGGGCTTGAGGACTGCGCAACTCGACGGCGCCGTCCAGGCCTCCACCACGGCGCGCGGGCGCAGGGAAGCGGACGGTATGAGTTGTAAAGGATTCCTCAATCCAGCAGCCAAGTCCCCTATCGTCTGAGTAGAGGGGACGTCTCAAGGACCAACGCATGTGCGGCATTGCGGGATACAGCATCCGGGCTCGATCGAGTGTCGAGCGGACGCTGGCCGCCCAGGCCCTTCTCGCCGGAATCGCCGAGCGCGGCGCAGACGCCGTCGGCTACGCGTACCGGGCGCCGGGCGAGCGCTACCCGACGGTGGTCAAGCAGCGAACGCCGGCCTCGCAGCTCCTCGAGCGCATCGCCGTCCCGAGTGCTGCGCATCAGCTGCTCGTGCACGTGCGCGACTACACGAAGGGGCATCCGTCGATCCCGGCGAACAACCACCCCGTCCGGCACGGGCCCGTGATCGGGATCCATAACGGGATCATCGTCAACGACGACGAGTTGCTCTCCTCATACGACTGCGCCCGGGCTGAGCCGCGGATGACCGTCGACTCCGAGGCGATCTTCGCCGAGGTCGCCCACTCCGGAAACGATCCACGCGCGCTCGAGCGTCTTCGCGGCGCGATGGCAACCGCCTGGCTCGACGAGCGCGAGCCCGAGCTGGTGTTCCTCGCCCGCGGCGTCGGTCGGCCGCTCTGGCTCGGTGAAGGCCGCAACGAGGTCTTCTTCGCCTCGACGAGGACCGCGCTCGAGGTCGCGGAGCGCTACTGCTCCGTGAAGCTCCGCAAGCACGAGGTGCGCGTCGGGACGCTGCTCACGCTCAAGGACGGAGCGGTCGT
Organism: uncultured Thermoleophilia bacterium; assembly: GCA_963742605.1. Classification (GTDB taxonomy): domain Bacteria; phylum Actinomycetota; class Thermoleophilia; order Gaiellales; family Gaiellaceae; genus PALSA-600. Next base: position 481,712 of record CAVUNA010000007.1, on the reverse strand, counting down.
CCTTCGTGAGCGGTTCCGCCCCGACCACGAGTACGTCGAAGCCGATCCGCTGCCGGCGGTTCGTGCGCCGTCCGAGCGCGACTTCTGCCTCACCGCGCTCGCGACGCTCGTCTCACCGATCTAGAACGACCCGTCGGGCCCGACCGTCACGCCTTCCTCGGCGAGCCGTTCGCGCACCAGGTACTGGAACGTCGCCCACGCCCCACGCCGCGCTTCGAACAGCCGGTAGACCTGCCACTCGGTCAGGAGTGAGTCGTCGGCGAGCCGCGCCTCGCGCCAGTCGCCGAATCGCGGAAGACGACCGAGGCGTCGCGCGAGCGTGGCGCCCTCGGAGATCGCGCGCTCGAGCCGCTCCTCGGCGAGCGTGACAGCGAACCCTGCCTCTCTGAGCGCCGCCGCAAGGGAACCGAAGGTATGCCAGTAGAGCGACGCAGACGGCATCGTCCCCCGACGCCGCTTGATCTCGACCACGGTGGGTGTGCGGCCAAGCTCGTCGCCCAGAGACCGCAGGGCGGTGAGCAGCTCCTCCCTGGTCACGAACCGCCGTGGCAGGAGGCCGGCAGCGCGCTTGGCCGTGTTCCAGGTCCCGAAGTGCTCGATCACCGTCTGTGGATGGACCCCGGCGCCCGGGTCGGCGGCGAACTCCTTCATGGTCGGTGAGCGGCCGAGTCGCCGCGCCGAGGCACGAAGTTCGTCGAGCAGCTGCTCATCGGAGAACCGCCGCCGCAATCCCGCCTGAAACGCTGCCAGTGCCTCCGGGTCGATCTGCGGAACCTCGGGCCTGCGCGTCATTGCAAGAATGGTAGAGCGTCGTGAGCCAAGTGCAAGTAGGGGCGAGTCTCGTGGCGCCACGCGTTACGGTGTCGGCCGATGCGCCCCGCCCTCAGCCTCGACCTCGAAACCGCGGCGTTCCGCGTCGCCGGAACGCTGTCGCGCCTGGCGGGACGTGGCGGCGGCACGACGCTCCCGGGGAAGCTGCTCTGGAAGCTCGACCCCGGCGCGATCGACGCGCTCGCTCGGCGCCTGCCACGAGGCTCCGCCCTGGTCTCCGCCACGAACGGCAAGACGACGACCACGGCGATGGTCGCCGAGATCCTGCGGCCGACGGTTCGGGTCGTGCACAACGCCTCCGGTGCCAACCTCGTCTCCGGCGTCGCCTCCTCCCTCCTCGCCGGCCGCGCTGCAGAGCTCGGCCTGTTCGAGGTCGACGAGGGAGCCCTGCCCGAGGTGGCCCGGCGCCTCGAGCCGCGCGCCCTTCTCCTCGCAAACCTCTTCCGCGACCAGCTCGACCGCTACGGCGAGCTCGAGCACGTGGCCGGCCGCTGGCGCAAGGCAGTGGCCGAGCTGCCGAGTGCGTCACTGGTCGTGAACGGCGACGACCCTCAGGTCGCCGATCTCGCGCACGGCGTCGAGAACGCTCGCGTCTTCGGCATCGACGATCCGGCGCACGCACGGCCGGCTCTGCAGCACGCGGCCGACTCGAAGTACTGCCTCCGCTGCGGCACGCCGTACGACTATGCAGCTGCCTACGTCGGTCACCTCGGCGACTACCACTGCCCCAGGTGCGGGCACGCCCGGCCGCAGCTCGACATCGTCGGGAGCGAGATCGAGCTGCTCGGCCTCGACGGTGCTGCATTCACGCTCGCCGCACCCGAAGGCACGACCCGGATCGAGCTCGCCGTACCCGGCCTCTACAACGTGTACAACGCCGTCGGGGCGGCGGCGCTGGCGATCGAGCTCGGCGCCTCGATCGGTGACGTCGCGGCGGGGCTCGGGCGCTTCTCCCCCGCCTTCGGTCGCTTCGAACGTATCCGGGTCGCCGACCGGCGGGTGCTGATGTTGCTGATCAAGAATCCCGCGGGCGCGAACGAGATCGTGCGGACGCTCGTCGACGCCGCACCGCCCCGCGTCGCCGTCGTGGCGCTGAACGACGAGATCGCGGACGGTCGCGACGTTTCGTGGATCTGGGACGTGGACTTCGAGCCGCTGCTCGAGGGCCTGGACACGCTGGTCGCGACCGGTTCCCGCGCAGAGGAACTGGCGTTGCGCTTCGCCTACGGCGGTCTGCCACGCGATCGGATCGAGGTCGTGGGCTCACTCGAGACGGCGCTCGATCGCGGGCTCGCGCTGACGCCGCACGGAGGCGAGCTTGCCGTACTGCCGACGTACACGGCCATGCTCGCGCTCCGCCGGCTCGTCGCATCCCGCGGGCACGTGTCGAACTACTGGGAGGCTGCGGCGTGAGGATTCGCGTCGGCCACCTCTACCCGGACTACCTGAACATCTACGCCGATCGCGGGAACATCGCCGTCCTCGCAGACCGCGCTGAACGGCGCGGGCACGTGCTCGACGTGACCGCCGTCGGTCTCGGAGATCGGGTTCGTCCCGGCGAGGTCGACCTGTACTACGCCGGAGGTGGACAGGACCGCGAGCAGGAGCTCGTCGCCCCGGATCTCGCCGCCAAGGCAGAGGCGCTCCGCACGGCGGTCGAGCATGGGGCCGCCTTCCTCGCCGTCTGCGGGGGCTACCAGCTGCTCGGGCGCTCCTATCGTGACGTCGCGGGTGTCGAGCTTCCCGGCATCGGCCTGCTCCCGCTCGAGACGGTCGCCGGCACAACGCGGATGATCGGCGACGTTCTGCTCGAGTGCGCCTGGGCCGGCCGCACGCTGGCCGGGTTCGAGAACCATGCGGGGAGAACACTGCTCGACGACGATGCCGAACCACTCGGCCGCGTGCTCGCCGGATTCGGGAACGACGGTGAGACGGGCTACGAGGGTTGCCGGTATCGCCGGGCGTACGGCACCTACCTGCACGGCCCCCTGCTTCCACGCAACCCGTGGTTCGCCGACCGCGTGCTCGCAGACGCGCTTGCGCATCGCACGGGGGGCGAGCCGCCGGAGCTCGAGCCGCTCGAGGACGCGCTGGAACTTGCCGCGCACATGGTGTCGTCGGCCCGCGCCCGCGCTCGTGGAGGTCGGTTCTAAGGGACGGGTGCCGGTGCAAGAGCGCGTTCGTCCGCCGCCGGAGGCCGGCTTGGCCGGCCGGGAGGCGAGGTGCGAGCCCGCGACGCCACGCGCAGAGGGAGGGATGGGCCTCGGGAAGGGAACCGCAGGTTCTCTTCCCGACTATCTTGCCCAAAGGCTGCCGAGATAGACGGCCGGGTCCCCCGGCTGGCGGCGCGCGAGGAACCGTTTGATCGGCGGGTGAACGACGATGTCTGCGAGTTCGTCCGTGGAGAAGAGCCGCGCGCCCTTCACGGCGGCATCCCTGGTCTCGACGTCGTGGAGCGAGCGGTGTGAGAGGTCGGCCGCGAAGATGATGTGAACGACGTGCTTTCGCAGTCGCAGCGACTTCGGCGAGATCGAATCGACGAGTGCCACCGGGCCTTCGAACTGCACGTCAGCGGTCACCCCCAGCTCCTCACGCAACTCCCGTCGGAGCGCTTCGACCAGCGTCTCGCCCGAATCGACTCCGCCGCCCGGCAGCAGCCAGTACTCCTTGCCCGGCTTCTCCTGCCTGCAGAGCAGAATGCGCCCCTGCCACATCAGAATCGCGCTGACACGGATCCGCGGCTCCATGGCCTGAATCTACGACCCGGAGGAGCCGAAGCCGTCCGCCCCACGCGCGGTCCCGGGCAGCTCGGAGACCTCGACCGGCTCGACCGCCGGCACCGGCAGGACGACCAGTTGCGCGATCCGCATCCCCGGCTCGACGACGAACGACTCGCGGGTGTCGGTGTTGAGGAGCGCCACCTTCAGCTCACCGCGGTAGCCGGCGTCGACCAGCCCGGGCGTGTTGACGATCGAGATCCCGTGCCGCGCAGCCAGCCCGGAGCGCGGCTGGACGAAGCCTGCGTACCCCTCGGGGATGGCGATCGCGAGCCCGGTCCCGACGAGCGCGCGCGCACCGGGTCGCAGCTCCACCCGCTCGCAGGCGGATAGGTCGAGCCCGGCGTCGCCCGAGTACGCCCGGGTCGGGATCACCGCCTCGGCCCGCAACCGGTGGACCGGGAGCTCGATCAGGCGCTCTCCAGCTTCGTCCCGTCGGCGTCCGCGATCAGGAACGGGGCGAATCGAACGAGGTCCCGTCTGGGAAGGCGCGCAACGACGAGCACCCCGTCCGCCGTGTCCTCCCGGTCCTCGATCGGTGTGCCGAGTGCATACAGCTCGGAGAGCCGGCCGCCCTCGTCGTAGGGAACGAGCAGCCTGACGCGCTCGAAGCGGTCGTCGAAGCGCCTCGCGAGCTCGGCGCGAAGCTCGTCGAGCCCTTCCCCGTCGAGCGCCGAGACCTGAAGCGCACCGGGGAATCTGTTGCGCAGCCGACGTCGACCCAGTGGGTCGACCCGGTCGATCTTGTTCAGGACGAGCTCCTTCGGCAGCTCGTCCGCTCCGATCTCGTGCAGGACGTCGTCGACCGCCTCCCGTTGACGATCCTGCTCTTCGTCGGATGTCGACGCGTCGACCACGTGCAGCACCATGTCCGCGACGAGCGTCTCTTCGAGCGTCGACGCAAAGCCTTCCACCAGCTGATGCGGCAGGCGCCGGATGAATCCGACCGTGTCGGTGACGAGGTACCGGCGACCGTCGTGCTCGAAGCCGCGCGTGGTCGGGTCGAGCGTCTCGAACAGCCGATTCTCGACCGGCACGTCGGCCCCCGTGAGCGCGTTCAGCAGCGTCGACTTGCCGGCGTTCGTATAGCCGGCGAGGGCGATCGTCGGCACCTCGGTGCGCCGTCGCTCGCTGCGACGCGTCTCGCGCTGCCGCTCGAGGTCCTTGAGCCGCCGCTTGAGCAGCGAGATCCGCCGTCGGGCGAGTCGCCGGTCGGTCTCGAGCTGCGATTCGCCGGGGCCCCGCGTTCCAACCCCGCCGCCGAGCCGCTCGAGGTGCTGCCACATCCCGCGCATGCGCGGCAGGTTGTATTCGAGCTGCGCCAGCTCGACCTGGAGCTTCCCGTCCGAGGTGGTCGCGTGCTGGGCGAAGATGTCGAGGATCAGCTGCGTCCGATCGACGACCCGGACTCCGAGCTCGTCCTCGAGGAAACGCTGTTGCGCCGGTTCGAGCTCGTCGTCGACGAGGAGGCTCTCGGCCGATGAGGCACGGAAGAGCTCCTTCAACTCAGCCAGCTTGCCCCGGCCGACATAGGTCACGCGCGCGGGACGCGCACGACGCTGAACGACCTCACCGACCGGCTCGACGCCGGCCGTGCGCGCGAGCTCGCGTACCTCCGCGAGCTCGTCGTCGGCATCCGCTCCCTGTGCGAGCACCGCGAGCACGAAGCCGCGCTCGACCTGGCCGCCCGCCAAACGTGGAATCATCGGGCCGATTATGCCCGCAGCCGAGACCGCCGCCCCCGTCGCCGCACGGACGCTCGACCTGGTCGACATCCCATCGGTCTCCGGCTCGGAGGCGGCGATCACCGAGTACGTGCGGCAGGCCGTCCGGCTCCCGGCGGTCTTCGACGACGGTGAGTCGCTCGTGTACTCGGTGCGGGCCGGCAGGCCGCTCGTGCTGCTCGCGGGCCACACCGACACCGTCCCCGCCCAGGACAACCTGCCGGGGACGATCGCCGACGGCGCCGTCGTCGGTCTCGGGGCGAGCGACATGAAGGGCGGCCTCGGGGTGATGATCGAGCTCGCCAACTGGGCGACCGCCGCCGAGCTCGCCTACGACCTCGCGGTGCTGTTCTTCCCGCGCGAGGAGCTCGGCCCGTCGGCCAACCCCTTGCCAGGAGTCTTCGCCGGCGTCTCGCTCGTCGACGAGGCCGCCCTCGTCGTCGTCCTCGAGCCGACCGACAACACGTTGCAGCTCGGGTGTCTCGGGAATCTCAACGCGCGCGTCGTCTTCGAGGGACGCGCGGCGCATTCGGCCCGTCCGTGGTACGGCGTCAACGCCATCGGCGTCGCGTTCGAGGGCCTGCGCGACGTGCTCGCACTGGAACCGAGGGACGTCAGCATCGAGGGCCTCGTGTTCCGCGAGGTGCTCTCGGTCACCGAGATTCACGGCGGCATCGCCTCGAACGTGATCCCGGCGACCGTCGAGGCGACCCTCAACTTCCGCTACGCGCCGGACCGAACGCCGGACGACGCGGTTGCGCGCGTCGCGGAGCTCATCGGTCGCGATGTCGAGATCCTGGCGAACTCGCCGCCCGCGCATGTCCCGTCGCTCGACAGCCCGCTCCTCGCCGGCCTGCGCGCGGCCGGGCCCTTTCGTGTCGAGCCCAAGCAGGCGTGGACGAATGTCGCCGACTTCGCCGCACGCGGCCTCGATGCGGTCAACCTCGGGCCCGGCGCGACGCGATACGCGCACACGGCGGACGAGCGTGTCGAAATCGCTGAGCTCGAGCGAACGCTCGAGGCGCTGAAGCGGTTCCTCTCCGGCGAGCCGGTACCCTTCTCGGGGTGATCTCGAGGATCACGGGCGTTTCGCTTCGGTCTCGAGGGCTGCTCCTGCTGCCCGTGGGAGCGTTCGTGGTGCACCAGCTCCGGTACCGCCTCGCGTACGGGTCGGACGCGTCGGCGCAGCTGGCGGCGCAGGGCCACTCGTACCTCGACTCGTTCGCGCCCTGGCTGGTGCTGCTCCTCTGCCTCGCGCTGGGGAGCTACCTGGCGCGGATCGCGCAGGCGCTGGCAACCGGTCGCCCGACGGAGCGGCGACGGTCGTTCGCCACCGTCTGGATCGTCTCCACGTGCCTGTTGACGGCGATCTACGCGGTGCAGGAGCTCCTCGAAGGGCTCGTCGCCGCCGGCCATCCGACCGGTCTGGCCGGCATCGTCGGCCACGGAGGCTGGTGGGCGGGCGTGCTCGCCGTCCTGGTCGGCCTGGTGATCGCCCTGTTGCTGCAGGTCGCGACCGCGGTCGTCGACGCCGCCGCACGCGCACGTTGCCTCGGGCGCGTGCCCTTCGGCCTGCGACAGCCGATCGCCGTCGCCGCCGTCTCGATCGTCCGCCTGCGGCCGCTCGCCGCCGCATTCGCGGGCCGTGCGCCTCCTCTTCCCGCCTGACCGCACGTTCGCGGCGCTCTCGAGTGCCGCCGGTAGAAGCTGAAGGAGGAGATCGTCCCTGCCCTGGCTCGTCGTCATGGTCGTGCTCGCATTGCTACTGCCCGCGAATGCGGCGGCGCACGGCCGCGGACCCGTGGTTGCCCTCGGTGACCGGTTGATCGTGGGGCGTCCGGTCCAGGGAATCTCGGTCCGTATCCTCGACGGCGATCGCTCGCTCCGCGTGACCGTCGTGCCTGGCCACACGCTCGTCGTCCGCGGTTACCTCGGCGAACCGATGATCCGCTTCGCCGCTGGATCGATCGAGGCCAATCGCGAGTCACCGACGGCGAACGCCGACCGGATCGTCTCGGCCGGGACCGGCTGGAAGCGCGTCGCCGGGGGTCGTTCGTTCGCCTGGCACGACCATCGTCTCGCGCCCCCACACGGCGGCACGGGGACGGTCGGTCGCTGGTCGGTGCCGGTGACGATCGACGGTCGCACGGCGGCAATCACGGGAACCTTTGTCCGCGTGCCCGGCCCTGACGTCGGTCCGTGGCTCCTGGGTGCAGTGGCAGCCACGGTGGCGATCCTCACCGTCGCCGTCCGCCGCCCGCGCACGCGCGCGACACTCGTGCTCGTCCTGGCGATCGTGGCCGGCCTGGCCGCACTCGTCGCCATCACCGCCTTCGCGGTGCGCGACGCACCGACCGGGGGAATCGAGTGGTTCCAGCTCGCCGGCGGCGCCGTCGTCGCGACCGTCGCGGTCGCCGTCCTCGTCCGCGCGAACGGAGCCCGGCGCACAACGGTGGCAGGTGTCATCGGCGCACTCGCCGCGGCAGCGATGCTGAGCTCGCTTCCGATCTTCCGCCACGGTGTCGTGATCTCGGCGTTGCCTGCGGGCGTCGCCCGCCTCGCCTGCGCAGCCGCGGTGGTCGGCGGGATCTGCGCCGCGGGATTGAGCTTCATCGCCGACCAGCCACGGAGGGTCGCGCGGTGATCGCGCTCGCTCTGACTGTGCTCGCTCTCGGCGGCGACCCGTCCGTGCATCCGTGGCCGATCGGGCCCGGCCCCCGGTACCGTCCGCCGGCGCAGAAGCTCGACGGCCGGCCGGTCGGCGGCCTCCATTGCGTTTCGCGCCGGAGTGTGGTCCAGGCTCATGTGGAGGTCTTCGTCAACCAGCGCGTCGTGATCATCCCGTCCGGGATCGGGCGGGGGGCGCAGTGCGACTATCCGATCCGCACGCGCTCCCCGATCGGCGTCCTGGACGTCGCGCGCGGCCGGAGTCTGACGATCGGCGATCTGTTCCGTCTCTGGGGGCAGCCGCTGACGCGCCGTCGAATTGCCTCCTTCCACTCGAAGCTGCCGGTTCGTGCATATGTCGCCGGGAAGCTCGTCCGGGGCGACGCAGCTCGTGTTCGCCTGACCCCGAAGGCGCAGATCGTCGTCGAGCTCGGCGCGTACGTCCCTCCCCACCGAACCTTCCTCTTCCCCCCGGAGAAACCGTGAAAGCACGCTTGATCATCCTCGCGCTGGTGCCTGCGCTCCTCGTCGCCTGCGGAGGCGGAGGGTCGTCGACCCCGACGATCCTGCCGGCGCGCAACTACACGCTCTCTCAGTTCGAGCCCGCGAGCGTCGCGAAGCCGAACACCCCGACGACGGTTTCGTTCGTGATCCGGAATCCCGACGGCACCCCCTTGACGGCGTTCAAGCGAGGCCCGGGCCCGCACACCGGCGTCCATCTGATCATGGTGCGAACCGACCTCGCGTACATCGTCCACCGCCATCCGCCGATCTCTCCGAACGGGACGATCAGCGAGCGCGTCACGTTCCCGGCGCCCGGCACGTACAAGGTCGTCGTCGACGTCTATCCGAGGTACGGCGATCAGCCGAACTTCCAGCTGTTTCGTACGTTGCGCGTCGCGGGTCCGTATCGCCGTCAGGCCCTTCCTCCGCCCGCGCGCAGCGTGACCGTCGACGGCTACACGTTCACATTGCAGCAGGTGCCGCACCTCCACGCGATCCAGGCGGCCTTCCTCAAGCTGACCGTGACCGATGCCAACGGACGCCCGGCGCACTTCACGCCGTGGTACGGCGCTCTTGCACACGCGATCTTCTTCCGCAAGGGCTCCCTCGACTACTTCCACACGCACGTGTGCGCGAAAGGAGCGAGCGGCTGTACGAGCCTGCTCGGCGGGGCGAGAGTCACCGGGCACGTCGTCCACGCCCGGCAAGCTGACGGTCGGCGTGCTCGTGCCCGTTCCCGGGACCTGGCGGTTGTTCCTCCAGACCCAGGTGAACGGCAAGATCCTGACCGCGCCGTTCACGCTCCGGGTGGCGTCGTGACGTCGGGTGTCGGGATCCGGCTGGCAGCGGCGCTCGGAGCGCTCGTCGCGGGCGTGGCGGCAGTGATCCTCATCGTCCTGCTCCTGAGGTCGATCCTTGGCTAGAACCGCGCTCGTCTCGGTTGCGGCAGTCCTTGCACTCTGCCTCGGGGCAACGGTCGCACACGCCGACGCCGATCCGGCGAGCGACTGGCTGATCCAGCAGGACGCGTTCTACCCGTACACGGCCAAGGTCTCGACCAGCCAGAAGCAGGCGCTCAACGCGGCTCTCGCCTCCGGGCGGAAGGCGGGCGTGCCGATCAAGGTGGCGATCATCGCGGGGCCGAACGACCTGGGTGCGGTCTCGATCCTCTTCAACCGGCCGCCGCAGCAATACGCGAAGTTCCTCGGCACCGAGCTCAGCTACGTCAACAAGGCGCGCGTGCTCGTGGTGATGCCACATGGGTACGGGCTCTGGTGGCACAAGCCGCTGCCGGCGGACGAGGTCGCGGCGATTCGCGCGCTCCCTCCGCCCGCATCGAGCGACGGGGACACGATGGCGGCGGCCGCCAACACCGCGGTGCGACGACTCCTCGCGCTGCACGGGGTGCACGTCGCTCCGCCTCCTGCCACACACAGCTCCACGAATGCCGATCGGGCGAAGATCGCGGCGGGAGCGCTCGTGCTCGTCGCGGTCGGCCTCGGTGCTTCGCTGCTTCTGCGTCGGCGCCGAAGGCTGGCCCGTGCGTAGACCTTCGTGCGCGTTCGCCGTACTGGTCGTTCTCTTCCTGACCGGCTGTGGGAGCTCGCAGCAGCCGAAGATCTCGGCACCGGCGGCGACGACCCCGCAGGTCGGGGGCGCGATCATCCAGGCCAAGCCGGTGGCTCCTCCGATCTCGCTGCACGACGATCGGGGACGCGCCGTCCGCCTTGCGGACTTCCGCGGCAAGTGGGTCGCCGTCGCATTCCTCTACACGCACTGCCCGGACGTGTGCCCGTTGATCGCCCAGAACCTGAATGCCGCGCTCGCTCACGATCCCGACCTGCGCGTCGTCGCGGTCAGCGTCGACCCGAAAGGAGACACCACCGCGGCGGTGCGTGCGTACACGAGGTCCCACCGTCTCGCCGCGACGTTCCACTACCTGATCGGGTCCCGGTCACAGCTTCAGCCCGTCTGGCGCGCCTGGCACGTCGCCACCGTCCCGGGCCCGAGCAAGACCGTCAGTCACTCGGCCTTCGAGGTGCTCGTCGACCCGACGGGCCGTGAGCGCGCGTACTACGACGCCAGGGTCACAGCCGCAGACGTGTTGCACGACCTGAAGCACCTTCGCGGTACGGTCTGATCATGAGCGTCCACCTCTCTCCGGTGCTCGCAGACCTCGCGCAGTATCCGTTCGCGCGCCTCGACGACTGGCGTGCCGAGGTTCGCTCTCGTGGGCTCGAACCGATCGACTTCGGCATGGGCGACCCGCGCGAGGTCACTCCTGCGTTCATCAGGGAGGCATTGCTCGCGTCGGTCGAGGACGTCTCCTCGTACCCGCGCGCCTCCGGCTTGCCCGAGCTGCGCACCGCGATCGCCGGCTGGATCGACCGGCGCTTCGGCGTGACGGTCGATCCGGCAGCCGAGATCGTGCCGACGCTCGGGTCGAAGGAAGCCATCTTCTCCTTCGCGCAGGTCGCACTCGGTGACAAGCGGGCAGTTGCGATTCCGGAGCCCGCCTACCCCGTGTACGAGCGCGGGGCGCTCTTCGGCGGCGGGTCGGTGGTCACGGTTCCGTTGCGCGAAAGCTCGGGCTGGCTCCCGGACCTCGACGCCTTCGCTGCCTGGGACGAGATCGCCCTCTTCTGGACCTGCTACCCGAACAACCCGACGGGCGCGGTGGCCTCCCACGCCTTCTACGAAGAGCTTGCGGAGCGCGCGCGCCATCACGGCTTCCTCGTCTGCTCCGACGAGGCGTACTCGGAGCTCTGGTTCGACGAGCCGCCCGTCTCGGCTCTGCAGATCTCCGACCGGACGAACATCGTGGTCTTCAATACCCTCTCGAAGCGTTCGTCGATGACCGGGTACCGCTCCGGCTTCGTCTGCGCGCCAACCGCGATCTGCGACGCGTTGCGTCACTTCCGCCCGACAGTCGGAACCGCGCCGCAGGAGTTCGTCCAGCGTGCGTCGATCGCCGCTTGGTCGGACGACGAACATGTCGCCGACGTGCGCGCGCTCTATCGGCGTAAGCGCGAGACGCTGCTCCCGGTCCTCGAGGCCGGCGGGCTCCGCCTCGCAGGCTCGGCCGCAACGTTCTATCTGTGGGTCGACGTCGGAGGGCCGTCCGAGCCCTTCGCGCGGCGGTTGCTCGAGCACGGGATCGTGTGCGCGCCCGGCTCGTTCTTCGGCGCAGCGGGCGAAGGGTACGTGCGCTTCGCCCTCGTCCCCACGCTGGAGCAGTGCGAGCAGGCGGCGGCGATCCTGCGCGAGGTGCTGTGACTCTCGACCCGCTCGAGACCGTTGCGGCGCTCGACCGCGGCGAGATCCGGGTCGCCGAGCCGGCGGGCGACGGCTGGCGGGTGAATGCCGACGTCCAGGCCGCGATCCTCGACTACTTCCGCGTCCGCGGGCTGGAACCGCAGGAGGTGGGCCCGTTCGCCTACCACGACAAGATTCCCCTGAAGTCGGGCTACGAGTCGCTCGGCGTGCGCGTCGTGCCGCCCGCCGTCGCTCGCTACGGCTCCTTCCTCTCGCGCGGTGTCGTGCTGATGCCGTCGTACGTGAACATCGGCGCCTGGATCGGCCCCGGCACGATGGTCGACACGTGGGCGACGGTGGGCTCGGGCGCGCAGATCGGCGCCGACGTGCATCTTGCGGGCGGTGTCGGCATCGGAGGCGTACTCGAGCCGCCCGGTGCCGTGCCGGTGATCGTCGAAGACGGCGCCTTCATCGGCTCACGTTGCGTGATCGTCGAGGGTGTTCGGATCGGGCGCGAGGCGGTCCTCGCGCCGAACGTCACGCTCACCGCGTCGATCCCGATCATCGACGTCACCGGTGTCGAGCCGGTCGAGCACCGCGGCTACGTGCCTCCCTTTTCGGTCGTCGTCCCCGGAACACGGCCGAAGGAGTTTCCGGCCGGCACCTACCACCTGTCCTGCGCCCTGATCATCGGCCGGCGGAACGAGTCGACCGACCGGAAGACATCGCTCAACCAGGCGCTGCGCGACTTCGAGATCTAGAGCAAGGCAACGGGCTCGGCAGGTCCGGTCAGAAACGCCGTTTCCCCCTCGAAACGGACGTCCAGCGGGCCGCCCGGGAACCTGACGGTCGCGGGTGCGCCGCCGAACGCCGCGCCGACGGCAACGGCGCTCGAGCCCGACGAGCCGGTCTCGCCGACGCCCCGCTCCCACACTCGTGCCTCGATCAGGTCCGCGCCGAGGCGGCGCGCGATCTGCACGTTCGTCCGCTGCGGGAAGCGTGGATGCGTCTCGAGCAGCGGCCCGACCACCGGGAGATCGGCGGGATCGCCGGCCACCACGGCATGCGGATTGCCGACGTCGACGGTCACGAGCCGGATTCCCGCAACCTCTTCCTCGGGCCCGACGACGATCGGGCCGAGTTGCTGCTCGACGAATGGTGGCTCCAGCATTCGCGCTCGCACCTCGCGGTCGCCGACCCGAACGACGACTGCTCCGGCGCCGGTGCGCGCGGCCAGCCAGCGGGCGGCGATGCGCGTCCCGTTGCCCGACATCTCAGCCCGGGAGCCGTCGGGATTCCAGATCGCGATCTCGAGGCGATCTCGATCCGCCGACAGCACCTCGACGAAGCCGTCGGCATCGCCGACGCATGCGCGGACGAGCTCCGGTGTGAGCGACTCCTCAGTGACGAGATAGACGTTCTGCTGTGCCTGCCAACGCGCTGATTTCATCGGCGATCTCCTCGGGCGGTCGAACGCCGTCGAGCGTAACGACGCCGGGGAGGCGCCGGAGCCACTTGCGCTGGTAGCGGGCGAGCCGCTTCGTCGCGGCGATCGTCGCCGCGATCGCATCGTCGAGGGGCAGGGTCGCGAACGCCTCGAGCCCGAGTACCTTCGCGGCCGTGGCAGACAGTGGCCCTGCCCACGCGCGCCTCGCCTCGTCGGCGGCGCCGCGCGAGGCGAGGAGCTCGGTTCGCCGCTCGATGCGGCGGTCGAGGTCGGCGATCGGAACGTCGAGTGCAACGAGGAGCGTGGGTCGACGAAATTCGCCGCTCCAGAGATCGTCACGCTTGGGCGCGAGCGACTCCCGTCTCGCCGCCAGCTCGAGTGCTCGGACGACCCGCTTGCGGTCGTTGGCGTGCACGCGGGCTGCCGCGGCCGGGTCGCGCACCGCCAGCAGGGCGTGCGCCCGCAGCGGGCCGAGCTCGCGGTACGTTCGCTCCCATCGCTCCCGCTCGCCCGGGAGCGGCGGCGGCGCGAGTGTGAGCTCGGAGAGGGCGGCGCGAAGGTAGAGGCCGGTACCGCCGACCACGAGAGCACGGGCCCCACCGGCGACTGCGTCGTCGATCGCCGCATGAGCGAGTCGCTGGTAGCCGCCGACGGAGACTGCCTCGGACAACGGCACGACGCCGACGAGCTCTGTCGGGTACCGCGGCGCCGCAGTCAAGATCGGCAAACCGGCATAGAGTGCGGCGGAGTCGGCGGAGATCGCCCTGGCGTCGAGCACCGAGATGAGCAGCTCGGCAACGGCGGTCTTGCCCGAGGCCGTCGGGCCGAAGAGTGCGACGACGTCAGGTGCCGGCGCTGACGGGCTGCTTGAAGCCATGATCGACCTCGTCGTCGGCGTGCGGCCCGACGAACGGACGATCCTCCTCGGGATGCGCGGCGCGCCACTCCTTGAACCATGCGACGGCTTTCGGAATCCCCGCGTCGAGCGATGTCTCCGGCTCCCAGTCGAGCAGCTCTCGAGCCTTGCTGATGTCGGCGACGTAATGGGTCACCTCGCCGAGCAGTGACGGGGAGAGGGTGATCTGCGGCTCGACCCCGAGCTCGGCAGCGATCAGATTCGCTGCGCGGACGAGCGTGTTCCCTTCGCCGAACGCGAGGTTGATCGTCTCGTTCGCAAGCGTGCCGCCTGCCAGCCCGTAGACGCCCTGCGCGATCCCCGCCACGCAGTCGTCGATATAGGTGAAGTCGAGCAGCTTCTCCTCCCCGCCGAAGATCGTGATCGGCTCACCGCGGGAGAGCGAATGCATCCACAGCGGGAGCACGCGCTCCATGCGCCAGAGGTCGCTGTCGTAGCGCCCGTACACGTTCGAGAAGCGGAAGACCATGTACCGGAGCTCGTAACAGCGCGCATACGAGTAGATGAACGCCTCGCTCGTGATCTTCGACGCGGAGTACGGGCTCTCCGTGTACGCGAAGTCCGCAGCCTCCTCCGCGTACTCCTCGAACCGGTGGACGTCGCCGTAGACCTCGCGTGTCGACGAGAAGATCAGCGGCAGCCGCAACGCCCGGGCGTACTCGAGCACGTTGAACGTCATGATCGCGTTCTCGAGTGCCCGGTGCGGCTGGCGCACGAGCTGGTGGACCTTCGCATGCGCGGCGAGGTGGACGACGACGTCGACCTCCGGGTACTCGACGCCTCCGATCCCGCCGCTGAACGCCGGGTAGTGGCCCGCGAGATCCTGCAGCAGCGTCGGGAAGGCCTCCGGCACCCAGGTGTTGAGGCGCTTGTCGACCCCGAACACCTGATGGCCGTCGGCCAGCAACCGGAGCGCCAGGTTCGTGCCGATCTGGCCGGACGAGCCCGTGACGAGGACACGCATCGACGAATCCTCCCTAGGCCGCGGCCAGCACGCGCTGCGTCCCGCGCAACGTGGTCGAGGTGGCTGCGGTCACGAGCACGTCGACGCACCGGCCCGCAGCCGCGTCACCTTCGAAGTTGACGGTCGTGTTCCGCCGCGTCCGCCCGCGGAGCAACGTGGCGTCGGTCCGTGACGGCCCCTCGACGAGCACCTCTTCGACGGTTCCGACGCGGGCCTCGTTCCGTCGCCGCGCGGTCGCCTGCGTGACCTCGACCAGCCGCTCGAGGCGCTCGACCTTCACCTCGTGTGGAATCTGGTCGGTCATCGCGGCAGCCTCGGTGCCGGCACGGGGCGAATACACGAACGTGAAGGCGCTGTCGAAGCCCACCTCCGTCGCCACGTCGAGCGTCTCCGCGAAGTCGGCCTCCGTCTCACCTGGAAAGCCGACGATGATGTCGGTACCGAGCGCGACTCCCGGAATGGCGGCCCGTAGCTTGTCGACGAGTGCGAGGTACCGGTCGCGCGAGTACGTGCGCCGCATTGCCTTCAGGATCCGGGTCGAACCGGACTGCAGCGGCAGATGCACGTGCTCGCAGACGCTGTCGCACTCGGCGATCGCGGCGATCACGGGATCGCGAAAGTCCTTGGGGTGCGGGCTCGTGAACCTGACCCGATCGATGCCGTCGACACGGTCGACCGCTCGCAGGAGCTCGCCGAACTCCGTGTGCAGATCCGGCAGCAGGTCGCGGCCCCACGAGTTGACGTTCTGACCGAGCAGCGTCACCTCCTTCACCCCCTCCTGCGCAAGACGGGTCACCTCGGCCACGATCTCGCCCGGCCGGCGCGACGCCTCGCGCCCACGAACGGCGGGGACGATGCAGTACGAGCAGACCGAGTTGCATCCCATCGACACCTGGACCCAGGCCTGGAAGGATCGTTCGCGGTGTGTGGGAAGCGTTGCGGCGAACGACCGGTGGTCGAGCCCGAAGCTTCCACGCGCGACGGCTTGCCCGCCTGCGCCCAGCCAGTCGCCGAGATGTGCGATCGACCCCGGGCCGAACGCCACGTCGACGAAGGGGTACAGCTCGAAGATGCGTTCCCGCTGCGCCTCGGCGTAACAACCGCCGACGGCGATCACCCGTGACGGGTCTGAACGCTTGCGCGCCGCCTCCGCTCCGAGGTATGCCGCGAGCTTCGTGTCCGGCTTCTCCCGGATCGTGCAGGTGTTGAAGACGACGACGTCGGCGCCTTCGGCGTCGGGTGCCTCTCCGAGACCGAGCTCCTCGAGGAGCCCTTTGATTCGCTCCGAGTCGTGCGCGTTCATCTGGCAGCCGAACGTGTGGACGTGGTAGCGCCGCATCGCGCCACAGGGTACCGCGGTCAGGCGGCGTCGACCCGTTCGCGGCGCTGTTCGAGCTTGTTCGCGGCCACGTCAATGGCCCGGCTCTCACGGATCACGGTCACCCGGATCTGACCGGGGTACTCGAGGTGATCCTCGATCTCGCGGGCGATCTCGTGTGAAAGCAGGACGGCAGCGTCGTCGTCGATCTCCTGCGGCTTGACGAGCACACGGATCTCGCGACCCGCCTGCAGTGCGTAGACCTTCTCGACACCCGGATGGTTCGCGGCCAGCTGCTCGAGCGACTCGAGCCGCTTGACGTAGTGCTCGAGGCTCTCACCGCGAGCGCCGGGCCGTGATGCGGAGATCGCGTCGGCTGCGATCACCAGAACTGCCTCGACGGTTTGCGGCTGGACCTCGTAGTGATGTGCCTCGATCGCGTGGCAGACGGCCGCGCTCTCGCCGTAGCGGCGAGCCAGCTGGGTCGAGATCTGCGCGTGGGAGCCCTCGACCTCGTGGGTCATCGCCTTGCCGAGGTCGTGGAGGAGCGCGGCCCGTTTCGCCGTCTTCACGGATGCCTCCAGCTCCGCCGCCATGATCCCGGCGAGCTGGACGACCTCGAGCGTATGCTTCAGCACGTTCTGCCCATAGCTCGTCCGGTACCGGAGCCGACCGAGCACCTTGACGAGCTCGTCGTTCAGCTCGCCGCAGTTCGCCTCGAAGACGGCCTGCTCTCCCGCCAGCCGGACGTGATCGTCGAGCTCCGCCTTCGACAGGTAGTACATCTCCTCGATCCGGGTCGGGTGGATTCGCCCGTCCTCGATGAGCTTCAGCAGCGTCAGCCGGGCGATCTCACGCCGGATGCCGTCGAACGACGAGAGCACGACGGCGTTCGGCGTGTCGTCGATGATGAAGTCGACGCCGGTCAGATGCTCGAGGGTCCGGATGTTGCGACCCTCCCGGCCGATGATCCGCCCCTTCATGTCGTCGGAGGGGAGCTCGACGAGCGTCACCGTCGCCTCGGCGGCGGCACTGGCGGCGACCCGCTGGAGCGCGTCGGCGACGAGGTTGCGCGCCCGGCGCTTCGCCTCGCCTGCGGCTTCCTCCTCGAGCTGCCGAACCCGTCCTGCCAGCTCATGGCGAACCTCGTCCTCGGATTCCTCGAGAATCCGTTGGCGGGCCTCGCCCCGCGTCATCTTCGCGACCCGCTCCAGCTCCCGGCGCTGCCGGTCGTTCGCCTGCTTGAGCGCCTCCTGGAGCTCCTTGAGATGGATCTCGCGATCGGCGACGCCCTGCTCGCGCCGCGAGAGATCATGGAGCCGGCGATCCGACTCCTCCTCCTTCTGGATCACGCGCTCCTGGATCTTGACGACCTCATCGCGCCGCCCACGCAGCTCGGCCTCGAGCTCGGCTCGCACCTTGACCGCCTGCTCACGCGATTCGATCTGAGCCTCGCGCCGCGTTGCGTCCGCGTCGCGCCTGGCCTCGTCGAGCAGCAGTGCGCGCGTCCTGCGCGCCGCCTCGAGCCGGGAGCCGGTCGCGAAGCGCAGCCCGGCGAGAACGCCGGCCACGCCGACCGCGAGTCCGATCACGACTCCCAACACCACGTACATGGGCTCTCCCTGCAGGCTCTCGCCCGCACGGCACTCGTCGCCGATCGGCGCGTGCTCCGGCGCGCACCTGCGCGCCGCCTCGGTATCAGCTCAGGTTCGTCGCTCCCGGCGGGCTGGGGCTGCTCGTGAGGTCGAGATGGCTACGGGGTTCAAGACGCGTTGCGATCGGTTGGAAGAGGCGACGTGCAGGCAAAACGACATGTTTTCTGTGTGAACGGCCAGCCTACAGATCAGGCCGACCCCGGCGCAACGTCCGGGCCGACCGCCGCCTCGATCGAGTCGGCGTCGAAGCCGCGCCGGGCCAGCAGTGCAGCTGTCCTGGCGCTCCGTCCGAGCCGAGCCGCAACCGCTGACGCGCGCTGGCGCTCCGGCTCGAGCGCGGCGAGCGCGGCCGCCGCGATCTCGCCTTCGATCCCCCTCCCGGTCAGGTCGTGCCGGATCGCCTCGTCCCCGTGGCCGCGGGCGGCGAGAGCCTGTGCACGTGCCAGAGCGAACCGGCCGTCGTCCACGTAGCCAATGCGCTCGAGCGTCTCGATCGCCTCTGCCCGCTCGTCCTCGGCGACGCCGGCCCGCTCGAGGCGGGCGTCGATCTCCAGCCGTGACCGGTCTCGCTGCGCGAGCGCTCTCGTCGCGAGCTCGACCGGGGTGCGCCTTGCGCTGTTCGTCGTCTATCCCCGCGCCGCGACCGTTTCTTCGACCGCGTCTGCTTCGACAGCGTCTTCGTCGTTCTCGATCACCGGCGTCGCGTCGGTCGGGTCGACGGTCGGCAGCAGCCGCGCCGAGACCACCTGCCCGGGTGGGGACTGTGCCTGGATCGCCTGCAGGATGCCCTGGACGACGTCCGGATGCTCCCGGAGGAACGCGGACGCGTTCTGGCGCCCCTGCCCGAGCCGCTCGTCGCCGAACGAGAAGTAGGAGCCCGACTTCTGCACCGCCTTCCGCTCCAGCCCGGCGTCGAGCACCGTCCCCTCCCAGGAGATCCCCTCGCCGTAGATGATGTCGAATTCGGCCTGCTTGAACGGCGGCGCGACCTTGTTCTTCACCACCTTGACGCGGACACGGTTGCCGATCGCCTCGACGCCGTCCTTGAGCGTCTCGATGCGGCGGATGTCGAGCCTCACCGACGAGTAGAACTTGAGCGCACGGCCGCCCGGCGTGGTCTCCGGGTTGCCGAACATGACGCCGATCTTCTCGCGCAGCTGGTTCGTGAACAGGCAGATCGTGTCGGTGCGGCTGAGCGTCCCGGCAAGCTTGCGCAGCGCCTGGCCCATCAGGCGCGCCTGCAGGCCGACGTGCGAGTCGCCCATCTCCCCCTCGATCTCCGCCTTCGGCGTCAGCGCCGCGACCGAGTCGATCGCCACCACCGCGAGTGCGCCGGAGCGCACGAGGAGGTCGGTGATCTCGAGTGCCTGCTCGCCCGTGTCGGGCTGTGAGACGAGCAGCTCGTCGATGTTCACCCCGATGCGCTTCGCGTAGCCGGGGTCCATCGAGTGCTCCGCGTCGACGAACGCGCAGATGCCGCCACGGCGTTGGGCCTCCGCGATCACGTGATACACGAGGGTCGTCTTGCCCGACGATTCGGGCCCGAAGACCTCGATCACGCGCCCGCGGGGCAGCCCGCCGATGCCGAGCGCGATGTCGAGCGAGAGCGAACCGGTCGAGACGGCCGCGATCGAGGTCTGCGCCGCGTCGTTCATCTTCATCACCGCGCCCTTGCCGAACTGCCGCTCGATCTGCCCGAGTGCGACGTCGAGTGCCTGTTCGCGATCCACCGTCTACCGACCTCCTAGCGCAACCGATTGCAGAACCCGATACTGCGCACCTGAAGGTCGCAGCACCGAAGAGTAGACAGCCGCATCGGACGGACTGAGCCGACCGAGCCCCGGCGGCGGCGGGGCAAGCCCGGGTCGCTCGCGAAACCGGGCGACGGTGACGTGGGGCAGCCACGCTCGACGTTCCGGGCGGTAGACACCGATCCGCTCGAGTCTTCCCGCCAGGTCGCCGGCCAGGGTCGTGGCAGCTCCGGTCTCGTCCGACAGCACGACCATCCCGACACTGCCCGTCTCGCGGTAGCGAAGCGCCTCGAAGACGATCGCGCCGGCGCCGGCCGCGGCGGCGGCGAGCTCGCGGGCGATCCCCGGCAGGTCAGCCTCGGGCCGAGGGCCGAGGAAGGCGAGCGTGACGTGGAGGTTCGCCCGCGTGACCGGCCGGGCTCGGGCGAGGTGTGCGTCCTGCCAGGCGCCCAGGCGGTCGAGGGCGTCGTCGGGGAGCCGGAGGGCGCAGAACAGGCGGACGTGAGCACCGGCAGCCACGCTAGCGGGCTACGTGGAACGTGTCTGTGCCGGCTCCGTGACGATTCTCCGCACCTGGTGCAGCGCCGCCGCGGTTGCGCGCCCCCGGATCGTCTCACGGTCGCCGGGGAGCTCGAACTGGGACCCGTGCTCGCCGTCCGGCCCGACCACGTGCAGGCAGACGAGGCCGACCGGCTTCCCGTCGCTCGCTCCGCCGGGGCCGGCGATCCCCGTGACGGCGACGGCGACGTCGGCACCGAGCCGCCTCCGGACGCCGTGCGCCATCGCCTTGGCCGTCTCGGGCGAGACGGCTCCGTGCGTCTCGAGCACCTCGGCCGGGACGTCGAGCAGGGCCATCTTCACCTCGTTCGAGTAGGCGACGATCGATCCCAGGAAGACCTCGCTCGAGCCGGGGATGTCGGTCAAGCGCTTCGCGACCTGTCCGCCCGTGCACGACTCGGCCGTCGCCAGCGACAGGCCCCGCCGCCGGAGCAGGCCGAGCACCAGCTCCGGCGTCGAGACCTCGTCGCGGCTGAAGAGGTAGCGGTCGAGCGGATCGGCCGTCAGCCGTTCCTCGAGCTCGTCGGCGCGTGCCTCGGCTCCCGGCTCGGCGAGCAGATCGACGTGGATCTCGAACTCGCGCGCGCAGATCGTCACCTCCACCCCGTCTCCGTCGCCTCCCGCCTCGGCAAGGGCCCGGGCGACATGCGACTCGGAGGCGCCGTAGTAGCGCAGGGATCGTCGGCGCGGCGGCTGTGCCCGCGCGAGGACCCGTCCCACCGGCTCGGTCGCGAGCGCCTTCGGCCAGAGCGCCTGGAGCTCTCGCGGCGGGCCTGGCAGCACCACCGCCACACTCCCTTCGTGCGCGAGCACGAGTGCCGGGGCCGTGCCGGCGAGACCGACAACCAGCGCTCCGACCGGCAGCGTCGCCTGTTTTCGGACTCCGGCTTCGAAATCCGCGTACGGCCGTCCGATGCGGGCGGCGACTCGACGCGACGTCTCCCCGATCTCGGCGGCGAGCTCCTCGTCGACATGCAACGGGACGCCGGCGGCCCGTGCGAGCAGCTCGACCGTCCGGTCGTCGTGCGTCGGCCCGAGGCCGCCGGACACACACAGGAGGTCGTAGGCCAGGCCCTCGGCCAGGGCCGCCTCGAGGTCGCTCGGGTCGTCGCCGACGACGGTGATCCGGACGGGCGTGATCCCGAGCATCATCAGCGCCGCGGCGAGGAACGGGCCGTTGCGGTCCTGCCGGTCGCCGCGGACGAGCTCCGAGCCCGACGCGACGATCGCCGCGCGCGGAGCCTCTAAGCGGGACGCCAACCGGTCGGGGTGACGATGATCACGCGGGGCTGGCTGCCCGGCACGTGCACGAGGACCCCGCGGACGCGGATCTCGAGGTTCTCGGGGGTCGAGATCGACACCCAGAGCCTGCTGCCGCGGATCGCCCGCGGAGCATCACCCTCCTGGACGGTACCGTCGAACTTGACTGCGCCTTCCGCGCTCCCCGCGTGCACCGTCAGTTGCGTCGACCCGTGCAGGCCCGTCACCTCGAGGAGCGGCGCCGGCGGCTTGAGCGCCGTCTTCTTCGTGACGGTCGTGGTCGCAGCCCCCGGGCTGCTCCCGCCGCTCCATTTCCAGGCCGAGAACACGATCACCGTGAGGACGACGATCGCGCCGATCGCGACCAGGACGAGGTTCGTCTCCGACTGCCGGTTGCGCTTCTGCGGCCGCGCCGTGGAGCGGCGTGTCCGTGGATCCTGCTCATCGCCGGCGACGAACCGGGAGTTGAACTCGTCGACGTACAGTTGGCCGTCGAGACCGAGGTACTCGGCGTACGTCCGCAGGAAGCCCTTGACGTAGGTCTGGGCCGGCAGCAACTCGAACTGCTCGTCCTCGAGCGCCCGCAGGTACTTGCCGCGGATCTTGGTCACGACCTCGGCCTGGGCGAAGTCGACCCCCCGGCGGAGGCGCGCCTCGCGCAGGCTGTTCCCGATCTCGAACACGGCCTCGCACAGGGTAGTCGGTCGAGTCTGTTCGCGCCGTCGCCTACTGAGCCCAACGCAGCGCGCCGTACACGGCGAGCGCGACGCCGCCGGTGATCCCGATCCACAGCCCGGTCCAGGCGAGGACCTGAGCGACACGTGCGATGCCCCTCCGTCCTCCGAAGACGCTGCGCGCCGCGTGGAGCCTGGCGCCGCGTGCGACGAGCACTGCGATCAGCCCCAACACGATCGCGAGCGGGACGGTGACGTACAGCGACTGCAGGAGCCCCACGCTCTGGAGGTCCTGCGCAGCGAGCGCACCACACGGTATGGCGGCGATCGCGAGCAGCCCGAGCAGCGCTCCGACGACAGAGCGGCTACTGCTTGTCATACGGGCGGCCGGCGGCCGCCGGGCCGACGGAGCGGCCGATCACACCAGCGACGGCGATGATCGTGAGGACGTAAGGGAGCGCCTGGAAGAGCGTGCCCCATTGGTCTCCGTAGGCGGTCGGCAGCCGGTCGGCGAGCGCGCTCGAGAACCCGAAGAGGAGCGTGGCGGCGTACGTCGTGAACGGGCGCCACTTGCCGAACACGAGCGCCGCGAGCCCGATGAACCCGATGCCGCTCGTCATGTTCTCGTTGAACGAGTGGACGAAGCCGATCGAGAGGTACGCGCCGCCGAGCGCCGCGATCCCACCCGACGCGATCACGGCGACGTAGCGGACCTTGTAGACCGAGATCCCGACCGTGTCGGCCGCGCGAGGATGCTCGCCGACGGAGCGCAGCCGCAACCCGTACGGCGTGCGGAAGACGAAGATGTACGTGCCGATCAGTAGGACGAACGACAGCCAGATCATCAGGTTGAGCTGGCCGAAGATCGCCCCGATGAAGTACCAGTTCTTCATGAAGTTGAGATGGATGTCCGGGATCCCGTAGTCGGTGATGTTCCCCGGCGTGCCCGACTCACCGTACTTGTCGATGAAGATGTAACCGGTGATGCCGAGCGCGAGGAAGTTGATCGCGGTGCCGGTGATGATCTGGTCGACCTTCAGGCTGATCGACCACACCGCCAGCACCGTCGCCATCACCATCCCGGCCAGCGCTGCCCCGACGAGCGCGATCACCCAGGCATAGCCGCCGGCCCACGAGTGCGCCCAGATGATCGTCCAGATGCCGAAGAACGCCCCGGTCAGCAGCATCCCTTCCAGCCCGACGTTGACGACACCGCTCCGCTCGCAGTACAGACCGCCGATCGCGGCGTAGATCAGCGGCGTCGCGTAGCGCAACGTCGCCGCGATCAACGCGCTCCACACTACGACGGCGCTGAGGTTGGTGGTCGACGAATACGTGGCGAGCACGCCGAAGAAGATCCCGGCGAGACCGGCCACAATCGCGCCGAAGCCCACGCGCTTGACGCCGCGGGACACGGCCCAGATGCCGGCGAAGATGGCCAGGATCCCGACGAGGATCGACAGGACGGGTGACCGCACCGTGAGCGGCGGGAGGGCGAGCCAAAAGGCGAGCGCCCCGAGGCCGATCCCGACGATGCCGACGGCCTTCGGTCCCCGCCAGTCGACGTGGCCGACGCGTGCGGTGATCGCGGTCATGCGGCCCGCCGCCGGCGCCGGGCTCCGGCGACCAGCGTCGTCAGGTTGAGCCCGACGAACAGGATCACCAAACCCTGGATGATGATCGTCAGGTTGCCGGCGAGGTCGGGCGAGAAGACGGACGGGTCGAGCTGGCGCCCGGACGTCCCGTTGATCAGCGCGCCGAAGAGCAGCGAGGCGAACCCGATTCCGACCGCCGTGTTTCGCCCGAGGAGAGCTGCCGCCAGCCCGATGAAGCCGATCTGGCTGGCGGGGATGTCGAGCTGGCCGAGGCGGTACTCCCAGCCGGTGATGTCGAGCGCGCCTGCGAGCCCGGCGAACAGGCCGGAGATCGCCATCGCGAGGAAGTAATTGCGTGCGACCGAGATGCCCCCGTACCGGGCCGCCTCGGGATTGAACCCGACCGCACGGACCTCGAAGCCGAGCGTCGTCCGGTTGATCACCAGCCAGTACAGGAAGAGGAACGCGACCGCGATGAAGATGCCGATCGAGAGGCCCTGCAGCAGCTTCGGGCCCCAGAAGATCGGCAGCTTCGCACCGTCGGCGATGTCGTTCGAGATCGGGATCGCGGGCTGTGTGGAGTTCTGAAGCGGTCCCTTCTGGCCGAACAGCCACTCGCCGACCCAGATCGCGGTCCAGTTGAGCATGATCGTCGTGATCACTTCGTGCGCGCCGACGGTTGCCTTGAGGATGCCGGCGATGCCGGCGTAGAACGCGCCCGCGAGTGCGCCGAGCGCGAGGCAGAGGGTGACGTGCACGAACGGATCGAGGTTGACGAACGAGGTCCCGATCCAGACGGCGAAGTAGGAGCCGACCAGGTACTGGCCCTGGCCGCCGATGTTGAACAGCCCACAGCGGAACGCGAAGCCGAGTGCGACGGCGGTCAGGATGATCGGCGTCGTGATCAGCAGGGTCTGCTGGAGGTTCGCCGCGGCGAGCGACGACGTGTCCCACCAGAACCAGACGTGCTGCGTCGAGAACGGGAGGCGGATCGAGTACGAGCCGAAGTGAGCGAAGAAGTTCAGGCCCGTGCCGTCGAAGATCGAGCGGTAGACCTTCAGCGGGTTCTTGCCGACGATCGCAACGGCGACGCCGGCCATCAGGAAGGCGAAGAGCGTGGTCAGGATCGGTCCGGCGGCTCCCGCTGCCTTGCTGCCGTAGCGCGACGAGAAGTTCTGCTGCGGCGACCCACCCAGCGGACCCGACGGCGGCGGCGGAGTTTCCTCGAACTCCTCCTCGAGCAGCTCGTCGCTCATTCCCGCTCCGGCGCCGGCGAAGCCGGTGCCTCCGCTCCTGGGCCGGCTCCGTCAAGCCTACGCCGGCTCACGCCACAGCCTCCCGGCGACCGCCGGTCATCGCGAAGCCGAGCTCTTCCTCCGTCGCGGTCGGCGGGAACTCTCCGACGATCTCGCCCTCGTAGATGACCAGGATCCGGTCCGACAAAGAGAGGATCTCCTCGAGCTCGAGCGAGACCAGGAAGACCGCCCGCCCGGCGTTCCGCTGCTCGACGAGCCGGCGATGGACGAACTCGATCGCGCCGACGTCGAGGCCGCGGGTCGGCTGCGCCGCGATCAGCACCTTCGGCTCGGCGTCGATCTCGCGCGCCAGGACGACCTTCTGCTGGTTTCCACCCGAGAGGGAGCCGGCCGCAGTCGTCGGCGAGCCGCCGCGGACGTCGAACTCGGCGAGCAGACGCTTGGACCGATCGAGCATCTTTCCGAGCTGGAGGAAGCCGAATCGCGAGTTGGGCGTCTTCCGATACGCGTGCAGGCCGAGGTTCTCGGTCAGCGAGAACGGCAGGACGAGGCCCCGGCGATGCCGGTCCTCGGGGATGTGTCCCATCCCGGCGTCCCCCACCGCGCGGGCGCTCGAGTGCGTGATGTCCTTGCCGTCGAGGGCGATGCGCCCGGATGAGGCGTGACGGAGGCCCGCAATCGCATCGATCAGCTCTGCCTGCCCGTTGGCGTCGACGCCGGCGAGCCCGACGATCTCGCCTCCGCGGACGGTTAGGCTGACGTTGCGAACGGCCTCGAGCCCGCGGTCGTCGTACACGTTGAGGTTCTCGACCTCGAGCAGCGGCTTCCCGGGATGCGAGGCGGTCTTGTCAACACGAAGCAGCACCTCCCGTCCGACCATCATCCGCGCGAGCCCTTCCTCCGTCGCGCCCTCCGCCGAAACCGTGTCGACGAGCTTGCCGCGCCGCAGCGTCGTGATCCGGTCGGCGATCTCGAGCACCTCGTTGAGCTTGTGCGAGATGAAGATGATCGACTTGCCCTGCTCCTTGAGCGAACGGATGATCTCGAAGAGCTCCTGCGACTCTTGCGGGGTCAAGACGGCCGTCGGCTCGTCGAGCACGAGGATCTCGGCGCCGCGATACAGCGCCTTCAGGATCTCGACGCGCTGCTGCTGGCCGACCGAGATCCGGTCGATGCGCGCGTCGGGATCGACGGCGAGCCCGTAGCGCGTCGACAGCTCCTTGACGCGGCGGTCGGCGGCGGCGTAGTCGAGCAGGACGCCGGCGCGGCGGGGCTCCGAGGCGAGCACGATGTTCTCGGCCACCGTCATCACCGGGATGAGCATGAAGTGTTGGTGCACCATCCCGATTCCGTGCTCGATCGCGGCCTTGGTCGAGCCCAGGTCGATCGGAGTGCCGTGGAGCAGGATCCGCCCCTCGTCAGGCGTGTAGAGCCCGTAGAGAATGTTCATCAGCGTCGACTTGCCGGCGCCGTTCTCCCCGAGGAGCGCGTGCACTTCGCCCGGCAGCAGATCGAAGTCGATGTGGTCGTTGGCGAGCACTCCCGGGAACCGCTTCGTGATCCCCTCGAGCGCGAGGATTGGTGCCTCAGCCATGCGGGGCGATCCTATGCAGATCGGCCGCGACCGTGCGAATGGGAGGGGCGGCCTTAACCGCCCCTCCCATTCGCGTTGCGCTTGTCGCTACTTGACCGTGGACGGGATGCCCGTGATCTTCCCGGCCTTCAGCAGTGTGTACTGCTTGAGCACTGCCGCGCGGATGGCGGTCGGGACCCTCGAGCTCCACTTGCCGTAGCCGACGCCGTTGACGTCGGCACCGAACTGCCTGTTCGTGCCGGTCTTGAGCGTGCCCGCCTGAGCGGCCTTGATCGCGCTGTAGACAGCCACGTCCACCTTCTTCAGAGCGCTCGTCATCACCCACGGTCCCAGGTAGCCCTGGTCCGCGTCGACGCCGACGCCGAAGATGTTCTTGCTGTGCGCCGCGTCGAGGACACCGAGGCCGCACGAGCCGGCGACCTGGAACTCGACGTCGGAGCCGGCGGCGATCTGGTTGAGCGCCGCTTCCTTGCACTTCGCCTGAGCGGTGAAGCTGTTCGAGTAGGCGTTCAGGGTCTTGATCCCCGGATCAGCCTTCTTCGCGCCGTACTGGTAGCCCGCGATGTAGCGGTCGACCGGCGGGATCTTGATGCCGCCGACCGAGCCGACTGCCGCTCCGCCGCGCTGCTTCGTCCACAGGCCCGCCGCGTACCCGACGAGGTAGCCGGCCTGCTGCTCGCGGAAGAGCAGTCCCTGAACGTTCTTCGGCTTGTGCTTCAGCGTCGAGACGTCGACGTCGACGATCGCGAACTTGCTCTTCGGGAACGACTTTGCGACCGCGTCCATCGCATCCGTCATCAGGAATCCGACGCCGATCGTGATCCCGGCGCCGCTCTGGGCGCAGGTCTGCAGGTTCGGGATGTACTGGTTCGACGACTGCGACTGGATGACGCGACCTTTCACGCCGGTGCTCTGCGCCTTCTGCAGGCCGACGTAGGCGAGATGGTTGAACGACTTGTCGTTCAGGCCGCCGACGTCCGTCACCAGGCAGGCGCTAAAGGCTGCTTTGTGCGCCGCCGACGCCGACGAGCCGCGAGTCGCGGCAACCACGGACGCCAGGAGCACCGTCACGATCGCAAGGACCGTGATCGTGAGCCAACGCTTCCTCACTTGGATGAACCCTCCTCTTTCGGAGCTTTTGTTGGGGGGAGTGCGGGGGTAACCCTAACCCCAAGCTCAGACGCGTGAAAGCCTGGGTGGTTAGGCGCTCAGGCGTCCGCGGGAGCCGCCACGGCGCGCTCCAGCTCGTGCTCGGAGACGAGCACCCGCCGGGGCTTCGACCCCTCGTACGGCGAGATGATCCCGCGCCGCTCGAGCATGTCGATCAACCGACCGGCCCTGGTGTAACCGACGCGCAGGCGCCGCTGCAGGAGGCTGACGCTGGCCGTCTGGGCCGTCACCACGACCTCGATCGCCCGGTCGAGCAGCGGATCCTCGTCCGGGTCGAACTCCCCGTCCGCGTCCTCCCCGTCCTCGGCGAAGACCTGCGGCAGCTCGAGGAAGCTTGGGTCGACCTCCTGCTCGCGCTGCGCCTTCGCCTGCTCGACGACGAGCGCGATCTCCTCCTCGGTCACGAAGGCGCCCTGGACACGCTGCACCCGTGACGTGCCGAGCGGCTTGAAGAGCATGTCGCCCTGGCCGAGGAGGCTCTCGGCGCCGTTCGAGTCGAGGATCACCCGCGAGTCGGTCTGCGAGGAGACGGCGAAAGCGATCCTGGACGGCACGTTCGCCTTGATCATGCCGGTGATCACGTCGACCGACGGCCGCTGCGTCGCGAGCACGAGGTGGATGCCGACGGCACGCGACTTCTGCGCGAGCCGGATGATCGAGTCCTCGACCTCCTGCGGACTGACCATCATCAGGTCGGCCAGCTCGTCGATCACGATGAGCAGGTACGGCAGCTCCTCCTCCCCGCGCTTGCGCAGGGCGCGGTTCGCCTCGTTCAGATTGCGGGCGCGCACCTGGGCGAGCCGCTCGTAGCGGCGCTCCATCTCGGTCACGACGTTGAGCAGGACGGCCGAGGCCTCCTTCGGGCTCGAGACGACGGGCGTCAGCAGGTGCGGGATCGACTCGTAGTAGTTGAGCTCGATGCGCTTCGGATCGATCAGGATCAGCCGCGCCTCGTCGGGTGTGGCACGCAGCAGGATCGAGGTGAGGATCGTGTTGATGCAGCCCGACTTTCCCGAGCCGGTGGTGCCGGCGATCAGGATGTGCGGCATCCGCGCGAGGTCGGCCCACACCGACGCGCCCGAGATGTCCTTGCCGAGCCAGACGGACAGCGGGCTCGCCGCCTGCGGGAGGTCGTCGAAGATGTCGCCGAGGGTGACGAGGTTCGGGCTCAGGTTCGGCACCTCGACACCGACGGCCTGCTTGCCGGGGATCGGCGCGAGGATGCGAATCTCGGTCGTTGCGAGCGCATACGAGAGGTCGTCCTTCAGCTGCGCGACCTTCCCGACCTTCGTGCCCGGGGCGAGCTGGAGCTCGTACCGCGTCACGCGCGGTCCCGAGATCTGGCCGATCACCGTCGCCTCGACGCCGAAATGCGCGAGGCAGGTGACGAGTGCCTCGGCGACGCGCTGTCCGGCTTCACCGTTCGGACCGGCGCCCGGCTTCGAGACGCGCAGCACCGACCGGTCGGGAAGCTTGTAGTCGGCGCGAGCCGGGGCAGGCGGGTCGAAGAGGGTCTCCTGGCTGTTCTCGGCGGTCGGCAGGTCGAGCTCGTCCGGCTCCTCGCGAACGAGCATCGGCGGTGGCCCGGAGATCGAATCGGAGACCAGGTCCGGGTAGTCGTGCTTGACGTCGACGGGGGGCGCCGGAGGGCGCTCGGCCTCGCCGGGCGCGCTCGCCCGGGGCTCGAGGGTCAGCTTCGCGGCGCGCACGCGCGTGTGGGCGAGCTGAACCGCGTGGCCGGTCCGCCTGACGATCGCGCCGAGGCTCGCACCGGTCAGGAGCAGGAGACCGGTGATCGTCAGGAGCACGCCGAGAATCGTCGCGCCGGTCGTCCCCAGCCCGATCGCGACGACCGACTCGAGCGCGCGACCGACTGCGCCGCCGTGCGCGTCTCCGAGCGTGAGCAGGAGCCCGGTCAGCGCGACCCCGAGGCCGAGCTGGAACGGGCGCACGTCGATGAGCTGGCTCCGGGCGACGACGAGCGCGCCGAGCGGCACGAGCACCACCGGCGCGAGGTAGGCCGCCGCCCCGATCGCGGCGGCGACGAGGTCGGAGACCGGACCGCCGTTGAATCCGAACCACAGGATCGCCGCCAGGAAGACGCCGAGCGCCACGAGGGCGAGGCCAATCAGCTCGGGGTGGTGGTGCGAGCGTGCTCGGCGGCGCCGTGTGCGCTTCTTCACGCGACTCGGCGTCTTCGGGGACGTCTTGTGGACCCGCCGTTTGCGAGTGGCCATGCATGGGGCCTTCTCGCTCCCGGCGCTCAGTCCTGCCGGGAGAAGGATGCGGTGAGCATCCCGAAATAGGTCGGCGCCTCGTAGCTCAGCAGTTCGGGCTGCCAGCGATCACCGATCGCGCCGTGCAACATCAGCAGCTGCCAGAAGCTGTCGGCGAGCGCCGCGACGGCGACCTCGGGGTCCCAGTCGACGAGCTCTCCGAGGCCGTTGCCCCGAACCAGGCGGACGATCGCCTCGTCGTAGGGCGCCGAATGGGCCGAGAACCCGTACGGGCCGTCCTCGGAGTGGCCGTGGCCGTGGTCGGCACTGGCAACGAACGCGACTCGCCTGGTCGCCGTCGCCCGCGCCAGCGCGGCGCCGGCGCGAACATGGAGCTCGTTCGAGAGCGCGCGACACGGAGTGACCACGACCGCGGGAGCCCGCAGGAACGACAGCGGGATCCCCGCTCCCCAGTCGATCGGCATCTCGGAATCGCCGGCCGCCGTCGCACCGAACGTCACGCCGGCGACCGGCAGGTCGTCCTCGCGCAGCGCGGCGAGACAGGCGTCGGCGAGGAACGGATCGCCCGGGCCCTCGTACAGCCTCACGTCCTCGGCGAAGCGCGACGCGTGCTCCGACAGGTGCCCGGCCCTCACCACCCCGAAGCGGTCGTCGAGCAACGTGCCGTGCGGGGTGGCGATGATCACCGCCTCCGGGCGGGCCGCGGCGAAGCGCCGCGCAAGCTCGTCCATGCCTCTGCGCGTCTCGCCGTCGGGATGGTCGAACACGAGGCCGCCGTGCGGGGCGATGGCGGCGAAGACGAGCGTCACCCGAGCGTGCCGATCCGCTCGATCAGAAGCTCGGCGAACCTGGCACCGTCGAGATCGAGCGCGACCTTCGCGTTCGGCGGCCCGAAGTGCTCGCGGCCGCGCCAGTCGACGTTCGTTCGGCCCCAGCTCGGGCCGGTCGTGCAGTCGACCTCGATGGCGGCATCGTGGACGACGACGAGATCGGCATCGACGAGGTGCGCGATGCACACGGGATCGTGCATCGGCGATCCGGCGAGGTCGGGATACCGGACCTTGTGGAACCGCGAATAGAAGTCCATCAGCTCGGCGACCATTGCCCCGATCCTGCCGGCGCCGCGAAGCCGCTCGGTGTGGGCGCTCGTGACCAACGCGCGATGGGTGACGTCGAGCCCGATCATGGTCGTGTCGAGCCCGGCCGAGAACACGCGTTGTGCGGCCTCGGGGTCGGCCCAGATGTTGAACTCGGCTGCGGGTGTGCGGTTGCCCTCTCCGATCGAGCCGCCCATCAGGACGATCCGGTCGGGGACGGCGTCGGGGTGCAGGGCGAACAGCAGCGCCACGTTCGTCAGCGGGCCGGTCGGGACGAGCGTCAGCTTTCCGTCCCGCGCGCGGATCTGGTCGGCGATGAAGTCGACTGCGTGCTGCTCGCCGACCGCCGTCGTCGGCGCCGGCAGATCCGGCCCGTCGAGACCCGATTCGCCGTGCACGTGGGCGGCGACGTCCCGCCGGCGGATGAACGGCCGGTCCGCCCCTGCGTGGACCGGGATGTCGGCGCGACCGGCGAACTCGAGGACGCGCAGAGCGTTGGCTGTCGTCTTGTCGAGCGTCTGGTTCCCCGAGACGGTGGTCACGCCGATGAGCTCGAGCTCGGGTGACGCAAGTGCCAGCAAGAGCGCGATCGCGTCGTCGTGACCGGGGTCGCAGTCGAGGATGATGGGCGTCGTTGTCATGACGCGAGTATCGCGTCAACCTCGTCGGCGGTCGGGAGGGACGGTTGCGCACCCGGCCGCGACGCCGCGAGCGCGCCCGCCACGCATGCTCGCTCGAGGGCATCGGCACGCGGTCGACCTTCGAGCAGCGAGACCACCAGACAGGCGGCGAAGGCATCCCCGGCTGCTGTCCCGTCGACTGCGTCGACGACCGGCGGCTGTGCGCGCGCGACCTCGCGGCCGTCCTCGTACAGCGCCGCCCCCTCCGCACCGAAGGTGACGGCGACCAGTACGCCTGCCGAGACCACTTCGTGCTCGAGCCGGTTGACGATCAGGAGGTCCGGGACGACGTCGATCGGGCGGGCCGGCGAGGCGTTGAGCGCGAAGAACGAGGCCGTGCGTGCCGCCTCGCGCACGACCGGGTCGGGCACCTCGAGCTGGCACAAGACTGCTCCGCCGACGCGCTTCGGTTCGACGTGCGCGTTCGCCCCCGGGACGACCACGATCTGGTTCTCGCCACCGTCGGCGACGACGATCAGCGCCAGGCCGGTGGCACCTGCCCGGGTCAGCCCGAGCGCCACTCCCGCCGCGGTGAGACCTGCAAGCGCCTCGTCGGCAAGGGCGTCGTCGCCCACCGCGCCGATGAATTGCACGTGTGCGCCGAGCCGCGCGGCGGCGACGGCCTGGTTTGCCCCCTTGCCGCCGGGAATACGCTCGAAACTGGAAGCGGACAGGGTCTCCCCCGGGCGCGGCAGCCGTTGGACGCGCGCGACGAGGTCGAGGTTGATCGAGCCGACGACCGTGAGCTCGACCACGCGTGTCGTGTCAGGCGGCGATCGCGCGCAGATCGTCCAGCGTCCGGCCCAGGAGGTTCTCACGCAGGTCGAACAGTCCCGCCCACAGCGACCCGACACCGACGCTCGACTGCCACCGAACGGTCGAGGCCAGGCCCTCCAGGGCGCGGACGAGGATCGCGAGCTCCAGATACGCGGCGGCGACGCGGTGCGATGCGACGCTGACTCCGGCCCGGTCGAGTACCGGCTTCCAGTCGACGAGCTCGGCAGGGCCGGCCTCGCCGAACCACGACTGCCCTTCTGCCATGCCCGCCTCGAGCTCGAGCAGGTACCGCCCGAGCGGTCGCTCGAGGCCGCTGAGTGCCGTCTCGACACGGTCGGCGGCCCGCCGCAGCGCGGCCTGGCGTCGCCCCGGCGTCGAAGGATCGGCCTCGCCGCGCGACCACCGCTCGAGCAGCCGGCAGAACGCGAGCGCCGACACCTGGACGGCGACGAGCTGCTGGATCAGTCGCCGCGCCGTCTCATGGTCGACCGCGTGCTCGACGATCACCTCCGCCCACTCGGGCTGCGTGCCAAGCGTGCTCATACTTCGACGACGACGGGAAGGATCATCGGCCGCCGGCGGGTGCGATCGTAGACGAGCTGCCCGATCCCGTCGTGCAGGTGCTCCTGCAGCAGCTTGATCTCGCTGACGTCCTGCGCGAGCAGGTCGCGCACGATCTCGTGCGCCTCTTCGCGCATCTCCGCCAACAGCTCGTTCGACTCGGCGAAGCCGCGCGCAATCAGCTCCGGCCGCGCGATCTCGCCGTCGGAGAGGGTGGCGACGACGATCAGGACACCGTCCTCCGACATGTGCCGCCGGTCACGGAGCGCGACGTCGGAGACATCTCCGACGCCGAGGCCGTCGACGAAGGTGACCCCGGCCTCGACCTTCCCCGCGATGCGCACGCCCTCGGACGAGAGCTCGACGACGTCGCCGTTCTCGGCGATGACGATCGACGATGCAGGGACGCCGGACTCCTGCGCCAGCCGGCCGTGCGCAGCCAGCATCCGGAACTCCCCGTGGATCGGCATGACAGCTTTTGGACGGATCAGGCCGAGCAGCGTCCTGAGCTCCTCGGCGCGGGCGTGGCCCGAGACGTGGACCGGGGCGTTCTCCTCGTGCAGCACCTCGGCCCCGTTGCGCGTCAGCCTGTTGATCGCGTCGTGCACGCGCAACTCGTTTCCAGGCACGGGGCGCGCCGAGATGATCACGGTGTCGCCGCGCTCGACGTGCACCGAGGGATGGTCGTTGTACGCGATACGCGTGAGCGCCGACAGCGGCTCGCCCTGCGAGCCGGTGCAGAGGACGAGCTGCTCGTGCGGCGGAACGTCGTCGAGGTCGGCCGGGCGGACGAGCAGCTCTTCGGCGACCTCGATGTAGCCGAGGTTGCGGGCGACGTTGAGGTTGCGCCGCATCGAACGGCCGACGACGGCCACCCGGCGCCCGCAGTCGACCGCGACGTCGATGGCCTGCTGCATCCGATGGATGTTCGACGCGAAGCTCGAGACGAGGACGCGCCCCTGCCGAACCGGGATGATCTGGCGAAAGGCCTCGCCGACGACACGCTCCGAGCGAGTGAAGCCCGGGCGCTCGGCGTTGGTCGAGTCGCCGCAGAGGAGGTCGACGCCGCGGTTGCCGAGCTCCGCGAGCTTGCCGACGTCGGTGCGAAGTCCGTCGACCGGAGTGTGGTCGAGCTTCCAGTCGCCCGTGTGAAAGACCCGGCCGGCCGTCGTCTCGATCGCGATCCCGACGGTGTCGGGCACGGAGTGCGCCATGCGCACGAACTCGAGCCGGAAGGGGCCGATGTCGAGTGGCGGGCCCTCGGGGTCGATCTCGCGCAGCTCGGCCGCGCGCAGCAGCCCGTGCTCGTCGAGCTTCGACTTGACGAGGCCGAGCGTGAGGCGGGTCGCCCACACCTCACGGACGGAGACCTCCCGCATCAGATACGGAAGGGAGCCGACGTGATCCTCGTGGGCGTGCGTCAACACAACTGCACGAATCTCGCTGTCGCGGAGGTAGCCGAAGTCCGGAAGGATCAGGTCGACGCCGAGGTGCTCGTCCCGCGGGAACGCCATTCCGGCATCGACGACGAGCCGCACCCCGCCGAGCTCGTAGACGGTCATGTTCTTGCCGACCTCGCCGAGGCCGCCGAGTGGGATCACACGTAGGACGTCCGCCATCGCGGACTGAGTCTAGTTCCAGAGGCCTGACGTGCATTTCCGGCACTCACGGCTGGTGCACGAGACACGGCGCGGCTTGGTCTCGCGCATCCCCGCGAGCACCTCAATGCACATCAGACCTCTAGGCGTGCACGAGCAGGCCGAGCCGCTCGAGGCAGCCCCGAACCTGCTCGAGCTCGACCGCGTCGGCAGGGACGAGCGGGAGACGATGTCCTCCGACCCGGTGGCCGAGCAGGCCCAGCGCGGCCTTGATCGCGATCGGGTTCGTCTGGATCCTCAGCAGGTCGTAGACCGGGCGGAGCTCCGTGTCGATCTCGCGGGCGCGAACAAAGTCTCCCTGGACTGCCGCCTGCACCTGCTCCGCTACCCGCGGCCCGACGACATGGGTGTGCACGCACACGCCGCCTTCGCCTCCGATCTCGAGGAAGGACTGCAGGAGGTTGTCGTCGCCCGCGTAGAGATCGAGCCCGGAGGCGACGATGTGCCGCGCCTGCCCGAGATCGTCGTTTGCCTGCTTGACGGCGCGGACGGTCTCGATCTCGGCAAGGCGCGAGATGGTGTCCGGCTCGATGTTCACGACGACGCGCGACGGGATGTTGTAGACGACAATCGGACGGTCGCTGACCTGCGCGATCGCCTCGAAATGCGCCACGATGCCGCGTTGCGGCGGCCTGCTGTAGTACGGCGTGACGATCAGGAAGGCGTCGGCACCGAGCTCGTGGGCCTCTTCCGTGAGGTGCATCGAATGCCCCGTCGAGTAGGTGCCCGTGCCCGCGACCACGGTGGCGCGGTCGCCGACGGACTCGACGGCGGCGCGGATCAGATCGAGGCGCTCCTCATCGGTGAGGGTCGGGCTTTCACCGGTCGTGCCTGCGACCACGAGGCCGCTCGAGCCGTTGTCGACAAGGTGACGGGCCAGCTCCTGAAACGCGTCGAAGTCGACCGAACCGTCCTCGCGGAACGGCGTCACGATCGCGGTGAGCACACGGCCGAGCACCTCCGGCAGGATACTCCGCGTCGTGGCACGGTTCGTGCTCGTCCACGGAGCCTGGCACGGCGGGTGGTGCTTCGAGGCGCTGCGGCGCGAGCTCGAGGCGCGCGCTCACACGGTCGACGCGCCGGATCTGCCGTGTGAGGAGGTCGGGCTGACGCAGCTCGACTATGCGCGAATCGTCGGCCCGCAGCCGGACGCCGTCGTCGTCGGGCATTCGCTCGGCGGCCTGACGATCCCGTTCGTCGAGGCGCGCGTGCGGGTCTACGTCGCCGCGCTGCTGCCGGTCGAGCAGCTCGACGGGTCGGCCTTCGCCGACGGGTTCGGAGGATTCCTCCGTGACGAGCTCGGACGGTCGTACTGGCCGGACGCCGACACCGCGGCCGAAAAGCTCTATCCGGATTGCACCCGCGCGCAGTCCGACGAGGCCTTCGCCCGGCTCCGTCGCCAGGCGCGGATCGACGGCATCGTCCAGCCGATGTCCGAGCGGGACGTCGTGATCGCGACGCTGCGCGACGCCGCGATCGCTCCGGCGTGGCAACTGGAAGTCGGCGCCGCGCACACCGGCCGCGTCCTCACCCTCGACGCGGGCCATTCGCCCTTCTTCACGCATCCCTCCGAGCTCGCCGACCTGCTCCAATCGATCGCGTAGGCCACGGCTGGCGGCGACATGTCTCGTTGCCAGGCAAGGGTGACAAGAGTGATACGCGCTTTCCACACCCGCCGGAGGGTCGGTGGTTGCACGGCGTTCGCGCTCCGCTTGTCAAGGCGCGTTGCCAGGCAAGGGTGTCAGAACAGTGACGTCAGGCGGACTACGCGCTCGGCGACCGGCTCGGCGGCCCCGCCTGCCAGACGGAGGAACTCCGCCTCGTACGGACGCCCCGCCAGGCCGACGAGCGCCTCCGGAGCAGCCTCGCGCAGACGCGCCAGCACCGGTTCGACGTTCCTGCGCTCGTAGAGGACGTCGGCCGCGATCGCCAGGTCGAATGTTCTTGACAGTGGCTGCCGCCAGTCATGGACCTCCGCGAGAAGCGCCAGCCCGTTCCGCTCGGCGTTCCGGCGCAGGAGCGCGACGGCGTCGGCGGCCCAGTCGACCGCCGTCACGTCCGCCCCGCCCGCGGCCGCCACCAGCGACGGCAGCCCGAGGCCGCACCCGAGCTCGAGCACCCGCACACCCTCGAGCCGTTCCGGCAGCACCTCGACGAGCGCCGACGCGGCCGGCCACAGCTCCGCCCAGTACGGCAGGAACTCGTCGTGCGCGAAGGCATCCTCGTCGAGCAAATCCTCGGGCGCTTTCGGCCTGAGCAGCGACAGCGCCACCTTGCCGACGACGACCGCCTGCTCGACGAGCTCGGTCAGAGCAGGGCGTCGAGGCCAACGGTGACGCCGGGCGGAAGCGTCCCGAGCCGTTCGAGTGCGAGCAGCACCCCCGGTACGTACGCCTCGCGCGAGAGCGTGTCGTGGCGGATCGTCAGAAGCTCGCCCCGCCCGCCGAACAGAACCTCCTGGTGCGCCACGAGACCGGGGAGCCGCACCGAGTGGATCGGGACGTCCCCTCCCATCGCCGAAGCCGTCGCCTTCGCCGTGCCCGAGGGCGCATCGAGCTTCGTTGCGTGATGCAGCTCGACGATCTCCGCGGCTTCGAGGGCACGCGCCGCTTCCGCCGCAAAGCGCATCATCAGCACCGCGCCGATCGCGAAGTTCGGTGCGTAGAAGACGGCCACTCCGGCAGCGCGGGCCGCCTCTTCGACCTCGGCAGGATCCCAGCCCGACGTCCCGACGACGACCGGAACGCCGGCCTCGACCGATCGGAGCACGTTGGCGACAACGGCATCCGGGGTCGTGAAGTCGATCGTCGCGTCCGCGTCACGCAGCTCCTCGACGAGCTCGTGGTCCGCCTCCTCGAGCGCGGGAACAAGCACGGAGCCGACCTTCCCGCTGCGCCCGTTCAGGACGATCTTCATGCGGCGCGCGCGAGCGACGGGGCGATCTTGTCGAGCGCTGAGACGAGATGCGCCTCGTCCGGACCGATGCACGCCGCCGACAGCTTCTCGGGCGCGAGCAGCGTGGCCGCCAGCGCGCAGACCGACGCGGCCTCCACGGCGTCGATCTCGGCGACGATGCGGTCGATCGAGAGCAGCTCCGAATCGGAGATGAGCGACTTCCCGAGCCGATTCATCCTGGTCGAGGTCGACTCCATCGAGATCAGGATGCGCCCCTTCAGGTTCTCCTTCGCACGGACGAGCTCGCGTTCCGGGAGGTTTCCCGAGGCGATGTCGGCGATCTGGTCGGCGGCGATCGCGAGCGCCTCCGCGAGATTGTCCTCCCGCGTCCCCACGTAGACGCCGATCTGACCGGTGTCCGTGTACTGCGACACGAACGAGTACACCGCGTATGCAAGCCCACGCTTCTCCCGGATCTCCTGGAACAGCCGCGACGACGCCGAGCCGCCGAGGATCGCATCGAGCAGCGAGACGGCGAAGCGGCGCCGGTCCGACCGAGAGATCCCCGGCGCTCCCAGGCACACGTGGTACTGCTCGGTGTCCTTCCGCTGGAAACGCAGACGCGGGGGCGGCGCCTCGACGAGCGGCGCGCGTACCGTCGGCCCGGTCGCTTGCTCGGCCGAGCGACGGCCCAGCGCCGATTCGAGGAGCGCGAGCAGCTCGTCGTGATCGACGTTGCCCGCCGCCGAGACGACGATGTTCCCCGGAACGTATTTCGCAGCGTGGTAACGCGCGATCGCGTCTGAACCGATCGACGAGATCACCTCGGCCGTACCGATCACGGGGCGCCCGAGCGAGTGGTCGCCGAAGACCGCTTCCGAGATCAGGTCGTGGACGAGATCCTGCGGTGCGTCCTCGTACATCGCGATCTCCTCGAGCACGACTTCGCGCTCGGCATCGAGCTCTGCGAAGGTCGGAGCGAACACCATGTCGCTCATCACTTCGACGGCGGTCGCGAGATGGTGGTCCGGGATCCGGGCATAGACGAGCGTGTGCTCCCGCGATGTCGCCGCGTTGAGCTCACCGCCGAGACCGTCGAAGATCTCTGCGATCTCGAGAGCGCTATGGCGCTCGGTGCCCTTGAACAGGAGGTGCTCGATGAAGTGCGTGACGCCGGCCTCGGGCCGCTCTTCGTCCCGCGAACCGGCGCCGATCCAGTAGCCCACCGCTGCCGACCGCACATGGTCGAGCCGCTCCGAGATCACGCGCTCCCCGGAGTCGAGCTCGCTCAGGACCCAGTTCTGCACGGATCGATCGTAGTGCTCTGCCGGCTAACGCCCCAGATCGTCCGGGAGCAACGACCACAGAATCGCATCGGCGCGCCGCCCGTGCAGCCAGATCGAGTGTCGCTCGAGGCCTTCCCGCACGAATCCGACGCGACTCGCCAGTCGCTGGGACGCCTCGTTCTCGGGATGCGTTCGAACCTCGAGGCGCCCGACGCCGTGCGCGAACAACGCCGTGCTGAGGACGCTGATCGCCCGCGACATCAGCCCGCGGCCCCGACCCGACTCCCCGGCCAGGTAGGCGAGCTCGTAGTTGTCACGGTGCCGGCGGGAGGCGACCACGGCACCGAGAGCGGCGGTGGCCGAGGCCTCCGCGACCACGTAGTCGTACCGCTCGCCGGAGCTGCGGCCCTCGACGACCCGACGCCTCAGTCGGTCGAAGTCCGCATCGCCGGGCTCGGGCGGCATGTTGAGCCAGCGACGCACGAGCGGGTCGCGCATCGTCTGCAACACGTCGGCGCGGTCGCCCTCCTCGAGTTGCCGGAGGACGACCACGCCGTCGGTGAGCCTGGTCGGCAGCTGCACGCCGCCGACGGTACTACTCGGTGCGCGACTCCTCGCGCTCGCGACGCGGGCCGCCGCGACCGCCGCGACGGTCGCGGTCACCACGTGGCCGCTCCTCGCGGGGCTCGCGCGGCGGGGCGTTCTTCGCCCGCTCCACGAGCTCCTCCGGTGAGACCAGCGCGCCGTTCTCGTGCTTCTGGACGAGCTTGAGGCCGATCCGGCCCCGCGCCTTGTCGACCTCCTGCACGAGCACGTCGAGCACGTCGCCACGCGAGATCACGTCCTCGATGTGGTTGACGCGACCCGGGCCGACGTTGGAGACGTGCAGCAGGCCGTCGGTGCCCTTCTTCAGCTCGACGAACGCGCCGAAGTCGGTGGTCTTGACGACCTTGCCGGTGTACTGGTCGCCGACCTCCGGCTCCTTCGTCAGGGCGGCGATGGCCGCGATCGCGGCGTCGCCCTTCGTGCCCTCCGTTGCGTAGACGAGGATCGTGCCGTCCTCCTCGATGTCGATCTGCACCTCGTACTCGGACTCGAGCGAGCGGATCGTCTCGCCGCCCTTCCCGATCACCATGCCGATGTACTCGGGATTGATCTGGATCGTCGAGATCCGCGGCGCGTGCGAGGCGAGTGCCTGCCGCGGCTCCGGGATCGCCTGGAGCATCCGGCCGAGGATGGCAACGCGCGCCTCCTTGGCCTGCGTCAGTGCCCGCTCCATGATCTCGCGGCTGACGCCGGTGATCTTGATGTCCATCTGGAGCGCGGTGATGCCGTCCTTGGTGCCGGCCACCTTGAAGTCCATGTCGCCGAGATGATCCTCGGCTCCCTGGATGTCGGTGAGGATGACGTAGTCGTCGCCCTCCTTGACCAGACCCATCGCGATGCCGGAGACCGGAGCCGAGATCGGCACGCCGGCGTCCATCAGCGCGAGTGTCGACCCGCACACCGAGCCCATCGACGACGAGCCGTTCGACTCGAGCGTCTCGGAGACGAGACGGATCGTGTAGGGGAACTCGTCCGGCGTCGGGATCACAGGCTCGAGCGCCCGCTGCGCGAGCGCGCCGTGACCGATGTCGCGACGCTTCGGCGAGCCCATGCGCCCTGTCTCCCCGACCGAATAGGGCGGGAAGTTGTAGTGGTGCATGTAGCGGCGGTCGGTCTCGAGTGACAGATCGTCGATCCGCTGGCCTTCCTTCGCGGTGCCGAGCGTGAGCAACGTCATGATCTGCGTCTGACCGCGGGTGAAGAGCCCCGAGCCGTGCGTGCGCGGGCTGACCGACACCTCGACCTCGATCGGCCGGATCTGGGTCTCGGTGCGGCCGTCGGGACGACGCTTCTCGATCGCGATCTTCTGGCGGACGACGCTCTTGTAGATCGACTCGCACGCCTTGCGGATGTAGCTCTTCGTGAGCGAATCGTGCTCGCCCTCCTCCCCGCCTCCGGGGAACGGCAGCCGCACCGTCTCGACGATGTGGTCGAAGAGCAGGTGGCGCTTGGCCGACTTGAGCTCCTTCGAGTCCTGTTCGGCGTCGGTCAGCCCGCGCAGCTCGCCTTCGAACTGCTCGCGAACCTGGCTCTCGACGGCCGTCGAGCGCTGCTTCTCGAGGATCATCGCCAGCGACATCCGTGCCTGCAGCTCGCGCAGCACGTCGGCGGCGGTCGAGCTCATCGCCAGCTCACCTGCCTCCCGGGCGACGATCGCATCGACGATCAGCCCGGCCTCGCGCAGCCCCTGCTCCGAGATGGACGTCCAGATCTCGTGGCCGTACGCCTGTTCGAGGCGTTCGGTCGTCGCGGGGTCGAGCCACTTCGGCTTGCCCGCCCTCGCCCGCAGCTCCTCCTGCGCCTCGCAGAGCTTGACGATCTCGCGCTGGGCGATCTCGAGCGCCTCGAGGAGCTTCTCCTCGGGCACCTGATTCGCTCCCGCCTCGACCATCGTCAGGCCGTCCTTGGTGCCGACGACGACGAGGTCGAGCTCCGACGAGTGCTCGGTCTCCTCGAGCGTCGGGTTGACGACGAGCTCGCCGTCGAGCAGCCCCATGCGCACGGCGCCGATCGGGCCGAGGAACGGCAGCGGCGAGATGGTCAGCGCCGCGGAGACGGCATTGATCGCGAGGATGTCGTGCGCGACCACGAGGTCGGCCGAGAACACGGTCGCGACGCACTGCACTTCGTTGCGGTAGCCCTTCGGCCAGAGCGGCCGAACCGGGCGGTCGGTCATGCGTGCGGTCAGGATCGCTCGCTCGGTCGGGCGCCCTTCACGCTTGAAGAACCCCCCGGGAATCTTCCCGGCGGCGTACATGCGCTCCTCGACGTCGACGGTGAGGGGGAAGAAGTCCGCGCCCTCACGCGCCTCCGTACGCCCTTGCGCCGTGCCGAGGACGACTGTCTCGCCGCCTCGCACGACGACGGCGCCGTCGGCCTGCTTGGCCAACTTGCCGGTTTCGAACGAGATCTGCTTACCGCCGATGTCGACGGAAACGGAAACCGGCACCCCGGCGGGGTGCTCGGCCTCAACGATGCTCATATGTCCCTATTCCTCCACTGTGCGTGTGCTGTTGCCAGCAGTTGTGAAGGGTGGAGGTTTGAGTCAGCTCCAACTGTGAGGAGCTCGCTCAAACTTCCACCCTCCGTGAGAGAGGAGCTACCGGCGCAGGCCGAGCTCCTTGATGAGGGCGCGGTAGCCCTCGACGTCTTTCCGCTGCAGGTAGTTGAGGAAGCGGCGCCGTCGGCCGACGAGCTTGAGCAGGCCGCGACGCGAGTAGTGATCGTGCTTGTGCGTGCGGAGATGCTCTGTGAGCTCGTTGATGCGCTGCGTCAGCATCGCGATCTGGACCTCCGGTGAACCGGTGTCCGTCTCGTGCTTGCCGAACTTCCCGATGTGTACCTGCTTCTCTTCCTTGGTGAGGGTCATGTGCCTCCTGATGTGGATCGTGTCGCCCAGGGCCCAAGCGCGCCGCGAAGGAAGACGCGTACGGCCGAGGCCGGGTCGAGCAGTAGGGTAGCGGATTCGTGTTGGATTCGACGTTTTTGCAGGCCTGCGAAGACGCCGCGGCCCGTTTCCAGGTGCCTGCGCTGGCGGTCGGCACGGCATCACCCGACGGCACCATCGAGTCGCACGCGGTCGGCTGCGACATCGACACGCGCTTCCGGGTTGCATCGGTGACGAAGCCGATGACGGCGTCGCTCGCCGTGCGCCTGCTCGACCTCGAGGCGCCGACTGGTGTCTGGCCCGCCGACGTCCGGGTGCGGCATCTACTCACTCACACGAGCGGCTTCGAGTGCGAGCTTGGGAGCGATGCGGCATTCGGCAGCGAGGACGATGCGCTGGCTGCCGCCGTGACGCACCTACCGGCCGTCCGCCGGCTGGTCGAGGCCGACCGCGCGTGGTCCTACGCCAACACCGGCTACTGGCTGGCCGGCTGGCTCGCGGCGTCGGCCGCCGAGACAACATTCGAGGACGCCCTCGTTCGCCAGGTGCTCGGGCCGGCCGGGATGGCGAACGCAGGCTTTGACGACCCCGACGTCCCCGGAACGGGTCGTGGGGCGACCGACCTTCCGTATCCCCGATACCGGCGCCCGTCCGGAGGTGTCGTCGCTGACGTCGGAGACCTCCTGCGCTTCGGCCGCTGGCAACTCGGGGAGCAGTGGACTGCGGCCCTTCGTCAACCGCTCGCCAAGCCGGCGAGCGGCGTCTACGGCCTCGGCCTCTTCGGTGAGCGGGTCGCCGACGTCGAGGTCTGGGGACATCCCGGTTCGACGTTCGGGTTCCAGTCGAGTTTCCTCGTCGTTCCTGCCCGAGATGCGGTCTTCGCCGGCCTGACCAACAGCGGCAGCGGTGCGCGGGCCCTGGTCGAGCTCGAGGACCTCTGGCTCGAGCGCGTGGTTGGCGCCCGGCGCAACCGCCGTGAGACCGTCGAGCTCGCCGCCGCTGCGCTTCGCTCGTTTGCCGGGACGTACGCCGACGCCGACACGACGGCGGTCGTCTCACCGGGCGGCGACGGATTGCTCGTCGAGCTCAGTGAGGAGGGTGAGACGGCGACGCTCTCGGCGAGGCCGATCGGCGCTCGCTGCTTCGAGGTGGTCGGCGGTGAGTTCGATCGCGAGCGGTTCGATTTTCCGCTCGACGGCTTCGCCCGAATCAGCAGCGTGCTGCTGCCGCGGTTGGCGTGAGCCCGGCCGTCGCGGCAGGCCACCCGGCGACCGCCGACGCCGGAGCGCTGCTCCTCCGAGCGGGCGGGAGCGCCGCCGATGCCGCCGTGGGCGCCAGCCTCGTCTCCTGCGTCGCGGAGACGATCATGACCGGCCTGCTCGGCGGCGGCCACGCGATCTACTTCGACGCCGACACGGGCCTTGCGAGGAACCTCGACGCGTTCGTCGCGGTGCCGACGGGACGCGCCGAGCCGATGCAGGAGCTTCCGGTGCACTTCGGCGAGGAGACCGTCAGCTACGCGATCGGTGCC
Organism: uncultured Thermoleophilia bacterium; assembly: GCA_963742605.1. Taxonomy (GTDB): domain Bacteria; phylum Actinomycetota; class Thermoleophilia; order Gaiellales; family Gaiellaceae; genus PALSA-600. The sequence continues at coordinate 437,581 of CAVUNA010000007.1, read as the reverse complement.
TCCTCGTGCGCCGTCCCCGGCGTCCCGGCCGGGCTCGACGAGCTCTGGCGCGCGCACGGGAGGCTCGCCTGGGCCGAGGTCGTCGCGCCGGCGCTTCGGCTCGCCCGGAGCGGAGCAGTCTTCACTGCCGCGCACGCTGCCTGCCTGCGGATGCTCGCGCCGGTGATGACGATGCGCGAGGGCGCGCGCATCTACGCGCCGGGCGGTGCGCTGCTCGACGCCGGCCAGGTCCTCGCGCAGCCGGGCCTCGCGACGTCACTCGAGCTGTTGCGAGACGAGGGGCCACGGTCGATGTACGACGGCACGATCGCGTCGGTCCTGCTCGAGCTCGTCGGTGAGCGCGGCGGCGGCATCACCGCCTCCGACCTGGCGGGGTACGAGGCCGTGTGGTCGGAGCCGGTCGAGATCGAGTTTGCCGGCCGGCGCGTCCTCACCCGCGGCGGGATCGGTGGCGTGCCCGAAGCGCTGGGCGCCCTGAACGCTCCGTTCGGTCCTGACGAGCTGCTCGAGGTGCTCGACCGGCCGAGCCCAGGTGGCGGTCGGACCACGAACATCTCGGTGATCGACTCGGATGGCAATGCCTGCGTGCTCACGACGAGCCTCGGCCTCGGCTCGGGCGACTGGCTGCCGGGCCTCGACCTCCATCTCAACAGCATGCTCGGCGAGGTCGACCTGATCCGCGAGCCGCTGGTTCCCGGCGGGCGGATGGCCAGCATGATGGCGCCCTCGCTGGCATTCGACGGCGGCGGGCTCGAGCTCGCGGCCGGATCGGCAGGCGGCACGCGTCTACGCACGGCACTGGTGGGCGTGCTCGCGGCCGTGCTCGGCACGGGCGCCGGAGTACAGGCGGCGATCGACCGGCCGCGGTTTCATCCGGTGGGCAACCTCGTCAACGCCGAGCCCGGCGTCGACGAGGCCTGGTTGACCTCGCTCGAGCGTGCCGGCCGGACCGTGCGGCGCTGGCCGGCGCTGCATCACTTCTTCGGCGGCGTCAGTGCGGTCGGCCGTATCGAGGCCGGGGCCGACCCGCGCCGAAGCGGCGCCGTCAGCCGTCCGTGACGGGACGCGTCGCCGCGCGGGTGTCCTCGACGTCGCGGGCGATCTGCGCGATCAGTTCCGCTTCGCTGGCGAAGGACCGCTCGTCGCGCAGGCGCTGCCAGAGCTCGACCACGAGCCGACGGCCGTAGAGATCCCCGGCCCAGTCGAGGAGAAACGCTTCGATGCGCCGCTCCGATCCGCCGTAGTGCGGGTTGACGCCGATCGAGACCGCAGCTCGCCTGCCATCGGCCGCGCCGGCGTAGATGCCGAACTGCGGCACGAGGAGATCGGCCTCGACGCGGAGGTTGGCGGTCGGGAAGCCGAGCGTGCCGCCTCTCTGGTCGCCGCTGACGACCGTCCCGTCTACCTCGAGCGGCCGTCCGAGCAGTGCAGCCGCCTCACCGACGAAGCCGGCCGCGGCCAGCCGGCGGATCTCGGTCGACGAGACCCCCTCGACGAGCGGCACCTCGCGCCCGTCGAAGCCGAGGCCACGAAGTGTCTCGAGGCTGCCGGCCCGCCCGTGGCCGAAATGGAAGCCCGACCCGGCGACGACCACCCGCGCACCGATCGCGCCGAGGTACCGATCGGCAAAGACCTCCGGCGCAAGTGCCGCCAGTTCCGGCGTGAACTCGACGACCAGCGTGTCCTCGACCCCACACTCAGCGAGCAGCTCGAGACGGCGCTCGAGAGTCGCGAGCAGCTCGACCCGATTGCCGAGGACGGTTCGGGGATGGGGATGGAAGGTCACGACCGCCGGGCGTGGCCCCGCGGCCAGCGCGGCATCGATGACTGCACGGTGACCGCGGTGCACGCCGTCGAACGTCCCGATCGCAACCGCGCGCGTGGCTTGTGCGAGCTCGGCGGGGCTGCGAGCGACGTTCACGCTGCGCCCTCACCACCGCTCGCGGCCGCCGCGAGCACCCCGGCCCGCACCGATGCCGGAACGCGCTCGAGCGCCTCGACCGGCAGCCGCGCGAGGACCGCCTCGACATCGAGGAGGCGCGCCTCGGCCGCGTCGCCGTCAGCCTCGTCGACCGTGAACGGGCCGACGGCTGTGCGGCGCAGCGTCGTGCAATGACCGCCGAGCGCCTGCGCCAGTGAGCGCACGTAGGTCCCCGAGCTGACGTGCAAGGACACCCGCACCGTTCTGCCGTCGTAAGCGTCGATCGTCAGCGAGTGCACCACCGACCGCCGCGACGGCATCTCGACGTTGACCCCGCGCCGGGCGAGTCGATAGGCGCGCTCACCGCCGATCTTCACTGCCGACACGGCCGGAATCTGCAGCTCGACGGGCCCGCGCAGCAGCTCGACCGCGGCGTCGAGCTCCGGCCCGGTCGGCGCAGCGTGGCGCTCGACGACCTCACCTTCCCGGTCGCCGGTCGTCGTGGTCGCATCCAGGCCGATGTCGGTCACATAGCGCTTGTCGAGGCCGACGAAGCACGGCGCGAGCCGCGTCGCCGCGCCCGACAGCAGCACGAGCAGGCCCGAGGCGAACGGATCGAGTGTGCCGGCGTGCCCGGTGCGGGCGCGTGTCCGGCGGCGCAAGGTTGCGACGACGGCGAACGACGACGGCCCCGGTGGCTTGTCGACCAGGGCGATCCCGATCGGTCGCAGCCCTCGTGGCGGCAACGTTCAGCCCGCGACCGCCGTGAACTCACGGCGCAGGAACGCGACGATCTCCGGGATCTCCAGCTCGGAGGAGAATCCGGCAGCCTGTCGGTGACCGCCTCCGCCGGCGGCGCGCGCCACCGCCGAGACGTCCACTTCGTCGCGGCTCGACCGCAGCGAGATTCGTCGGGAAGGGCCTCCGTCCCGTGGCGGCTCGCGGATGAGCGCGACCATCTCGGATCCTTCGACGCTGCGGAGGTAGTCGATGATCCCCTCCGAGTACGGTTCCTCGGCCCCCACCTCTGCGAAGTCCTCCTTCAGCAGATACGTGACGACCAGGCGACCGTTCTCGTAGAGCTCAGCCCGGTCGAGCGCGCGAGCAAGCAGCTTCAGCTTTGCAAACTGCACCGTCTCGTAGACGAGCCGGAAGATGCCGTGCACATCGGCGCCTGCCTCGACCAGGTCGGCGGCGAGCCGCAGTGCCTTCGGCGTGGTGTTCGAGTACTGGAAGCGGCCGGTGTCGGTGACGACGGCGACGTACAGCGCCTCTGCGATGTCAGGCGACAGTTGCACGTCGAGCGATGCGAGCACATCGCGAACGATCTCCGCCGTCGACGAGGCATCGTCGACGATCAGGTTGAGGTCGCCGAACCGCGTGTTGTCGTGATGGTGGTCGACGTTCACGACCATGCGCGCACGCTCGACCGGTTCCAGATCGGGCCCGATGCGCCGCTCGCTCGCACAGTCGAGCGCGAGCAGCACTCGCTCCTCCAGGTCGTCGGGCAGCACCCGTCGGAGTCCGCTCAGGTCGAGAAAGCCGTATTCCCCGGGGGTGGGCGCCTCACCCGACAGATACATGACGACGTCCTTGCCGAGCTCACCCAATGCGATCGACATAGCGAGCATCGATCCGAGCGCGTCGCCGTCGGGATTCTCGTGGGTGACGACCAGGAAGGAGCTGTTCGCCCTGATCGCTCCGGCGACTGCCCGGACGTCACTGTCTGTCGTGGTCGTCGGCTGGCTCATCGGGGTCTGGCAAGTCGGCAGCGAGGTCGTCGATGAGCTTCGTCATGCGCACGCCGCGTTCGACCGCGTCATCGTAAGCGAACGTCAGCTGGGGCGTCCGCCGGAGGCTCAGCTCCCGGTTGATGCGGGCCTGGAGGACACCGTGAGCCGAGGCCAGGCCCTCGAGCGCCGCGCGCCGCTTGCGCTCGTTGCCGAGCGTCGAGATGAAGACCGTCGCCTCCTGCAGGTCAGGGGTGACGCGTACGCCGGTCACGGTTACGAGCCCGATCCGCGGGTCTTTGAGCTCGCCGATCCCCTCCGCCACCACCTCGCGAACCGACTCGTTGACCCGTCTCATCCGTTCCGTCATGACCGCCGTAGGCTCGACGGAGGCGGCCCAGGAGCGGAGGTGCCGGCTTGGATGGCGCCAGAGCGGGTCATCGGTCCTCCGGTGAGACGACCATCCGCTCGCAGCGGACGAGCACGGGCTCACCCGAGGCCAGCCAGCGCTCGGCCCCGGCCGCCAGCTCGTCCGCCTCGTGTGCCGAACGCGCGGCGCACGCGACGGTGAGGGTGGCGCGCTGCCAGAGGTCGTGGTGGTCTGCTTCGGCGACAGAGGCGCCGAAGCGTTGTCGCAGGACGTCCTTCGCCGAGCGCACGTAGTGCCGTTTGCCCTTGAGCGAACCGGCTTCCGGAAAGTGGAGCTCGACGGTGAGGATCGCGACGTAGCCCGAGCTCAAGACTCGTCGGCGTCGCCCTGCGGCGCACCGCCGCCGGACGGTTCGTCGAGCGACGTCCGCTCGACTTCGCGCGTCTCGAAGACCTCGAAGATGTCGCCCTCACGCAGGTCGTTGAAGCCCTCGAGCAAAATCCCGCACTCGAAGCCCTCGCTGACCTCACGCGCGTCGTCCTTGAACCGCCTGAGCTGGGAGACAGTCGTCTCGTGGATGCGCGTTCCCTCACGGAAGATCCGGATGTTCGAGCCACGGCGCACGATGCCGCTCGTGACCATGCAGCCGGCGATCGTGCCGAGCCGCGAGACGCGGAACAGGGCCCGAACCTCGACCTCGCCGATGATCGCCTCGGTCTCGACCGGCGTCAGGAGGCCGACGAGGGCCTGCTCGATCTCGGCCGTCAGCTGGTAGATCACGCGGTAGAGCCGGATCTCGATGCCCTGCCGGTCGGCGGCTGCGCGCACCTCTGCGGACGGGCGGACGTTGAAGCCGATCACCATCGCGTTCGAGGCGGCAGCGAGGTTGACGTCGTTCTCGGTGATCGCGCCGACACCGGTGTGGATCACGTTGACCTGCACCTCGGAGTGCCTGATCTTCTGGAGCTCCCCGACGATCGCCTCGACCGAGCCCTGTACGTCGCCCTTGAGCACGATGTTCAGGTCCTGGACACCGCCGGCCTGCATCTGCTCGAAGAGCTTGTCGAGGGACACGCCGCGGCTCGCCTGCTTCGAGCGCGCCTCGCGACGTAGCCGCTCGCTGCGCTGCTGGGCGAGGTCGCGAGCACGCGCCTCCTTCTCCACGACGCGCCCGAGCTCGCCGGCCGGGGGTGGCCGGTCGAAGCCGAGGATCTCGACCGGATCGCCGGGCTTCGCCTCCTGGATGCGCTCGCCGCGGTAGTCGTAGAGCGCTCGCACGCGACCCCAGGCGTCGCCGGCGACGATCGCGTCGCCCACCTTGAGCGTGCCGCGCTGGACGAGCATCGTCGCCACCGGGCCGCGACCGACGTCGAGTCGCGACTCGATGATCGGGCCCGAGGCTTCGGCCGCCGGGTTCGCGCGCAGGTCGAGCTCGGCGTCCGCGACGAGCAGGATCTTCTCGAGGAGCTCGTCCAGGTTCTCACCCTGCTTCGCCGAGACCCGCGCGACCTGCACCGTCCCACCCCACTCCTCCGCCTGCACGTCCTCCTGCGCGAGCTCGCTGAGCACGCGCTCGGAGTTGGCGTCGGGAAGATCGATCTTGTTGACGGCGACGACGATCGGCACGTCGGCTGCGCGCGCGTGCGAGATCGACTCGCGCGTCTGCGGCATCACGCCGTCGTCGGCGGCAACGACGAGCACGGCGATATCGGTCACCTTGGCGCCGCGCGCACGCATCGCCGTGAACGCCTCGTGGCCGGGCGTGTCAAGGAACGTGATGCGCCGGCCGTCGATCTCGGTCTGATAGGCGCCGATGTGCTGCGTGATCCCGCCGGCCTCGGTCTCGACGACGGTCGTCTTGCGGATCGCATCCAGCAACGTGGTCTTGCCGTGGTCGACGTGACCCATGATCGTGACCACCGGAGGGCGCTCGCGAAGAACGTCGTCGGCGTCGTCGAACGTCTCGGGCTCGACCTCGTCGTCCTCGGCGTGCTTGATCGTCACCTCGCGCTTGAGCTCGGCGGCGATCAACTCGACCTCGTCGTCCGTCAGCGACTGCGTCGCCGTCTTCATCGTGCCGAGGTTCATCAGCAACTTGATGATCTGGGGCATCGCCACACCGAGCGCCTGCGAGAAGTCGCGCAGGGTGACCCCCGATTCGACGGTTGCCGGGCCGGTCGGCTGGACGACCTCGCGAGGCTGCCTCGGCCCGCGATCGGCAGGACGGTCGCCGGGACGCTGGCGCTGGCCCTGCCCGGGGCGGTTTCCGCCCTGGTCGATGACGACACGCCGCCGCCCGCGCGGGCCGCCGCCGCGGGGTCTGATCGGTCTATTCGGCTTGCCGTTGGCCATCGGAGGTCAAGTGTAGAGGCGGGACAGGGACGGGTCGACGCGGACAGAGCGTCGGAGGACACGGTTGAAGGCGCGATGCGACGCGGCCCGGTCGAAGCAGAGGAGCCGCCGACACGTGTACGCGCCGCGTCCGGCCCCCGGTCCGGGCGTGAGCTCGTGGCCCTCCGCGTGGAAGCGCTGGAGGTCGCGCTGCGGCGCCTTGCGCCCGCAGCCGGCGCAGGTGCGGATCGGGGCCGCCGGCGCTATTGCGACTCCTCGTGGACCGCTCTCTCGATCGGAATGCCGTCGTTGGGGTCGTCCTCGACGTAGCGGTGCTCGGCCTGGTGGGCACCGCTCGCTAGCGTCTCGTCTTCCCCGGCAACGGGCGCATCGCCGGGGCCGACCGGGAATTCCTCCGGCGGCGGGTTGCCGAACTCGGCGGCATCCTCGGTCACCGCCTCGGGCTCCGCGGTGTCGGCGAGCGCCTCGAGCTCGGGCTCGGACTCCTGGACGATCGGGTTGTCCTCCCCGTCTGGCTCGTGCAAGGCGAGCTCCTGGTGCGCGGCCACGCCGCAGTAGCGCGAGCCGGGCAGCGCCGTGTTCGGGCAGCGCTTGCCGTTCGTGAGCACGGCGGCACAGCGACCCGAGGAGTCCTCTCCGTCGCCGCCCTCGCCGCCGAACGCTGCGTCCGCTTCCTGCTGGGCGAACTCGGTGTCGGAGGTGATGTCGATCTTCCAGCCGGTCAACCGCGCGGCGAGCCGGGCGTTCATGCCCTCCTTACCGATCGCGAGGGCCAGCTGGTCGTCCGGAACGACCACCGTCGCCTCCTTGCCGGCGTCGTCGAGGTAGACCTCGCGAACGCGTGCAGGCGACAGTGCCTTGGCCACGAAGCGGGCCGGCTCGGGGTTCCACGGGATGATGTCGATCTTCTCGCCCCTGAGCTCCGAGACGACCATGCGCACCCGCGATCCGCGCGGGCCGACACACGCCCCGACCGGGTCGACGCCCTGGGTGTGCGACTCGACCGCGATCTTCGACCGGTAGCCCGGCTCGCGGGCGACGCCCCTGATCTCGACGAGGCCGTCGGCGATCTCGGGCACCTCGAGCTCGAACAGGGTCTTGATCAGCTCGGGGTCGCGGCGCGACAGGATCACCTGCGGGCCTTTCGTGCCCGTGCGGACCTCGCGGATCACCGCCTTGATGCGCGAGCCCTGCTCGTACCGCTCGCCGTCGACCTGCTCGGGACCGGGCAGCAGCGCCTCGACCTTGCCGAGATCGACGAGGATGTTCCGCCGGTCACCCGTCTGCTGGACGATGCCGGTCACGACCTCGCCGACCCGGTCGATGTACTCGTCGTACATCATCTCACGCTCGGCTTCGCGGATCCGCTGCAGGATCACCTGCTTCGCGGTCTGCGCAGCGATGCGGCCGAAGTTGTCGGGGGTGACGTCCTCCCGGTCGATCAGGTGCTCGGGAATGTCGGACCAGTCGATCTCGAGATCGTCGTCGGACAGCAGGGTGTGGTTCTTCTCGCCGGTCTCCTCTTCGAGCCGCTCGAGCTCCTCGATCGTGCGCTCGCGCGCCTCGTCGAGCAGGCGCACCTCGATGTCCTCGGGCAGGTCGATCGCAAAGACGCGGAAGTCGCCGCGATCGTCCAACTCGACCGTCGCGTGGCGTGATGCGCCCGGTGTTTTCTTGTACGCGGCAAGCAGCGCGTCCTCGAGCGCCGCAACAAGCGTGCCGCTCTCGATCCCCTTCTCGCGCTCGATCTCGCGGACCGCTTCAACGATCTCCTGGCTCATCCCACTGTCCCTTCGTCGATCAGATTGGCCCGCACGATCTCGTCGTACGGTATGTCCACCGTTCCGGTGCCGTTTCGGATCTGCACCGCGCCCGCCGCGGCGTTCTGCACTTCACCGCGGACGCGATCCGTCCGGGTCTTGACGCGAACCTTGCGCCCCACCGCGCGCTCGAAGTGCGAGCGAGTCCGCAGCGGCCGGTCGAAACCGGGTGACGACACCTCGACCGAGTACTCGTCGAGGTAGGAGCGAAGCAGATGCGTGACGCGTTCGCAGAGGGCGTGATCGACACCGGCCGGGTGGTCGACGAAGACGCAGAAGCGCTCTTTTCCGGTCAACTCGACCGCGAGCACCTCGGTGCCGGGCAGGGCAGGCTCGACCAGGCGCGCGACGTCGCGCCGGAGCATCCGTTCCTGTTCCTGCTGAGCAATCGCCATGTGCGAGAACCCCCATCAACGAACCGCCTCGACAAAAAATGGGCGCCGCGCGCCCATCCCGAAAAGCTCGAAATGTGGTGTCAAAAAGGTAGCAGACACCGGCCGTTTCCAGGCCGAGCCCGTCGAGCAGCGCGGTGCCAGGCACTCGGGTGCCCGGCACCGCGTTTCGACTCACAGGGCGCAGCGCTGCCCTGAGAGATAGCGATCGGTCAGAGGCGGTCCGCAACGCCCGCGGGTGCCTGTCACCGAGCCCGCCTTCCCCGCAGCGACGTGCGCCGTGGCGCTCGTGCCGCGAAACGCGCTGCGCGGACAGCTGTACATCCAGAGGTAGCCGGACTGCACGATCGCGGTACAGCTCCTCGGGATGGCCCCACGGGAGGCGCCCTGGACGACGGAGCTCGAGCCACTCGTCGAGTCGCTCGGGCAGCTGTACGTCCAGAGATAGCCGACCGCCACGGTCAGCGTGCACTTGCCCGGGCTCGCCTGCCGCACCGTGCTCCCCGGACAGCGGAAGTTCCCGGGGTGACCGTCGATCATGGTCAGCGTGCAGTTGCCCGAAACGGCGCTCGTGCCGGGATTGACCGGCGACACGACGACCATCGGGACATAGTGGTGCCTCGGGGTCGCCGCGCCGGCCACCGCCGGCACCGCGAGCACGACCGCCACCGCCGTCGCAACGAGTGATGTGTGGATGTTCACCGCAGTCTCCTTCTCTCTCGACTCCACACCGAGAAGAGACCGACCGATCGTGCCGTGATACCGCCAGGTTGCGCCGGGGGTCAGGTCTCGAGGACGATCGTGACCGGACCATCGTTCACGAGCTCGACCTGCATCCGGGCGCCGAAGACGCCGGTCGCGACCCGGGCGCCTTGGCTCCGCAGCTCGGCGCAGAACACCTCGTAGAGGGGCTCGGCCGCCTCGGGCCGCGCAGCGCCCGAGAAGCTCGGACGGTTTCCCTTCGTCGTGTCGGCGATGAGTGTGAACTGGCTGACGACGAGCGCCTCGCCGCCCACGTCGAGCAGCGAGCGATCGAACCGCCCGTCGTCGTCGGGAAAAACGCGAAGCCGTGTGATCTTCGCCGCCAGGCCCCGCGCGGCAGTCTCGTCGTCGTCCACTGCGATCCCGAGGAGGACGACCAGGCCGGCGCCGATCGCTCCGCCCGGCTGCGAGCGTGCTCGCGCGACCCGCTGGACGACTGCCTTCAATCCAGATCGCGGATGCGGGCTGCGTACTGCTCGGACCCGGGCTTCATCGAGCTCGCGAGTTTGAAGTGGCCGTTCGCCTCGGTCGCCTTCCCCTGCTTCTCGAGCGCGCGGCCGAGCGCATAGTGGGCGTAGTCGTCGGTGGGTGCGAGCTCCTCGACGATCGCCCGAAACTCACGCTCCGCATCCTCCCAGCGGGCGAGCCGGAAGTACGCGATCCCCAGCGCCTCGCGGATCGACGCCTTTTCGGGCTCGAGCCGCTTCGCCTTCTCGAGCGGAACCGTCGCCTGCGCCGGCATGCCGCCGCGAAGCCGCTTCTGACCTTCACGGAACAACTCGTAGGCGTCGCTCACGCTCTCGATAGCTCCTCGACCGCGTCGAGGATCGCCCGGGCGATCTCGGGCTTCGCGGCTTTCGGCACGGCGCGCTCGCCGCCGCGGCTCACCAGAACCACCTCGTTCTCCCGCGCGTCGAAACCGATGTCACCGCGCCCGACGTCGTTGTAGACGACGAGGTCGGCGTTCTTCGTCTCGAGCATCGCTCGCTTGCGCTCGAGACCTTCAGCCCCGTGCTCGGCCCCGAAGACGACCAGGATCTGGCCGTCCCGCTTGCGCGCGCCGAGCATCGCGGCCACGTCGTCGGTCGGAGCGAGCTCGATCGTCCAGCGCTGCTCGTCCTTGGGTCGCTTCGCTGCGAGCGTCTCGGCCGGCTTGTAGTCGGCCACCGCAGCTGCAAGCAGGGCGATGTCGACATCCGCGAGCGCCGACGCCGCATCGAGCATCGCGTCGGCGGTCGGCGTCGGAATCGTCTCGACGCCGTACGGAGCATCGACGTGGAGATTCGCGGCCAGCATGATCACCTCCGCACCCCGGCGGCGGGCTTCCTCCGCCAGTGCAACACCCATGCGCCCCGACGAGCGATTGCCGAGAAAGCGGACGCTGTCGAGAGGCTCTCGCGTACCGCCGGCGGTGACCAGCACCCGCTTGCCGGCGAGCGATCCCGGCGCGAGCAGTTGGTCGATGCGCGTTGCAATCTCCTCCGGCTCGGCAAGGCGGCCGATTCCCCACTCTCCCTCCGCCAACTCGCCCTCGTCGGGGCCGACGAACTCGATGCCCCGGCGGACGAGCGTGTCGACGTTGGCCCGCGTCGCCGGATGCGCCCACATCCGTGGGTTCATTGCCGGTGCGACGAGCACGGGCCCGCGGTGCGCGAGCGACGCTTCCGTGAGCACGTTGTCGGCAAGCCCTTGCGCGAGCTTGGCCAGGGTGTTCGCCGTACAGGGTGCGATCACGAGCAGGTCGGCACCTGCGAGGTGCGGATAGAGCTCACGCGGCGCGGGCCGTCGCGCGAGCGCGAGAAAGGTCTCCTCGGAGACGAAGCGCTGCGCCCCGGCCGTCACGAGCGGGATCACCTCGTGCCCGCGCTTCACGAGCAGGCGCGTCAGCTCGCACGCCTTGTACGCGGCGATGCCGCCGGTCACGCCGAGCAGGATCTTCGGCACGACAGGATTGTGCCCTGAAGGGCTACTTGGTGTACGAGTAGACGATCTTGCCCTCGGCTATCTCTTCGAGCGACATCGTCAGGTAGTTCTTCGACCGCGACTCGATCAGCGGCGGGGCGAACTCGTCGAACGTGCCCTCACCGAGCTGGTGGTGGTAGTTGTTGATCTGCCGCGCCCGTTTGGCCGCGATGATCACCAGCGCATAGCGCGAGTCGACCTCGGCCATCAGTTCGTCGATGCGGGGATGGATCATGGCCGCGCCATAGTAGCGGTATCGGAGAGCAACGGTGAGATCACGGCCGCGAGCTCGTCTGCAGCGCGATCTCGATCGACGTTCGTGACGACGTGGTCGAAGAGCGGCTGCAGCTCCAGCTGACGGCGCGCGGTCGCGATTCGCTCACCGATCTCGCCCGAGCTCTCCGTCGCCCGCTCGCGCAGCCGGCGCTCCAACTCCTCGACGGGCGCCGTGACGAAGATCGTCACTGCTCGTGAGACGCGCTCGGCCACGCGCAGCGCGCCGTCGGTCTCGAGCTCCAGCATCGGCGCCTTCCCGTCGTCGCGGAGCCGGTCGATCTCCGATCGAAGCGTCCCGTAGCGGTTGCCGACGTAGTCCACCCACTCGAGGAACTCGTCCGAGGCCACCTTGCGATCGAACTCCTCACGACCGAGGAACCAATAATCGACGCCGTTCTCCTCGCCGGGTCGCCGCGGGCGTGTGGTGGCCGACACCGCGAGTGCCAGAGCGGGAAATCGCGGCAGCACCAGCTTGATCAGCGTTCCCTTCCCGGCCCCGGACGGCCCGGTCACGACGAAGACCGGCGTACCGGCCTGCGAGGACTTGCTAGCGCCCGTTGAAGAGAGCAATCAGCTCGTGACGTTGACGATCGGAGAGCCCGCCGACCGTCTTCGACTGGCTGATACGGCACTGGTTCAGCAGGCGCGCCGCTTTCACCCTCCCGAACTTCGGCACCGCGACGAGCATGTCGAACACCTTCGCGGTCGAGACGAACTCGGGAGGGTTGCCGAGGATCTGTTCGATCGACACCGCACCCGACTTCAAGTCCTTCTTCAACTGCGCGCGCTTCACGCGAATATCGTTCGCGCGCTTGAGTGCTTCCATCCGCTGGTCGAGCGAACGAACGGGAGCTTGAACTTGTGCCTGGGGGGGCGCCATCGAAGGTCAGCATCCTACCAACCTGTGGCGCGCCTGCAACATCTGTCTGTCGATCTCAGTTGACGGGACTGACAACGTCTGCGTGTGCGGCACAAAATGCGTCCTTCGCGGTTGCGTATCCGGCGTCGCGCGCAGCGTCGTCGAGCTCCCGACGCACACGCTCCGGCGCATCGGGATCGGCGAACAACACCGTGCCGAGCGCGACGTGAGTAGCACCGCACGCGATCATCTCGAGCGCATCCCGGCCGCTCGAGACGCCACCCATGCCGACGATCGGGAGCGACGTGACGCGGCGCGCGGCGAACACGGCGGCGAGAGCCACCGGACGAAGTGCCGCACCCGAGTAGCCACCCGTGCCGCGACTGAGTGTGGGCGCCAGTCGCGCGTCGAGCGCCAGGCCGCGCAACGTGTTCACGACGCTGATCCCGTCGGCACCGGCAGACTCGATCGCCTGCACCACCTCGCCGAGGTCCCAGGCGTGAGGTGAGAGCTTGGCGTAGAGCGGGAGCGACGTCGCCGCACGGCAGGCGGCCACGATCTCCGCAGCGGTCTCGGGGGCCTCGTCGACGTTCGGGCACGACAGGTTGAGCTCGACGGCCGCGACGTCTTCCGGCGGGAGCCGGCTGCAGGTAGCGGCGTAGTCGCCGCTCGAGAACCCGCCCACCGAGACCCAGATCGGGATCGAGAGCGCTTCCCGGAGGCTCGGCAGCACGCGCGCGAGGAACGCCTCCCGGCCGGGGTTGGCGAGCCCGATCGCGTTCAGCATGCCGGCGTCGGTCTCGGCGATGCGCGGCGGCGAGTTGCCCTCGCGAGGCTCGGGCGTCACCGTCTTGGTCACGAATGCGTCGAAGCTCCCCGCGACCTCGGGTGCGACGAGCGCGTCGAGGCACCCGCTGGCGTTCAGGAGGAACAGGGAAGGTGCCTCACGGTGTCGTCCGCCATCACGCTCATCGTGAGGCACCTTCCAGGACCGGTCCTTCCACGCAGAGGCGCTTGAGCGCGCCGTCGATCTCGACGACGCAGCCGTAGCAGGCGCCGTACCCGCAGGCCATCGGCGCTTCCCAGGCCACCTGCGCGGTCGGCGCGAGCTCGCGGACGGCCTCGAGCATCGGTTCCGGCCCGCACGCGAGCACGTCGCGATCGGGCGCAATCAGCTCGGTGACGAGGACGGGGTCGATCACGACGTCCGCGCTCGGCAGCAGCACGGCTGCCTCGGCGTGATGTTCGGTGCGAAAGCCGAGCACGGCCGGCGGGCGGTCGAGTGCCTCCGCCAGGTACGGCAGCGGCGCGATCCCGATACCGCCGCCGACCAGCAGCGGACGGCGGACGTTCAACCGGAACCCGTTGCCGAGCGGCCCGAACACGTGCAGCTCCTCGCCGGGCTCGAGTTGTGAAAGCGCCCGCGTGCCGGGCCCGACCGGATCGAGCAGGAACCAGAGCTCACCCTTCGGCGCGAGGCACAGGGACATCGGCCGCGGCAGCGGCCGGCCGGGCGCCTCGAGCATGAAGAACTGTCCGGGTGCGCCGGGGTCGGCACCACCGCGCGCAACGCGGAGGAGTGCGTACGGCCCGACCGCCTCGACGGCGACGACCCTACGCGGCGCGCGCGTCGGTCTCGACATCGATTCGCTCCTGCAGCGACAGCGTGGTGTCCACCCGCGCGTCTGCAATTGCCCGTGTCGCCGCGGTGGCGGCGGCGATCGTCGTGATGCAGGGAACTCGAGCGACGAGAGCTGCCTCCCTGATCAGGTACCCGTCCGACCTCGGCTCGGCGCCGCCGCCCGGTGTGTTCACGACCAGGTCGCACCGACCGCGGCGGATCAGGTCGACGACGGTGGGGGCGTCACCCGGCTCGCTCACCTTGCGCACGTCGACGACCTCGAGCCCAGCGGCGCGGAGCGCCGCTGCGGTCCCGGCCGTCGCATGGAGACGGAACCCGAGTGCTGCAAACGACTCCGCGACCTGCGGGAGCACGTCCTTGTCGTCGTCGCGCACCGACAGGAACACCGATCCCCGGACCGGCAGCGGCCGTCCGGCGGCGCGCTCGGCCTTCGCGAGCGCGGTGGCGAGATCGGAGGCGCTGACCATCACCTCGCCCGTGGAGCGCATCTCGGGGCCGAGGACGGGATCCGCACCGGGGAAGCGCGCGAACGGCAGCACCGCGGCCTTGACGCTTACCTGCTGCGGCGCCTGTTCGGGAGGGAGCCCGAGGTCGGCGAGCCGCGCGCCGGCGGCCAACCGGCAGGCGGCGGCGACGAGGTTGATCCCGATCGCCTTCGATGCGAAGGGAACGGTGCGGGAGGCTCGCGGGTTCACCTCGAGGACGTAGAGATCGCTCCCCACGACGGCGAGCTGCACGTTCAGCAGGCCCACCACACCGAGCGCCGGCCCGAGCCGTCGCACGACGTCGCCGATCTCGGCCAGCGTTCCCGCATCGATCGACTGCGGCGGGAGGACGCAGGCCGAGTCACCCGAATGGACGCCCGCCTCCTCGACATGCTGCATCACGGCTGCGACGTACGCCTCGGAACCGTCGCACAGCGCGTCGACGTCGAGCTCGATCGCGCGATCGAGAAAACGGTCGACGAGGGTCGGACCGTGCACGCCCTTGAACGCCTCCGCCACCTCCCGTGGGTCGTTGCAGACCCGCATCGCCCGGCCGCCGAGCACGTACGACGGGCGGACGAGGACCGGATAACCGATCCGCTCGGCGGTCTTGACGGCCTCGTCGGGCGAGCGTGCGATCCCCCACTCCGGGCACGCGATGTCCATACCGGCAAGGAGTCGGCCGAACCGCTCACGGTCCTCGGCGAGATCGACGGCGTCGAACGGCGTTCCGAGGATCCGGTGACCCGCGGACTCGATCGCCCGCGCGAGCTTGAGCGGTGTCTGCCCGCCGAACTGGATCACGACGCCTTCGGGCTGCTCGCGCTCGCAGACGGCCAACACCGCCTCGACGTCGAGCGGCTCGAAGTACAGCCGGTCGGATGTGTCGTAGTCGGTCGACACCGTCTCGGGGTTGCAGTTCACCATCACGGCCTCGTACCCGAGCTCGCGGAACGTCTGCACAGCGTGGACGCAGCAGTAGTCGAACTCGATCCCCTGGCCGATTCGGTTCGGCCCCGAGCCGAGGATCACGACACGCTTCGCCGCCCCCTGCGGCGGCGCCTCGTCGCGTTCACCCCACGTCGAGTAGTAGTAGTTCGACGTCGCCTCGACCTCGCCGGCGCACGAGTCGATACGGCGGTACACCGGTGGGTTCGCGCGCTGACGGTCCTCCTCTTCCTCGACCCGCTCGAGCTCACGTTCGAACCAGGCGTGGAGGTTCTGAGGCGCCCAATCGAGCGGCCCTTCGAGGCCGCGCTTCGCCTTCACGAACGCCTCGATGAACGTGCGACCGATACCCATCGTCTCGCCGACAGCCTTCATCTGTGTGCCGAGTGTCCGGTCGGCGCCGGGAAACTTCTCGAATGCGAACCGCGGGATCTTGACGACGACGTAGTCGAGGGCAGGCTCGAAACTGGCGGGCGTCGTGCCGGTGAGATCGTTCGGGATCTCGTCCAGCGTGTAGCCGACGGCGAGCTTCGCGGCGACCTTTGCGATCGGATACCCGGTCGCCTTGGACGCAAGCGCCGACGACCGCGAGACCCGAGGGTTCATCTCGATCACGCGCACCTCTCCCGTGACGCGCTCGCGCGCGAACTGGATGTTCGACCCGCCGGTGTCGACGCCGACTGCGCGTACGACCGCAATCGCGGCGTCGCGGAGCTCCTGGTACGCCTCGTCCGAGAGCGTCATCTGCGGCGCGACGGTGATCGAATCGCCCGTGTGCACACCCATCGGATCGAGGTTCTCGATCGAGCAGACGATCACCACGTTCTCGGCGCGGTCGCGTACGACTTCGAGCTCGAACTCGTCCCAACCCCGCACCGACTCCTCGACAAGCACCTGGGAGATCGGTGACTCACTCAGCCCGCGCTCGACCTGCCGGCGCAGCTGCTCGGGCGTCTCGGCGAACCCGCTGCCGTGGCCGCCGAGCGTGAACGCCGGCCGGACGACCGCAGGCGTTCCGAGCCCGATCAGGTCGTCGAGTGTCGTGACGATTCGCGAGCGCGGAACGCGCAGTCCCGCACGCTCGACGCAGGCCTTGAAGAGCTCCCGATCCTCCGCGCGCGAGATCACGTCGACGTCGGCGCCGATCAGCTCGATGCCGAGCTCGTCGAGCACGCCTGCCTGATCGAGCTCCCGGGCGAGGTTCAGTGCGATCTGCCCGCCCATCGTCGGCAGCAGCGCGTCGGGCCGCTCACGCCGCAGCACCGCGCTGACGCCCTCGACATCGAGGGGCTCGAGATACGTGCGGTCGGCGAACCCCGGGTCGGTCATGATCGTCGCCGGGTTCGAGTTGACGACGATCGTGCGGAAGCCCTCCTCGCGCAGCACCTTCAACGCCTGGCAGCCTGCGTAGTCGAACTCGGCCGCTTGCCCGATCACGATCGGCCCCGAGCCGATCAGGCAGATCGAGTCGAGGTCGGTTCTACGCGGCAAGTCCGGCCACCCACCCCTCGAGCATGAGCTGCGCGTCGTGCGGTCCCGGCGAGGCCTCCGGGTGAAACTGCGTCGAGCGTGCACGCACGGCCGGCAAGGAGAGGCCCTCGACCGTCCCGTCGTAGAGCGAGGCGTGCGTGACGCCGTCCTCGTCACCGGCGGCGACCGCGAACCCGTGGTTCTGCGACGTCACCAGCACACGCCGTGACCGGTGCTCGATCACCGGGTGGTTGGCACCGCGATGCCCGAAGGGCAACTTGTACGTCGGACGTCCGATCGCACGCGCGATCAGCTGGTGGCCGAGGCAGACGCCGAGGACGTCGGTGCGGCCGAGCAGCTCACGCACCGTCGCAGTCTCGCGGTCGAGCGGCTCCGGGTCGCCCGGCCCCGGCGAGAGCAGCACCCCGTCGTAACGGGCGACCGTGTCGGCGTCCACGTCGTGTGGAAAGACGTCGACCGCGGCGCCCGCCGCGGCGAGTCTGCGGATGATCGACCGTTTACAGCCGTAGTCGACGACGGCGACTCGCACTCGCCCACGAGCGGTGTACGTGTACGGCTCGCGCGTCGAGACGTCCCGTGCGAGCGGCGTTCCCGACATCTCGGGCTGCGCACGCACCTGGGCGAGCAAGAGCTCCGCATCGACGTCGCCCACGGACAGCGCGGCACGCATCGCTCCGCGCTCGCGCAGGTGGAGCACGAGCGATCGCGTATCGACTCCCGTCACGGCGACGACGGCGTGCTCGCGGAGCCACTCGAGCCACCCCGGCCCACGCGCCTCGCGCATGACGACTCCGCGCGCGTGGGCGCGTCGCGACTCGCACCGACCCGGATCCGTGCCGTAGTTGCCGACCATCGGCGCCGTGAAGCAGACGATCTGTGCTTCGAAGCTCGGATCGGTCGCCACCTCCTGGTAGCCGCTCATCGAGGTCGTGAACACGGCCTCGCCGAACGTGGCTCCCGGCGCTCCGACGGACTCGCCCGTGAACACGCTGCCGTCCTCGAGCACGAGCATGCCTTTCATCCCTCGTGCACCACCCGTCCGGCTGCGATCGTCATGCGCACCCGACCGGTGAGCCGCTGGTCGAGCAGCCACGAGTTCGTCGAGCGCGACCGGAGGTTGGCAGCGTGCACTCGCCAGCTCGCCCTGAGATCGAGCAGCACGATGTTGGCAGGCGCGCCGACCGCGACCCGAGGCCGCTCGAGCCCGAAGATCGCGGCCGGTCCTGCCGACATCCGTTCGAGAACCGTCTCGAGGCGGAGCACGCCCGGCTCGACGAGAAACGTGTTGAGTGCGCCGAACGCGGTCTCGAGGCCGATGACGCCGAAGGGCGCGGACTCGAACGGCACCTCCTTCTCCGCGGCGGCGTGCGGAGCGTGATCGGTCGCGATCGCGCAGATCGTCCCGTCCCGCAGCGCCTCGATCAGCGCCGTGCGGTGCTCGTCGCTGCGCAGCGGTGGGTTCATCTTGAAGTTCGAGTCGAGTGACCTGATCGCATCGTCGGTGAGGCAGAGATGATGTGGCGTCACCTCGGCGGTCACCGGGACACCGATCGCCTGCGCCCTCCGGAGATGCTCGACCGACTCGCGGGCGGAGAGATGCATCAGATGCACCGGCTGACCGGTCTCGCGGGCCAGATCGACGTCGCGTCCGACCATCAAGCTCTCGCCGAGTGCCGGCCAGCCGTCGATGCCGAGCTCACCGGCGACGTCACCCGCATGCGCATGTCCGCCTCGCGTGAGCGTCGCCTCTTCGCAGTGGACGGCGATCGGCCGGCCGGTGACGGCGTTGTACTGGAGCGCGCGTCGCATCACACCTGCTGCTGCCACGGGCTGCCCGTCGTCCGTGAAGCCCGCCGCGCCGGCGTCGGCGAGCGCCCCCAGCTCGGCGAGCTCGGCCCCGGCCTGGCCCTTCGTCAGCGCGGCCAGGAAGCCGACCGGCACCTGTGCCTCGGACTCGGCCCGCGTCCGCAGGCCGCGGAGCAGTGCCGGGTCGTCGACCGGTGGATCGGTGTTCGGGACGGCGAGAATCGCGCAGAAACCTCCGGCCGCGGCGGCGCGGGTCCCGCTCTCGATCGTCTCCTCGTCCTCGCGACCCGGCGTCCTCAGGTGGACGTGCGGATCGATGAAGGCGGGGGCAAGCACGAGCCCTTCCGCGTCGACAACGCGATGCCCGTTCGCGTCGAGATCGGTCCCGAGCTGCGTGATCACGCCCTGGTCGATCCGCACGTCGACGAGCGTGTCGATGCCCTCGGCCGGGTCGAGCACGCGCGCACCGCGGACGACGACATCGTCTGTGCCACTCGGGCCGGCGAGAATCGTCATGCCGTCTCCACCGTGGCCTCGACTGCGACCGGCCCCGCGGTGAGGAGGTCGTAGAGGATCGCCATGCGTACGACCAGCCCAGCCTGGACCTGATCGAGGACGAGCGACGCCTCCGAGTCGGCGACGTCCCCGTCCAGTTCGACGCCGCGATTGATCGGGCCGGGATGCATCACGAACTGACCCGGCCTGACCCGTGCTGCGGTGATGCCGTACCGCCGGCTGTACTCGCCGAGCGACGGAACGAAGTTTGCACCCTCGAGCATCCGTTCGCGCTGCATCCGGAGCACGTAGACGACGTCGACGTCGGCGATCGCCGCGATGTCATGGGACACCGGCGCGAGGCCCGTCGGCAAGAGCGCAGGCGGCCCGACGAGAATCGCCTGCGATCCGACGAGGCTGAGCGCCTGGACCAGCGACCGCGCCACACGCGAGTGCACGACGTCCCCGACGATCGCGACCTGGAGACCGTCGAGCCGGCCGAAGACGTTGCGCAGCGTGTACAGATCGAGGAGTGCCTGCGTCGGATGCTGGTGCTTGCCGTCGCCCGCGTTGACGACGCGCGCATCCGTGTATCGCGCGACGAACTCTGCTGCACCTGCCTCCGGATGACGCAGCACGATCACGTCGGGGTCGTAGGCCGAGAGCGTGAGCGCGGTGTCCTTGAGCGACTCGCCCTTCTCGACTGACGATCCGGACGCGCGCAGCGTCACCGTGTCGGCCGACAGGCGCTTCGCCGCCAGCTCGAACGACGACGAGGTCCGTGTCGAGGACTCGTAGAAGACGTTCAGGACGACGCGGCCGCGCAGCGTCGGCAGCTTCTTCGTCTCACGTTCCTGGGAATCGGCGAACGAACGGGCCGCCGCCAGGATCCGCTCGACATCCTCACGTGTGAGGTCGGACACCGAGAGCAGGTGCCGTCGCTCGCGGGTCGCCGGCGGCAGGAGCTGCCCGCCGACCAGGCGCAGGTCGGTCATCTCGTCGCCTCCTCGGCCGATATCAGCAACACGCGGTCGACTTCGTCGACCTCGACGAGCTCGACCTGGATCCGCTCGGTGCTGCCCGTCGGCAGGTTCTTGCCGACATAGTCGGGGCGGATCGGGAGCTCACGGTGACCGCGGTCGGCCAGCACGGCGAGCTGCACGCGCTCGGGGCGTCCGAACTCGAACAGCGCGTCGATCGCAGCGCGGATCGTCCGACCGGTGTAGAGCACGTCGTCGACGAGCACGACGGTTCTTCCCTCGAGATCGAAGTCGAGCTTCGTGTCGCGCACGATCGGCTGGGCTCGACGCGGCGCGCGACCTGCCCGCACGTGCACGTCGTCGCGGTGGAAGGTCACGTCGAGCCGGCCGAGCGGTATGTCGACGCCGGCGCGCTCGGCGATCAGCAGCCGGAGCCGCTGCGCCAGCGGAACGCCGCGCGTCTGGATGCCGACCAGGGCGACCGTGTCGAGATCGTCGTTGCGCTCGATGATCTCGTGCGCGATCCGGGTCAACGTCCGGCGGATCGCCTCGTCGTCGAGCAGGACATGCGACGCCGGGCCGACGGCAGGGTGCGACATTCGACTCCTTTCCGGCCTCGCTGGACCGGGTTAAAGGGGTGTTGCGCGGAGCACGGTACCTGCTTCGCCGGACGGACGGAAACCCGTACCCTCGACCCGACCGGTGGACCGCGAGCTTCTCTCACGCTATGCCCGGCTGATCGTCGAGGTCGGTGCCAACGTCCAGCCGGGCCAGATCGTCTGGGTCGTCGCCGAGCCGAACGCTGCTCCACTCGTCGAGGCGGTCGCGGTCGCCGCCTACGAACGAGGCGCGCTCTTCGTCGACCCGTGGTACTTCGACCCGTACGTGAAGCGGGCGCGACTCGAGCACGCCGACCCGGCGACGCTCGGCGTCGTTCCCCCCTGGTACGGGAAACGCCTGCTCGCGCTCGGTGAGAGTCACGGGGTCCGGATCTCGATCACCCCCCAGGTCCCACCCGGCTTGCTCGCCGGCCTCGATCCGGCGATCGCCGGCCGCGACGCGCTCCCTGCACATCGCGACAACTTCCAGGTGATCAACGCACGGACGACCAACTGGACGGTGGTGCCGTGGGTCGCCCGCGAATGGGCGCAAGTCGTCTTCCCGACGCTGTCCGGCGACGAGGCGGTCGACCGGCTCTGGGAGAAGCTCGTCTACGTCTTGCGGCTCGACGAGCCCGACCCGTGCGAGGCATGGCGCGACCGGCTTCAGGAGCTGCACGAGGCCGGCTGCAGGATCGACGATCACCGGTTCGACGCTCTCCGCTTCGAGGGGCCCGGGACCGATCTCACCGTGGGACTGCTCCCGACTTCGCGCTTCTCGTCCGAGACACCGGGCATGCAGACCGTCGACGGGGTCGTGCACGCACCGAACATCCCGACGGAGGAGGTCGGATCGGCGCCCGATCCGACGCGTGTCGACGGCGTCGTCAGCACGACGAAGCCGCTCGACGTCGAGGGCACGCTCGTGTCGGAGCTCGTGATCAGCTTCGAGCACGGTCGCGCCGTCGCGATCGACGGAGTGAACGCCGCCGCGCTTCGGTCGCGGACGGCGGTCGACGAGGGCGCGTCTCGACTCGGCGAGGTCGCTCTCGTCGATGGCGCCGGGCGAATCGCGAAGACCGGCACTGTCTTCTTCAACACGCTGCTCGACGAGAACGCGGCGAGTCACCTCGCGTTCGGCAATGCCTATGCAACCTCCGTCGGCCCGGAGGATCGCGGACGGATCAACGCGAGCGAGATCCACATCGACTTCATGGTCGGCGGCGACGACGTCACGGTCACCGGGCTCGACGCCCTCGGGTCGCCGACTCCCGTTCTACGCGGCGGCGTCTGGCAGCTCTGACGGCGTCTCGCGTTCGCTGCGCGGCGGACGCGCACCCCGCTTGACGAGCCGCGGAGGGCCCCGTTCCGGGAACGGGATCTCGATCACGTCGAAGTCTCGCGGCACGACCGTCTCGGGGAAGACCGCCTGCGCCTCCCGCGCCAGCTCCGGTCCGAAGTAGCGCGTGGACAGGTGGGTGAGGGCCAGCAGCCGCACGTGGGCGTCGCGGGCGATCTCGGCCGCCTGCACGGCCGTCGAGTGCGACGTCTCCGCCGCACGGCCCCGCTCCTCCTCACCGAACGTCGCCTCGTGCACGAGCACGTCGGCGTCCTCGGCGAGCAACCGAACGGTTTCGGCCGGCGCGGTGTCGCCCGGCAGGACGATGCGCCGTCCGCGCCGCGCGTCGCCGAGGACGGCGTCCGGTGTCAGGACGCGCCCGTCGTCGAGCGTGATCGACTCACCCCGTTGCAGCGCCCCCCGTTCCGGCCCGCTCGGCACGCCCAGTGCGTCGGCCGCCTCCGGATCGAAGCGTCCCGGCCGCGGGTCCTCGACCACCGCGTAGCCGACCGCCGAGACCCCGTGATGGACCGGGAAGACAAGGATCTGATATCCGTCGCGCTCGAGCGTCTCGCCCGCGTGGACCTCGACCGTCTCGACGGGATAGGTCAGCCGGCCGAAGACCCTGCCCAGCGAGCGGTACAGCTCGCGCAGGCCGGGCGGCCCGTAGACGGTGAGCGGCACCTCGCGCTGGCGCAGCGCGAACGTCTTCAGCATTCCCGGCAGACCGAGGTAGTGGTCGGCGTGGAAGTGCGTGATGAAGATCTCCTCGAGGTCGGGCAGGCCGACGACCGACCGCATCAGCTGCCGCTGGGTTCCCTCGGCGCAGTCGAAGAGCAGGCGGTCGCCGCCCCGGCGCACGAGCAGCGCCGACGCTGCGCGCGCTGCCGTCGGCGCGCTGCCGGACGTGCCCAGAAAGACGATGTCGAGGTCCACGCGCGGCCGATTCTCCCCAAGGCGCCGCTCCCGCGTCGCTTCTGCTTACGGCAAGACGAGGCGCTGGCCGACGCGAACGTCGGCGCCGGACAGGTGGTTTGCCTGCTCGATGCGCCAGATCGCGCCCCGGACGTCGCCACCGTAGTGCCGTTCGGCGATCGACCAGAGCGTGTCGCTCGCTCGGACGGTCACCACCTGCTTCGTGCCGTGGGCCTGCGTCGACCGGGCAACCGCGCTCCAGACGAGGACGGAGACGGCGACGATGAGGAAGATCCGGACGAACATGTGTTCGCCATGCTAGCGAACACCTGTTCGGTCGTCAAGAGCCGGTGAACAAGGGCGGTCCAGGCCCGCGCGGCATGAGCCCTGCGACCAGGGCGTCCAGCGCGAGCGAGCCGCCGTAGACGCCGAACGGCGCCCAGTAGGCGGGGCGGCCCGTCGGACACCGGCCACCGTCACGCTCGATCTCGCTCTGCACCGCGCCTGCAGACTGCTTGGGCACGAAGCCCGAATAGAACAGTCCGCTCTGCCAACCCGCCCGGGAGGTCTCGTCGACGAGCTTGAACAGGTTGACGGAGCGGATGTCCGCATCGCATTCCGCGAAGTCGACGAGCTTCATGTACCACCGGGCCTGGTAGCGCTCCGTGTCGTATGGAGGGCGGAGGCCGCCGTCCGGGCCGGTCGCCGTCTCGACACCGGTGTACCCGGGCCGGCCGGCCGACGAGGTCTGGATCCCCACCTCGTTCAACTGCACCGGCAGCCGTCCGATCAGCCCGACCGTCGCCTGACCCGTCCCCGTGAACGCGCGGTAGAACGCCGCGTACACCCTTGGCAGGTTGGCGACGCTGAAACTGAGCGGATTCTGGTACCCGGTCTGAAACGGCAGGGACTGCGGGATCGGGTACGGGTGCAGGTCGAGCCCGTCCATCAGCGGTGCCGTCCGCTTGCTCGCCCGGTACCACTGGCCGAGGAAGCCGAGCCAGTCGATCGGATCGGTCGACGGATGGTCGTGCCGGTCCGGCGCGTTGCCGCGCGGTGAGAGGCCGAGACCCCACACGAAGATGCCCGGCGAGACGGCCTTGAGCGCGTCGTACCCGGCGGCGAGAAACGCTCCGCAGCGCGCCGCGGAGAGGTTGCGCCCGTGACGGGACTGCGGGTTGACGAACAGATCCTGGTTGCACTCGTTCATCACCACGTACTGCGTCACGTCGGGGTAGGTGGCGGCCAGCCTGGTGAGAAAGGCAGCGAAGCGTGCCGGGCCGCTCGGATCCGCCAGTTCCCTCGCATGCCTGGGATAGACGTCGAACTCGACCGTGACCCCGGCCTCCCTGGCGGCAGCGAGGGCCGGCCCGAGGTCGGCCTTGTCGGTGGGGTCGAGGCCGTCGACGGTCGTCTCGTCCCAGCGGAGCGTGATCGTGTTCGTGGTCAGGCCGAGGCCCGTCATCGTGTCCCAGAACGGGCCGGTCCCGTCCTCGTAGAGGCCGGTGTCGTCGTTGATCCCGAAGACGACGCCGTCGGCGGCCGCCCGGGCGGCCCCGAACGCGAGCGCGGCAACGAGCACGGTGAGTGCGGCAGCGAGTCGCTTCATCGCAATCCGCCGGAACGGTACTGGCTAATCCGCGGTATTTGCGCTAATTCGCGGCACCCGGCTGCGACCCTCCACCGGCCACCAGGGCGTCGACCAGCCTGGCTGCGCCGAATCGGACGGGATCGTCGGCCGGCAGCCCGGTCTCGGCCTCGGCCGCCTCGACCGCGGCGCGGGCGGCGGCATCGTCGAGGTGGCGCGTGTTCAGAGCGATTGCCCGCACCACCGCCGGCCGTGCCAGCAGGCTCGTGCGTTCGTGCAGGTCGACCAGCGCGGCGAGGCTCGGCATCGGGAAGGCTTCGTTCTCGTCCACGAACGCCTGCCCCGCCTGGTGACAGAGGACGTAGGCATGCGGCGCGGAGCCGTGGATCAGCCCGAGCGTCACGCCGGAATAGGCCGGGTGGAGCAGCGAGCCCTGTCCTTCCACGAGCAGCAGCTCTCCGCCACGCTCGACACCCTCGAGCACGAGCTGCTCCGCCGCCCCGGCGATGAAGTCCGACACGACGGCGTCGACCGAGATCCCCCAGCCGGCGATCGCAATACCCGTCTGCCCGGTGGGAACGAACTCGCTGGCAATCCCGCGCCGCCGCGCCTCGCGGTCGAGCTCGAGCGACACCGTCATCTTCCCGATCGCGCAGTCCGACCCGACGGTGAGGACGGTCGTCGCGGCATGCGTCAGGTTGGCGCCGGTCGGAACGTTCAGACCGGCCGGCGGGAGGCGCAGGTCGCGCAGCTCGACGCCCCGTTCCCGTGCGAGTGCCGTCAGCTCGTCGTCCTGCGTGATGAACTCGTGGAGCCCGTTTTCGACGTCGAGGCCGGCCGCGATCGAGTCCTTCAGCAGCTCACGCCAGGCGGGAGGGAAGCGGCCCCCGGCCGTCGCGACGCCGACGAGCGCGACCGTCGGCCCGTAGCGCATCGCGTCGGCGACCGTCCCGACGATCGGAAACCCACTCAGCTCCGAACCGGCTTGCGTCGAGTCGAGGATCGCGACGACCTGCTCGGGCCGGTAGCGGAGGACGCCGCGAGCCGTCTTCCCGTAATGCGGGTCGGCGGAGCGGCCCTCGGCGAGGATCAGGATCCTACGCGGGCGCGACACCGAGCCCAGCGCGTTCCGACGGCACCTGGATCCCGTCCTCGAATGCGACACCCGGCCAGGGGTCGTGCGCGAGGAGCAGGTTGCCGTCGAGATCGACGTGATCCATCAGGCTCGCCACGTGCGCGCCGGCGGCGATGCCGAGGCCCGACTCGACCATGCAGCCCAGCATCACCCCGAGCCCGAGCGCCCGGGCGGCGTGGACGATCCGCACCGCCTCGCGGATGCCGCCCGACTTCGCGAGCTTGATGTTCACACCGTGCGCCCGCTCCGCGCAGGCGGCGACGTCGGAGAGTGTGTGGCAGTCCTCGTCGACGTAGATCGGGAGCGGTGACCGCCGCTTCAACTCGGGCCCGTCCGGGTCGCCGGCGGGCAACGGCTGCTCGCAGTAGTCGAGCTCCATCTGCGGGAGATACTCGAGCGCCTCGTCCAGTGTCCAGTACTCGTTGACGTCGCACTGGAGCGGAAGATCGCTGGCCGCGCGCACGGCACGGACACGCTCGAGGTCGAGCCCGTCGCGTCCGCCGAGTTTCAGCTTCAGCCGTCTGAACCCTCGTGCCTCCGCACGTTCGGCCCGTCGCGCCATGTCGTCCGGATCGCCGAGCCAGACCGTCCAGGACGTCGGCGGCCCGAGACGGCGTAGACCGAGCAAGCTGTAGACGGGGCGGCCGGTGAGCTTCCCCTGCAGGTCGTGGAGCGCCCCGTCCACGGCGGCGCGCGCAGCGTGCTCCCCCGGCGGCAGGCCGTCGAAGACCTCGTCGAGCGCGAACGGGTCGTCACCGAGCGAGACCCCCTCGAGCCACGTCAGCGCCGACGCCGCCGATTCGTCGTAACGGTCGATCGGCGCTGCCTCGCCGAACCCGGACACGCCCTCGTGCCGCACCTCGACCTGCACGACCTCGGCCTCGTCGTCGGCGCCGCGCGCGATCACGAAGGTCTCGGCCAGCCGCAACGTCGCCTTGCGCGCCGTGAGCTCCACGGCGGGCAGCCTAGATAATCGTGCCGATGTGTCGATTCCGTGTCGGTCCGGTGTCGATTCCGCTTCTCACCCTCGCGCTCCTCCGTCACGCGCGCGTAACGTCGCGCGTCGTGGGCCCCACCACGTTCGAGATCTTCCGGACCGTCGACGAAGTCGAGCGCTTCGCGCCGGGTGACGTGATCTTCACAACGGGCGAGGCCGGCGACTGCATGTACGTCGTGCGTGACGGGACGGTCACGATCCATGCGGCGGGGCTTCCGATCGAGGAGGTCGGGCCGGGCGGCATCTTCGGCGAGCTCGCACTGATCGACTCCTCGCCGCGGAGCGCGACCGCCACGGCGACCACCGCGTGCGAGTTGGTCGCGCTCAACGAGCGCGCGTTCCTCTTCCACGTCTCCCAGACGCCCTTCTTCGCGCTCAACGTCATGCGCGTGCTGTCCGAGCGTCTTCGGCGGGCGTCCGCCCAGGCGCCGATCACCGCCGGCGCGCAGACGGCGGAATCGGCCGTCAGCTGAGGAGAGCGATCACCTCGGAGGGCTCGGGAAACCGGCCCTCGCGCTGCTTCGAGAAGACGGTCGCCCCGTCGGCGACCACGTCGAACTGGCTCCGCTCTCCCTCGCGCATCTCGGCCACGTGGCCGACAGCGTTCAACTCGGCCGCGAGACTCGCGGCCCGTTCGTCGTAGCCGCTTCAGACCGGGCAGTAGAGGACGAGCACGTTCGCCACGGTCGGACTGTAGCGGTGTCTTCTAGGCTCCTGTGATGATCCAGTGGGAGTACAAAGTCGTGTCCTTTCAGGACGGGCACTACACCGAGGCGCTGAATGCCTACGGTCGCGACGGCTGGGAGCTGGTCGATGTCGCGCCCGACGTGCACGTCGTGGCCGGGCGTGAATCGGGGGGCTGGAACGTGCCGATGCCGCGCGCGTTCGGGAAGCTCGAGGACGTCGCCTCGAAACTGACCGACGCGGAGGCGAAGGAATCGACCGAGCCCGAGCCCGGAACGATCGTGACGAGGTTGATCTGGGTCCTGCGCCGTCCCCTGCCGGAGGCAGATTCGCCCGATTAACCGGCGATCGTGTCGACATAGATGTGGGCCTGGCCCACTTCCGCGAAGCCGAGTCGCTCGACGATCGGTTTGGACATGCGGCCGGCCTGCACGGTCAGGGCCGGTGTGTCGCGGGCGACCGCCGCCTCCCAGCGAGCAGCGATCAACGACTGATAGACGCCGCGACCTCGCGCCTCCTCGAGCACCGACCCTCCGAAGAGGTTCACGCCGGCCGCCCCGAGCACGGCGAAGGCGGCGCCCACGACGCGCCCGTCGATCGAGGCGATGAACTGCCGGCCGGGGTTCGTGGGCGCGGTGTACTCCTCCCACCGCTTGGGTGCCTCGGCAATGGACTCCGCACGCATCGCCTCGGGGAAGTCGAACGCGTCCATGGTGACCTGCGTCGCCGCGACGAACTCCTCATAGGTCTCGGTCTGCTTCACCTCCACCGCCGAGGCGGCGGCCCGCACCCGCGGCGGCTCCAGGAGCACCATTGCGTTCTCGACGGCTTCGAAGCCGGGCGTGTCCTCGTGGACGAGCCCGGCCGCCTCGAGCTGCTCCTCGAGGTCGTGACGCTCGGGCCCGACCCACCAGGCAAGCAGCGACTTCCCTCGCTCTCGGGCAGTCCTTCGCGCGCTTTCGACGGCCGTCCCGACAGCTTCTGGTGTGACATCGATCGGTTCGACGACCTGTGCGCTCGGAAACGGATTGAGCACGAGGAGATACCCGTCACGCTCGATCCGTTCGAAGCCCGGAGCCGACGGAAGCTCCCGAAACGGATGGAGCGCAAGTTCACGAACGGCGCGCGGCACATCCACGAGCGTGAACCTATCGCGTCACCGGCAGCCTGAAATGCTCAGCGGTTGCGCCTGGCGAAGGCGTAACCGAAGATCAGGCGGTGAGCATCTTCGCGAGCTTTGCTCGTCGCGTGAAACTGCTCGCGCTCGTCATCGCACTCTCCGTCGTCTCCTCCGGGCAAGGAGCAGCGGCTCCGGCCGGGAGCGGATTGACGAAACCCGAGATCGCGTGGCTGCACAACACCGGAAGTGCGTTCGAGACGATTTCGATCCCCGAGTCGGCGGTCGCCCAAATCTGGCGAAGCAAAGCCGAACGCAACCTGTTGCTCGACGGTGAGCCGACGCTTGGCCGGGAAGCGGAAAGCGCCCTTGACAGCCTCGCCCGCTGTCGGTCGCTCTTCGCCACGGTCGGGGCGCCGCCGACGAGGCGCAAAGCACTCGAGAGGATCTACGTCGACGAAACCGCGGCCTGCGCAGACTGGGCGAAGGGCGCACCATGGGCGCTCAAAGGCCTTCTAGAGATACCCGCCGCACGGACGCAAGCGCAGGTTCGGCTCGACGAGTCGAACGTGATCTGGGGCATGCTGTGGGTCACCCGCGGCGACCAGCTCGGCCACGCTGCGATTCTCCTAGGACGTCGGCTCCTCCGATGAGGGCGGTTGTCCAAACGCGGGGGCGGTACCGCGTTCAACAAGACGATCCGTGAGGGCGACATCAGGGCGTTGGCGAACCATGCCAGCTGGTCGTCGTCGACCTGTTCCGGCTCCGACGGGCCGTAGCTGGGCGCGTTGAACGGCGTCCGCGCCTCGGCGCGTTCCCTGGCGGTCGCACGTCTGCCGGTGCGGCCCAGCCAGCCGATCCCCGTCGCGCCGGCCGCGAACGTGTTGCCGAGAACGAGGAACGTGGTGCCTGCGGGCAGGTCGATGTCGGGCGTGGTCAGGATCACGACCCAGCGGCCGCGATCGTCCCGCGTCAGCCGCGACGACGCCACGAATCAAGAGTTCAAAGCACGACTCGAGGGTTGGCTTTCCGACGTGTTCTCCTATGGGAACACGAACGAGGCAATGGGCTTTTGTCCTGGCCAGCCGACGGAGATGCGTAGCGACGTCCCGTCCCACGTCACGTCGGTCACAACAACAACGGCCACTGCGGCGATCGCGATCGTGCGAAGGCGAGGCATCCTGGGATGATCTCAGTTCGGAACGGACAAGAACTACACCGGCTCGACCTCCCAGATCCCCTGATAGACGTCGTTGTCGAGGCTGCCGACCGGGATCGCGGCCGTGATCCGGTAGGCGGGCCGTCCTCCGGCGTAGACGACGTCGCCGGCTGACCAGTTCGGCTCGAAACTGGTGTAGTCGTCGAGGTTCTCGCCGTCTGCGAGGTACATCCTGAATCTGAAAGACATTGGCCCCTCCGATCGGTTCATGGGGCCGGACCATCCGAGACTATCGGAGTGCGCGTCTATTGACCGCAAGGGAGGATCTTGTGGATGGGAGGGGCGGCCGGGCACTGTGGCACTGCCCGAGGATTTGCGCCGCCCCTCCCCGTACTCAGTGAGTCACGGTGGAGCTTCGGCGCAAGGGTGAAGTTTCGGTCGACGCCTACCCGAAAGGCGAATTTCTGAGGTAGGCACCGGGGTAGGCACCATCTGCGCTTTCACGGCATCCCCGCAGACATGAACCGCTCAACCATGCGGAAACCGCATCGGCTTGCGGCGTGAAATGCGCCCGGCAGGAATCGAACCTGCGACCTTTCGCTCCGGAGGCGAACGCTCTATCCCCTGAGCTACGGGCGCGGGGAGCTGGGACAGTCTATCGCCGCTGCTTCTTCTGCCATTCGTCGCGGGTCGGGAGCTTCCCGGCGCGGCGCGCGGCGACGACGCAGTCCGTGTGCGCGTGTCGGCGTCGCGACAGGTCTCCTTCGGGCGCGATCAAGGCATGCTCGCTCCCCGCGTGCAGCATCCCGTCGCAGAGCGGGCAGACGTAGCTCGCAGCCTTCAGGTTCTGCGCCGGGCGGAGCTCCCACCAGCGCGCTTCGTCCACGACGGCGACGATACCCTCGGCCGGTGATCCGCCGGCTCGTTCGCACGCTCGACCCCCGGCTGCCGGCGCAGGTCTGGCTGCTGCAGGTCGGAGGCGTGATGAACTCGTTCGGGAACGGCGTCGTCCTTCCGTTCCTCGTCATCTACCTCCACAACGTGCGGGGATTCGGGCTCGGCGTCTCGGGTCTCGTCGTCGCGACGTCGGCGGCCGCGCAGCTCACGGCCGGCATCGCCGCCGGCCCACTCGTCGACCGCTTCGGCGCGCGACGCGTGCTCGGTGCCGGGCTCGTCATGCAGGCGGTCGGCATGGGGCTGTTCCCCTGGGTGCGCAGCCCGTGGGAGGCCTTCGTGCTGATCGCGATCGAAGGTGCGGGAAGTGCCGGCTTCTGGCCAAGTCAGTCGACGCTGATCGCGCACCTCACTCCACCGGAGCGCAGGCACGCGGCATATGCGCAGCAGCGCGTCACGATGAACCTCGGCATCGGCCTCGGCGGCCTACTCGGCGGGTTGATCGCGTCCGGCTCCAGCCCCGAGTCCTTCACCGTCCTCTTCCTCGTCGACGCGGCGACGTTCCTCGCGTACGTCGTGGTGCTGGCGTTCATCCACGACGATGCACCGCACGAGCAGCACGCGGATGCGCCGCAGGCGTCCTACCGGGCTGTTCTCCGCGACCGCGTGTTCATCGGCCTCTGGACGCTCAACTTCCTCTTCGTCACCGCCGGATACTCCCTCTTCAACCTCGTGCCGCCGTTCGCCCGCGATCAAGCCGGCCTGAACGAGCGTCAGATCGGAGCGCTGTTCTTCGTCAACACGATCGTGATCGTGATCGCGCAGCTTCCCATCTCGCGTGCGATCGAAGGTCGGCGGCGCATGCGGGCACTCGCGTTGATGCCGATGCTCTGGATCGTCAGCTGGCTGCTCGTCGATCTCGCCGGGTGGCGCCTCGAGGGCACGGCGGCCTTCGCGCTGATGGCGGTCGCTCTGGCGATCTTCGGGATCGGCGAGTGCTTTCACGGGCCGGCGCATCAGGCACTGGTCGCCGAGGTCGGCCCGCCGCACCTCCGGGGTCGCTACTTCGCGGTGCACTCCCTCTCGTGGGGGCTCGCCGGCACGGTCGGGCCTGCCGTCGGCGGCTTCGTGCTGGCGGCGGCACCGTTCGCGCTCTGGCCGCTCGCCGCCTGCGTGTGCGCGATCGCCGCGGTCGGTGCGCTGCGATTGGAGGCGCACATTCCAGACGGGCTCACGCGCATCCCCCGTGCCGAGCCCGAGCCTCCCGTGCTCGCGCTCGCAGGAACGAGTTGAACGAGGGAAACCCGACTACAATCACGAACATGCCGCCGGCGCCGGCCATCGAGGATCCACTCAGTACCGATGCCGAGCCTGCCTCGCATCCGGCGGTCACGGGCCCGCGAAACAGTCGTCACGCTTCCCGTGCCGACGTCGCCGCCCGCTGAGCTAAGCGCCGCCGACCTCACCTGGATCCATCTCGACGCGCCGGCCGTCGGCCAGGCGCAGGAGCTTGCCGAGCGCTTCGGCTGGCACCCGCTCGACGTCGAGGACGTGCTGTCCAAGCGCCAGCGGCCGAAGGTCGACGACTACGCCGAGGAGGGCTACCTCTTCGGCGTCCTCCACTTCCCGGTCTACGACCGCACGATCCAGCGCCTGAACGCAGCCGAGCTCGACGTCTTCGTCGGGCCCGACTACCTCGTGACGCTCCCGGCCGTCGAGCTGCTCCCGGTCACGCGGCTCTTCCGGCGCTGCGAGGAGGACGAGGACTTCCGCATCCAGCTCTTCTCGAAAGGCTCGGGTCGGCTGCTGTACGAGGTGCTCGACGACCTCCTCGACTACTGCTTCCCGATCCTCGACAAGATCGGCCACAAGCTCGACGCGCTCGAGGACGACGTCTTCGAGGGCCGGTCTGAGGAGGTCGTCCGGGACATCTCCAACGTCAAGCAGGAGATCATCAGCTACCGCAAGATCATCAAGCCCGAGCGGTCGACGCTGCGCCTGCTCGAGCGCCACATCGAGCGGTTCCTGCCCGAGGAGCTCGAGCTCTACTTCGACGACATCGTCGACAGCACGGAGCGCATCTGGGACATCCTCGACAACTACAAGGAGGTCGTCGAGGCGCTCGAGGCCACGAACGAGTCGGTCATCTCGCACCGCCAGAACGACGTGCTGCGCATCCTGACCGTGTTCTCGGTCGTGCTCCTCCCGCTCACGCTGATCACCGGCTTCTTCGGGATGAACGTGAACTTCCCGGGCTTCGGCTCGACGTGGGCGTTCTGGGTGATCGTCGGCGTGATGGTCGCCTCGTTCGGCGCCCTGCTCGGTTTCTTCCGCTTCAAGCGCTGGATCTAGACTGCAACCGATGGATGTTCCGGAAGAGGTTCGGGAGCTCGTGGACGTGACGATCCGCGTCAGCGAGACCTCTCCGGGCTCGTTTCAGGTGAACTTCAGCCCGACCTCCCCGACCCACATCGCCCGACAGGGCTTCACCGTCGACACCAAGCGAGGAGCGAAAGGCAAGAACTCGACCCAGGTTCTCGACTGGGCCGAGGGCTACTGGCGGCAGAACTACCCCGCTTCCTAGCAGTCGTCCCCGACCCGGACCAGCCTTAGATGCCGGCGGGCCGAGACGAGCTCTTGCTGCTCGCGGCGCCGACGCTGATCGTCGGTCTCGCGGCGATGTTCATCGATGCGATCCGCGAGGACGCTCCAACGCTCCACGTTCGTGAGCTTCGTGTCGTCGATCGGTGGCATCGACCCACCGTAGCCGACCTACCGGACCTGGCGGGTACAGACGTCGTGGTCAAGGCACTCGCGGGTGCTGCCGACAACAAGGATGAGCGCCGCGGGTCGGTGTTCTCTCGCGCCCTTCGCCGCAGAAGGGAAGGGAAGGGTTCACCCGTGGCCCGTGGCGCTCAGTAGGCTCGGCCCGTGAGCCCGAAGCCGTTGTGGGCGCCGTGGCGCCTCGAGTACGTGCAGCACGCAGACGAGCTCGACCGCTGCGTCTTCTGCGACCCGGAGCCGGAGCTGCTGCTGCACTCTGGCCCCGAGGCGCTCGTCGTGCTCAACCGCTTTCCCTATGCCTCGGGCCACCTGCTCGTTGCTCCACATCGTCACGTCGGCGACCTCACCGAGCTCACCGACGAGGAGGCGCTCGAGATCCACCGGCTCGCCGTTCGGGGCGTCGCCGCGCTCCGGACGGCCTACGGGCCGCACGGCTTCAACCTGGGCTGGAATCTCGGCACCGTTGCCGGGGCCGGCATCGCCGACCACGTCCACCTGCACGTCGTGCCGCGCTGGGGCGGTGACACGAGCTTCATGCCGGTGCTCGGCGACGTGAAGGTGATCCCCGACGCGCTCACGGCGACCCGCCGCAAGCTCTCGGCAGACTTCTCGTCGACGAGGCGCGAGGTGCCGGCGAGGATGTCGGCGGCGACGGCCCCGTAGATGTTGCTCAGGTCCTGCGCGCTCGGCTGGTCGTAGTAGTCACCCACGGTTGCGATGTCCGTGAGCGCTTGCTTGGCGGTGATCGCCGGCTGTTCCGGTCCCTGCACGTACTTTCCCTGCGCGTTCTTGTTCAAGCCCTGACAGATGTCGTGGCCGACGTCGTAGCCGATCGAGTAGACGATCGTCCCGGCGGCCTGGATCGCCTGCGACGACGTGACTCCCTGGTGACAGGGCGTCGAGCGGTAGGGCGACGACTGCGGATAGGACGTCGGGCCGGTGTTGGCAGCACCGTCGGACATGAAGACGATGATCTTCTGGACGCCCGGCCTGCCGTCCTTGACCAGCTCGGCCTGCGCCGCCTCGAGTGCATTTGCGTACGAAGTCGTGCCGTTCGCCTGGACGCATCCGATCGCGGTCGCGAGCGTGGTGTAGTTGCTCGTCAGCGGAACGAGGACGTAGTTGTCGTTCGGCGATGTGTACGGCCCGGCCGTGAATGGACAGGTGTCGTTCTGGCTCGCAGCCGGCGGCAGGACGGCGAATCCGACGTGATCGATCGTCGGGTCCATGTAGCTCAGGAATGTGTTCAGGCCGTCCCGCGCGTTCGTCATGTCCGTGCACTCCGGATGGTCGTCGGCGCCGGTGTCGGTCGTGCACATCGAGCCGGTGCGGTCGAGCACGAGCATCACGTCGAGCGGCTTGGCCGAGCATGGCGAGCATGCGGTAGCCGATGCGTGCACCTTGAAGGAGTTGATCCCGAGCACCTTCGCGAACACCGTCGGGACCATCGCCGACTCCGTCACCGAGACCGCGTTCACGGGCGCGCATCCGGGAGCACTGGCAATACATGATGTCGACACCGACATCTGGACGTTGTCGACCTTGAGCGGCGAGTTGTTCCCGCCGGCCCCGTAGGTGTCCGCGAGAGCGGTCGCCGCCGCCACCGTCGGCAGGCCGTCGGCCCCGGCAAGTGCTGCCGCGTCGACCGACGCCTGGAGGCGCCGCTGCGCCAGGTACGCGTGACCGACGTCGAGGACCAGCGCGGAGATGCCGAGCAGCACGATCAGGAACAGGACGACGATCACGAGCGACTGCCCGCGCTCGTCGCGGAGCTTGAGGGGCGTCGCCGGCTCACAGGAACTTCGAGAGCTCCAGCACCGCAGGGCCGAGAATGACGATGAAGAGCGTCGGGAAGATGAAGAGCGCTGCCGGGAAGAGCATCTTCACCGGGGCCTTCGCGGCACGCTCTTCGGCCGATCGCCGGCGCCGCTTGCGGGCGTCGTCGGCGAGGTTGCGGAGCGTTCGCGCCAGCGAGAGCCCCAGCTGCTCACCCTGGATGATCGCGCGGACGAACGACGCGACCTCCGGCGAGTTGACGCGCTTGGCCATCCGCTTCAACGCACGCTCGCTGCTCTCACCCACGCGCAGCTCGGTGAGAACGAGCGCGAA
Organism: uncultured Thermoleophilia bacterium; assembly: GCA_963742605.1. Taxonomy (GTDB): domain Bacteria; phylum Actinomycetota; class Thermoleophilia; order Gaiellales; family Gaiellaceae; genus PALSA-600. The sequence continues at coordinate 401,970 of CAVUNA010000007.1, read as the reverse complement.
CTCGTCTGCGAGCGGGCCTTCGTTCGGTCTCGACCAGCCGCTGGATCGCGCCGAAGAGGCCGAGCCCGGCCTCGACGCAGACGGCGAGCAGATCGAGCGCCTCCGGCAGCGCCGAGCTGATCGCCTCGCGCCGCGAGCGGGCGCGGCGGTCGAGGTAGTAGCCGGGGAAGACCCAGGCGAGAACACAGCCGACGCCGACGAGCAGGAAGATCAGCCCGCCGCTGAGGCCTGCGACCGTGCCGAACGCGATCACCGACAGCGCCGCGAGGCCGACGAGGCCGAGGCGGAGCGCCGCGAACGACTCCGGTGTCACCTTCCCGGCCAGGCCGGCCGCGGCGATCCTGTTCGGGAGCCGCTCGCGCATCTGATCGGAGGTGAACCTCCGGCCGATGTCCTCGAGCGTGTCGTTCGAAACGAGTGGCTGGTTACGGCGACGCCGCGGCAGGGCAGTGCCCGAGAAGCGGCGCACCATCGCGACCGATGCCGTCCGGCGCCGGCCCTGCGGCGTCAGCGAATCGGCGACAACGAACACGGCGCCTGCGAGCGACAGGCCGGCGAGCAGAAGCAGCAGCATGGTTACCCCTTTACCGTCCCGATCCGCCGCAGCGTGATCGTCCCGAAGGTCATCATCACGAGCCCGACCGCGACCATCACGTGACCGGCAGTCGTCGTCCAGAGCGGGTTCATGTAGGTCGGGTTGATCAGCGTCAGGCCGATCGCGGCGACGAACGGCAGGCACGTGAGCACGTTCGCCGACGCCCGCACCATGCCGGTGAGCGCGCGCACCTTGCGACGGAACTGCTCCCGCGAGCGGACCGTCTCGGACGACGAGCTCGAACAGCTCGGCGAGGCTGCCGCCGACCTGTCGCTGGATCACGATCGCGTCGAGCACGAACTTCAGGTCCTCCGAGCGGATCCGCTCGCCGAGATCCGAGAGCGAGTCCTCGAGCGACCGGCCGAGATGCACCTCGGTCAGCACGCGGCGGAACTCGCGCGCGGCCGGCTCGGCGAGGTCGTTGGCAACCGTCTGCAGGGCGGCATCGAACCCGTGACCCGCACGCAGGGACGCCGACAGTGTGTCGAGCACCTCAGGCAGCTGGTTCTCGAACGCCCGCGACCGATGCATGCCCTTGACGACGAGGACGACCCACGGCAGCGCGCCTACACCGACACCGACCAGCAGTGCGGCGAGGAAGCCGCTCCGCGTCGCCATCAGGGCATACGCGATCACCCCCGCGAGCAGGTCGAGCACGACGACAGCTCCCGCACTCGCGTCGATGCCGGCGCGCTCGAGCACGGCGACGATCTTCTGGTGCAAGCCGAGCCGTTCGAGCTGTCGTTCGAAGCCGGCCATGATCGTCCCGCGATCGACGTTCGGACGAACCGCGCGCTTCGCCGACGGGGCGTACGCGTTCATCCGCCGCCGCATGACGATTCGGCGATACGCCGTCATGATCATGAGGGCGGCGGCGAAGATGAGGACGCCGACCGCGATCGCGACGAGAACGTTCATGCGGTCCGCCCCCCTCCGACCGTTGCCAGCCGGTAGGCGCCGGGAGCCGGGTCGAACGCCTCCGGCGGAATCGTGACGCCGGAGTCGGCGAGCTTGCCCGTGAACTGCGGGCGGATGCCCGTCGGCACGGGCCGGTCGTAGAGCGCGCCGGCGGCGCCGCCGAGCGGCTTGCACGAGAAGATCTCCTGCAGCGTCACCATGTCCGACTCCATCCGGAGCACCTCGGTGACGTGCGTCACGCGCCGGCTGCCGTCCACCATGCGCGAGATCTGGATCACGACGTCGAAGGCGCTCGCGATCTGCTCGCGGATCGCCCGCAGCGGCAGGTCGACGCCCGCTGTGAGCACCAGCGTCTCGAGACGCGAGAGTGCGTCGCGCGGCGAGTTGGCATGGATGGTGGTCAGCGAGCCTTCGTGGCCGGTGTTCATCGCCTGGAGCATGTCGACCGTCTCCGCGCCGCGAACCTCGCCGACGATGATGCGATCGGGCCGCATGCGCAGCGCGTTCCGGACGAGCTCGCGGATCCGCACCTCGCCCTGACCTTCGATGTTCGGCGGACGCGACTCGAGCGAGACCACGTGCCGCTGCTGCAGCTGCAGCTCGGCCGCGTCCTCGATCGTGATGATGCGCTCGTTGTCCGGGATGAAGCTCGACAGGATGTTCAGGAGCGTCGTCTTGCCGACGCCCGTGCCGCCCGAGATCAGCATGTTCAGCTTGCCGCGCACGCAGGCGCTGAGCACGTCGACGAGCTCCGGCGTCAGCGAGCCGAGGTTGATCAGGTTCTCCGCCGTGAGTGCATCCACCGAGAACTTGCGGATCGTCAGCACCGGCCCCTGCAGCGCGATCGGCGGGATGATCACGTTCACGCGCGAGCCGTCCGGGAGCCGTGCGTCCACCATCGGCGAGGCCTCGTCAACGCGACGGCCGACACCGCTGACGATGCGGTCGATCACGCGCAGGAGATGATCCTCGCTCGCGAAGCGAACGTCGGTCTCGGAGACGAGCCCGCCACGCTCGATGAACACCTGGTCGTGCCCGTTCACCATGATCTCGGTGATCGACGGGTCACGCAGGAAGGGATCGATCGGCCCGTAGCCGAGAACGTCGTCGACGACTGCCTCGACGAGGCGCGTCCGCTCGTCGGTGGTGAGCCGCTCCGAACGACGAGACAGCTCGCTCTCGACGATCGACTGCACGCGCTTGCGCAGCTCGTCGGGGGCGTCGTCGAACGACCCCAGCTCGGGCCCGACCTTCGTCACGCAGACGGAGTGCAGCGCCGTGCGCAGGTCTGCGAAGCGGTCGAGCAGGCGGTCGGACGATCGGCGTGCCGATGCGCGCCTGCAGGACGACTCGTCGTCGTTTCCGTCGTTTCCGTGAATGCGCTGCTGCAGCGACATGTCAGTTCCTCCCGAAGCTGAGAATGCGCGCCGCTCGCGGCGCCTGGCGGGCGACGGGCCAACGGTCGCCGCCTACGATCGACCTCGCGAGCTCGAGCATCGCGGTCGAGAACGGCGTCTCGTCACCGCGAGCACGGCCGGCGTGGCCTGATTGACTGCTTGCGGCACGGCGGGATCGAGCGGCAGCACGAAGTCGACCTTGCGGTCGAGCGCAGCCTCGACGTCGCCGCGATCCATGACCGCCGGATTCGCGCGATTGAGCACGATCCTCAGCCGGTCCTGGCCGAACGACAGCAGCTCGAGCGTCTTCAGTGTCAGGCGGACGTTCTTCAGCGTCGGAACGTCCGGGTTGCAGAGCAGGAGCAGCTGATCGGTCTGGTCGAGCGTCGCCAGCATCGGGCCGTAGAAGAACGGCGCGGTGTCGACGACCACGATGTCGTAGGCCGAGCGAGCGACGGTGAGCAGCGAGCGAATCGCATCCTCACGGACGAGCTCGGCCTCCTCGGGGTTCATCGGCGCCGGCAGCACCGACACGCCCGACGAGTGACGCTCGGTGTAGACGCTCAGCTTCTCGGCGTCGAGCTCGGTCGGTGTACCGATCAGCTCGCGGACCGTGCTGTTCGGCGAGACGCCGAGCATGATCGCTGCGTCGCCGAACTGCAGGTCGAGGTCGACCAGGAGCGTGCGCTTCCGTCCCGAGAGCCGCCGCGGCCACAGCAAGGTTGGTCGCAACGACCGACTTGCCCGACCCGCCCTTCGGCGAGAAGACCGTGACCACGCGCCCGTTCGCGCCCGACTCGTCGCTGCGGCGTGCGGCGTGCACCGCCTTCTCGATCGCGAAGATCGCACTCTCACGCGTGATCGGCAGCGACAACACGTCGGCGATGCCCGCATCGAGTGCCCAGCGAACGAGCTCGGTCGTCGGCCGCTCCGCCGCGAAGACGACCGGGGCCGACGTGTGCTCCCGCACGGCTGCGAGCTGCGCCCGCGGCTTCATCGCCGGGTCGTGGACGAGCACGATCACGTCCGCCCGGCAGTCGGCGCTGCGTGCGCCGGCCGGCAGGAGCTCGAAGGAGTCGATCCCTCCGAGCTCTGCCTCGAGCGCCGCGGCTGCCGAGCCGCCGACGACCGCGACCTTCAGTGAATCGTCAGCGAGCACTCGAGCCCTCGACGACTCGTCTGAGCGCTCACCGGGCCGCTGTCCGCGTTCGACGGGTGCACCGACGGGCGCAGGAGCAGCGACCAGTCCCGCGTTCTTCTCCATCCAGAACAGCTTCTGGGCCTGAGCCGACGTGAGCTGCAAGTCGATCGACGACGAGCTGCCGTTCGTGGACGAGCCCGACGGCGCCTTCACGACGAGCACGTTGCGCACGGCGATCACGCCATAAGTGGGTCTGCGAGCCCTCGGGCTTTGCGACCGAGCCGACGACGTCGACGCGGTTGCCCTGCTTGACGATCCCCATCAGCAGCTGGTTCGAGTCGCCCGGCAGCAGCGAAGATCCGCAGCTGACCGTGGATGGTCGACACGAGGCCCTCCTGCTGGCTCGTGCCGAAGCGCTTTGTCGACGATCTGCTCGCCGTGGTAAGTCGGCTGGATCGCCACCAGCGTTGCGAGTGCTGCCTTGCTCGGCACGGTCCCCGACGCAACCGCGTCGGACGGAACGCGCCTCGTCGTCAGCCAGCCGGCGTGCGCAAGCTGCGTGCCGGTCGTGCCGACGGGAATGTCGCGGGCCGCAACCAGCACGGTCCGGTACGTCGCGGGGCTAGTTCCCGACTGGTTCGACTTCGAGTTCGAGACGTAGATCAGCGTCAGCGCGACCGCCGCGATTGCGAGCACGGCCGCGATCAAGATGTTCTTCAGGTTGGTCGTAAGTTCCGGCATCGTTTCTTCTCCCCTCAGGTGCGCCGCTTACTCGACCCGCTCGGTCGTCGAGCTGTGCAAGTTGCCCGAGGCGACGACGATGCCGAGGAGGTTGATCGGTACGGATAGGTGGCGTCGACGGTGACGGTGTTGCCCGACACCCAGTCGGATGTGACGTTGACTGAAAGCTTCGATTGATCGAGATCGGTTGCTGCGCCGAGCACGGCGGTCGTCGTCGCCTGCGTCGGGTCGGCTGCCGTGCGGCTCACGGCCGCCTTGCGCGCGCCGGCGCGAACCGCGTCGGTTAGCGCAACGGAGTTCATGAATGCGATCCCGAACTGGATGATCCCGAACAGGATCAGGAAGAGCAGATCGGCGCGACGAGTGCGAACTCGACCATCGCCTGACCTTCCTCTGATCTCTTGATATGCCGCATGTGTTCCGCCGTTCGTTGGAAAAGGACGGCGGCAGGCGCGACCCGCGCCTGCCGCCGCGAAGCTCGCCGTGCTTAGAGCTTGCCGCCGATGGTGTCGAGTGCGCCGCCGATCTGACCCTCGAACGTGGTCGAGCACAGCAGCCAGGACAACAGCAATCAGCACGCCGATGAGCGAGTACTCGACGAACGTCTGCCCGTCTTCGCTCTTCAGCGCCGTGTAGAGGCGCAGGATCGCGCCGTTGATCGCGTCCGCAATCACGATTGGTGCCCTCCCTTGATTCGTTTGCAAGAGCGAATTCGCTCCGCTCCACCCGCGACTTCCAGGTGGAGGCCGCTCGATCACCGTAGGAGGCGATTTCCAGGGGGAATCCCCCCGCTCGGTTAGCCCTGGTCACCCGGAGGTCCAGCTTTGGCCCGCTCGAGTCACTCGTTCGAGGGAGGCGTGTCTAAAGTCGATTCGTGCGCACGGCACCCGTCCTGCGCGGCGGGCCGCTGCTCACGGCTGTCTGGCTCGTCGTCGGTCTCTTTCTCTTTGCATGCGGCATCGTCTGCTTCCTCGAGTCGCGGCTTGGCTTGCCGCCGTGGGACGTGCTGCATCAGGGGATCGCAAAGCACACGCCGCTGTCGTTCGGCGTCGCCAACGAGGTGGTGGGTGTGTTCGTGCTCTGTATCGCGTGGCTGCTCGGATCGGCGCCGGGAATCGGCACCGTTGCGAATGCAGTGCTGATCGGCGCCTTCGTCGTCGTGCTCCAACCGCTGCATGTCGTGCACGCGCTCGGTGACGCGCCGCTCGCCGGACGTGTCGGGGTGCTCGCGGTCGGGCTCGTGCTCTTCGGAGTCGGTTCCGCGCTCTACATCGGCGCCGGCGTCGGTGCAGGCCCCCGAGACTCGCTGATGCTGGTCGGAGCGAAGCGCACGGGCCTGCGCGTCGGGGCCATGCGCGCGGCCATCGAGTCGACCGTGCTCCTCATCGGCTTCGCGCTCGGCGGCAAGGTCGGCGTGGGCACCGTCGTGTTCGCGCTGCTGATCGGGCCGTGCGTCGAGGGTGCCTTCGCGCTCGCGTCACGGTCGCGACTCGCCGCGGTTCGTCAGTCGACCCAGGCGAGACCGTTCCAGTAGGCACGCACGGAACGACGCACCCGGCCTGCGACATCGATCTCGAGTGTCGCCGGCAGACGCGGCAGGTCGACGTAGAGCTCGATCCCGTCGGCTTCGACTCGACGAAACGAACGGCGGTCGTCAGGCTCGGTCGAGGTCCGGAGCGTGCACATCCGTCCGCCGCAACACCGAACCGTCTTCGACCACACGAACAGCCGGCCACCGCGTGCGGTGACAAGGGCTGCAGCGTCGGGCGAGACCGTGACGTCGACAGAGGCCACTGCCTGCATCGTAGGCCGCCGAGGTGCGCGGCCGCGCATGGGCTTACGATTCGGACGTGGGCCCCTTTCGTCGCACCTTGCTCTTCGCAGCCGGGACAGTGGCCGGAGTCCTCTCGATCACGACCGGCACGGTCTTCGGCTGGGTAGCTGGGCTGGCGCTCGTCAGCGGTTCGTTCATCCTGGTCCGCCGGTGGTGGCTGCCGCGGAATCGCCGCTGACCATGGACAGCGCCGATGACGGAGAGCACGGCAGACGACTGACGCGTCGCGCGGTCGAGCGCAAGCGGCGACGCCTGCGACGCCGACTCGCGGCGCTCGTGGCGGTCGTCCTCGCCAGCCTTGGCGCGATCGCCGCCCTGTGGCCGTCGCACACCTCCCGTCCGCTGGCAGCGACGACTCCGCCCCTCCTCACCGCGACGGAGCAGCCGGTCCGCGTCGGGCCGATTCGAGTGAAGCGCGCGAGTCCGGCGCTGCCCGTCTCCACGAGGGCGAGCCGCACCGCAGCCGTTCCGATCTTGATGTACCACGTGATCGCGCCTGCACCGCCCGGCGCGCCATATCCCGGCCTCTACGTCACACCACACGAGTTCGCCGCCCAGATCCACGCCCTCGTGCGCGCGGGGTTTCACGGCGTCACGCTCGATCGGATGCGCGCAGCGTGGCTCGGAACCGCCGGGCTGCCGAGACGGCCGATCGTCCTCACCTTCGACAACGGCTACCGGTCGCAGTACACCGCGGCGCTTCCGGTGCTTCGCCGTGCCGGTTGGGTCGCGGACGAGAACCTGCAGCTGACGGGCCTCCCTCCCCGTGAAGGTGGCTTGACGCGACGGGAGGTGCGAGCGCTCGTCGCCGCCGGTTGGGAGCTCGACACCCAGGGGTATGACCACGCCGACCTCACCGAGCTCGACCCCGCCCAGCTGCGGTTTCAGGTCGCCGTGACACGCGCGCGGATTCGGCGGCTGTACGGCGTCGCGGCGTCGTGGTTCTGCTATCCGTCGGGTCACTACGATCCAGCCGTCGTCGACGCTGTTCGTGCCGCCGGGTTCGTCGGAGCAACGACCGTCGTGGCCGGCTGGGCGCGGCCGGTGGATGATCCGTTCACCCTGCCGCGGCTGCGCGTCCTCGCCGGCACGACTCCGACCGAGCTCCTCGCCCAGATCGACGACGCCCACGACTCGCCGCCCCCGACGGCCTGAGCGAAAATGCGGATAGGGTCGGCGGCGTGTCGCCGAACATCCGCCGGTTCCTGCCGATCCTGGTCATCTTCGCCGCCATCCTCTTCATCGTCCCGGCGCTGACGAAGAAGCACGGCTCATCTGCCGGCAGCAAGTCGACGGCGGCGGCGACGAACGAGGCGATGGGGCTCGCCGGTGCCGCCGAGAAGCGGTACCTGGCGGCACACGGCCACTACAGCTCGCATCTCGCCGACCTGGTCGCCTCCTCGCCGGGTCTCGCCGCAGATCTCGCCGCCGGTGTCACCGTGACCCTCGACGTCTCCAGCGACGGCAAGACCTTCCTCGCCCAGGTGTCGAGCGATCAGCTCAATCTCGTCCGCACCCGCAACGCCACCAAGATTCTTGCCGAGAGCTGCAAGGCGTTGGCATCCGGCGTGAAGTGCCCGCAGGATGCCAAGGGCAATTGACGTGGGCGACCGTTCGCGAAACACTGCTCGCCGTCCCTGAGAGCGAAGGCGAGGAGGTCACAATGGCAGGCATCGAGGTCAAGAGCACCAGCTCTCCCGACGAGACGCGTCCGTTCAAGGACAAGGGCAGGGCGCACGTTCTCAACGTCAAGGGGCAGCCGGTCCTCTACGGCATCTTCGAGCCCGGTTGGCGGTGGTCGGAGCACGTGAAGCCGATCGCCGGCACGGACAGTTGCCAGGCGACCCATGCGCTCTACTGCATCTCCGGCCGGATGCACGTCGTGATGGACGACGGCACCGAGGCGGATCTCAGCCCGGGCGACGTGATGGTGATCGAGCCGGGGCATGACGCCTGGACGGTGGGCGACGAGGCATGCGTTTCCATCGACTGGGGCGGCGCCACCAACTACGCGAAGCCTCAGTAAGAAGCTCTCAGCCGATTCGCTTACCTTGCTCGACCAACGCCGCCTCGAGGCGGTGGAGACTCTCGACGATCTCCTGAAGTGTGTCCGGTGACGGTGCCGCGGCCTGCCCGCCGATCCGTTCGTCGCGCGAGCGTGCAACGAATGAGCTCGTGATCGCAGAGGTGATCACGGTGAGGAACCCGATACCACCGAGCATCACGAACGTCGCCAGGATCCTGCCGGCGACGGTCTTGGGGACATAGTCGCCGTAGCCCACCGTCGTCACCGTCTGTACTGCCCACCACATTCCGCTACCGACCGACGGAAAGTTGTCGTGATCGACCACGGTCATGAGAAGGCCGGCGGCAACGGTAATCGAGGTCGTGACGGTGGCGATGATCGCGGCAGCCTGGCGAGGTCTCCTGGCACGTTCGAGCTTCCGGTCGATCGCGCGCTCGATCCTCGTCTCGTGATCCATGGAGCATCGACTTCGGGACGGCGTCGGCCTGTCCTGCCGGGCACGGTTTTCGGCGAACGCGTGCGAGGTCGACCGAGACTCTCTGCTAGAAGTTCCCGGTGCGCTCGGTGCTTCTCGCCGTGACCGCCGCGCTGGTGCTCGCCGCGCCGGGTGGTGCTCAGGGATGGCATCCGTCGGCGGTCTGGCTCGCCCAGGCACGCTGCGTACATCTCCATGAGGGGGCGTGGACCGCGAATACCGGCAACGGTTACTTCGGCGGCCTTCAGTTCGCGGCGCGGACGTGGCTGCGCGTGCACGGGTCGCCTGAGCCCGCGTTCGCGCACCCCGGCGATCCGGCGTATCCATTCATGGCCTCGCCGCAGGAACAGCTTCACCGGGCGTGGCTGGTGTGGCTCGGAGACGGCCGCTCGTGGCGCTCCTGGGGCGCGATCGGTGCAGCGTGTCTGCACCCGTTGCCGACTGCGCCATAAGCGGTTAGGACATTTGAGCCAGGGCGGCCGCAACATCCTTGACCGGCCTGCCGCGGAGACGCAAGATCGTTCGCGGGTAGGCGACCGACGATGGTCTCGCGCCCATTTGGCACCCTCGATCGTGGCGGGACGCAGCGGGCGTGCTGTGAAACGGTGCTGGAGGGTGGTTCCGTCGAAAGGAGGCAGGCAGTGACCATCAAGCAGCCGAACCTGGAGCTCGTTCACCGCATCTCGTTTGAGCCGAACCCCGCTCTCCTCGGGCATGCCCGCAAGCGTGCTGACAGCGTCCAGAGCCGGATCGCGGATCGGATCACGGCGTTCGCGGGATCGATGGCGTTCGTCTACCTGCACATCATCTGGTTCGGAAGCTGGATCGCGTTCGGAGCCGAGAAGTATCCGTACGGTCTGCTCACGATGATCGTCTCGCTGGAGGCGATCTTTCTCTCGACGTTCGTGATGATCAGCCAGAACAGGGCGGACGCGAAGCGCCAGGTGGTCGCGGATCTGCAGTGGCAGACCGTCCAGGAAGAGGACAAGCAAAACGAGCAGCTGCTCGACCTCTCGAGCCAGATCCTCGAGTTGACCAAAGCGGTCCATGCTTACGCTGCTGCGCGTGAGCGAGACACGAAGCCTGCTCCAGGTTGAGGTTGACCTCGATCGAGGGACTGCGGTATACCTCCTCCGAAGCGACGTTAGGGAGGCGCCATGTCGTACATTGCCGCTGAGCAGCGGACCCTGGGTCGGCTGCTCCCGCCGTGGTGGACGCTCTTGATCAGCGCGATCGCCTGGGTGCTCTTGGCCGTGATCCTGCTGCGGTTCGACTACACGTCGGTGTCGGCGATCTCGATTCTCTTCGGAATCGTCGCGATCGTTGCCGGGGTGGTCGAGTTCGGCGTGATGATGCTCGCAGCCGGCTGGTGGAAGCTCCTGCACGGCCTGCTTGCCGTTGTGTTCATCGTGGCAGGGATCGTCGCATTCATCCATCCGGGCAACACGTTTGCCGCGCTCGCGGCGGTGTTCAGCTTCTTCCTGGTCATTGCGGGGACGTTCGACATCGTCATCTCGATCTCCGTCCGCCACGAGATCAGCGTCTGGTGGCTTCAGCTGATTACCGGGATCGTCGAGGTGCTGCTCGGCTTCTGGGCGGCCGGCTACTACGGGCGCAGCGCGGTGCTGCTCGTCGCCTGGGTGGCCGCCATCGCGATCACGCGCGGGATCAGAGACATCGTGCTCGCCTTCCGCGTGCGGGACATCCAGCACGCGGCACCAGCTCGGGCCTGAGCGAGAGCGGGTCGCGTGCTCCCGCTGTCCGACGGGCTATCGGCGCGCCGCTTCCCGATCGTCAACATCTCGATCATCGTCGCGAACTTCGCGGTGTGGATCTTCTATGAGCTTCCGCACCTGCAGTCTGCCGTGTTCCATGCATCGTTCTATCCGTGCACGGTCGACAACACGTGCCGGGGACCGGAGCCGTGGGGAGTCAGTTGGATCACGTCGATGTTCCTCCACGGAAGCTGGGACCACATTCTCGGGAACATGCTGTTCCTGGCGGTCTTCGGCAAGAACGTCGAGGACGCGTACGGCGCGCTCCGCTATCTGATCTTCTACTTCGCCGGCGGGTTCGTCGCGACCATGACGCAGACGTTGATGACGCTCGCGTTCGGCACGGCAGCCGAAGCGCGGGTGCCGAACCTCGGGGCGAGTGGAGCGATCGCCGCCGTGCTCGGCGCCTACTTCGTCCTCTACCCCGACTCGACGGTGCGTGGTCTCATCGTCATCTTTCCGATCCGCCTCTCAGCGTGGTTCTTCCTGGGCGCGTGGTTCCTCTATCAACTGATCGAGGCGAACTTCGGGGTGTTCGGCGCCGGCGCGAACGGTGGCGGCGTCGCCTTCTTCGCCCATGTTGGCGGCTTCCTGTTCGGCGTGATCGTCACCCTCTTCCTGGCGAAGTCGGGTCAGATCGAGGCGCAAGACAGAAGCACTGCGCTCCCTGTCCCAACGTGAGGACGCGCTAGCGCTGCCGTCGTTTCTTCACGATCTCGTAGCCGACGCAATCCAGCACGGCGTACCCGAGTGCAGCTGCGATGACGAGCATCGTGAACATGTACGCGACGCGGCCGGTTGCCGCTATCCAGGCCGCCAGGACGGTCAGTGCCGCGAAACACGCGAACTTACCGACCTCGACGCCCATCGACCGAGCCCGCTCGTTTCCTCTCGTCGGGTGGCTCGCTTCCTCCGCCACCAGCCGAGCGTACTACGGAGCCGCCCTCGTGGGTGTTCAGCAGCGCCGTTATAGGCTCTTTCGTCGATGTGCCGAAAGCGGCGGGGATGCGGGTGAGGTTCTTCTCTCGCGGCTCTGACGTGTCCCGACGGCGCTTCGGCCTCCTCGCCCAGACCGAGCCGGGGCGCAGGAACAGGCGAACGATCGACTCGGTGTTGCTGTTCTGGGCGGCAATCGTTCTCGGGCTGTCTGCGGCGATCGCCGCCTCGGCGCCTGCGCAGGAACGCAAGGTCGCAGAGGCCTTGACGACGGTGTTCGGCTGGGCCGGGGCATTCTGGCGTGTCGCGTTCTTCGCGCTGCTCGCCTCTGCAGCCGCGATCGTCGTCGACGTTCTGCTCGAACGGCGTTGGGATCTCGCTCGTGACGTGCTCGTTGCGCTTGTCGCCATGGTCGGGGCGGCCGTGATGCTCGGCGGTGCGGTGGAGTCCAACTGGCTCCCGCTCGGATGGCATCCGCTCGCCCTCTGGGGCTACCCGGAAGTCAGGCTCGCGGCGGCGATCGCCGTCGTCGTTGTCGCCGCTCCCGAGCTCGTCCGTTCGGTCCGGCTCGTCGCAGGGTCCCTCATCCCACTCGCGGCACTGGCTGCGATCGTGCTCGGCGCCTCGCTCCCATCAGGTGCCCTCGCCGGGCTCGCACTGGGCCTCGCCGCAGGGTCGCTCGCGAGGCTGATCTTCGGGTCGGCGGCAGGTGTGCCGCCGACCGAACAGGTTCGCGAGGCTCTGCTCTCGCTCGGAGTCACCGTCGATGACCTGCACCCGGCACTCGAACAACACGTCGGCGCGGCCGAATACATCGGGAACGCCACGAACGGAGACCCGCTGCGCGTCCGCGTGCTCGGCCGCGACGCGCAGGACACACAGCGACTCGCGCGCGAGTGGCGGCTGCTGTCGTACAAGGACCCCCCTCGAAGCGCTCCGGCTGGTCGACTGGAGCAGGTCGAGCACGAGGCTCTCGCCACGCTCATGGCGGCCCAGGCCGGCGTTCGGGTGCCTATGGTCGTGATCGCGGCCCTCGGCCCCGAGGGCGACGCACTGATCGTGACGCGGCAGCCGCACCTCGCGCCTCTCGAGACCTATGACGACGATCAGGTGAGCGACGAGCTGCTCGACGACCTCTGTACGCAAGTCGACCGCCTGCACCGCGCCGGCATCGCGCACGGACGACTCAACGCGAGCAACGTCCTCGTTGTCGACGAAGGCCCGATGCTCGTGAACCTCTCGGCCGCCACGCTCGGTGCGCCGCAGTCGGCGCTCGACATGGATGTTGCCGAGTTTCTCGTTGCCTGCACGGTCCTCGTCGGTCCGGAACGCGCCCTCGGAAAGGCCGTTGAGGCCGGTTGGGGCGACGCGATCGGCCGGGTCTTGCCCTACCTCCAGCGCGCCGCGTTGACGCCGCATCTCCGTGACCTCGCCCGTTCGCACGAGATCGGCCTCGACGGGCTTCGAGCCGAAGCGGCCAAGGCAACGGGGCAGGACGTCCCCGAGCTCGTCCCGCTCCGGCGGATGCGTCCCCGAGATCTCGCCTTCACGGCACTGGTTGCCATCGGTGCCTACCTCCTGATCACCCAGCTCGCAAGGATCGGGTTCGGGACGATCGCGCACCAGCTGCGCACTGCCGAGATCGCCTGGATCGTGGTCGGCGTCATCCTCGCCCAGCTGACGTTCATCGCGGGAGGAGTGTCGTTTCGCGGTGCCGTCCCGACACCGCTCCCGCTCCTTCCCTGTGTCGTCCTGCAGTCGGCGATCAAGTTCATCAACCTGACGGTCCCGAGCTCAGCCGGCCGCATCGGCATCAACATTCGCTTCCTGCAACGGGTTGGCGCCCCGACTCCCCAGGCCTTCGCCGCCGGAGCTGTCGACGACCTGTCCGAGAAGATCGTCGAGATCGTGCTCGTCTTGATCACGCTCCCCTTTGTCCACATCGCGGTGAGCGGCGGCGACCTGAAGGGCGGGGTGCCGTCCTGGCGCCTGATCGTGGCAGTCCTTGTGCTTCTGGCGATCATCGCCATAGCGCTGCTTTGCATTCCTTCCGTCCGGGCAAAGGCGCTGCCGTCGGTCCGAAGTGCCGCGTCGGGTCTCTGGGCTGTCGCGCGCGACCGCCGCAAGCGACTCGAGCTGTTCGGCGGCCAGCTCGGCGTCGAGGTCCTCTACGCGCTCACACTCGGCGCCGCGTGCCTCGCCTACGGAGTCCATCTCACCTTTGCCCAGCTCGTGCTCGTCAACACGGCCGCGTCGGTGTTCTCCGGTCTCATACCCTCACCTGGTGGAGTCGGGACCGCCGAGGCAAGCCTGACCGCTGGGCTCGTCGCCATGGGAGTCACCGACTCGACGGCGTTCGCGATCGCATTCACGCACCGCCTCTGCACCTACTACCTGCCGCCGATCTGGGGTTACGTCTCGATGCAGTGGCTTCAGCGCAAGGCGTACATCTAGGAGGGAAGCCGCTGGAAACCGCGCCAGGCGGCCGGTCACTGGCACGCAGTTGGCACGCAGCCTGGGTCTAGTAGAGCTTGAGAACTCGGAACGGCCGGTCGCCGAGAAGCTCGTCGCCAACGCGCAGGTTGATCGTGTAGTTCCCGGGCTTTGCCAACGGAATCCCCGTGAGCGGGAACACGAAATTGGCGCTTTGGTCCCAGCCAATCGGCAGACCCACGTTGCGCTCAACTCGGAAGTCTCCGGACGCATTCGCGATCTGCTGACCGTCCTCGTCGACGATCTCGAACGAAAGGCTGTGATTCAGTCCTGTTTCCGTCGTGTGCAGCAAGAGCCGCACGACCAGGGTGCCTTGGATCACGGCGAAGACCCCATCTGGCGCCTGGCTCTTTGCGAGGGCATAGAGCAGCGCCGCCGCTTTGGAGGCGAGGTCGGGATACTTCTCGTCAGCTCCCCACCCTGTTCCTGGCGCTGAAAGCGCCGACTCAATTGTCCCGCGGTCGCAATCGGCCAACGGCCGCGGCGGCGCGAGCCGTGCCTCACCTCTGCTGCGAGCCCGCACACGCGCACCTTCGACGACCTCACTCGCCGTTGCGAAATCCAGGTAGTGGTACGACAGGGAGCCTCAGTCGGCGAGACGGCGGAGTGCTGCGTCGTGCTCGTCGACCGCGGCCGCGCCGATCCGACGAGCTTCGCTCGGGGACCCAAAGGCCTTGGCTTGAATCTTCTGCCTGATGATCGTGACCGCAACCTGCAGACGAGGGCGAACGTGACTCTCGGTGACATTCACCGTCGGCGACGGGCTTGCGTTGGTCGCTACTGCCATCACGGGTCTCCTGTGTGGGCCTGTTCGTCTTCCGATCTGAGTTGACTTCTCGCCCGAATCGTAGGTGATCGACACGAGAAGTGGCCGTCGCCGGCCGAGAGGCCTTGTAGCCATGCTTTTGCCCCATGGGCGGCCGCTCTCGATCTGAACGCGCATTCCCGGCGGTCCAACAGCGGCGCTTTCTGTGAAGAAGCGGGCGATGGGGCTCGAACCCACGACCCTCAGCTTGGGAAGCACGTCCGGTCTCGCATGGATAGACGGGTTTCGCTCAACCATGCGGAAAGCTCACCGCTCTAAGCCGCAGAAAGCCGCTGCAGCCGGGCGGTCATTGGCACGCAGTTGGCACGCAGCGGGCGCACACCCATGTGCTTGCCAGTTGCTCAGCGAGTTGCTGCGAACGAGCACTCTGCTAGGTCTCTAGCCCGACGGGTCGCTCGCTGGTTCCTGGTACTTGCGACGCACACGCTCGACGCTTGCACGCGCGTCGTCCAGAGGGAGTGGATTGCGGTCCTTGTCTAGGACGGTTCCGACATTGTCGATGAGCGCTTCGACGATCGGCCTCTGCTTGGAGATCCCGCTGACCGCCGCGACATAGCAGCGTTCCATGATCACCTGCGGCAAGTGCACGAAGAGCAGCGTGTCTCCGACGGTGGCTAGGCCGTCAGGATCGACAAAGAGTCCGAAGACGTCGTACCAGGGCGGTCCGCGAAACTCGAGTGGTTGCTGACGCGCTTGGTCCAGCGACTGACCGACGATGCCGTGAAATGGAGCCAGGGTTCCATCCATGTCCCACACGAATCCAAATCCCCCGCCGATCGCATACGCATTGCCGGCCCAGTGGTGGGTGATCTCCGAGACGAAGACCTGCGCTGGGATCTCAGGCATATCGAGGAGCGCGTGAAACCGTCCTGATCCGACGAGCGCAGCGCCAGGCTCAATGTCGGTGGCCCCATAGGAGGCGAGTATCCCAGCCGTAACCGCGTTGCAGTTGCCGCTGCAGTTGATGCGTAGCTCGGGGAGGCCGAGGCCGCGCTCTAGTCGCTCGCGCGCTCGGAGGGCAGTGAAAAAAGCCTCGGTTGGTCGTGCCGTGTAGGGGTCGTCCTGCGAGGGGTAGTCAATCGTTACATGCTGGGCGATGCCCGCGATATGAACATTGGGAAGGGTGAGCATGGGTCGTATCCCTTCCACGCATTCCGTCTCATTCCAGCCGCCGAAGAGCTCTGCATCAGTACCTTCATCTCCTGGGCGGCCGACCGTCACGTAGAGAGGTTGCGTGCGCCCGATTGCGACGCACGCCTCTGATACGCGCTGAGCCGCTTCGAGCGTGTAAACCGTGACAAACTGTGGATCCATCGCGAGGATACGTCCGACCTCGGCACGAGGGAGCTGGGACGTGTGTCCAACATTGCCTAGAGGGAAGCCGTAACGGTCGATGCGATACGCCTGCATCGCCTCAACTGCAGTGACTCCGTCGAAGCCGCGATCGAGCACGAGGCTCGTCATATGGGGCTCGTGACCGTCCTGCTTCGTCATTGCGAAGGCGGTCAGGCCGAACTGTCGCGCGGCGTCTGCGATCACGCGGGCGTTGTTCGCAACCGCGTCGAGATCGATCAGGTGCGTCGCGGGTGGAATAGCGCCTTCTTGGTGAAGGCGGATCGCCGCCTCGAGCATCGCAGGATTTCGATCAAGCGCTTTGTTGAGCAGTGATGGCTTCGCGGCTGCGCGCGAGACGTTCACGTGCTGCATCGGTCTCCTGACCATCGACGGCGCCGGAATCGTCCAGCACCACTCCGTAGACAGCTGCAGCTCGCTCGGGCGAGATCCAGCCGTCCTCAACGTTCCGGCGGACATGCTCCGGGTCTCGCTCCCAGGGCGGTCCGTAGCCCCCGCCGCCGCAAGAGTGTGCAATGAGAGTCTCCCCGTCGTTGAGGACGAGCCGGGCGACGTTCGGTAGGGCCTCGGTCGATCCGTCGGTGCGCCTCACCTTCTGACTCGCACCAGCGCCCTCCAAACCGCCTCGCACACCTTTCGGCGGATTGTGCGTACCGTCGGCCGTGTAGTTCACTTCCAGGCTGCAGCCGACAGGGCCGAATTCAACCATCGCTGCAGGCGCACCGCAGTTTCGGCCCGCGCCTTCGGTATCCGGCACGAGCCGTTGCTGGACGACGCGAAGCGGTTGACGTAGCTCATCGACTTCGACGCTGTCCCTCATCAGCATGCCGGCGCCACCGATGCAGTACGCGCCGAGCCAGCCATCGGCTTCCGGACCACCGGCGCCACCCGTGAAGCCGAGGAAAAGTTGGTTGACGAACGCTCGACCGGTACGCGGGTCCTTGCCGGAGACGACGCTCGATCCAGCGCCGATGCAGTAGGCGAACTCGGCCATACCGACACCCTCTTGGGCTTCTGCGAAGCACCGTAATGTGGCGTTCGCTGTTCGATCGAGCAGATCAGTCGTGGCTGCCGAACAGCTGTGCGGATGAACGGGGATCCCGACGCAGCAATCCTCCCGCAGGTGCACACGCAGTCGACGATAAGAACCTGCATTAGGGGGAACGCCCGACCCAATGCTATTGAACACGCCGACCATCGCTGCAGAGCGGGCGCAGGCTTCAGTCAAGTTCAGTCCGCAATCGAGAGAGTTTGGATTGTCCCGCAGGTCTACATCGATTGTTGCCGCGTCCGGATTGATGGTGACCGAGACGGACACGTCGACTCCTTCTGGCACCACTGGCGTCGGATCGTGATGGTTCCGCTGCGTCCAGGTTCCTCCAGGGAGTCGGCGGATCGCCTCGATCATGCGCTGCTCGCTGTAGTCAAACCAGCGGCTGCCAAACGCATCCAGCCGTTCTGGCCCGTATTCATCGAGCATCTCAAGCATGCGGCGTTCCCCAACCCGCACCGCGCCGACGAGTGCTAGGAAGTCTCCAGCGGCCTGATCCGGCACTCGGATGCGCTCTCTAATCATCCGCACGATGTCCTGGTTGAGCTCGTAACCGTCCTGGATCTTCGTGCACGGGAAGATGAGTGCGCCTTCCTCATAGACGTCACGAGCAGCGGTGTCGTATGTCGTTGGTATTGCATTACCGCAGTCCGCTTGATGCGCCTTGGCGAATACGGTGAAGCGGTGGATTCCGCCGTCGTCGATTACCGGCATGAGGACGGACCAGTCAGCTGCGTGTGAGTTGCCGTCGTAGGGTGAGTTGTGCAGGAAGGCGTCGCCGCGCTGGAGGACAGGGTGAAGCCGCTTCATGCTTGCTGCTTGGAGGTCTGGCCCCGACATGACGTGAACCGGAATGCTTTCCGCGAATGCGAGAAGCTCTGAGTCTCCCGTCAGAATCGAACACGAGAAGTCGCGAGCGATGTTGAGGACGCCTGATCGTCCCGCGCGGAGCAAAGCGTTGGTCATCGCGCGCACGATCGTCTCGAACCGGTTCTTGATCACGGCCATCTGAAGACCATCGAGCTCGATGGCGTTAGCTGCTTGCGTCATGGGAGGTGTCCTATCGCATCTAGGTCGTCGAGATCACTGAGATCCGGGCCTTCTGCCCCCGTCTCGATGACCAGCGACGCAGTCTCTGTACGAGTTGCGCGTGCACCGGGATCGATGACGATGGTGGTCACTGGCGATTGAACGATCGCCGGGCCGTGGACCTCCTTGCCGACTGGAAGCGAGTCCAGGTGGAGAATGGTCGTATCGAGCCGTCCGCTCCCGTGGAAATAGACCGTGCGTTGAGTCGGGTCTTCAGAACCAACATCCGCTTCCGCGCTGTTGGTCGCATTGCCTCGCAATCGACATTCAACCTTTGTCTTCCACGTCACGAATTCGACGTCCGAGTCGGGGTCGACGTGAGCGAGGATCTCCTCATGGACGCGGTCGAAGCCGCGCCTGAGTTTGGCAACATCTCGTGCGTCCACCAACCGAGGCTTCTCGAAAGGTACGTCGAGCTCCCAAATCTGATCTCGATAACGCGCCTCGACGGCGTAATGGATGGCCGACTCTCCCGAGATGGCGGCGGACCTCTCGATGAACTGCTCGCACTCCAGTTCGAGGGTCTCGAGTATCCCGTTGACCTTGTCGAAATCGAAGTTGGTCGTCGTCGTGAGGAACGTGGCGTAATACTCGGCGGACAGATCCGATAGGAGTGCTCCGGTTGCACTAAGGGCAGCCGCGAGTTCCGGAACGACGACCTTGGAGCATCCGAGTCGTCTGGCGATCGCAACTGAGTAAAAACCGGCCGACCCGCCGCCAGCGATCAGCGCGGCGGAGCGAGGATCGACTCCCTGGTCCAGGGTGATTGCTTCAATCGCACCGACCATGTGCTCGATTTGCAGCTCGAGGACGGCTGATGCAGCCTCGTCTAGGGACATGTGAAGTGGTTCAGCAATCGAGCTGCCGAGCGCTTCAGCCGCAGCTGCCGGATCGAGCCGCATGCGACCGCCGAGAAAGAAGTCGGGGTCGAGATAGCCGACGATTAGGCTGGCATCGGTGACCGTCGGCTCCGTGCCACCACGGCCATAGGCGGCCGGGCCGGGCACAGCGCCAGCGCTTCGAGGGCCAACGTGCAGCACGCCGCCGTCGTCAACCCAAGCAATACTCCCTCCCCCGGCCCCGATGCTTCGAATGTCGACGGACGGGAAGCCGGTCATGTGCCCATAAGCAGATATACCCAGCCGAGTTTCGCGGGTCCACGGAATGGCGCCGCGTCGGACGAGGCTGACGTCGTAGCTGGTGCCACCGGCATCGGTCACAATTGCCGTGTCAGACTCTGCGTCGCGCTTGGCGTAGTACCTTCCTGCCACCGGAGCGGCTGCTGGCCCCGACGCCGTGGAGTGGATTGGTGTGCGGGCTACGTCTTCGAGATCTCGAACGCCACCGGAGCTCGTCATCATCAGAAGTCGACCACGGAGTCCGGCGGCCGCCAATCGGGATGCGACGCCGCCTAAGTAGTCGCTCATTACCGGCTTCAGGGACGCGTCGATAGACGCCGCCGAAGCACGGCGGTACTCGCGGACTGTCGGTGTTAGTACGTGCGACAGTGTGTAGGGAGTGCCCGGAAGCGCCTCTTCGAGCAATTGGCCGATCCGGCGTTCGTGCGCACCGTTGAGAATACTCCAGAGCAAGCAGACGGCGACTGCTTCGATCTCGAGGGAGCGAAGCTGCTCGATCACCTTCAGCACGATCGCTTCGTCGAGTGGCTTGACAACATTTCCTTGCGCATCGATTCGCTCGGGGACCTCGAACGTGAGTCGCCTCGGGACATATGGTTCTGGGTTCGTCTGCGTGTAGTCGAAGGTGTTGACGCGTGTGCCCTCGCGCCAGAGGAGAATGTCCGGGTGCCCTTCCGTGACAAGGAGGGCGGTTCGTGCGGTGTCCCCATTGATGATCGCATTGGTCGCTCGGGTAGTGCCGTGGACGAAAAGCTCCACGGGTTCAAGGAGCGAATAAACCGTTGTGTGCGCTTCTTCGGCAGCTAGCTCGAGTGCGTCCAACATCCCGCGAGCAGGGTCGTCCGGTGTCGTCGGGCTCTTATGAATTGCGAAACTGCCGTCGCTGTACTCGCAGACGAGATCGGTGAATGTTCCACCGACGTCGACTGCCATACGGATAGGGGATGCTTTTCGCATAGTGGACAGAACCTAATCGACTTTCCAAGACACATTCATGGCAGCCAGATGGGACTACCCGTTCGGAACACCGACGTCGTTCGGAGCACTGGTACCAGTCCCGTTAGCGAGGTCATCCTGGGCGTCCTGCTGGAGGCGGCCGGCTCCCACGCGGTGGATCCATCCGCCAACCGCTAGCTCCAGCTCTTGACGCCCGAATAGCCCTTCCCTTTTGAAGTAGACCGTTAGTACGAGAACCACGCTCAGGCCGAGCGTTGGTAGGCCGAGCAATGCTGGGATTCGCAGGGGTCCCAGGTGCGAGCCTGCCTCCATGTTGCCTAGTACTTGCAGGACCGCAGTCACGAGTATCGCACCGATGACAACACCCGATACTGTGGTCCCCCCGCCGACAACGACCATAGCCACGATGGTTATGGTGAGTGTGAGGTAGAACTGAGCCGGCGAGAATGCCCCAAGAAAGTGTCCAAGTAGCAGTCCCGACGCGCCTGAAATAACTGCGCTCAGCACCCACGCCTCGAGCCGACGGCGCCGGACGTTGATGCCCAGGGATTCCGCGGCTACTTCGTCCTCCCGGCTGGCGCGTAGCTCTAGTCCCGCGCTCGACTCACGGAACAGCCGCGCGATTGCCACGCTTATCACCGCAACCACGAAAGCGCCGTGCCAACCAACCGTGAGTGCCACGCCGTACAGGGGCTGACCTCCGTTTGTGATCGAGGTCGCGTTCAACAGCACGACATTCACGATTACGAGGACGCCGAGCGTGGCGATAGCTGCCGCATCGCGCGGCAGTCGCACCACAGCCAATCCGGTGAAGATGGCGAATACCGCCACACAACCGAGTGCGACGCAGACACCGGCCCAAAACGGGAAAGAGATTCCAGAGAGCGCACCAGGGAAGGTCGTCAGGATCGCCTGCCGCGCTGCCGGATTCATAGACACTATTCCCGACACGTACGCACCGATCGCCATGAATCCTGGCTGGCCAAAGCTGAGAATGCCGGAGTTCCCCATGAACACGCCTAGTCCTACGGCGGCGACAACGTCAATCAGGAATATGGTGACGACTGCAGAGTTGAACTCGGCGAGGCCCGCGATTGAGGCGCCAAGCAACAACGCAGCCAGCGTGGCTGTGCCCACGGCGGCGCGACCGACAATCGACTCGACTACCACGGCCTGTTCTCCGCAAGCCGGGTCACGCCCTCTCCGGCGCTGGCGCGAACAGCCCTTGTGGGCGAAGTAGTAAGACGCCGATCAAGATCAACCACAGAAAGGCGTCCCGGTAGCCGGACTCGGCTCCTGGCAGGTAGGCCTGCAGGAACGTCTCGAGGAAGCCCAGAAGAAAGCCGGCCAAGACAACGCCTCGAAGGCTGCCGAGTCCTCCGACGATCGCTGCTACAAAGGCCTTGAGGACGGGCGTCGCACCCAGAAGCGGATTAACTGACGCCTCCTGCATCACCCAGAGCACTCCCGCTACGCCGGCTAGTAGGCCGGAGATCAGAAAGCAAGTGACGATGACGCGGTTCGCACGGATACCCATCAAACGCGCGACGTGGAAGTTCTCAGCGGTCGCCCTGATGCTGACGCCGAGTGTTGTCCGCAACAGAAAAACGCCGAGGGCGAGTAGAACTACGAGCGATGTGACCGTTGCTACGAGCTCAATGCCTTGAATCTGAACTTTCCCGATGTTCACTACTCCAGGGATGAAGCTCAGATTTACACCTTTGGCATTCGCCGAAATCGTCGTTTGGAAGAGCGTTTGGAGTCCCACGCTCAAGGCAAAGCTGGTCAACAGCAGAGTCGTTGCATCTGCATTACGGAACGGGCGGAATACGACGCGCTCCATCGCAACCGACGCAACTCCAGCGCCGAGTATGCCCAGCACCAGCACAAGCGGTGTGGCTATACCGGCTCCGAGCGCGAAGAACATTATATAGCCAGTGATCGTCATCAACTCGCCGTAAGCAAAGTTGATCAGGCGCAGGACGCTGAATACCAATGCCAGCCCTAACGCCAAGAGAGCATAAGTTCCACCAAGGCCAAGCCCGCTGACGATGTCCTGGACAAGGTTTGTCACAGCGCCGCCCCTTCGATACCCAGAAACACCTTCTTGAGCTCTGGGCTCTCACGTAGGCTTGCCACGTCCCCGCTGAGCGCAAGCTGGCCTCCGGCCAGTACGTAAGCTCGATCGCTAATGGCGAGCGCTAAGCCGACGTTTTGCTCGACGATGATGATCGTGAGCCCGCGCGAGCGCAGCTCCGCGATGAGCTCGAACGTGCGCGCCGCGAGACCGGGCGCGAGTCCGAGAGAAGGTTCGTCAAAAATCACAAGCCGCGGGTTCGACATCAGTGCCCGAGCGATGACGAGTTGTTGCTGTTCACCTCCGGAGAGGTTTCCTGCCAGTTCACGGCGGCGCGCTCGCAGGACGGTGAACATCTCCAGCATGTCGTTCGCCATGTCAGCGGTAGCCGTCCTATCGGCGCGCGCAAGGCCGCCAAGCATGAGGTTCTCGGCGACAGTGAGGCGGCTGAATACTTGCCGTCCCTGCGGCACCATCGTCACTCCAAGCCTCACGATGTCCTCTGTGTTCATGCGTGTTAGATCCCGGCCCTCAAACGTGATGCGACCACGGCTCGCCCGTGCCCATCCAACGATCGCCTTGAGGGTTGTAGTCTTGCCGGCTCCATTCGGACCGAGCAATGCGACGATCTCCCCTGCTGCGACCTGAAGCGAGAGCTGTCGCAGTGCCTCAACGCCACCGTACGAGACGCTCAGATCGTGGATTTCGAAGAACGGACTCCCTGGACTCCCTTCGGCGGCACGAGCTCCAAGCTGCCCAGACGCTGTGTTCGCTTTCTGCCGGGATCCACTTGCGGCACGTTCACCGTCGGGCTCACCCCCGCGAGAGGAGTGAGCCCGACGATGCCGCTTGAGTGCCACTTTCGCCACTAGCTGTGGGTACACCACTCGACCCCGGTGCACGCCCGGTTCGGGGAGCGAGGGTGCTTTACGAAACGGCGGTACTGACTGTTGCGGGTCACCGAAACTCGTGCCCTAGGGAGCTGGCACCTGGCTGCTGGTAGGTGTTACGAACGCGAGGAAGTGGTCCTCCAGCGAGTGCTTCTTCGCATTCCACACCCATTTCTGCATTGCGATGGGCCGTAGCGGGAAGCCGTTGGAGTACGTCGTGGGACCGAGAACCCCCTTGTTGTAGTGCTTGATGGAGTTGAGGGCTTTCACGACGCTTGCCGGATCAGCCGTATTGGCCTTGGCGACGGCGTCGGCAATCAGGTTCATGCTGTCGTAACACACTGCGGCCAGCACGTTCGGCGGCTGATGGCCGTAATGCTTCTTGAAGTCAGTGTAGAAAGCTGCGAGCTTCGAGTTCGGCGTTGGGAATCCGAGCGTCGAAAACGTGAGTCCGTTGACCAGCGTGCCCAGCTGCTCAATCGTCGGGGTATCGCTAGCGTCGGACTGAAGAAATATTGAGTGCACACCCGCAGCGCGTGCTTGTTTGATGAACGCGGGCAAGTCCGGTTCATACATCGAGGATTCAACGACGTCAGGCTGCGGATGTAGGCCCTTGATCTTCTGGATCTGAGGCGAGAAATCGGTAGTGCCTCCCTTCCAGGTCTGCGTACCGACGATCTTGCCACCCGCCTTCGTGAATGCCTCGGCGAAATATCGCGGATAGTTTTGCGTGTACGCGTTATCCGGCCCGACCAGTGTGAAGGCGGTCTTCATTCCGTGAGACACCGCATACAGCGCTTCGGCGGCCGCAACAACGTTGTCAGCCGACTCGCCGCCAAAGAAGTAGGGTCCGATTGCTTTCCGCTGAGTCGGCAGCGATGACAGGCACGTCATCATCGGAATGTGGTGGCTCTGTGCGACCGTGCCGCCGGGGATCGCGACCGACGGATCACCGGGCAGCATCATGAAGTTGATTCCCTGTGCAGCGAGGGTCTGGGAGTCTGCCGCGGCCTGCCCAGCGTCGCTGCGGTCGTTCTTGATCGACAGAACGATCTTTGACTTGCCGCCAATGCCGCCCTTGGCATTGATCTCAGCCACAGCCAGCTTTAGACCGGCGAGTGCTGGCTGGTCATAAGGTGCAGTCGCACCGGTCAGGGCCATGTTTACGCCGATCTTGTACTGCGGCGGAAGCCCGGCCGTAGCGTTTTTTACCGTCGCGTGTGTTGCGCCAGCACCCAGTAGCGCGAGTAGTGTCACTGCACCGACTAGACCGATCAGGGTCAACGTCAGCGGTGTGCGTCGGGAGCGCAGTGGACGGCGCGACGGCACCGTGTGAGATTGTGGTGGCTTCCGAACGAACCAGCTCATTTGCCTTCCTCCTCTTGGTCGTCTCTGAGTGCACGTTCTCGAGTAGCTGCTGGGTCAGCTGAGATCGGCGCTCCTATGTACGCGCTGATAACAACGGGATCGTCGGCGACCGCCTGCGGCGTGCCGCGGGCGATGACAGATCCCGCGTCGAGCACGACGATGTGCTCACAGATGGCCGTGACGAAGCTCAGATCGTGATCGATGACTAGTACTCCGAGGCCCCGCTGAGCGGCAACACCTGTGATCATTGACGCGAGCCCTTCCCTCTCCGCTTCGGGCACCCCTGCCGCGGGCTCATCGAGCAGCAGGAAGCGGGGTTCCGCAGCCAAGGCGCGCGCGATCTCAACCTTGCGGCGGATCCCGAACGACAACTCGTTCGTGATGCGCGCGGCGAACTCGTTGACCTTCACCTCCTCCAATGTTGCGTGCGCGCGCTTCCTTCTCTCCCGACCTGACATATGCCGGCGGACGCGGATCGCTCCAACTTCCACGTTCTCCAGGGCTGTAAGCCGGCCAAACAGCCGCGTATGTTGAAAGGTGCGCCCTACGCCGAGTCGAGCAATTCGGTAAGAAGGCCAACCCGTCACGTTGTAGTCGGCGACCGTAAGACGTCCTGTAGTAGGACTGACAAATCCGGAAAGGATATTGAGTAGTGTCGTCTTGCCTGACCCGTTCGGTCCGATAAGGCCAATCCGCCTTCCCATCGGAAGGGTCAGATCGACATCTTGAAGCGCTGTGACTCCGGCATAGTGCTTCGAAACAGCGACGGCGCTTATGCCATCGCCTTCTTCCGTCGACGGTAGAGGTCTCTTGCCGAATCCAACCAAGGGAATTGTCTTCCTGGCAACCGCGGCGGACTCCTCGTTCATTGTCAACGGAGAACTGACGGGGGGAGGCGGTAGTCGAACCCCATGCCTATTTTTCTGGGTAGACGTAGAGGGGTTTCACGAAGTCAATCGCGTGGCCGGAGCCTGACTCGAGCGCAAGTTTCAGAATTGGCTCGCTGTCAACGTAGTAGTACTCGATGTGGTCCCCGATCCGTGCGGCCATATTCACCGGCATTCCGTGAGCTTCGAAGTGTCGCTTTGCCGCCTCGGACTCCTCGATCGTCTTGAACATCACTGCAATCGAGTAGATGCCCTCGCCCTTCTCGTCGAGATATTTCTGCCAGAGACTCGGCCCTTCGAGCGGCTGGAGCAACTCAAAATTCATGCCTGTTTCCTCACCACCGACGTACGTCTCCGCCCCGAGAAGTGTGTAGTGAACAGGCTCGCCCTCCACCCGAGTGTCATGGTGCATCGGAGGCACGTGCTCGAAGACATTCCACGGGCCCCAGCCGAGAATCGCGTGATACTGCTCCATCGTCTTGCGTAGATCGCGTACGACAAGGGAGATCTGCGTGATCCGGTAGTCAAGCTTCGCGCCGTCGAAAATGGATGCCGTACCTGAAACGTCGGTCATGCTGAACCTCCCTGTTGGCCCACGAAGTAGGTATCGCGCGGGATCGTCGGGAGTGACTGGTCGATAGGCAAGACCACATCCACCCCAATCGTCGATCGGTCCGGCCGCAGCCAAGTCCTGTAGCAGTCGAAAGGACGTTGGGCTGCGTCTACGTCAACCGCTTCCACAAAGAGCAGAGGTGCGTGCTCGTCGACCTCGAGCACTTGAGCCAACTCGGCGCCGGCGACGACGGCATCGATAGTGCGGTGACCGCTGACGACCGTCGTCGCGTGGGTGCCCCGCAGCGTCTCATACAAGGAGCCGTGCGGAGCGCCCTGCAGCGAGACGACAGCATCGGCGAACCGGTCAGGGAGGTAGTTGACGTCGTACACGGTAAGCAGCCCATCGACATAACGAAGGCGCTCGAGTACCACCCCTGGTGCCCCTTCGTCGAGCTCAAGTAGAAGAGCCGCCCAGTGCGGCAGCGGAACGACCTCGGCCCGGAGGACCTTCGAGACCACCTCTCGTCCCAGACGCGTGACCTCATCCTCGAAGAACCCTTGTGAGCCTTGCAACTGCCACGAAGGCGGATCCTTTTGTGCGACGAAGGACCCGACACCTCGCCGACGCGCCACTAACCCACCCTGCTCAAGCCGCCTGAGCGCCTGACCGATCACCGATCGCGAGACACCGAAGTGTTCGGAGAGCTCAGACTCCGTTGGGAGCCGTGACCCAATCGCCAACGCACCTCCACGAATCGGACCGGCGAGTGCCTGCTCCACCTGGAAGTACAACGGAACCGGTGAAAAACGATCTAGGGTCGGCGAGATCTGTTCGAGCGAAGACATCATGTTGTCCGGACAATCGCTAAACCGGCTAGCCGAACATCTCACGGATCGTTGAGGGCTGTCAAGCGCAGGGGCACGATCATCTGCGACCGTCGGCGGTGGCGCTCTCACCCGGCCTGATTCAGGCCAGTGTCGACCCCGCACGCACTCGTTTGACCGCGTCGAGCATCGTGTGTGCGTTTTCGGCGGGGGCGATCCCGTCGTAGACGGCACTCCCTGTGACGATCAGATCGACGCCAAGCGAAGCGACCTGCTCGACATTCGCCTTCGTGATTCCGCCATCGACGGCGACGACGATCTCCCTACGTTCGACAAGCCTCTGCACGTCTGCGACCCGGCGCTCAGTCGACGGCATGAACGACTGTCCGCTCCAGCCGGGGTTGACGGCGAGCACGAGTACGAGCTCGAGCTCGTCCAACAGCGGCTCAACGACTCCGAGGGGCGTGCCAGGACTCAACCCAAGGCCCCGGACGACGCCGGTGCCCGCAAGGCTCTGCAACACGCGGTGCGGGTGCCTCGTCGATTCGACGTGGAACGTGACGATCCCCGCGCCTGCCTTGACGTACGCATCCACCTTGTCGAGCGGCTCGTCGACCATCAGATGCACGTCCTTGACAAACCGATCGGGCAGCGCGTTCACGATGGGCGGGCCGACGGTCGTCTGGGGACAGAACACGCCGTCCATCACGTCGACATGCACAAGCTCCACGCCGGCCTTGTCGAGCGCTTCAAGCTCCTCGCCGAGGCGCAGTAGGTCCGCCGTCAGCACGCCGACCGAGAGCTGCGGCGCGCGGTCAAGGAGGCCACGGGCGGAGGTTCTCACCGACCGACTTTCGCGACGGCAATCTCGACGAGGCTGACCGCCTCACGAACCCGCTCGCGGTCGATGCCAAGATAGGTCACGACGCGGAGTCGATGACGGTCGATGACCAGCAAGTCCACGCCGACCTCCCTGAGCTGCGCCGCAACTGCCCGGGCGTCCGGTACGGCGAACACGACGATGTTCGTCTCGACGCTCTCGGGGTCGAGTTCCACGCCCGGCACCTTCGCAAGCAGCTCGGCGAGCTCCCTCGCCAACGCGTGGTCTTCCGCCAGCCGGTCTACGTGGTTGTCGAGCGCATACAGGCAGGCCGCCGCGACGTAGCCGGTCTGTCGCATCGCGCCGCCCCACATCTGCTTGTAGCGCCACGCCTCCTCGATCAACTCGGCTGAGCCCGCCATCACGGCGCCAAGGGGGCAGCCGAGACCCTTTGCGAAGTCGATCCACGCCGTATCGAAGCCGGAGGCGAAATCAGCCGCCGAGACACCAGACGCGACGCAGGCGTTCAGGAGCCGGGCGCCGTCAAGGTGCGCTCTGAGACCGTGGCGACGTGCTGCAGCAAGGACGTCGTCGATCTGGTCGAGACGCCACACACGCCCGCCCGCGAGGTTGACGGTCTGCTCGACGATGACGAGCCGTGACCGAGGTAAGTAACGGTCCGCCGGGCGCACTGCCGCCTCGACATCAGCTCCCGAGAAGATCCCGTGCTCCGTGCGAAGGAACCGCAGCGTTGCACCGGAAATGGCCGCCGGGGCGCCGGCCTCCGACTCCGCCGGATGTGCGAGCTCGTCGAGGATGATCTCGTCGCCGCCCGGGCGGATATGGAGGCGGACACCGATCGCGTTGCACATCGTCCCCGACGGTAGGAAAACGGCTGCCTCGTGCCCGAGCAACTCCGCGACCCGGCGCTCCAGCTCCCTCACCGTGGGATCCGTCCCGCGCTGCTCGTCGCCGACCTGGGCGTGCAACATCGCCTCGAGCATCCCTGGCGTCGGTCGCGTGACGGTGTCGCTGAAGAGCGAGACGTCCAGGTCGCCGGAGCGCCGGCCGGTCTGGCCTCCAGACGCGTCGGGCAGTACGGCTGCACTCACGTCCTCTCCCTTGTTGATCGCCACGAGGTCAGCAGACTGCGATCGGACGGACGATGGACGCGGTCGCGCCGTGGATTGCAAGTGGCAGGCACACGAAGAGGAATGGGTTGACGCGTGCGTCCGCGAGTCGTTCGAGCGCAAGGTTCTCGATGATGTGGATTCCCCTGTCGCGAATCAGGAAGTGGTGCGCAGGCGCTGGGTTCCCAGGAACGGCGCTTGGCTCCTGCTCGAGCGAAGGTGTGTCCGCACCGATCGCAACAGGCGCGAACTCGTCGACGAGCCAGCGCGCGGCTTCAAGAGTGATTCCGGCGCCCGCGGATTCGGCCATTCTCACTCTGTCGGGCCAGTGTTTGTGGTAGCCGGTTCGGACAAGGATCACGCCGCCGCGGGGGACGCCGCCGGATACGCTCTCCGCGGCCTTGGCCAGATCCTCAGGGAGGATCCCGTACTCCGCGGGGAGCGTTTCGCGGCCAACAGCGAGGGCGGCGTCGAGAAGCACACCCGGCACGAAGAGCGGCGGTATGGCAGCGGCATCATCGGCTAGAGGCCCAAAGTCCCCTATGGACTCGGCCGCTCTGCGGCCGCCGAACCAGGTCGCGTCATCACCCCATCCGCGCTGGACATGGCACAGCGCGTCGATATGTGTGCCCGTGTGCATCGAGGTGATCACGAGCTCCGAGACGAAGCCCCAGGCGGCCGTGTTGACGTCGGCGTCGAGCCAGTGCTGGTCTGCCTGGTTCGCGAGGCCCCGCGGCGTGCGGTACGTCGTGACGGTGAACGGGACGTGTACGGGGGACTCCGGCATACCCGGGAACCGGCCGGTGTCGAGATCGAAGACGTGGCCCGTCCTGACGAACTTCGCGGCGTCGACGATCGTCGCGGGCTTGATCTGTAGCGCCGGCGTTGTCGCGACGTACTCGTCTTCCGCCATCACCGCACTCCCTCGAGCGGCGTGTGAGAAAACTCGCGGAACATCTCGTACGCCTCTGTCGGCCCCAGGCCGTCGTGCACAACGCCTGCCACTGCATGGAGCATGGCTGCGGGTGCTTCCGACTGGAAGATGTTGCGTCCCATGTCAACGCCGGCTGCGCCCTCATGCACAGCGCGATATGCCATCTCGAGCGCCTCGAGCTCCGGCAGCTTCTTTCCCCCGGCCATCACGATCGGCACGGGGCAGCCAGCGGTGACTCGTTCAAACCCGTCAGCGCAGTAGTAGGTCTTCACTACTTGCGCGCCGAGCTCGGCGCAGATCCGCGTCGCGAGCCCGAGGTAGCGCGCGTCGCGCGTCAACTCACGTCCGACTGCCGTGACGCCGAGCACCGGGATGCCGTAGCGATAGCCCGCGTCGACGAGCTTCGTCAGGTTCTCCACCGACTCGGTCTCGTGTTCGCCACCAACGAAGACCTGCACAGCGACGCCGTGTACGTTCATCCGTGCCGCGTCTTCCATGTCGAGCGCGATCCGCTCGTGCGAGAGGTCCTTGAGGATGCTCGGGCCACCGCTAGCGCGCATCACGATGCCGCCGCGATACATGGCCGGGATCGTCGAGCGCAGGATTCCGCGCGTGAGCATGAGAGCGTCCGCGTACGGCGCGATCGGCACGATGTTGAGGTCGACCCGCTCGAGGCCTGTCGTCGGCCCCTGGAAATAGCCGTGGTCGAAGGCGAGCATCACGGTGCGGCCCGTTTCAGGCCGAAAGATCCGCGCTAGGCGGTTCTTCATTCCCCAGTCGTACTGGCCGGAGCCTTTGAGGAAGAAGCCGTACTGGGCCGGCGGCGTGTCCTCTTGGAAGTTCTTGTCGTCTATCTCGTCTGCTTCAGGCATCTCGTTCCCTCTCGCTTCAGGTCCCGGCCGCGCGCCAGAGGGGGCGCACGAGTCCGGCTTCGGACAGCTCGAGCGACCTGCGGTACAGCTCGAGCCATTGCTCGTAGAGCCGGTCGTACGCCGCGATGGCGGGTCCGTCCGGCTCGTACGTCCGCTCGAAGCGGACGAGCCGGTCGGCGGTCGCGCTCGCATCGTCGTAGATGCCGGCGCCGACGCCTGCGTAGATAGCCGCACCGAGCGCGGTCGACTCCTTTACCACGGGAACCCGCACCGGCATCGCCAGCACATCCGCCACGATCTGCGGCCAAAGCTCGCCTTTGGCGGCCCCGCCCGCTAGCACAGCGTCGCCGATCTCGAGCCCGGCGACTTCCTCGACGATCGCTCGGTGGCCGCGGACGACGTACGCGGCGCTCTCCTCTATCGCGCGGAAACACTCCTTCCGGCCGGCGCGCGCGGGATTGCTGACGTCGAAGCCGACGAACGCCGGCGATGCGTGCACCCAGCGGTTCGCCTGCATCACGTTGGAGAAGATCCCGAAGACGCCGTGCGAGCCGGGCGGGAGCGACGCGGCCTGCCGCTCGAGCACGTGGTAAACGTCGACGCTCTGGCGCTCCGCCTCAGCCTTCTCGAACTCGCAGAACGCGTCGCGGAACCAACGCATCACGATCCCGCAGTAGAAGCCGATCCCCTCGATCATCCAGCGGTCGGGGACGGTGTGGCAGAGGGTCCGGAGCCGCGCGTGGGGGTCGATCGACGGCTTGTCGAGGACGACTGTGCTCTGCCAGAAGCTGCCGCCGACGACCGTGAAGCGGCCGGGTCGGGTCCTGCCGATGCCGAGCAGCCCGAGTTGCGTGTCGGCGCCGCCAACGACGACTGGCGTGCCTTCCCGCAAGCCCGTCTCCGCTGCGGCCTGCGAGGTGACGTAACCGACGACCGTACCCGGCTCGACGACCTCCGGGAAGACGGAGCGATCGAGACCGCAGATCTCGAGCACACGATCGGACCAATGGCGCTCGGCAAGGTCGAACATCCCGGAGCTCGAGCCGAGCGAGGGGTCCGTTACGAAAACACCGGCGAGCTTCGTGACGATCCAGTCGCCGAGCATGCCGACGTGCGCGATCGAGGCGAAGACGTCCGGCTCATGACGCGCGATCCAGAGGAACCGCGCCGGCGCCGTGATGGCAACCCAGTCGCCCGCGAGGTCGTAGATCTCCTGCGCAACGCCGGAGCTGACCAGCTCCGCGGCCTCCTCCCCCGCGCGAGAGTCGACGTTCGGGCACGCCCAGATCTCGTCGCCGCGAGCGTCGTAGAGAACCATGCCCTCACGCATGCTCGTCGCACTGACGGCCTTAATGACGGCGGGAGAGGCGCCGCTTGAAGCGATGGCTTCCCGGATGCACTCGCAAATCAGGTGCCAGTTCTCGTTCGTCGCGAAGACTT
The DNA here is from genome assembly GCA_963742605.1 of uncultured Thermoleophilia bacterium. Taxonomy (GTDB): domain Bacteria; phylum Actinomycetota; class Thermoleophilia; order Gaiellales; family Gaiellaceae; genus PALSA-600. The sequence goes on along the minus strand of CAVUNA010000007.1, from coordinate 369,426 downwards.
GCGACCCCGGCGCGCCCGGAAGTTCCGGGTGGGAGTACTCCCTCTGGCCGATTGCCACCTGAGACCCGTCCGACGCAAATAGCACGGCGCGCGCGCTGCCGGTGCCGGCATCGATCGCGAGCAGCAGCTCGTCGGTCATGCGGCCACCGCCGAACGGTTGACCACGTTGACCAGCGGCTCCCCCGCCGCGAAACGGCGGATCTCGCCCGCGATCATCTCAGCGCCCTGCAGCAGCGTCTCGTGCGTCGCGCCGCCGAGATGGGGCGTGAGTACGACGTTCTCGTGGCGGAGAAGCCGGTGACGGCCCTGCGTGCTCGTCGTGCGTACGACGTCGAGCGCCGCGCCGGCGAGCCGACCCGACCCAAGAGCTTCGTCGAGCGCATCCTCGTCCACGAGGGTCTCGCGCGCAGTGTTGACCAAGAACGCCCCCGATTTCATCCGTGCCAGCGCCGCCGAGTCGATCAGATTCTCGTTCTCCGAGGTCGCGCGCGCGTGGAGCGAGACGAAGTCGGCGCGCGCGAGCAGCTCGTCGAGCGAGTCGAGCTGTTCGACCGGACCGTCGACGGACACGTATGGGTCGTATGCGACCACGGACATCCCGAACGGCAGCGCCCGCTCGGCCACCCGCCGTCCGACCTGGCCGTAGCCGACGATCCCGAGCGCGTGGCGGCGGAGGTCGCTGCCCATGAACTTCGCGCCGTCCCAGTTGTCGCGGAGCTGGTTGCCTTCCTCGAGGAAGCGCTGGGCCCTCGGAAGCCCGCGCGCGAGCGAGATAAGGAACGCGATCGTCAGGTCCGCGACTGCGTCGGCGTTCTTGCCAGGCGTACCGACGAGCGGAAGTCCCCGCGCCGACACTGCCTCGACGTCGACGTTGACTGGGCCGCCGCGTGCGCAGCAGACGAGACGCAGCTCCGCGGATGCGTCGAGTACCTCGTCGGTGACAGGGGCTCCATGGACGACCAGCGTCTCGACGCCAGGCATCCGCTCGACGAACTCGGCCGGTGAGCCCTGGTATTCCCGCACCTTCAGCTCCGACGGCGAGCTCGGCACGAAGCGCCGCATCTCGTCGACCTGCAGGTACTCCACCACATGCGCGGCCTCGAGCTCGGAGAACGCCTCCGCGAAGTAGCGCGGCGGCATATATGAGTCGCCGACGGCGAGGATCCTCATCGAGCGTTCAGGGGGCGCTTGACAGCGATCGCTTGGAGACCATAACGTCGTCCTGTCCGTACAGGCAAGCTCCCGGGAGCAGATCGTCTGGGCAAAGAATCCCCTAACGCGCTGATCGACCGCACGTCGCCCATTCCCTATTACTTCCAGCTCGCGGAGCTGCTGGAGCAGGAGATCACGGGCGGCCGCTGGCCTTCCGACTTCCAACTGCCGTCCGAACCAGAGCTCTGCGACCAGTTTGGGCTCTCACGTACGACGGTGCGGCAGGCCCTGGCTCGCCTAGAGAAACGCGGGCTGATCGAGCGGCTCAAGGGCCAGGGCACCTTCGTGCGGCAGGGCCCACCTGGGCTCTGGCTGCTCCAGTCCTCGGAGGGGTTTTTCCAGGACGAGGTCGACCGGCTCGGCCGTATGGTCACGTCGCGCATCCTGCGAGCGGAGCGCGGATCGCTGCCCGCGTGGGCCTGCCAGGCGCTCGAGCTGATGCCGCACAGCGAGGGCGCAACGCTTGAGCGCTTGCGGTCGGTCGACGGACTCGTCGCGCTCTATGTCGCCAACCACCTGGTCGCGGCAGTCGCGGACGCCGCACTCGCCATCGCGAACCCAAACGAGTCGCTCTACCGTCGGCTACGCGAGCAGGCGGACGTCGTCCCGCACGGCGGCCGTCGGACGCTCGAGGCGATCGCAGCAGAGCCGTGGCTTGCGGAGCTCCTCGAGCTCCCGGCGGGCGCGCCGGTCGCGTTCATTGAGTCTGTGTCGTGGGACGAAGACATGCGCCCCTTCGACTGCTACCGCGCGTGGCTGCGGACCGACCGGACCCGCGTCGACATCCAGGCAGCCGGACCGCCAGCGGCTACCGATCGCGATCGTCTGAGAGGAGAGGACGCATGGAAGCGAAGCAGGGCGCGCAGGAGGTGACCGGCCTGCTCGGCCGGCAGGTGCAGATCTCGCAGATCGCCATCGTGTGCAACGACCTGCAGAAGACAATGGAGCAGTACACGAAGCTCCTCGGCTGGGGCCCATGGAACGTCTACCGGCACGAGCCGCCACGGCTACACGACACCCAGCTCCACGGAAAGCCGACGGAGTACACGATGCTCGGCGCCGAGACCCACGTCGGTGACATGGGCTTCGAGCTGCTGCAGCCGCTCGTGGGTCCCAGCATCTACAAAGAGTGGATCGAACAGCACGGCGAGGGGCTCCACCACGTCGCCGTGATGCTGCACGACTTTGACGAGTCGACGCAGCTGAAGCAGAAGTTCGCAGAGATCGGTACGAGCGTGCTGATGGGCGGCCGGATCGGCGAAACGATCGAGTTCTACTATCTCGACACGGAGCCGACGCTAAAGATCATTCTCGAATCGGGTTCCGGCCACGCGATCGACCTCGTCCCCGACTACGTGTATCCGTAGCTCATGCACGCTGCGCTCCGCCAGCGGGTGCTGACGGCGAACCTCGAGCTCGCCACGCGCGGGCTCGGCCACGCGAGCTTCGGCAACGTGAGCGAGATCGACCACGACGCCCAGATCGTCGCGATCAAGCCGAGCGGAGTGCCGTACGCCGAGTTGCGCGTCGAGGACATAGCACTCGTTGCGCTCGACGACGGGACGCGCGTCGGCGGCCTCCTCCCATCCTCCGACACGCCAACCCATCCCGAGCTATACCGCCTGTTCGAGCGCGTCGGTGGCGTCGCGCACACGCACTCGACGTATGCGACCTCTTGGGCACAGGCGCGCCGGCCGATCCCGTGCCTGGCACCACCCACGCCGACTACCTCAACGGCCCGGTCCCATGCACGCGCACGCTTACGGACGACGAGTGCAGCCACGATTACGAGCAGCTGACTGGGGCAGCGATTGTCGAGGTCCTCGCCTGGCTCGACCCTATCGAGGTTCCGGCCGCGCTCGTCGCCTCGCACGGCGCGTTCGCATGGGGAAGCTCTGCGGCGCAAGCGGTGGAACACGCCGCCGCGCTTGAGGAGATCGCGCACCTTGCTTTCAACGCCATCGTGCTCGACCCGGCGGTGGCGCCGATCGGCGACTCGCTCCTCGCACGCCACTTCCGACGCAAGCATGGCCCAACTGCGTACTACGGGCAGCGGCTGTGAATGTCCGGCCGCTAACCGCTCGTTTTTGGCTCAGAGATCGAAGCGGGCGATGGGGCTCGAACCCACGACCCTCAGCTTGGGAAGCTGATGCTCTACCAACTGAGCTACGCCCGCGTAGAGCCAAATCTAGCCGTTCCCGGCGGCGGCGCCTCGGACCGGGCTGTCCCGCGAATCCGGTCGTAAGCCGAAAGCTCTACCAACTGAGCTACGCCCGCGTAGAGCCAAATCTAGCCGTTCCCGGCCGCGGCGCCTCGGACCGGGCTGTCCACTACGAGCCCAGCCGCCCGCGAGCTTCGATCACGGCGGTGATCTGAATGCGCACCGGCTGCTACTGCCCGAACTCGAGCGCTGCGTGCGCGACGACCTCGGCTTCGTCGGGGCCGAGCAAGTTCAGGTCGGCGGCCACTCCTCGCAAATCCGGTCGTAAGCCAAATAGCCTCGCTCGCGGCGCCGAAGTGAGCGAGGCTCAGCCGTTGCCAGTCCCGGTGGTTGGCGGGTCGCCTCCGTACGGCGGCCTCTTCGAAGCCCGTCGTCGAACCCACCAGACGATCGCCCCGACGATGACGGCGCCCGCGAGGATGCCGAAGGCGATCCAGCCCCACTGCGTGCTTGAGGTGCTCGCCGTCTGATTGTTGTTGGACGCGATCGCCGCACCGGCCGCTGCCGCTCCTGCCGGACTTACACCCGAACTGGTCGTTGTCGTTGCGGCCAGGGTCGTTGTGCCTGCGGTCACCGTCGTTGTTGCCGGGGGCGGCGCGGTCACCGTGGTCTCGTGGGTCTGTGTCGCCGTGACAGTCGTGGCGGGAAGCGTCACCGGCGGTGAGGAGATCGTGATCGTCGCCGTCGAGGACGCCTCCGTTTGCGTCGCTCCGGTCTGTGTCTCCGTCGCCGTTGTCTCGGTCGGCGTCTGCGCGGTCTGCGTTCGAGTCGGTGTCGATAGTGTCGGCGTCGTCCGAGTTGCGGAAGTGCGGTTGCTCCCCGCAGCGGTACCGCCGCCCCCGCACGACGACAGAGCGACGGACGCGAGCAGGCCCAGTGCCCCCATGGCCGCGAGCCACCCGAGCGACCTCCACGAATCCGAACCACGCACGCGGTGAATGCCGCGAACACGCCGCCTTGGCGGCGGCTGTGTTCTGATGGAGAGACCTCTCCGCCGCATCCCCGTTCGCATTCTCAGGCTTGGGGCGTCGTCGCGTCAATCCTAGCCACAGTCGCGCAAATCGTTCGCGCGGACGACGAGGCGCACACCGGCAGTGTCTTACACTCGATCGACCGCGAACCAGCTGGAAGGGGGAACGAATGGCAACAACCGAAACGACCAGTGCCGAGCAGATCGACGCGCTTCGTGCCGGTTTCTCGGGGAGCATCCTCGAGCCGGAATCAGAGGGATACGACATCGCGCGCCGCGTCCACAACGGGCTCATCGACCGGCAACCTGCGCTGATCGCGCGCTGCCAGAACGCAGCCGACATCGCCGACGCGATCCGCTTTGCCCGCGCGAACGACCTCGAGGTGTGCGTCCGCGGCGGCGGTCACAACGTCGCGGGTCGCGCGGTGATCGACGACGCGATCATGATCGACCTGTCGCCCATGAAGGGCATTCGCGTCGACCCCGGCGCGCGCACCGCACGCGCGCAGGGCGGTGTGATCTGGCGCGACCTGAACCGCGAGACGGCCGCACACGGGCTCGCCGTCACCGGAGGCGCGATCTCGACCACCGGCATCGCCGGGCTCACGCTCGGCGGTGGCCTCGGCTGGCTGATGGCGAAATACGGTCTCGCCGCCGACAACCTGCTCGGCGTCGAGCTCGTGACCGCCGACGGCGCGATCGTCGACGTCACGGCCGACTCGGACCCGGAGCTCTTCTGGGCCTTGCGCGGCGGGGGCGGCAACTTCGGGGTCGCGGCGTCGTTCGAGTACCGGCTGCACCCGGTGCAGATGGTCGTCGGCGGACTCATCGTCCACCCGATCGAGGCAGCGGGCGACATGCTCCGCTTCTACCGGGAAGCCTCAGCTGCGACATCGGACGACCTGACCGTCTTCGCCGCGGTCGTCCATGCGCCCGACGGCTCCGGCATGAAGATCGCGGGCATGATCGTCTTCCACACCGGTACGCCCGAGGAGGCGGAGCGCGAGCTCGCACCCTTCAAGGCCTGGGGCTCCCCGCTCATGGTCGAGGTCGGGCCGATGCCGTATCCGGTGATGAACACCATCCTCGACGCCGGCTATCCGTCCGGCACGCTCAACTACTGGCTCTCGAGCTTCACCGCTGGTCTGCCGGACGGCCTGATCGACGTGATCGTCGAACGCTTCCAGTCGGTCCCGTCACCGATGACCGGGGTGGTGTTCGAGCAGTTCCACGGCGCCGTCTGCAGAGTCGGCGTCGAGGACACGGCGGTCCCGCACCGGGAGGCGGGCTGGAACCTGCTCATCCCATCGGTCTGGACCGACCCCGCGGACACCGAGGCGAACATCGCCTGGACGCGCGAGACGCACGCCGCACTCGCCCCGCACCTGACCGACCGCCGGTGGCTCAACTACCTCGGCGACGACCAGGGTGCGGATGCGATCCGCGGCGCGTACGGCCCGAACTACGACCGGCTGGTCGCAGTGAAGCGGAAGCACGATCCGGACAACGTCTTCCACCACAACCACAACATCGTTCCGTAAGCGGGCAGGGCGCCCGCTCACGCCGGAGCGGGCGCCCCCTCGTACACGTCGATGAAGCGACGGTAGTTGCTCGCGATCTTCGCCACGGCCGCGGCGCGATCGAAGCCGTTCGGATCCGCCGCATACGCCTTCACCGACTCCGAGAAGATCGAGCGACCGATCGCGAAGCCGATGTAGCCGTCCAGGCCGGCGCCCGCACGCAGCCACTCGTCGACCTTCGCGTCGGAAGCGCCCCGGCCGAGCACGACGCACGAGACGTGGTCGCGTCCCTCGCGACGGGCGAGCTGCGCGATCTCGCGGCACGCCTCGCGATCGTCGAGACCCTCGATCTTCCAGATGTCTGGCTCGACGCCGCCGTTCTGGAGCTGGAGGATCGCCTCGAGCATCAGCTCGGACCGCAGCTCGGTGTCGTAGCGATCCTCGCTGCCGCCCACGCGCTCGAGCTGGGCAGGTTCCGCCGGCACGAGCAGCTCGAACAGGTACTTGCGCCGCCGTTCGTGCAACCACTCGGAGAGCTGCCGCAACTTCACGATCTGGCGCTTGTTCAGGTCGGCGTCGCCTTCGGGGTTGTAGCGGACGAGCACCTTCGAGAAGTCGGGGTCGAACTCCTCGATCTTGTCGCCGAACCGGTCGCCGTACTCGAAGTCGAACTCGTTCTGGCCCGACTTCTCGACCGGCATCGACAACTTGTAGCCGCCCGCCTTCGCCGCACGCGCGACCTCAGAGCCGTACTGCGCATCGACGAGGATGCCCGCTGCGTCCTTGGGTGCGCCCTCGTCGACGGCGCGCTGGAATCCTTCCCAGATCAGCTGCTTCGCGCCGGCGACCTCTGCCTGCCCGCCGCCGACCATCTTCTCGAACGAGCCGCGGTGGTCGAAGGCGAGGACGTACAGCTGGTCGTCGTAGCCGAGGTTGTCGATCCCAATCGGGTTGGTCATCTGAACTCCCTTCCTGTGAAGTGCGTGAGCTTTTCGAGGTTGTGGCGCGCTTCGATCCGGCGCACCGTGCCGGAGCGGGAGCGCATCACGATCGAATCGGTGACGGCGCCGTCGCGAACGTAGCGCACTCCGCGCAACAAGGCTCCGGTCGTCACTCCCGTGGCGGCCACGAAGACATCCTCACCCGCGACGAGATCGTCGGTCGTGAGCACGCGGTCGAGGTCGAAGCCTGCCGCGATCAGTGCTTCGCGCTCCTCGGGCGTACGCGGCCAGAGTCGCCCCTGGATCCCGCCGCCGACGCACTTGAGCGCGGCCGCGGAGATCACGCCCTCCGGTGTGCCGCCGATCCCGTACAGCAGATCGACTCCCGTCTCCGGCCGGGCAGCGGCAATCGCCGGCGCCACGTCTCCGTCGCGAATCAGATTCACGCGCGCACCGGCCTGGCGCAGCTCGCCGATCAGGTTCTCGTGACGCTCGCGCTCGAGGACGACGACACGCAGATCGGTCGGCTTCACCCCCTTCGCCGTGGCGACCGCCTGGACGTTCTCCGTCGGAGTGGCGGTGATGTCGACCGCATCGACGGCATTCGCTCCCGCTGCGATCTTCTCCATGTAGACGGCCGCGCCCGGGAAGAACATCGAGCCGCGCTCGGCGACCGCGATCACCGCGATCGCGTTCGGCTGGCCGAAGGCCGTGAGCCGCGTACCCTCGAGCGGGTCGACAGCGACGTCGACCGCGCTGCCGCGGCCCTCCCCCACGCGCTCGCCGTTGTAGAGCATCGGCGCCTCGTCCTTCTCGCCCTCGCCGATCACGACGACGCCGTCCATGGTCACCGTGTCGAGCATCGTGCGCATCGCGTCGACCGCCGCCTGGTCGGCGGCGATCTTGTCGCCCCGCCCGATCCAGCGGCCGGCGCCCATCGCCGCAGCCTCGGTGACGCGCACGAGCTCGAGCGCGAGGTTGCGATCGGGGGCCGAAGTCGCCATCCGTCGTGATCCTAGAGCGCACCCGTAGCATCGGCCGGATGGCTGTGCGCCGCCGTTCGGACGGCGACCTCGACGAATGCGTGCTGCTGCTCGAGGAGATCCATCGGTTGGACCGCTATCCGGCCTACTGGCCGGGCGATCCGGCTTGCTGGCTCTCACCGAGCGGGCTGCTCGGGGCATGGGTGGCCGAGGAGGGCCACATCATCGGCCACGTCGTACTCGCAGCGGTCGGCCCCGGCCACGCCGCGGACATCTGGTCGGACGCCACCGGCGTCCCGCCCGCAGAGCTCGCCTCGGCGACCCGCCTCTTCGTCGCACCCGATCGTCGCCGCACCGGCCTGGGCGCCGCCCTCCTGAACACGGCCCTCCTGGCGGCGGCCGAGCGCAGACTGCATCCGGTGCTCGACGTCGTCGAGACGAACCGCGAGGCGATCCGGCTCTACGAGCGGCAGGGCTGGCGGCGCGTTCACAGCGAGCCGTGGGGCGATGCCCGCGACGAACAGCTCCTGCTCCACTACTACGTCGCGCCGGACGGCGAGCGCTGACTACATCCGGTCGGGCGCCTCGACTCCGACCAGGTCGAGACAGCGGGCGAGCACGCGCTGTGTGGCGCGGCAGAGCTGAAGTCGGAACGCCTGGGCCGGGTCGCCGAGGACGCGGCATTCGGTGTAGAACCGGTGGTAGTCGTCGGCCACCCGAATCGCGTACGACGGCAGCAGCTGCGGGCCGCGGCGATCGGCGGCCTCGCGCACGGTCGTGGGGAAGTCGGTCAGGCGCTTGATCAGCTCCTTCTCCTCGGCGGCGAGCGGACCGGGCGGCGGCCCGCCCTCCTCCGCGCCTTCCGCGTTACGCAGGATCCCGGCGATCCGGGCATGGGCGTACTGCACGTAGAAGACCGGGTTCTTGTTCGACTTCTCGGCCGCCAGATCGAGATCGATGTCGATCGTCTGGTCGGGGCCGCGGTTGACGAGGTACCAGCGCGCCGCGTCGACGCCGATCTCGTCGAGCAGGTCGTCGAGGAACACGACGTTCCCGGCGCGCTTGGAGGCCTTTGCCGTCGCCCCGCCGCCCGTCAGGTGCACGAACTGGTAGAGCAGCACCTCGATTCGCTCCGGGTCGTAGCCCAGCATGCGTGCGATCGCCGCGTACCAGCGCGCGGTCGCGTGATGGTCGGCGCCGAGGACGTAAATCGCTCGGTCGTAGCCACGTTCGAGCTTGTCGACCAGGTATGCGACGTCCGCGGCGCGATACGTTGGGTTTGCCCCCTTGTCGGCGGAGCGGACGAGCACCCAGTCCTGCTCGTCGCCGTACGCCGAGGATCGCGCCCACAGCGCGCCGTCCTTCTCGTAGGTGTCGAGGCGCGGCAGCAGCTCCGGCAGGCGCTGCTCGAGCGCACTCTGGAGGGCCCAGCCGTCGAAGTGGATGCGGAAGCGCTCCATCGTCGTCTCGATCGAGCGCAGCATGCGCGGGACCGGATCGTCGTCAGACCGGGCGAGCTCCGCGACGTAGTCGCCGTGGTAGCCGTCCTCGGGAATCGGCTCGCCCCGGCGCAGCGCCTCGACGGACGCACGAAAGCGATCGATCTGCGTCCCCGCGTCGTTGTAGTAGTACTCGCGCGCCACCTGGTGGCCGCCGAACTCGAGCAGCCGCGCGACCGAGTCGCCGAGCGCACCGTTCCGCCCCGCCGACACGACCACGGGGCCCGTGGGGTTGGCAGAGACCATTTCGACCTGGACACGTGTCGGCCGATCCGCGAAGCCGCCGCCGTAGCCCTCGTCGATCTCGCCGAGCGCCTCGACGAAGAAGCCGTCCGCGAGCCGCAGGTTGACGAAGCCCGGACCGGCAACCTCCGCGCCGGCGACCTCGTCGAGCTCGGCCATCCGACCGGCGAGTTGCGACGCGAGCTCGCGCGGGGGAAGGCCGGTCCCGCCGGCGGTGCGGAGGGCCACGCTGGTTGCGAAGTCGCCGTGCTCGGCGTTCTTCGGCCGCTCCAGCTCCACCGGAGCGCCTGCGATCTCGTCGAGGCGCGCCGCCAGGCGCTCGACGCTCCTCTCCGGGGCCGACACACCTCTAGTATCGTCAAGCCGGATGGACGACGGCACCGAGCGGCAGCTCAACATCCACCTGGATCCGCAGCACCTCGCCGGCGTCTACGCGAACTTCGCCAACATCACGTTCTCGGACTACGAGTTCACGCTCACGTTCGCGAGGATCGATCACGAGGTCGAGGAGGGCGACGTGCCGGGCGTCGTCGTCGCCCGCGTCAACATGTCGCAGCAGTTCGCACGTGAACTGCTGGCGGCCCTCCAGGACGCGTACTCGAAGTACACGACGGTCAAGGGCATCCAGGCCTTGCCCGAGACCGACCGGCCCACGGACTGAGCGCGCGCAAGCGCAAGTAACAGTCTGTTACTTGCTCGGTTGCCGCTCGCGCCAGCGCTGCGCCATCACGATGCGCTGCATCAGCGTCGGGTGGTTCTCGAGCCAGAGGTAGTCGAGCAGCGGCGGATCGGGCTGCTCGAGGCTCGTCTGCTCGAAGCTCTTGAAGAGCCGCTCGGCCGAGGCCGGGTCCCGCGTCGCGTTCAGCGCACGCCAGTCGGCTTCGGCCTCGTACCGCCGGGAGACGGCGTTCTGCAGCGGCATGGTCACGAGCCCGACGACGGCGAGGACGAGAATCGCGTACGGCAGGTTCGCGGGATCGGCGATGCCGCCACGCCGGCGCGTCGCCACCGCGACGATCCAGAGGGTCGGCAACACCACGAGCGCCGACCAGCCGATCGCCTTCATCACGTGGCGGCTGCGGACGTGTCCGAGCTCGTGCGCGATGACGACGTCGATCTCGCCGCGTGAGAAACGCCCGTCGAGCAGCGTGTTCCAGAGCACGACATGGGTCGACGGCCCGAAGCCGCTGGTGAAGGCGTTCGCCTGGTCGGTCCACGACGTGACGTCCTGCACGCGGACGGGCGTTCCCTGGACCCTCTCGGCACGCTCGAGCCGGATGACGTCGGCGCGCAGACCGGGATCGGCGAGCCGATTCGTGCCGACGGAGGCGATCCAGCCCTCGAGGAAGGCAAATGCGGCCGCGATCGCGACGATCGTCGGCGCGGCAGCGAGCCACCATCCCCGCGGCCAGCGGCCGGCGAACCCGACCAGGAGGACGATTGCCAGCATCACCGAGGCGACCTCGACGGAGAGGATCGCCCACTGCGCATCGAGCCAGGCGAGCACGTCGAACGGGCCCAGCCCGAAGTGATGGTCCCACCAGAGCGAGGCAAGCCCGAACGGGAGATCGACGAACCAGAGCGTGACGAGGATGACGACGCCGGCGACGATCGCGCTCGCGATCCGCCCGAGGCCCATCCCACGGATGCTCGGCGGCAGACGCCAGGTCAGGATCACCAGCGCCGCGAGGGACGCGAGCGTGCCCGCCAGCCAGAGCAGATCGACGCCGCGCCCGTACCGCGCCGACCGGCGGAGGGCGGCGGCCGAGAAGAGCGAGTGCTCGTCCACGCCGGAGAGGTGCAGCGACGGGACGCTGGTGCGGGTCAGCAGCCAGGCACCGACGGCCCAGAGCGACGCACAGACGACGACCGCCAGGATCTTATGAGAGCGTCTGGTCGTGCGCGCCGCCGTCATCTCCGACATCCACGGGAACCTGCACGCCCTCGAGGCCGTGCTCACCGACATCCTGCGTGAAGGCGCGGACGAGGTGTGGTGCCTCGGTGACGTCGTCGGCTACGGACCGCACCCGAACGAGTGCTGTGCCCTCGTGCGCGAACGGGCCGCCCTGTGTCTCTGCGGGAACCACGACCTCGCCGTCGTCGGAGGCCTCGACATCTCCGACTTCAGCGGTGACGCCGCGCTCGCCGCGCGCTGGACGCAGGGCGTCCTCAGCGCCGAGCACGCCGACTGGCTCCGCTCGCTGAGGCCGAGCGGCGAGCGCGAGGGAGTGGAGCTGTACCACGGAAGCCCGCGAGATCCGATATGGGACTACGTGCTTTCCGACGAGATCGCAGCCGCCAGCCTGCGGTTGACGGCCGCGCCCGTCGTGCTCGTCGGGCACAGCCACGTCGCGCTCGCACTCTGGCTCGAGGACGGGCAGCTCGACGGCGGTCAGGCGCCGCCCGGCACCGAGCTTCCACTTGCTCGCCGTCGGTCGCTCCTCAACCCCGGGTCGGTGGGCCAGCCGCGCGACGGGGACGCGAGAGCCGCCTGGTTGCTGCTCGATCTCAGTGCCGGGACGGGCTCGTTCCGGCGGACGCCCTACGACGTCTCCGGTGCGCAGGCCGACGCGCGGGCGGCCGGATTACCCGAGACGCTCGCGGCGCGCTTGCAGGTCGGGCTCTAAAGAAGCTCCCGCAAAATAAGCGTTGTGCCGCCCGGCCGCGCTCGGCGGCACGCTGCCGCGTCCTCGGTCGCGTCCATATGTCTCATATGAACGCTCCCTGCGTCCTTGCATCGCACTCGCCGATCGCACCCGGATCGACGAACCTCATCCTGCGAGAGCTTCTAAGCTGTGGAGGAGACGGCGGCAGGTGCGCGTGCGGGCGAGCTCTCGAACGTGATGCCCTGCCGCACGAGGGCGATCTGAACGTCCTCGCGCGCCTTGAAGATGCGCCACTTCACCGTCGCGAGCGTGATCTCGAGCGAATCGGCGATCTCGTTGTACGAGAGACCCACGACGTCGCGAAGCAGGAGTGCCATCTTGAGGTCGACGGGCAGCGCCTCGATCGCGCGCCAGAGCGCATCGATCGTCTCGACCCGCTCGACCGGCGCGTCGACCACCTCGAGCGGCGGGATGTCGTCCAGATTGACCGACGAGATGGGCCGGCGCTCCTTGGCTCGGAGCTCGTCGAGGACGCGGTTCTTCGTCACCTGGAACAACCAGGTCGTGAACTTACAGCGCAGCGAGAAACGCGGGAGCCCCTGGAACACCCGGAGGAAGACCTCTTGCGTCAGATCCTCGGCGAAGACCTTATCGCTGGTGAGCCGCAGGACGTAGTTGTAGACCGGCGTCTCGTACATGCGCACGATGATCGCGAATGCACGCTCGTCGCCCTTCTGGGCCTTCCGCAGAACCGCGGGATCTGGCTGGGGGAGGGGCAACGGAGCGGCAGTATAGCCCCCTTCCCGGCCTGCAAACACGGGCTTACGAACGATTTACGAGATCCCAACCCGTCATAACAGAGGGCTTTTCGAGCCCGAGGAGAGCCAGCACCGTCGGGGCGAGATCGGCCAGCTCGCCGCCGTCCCGCAACGAGATCCCGGTGGCGGTGACGACCAGCGGCACGAGGTTCGTCGTATGTGCCGTCTGCGGGCTCACGCCGTCGGCGGCGAGCATCTGTTCCGCATTCCCGTGGTCTGCGGTGATGAGCGTCACGCCCCCGAGCTCGGCGACCCGCTCAACCACGAGCCCGAGACAGCGGTCGCTCGTCTCCACCGCTTCCACGACCGCGCGAATGAAGCCCGTGTGGCCGACCATGTCGGGGTTCGCGAAGTTGACGACACAGAAGGCGTAGCCGTCGCCGACCCGTTCGACCACCCTCTCGGCAACTTCGCGCGCCGACATCTCGGGCTTCAGGTCGTAGCTCGCCACGTCACGTGGGCTGGGCACCAGCTCGCGGTCCTCCCCGGGCCACGCTTCCTCGCGCCCGCCGTTCATGAAATACGTCACGTGCGCGTACTTCTCGGTCTCGGCGACGTGCAGCTGCCGCAGACCGTGTTGGGCGAGCACCTCGGCGAGTGTCTCGGGAACGTCATGCTCCTCGAAAACGACAGGAGCATCGAGATCGGCGGCATACCGCGTCATCGTCGTCACGTCGTAGCCGCCGTCGAGCAGCATCCGGGTCAGCTGCCGTCCGCGGTCGGGGCGAAAGTTGAAGAAGATCGCCGCGTCGCCGTGCTCGAGCCTGGGCGTCCCCGGCACGACGATCGGCTCGATGAACTCGTCGGTGACGCCCGCCTCGTAGCTCGCGCGCACCGCGGCGATCGGGTCGGCGGCCCGAGCACCCTCCCCGGCCGTGATCGCGTCGAACGCCAGCTGGGTCCGCTCCCAGCGCTGGTCGCGGTCCATCGCGTAGTACCGGCCGACGACGGTCGCGATCCGGTCGCGAGGGAGCTCGGCGAGGTCGTCGACCGCCGACGTCGGTGAGACGTCCCGCCCGTCGGTGAAGGCGTGGATCCACGTCTTCTCCGGCGCGATGCGAAGCAGCGCCTGCAGATGATCGATGTGCGAGTGCACGCCGCCGTGCGAGACGAGACCGAGCAGGTGCACGCGCCGGCCCCGCTCGAACGCCGTCCGGATCGCGGGCAGCTCGGCGAGCGAGCCGTCCTCGACCGAGCGGTTCACACGAACGAGGTCCTGGTAGAGGCGGCGGCCCGACCCGATCGTGAGATGACCGACCTCGGAGTTGCCCATCTGCCCCTCGGGCAGCCCGGCGGCTTCGCCCGACGCCTGCAGCTGGGTGTGTGGAAACGTCTCCCAGAGATCGTCGAACACCGGCGTCGACGCGAGCTCGACCGCGTTGCCCGGCCCCGGCGGCGCGCAGCCGAAGCCGTCGAGGATGACGAGCGTTACGAGAGGGAACCGGCCCGGCAAATTCCCTCGAACGACTCGAGCTCGAGCGACGCCCCGCCGACCAGCGCGCCGTCGACCGCAGGCTGCGAGAGCAACTCGACGGCGTTGCCCGGCTTGACGGAGCCGCCGTACAGAACCGGGACGTCGAGCACCGACTTCACCAGTTCGTGGGCTTCGCGGGCGAGCTCGGGCGTCGCCGTGCGGCCGGTCCCGATCGCCCAGACCGGCTCGTAGGCGATAACCAGATTGTCGTCGTGAGCGAGCGCAGACGTTTGCCTCCGAAGCACCGCCTCGGTCTCCCCGGCGTCGCGCTCGGCCTCGGTCTCACCCACGCACGCGATCACGTGCAGACCTGCCGTGAGCGCCGCCTCGGCCCGGCGGGCGACCGTCTCGTCGGTGTCGCCGAACAGCTGCCGGCGCTCGGAGTGGCCGACGATCGTCCCGTACACGCCGAGCTCGAGCAGCATCGACGCCGAGACCTCGCCGGTGAAGGCACCGTCCTCGGCCCAGTGGCAGTTCTGGGCGAAAACGCCCACCTCGGTTCCGGCCAGGACCTGCACCGCCTCGGCAAGCGAGACGTACGAGGGGCAGACGACGACGTCCACGTCCGCCGGGAACGCGATGTCGCGAAGCGCGCGGCAGAACTCACCCGTCTCCTGCGGGCCCTTGAACATCTTCCAGTTGCCGGCGACGAGCATCGCTAGTGGTTCCTCCGGTGGATCCGGCGCTCTTTGGCCGAGCGAAAACCAAGCAGGCAAAGGACGCAGGGAGCGTCGATAGCCAAAGCTATCGACGCGACCGAGGACGCATGCATGCGCCGGTTTGCAGCCGGCCAAAGGGTGCCGCTATCTGCTGGAGGGGCCACCTAGTCCTCCGGGATCGCCGCGACGCCGGGCAGGGTCCGCCCTTCGAGGAACTCCAGCGAGGCTCCGCCCCCCGTCGAGATCCAGGAGATGCCGCCCGCCAGGCCGGACTCCTGCACGGCCCGCACCGAGTCGCCGCCGCCGACGACCGTGAAGCCGTCGCACTCGGCGACCGCCCTGGCGACAGCCGTCGTCCCCTCGGCGAAACGCGGCCATTCGAAGACCCCCATCGGGCCGTTCCAGAACACGGTCTTCGCCTTCGCGATTCGCTCCGCGAAGTCGGCCCGCGTGTCGGGGCCGATGTCGAGACCGAGCCAGCCCGGCGGAAGCTCGTCGTACGGCACGAACTGTGTCTCGGCATCCGCGTCGAACGTCGCCGCGGCGACGACGTCGTGCGGCAGCACCACCTCGAACTGGAACGGGTTCTCGCCTCGCACCTGCTCGGCCATCTTCCCACCGATCAGCACCTCGTCCGCGCGCGAGCCGAGATGCTGCAGCACGGCCAGCTTGTCCTCGACCTTCGCCCCGCCCGCGACGATCACGAACGGGTGCTCCACGTCGCCCAGCAGTCGACCGAGGTTGCGCAACTCGTCCAGCAGCAGCAGGCCCGCGTATGCGGGCAGGATCTCCGCCACCCCGACGGTCGACGCGTGCGCTCGATGTGCGGAACCGAAGGCGTCATTCACGTACAGCTGACAGCCGTCCGCGAGCTCACGTGCGTACCGCGGGTCGTTCGTCGTCTCGCCGGGGTCGAAGCGGGTGTTCTCGAGCACGCTCACTCGCGCGTCCCCGACCGCATCGAGCAGCGCGCCGCGAACGGGCGCCATTGCGTAGCGCTCGCGATCCTCCGGCGACTTCGGCCGTCCGAGGTGCGAGCAGACGCGAACCTCGGCCGCGCCCGCGTCGCAGAGGTGCCGGATCGTCGGCAGCGACGCGCGGATGCGCGTGTCGTCGGCCACACGGCCGTCCTCGAGCGGGACGTTGAGGTCGGAGCGCACGAGCACGACCTTCCCTCTCGCGTCGGCCTCCGCGACCGAGCGCGGGAGCCTCACAGGACTCGGGGCACGAGGTCGACGAGGCGGCACGAGTACCCCCACTCGTTGTCGTACCAGCCGAAGACCTTTGCCGAGGATCCGTTCACCATCGTCAGTTGGCTGTCGAAGGTGCACGATGCCGGCGAGTGCACGATGTCGGTCGAGACGAGCGGCTCCTCGGTGTACTCGAGGTACGGCTCCAGCGGCCCGCTCGCTGCGGCCGCCGCGAACGCCGCATTCACCTCGTCGACCGTGGTCTCGCGATCGAGCTGGACGACGAAGTCGGTGATCGAACCGGTGGGCACCGGCGCCCGCACGGAGATCCCGTCCACCTTGCCGGCGAGCTCCGGCAGCACCAGGCCGATCGCCCGCGCGGCTCCGGTCGACGTCGGGATCAGGTTGATGGCGGCGGCCCGTGCCCGACGCAGGTCGCTGTGGGGCAGGTCGAGGATCTGCTGGTCGTTCGTGTACGCGTGAATCGTCGTCATGAAGCCGCGCTCGATCCCGAACGAGTCGTGGAGCACCTTGGCCATCGGCGCGACGCAGTTCGTCGTGCACGAGGCGTTGGAGATGATCGCGTGCCGTCCCGCGTCGTAGGCGTCGTCGTTGACACCGAGCACGAGCGTGATGTCGGGATCGGTGGCCGGGGCCGAGATGATCACCTTCTTCGCACCGGCGTCGAGATGCTTCTGGGCACTCTCGCGCTTCGTGAAGAACCCGGTCGACTCGATCACGACGTCGACACCGAGGTCGCTCCACGGAAGCGCTCCCGGATCGCGCTCGGCGAAACCGCGCAACTCGGCCCCGTCCACGATCAGCGAGCCGTCCCTCACCTCGACGTCGTGCTCGAACCGGCCGAGCACCGAATCGTGCCGCAGCAGGTGCGCCATCGTCTTGACGTCACCGAGATCGTTGAACGCGACGACGTCGAAGTCGCCTCCGCGCGCCAGCGCAGCGCGGAAGAAGTTGCGGCCGATGCGGCCGAAGCCATTGATGCCAACGCGTGTCTTCGCCATGCCGGCGACTCTAGCTATGCAGCGGTGGCGGCGATTCCGTAGATGTCAGCCAGCTTCTCGCGCAGATAGCGGACGTACGGCTCCGGGTCGATCTGCGACGTACCGGCGACGCGCTCGAGCGTCTCCGCAGGCGTGAACTTCCGGCCGTACCGGTGCAGGTGCTCGCGCAGCCAGTCGCGGAGCGATCCGAACTCGCCCTGCTCGAACTCGCCGTACAGGCCCGGCAGATCGGCCACGACCTTCTCCCAGATCTGCGCCGAGATCAGGTTGCCGAGCGCATACGTCGGGAAGTAGCCGATCGAGCCCCCCGACCAGTGGACGTCCTGGAGCACACCCTGCGTGTCGTTGGGCACCTCGATCCCGAGGTAGTCCCAGATGCGACGGTTCCACTCCTCCGGGAGCTGCTCGAGCGGGAACTCGTCCGCGAGCATCGCCTGCTCGAGCTCGAACCGAAGGATGATGTGGAGGTTGTAGGTCGCCTCGTCCGCCTCCACACGAATGAGCGACGGTTGCACCGCGTTGACCTCCCGGTACCAGCGGTCGACGTCGTGATCGGCGAGCGGCGCCGGGAAAACCTGCTGCAGCCGCGGGAAGAAGTGACGCCAGAACGGCAGGGACCGGCCGACGAGGTTCTCCCACATCCTGCTCTGCGACTCGTGCATGCCGAGCGACACGCCGCGTGCCAGCGGCGAGCGCTCGAGCGCCGGGTCGATCTGGTGCTCGTAGAGACCGTGACCGAACTCGTGCATGACCGCGAACAGGCCGTCCAGATTGTCCGGGAAATAGCGGGTCGTGATCCGAATGTCCGAGATACCCGTCCCCGAGGCGAACGGATGCACGGTCGGATCGAGTCGCCAGGCGTCTTCGGTGAAGCCGAATGCACGCGCCACCTCGAGCTCGAATTGCTTCTGCGCCTCGAGCGGAAACGCACCACTCGCCGGTTCGAAAGCAGCTGCGCGAGCGGCGACCTCCTTCACGAGCGGCGCCTGATGCGCCTTCAGGTAGTCGAACAGGCGGCGCACCTCGGCCGTCTTCATGCCCCGCTCGTAGTCGTCGAGCACGATGTCGTACGGCTCGTCCCCCACCTCGAAGCAGTCGATGTAGCGCTTGCGCAGGTCGAGGTTCGTCCGAAGGACCGGCAGGAAGCTCGCAAAGTCGTTGTTCTTGCGTGCGTCGACCCAGACCGGGTTCGCGAGCGCCGCGGAACGTGACATCTCCGCGCGGAGATCCGCCGGCACGCGGCGCGCTTTGTCCCAGTCGCGCGAGACGACGCGGATCAGGCTCGCCTCGAAGGAGTCGTATTCGTGCTGCTCGCCGAAGTCCCGCAGCTCGTCGATCAGCTGTCCGACCTCGGCCGAGGTGAACTTCTCGTGCGCGATCCGGCCGACCGTTGCGAGCTGCTCGGCGCGCAGCGCGGCCCCGCGCCTGGGCATCATCACCTGCTGATCCCACGCCAGCAGCGACATCGTCTTTCCCAGGTCGCTGATCTCCTGCAGCCGCCGCTGCAGCTCCTCGAACGACGTGCGACTCACGGGAGAGAAACCTATATCACGCACCCGGCCGCTTGCGGCGGGCTCGGAGGGGAAGTTCCGAGGACGATCTCCCCCTCCGTGTCAGCCACGCTCCGAACGAGGCGATGGACGGGGTCTGAATCCACCGCCGAACGAACGCGGAACCCGCCACCCTTGAGTATGGGGTCGCCTCGGCCTGTCGCGCTAGAGCAGTTGCAAATCGGCCGTCACCCGCTTTCAACGAGGCTCACGATGGCGTTGAGGCGGCGGTGCGCAGCGGCCTTCGTCAACGGCGGACGAGCCTTCGCAGCCAGCTCCCGCAGCGATGCGGTCGGGTGGCGGACACGCAGCTCGGCGATCTCGACCAGCTCCGGCGGCAGCGCGTCGACACCGAGGGCGCGGATCGCTTCCAACTGGCGATGCGCGGCCGCTGCCGTGCGCTCCAGGTTCGCCTCGTCGGCATTCGCGAGGCGGTTCGCCTGGGCGCGTGTAGCCGCGACGACGGCATATTCCTCGAGTCGCAGGGCGACGCCGCCGGCACCGGCCGCCGCCACCAGGTCACGGATCGCATCGTGGCCCTTCGCGTAGGCGATCGCGTGTGTCCGGCGCTCGGCCACCGCGAGCGAGAGCTCGTCTCGCGCCGCGACAGCGGCCAGGAACTCCGCTCCCGCACGGGTCGCGGTGCGCAGCTCGAGATGCGGATCGCGCGGCCCGGACAGCGATCCACCGCCGAGGATCGCGCCGCGCAGATACGCAGCGCGGCAGCACGAGCGGCCGATGACGCGTTTCGGCGGCCGCTCGAGCGGCGCGCGCGTCGCAGAGAGCACACCGGCCTCGAGCAGCGTCTCCCCCGCGTCGACGCGCAGCTGGTAGCGCGTCGAGCCGTCGAAGGCGCGGCGACGATACGTCCGGAGCTCGGAGCGAACCTCGTGCTCGCGCAGCAGCGCGAACGCCCTGCGGGCGGTCGGCCCGTTGGAGAAGTCGAGCTCCACGGTCACCGCGCCGCCGCGCAGGTGCCAGGCACCGGCGGCGTGGAACAGCGCCGAGAGCTCGGCGAGGGTGCAGCAGCGCCTGCTGGGCGCGATCGCGGCGAGCTCTTGCCGAAGATCCTCCGACAGCGTCAGAGCTTCACCCCCTCGAGCGCGAGCAGGCGGCTCTTGTAGCCGCTGCCGAGGTCGCCGTACGGGCCGACGCCCGAGACCGAGACGACGCGGTGCGTCGGTACGAACGGCGACAGGTCGCAGCGCGCGCAGAAGGTGCCGGCCGCACGCGCCGCGCGCGGGCGCCCGGCGAGCGCGGCGAGCTCGCCGTACGTCACGACCTCGCCGCGCGGGACGGCGCGGAGGGCGGTCGCGCAGTCCCCGAGGAACCCGTCCGGAAGGTCGAGGGGCACGTCGAGAAAGTCGTCGGCCTCCCCGGCGAAAAAGCCCTGCACACGCGCGAGCAGGGTCAGACCCGGGTCAGACCCGGGTCTGACCCCGGGTGTCTGCCGCCGCCGTGGCCGCGGCAGCTCCGAGTGGACGACGACATCCCCCGCGAGCCACACCTCGCCGACGCCCCACCCCGGCGCGTCGTACTGGATGAGCGTGGGCCGCATTTGTCGATGTTGTAGCGTCGCCGCGTGACCCGGGAACGGATCGCGGCGTTCGGATACGCCTACGTCGCGCTCGCCCTCACGGCCTTCCTGCTCGGGCGCGACCACCGAGATGCGCAGTCGGCGCTGTTCACGGGAGCGGCCTTCGCGTTTCTCTGGTTCCTCGCCAGCCTGCGCGCACGACTCATCCGCTTCGACCCGGACGGGTTCTTCGCAGGGGTCGTCGCCATGGGCGGAGCCGCGCTGATCGCCGTGCAGACGGCAACCCTGCTCATCGGAACGCCGCAGTACGCAGCGCCCGCCGCAGGGTGCGAGGCGGCGGTGATCATCGGTTCGTCGCTCGCCGCGCTGCGCGCCCGCAAGATCAGCATCGGGCTGGGCCGGGCGGGGCTCGCGGGCGGCGTCGCAGTGCTCGCAGTTGGCGTCGTCGAAGGCGCCGCCGGCTGGACGCTCGCCGGCAGCGAGGTCTACGCCTCACAGCTCGGCTTCATGATCTGGGTCGCCGTCGCTGCGACCTACCTGCTCCGCCGGTGACGGCCTTCGCCGTAATCTAGCCCCATGAGCAGCCACGCGATCTTCCGGCCGCCTCCGCCGCGCAACGAGCCGGTCAACGACTACCTCCCCGACAGCCCGGAGCGCGCGAGCCTGAAGTTGCGCCTCGACCAGATGCGAGGCGAGCGGCTCGAGATCCCACTCGTGATCGGCGGCAAGGACGTGACCACCGGCGAGCTCAAGCAGGCGGTGATGCCGCACGACAAGGAACACGTCCTCGCCGACGTCCACCAGGGTGGCTCCGAGCACGTCGCGCAGGCGGTCGACGCGGCCGCGAAGGCGTGGGAGGACTGGTCGCGCTGGCCCTGGGAGGAGCGCGCCTCGGTGTTCCTCCGGGCGGCCGAGCTGCTCTCCGGCCCCTGGCGCGACACGCTGAACGCCGCCACGATGCTCGGCCAGTCGAAGACCGCGCACCAGGCCGAGATCGACGCTGTGTGCGAGTCGATCGACTTCCTCCGTTTCAACGTCGAGTTCATGTGCCGCATCTACGCCGAGCAGCCGATCTCGTCGCCCGGCATCTGGAACCGGCTCGAGTACCGGCCACTCGAGGGGTTCGTGTTCGCGGTCTCCCCGTTCAACTTCACCGCGATCGCTGCGAACCTCACCAGCTCGCCTGCGTTGATGGGCAACACGGTCGTCTGGAAGCCGGCCGGCACGGCGATGCTCTCCGCCTACTACCTGATGCGACTGTTCCAGGAGGCCGGTCTCCCCGACGGCGTGATCAACCTGGTCTACGGTCCCGGTGCGGCGATCGGCGACGCCGCGCTCGCGAGCCCGCATCTCGCCGGCATCCACTTCACCGGATCGACGCCGGTCTTCAACGGCATGTGGCGGTCGGTGGCCGGTTCGATGGAGCGGTACCGCAACTACCCGCGTATCGTCGGCGAGACCGGCGGCAAGGATTTCATCGTCGCGCACCCGTCGGCGAACGTCGACTCCCTGGCCGCGGCGATCGTGCGCGGTTCGTTCGAGTACCAGGGCCAGAAGTGCTCGGCGGCATCGCGCGTCTTCGCGCCGTCCAACCTCTGGCCGGAGCTGCGCGAACGTCTGCAGGAAGAGGTCGCGACGATCAAGGTCGGCGACGTCTCCGACTTCGGGAACTTCATGGGCGCGGTGATCGACAGCGCCTCGTTCTCGACCCAGGCGGCAGCGATCGAAGAGGCGAAACAGCACGCGGGGACCGAGATCGTCGTCGGCGGCGGCTACGACGACTCACGCGGTTACTTCGTCGAGCCGACCGTCGTCGAGACGACGGATCCCGACTTCCGGCTCCTGCGCGACGAGCTGTTCGGACCGGTGGTGACGACGTACGTCTACGACGAGCACCGCTGGGACGACACGCTGGACCTGATCGACCGCGGAACGACCTACGGGCTCACCGGCGCCGTGTTCTCGGAGGAGCGCGGCCCGATCGAAGACGCGACGTCGAAGCTGCGCTACGCAGCGGGCAACTTCTACGTCAACGACAAGCCGACCGGCGCGGTCGTCGGACAGCAGCCCTTCGGCGGCTCACGCGCCTCGGGCACGAACGACAAGGCCGGCTCGCTCTGGAACCTGATTCGCTGGGTCACCCCGCGCACGGTGAAGGAGACGTTCGCGCCGCCGCGCGACTACCGGTACCCGTTCCTCACGGAGTCGTGAACGACCAGGCGCGGGCGGTGCCCGTCCGATCGGTGCGGCCGTAGGCGACGGCGATGTGCTTGCCGGCGACAAGCGGCTTGGCGGGCGCTCCGTAGATCGTCCCCTCGGTCGGCGTTCCGCCGCCCTTGACGACCAGCTCCTGGCCGTCGACCCACAGGCCCGACTCGATGAGAGGCGACGGCGCCGTGAGCTGAGCGGCGACCTGCGGCAGCTTCGGCGCGGTGCTCCCCGGCTTCGGGCCGAGGATCTCGATCTTGACCCGTCCGCTCCGGTCGAGGCGCCATTGTCCCGCGACCAGGTGCGCCGCCACGGCATCCGAGCCCTCGAGCACGACGGCCCAGTTCCCGCCCGCGTACAACGCCTGGGAGCCGGGCAGCGCCGTCGCCGGCGACGGGACGGTCGTCGTGGTCGGCGGCGCGGCGGTCTTCGACGAGCCACAGCCTGCCGCGAGGCCAACGATGAGCAGAAGAAACAGTCGGCGCACGCCGCAAGCGTAGTGAGCGCCGTTTAGGCTTCGCAGCGTGACGAGCTCACTCTCCGCCTCGTGGCTCGGCGCCCGGACGGGTCTCGATCCCGGCCGGCTCGAGACCCTGAGGCGGCGCGGCGACCTGCTCGCCGTCCTCCACGACGGCGAGTACGTCTACCCGCTGTGGCAGTTCGGGGCCGACGGTCAGCCGCTGCCCGCATTCCCCCGGGTACTCGCGACCACCCGTGCGGCGGGTGTCACCGACGAACGGTTGGCGGAGCTTCTGGGCGCGCGCGCGGGCCTGTCCGGCGACCGCTGCCTGGGAGACGCGCTCCGCGACGGGAACATCGAGCACGTCCTGTCCGTCGTGCTTGCCGCGCGCTAGGCGCGACCCGCCCGGTGCAGCTGGGCGTAGATGCTGCGCGCAGTCTTCGCCGGCACGCCGGGCACGCCCTCGAGCTCCTCCGCAGAGGCGTCGAGCACCCGCTCGGCCGAGCCGAAGTGCCGGAGGAGCGCCCGTCGCCGGGCGGGTCCGACACCGTCGAGCTGGTCGAACATCGACTCGCGTGCCGCAGCGTCGCGCCGTTGGCGGTGGAACGTGACCGCGAACCGGTGAGCCTCGTCACGGATCCGCTGCAGGAGCTGCAGGCCGGGTGAGTGATCGGGGAGGAGAATCGGCTCGGAACGACCCGGAACGAACACCTCCTCGATGCGCTTCGCGAGCGCGATCACCGCGACACGCGGCAGGTCGAGCTCCTCCATCGCCTCCAGCGCAGCCGAGAGCTGTCCCTTGCCGCCGTCGATCACGACCAGATTCGGCGGCTGGGCGAACGACTCGTTCCACTCCGTTGAGGCCGGATCGGCCGAGAGGCGCGAGAAGCGGCGCAGGATCACCTCGCGCATCGCGGCGAAGTCGTCCTGGCTGTCCTGTCCGCGGATCTGGAACTTGCGGTAGTGAGCCTTCTTCGCAATGCCGTCCTCGAACACGACCATCGAGCCGACGATCTCCTGTCCCTGGATGTTCGAGATGTCGAAGCACTCGATCCGGATCGGCAGTGACTCGAGGTTGAGCGCCTCGCGAAGCTCCTCGAGCGCCTCGACGCGACGCGCGCGCTTCGTCTCGGCGACGAACACTTCCGACTCGAGGGCGAGGCGTGCATTCTGCTGAGCGAGCTCCTGCAGCCTCCGTTTCTCGCCGCGCTCGGGCGCGCGCACCTCGACCTGCGATCCGCGGCGCTCGGAAAGGAACGCCGCGAGCGCGGACGTGTCACCGCTCCCCCTCGGTACCAGGAGCTGCGGCGGGATCGACGGTGCGGTTCCGTAGTACTCGAGGCAGAACCCTTCCAGCACCTCGCCGAGCTCGGCGCCGCCGGCGTTCTCGAGGTGGAACGAATACCTGTCGACCATGCGCCCGTCGCGCAGCGGAAAGACCTGAACCGCCGCGCGCTCCGGCGAGACCGCGATGCCGATCACGTCGATCGTCCCGATCGACCGCCGCTCCACTGCCTGCCGCTCGCTGAGACGCTCGATCGCAGCCAGTCGATTGCGGTAGCGCGCCGCGTCCTCGAACCGCTCCTCGGCCGAGGCCTCCTGCATCTGCCGCTCGAGACTGAGCCGGATCGGGCGGTCGTCGCCGGAGAGGAACTCGATCACCTGATCGACGAGCGCGCGGTAGTCCTCCTTCGAGATGTAGCCGACGCAAGGGGCGAAGCAACGTTCGATGTGGTAATCGAGGCAGGGGATGCCGCTGCGCCGGCCCGGTTGCGGTCCCTCGCACGGGCGATAGCGGAACACCCGGTTGAGGACGTCGAGAGTCTCGCGAACCTTCTTCGCATTCGCGTACGGCCCGAAGTAGACGACGCCGCGCCGGTGGCGCTCGCGCGTGAACATCACGCGTGGGTAGTCGTCTTCGACGGTAACGGCGATGTACGGGAACGACTTGTCGTCTCGGAGGCGGACGTTGTAGGGCGGCCGGTGCCGCTTGATCAGGTTCTGCTCGAGGTGCAGAGCCTCGACCTCGGTCTGCGTGACGATCGTCTCGATCTCCATGGTCCGGTCGGCCATCTGCCGGATCCCCGGACGCGTGTCGCTCGACCCGGCCTGGAAGTACGACCGCACGCGCGGGCGCAGCGACTTCGCCTTGCCGACGTAGAGGACCTGCCCGCGCGCGTCGCGGAACAGGTAGACGCCCGACCCGGTCGGGACACGCTTCAGCCTGCCCTCGAGGTCCTCCGCCGCCATCGCGTCCACGCTAGCGTTAGGTGGCATGGACGGGCAGTACGTGGCCTACACCTTCTACCGGCTCGACCCGGCGTTCCGGCGTCTCCCGATCGAGGAGCGGGCCGCCGCCAAGGAGGCCTTCGCCGACGCCGTCGACGAGCACGCGGAACGGTTCGACCACCTGCGGGCCTACACGACGACCGGCGTGCGGCCCGACGTCGATTTCTTCCTCTGGAAGATCACCCCACGCTACGAGGACCTCGGCGAGCTCGGCGCCGCACTGAATGCGACGCAGCTCGCCGGTTGGCTCGAGACGCCGTTCTCGTACCTCGCCACGACCAAGGCGTCGCAGTACACGTCCGCGCGCAAGGCGCGGCGGATCGTGCCGAAGGAGCTGCCGTACCTTGTCGTCTACCCGTTCGTGAAGATTCGCCCGTGGTACTCGCTGACCGAGCAGCAGCGGCAGCGCGCGATGGACGAGCACATCCGGATCGGCCGAGAGGAGTTCCCCGGCATTCACAACCATACGACGTACTCGTTCGGGATCGACGACCAGGAGTTCATGACCGCATTCGAGTGCGACGAGCCGGCCGACTTCATGCACCTGATGCTGCGGCTGCGGGACACCGAGGCCTCCGCCTACACGGAGCGCGACACGCCGATCTTCGTCGGTCGCCACCTGCCGATCCGCGAGACGCTCGACCGCCTCGACGGCATCGGCTCGCTCGCCGACGCGCGCTAGTACATCCGCTGGTCGCGCCACGTGCGCCAGCCGGCGAAGATGCACGCTGCTGCGACGAGGATGAACGCCAGGGCGTCTAGCCCCGACAACCCGCCGAGGAACAGCCAGCCGAGGTCGACGACGAAGAGGGCCGCCGCGCCGTAGACCACCCACTGCGCGCGTGCCGGCCAGGTCGACATCTCGCGGCGGCCGAAGTCGCGCCAGAACACGTAGACGAAGAGCGCGATCGCCAGCACGAACGCGATGCGAAGCAGAACACCGACCGTCACCAGCGCGACCTCGAGATTGAGCACCAGCACGACCAGCGCGACGCCGGCCAGGATCAGCAGGTTGCGGATGAAAGGGCTCATTCCCGCTCCGGCGCCGGCGAAGCCGGAGCCTCCGCTCCTAGGCCAGCTCCGTCGAGCCTACGCTGGCTCACGTCGCGGTCATGTAGGCGCGAATGCCGAGCGCCGCGGCCACGAGTGTGGCGACGGCGAACCACAAGAGCCGCGCCCGCGGGTCGGAGGGAGCGTAGAGCCACGGCGAGAGCACCGCGAGCAGCGCGAACGTGCCGTAGGCGTAGTGAAGGTGGTCGGCCGCCCGCTTGTGGTCGGAGAGGAGCAGCAACCCGAGTGCTACCTGGGCCACGATCAGGGTCTGGGCGAGGGCAAGCAACTGCGCGACCACCGGCCCGGCGCGACCACGCCGGCGCGCGACGAAGGCGAAGACCGATGCCGACAGGCAGACGCCGATCACGAGGAATGCGTTGATGTGATGCGCCGTTAGCATCGAGAAGTCACCCTACTGGAGAGGTTCGACGATGATCGAAGAAGGCAAAGCGGCTCCGGATTTCGAGCTGAAGACCGACACCGGCGACACGCTCAAGCTGTCGGACCTCCGAGGCCGGCAGGTCGTCCTCTACTTCTATCCCAAGGACGACACGCCGGGATGCACGACACAGGCGTGCGGCATTCGCGACGTGTACGGCGAGTTCGAACGCGCAGGCGCCGTCGTGCTCGGCATCTCACCCGACGCCGAGAGCTCACACGTGAAGTTCAAGAAGAAGTTCGGGCTCCCGTTCACGCTGCTCGCCGACGAGGGGCACCACGTCGCGGACGACTACGACGTGTGGAAGGAAAAGTCGTACGCGGGGCGCACGTACATGGGGGTCGAGCGCTCGACGTTCGTGATCGCAGAGGACGGGACCGTGAAGAAGGTCCTGCGCGCGGTCAAGCCGGCGACGCACGCCGACGACGTGCTCGCCGTGCTCACCGAATAGCTACAGCGAGACGGTCTCCTCGGCGCGACGCTCCGCGTACCCGTCGCCGAGCCTCTCCTGCAATGTGCGCTCGAGCTCGCCGCTCGCCTCGAGCTCCTCGACGATGTCGGCACCGCCGACGAGCTCGCCGCGGACGAACACCTGCGGGATCGTCGGCCAGCCGGAGATCGCACTCAGCTCCTGCCTGATCTGCGGGTCGGGGAGGATGTCGACGGCGGTAACCGGCGCCCCGGCACGGCGCAGCGCCCGCAACGCACGGTCGGAGTTGCCGCACATGACGAGCGACGGTGTTCCCTTCATGAAGATCGCGACATCTGACTCGTCGATGACTCCCTTGATCCGATCGGTGTAGCTCACGTCGCCCCCTTGGTCGAGATGCGCAGTTCATGGATGCTTCCGTCCGCGAGCGGCTCGGCCAACGCGTCGTACACGCGCCTGTGCTGGTCGACGAGCGAGAGGCCGTTCAGCGACGGCGACACGACCACGACCTGAAAGTGGTCGCCGCCTCCCGTGCGGTCCGTCACCTGCAGCTCCGTCGCGTCGGGAAAGGCCTGCTCGAGCAGCCGGCGGAGTGGTTGAGTGCTCACGGTTCGATCGTAGCGGCGGACAGGTGGTCGCCCGCCTGGACGCCCGCCGCCGCGCCGTCTGCAAGCTCGATCACGACCTTGGCTCCTCGCCGTCCCGCGGCACGCCACGGCTTGAGGCCGCGCACCACGTCGACGACGACGAGATCGCGGTCACAGAAGACGGCATCGATCGGGAACCGCATGAACGCCATGTGGATCGACCCTGCCGGCCGCAGGAGCAGCCCTTCGTCGGCGGCGAGCTCCGATCGGCCCAGCAGCCCGCGAAGCCGCAGCCACCAGCGATCGGCGATCCCGCACCGCTCGCACACGACCCGGCCATCCGACGTCTGGATCCTCGCCGTGCGCATGCCTCCAGGTACGCCGTCTCGCGGAAGATCCCTCGGACAAGGGGTCGCCGAAGCCCCGGATCTGGTCGAACCTAGAGGGCACAACCGGCGCTTGCGGCGCGCCGTCCCATCGACGAGGAGACTCGCCATGCCGACGGACGGAACCGCACCCAATCGCTCAGAGCACGACCGCGTGATCGAGGAAAGTCTCGCCGAGCTCGAGCGCACGCACGTCGACGATCCGGTTTCGACGGATGAGCCGCCCCGCACGGTGGTCTACGTCAACGACGTCGGGCTGCGCGTTCGCGCGGCCGAGAGCGAGGCGCCGCCCGAGCTCCTCAGCGAGGATCTCGAGGCGCGCATGGCAGCTGTCCGCGAGCGTGAGCGCACCGAGGCGATCGCCCAGGCCGAGCGCGACCTTGCCGAGCTGCGACTCGAGGAGATTCGCGCCGAGGCCGAGCAGGAGCGCAACGACCAGCTCGCCCTCGAGACGGCGACGTTGCTCGCCAGCCTCGACCAGCGCCAGGCGGAGCTCGAGCGGCGGGAGGCGGAGGTCTCCGAGGCCCTCGAGAAGCTCGACCGCCGGTTCACGGCCAAGCGTCAGGAGCTGACGGCACGTGAGACCGCGCTGTCGGCGCGCGAGAGCGAGCTCGAGCTCGTGAAGGCCCGGACCGAGGCCGAGCTGGCGGAGGCACAGGCCAAGCTCGAGACCGCCGCCGCCGAGGCTGCCGCGGTCGCCGCCGCCGAGGCGTCGGCGGAGCGGCAGCGCGAGCTCGAGGCCCGGCTCACCGCGCTCGAGGAGCGCGAGCAGGAGCTGGACGAGCTCGAGGCCCGTAGCCGCTCAGAGCTCAACGAGGCCCAGACCTTGTTCGAAGCGGCCATGGCTGAGACGGCCGCAGCACGTGAGGGCGAGCTCGACGAGCGCGAGGTCGAGCTGACGGCCCGCGAGACCGAGCTGATCGAGCTCCAGGGCGCCCTCGAGGCCCACAAGCAGGACGTCGCGGCGCTCGAGAAGTCGGCCGCCGAGCGGCAGGCGGCGCTTGCGGCCCGCGAGGCGCGGCTCGCCGAATGCGAGGCCGAGCTGGCGGCGAGCGCGTCCACGAACGGGAAGCTCGAAGAGGAGCTGCGGGCCCGGGTCGCCCGGCTGCAGTCCGAGCTCGAGTTGCGCCAGGAGCGCCAGGAGACCCTCGCTCGCGAGCTCGCAGCCCGCGAGGAGTGGATCGCCCAGCACGAGGAAGACCTCGCCACCTACGTCGACGAGCTCAAGGACACGTTCCGCGAGCGCGACGCCGAGTGGTGGGCGAAGCAGCTCGGCTCCGAGCCGGCCGTAATGGGCTAGACCAACACCTGGCTACACTGACGGCCGCCCGCGGATGTGGCGGAATTGGTAGACGCGCACGGTTCAGGTCCGTGTGCCCGTAAGGGCGTGGAGGTTCAAGTCCTCTCATCCGCATAAAGCGCCTGCCGGAAGTATCGGAACGCGTGATGGCGCGAACCCGCAGCAATCGCTGCAACCCGATCTCGAAGACGAGCCGCGGCCGCTTGAGCGTGCAGATCGCGCTGAGGCAGTAGGCCTCCATGGGATTCATGTTGCTCCAGCGGAACCGCCACGTCCCCCATCGGAATGCTCATGTCCTCGAGCTCCGGGAAGAGGTCGAGGATGTACGCCGTCGGGGCCATACCCTCGCGTTCGTAGCGCAGACCGAGGCCCGCGAGCGACACGTTCGAGGACACCGCAGGCGAATTCCCGCCTGCTGGCTAACGCCGGTCGCAGACCCGGATACCCTCAGCTCCGTAAAGGTCCGCGACTTTGACGCATTTGTTGTCGCCCCAGACAATCGGGGAGTAGACACGCAACTGGAATCCGGTTACGGTCGATTTGTACTGCGGCGGAGGGAAGAACTGCGACTTAGGTATTCACGTCCGATCGGGGTGCGCCTTCCGAGTCGCGTGAGGCAACAGGTTCGCCAGTTCATCCACCAACGTATGCCGAGCGCGGACTTGACGTTTCCTCTCGGCAGCTTTGGCCGACTCGGGAACCAGTTGTGGCAGATCGCGGGGACACTTGCGCTAGCCCGACAGCACGGACTAAACGCTTTCTTTCGGAACGACTGGGCATACCGTGCCTACTTCGCGTTGCCGAGTTGGCGCTATGCCGGTCGCGTCGCGATCGCCCGCTGTCAGGACGGGTGGCCGCTGGCATCGAACATCGCAGAGGAGTGGCGCGTTTACCTTCAGGACGTCGGGCTTTGGAACGGCTACGAGAACGAAATCCTCGCCGAACTTCAGCCGTCGAGAATGGCGCACGACGCGACTCGCCCGTTCGCACACCTGTTGTCGCTGCCCTCGTCAACCGCTCTCCACGTTAGGCGCGGCGACTACACCAGCGGGAACTCGTTTCACCGCCCAGCCGGACTCTCGTATTACGAACGGGCCCTCGCGATGTTGAGGGAAGACGCGCTGGACCCTCAACTCCTGATCTTCTCCGACGATATCGAATGGTGCCGGGAGAATCTGCGGCTGGATGCCGAGATGCACTTCATCGAGGGAAACCCGGACTGGGTCGATCTGACGATCATGACCCTCTGCGAGCATCACATCTGTGCGCCTTCGACGTTCTCTTGGTGGGGTGCGATGCTGTCGGGCGATCCGAGTCCTATCGTTCCCTGGCTCGATGTCTGGCCAAATGCGTTCCGAGCTGCTCGGCCGACACATTGGCGGGCAGTCGAGGTTGAGTCAGGAGGCTGAAGTCACGCGATCGAGGCGAGCTCTTCGACTTGCCGGGCACCACTGCCGGGTACCTGCTTCGCACCATCCGCAACAAATCCCGAACGCGCTCCTAGAGCCGAACTGGGAGTCGTTGCCGCGACGATGACAGCCAAGACGGCAGCACGCCGCGACGCCTCCAAGCTCTACCGGGCCTCCTGATATTCGGCGTGACCGAACCCTGAACGCCGACCGGCCCGAATGTCGGCTGCGAGCTCATCCAGCTGCAACGCGAACTCCAACATCTTGGCCGCACGCCGCCGACGTATCGCCGCCTTTTGCGCACACACCGTCTTACAGAACTCCGCAGGCCTTCCCCGAGGCTTCGGAGGCGGCAGGGGGTCGCCGCACACAGGACACGTCGTTTCAACCGCCGGCATTTAGTGACACGACCCAAAAGGCAGAATTCGTACAAGCCGAGGGGCGGACTTCGCGCCCGTCCAGGCATGTCGTTCGACCACCCACTACCCCCGGGTATCCAGTCCCGCTGCGCCCGAGCTCGCCGGTCACAGCAGCGCTCTGTTTTCTCTGACGTCCTGGACCGCTGCGAGCTCGACGCCTGCAGGTGTGCGCGCATACACATTCGCTCGCAGCAGCGAGCCACGCCATCCGAGGAAGCGACGATGGGGCTTGCGCAATCTGAGACCTGCAACCGCAGGAGTGCTGGTAGTGACAGGTGGCCTCGACGAGGCCGAAGAGGCCACCTGTCCTTTGTCGGCGCCACCACCCGCGCCGATGGCCGGCGGCTGCCGAACCTGGGAAACCACACTCATGCCGCCCGCTCGCCGTCGCGATCGCGAGCCAGGTCCGCCTCAATAAGGCGCCGGAGTTCGCTCGAGATGCTCCGATATCCGCGCTGCGCCCGCTCAGCCAACAGACGCCGAATCTCCGGTGTGACCGAGGCGGACACGACGGCCCTCGTATGGGTTGGGGTAGACATGTGCCGTAATAGCGCGTTGACGTTCTGCAAGTATCGGCCTGTGTGTTGGTTATCCTGCAAGCCGTGGCCTCAAGGGTCATCGCGAACGGAAACCAGCGCTGGGTGGAGATCACCGAGAGCCTGTGGCCCGACATCGAACCGGGAACCCAGTTCCGCATGGTCGGCAACAACTTCGCGGCCGGCGGCACCAGGATCAGCTGGCTAGGCGTAAAGACGGGAAGACCGGCGACGAAGGCCGAGCTCGCGATGATCCATGCGCCGTATGACCCGACCCGGGTGCGGAAGCAGCGCGAAGGTCTGAACCGCGGTTCAGAGGTCGACGATGATGAGCCCGAGGAGAGCGCGCTCGAGGCGTTCCTGGAGCAGCAACACAGCCCTCAGAATCTGCTCGACGCAGCCTGAGACTTTCCCGCCGGCGTGCCCAATACGTGCCCAAACGGTCTCGGACGACCCCTCGCTACCATGCCGCTCCGATGCGTCCAATGGCTCAACGAAGCCAGCTCACGCCAGCCCCCGACACGGGACGACAGGCCCCCGCGAACCGCGTGGAGGTTCAAGTCCTCTCATCCGCACTCTGACGCGGCTCACCTTCCTCGTCGCCACGGCCGCCGTGGCTGCAGTCGTGCTGTCGGGAGACAGCCTGGGTGCGCACGGCCGGGGCCCGATGACCGAGGTCGTGGTCACGCTGCGGGCGCCCTCGCTGTCGGCATTCGGACGGTCGCTGCAGTCGTCTTCGCACCACATCTACATGCGGCAGGTCGACTCGGCGCAGACCGCGCTCGCGACGCGTATCACGAGCGTCCTCCCCGATGCACAGGTGCGCTGGCGATACCACCTCGTTACCGACGGGATGGCGGTGTACCTCCCCCGCTCTCAGGCGGCGATGCTGGCACGGATCCCCGGGGTCGCCCGCGTGTGGCCGAACGTCCGCTTCCACGCCCTCCGGGACACCGCCGTCTCCGCCGCGTCTGCCGCGACCGTCTCGGGGCCCGAGCAGATCGGTGCCGACAAGCTCTGGGGGCCGAGTTTCGCCACGGCCGGAAACGGCATGAAGATCGCGATCATCGACGACGGCCTGCAGGCCTCGCACCCGTACTTCAACGCGAACGGCTTCCGGTACCCACCGGGCTTCCCGAAGGGGCTGACCCAGTACACGACACCGAAGGTGATCGTGCAGCGCACGTTTGCGCCACCGTCCTCGACGTGGAAGTACGCGAACGACCCGTTCGACCCGGTGAACTCGTTCCACGCCACCCACGTGGCGGGCATCGCCGCCGGCGACTACGGCGAGAAGGCGCTTGGCAACACGATCTCCGGCGTCGCCCCGAACGCCTATCTCGGCAACTACAAGGCGCTGACCACGCCGACGCCGCTCGACGGCCTCGACGGCAACGCGGCGGAGATCGCCGCCGCGATCGAGTCGGCCGTGTCCGACGGGATGAACATCATCAACCTCTCGATCGGCGAGCCCGAGGTCGACCCGTCGCGTGACATCGTCGTCCAGGCGCTCGACGGCGCTGCGGCGGCGGGGGTCGTACCGGTCGTCGCCGCCGGCAACGATTTCACGGACTTCGGTTACGGGTCGGTGTCCTCTCCCGGGAACACGCCGAAGGCGATCACGGTGGCAGCGGCAGACTCGAAGGACCAGATCGCGTACTTCTCGTCGGCCGGCCCGACGCCGATCTCGCTGCAGATGAAGCCCGACGTGACCGGGCCCGGCGTAAACGTCGTCTCGTCGCTGCCGACCTCGAGCGATACCTGGGGGTTGCTGAGTGGGACGAGCATGGCGACGCCTCACGTCGCAGGCGCGGTCGCGTTGCTGCTCGAGCGGCATCCCGACTGGACGGTCGCCGAGGTCAAGTCGGCACTCGAACTGACTGCGGATCCGGTCGTCACCGCGAACGGCACCGAGGTGCCGACGACGCGCGAGGGAGGCGGGATCATCGACGTGCCTCGTGCCGACGACCCGCTGATCTTCGCTTCACCGACAGGGCTCTCGTTCGGCGAGCTCCGCCCGAGCGCAACCGCAACGCGCACGGTTTCGATCGCGGATGCGGGCGGCGGGCCGGGGCCGTGGTCGGCGAGCGTGGTCGTGCAGCAGGGCAACGCCTCGGTGGTGGCGCAGCCGCAGGTTCCCGTGCCCGGCGTCCTGACCGTGTCGGCCACCGCAGGCTCGACCGAGGGCGACGTCACGGGGTTCGTCGTGCTGACGCGCGGCGCCGATGTTCGCCGCATCCCGT
The DNA here is from genome assembly GCA_963742605.1 of uncultured Thermoleophilia bacterium. GTDB lineage: Bacteria > Actinomycetota > Thermoleophilia > Gaiellales > Gaiellaceae > PALSA-600. The sequence continues at coordinate 335,222 of CAVUNA010000007.1, read as the reverse complement.
TCTGGCTCGACGTCGCAAGCCCGAAGCTCTCGAGCGACCCGGCGATCACGCTCGTCAGCCCGGGGATCGTTCACGGCACGACGGCCGGGGCGCCTGCCCGCGTCTCGAGCTACCGCTACCCGACCGGCGGCTCGACGTATCCGGGCCCCGAGCGCGTCTATCGCCTCACCGTCAAGGGCGCTCCTGCGAACTTCGGCGCAGTGGTGCTGCGTGGGCACGTGACGCCGCTCGTGACCGAGGCGGGGAACGAAAACCGGCTCACCGGCTACCCGGGGCTTCCGATCGACATCAACCCCTACCGGCGGAGCGCAGGGGATGCGCGTCTCGTCGCCGGAGCGGTTCTTCCGGGGCCCGGCGCGTACAACATCGTCCTCGAGACGACCGGCAAGGCTCGCCCGGGGCCGTTCACGATCCGCTGGTGGCTGAACGACACGACGCCGCCGAAGCTGCGCCTGCTCCCGATGCAGGAAGACGATGTCGCGATCACGGCCGCCGACTCCGGCTCGGGCGTCGATCCGTCTTCGATCACCGCGTTCGTCGACGGAAGCGCCACGCCGGCCACATGGAAGGACGGCACGTTCCACATCCACGTCACACCTGGGCGGCACCAACTCGTCGTCCGGGTGTCCGACTACCAGGAGACGAAGAACATGGAGGACGTCCTCCCGAACGGGCAAGGAACATCGGTGACGCCGAACACGGCGACACTGCGTGCGACCGTCGTCGCCCCCTCTTAGCGATTCTTCGCGTCGCGCGGGTCGATCGTCGGCAGCGCCGCGAGGTCACGCTCGACGTCCCGTGCGAATTCGTCCGCATCCGTCTCGTTGTGGACGATCCGCAGCTGCGACTTCCGGCGCGCTCGTTCGCGCCGTTTGCGGCCGTCGACGCCGAAGCGACGAGCGAGCCGAGGCCACTCTGCCACCGCCAGGAGCACGACGGCGGCTGCGATCAGAACGACACCGACGACACTCATGCGCCATAGGATATCGGCGCCGGGCCGTGCGAGAATCCCGACGATGCGAAGGCTCGGCGTGGTGGTGTCCTTCGCGGCAGTGATCGTCTCGGCGGGATGCGGAGGCTCGCAGTCCCCCGGGCGAACCACGACGATCACGGTGTTCCGGTTGCAGGCCGGGCTTCTGCACGCGGAGCGCGCCGAAGTGCCGGCGGAACGTTCGACCCCCGCGGCGGCACTCGGCGCGCTCGGTCTCGATGTACCCGTGAAGGTCGTCGACGGAACCGCCCGAGTGGCGGTCGACAAGCTTGCACCGGAACGGATCGCCGAGGTCGTGTACACCCTGACCCGGCTGCCGGCGATCCGGCGGGTGGACGTCGCGGGCCGACGGGCGCTCCGTCGTGCCGATGTCGTCGCCTACGTCCCGCCGATCCTCGTCCAGTCTCCGGCCGACGGACAGGAGGTTCCCGCGATGTTCACCGTCTCGGGAACGGCGAGCGTCTTCGAGGCAACCCTCGTGATCGAGCTTCGACGAGGCGTTGCGCTACTCGAGCGGCGAACCGTCACGGCGACGACGGGGGCGCCGTCCCGCGGCGTCTTCTCCACCACTCTTCGCGCTCCGTCTCCCGGGCCTGCGACGGTGGTCGCGTTCGCGCCGAGCGCCGCGAACGGAGCGCCACAGCACGTCCAGCGGGTGCCGGTGACGGTCGCGGGCTAGCGACCTAGGGACAGCTGGGAGGTGCCGGCGGCCCGGACGGCGCCTGAATCGGCGGCAGCTGACCACCCTCAGAACGCGGCGGGCCGAAGTCGCGCCTCAGGACGAGCGGCGGCCGGTACGTCACCTCGGTGATCCCGGGATTGACGACAGCCGCGCCCGGAGAGGCGGTCGGGCCCGACGGCGACGAGGACGGCGGCGGGGTCGGCTCGGGCGTCGGCGTCGGGGTGGGAGTCGGTGACGGCGTCGGGCTCGGTGTCGGAGCCGGGCTCGGGCTCGGCGTGGGAGTAGGGGTCGGCGTCGGGGTTGGGGTTGGGGTCGGCGCCGGAGTCGGCGTCGGAGTCGGTGTCGGAGTCGGGGTGGGAGTCGGCGTCGGCGTCGGCGACGGGGTCGGAGCGGGCGTCGGGGTCGTCGCCGGCTTCGCCGGCTTTGTCGTGTGCCCACCGCCGCCCGGCTCGACCGAGCGCGTCGGCGGCGTCACGACGTGAACCTGCGCGGGCGCCGAGGCCGGCGGGTGGTAGGCGATGTACACGGGTGCGGACGCGGTCGCAGCGGTCGGCGGAGGCAGTGTGTGATGCCGGGCGACGCGGCTCGCGGCGCGCCTCGCGGCCCGCTGCACCGGATTGGCAGGTGCCACTGTCACGGCGACGACACGCGAAGGCGGCGACGACGGAGTGCCGGTCGGCGGCGCCGCGGGCGGGGTCGCCTCGTGCCCGCCCGGGCCGATGAGAGCACGCGCGATTCCGGCGACGCCGACCGACGCCACGACGGCTGCAAGGGTGTTGATCCGGCGCATCAGGTCGGGGATCTTCGCAGCGGCTCCGGACGCCACCCGAGATCGCCGCTCGGCCCGTCCGGGCCGCTGACGACGACGTTCTTGCCGGCCTCTTTAGCCGCGTACAGGCACCTGTCTGCCTGGTGCATCAGGTCCTCGAGCGTCTCGTTCTCTGCGTGTGCGGCCACTCCGAGGCTCACGGTAACCGGAATGCGGTTGCCGCCGACGACAATCGCCGCTCCGGCGATCGCCACGCGAATGCGCTCGGCCAAGCGCACCGCGCCGTCGAGCATCGTGTTCGGCAGAACGACTGCGAACTCTTCGCCGCCCAGGCGAGCAGGGACGTCGAGCTCACGAACGCTCTCCCGCAGCACACGGCCGACGACGCGCAGAACCTCGTCTCCTGCGGGATGGCCGAAGCGGTCGTTCACGGTCTTGAAGTCGTCGAGGTCGCACAGCACGAGCGACGTCGTCTCGCCGGTCCGCCCTGACCGGGTCAGCTCGTGGGCGAGCGCCTCGAGGAACTGGCGACGGTTCGCCAGCGACGTCAGCTCGTCCGTGACCGCCTGCTCCTGGACGAGCTCGTGCAGGTGGGCGTTCTCGAGCGCGATCGCGGCCTGGGCCGTGATCCACTCGGCGGCCTCGCGCGCATCCTTGTTGAACGAACCGTCGCCGGCTGCGAGGACCATCGTGATCGTCGAGTCGTCGAAGGCATCGCGAAAGCCGATGCGCATCTGCTCGCCGCTCAGCGTGCCGCCGCGCTCGTCGATCCGCTTGTCGCCGCGGAACAGCGCGCCCCCGGCCGCGTGGGTCGCCTCGATCGCGGACTCCAGCATGACGGCCAGCAACGCACCCGGGTTGTGCGTGGCGGCAAGCGTCTCGCCGACCAGCGACACCGCGTCGCGCACGGCCCGGCCCGGCGCCACGGCGCGGCGCGGTCGGCGTTGGGCGAAGACGAGGGCGAGCATGAACGACAGCAGCCCGACCGCGAGCAAGGGCAGGAACGAGAGACCTCCCCACGCCTTCGCTGCCCCGACGATGTCGGTCGGCGGCCGGGTGTCGAGCAGTTGCCGGGTGACCGTCCGCGAGCCGTGCGCGATCTCGCCCGTCGAGCCGGCTCTCGGAATCAGGCGGTCTCCCGCCTGGAGGTTGAGCACGTCTCCCCGGTGGAGCTTCGCTTCGGCCGCTGCCTGGTCGACGAACGCCGTATCGAGCACGACGGGCGCGACGATGCGACCGAGCGGATGCGACCCGGAGTAGACGACCACCTCGCGGCTGGGCGAGCCGGCCGGCGGCTTCGTCCCGACGATGCCGCTGCGGAGCGCGAAGTAGACGTGCCGCTGCTTCGCAACCGCATCGAGCTTTGCGACGTCGTGGTCGAGAATCGCGTGCACGACCGCCGGAGACCCCGCCACATCGGCCGCGCGGCCCGCAGCCTCGTCGATGCGCTGCGCGAGCAACGCACGCGCCGTCGTCGCGCCCGTGCGGAGTCGGCTGTCGGTCGACCGTGCCGAGATCCCCTGCGCAACCGCCGAAAGCGCCCAGGCGGCGACCATCGCGACCGCGGCCACGGCCAGGGCAAAGCCCACCGCGCTGACCGGCGAGGAAACCCAGGCCCGGATCCGCCCGAGCGGCGATTCTCCCATCACTGCTGACCACTCCCGAGTGTGCCGCACCGTTCGGGCTCCCCGCCCGGTCTGCAAACCAGCATGGTCGAGCCTAGAGGAGTGCACGGACGTCCCCCGAATGGGGGATACCGTGCCAGGCATGCTCGAGCAGACCACGCAGCGAGCGGATGTTCTTGCGAGTGCGCTCGGCGCCGTGAGGACGTGGGGCGGCTCGGACGCCGCCGACGACGAGCACGCCTACTCCGTCGCCGCGCTCGCGGTCGAGATCGCCGACCAGCTCGGCGTGGAAATCGGTCGCCGGTTCACGATTGCCGCCGGGGCGCTTCTGCACGACGTCGGCAAGCTGCTCCTCGACCAGCGGATCCTCCGCAAGCCGGGCCCGCTCGACGACGGAGAGCGATCGCATGTGCAGACGCACGCCGCCGCCGGCGCCGCAGCGCTCCCGGAGATCGTCCCGGAGACCATTCGCGCCGTGGTGCGGTTCCACCACGAGCGTTGGGACGGCTCCGGATACCCGGAGGGGATCTGCGCCGCGGAGATTCCGCTCGAAGCGCGGATCGTCGCCGTCGCCGACGCGTTCCAGGCGATGCTCGAGGACCGCCCCTACCGTCGTGCGCGCACGCAGGACGATGCGGTGTACGAGGTGCTTCGATCGTCGGGGACGCAGTTCGATCCGGCGTGCGTGCGTGCGTTTGCGCGCGTCGCCGGAACAGCGCCTTCGCCTAGTTGAGCCAGGGTCGGCGCGATTGAGCCGTTTCCGACGCTATGACGTCGGCTAGGTCGGATCAGGTGGGTAGAACTTTCTACCCCTGATCCGACGCGGCTCAACTGGCCCTATTCCGGCTTGACCCATCGTCCGATGTTCCAAGTGGTGATCGGTTCAGCTTTCGACTACTTCTCGTGGCGGGGCGAAGCAGCCGTCTTCGCTCTCATGGGCGGCGGCATGGGCTACCACCTAATCCATGACGGTGGAGCTTGGTTCTGGTTTGTTTTCCCGGCGATAGCGGCGGTCAGGATTGGCTGGTTGGTGCTCAAGAGACCGCCCGCACGAAAGCAACGGTTCAGGAGTCGGGTGCGCTGAGTCCGACCGGCTGAGCTCCGAGACTCGTGTAGTCGTCGAGGTCCTCGTTGAGAACGAACGGGTAGAAAGAGCCGCCCAACGGCGTCGTTGAGCGGCTCCCGTTCGAACAGCGCCTTCGCCCGGCGCGAGCTAGACAAACGTCCGGCGTCCCCCGCCCTCGCTGCAAACAAGCTGCGAGGGTCGCGAAGCCGCCGGCAGGGGGGAACGAGGGCACGCACGGCGATCCGCGACCGTGGGTGGCGGCTGCGCGTGGAGCGCGCCGCCGCCCACTCGTTCAACCCGGCGCGACCAGCCCTTCGTGTGGCGCGGAAACCGAGGATGCCGCCGAAAGTGGGTCGATGGAGGTCTCATGCTGAAGATCGCGATCACCCTTGCAGTCGCGGGATTCGCCGCGGCCTACGCGGCCGTCTTCGGCGATCGCTGACCGCGCCGGACATGTAGGGGCGGCGCGATGGGGCCCCTCCCCTTGCCGCTCGCGCCGCCCCCGAGACATGTCGCGGGCGAGAAGGTACGGGCGTCGTCGGACGGCGCCGAAGCCCACCGCTGGTAACCGCGCGCGCTGCGGCACATAATCGAGCGATGGCACGCTCCAACGTGCATCGCCGGCTGATGACGGTGCTCTTCCTCGACGTCGTCGGCTCGACCGCCCTCGCCACCGACCTCGGAGACATGCGTTGGCGGGTCGTGCTGACGAGCTTCCGCGCAACGGTGCGCCAGGAACTGAAGCGGCACGGAGGGCGGGAGCAGGACACGTCGGGCGACGGCTTCTTTGCGACGTTCGCCGAGCCGGTACAGGCGTTGCGCGGCGCAGCGGCGATCGCGGCGGCGGTGCAGCAGATCGGTCTCGACGTCCGGAGCGGCATCCACACCGGCGAGGTCGAGGAGGTCGACGGGACGCTCGGCGGCATCGGCGTGCACATCGGCGCGCGCGCGATGGCGCTCGCCGGCCCGGCCGAGGTGATGGTGACGAGCACCGTCAAGGAGCTCGTCGCCGGGTCGGGCGCCAGGTTCGACGACGCGGGTGAGCACGAGCTGAAAGGCGTCGAGGGCCGGTGGCGCCTGCACCGGCTGCGGTCGATCGACATCGAGCTGCCGCCGCCGCTGGCCCGTGAGGTGGCAGCAGAGCGCCTCGCCGGCCTCGCGCCGGGCACCCGGCGGCGCCGGTGGGCGCTCGTCGCCGCCGCAGCGGTGCTGCTGGCCGCGGCCGCGGTGGCCGGCGGCATCTTCGCCACGCGCGGATCGTCGACGCCGACCGGGAAGATCGCGCTCCTCCAGCTCGACCCGACGAGCGGCCACATCGTTCGGACCGTCCGCGACGGAACGCTCGGCTGCCCCTGCGGCGCCAACCTGTTCGCGGTCAACGGGACGCTCTGGGAGCGCGCCGGGATCAACGGCGACCGGATCGTCGTTCGCGACATGTCGAGCGGACACGTGCAGCGCGTGACCCGAGCGCCGGCCGGGTCGATCGACGGGGCAGTGGGATTCGGCTCGATCTGGTTGCTCCGGAGCGTCATCGTCGCGAAAGGCAGCGTCGGCGTAACGGTGTTCAACGGCGTTCAGCGTCTCGACGAGCTGAGCGGGCGGCCCGTCGCGCGGATTCGACTCAAGGGCGACCTGGAGAACGGCACCATCGTGGTCGGCGACGGCGCCGTCTGGGTCCTCCAGCCGGACGGGACGCTCAGCCGGATCGACCCGGCGACGAACCGCGTCACCGGCCGCTTCGCCAGCGGGGCGTTCGAGACCTCGATCGTGCTGCCGACGGGGGGCAACGTCTGGATCTGCGAATGCGAGTACCACGAGGTGCTTCGGTACGACACGCGCACGCGGCATGGGACGACGTTCCACTTCGACGAGGAGCCGTGGCACCTCGTCGAGATCAGAACGCCAAACGGCCCGACGCTGTGGCTGATGGACCAGCAGGGTGCGACGCTCACGCAGATCGACCCCCGCACGGGGAAGCCGAAGCAGCCGCTCGGGCTCAACGGTCATCCGACGCAGGCCGTGCAACTCGGCGACTCGATCTGGGTGGCCGCCGGAAGGTTCGTCGACCGGATCAAGCTTCGAGGCCACGAACGGACGTCGATTCCGCTCCCGAGCGGCGTGCACGCGACTGGCATCGCCGCGGACCCCGCGACCGGGCGCCTCTGGGTGAACAACAGCTATCCCCAGCCGTACTAGCCCTTCGGTCCGCGAGCTCCCCGGGTTGGACTCGAACCAACAACCCTCCGGTTAACAGCCGGATGCTCTGCCAATTGAGCTACCGGGGATCAACAGGCGGCGGACAGTGTAGCCGCGGCCCTGGTCCAACTCAGGCGGAGATCGACGCCGCTCGTTCGCGCAATCGGGCGAGCGCATCGCTGAGCTCGCTCCGCTGTTCGACCGGGGCCAAGCGCAGCTCGAGCTGCAGCTGTCGCTCGCGCAACCGCAGCAGGAGCTCGGTGCCCGTTGCCTCGCCGATGCCGTCGGCGTCCGCGTAGGCGTCGAGCTCGGCGAGCATGCCGACGCCTTCCCTGTCGAGCGGGGCGCCGTCGACGATGTGATTGCGAATCGCGCGGTGCTGCGGGTCGTAGAAGTGCTCCTCGCCGAGCTCGGCCAGCAGCGGCCGCAGCTGGGGGTGGCGGAGCACTCCCGCCAGGGCGCTGCGCTCGAGCTTGGCGCCGGCGTCGAGCACTCGTCGTGACCCGGGGGCGGCCGCGCGCGCCGCGGAGCCTCCGGCGCGCAGCTGCACGGTCATCCCGAGCTTGTCGTTTGCATACCGCCAGGCATCCTGGCGCTCGGGAGAGTCCGACGCGCCGTCGAGCAGCGCGCGAACCGTCTGGAAGGCGGCTTCGCGAGTCTCGGCGTGGTCGATCTCGACCCGGACGCGGTAGAGCAGGTAGGGCTCTGCCTGCGCGAGCCTGCGCTCGAACCCACTCGGATCGTCGGCCGGATCGATGCCCGCGGGTAGTGCGACGACCCGGACGTCGAAGCCCTGGCCGACTGCCAGCTCCATGCCGCGCAACGTGGCCGACTCTCCCGCCGCATCGCCGTCGAACGCCAGCCAGAGGCGCTTCGTCAGCCGGCCCAGCTCGCCGAGCTGCCGTTCGGTGAGCGCCGTCCCCATGCACGCGACGACCGGGGCGAGTCCGGCCTGCCGCAGCGCGATCACATCCGTGTTCCCCTCGACGACGCACGCGCGATCCTCCCGCGCGATCGCGGCACGCGCCGTGTCGAGCCCGTACACGACCGCGCCCTTGTGAAAGAGCTCCGACTCGGGGGTGTTGACGTACTTGGCCGCGAGCGAGTCGTCGTCGTAGAGCCGGCGGGCCTGGAAGCCGACGATCCGTCCGCGTGCGTCGGCGAGTGGAAACAGCAGACGACGGGAGAAGTAGTCGGCCCCGTTTCGCCGTAGCAACCCGGCGGCCCGCAGCTCCTCGGTCGTGAAGCTCACGGTCGCGGCCTTTCGCGCGAGCGAGTTGCCGCCCAGCGCGAGACCCAGCCGAAACTCGCGGCACGCCTCCTCGCCCAGCCCGCGACCCGTGAGGTAGTCGCGCGCCAGCGATCCAGCCTCGGTCTCCCACAGCGTGCGGGCGTAGTACGTCGCCGCCTGGTCGAGCAGAGCGAACAGCCGCTCGCGGCGGCGCCGTGCCGCATCCTGCGCCGGCGAGCTCTCCTCGTACTCGACCGGAACGTTGAAGCGATCGGCGAGCCACTCGATCGCACCCGTGAAGTCGAGACCCTCGGTCTCGCGGACGAACGTGATCAGATCGCCCTTCGCACCGCAGCCGAAGCAGTAATAGAACTTGTCGACGCCGTTCACGGAGAACGACGGCGTCTTCTCCTCGTGGAACGGACAGCGCCCCATGTAGCGCCCGCCGCCGCCTTTTCGCAGCTGCGTGCGCGCCTCGACGAGCTCGATGAAGTCGGACTTCTCCTTGACCGCCTCCACCGTCGTGTCCTTCAGCCGGGCCATCAGTCGAGGCTCGCAGCGTACGACAGCGCGAATCGGTCGGTCATGCCCGCGACGAACTCGACGATCTCGTCGGACGAGTCGCCGCGCGCCCGCAGGTGCGCGACGATGCGGCCGATCGTCTCGTGCGCGCGGGCGTGCTCGGGCCGTGTCTCGGGGCCGAGGTAAACGCGTTCGAACATGAAGGAGCGAAGCGACAGCATCGCCCCGCCGACCTCTTCGCTCTGGACGATGTCTCCGGCCTGTGCGGACTGTTCGACAAGGTCGTGCACCAGTGTGTCGATCCGCGCCCCGCCGGTGGCCCCGAGGATCGCGATCTCGTCGCGAGGGAGGTCTTCCTCCTCGAGCATGCCGTAGCGGATCGAGTCGTCGATGTCGTGGTTGATGTACGCGACGCGATCGACGATGCGCACGATCTTTCCCTCCAGCGTCTCGGGCTCCCGGGGACCGGTGTGCGTGAGGATCCCGTCCACGACCTCGTATGTCAGATTCAGCCGCGCTGCGATCCGCGCCGACTGCTCGTTGTGCCGGAATCCGCCCTCGATCAGCTGATCGAGCGCCGACTCGCCGGCATGGCCGAACGCCGGATGACCCATGTCGTGCCCGAGCCCGATCGCCTCCGTCAGATCCTCGTTCAGCTGCAGGGCACGCGCGACGACGCGGGCGATGCCGGTCGTCTCGAGCGTGTGCGTCATGCGGGTGCGGTAGTGGTCGCCGGCCGGATCGATGAAGACCTGCGTCTTGCCCTTCAGCCGGCGAAACGGCTTCGAGTGGAGAATGCGGTCGCGGTCGCGCTGGAACGGGGTGCGAACCGTGCATTCGTCCTCGGGCCGCTCGCGGCCGCGGGTCTCGTACGAACGGACGGCGAGCGGCGAGAGCGTGCGCTCCTCGAGCTCCCGGATACGGGTCTCGAAGGCGTCGGCGACCGTCCCGGCAACTTCGGGCATGGAGCCAGGCTAGATGACCTAGATGATGACGGGAACCGTTCCGCCGTCGGCACTCCACGCCGCGCCGGTGACGTACGACGAGCGCTCCGAGCAGAGGAACACGACGACCGCAGCGATCTCCTCGGGCGTGCCGAGCCGGCCGAGTGGACGACCGGCGGCGACCCTCGCGAGCACGGTCTCGCGGTCGCCCTGCTGGTCGGCCAGCCCGCCGTCGCCGATCCACGCCTCGCTCGCGGTCGGGCCGGGTGTGACGGCGTTGCAGCGAATCCCGTCCTTTGCGTACACGTCCGCAACGAGACGCGAGAACGACAGCAGCGCCGCCTTCATCACCGAGTACTCGGGCAGGGTCGTCGACGGCCGTTTCCCCGAGGTCGAGGAGACGTTCACGATCGCACCGCGCCGGCCGGCCAGCAGCGGCAGCACCGCACGCGTCGCGCGCACGGCGCTCATCAGATTGAGCTCGAACGACTGCTGCCAGTCGGCGTCGGTCAGGTCGGGCAGCGAGCGGATCGCCGTGCCGCCGACGTTGTTGACGAGGCAGTCCACGTGCCCGAAACGGGCGAAGGCGGCCGAGACGAGCCGCTCGGGCTCGCCGGGCACGGCCAGGTCGGCCGCGACGTGCAGCTCACCGATCCCGGTGGGTCGGCGTCCGGAGGTGACGACCTGCGCGCCCTCCGCCTGCAACTGCCGGGCGACCTCCAGGCCGATCCCGCCGGTCGAGCCGGTCACGATGCACACTTTCCCGCCGAGGCCGAGCTCCATCGCGGCGCTACGTTAGCGGCATGACGACGATGCTCCTCGTGCGCCACGGCGAGACCGAGTGGAATCGCATCGGCCGCTACCAGGGCTGGGCCGACCCACCGCTCAACGACACCGGGCGAGCACAGGCTCGGACGCTCGCAGAGCAGCTACGCTCGACCCCGTTCGACGCCGTCTATTCGAGTGACCTGAGGCGGGCACGGGAGACCGCCGAGATCGTCGCTCGGCCGCACGGCGTTCCTGTGGTCGTCGACCCGGGGCTGCGCGAGGTGAACGTCGGTGCCTGGTCGGGCCTGACGCGAGCGGAGGTCGAGCGGCGCTTTCCGCGCGGCGAGCGGCCGGGAGGCGAGACGCGCGAGCAGCACTCCGAGCGTGTGCTCGCAGCGGCCGAGCGAATCGCGCGGGAGCATCCGGGGCAGCGGATCCTGCTCGTCTCACACGGCGGGACGATGCGTGCGCTGCGAATGCACGTCAGCGACGAGCCGGTCCACCCGATCGCAAATTGCGGGGTTCTCGAGCTCCACTTCCGCGACGATCGGCTCAGGGCGGCGATCGGATAGGTTCCACCAGGAGCTTCGGTGGAGGATTACACCAACAAGTCCTACATTCGGCTGTAGAAGCCGATTTGTGGCCCGGGTGCGGCGTTGAGACCACACCGAGACCACACCAGCACAGCTCTAGCTAAGACTGGTCCGGGTTTTCCTTTCGCTGCTGCCGGAAGCCGTGCCTCGACACGACCCAGGTGCCGAGGAAGGCGAATACCGTGACGAAGACTGCGGTCGGAATGGTCGAGCTGCTCCCGTCAACGCTGTTGAACCTCGCGTCCGGCCCCCAGATCGCGGTGATGAACACGGCGACCCACATAGCCGTTATCGCGAGCGACGCCCACATCTCGGGAATGAGCCGTAGCACCGACCAACGCGACCCCTCGTCTGCGACGCGCGAAGGCTCGTGCGACATGGTCGACATCTTCCACCCCCTTTCCGAACCCAATTCTCCCGTAGAGGCGTCCGGGAGCCATCCGGGTCGGCCCGGAGCGCGGCTCCGTAAATCCCCGTCCCGCTAGTTCTTCGCGACGAGTGACGCGAGCAGGTCGGCGTTCATCTCATCCGACGGCATCACATGCGAGTAGACGTCGAGGCTCATCGACGGCCGCGCGTGACCGGCACGCTCCGCGAGCTCCGACGAGGTCGGCATCCGCTGCGGCGAGCGCTTCCTCTGTCTCGGCAACTCGCTCGAGGTCGCCGGCACCGGTATCGGCTGGCTCGGCATCAGGACGGGCAGGACGCCGAACGCGGAGGAGCGGATCTACCGGCCCGAGCCGGTCATGCCGCGGCTGAAAGAGCGCGTCGAGATCGGCTAGACCGTTGTCGCCGCTGGCGACGGTTTCGAGACCACACCGGGACCACACCAGCACAGCATTTAGCGACAAATACGGCAGGGACGACCGCTCAGCTAAGCCACAATGGCTAGGGTGCGACCCATCGAGGACTACACCAACAAGTACAAAGGCGAGCAGGTCGAGATCGCCCTCTTCGGCGGCGAGTATCAGGACGGCGTCCTGACCGCGTACTGCTACGTGGAGGACGTCGCCCATGTGGAGCTGAACGGCCACATCCTGATCCCCCTCCAGAACGTCGCGTCACTGCACTGCTCGAGCCGGTGCGACGCACCCGAGCCGGACTGGCCGCCACGCGCCCTCGCCGAGGACGACGGCGACTCGGACGACGACGGGTAGGGCGCGCCGTGGGGCGTCGACTGATCGTCGTTCGGAACGTCCTCAAGGCCTGGGCGGTGTTCGTCGTCTTTGCCGGCGTTTTCGGCGCGATCGGCTGGGCGCTCGGCGACTACCGGCTCCTCCTTCTCTTCCTCGGCTCGGTCGTGCTCATCTCCGGGGCGCTCTACTGGTACGCCGATCGGATCGGGATGGGCATGGTCGGCGCCCGGGAGCTCCTGCCGGGCGAGGCGCCGGCGCTCCACTCGCGGGTCGAGTCGCTCGCTGCCCGGGCCGGCGTCGTGAAGCCCAAGCTCTACATCCTTCGTGACGGCTATCCGCGGGCGTTGTCCGCAGGACGCGGCGCAGGCGGCGGTGCGGCCCTCGCCGTGTCGGTCGGCCTGCTCGGCGTCGCGTCGCCGGCCGAGCTCGACGGAGTCGTGGCACACGAGATCGCGCACCTCCGCCATCGCGACGTCCTCGTGCAGACGATTGCGGTCGTTCTCGCGGGATCGATCGTCGAGCTCTCCCGCCTCGGTGGCTTCCTGCAGCGATCACTGCTCTTCGTGCTCGCGCCCGTGGCGGCGGCGGTCGTCCATCTGCTCCTGTCGCCACGCCGCGAGTACGAAGCCGACCGCCTCGCAGCCGACCTCTGCGGCTCGCCGCACGGCCTCGCCGACGCGCTCGTGCGCTTCGAGGCCGCGATGGAGCTGGTCGCGTTCGCCGCCCCGCCCTTCACGGAGCCGCTCTACACGACGAACCCGTTCGCGGACGAGCGCCCCGCGTCGCTCTTCGCGAGCCATCCACCGGTCGCCGAGCGCGTCCAGCGGCTCCGAGCCCTCGATCCGGAGTGGCGCGAGCGGCTACAGGCCGCCTGAGCCGCGAGGGACCACGCGCGCGCAGGCCCCGTGCCCCGGGGCCGCGCTGTCGCAGAGGAAAATGGGCGGCGTCCTACTCTCCCGGGGGCTTGCGCCCCGAGTACCATCGGCGCTAGCGGGCTTAACTTCTCTGTTCGGAATGGGAAGAGGTGTTTCCCCGCCGCTATGACCGCCCAATTGTCGAGGTGAGCGCAACGGATGCGCACCCTCAAAACTCCATAGTCACGTAGGTGAGTTCTAAATCAAGACCTCGAGCAATTAGTACGGGTCCGCTGAACACATTGCTGTGCTTGCACGTCCCGCCTATCAACGTGGTGGTCTTCCACGGCTCTTACTCTCTCTAGGAGATGGGAGGCCTCATCTCGAGGTGGGCTTCCCGCTTAGATGCTTTCAGCGGTTATCCCATCCAGACGTGGCTAATCAGCAGCGCCGTTGGCACGACGACTGATACACCAGAGGTCCGTTCGTCTCGGTCCTCTCGTACTAGAGACGACTCCTCTCAAGCCTCCAACGCCCATGGTGGATAGGGACCGAACTGTCTCACGACGTTCTGAACCCAGCTCGCGTACCGCTTTAATGGGCGAACAGCCCAACCCTTGGGACCTACTCCAGCCCCAGGATGCGACGAGCCGACATCGAGGTGCCAAACCCTTCCGTCGATGTGGACTCTTGGGAAGGATAAGCCTGTTATCCCCGGAGTACCTTTTATCCGTTGAGCGACGGCACTTCCACTTGTTACCGCCGGATCACTAAGGCCGACTTTCGTCCCTGCTCGAGCTGTCGCTCTCGCAGTCAAGCTCCCTTATGCCTTTACGCTCTACGCACGATTTCCAACCGTGCTGAGGGAACCTTTGCGCGCCTCCGTTACATTTTAGGAGGCGACCGCCCCAGTCAAACTACCCACCAGATGCTGTTCCCGCCCCGGATCACGGCAGCGGGTTAGAAGCCCAGACTACGAAGGGTGGTATCCCAAGATTGGCTCCACCACGGCTGGCGCCGCGGCTTCAAAGCCTCCCACCTATCCTGGACAACGTACCCCGAACTCCAACATCTAGCTGTAGTAAAGGTTCACGGGGTCTTTCCGTCCAACCACGGGTACTCGGCATCTTCACCGAGACTACAGTTTCACCGGATCCCTCGAAGAGACAGCGCCCAAGTCGTTACGCCATTCGTGCAGGTCGGAACTTACCCGACAAGGAATTTCGCTCTAACGTCTTATTCGGACATGTCCGTGTTGGACAATCCGAACGGGAATGGCACTCCTTTGATGCCGCTCCCCTGCATGTCGCCATGCAGATGGGACTATCTCATGACCCTGTGTCCAGGGTCTCTGGCGTATAGTCTCTGAGGATTCTGATCAGCTCCGGTCTGGGTTTCTTCCGGTTCATCGTCTGAGCGATCTCAACGATCTCGAGCAGGCCCGTCGGCGTCAAATGCCGGCCTCGTGAGACGAGGTCGAAGCACGCCGCGAACTTCTCGAAGTCGTGTCGTTTCGCCGATCGGAGCGGAGACTGCTGGAAGAACGGAATCACCGTCTCCCGCAGATCTTCGCGCCGTTCCACGATGAACTGGGCCATGTGCTCGCGATGGTTGTCGCTCCGCCTGTTGATGAAGACACGTCCGCATCCGAAGAAGCTCTGGAGCTCCTCGAGGACGTGGACGCTGCTTATCCCTTGCGAGACGACAAACCGAGGCAAGACCTGGTATCCGAGCTTGTAGCCTGTTCGACCCACACGGTTTGGTTGCCGTGCGAACCCGATCGAGAAGCATCCTTCTCCGTCTACAAACCCAACTACCCAGCCACGAAACTCGATCAGCCTTTCCTGCTGGTTTTCCGCACCCGTCACGTTGTCACTCTAGACATCACACCGGATGACTCGAGTAGTGCGGGATACACCGGGTTTTCCAGCATATGGCCAGATGCGCACCGTGTCATTGCTGACGCGGGGGGCAACGAATTGCCTGGACAGCTGCACACTGTCTAATTCAGGCATGTCACCTTAGGACGGTTATAGTTACCGCCGCCGTTTACCGGGGCTTGGATTCGAAGCTTCGCCCGAAGACTAACCTCTCCTCGTGACCTTCCGGCACCGGGCAGGCGTCAGCCCCTATACGTCGTCTTTCGACTTCGCAGAGACCTGTGTTTTTGGTAAACAGTCGCTTGGGCCGTTTCACTGCGGCCACCTCGAGCTCGAATCCGCGAGGGATTTTCACTCTACTGTGGCGCCCCTTCTCCCGAAGTTACGGGGCCATTTTGCCGAGTTCCTTTTCGAGGGTTCTTCCGATCGCCTTGGTATTCTCTACCTGCCCACCTGTGTCGGTTTTGGTACGGGCACGTCCCACCTCCCTAGACGCTTTTCTCGGAGGCATGGTTGCAACCACTTCGAGCTGAGCGCTCTCGGCATCCCGTCTCAGGCTATGTGGGTGACGGATTTTCCTATCACCCGCCCTACGCGGTTACCCCAGGTCGACCATCGCCTGGGTTGGCTTCACCTACCCCGTCCCGCCATTGGTGATAGCGGTGGGGACGTGGTACAGGAATATCAACCTGTTGTCCATCGCCTACGCCTGTCGGCCTCGGCTTAGGTCCCGACTAACCCTGAGCAGATTAGCTTTACTCAGGAACCCTTGGGCATTCGGCGGACGAGTTTCTCACTCGTCTTTCGTTACTCGTGCCAGCATTCTCACTTCCCACCCCTCCACGGCTGACTTCCGTCGCCGCTTCGCCGGCGGTGGGAACGCTCCCCTACCACTCCATCACAAGGATGAAGTCCGTGGCTTCGGCTCCATGCTTGAGCCCCGTTACATTGTCCGCGCCCGACCACTTGACCAGTGAGCTGTTACGCACTCTTTGAATGGTGGCTGCTTCTAAGCCAACATCCTGGTTGTCTGTGCAATCGGACATCGTTTCCCACTTAGCATGGAATTAGGGGCCTTAGCCGACGGTCTGGGCTGTTTCCCTTTTGAGCACGAAGCTTATCCCCCGCACTCTGACTCCCAGACTCTGGAATAACGGCATTCGGAGTTTGCCTGACTTCGGTAAGCTGGTAGGCCCCCTAGGCCAAACAGTGCTCTACAACCGTTATTGAACGTCTGAGGCTATACCTAAATATATTTCGGGGAGAACCAGATATCTCTGAGTTTGATTAGCCTTTCACTCCGATCCACAGGTCATCCGCCCAGTTTTCAACCTAGGTCGGTTCGGTCCTCCACGGGGTCTTACCCCCGCTTCAACCTGCCCATGGATAGATCACTCAGTTTCGGGTCTACCGCCCACGACTGAACGCCCTGTTCAGACTCGCTTTCGCTACGGCTCCGTTTCCTTAACCTCGCCGTGGACGAGTAACTCGCTGGCTCATTATGCAAAAGGCACGCCGTCACCGGACTAGCCGGCTCCGACCGCTTGTAAGCACACGGTTTCAGGTGCTATTTCACTCCCCTTCCGGGGTACTTTTCACCTTTCCCTCACGGTACTAGTTCGCTATCGGTCGCCAAGGAGTACTTAGCCTTGCGGGGTGGTCCCCGCGGGTTCCGACCGGGTTTCCCGTGCCCGGCCGTACTCAGGAACTCCAGAAACGAGGCTGTGCAGTTTCGGCTACGGGGCCGTTACCCTCTGCGGCGCGCAGTTCCATGCGCTTCGCCTACCACACAACTTTGTAACTCGTCGACCCGCCGGCAGGCAGATCATCTGGAGCCCTACAACCCCGCTACGACAACGGCTGCCGCCTGTCACGTCGCAACGGTTTGGGCTCTTCCCTTTTCGCTCGCCACTACTCAGGGAGTCGAGGTTTCTTTCCTTTCCTCTGGGTACTTAGATGTTTCAGTTCCCCAGCTTGCCTCTTCGCACCCTATGTATTCAGATGCGAGTACCAGCGCATTACCACTGGTGGGTTTCCCCATTCGGAGATCCCGGGGTCAAAGGTTGGTCAGCACCTCACCCGAGCTTATCGCAGCCGCCCACGTCCTTCTTCGGCTCTTGGCGCCAAGGCATCCACCGTGTGCCCTTAGTCTCTTGATCGTGAAGAACTCACATTTCGCAACTATGGAGTTTTCAAGGTGCGCGCGAGCCTCGGCCCGCCCCACGAGAAGAACCGCGCCAGCAAGGCCCGGTCTCTCAAAACTCAGCAGCGAGGCTCCAACTACGTCGAGGTCGACGTTCATCTAGGCGAGACCGGACATCGGACGACTCTCGAGAGAGCCATCGACGAGCCGGCCGCCACCGGAGTAAGAGCTCCGGGATCCCTAGAAAGGAGGTGATCCAGCCGCAGCTTCCGCTACGGCTACCTTGTTACGACTTCACCCCAATCATCGACCCTACCTTCGACGGCTGCCTCCCCGAGGGGTTAGCCCACCGGCTTCGGGTATTGCCAACTTTCGTGGTGTGACGGGCGGTGTGTACAAGGCCCGGGAACGTATTCACCGCGGCATTGCTGATCCGCGATTACTAGCAACTCCGCCTTCATGAAGGCGAGTTTCAGCCTTCAATCCGAACCGGGACCGGTTTTTTGGGATTCGCTCCCCCTCGCGGGTTTGCAGCCCTTTGTACCGGCCAATGTAGCACGTGTGTAGCCCTGGACATAAGGGTCATGCTGACTTGACGTCATCCCCACCTTCCTCCGATTTGTCACCGGCAGTCTCCCATGAGTCCCCGTCTTTCACGCTGGCAACATGGGACAGGGGTTGCGCTCGTTGCGGGACTTAACCCAACATCTCACGACACGAGCTGACGACAGCCATGCAACACCTGCGCACGAGCCCCGAAGGGCTGCCGTATTTCTACGACATTCCCGTGCATGTCAAGCCCAGGTAAGGTTCTTCGCGTCGCGTCGAATTAAACCACATGCTCCGCTGCTTGTGCGGGCCCCCGTCAATTCCTTTGAGTTTTAGCCTTGCGGCCGTACTCCCCAGGCGGGGTGCTTAATGCGTTAGCTTCGGCACGGAGGGAGTCGACACCCCCCACACCTAGCACCCATCGTTTACGGCGTGGACTACCAGGGTATCTAATCCTGTTCGCTCCCCACGCTTTCGCGTCTCAGCGTCAGTACCGTACTAGAGAGCCGCCTTAGCCACGGGTGTTCTTCCTGATATCTGCGCATTTCACCGCTACACCAGGAATTCCACTCTCCTCTTCCGGACTCTAGCCACATGGTTTCCATCGGCGTCTCGAGGTTGAGCCTCGAGTTTTCACAACGGACCTACATGGCCGCCTACACGCTCTTTACGCCCAATAAATCCGGACAACGCTTGCCCCCTACGTATTACCGCGGCTGCTGGCACGTAGTTAGCCGGGGCTTCTTCTGGAAGTACCGTCACCCTCTGGGCTATTCACCCGAGGAGCTTCGTCCTTCCTGAAAGGGGTTTACAACCCGAGAGCCTTCTTCCCCCACGCGGCGTCGCTGCGTCAGGCTTTCGCCCATTGCGCAAGATTCCCCACTGCTGCCTCCCGTAGGAGTCTGGGCCGTGTCTCAGTCCCAGTGTGGCTGATCGTCCTCTCAGACCAGCTACGGATCGTCGCCTTGGTGAGCCGTTACCTCACCAACAAGCTAATCCGCCGCGGGCCCGTCCTTGGTCGGAGGCCGAAGCTCCCTTTTCCAGCCGCCCCGTAAAGCTGCTGGGCCATCCGGTATTAATCCGGGTTTCCCCGGGCTATCCCGGTACCAAGGGTGGGTTGCCCACGTGTTACTCACCCGTTCGCCGCTTTCCCCGATGCCCGAAGGCTTCGGTTCTCGCTCGACTTGCATGTGTTAAGCGCGCCGCCAGCGTTCGTCCTGAGCCAGGATCAAACTCTCCGTGAAGAAGTGGTTGCCCCCGAAGGGACAGTCCTTTTCACCTTGAGCTTGTGCTCAAAGTCCGCCCCAATGGTGCCGGGGCGGGACAGGGTCTACTGAGGCAGTTCGCTTGCGCGACCTGCCTTTCTCGACGTAAACGCTCGCTGCTGAGTTTTCAAAGACCGGTGCCACGGAGGTCGAAAAACACCCTCGTGACGGCGAAAAAAAGCCTCCGACTCGCGCCAGAGGCCCACCGAGAAACGAATCGTATCGGATACGAGTCGGGCCTTGGGGGCTCCTTGGTCGAGGTCGAGGGACTTCCGAGAACCGTCCTCCCGGACGGCTCGGGAAGTATAGCTAGCCGGGACCGGGTGTCAACCGGGCGAATCGGCGTTTGCCGACCTGCAGCAGCGCCCCGGCCAGCGCGGCACGCGAGAGATCGAGGGCGAGCGCCGGCTCGCCGTTCACCTTCACCCCGCCCTGCTCGATCAGCCGGCGCGCGGCCGAGGTCGACTCGACGCCGAGAGAGTCGACCAGGAGGGCCGGCAGGTGGACGGGATCGCCGTCCGGGAGCGCGATCTCGGGCACGTCGTCGGGCGCCTGATGCTGCCTGACGACCCGCGTGAAGTGCTCCTCGGCCTCCCGGGCTGCTTCATCGCCCCACGACCGGCGGACGATGAACCGCGCCAGCTCGAGCTTGGCCTCGAGCGGCGGCCCGGGCGGAACCGGTCGCTCGGCCACGAGGCGGTACCAGTCGGCGAGCTGTTCGTCGGAGATCCGCATCGTCCGTCCGAACATCTCCTCGGGCGGCGCGGTCAGCGGGATGTTGTTGCCAACCGACGAGCTCATCTTCGCGCCGTCCCAGGCAAGGAGGAGCGGCGTCGTCAACACCACCTGGGGCTCGAGCCCGTAGTGCGGCATCACCTCCCGCCCGGCCAGCAGGTTGTAGAGCTGGTCGGTACCGCCGAGCTCCACGTCGGCCTCGATCGCAACCGAGTCGTACGCCTGCATCAGCGGATAGAGGAGCTCCGAGATGGAGATCGGCTCGCTGGCCCTCATTCGCTTCTCGAAGTCGTCGCGCTCGAGGATCCGCGCGACCGTGATCGTGCGCGCCAGGCGGACGACATCCGCGTAGGACAGCTTCGCGAGCCATTCGCCGTTGCGGCGAACCTCGGTGCGGTCCGGGTCGAGGATCACCATCGCCTGCTCGAGGTAGGTCGTCGCGTTGTGGTCGATCTCGTCGTCGCTGAGGATCGGCCGCTCGGCCGAGCGGCCCGACGGGTCGCCGATCCGCGTCGTGTAGTCCCCGATGATCAGCACGCCCGTGTGACCCTCGTCCTGGAAGGCGCGCATTCGCTGGAGCGGGATCGCGCGTCCGACGTGGATGTCCGGCGACGTGACGTCGATGCCGAGCTTGACGCGGAGCGGCCGGCCCAGTTTCAGCTTCGCCTCCAGGCCGCCCTCGGGAAGAAGGTTCACCGCGTTCCGCGTCAGGGCTTCCAGGCTCACCGGGGGGCTAGACTACCCGCGCACTGGCGCTGTTTCGGACAAAGACGCGCCCGCGGAAGCGGCGGCGCATCCGCAAGCTCAGACTTCTCGCCCTCCTTCTGATCCTCGGCGTGCTGGGCCTGGCGTCGTTCACCTTCGGACTGCTCACGTCGGTTGCGGCGAAGATCCCGCAGCTCGACCCGGCGAAGCAGCACACACAGGCCAACACCTACGTCTATGCGGCCGACGGGCACACGCTGCTCGCGATCCTGCGCGGCTCGCAGGCGCGGGTGGTCGTCCCGTCCAGGGAGATCTCGCCCTGGATGAAGCATGCGATCGTCGCGATCGAGGACAAGCGCTTCTACGAGCACCGCGGCGTCGACGTGCGCGGCATGGCGCGCGCCCTCTGGGCCGACGTCTCCCACGAGGGCGCGGTCCAGGGCGGATCGACGATCACCCAGCAGTTCGTCAAGCAGGCCTATCTCACGAGCCAGAAGTCGATCGGACGGAAGCTGGTCGAGGCAGCCCTCGCCTGGCAGCTCGAGCGTCGGTGGACGAAGGATCAGATCCTGACCGCCTACCTCAACACGGTCTACTTCGGCAACGGCGCCTACGGGGTCCAGCAGGCCTCGCGCGTGTACTTCGGGCACAGCGCGAGCACCTTGAACCCGGCCGAGTCGGCGCTCCTGGCCGGGATCCCGCAGGACCCGAGCCTGTGGGATCCGGTCGCGCACCCCCGCCTCGCACGTGCCCGGCGCAACCTCGTTCTCGAGCAGCTCTACACGCAGGGCTATCTGACCTCCGCCCAGTATCGATGGGCCATCCGGTACCCGATGCCCAACCCCGTGGATGTGAGCCTTCCCTCGACGCAAGGCGTGGCGGCGCCGTTCTTCGCCAACTACGTCAAGGACCAGCTCGTCCGCCAGTACGGGCCGTCCCGTGCGTACGGCGGCGGCCTCAAGGTCACGACCACCCTCGATCCGATCCTGCAGGGCATCGGGCGCAAGGCGATCTCATCCGTGCTCACCGATCCGAACGGGCCGACGGCGGCACTCGTCGCGCTCGACGTGCACACGGGTGCCGTCCTCGCGATGGTGAACGGGCAGAGCTACCACAAGAGCCAGTTCAACCTCGCGACCCAGGGCGAGCGGCAGCCGGGGTCGGCCTTCAAGCCGTTCGTGCTCGCCGCAGCACTGCGGAAGGGCATCGCACCATCGACCGTGCTGACGTCGAAGCCCGTGACGATCGACATCGGCGGCCGGGTCTGGCAGGTCAACAACTACGAGGGTGAGTACCTCGGCCCGATCGACTTGACGGAGGCGACGGCGTACTCCGACAACTCGGTTTTCTCCCAGCTGACCGCGATCGTCGGGCCGAATGCGGTCCGCACGACCGCGAAGAACCTCGGCATCACGTCCCCCCTACGCCCCTACTTCGCGATCGGGCTCGGTGCCGAGCCGGCGACACCGATCGAGATGGCGCGCGCCTACGGCTCGATCGCCGATGGCGGCTACCGACTCGACGGGTCGATCTTCGGCAACGAGCCGCGCGCGATCGAGAAGGTCGTCGACGCAAAGGGCAACGTGGAGATGAACGGCGTGACGCCGCACCCGGTGCTCAGCTCTGACCAGGCCGCAACCGTCGACGAGCTCCTGCAGGGGGTCGTCCGCTACGGGACCGGAACCGCCGCTGCGATTCCCGGCAGAGCGGTTGCCGGGAAGACCGGCACGACCGAGAACTACGGCGACGCGTGGTTCGTCGGGTACACGCCACAGATCGTCGCCGCCGTCTGGGTCGGGTACCCCGACCGGCTGGTGCCGATGCAGACGCAGTTCCACGGTCACCCGGTCGCCGGCGGCACGTTCCCGGCGCTGATCTGGAAGGCATTCATGACCAAGGCGCTCGACTCGCTGAAGCTCCCGCCGGAGTCATTTCCGTCACCCACGTCCGAGTACGCAGGACCGGTGAACGTGGTGAATCGGGGCGGCGTGCTCGAGCGCGACAACGGCGTCTGCCACAACACCGTCCAACTCGCGTTCTACGGCGGCACCGCCCCGCTCCGGCTGGCGAACTGCAAGCCGAACGAGGTCGACATCCCGAACGTCGTCGGCGAGACGATCATGGCCGCCGAGGCACGCCTCGACGGCCAGCCGTTGACACCCGCCGTCGTCTATCGCCCTGCGCGGCCGGGAGAGCGCCTCGACATCGTCGTCAAGCAACTGCCCGCGCGCGGGACGGCATCCGCACACGACACGGTGACCCTGGTGCTCCCCAAGTCCCTTCACGGGTCGATTCCGCGGCTCGTCGGCCTCTCGCTGACCCACGCGCAGGCCAAGGTCGCGCACCTCCATCTCGATGTGCGGGTCGAAGGTGGATCGAGCGGCAAGGTCACGCGACAGTCGCCGCGACCGCAGACGGCGGCCGCGCCAGGGCTGCGGCTCACGTTGACGGTCAAGCACGCGCGGGGCGGCTGAGGAACCGCGAGCCGCGGGCCGTATAGCGCCACGGACGGTCGACCGCCTTGCTCAAGCCGATCCGCGGCGAAGCGACGACATCGAAGCCCACCCCGGTCCGTGCGAGCGCAAAGGGAGCACGGTCGAGCGCGAGCCCGTCGAGCGCACCGGTCACCCCCAGTGCCTGGCACAGACGCCCAGGCCCCGCACAGAGCAGCCGCGGGTCGTCGACGTCGCGGCGGCGGCGCATCTCCTCGATGCCGCGGGTCGGCTCGAGGGCGCGAACGAGCACCGCGTCGGCAACACCGACGTCGCCGCAGACGAAGTTCAGGCACCAGTGGATGCCGTACGAGCGGTAGACGTACGCGTGACCGCCTCCGAGGAACATCGATCCGTTTCGTCTGGTCCGGCGGTTGAGATAGCCGTGAGACGCGGGATCGTCGTGGTCGTAAGCCTCGACCTCGACGATCACGCCGCCCACGCCGCCGACCAGCAGCTCGACTCCGATCAATTGCGGTGCGATCTCGTGCACCGACCGTCGAAAGAACGCGGACCTCATGAGCCGGAGGAGTCTCGCCGACGAGTGGCCGTAACCGCGCAGACGGAGTAGCGTTCGGCTTCCCAGTCGACGTCGTACCGAGGAGGCGCCATGCCAGGCCGGACATTCACCGGGCAGACTCTCGTGGATGCGTTGAGCGCAGGTGAGTTCGAACACCCCGGCGTGGCGTTGACCGGGATGGTCAAGCCGTCCGAGCAGGCCGATCACGTCGCGTTTGCACGGGGCGGCTGCGATACGTGGGTCGACCTGCCGACCTCGATGATCGAGCAGGCCGAGCACGTCGGCAACCGGCCGTGCGAGGACCATTCACATCCGGTCTTCCGAATCACGTTGAGCGAATCCGACGATCCGCAGGCGAAGCTCCTCGGCCAGCTGCTGGCGAGCCAGCCGCAGTTGGGACAACGCCCAGCCGGTCCCGGCTTTCGACTCCCCGAGATGCGCGCGGGCGCCACGAGCAGGCGCGCGGCGCCGCGGGGATTCCATGACTACTGCATGTACGGCTGCGACTGGCTCGTTCGGGAATGCATCGGGTTCGGTGGCGATTGGGAGCACTGCATCGACCTGCGCGTCCTCTGCAGTGACCTGTGCGGCATCTTCAGCACGGTGTTCGACCCGAACTACTAAGACGCGCGCGTCTGCGCTGCATGCCAGTCGAGGCCCATCGCCTCGAACCGCTCGACCGCTCGTGCGAGGAGCGCGGAGTCGCCTCGGACGCGCCCGAGGGCACGGAGGGCGAACGGCTCGACGTAGGTTCCGGGCTGGACGAGCGGCTGCGCTGCGTCTTCGACCGCATCCGCCCGGCCGAGTGCGACCAGTACATCGAGACGAGCCGTCAGGCCGTCCAGGTGAGTAGGCGTCCAGTGCCACCCGTCCAACTCCTCGAGCAGCCCCTCGAGCCGATCGAGGTCGCCGCGGATCAGCGCGAGGCGCGCACGGGGCGGATCGAGGAATACTCCGTATCCGTCCATCCCCAGCGCCGCTGCCGCGCCCTCGAGCCGGCGCGCCTCATCCTGGTCGCCGAGCTCGGCACGGGCGACGGCGCACGACAGCAACAGGCTCGCATTGAACACGCACGGCGTTCCAACGTTCGCATCCACACTCTGCTCGACGCGAGCTTGGAGCTCGCGAATCGCATCCCAACGCCCCGCCGCCTCTTCGATCAGGAGCGTGCAAGCCGCAGCATGCACCACGTGGTGAGGGCTCAGCCGTGCCGCGAGCTCCTCCTGCCGGCGTGCTTGGGCCCTTGCCTCCTCGAAGCCGCCACGGCCCAGCTCGAAGAGGGCCGACCAGTGTGCGGTCGAGGCGCCGAGATCCGGGTCGGTGATCCTCCCGTCGAGAGCCCGTCGTCGCTGATCCCAGGAGAGAGCCGCGTCGTATTCGCAGCTCACGTACGCGATGGCGGAGCGGACGAAGTAGCCGTACGAAAGCAGCTCGAGATCGTCGAGCCGCTCCGCGGTCGCGATCGCGCGATCTGTCGCCTCGACGTCATCGGTTTGCATGCCACGCGTCAGCTCTGCGTTCGCGCACGCGCGGCTCCCAGGCTCGGCCAGCTCGAGCGCACGCTCGCCCCAACCCCTCACGAGCTCGACATCGGGCAGCCGCTTCCACATCCCACCGCGCATCACGGTCTCGAACGCGAGCTCCCCGTACAGCTCGGCGAGCGTCTCGCGGTCTTCGGCGACCTCGATCGCCTGCAGCATCGCGTCCCAATACGCTTCGCCGTCGAACCTGAGCGCGTGCGCGCGGGCCAGCGCCCACCAGAGATCGACGTCACCCGGCTCGAGCTCGAGCGCGCGACGGAGCATCACGAGCGCCTCCTCGATGTCGGACCGGCCGACGGCGAGCTCGGCGGCGCGGCGTAGCCAGATGACGGCGCGCTCACGGAGGCGCGCGAGCTCGTCGACTTCATCGAGCCAGGCCAGGTCCACGTCTTCGGGTCGCACAGCCTCGGCGTAGTGGTGCGCCAGGAGCGCAGCGTGCTCGTCTCGTGCTTCACCGAGCCGCTCGAGCCAGCTTGCGAAGCCCGCGTGGAGGTGGGCCCGCTTCGTCGCGGAGAGACTCCTGTACGCGACCTCGCGGGTGAGTGCGTGTTTGATCACGAACTCGCGCTCGCCGGCGAGCGAGGACCCTGAGCGGTGCCGGACGAAGTCGCGCTCCTCGAGCAGGCGCAGGTTCGGTTCGGCGTCCCCGAGAAGCTCGTAGACGGGGCCCGACCAGAACGTCCGCCCGATCACTGCCGCCGCCTGCAAGCCGGCCTTGTCCGGCGGCGTGAGCAAGTCGATCCGGGCGGCGATCACGGCTCGCACGTTGTCGGGGACGACGAAGTCTCCGGAAAGCTCGCGCACGTTCCAGCTCCCGTTGTGTGGCTCGAGCACTCCCTGATCGATCAGCGTACGTACGAGCTCCTCGACGAAGAACGGATTCCCCTCGGCGCGATCGATCACGACCGAGCGGACGGTCGCCGGCAGCACCGCGGGGATCAGCTCTTCGATCATGCGCGAGGCATCCGACTCGGAGAGCGCCTCGAGCACCACCGTCTCGCTGTGGCCCCGGCCGTGCACGAACTCCGGTCGGGCGGTGGCGACGAGCAACAACGGGCCGCGGACGTCGTCCATCGCAGCTTCCAGGAGGTCGAGAAGCGCGTCGTCGGCCCAGTGCACGTCTTCGATCAGGACGACGGCCGGTTGCTCGGCCACGAGCGACTCGAGAAAGGACACCCATGCCTGGCGCAGCCGGTCGCGCGCGGCGAGCGGATGGAGGTCGGACGGCGCCTCCAGCCCGAGCGTCAGGCCGAGAATGGCGCTCCCGCCGAGTCGGCGCCGCACCGCATCGGGCGGGTCGCTCTCGAGGAGACCGAAGTGCTCGCGAACGATCTCGCCGAGAGGCAGATACGTCACGCCGGTGCCGTACGACTGGCAGCGTCCTGCTCGCCGGAGGGTCCCGGGTGCCTGCGATCCCAGCCACTCCCATAACGCCCGAACGAGGGTCGTCTTCCCGATGCCCGCGTCGCCGGTGATCATCACCGACCTCGGCTCTCGTGCTTCGACGACTCGGCGGTATTCGTTTTGCAGCGCCTCGAGCTCCAGCTCACGTCCCACGAAGGAATGGCCGAGCCCGCCGACTCCTCTTGGTCTCATCAGGGACAGCGCACGGATCAGCCGGCGACACGCAACTGGATCCGTCTTTCCCTTCGCGGCGATCGTCGCCTGGGCAGCGAACTCGAAGGCACCACCCACCGCCGCGGCGGTGCGCTCACCGGCGAGGATCTCGCCCGGCTCCGCCGCCTGCTCGAGCCGGGCGGCAACGTTGACGGCATCACCGGTGACGAATGAGCTGCCCTCACGCGGCCGGCCCACCACGACGTCACCCGTGTTGACACCGATACGCAGCGCGAGCTCGCCGCCGAACAGCTCATCGAGCCGACGCTGCATCGAGAGCGCGGTGTGGAGGGCGCGCTCTGCGTGATCTTCCTGCGCCGCCGGCACGCCGAACGCTGCGACGACGGCATCGCCGACGAACTTCTCGACCGTCCCCCCGGTCTCCGTGATCTCCGCCGCCATCGCGTCGTAGAAGCGATTCAGCAGGGCGCGTGTTCGCTCGGGATCCTGGGAGCCCGCGAGCTCCGTCGAGCCGACCAGATCGGCGAACAGCACCGTTGCAAGCTTTCGCTCTTCGCTCGACCCGGCCGGCTCGGAGACCGGATTCGCGCAACTCGGGCAGAAGCGAGCGCCAGTCGGCAGCGGCCGACCGCAGCTCGGGCAGAACGCCACGTGACGATTGTCTCTTTTGTGCGCCGCGAGCGCAAACCACACAGGGGACTAGAAGAGGTTCTCGTCCTGTGCAGGCGGACGCCGCCGCGGCGACACGGCACCCATCGCGACGAGGATCGCGTGCTCGGTGCGCGAAGCGATCAACGGCTCCGCAATGCCTTCCACCCAGACACGCGTGCGCGCTCCCGACCCACGGGCATCGGGCGGCAGCGGCTCGAGCGCGTAGATTCGATCGGCGCGCACGTACTTTCCGAACCCGAGGAAGACCATCACTCCATCCGCCATCCGCCGATTATCGCTGGCCGCTCTGACGCTGGTCGCGGCGCTCTGCGTGGTCGTGTTCCGGGTGCTCGGCGCGCATACGGCCTTCGGCCGGAACTTCGACGTGAGCGCGATTCAGAACGGGCTGGCTCTCGGCGGCAGTGCCCTGAACTCCAGCAACGCCGTGCTGACGGCGATCTCGGCGGTGTCGTTCGCGCTGATCGGCGGCCTGCTCGTCGTGTTCTCGCTGCTCGAGCGACGGCTCGACCTCGCCGGAGCGGTCGTGATCATGCTCGGAGGCTCCTTCGCAACCACCGAGTACCTCAAGGGCTCGTTGTCCGAACGCAGCGGGGTTCCCGACTACCTTGCTCACGGCTTCCCGAGCGGCCATTCGACCGTTGCACTCGCGCTCGGACTGGCGTTCGTCCTTGCCGCACCGGTACGACAGAGGTCGATCGCCGCCGTCGGCGCGGCGATCTACGCAGCCGGGATGGGCGCCGCCCTCGTCTTCAACGCCTGGCACCTGCCCTCGGACGTCGGTGGCGGCTTCTGTGTCGCGACCGCCTGGGCGGCCGCCTCGGCACAGCTCGTGACACGCCCGCTGGAGCGGGGTGTTCCGGGACGCCTGGTCGGCATCGCCGTCGCCCTGGTGGCGTTGGCGGCAGTCGCCGCCCTCCGTGTGCGACCCGGGCTGTCCTTCACCCTGACGTCGCACGGACGCCTCCTCGAAGCCGCGGTCGGGATCGCTGTGACCGCCGCGGCATGCTGCGCTGCCTTCGTCTACGCGATTGCGGTCCGCAGTGCGTCGGCGACGCGTTCCTGATCGTCGCGCGCGAGACGTGCATGGAACGGCAGCGCCATCGTCCGCGCGCTGCAGTCCTCGCTGACCGGCAACATCCCTTCGCGAAACCCGTACCGTTCACGCATATACGACTGCAGGTGAATGGACGGTAGATACGGAGCCGTCGCGATCCCCTGCTCGGAAAGCGTGCGCATCACGCCGTCCCGATCGACTCCCGACGGGAGCTTCACCACGTAGACGAACCACGAGCGTTCGTGGTCGACGTCGTCGGCGAGCGGCAACTCGACGTCGATGCCCGCCAGCAGCTCTGCATACGTCGCGGCGACGCCGCGGCGCCCTGCGAGAATGCGATCCAGCTTCTCGAGCTGGCCGATCCCGAGCGCTGCCGAGATGTCGTCGAGGCGATAGTTGAAGCCGAGTCGGCCGTGCTGCAACCAGCTCGACGTCTCGAGGCGTCCCTGATTCCGCAGCGACAGGAGCAACTCGTGTTGCGACTCGTCGTGGGTCGTGACCGCTCCGCCCTCGCCCGTCGTCATCTGCTTGTTCGGGTAGAACGCCCAGACCGCCGGATGCCCGTGCGCACCGAGCGGCCGCCCCTTGTAGCGGGCGCCGAGAGCCTCGCACGAGTCTTCGACCAGCGTCAGCCCATGGCGTTCGCAGAGCTCGTTCAGCTCGTCGAGCTCGCATGGATAGCCGAAGATGTCGACGGCGACGATTGCCTTCGTCCGTGGAGTGATAGCGGCCTCGACCGCAGCCGGGTCGAGGTTGAGCGTTCGCGGGTCGATGTCGGCGAACACCGGCGCCCCACCTTCGTAGATCGCGCAGTTCGCCGACGCGACGAACGAGTACGGGGAGGTGATCACCTCGTCCCCGACGCCGATGCCTGCAAGTCGCATGCACAGGTGCAGCCCGGCGGTGCCCGACGACACGGCCGCGCAGTGCGGCGCCTCGACCGCGCGTGCGAACAGCGACTCGAACTGCGGACCGGTCGGGCCGAGCGAGAGCCACCCCGACCGCAGCACGTCGAGCACAAGCTCCTCGTCGCGCTCGTCGATCCAGGGAGCGCTGAGCGCGATCCGTTCTGTCGCAGTGCTCATGCCCCGCGTCGACGCCGGCGAAGCCGGAGTCGACGCTCCTTGTTGAGCTCCGTCGAGCCTACGCTCATGTTCGCGCGAGCTGCGGGACGTGCTCGAGCCACTGCGCCCACCGGTCCGTCTGGCCGCGAACCGTCCCCAGGTACGCCTCCTGGATCTCGAGCGTGATCTCTCCGACACCGATCTGATGGTCGTCGATCGCCCTGAGCGGCGTCACCTCGGCGGCGGTGCCGCACATGAACACCTCGTCCGCGAGGTACAGGTCGGAGCGGATGATCGCCTTCTCGATCACCGTGTGCCCGAGATCCTGCGCGATCTGGATCACCGCGTCGCGGGTCAGCCCGGGCAGGATGCCGGTCGCGAGGTCGGGCGTGTAGAGGATCCCGTCCCGGACGACGAAGATGTTCTCGCCGGAGCCGTCGGCGACGGTGCCCTCGGGCGTCAAGAGGATCGCCTCGTCGTAGCCGCCGAGGTTCGCCTCGGTCACGGCGAGCATCGAGTTCAGGTAGACGCCGGTCGCCTTCGACACGTGCGGGACGATGTTCGGCGAGACACGTTGCCAGGAGGAAACCTTGGCGGTGATGCCTGTCTTCAGCCCGTCCTCGCCGAGATACGTGCCCCAGGGCCAGCTCATGATCACCGTCTCGACGGGGTTGCCCCGCGCCGCCACGCCCAGCTGGCCGTAGCCGTAGAACGCGATCGGCCTCAGGTAGCACTCGGGCAGTCCGTTGATCCCGATCAGCTCGTTGGTCGCCGAGCGGAGCTCCTCGACCGAGTAGGGGAGCTGCATGTGCAGGAGGCGAGCAGAGTTGTGCAGCCGCTGCAGATGATCGGTGAGCCGGAAGACCGCCGGGCCTTTCGGCGTGTCGTAGCAACGGATCCCCTCGAAGACGCCGGAGCCGTAGTGCAGTCCGTGGACGCCGACGTGGACCTTCGCGTCGGCCCAGTCGACGAACTCCCCGTTCATCCAGATTTTCTCGGTCTCCTGCACCGTTTCGGCTCCTTTCGCTGGACTGAAAATCAGTCTAGCGGGGGGTCACGAGATCGACCGCCGTGGCCCGCGTGAGCCGCTGCAGCTCAGCCGGGGCAATCGATGCCATGTACTCGCTCGTCCCCGCGCCCATCCACACGACCTGGTGCTGAACGAAGGAGGTGTCGATCAGCGTTCGCGTGACGGCCCTCAGTGGAAACGGCGCGACCCCGCCGGGTGCGAAGCCCGTGGCGACCATGACCTCCTCGGCGTTCGCGACGCGCGCGCCGGCGGCACCCGTGGCCTCGCGGATCGCACCTTCGTTCGCACGCTGATCGCCCGGCACGAGAGCGAGCACGAACGCGCCGTCGCAGACGAAAACGAGCGACTTGACGATCTGGGCGAGCTCACAGCCGATCAGTCGCGCCGCATCACGGGCGGTCGCCGCACCCTCGGAGAATTCCTCGATCCGCGCATCGACCGCTGCGGCACGCAGCACCGCGGCGACGCGCTCGACGGGCTCCGGCCACTCGGCCATCCTCCGAACCTACTGGATCACGTGGGCTTCGTCGGTGCCCTCGCGCAGTCGCGCGATCAGCTCCGGCGGCACAGGCGAGTCGATCGAGAGCGCCATCAGGGCCTTGCCGGCGTCACGGCTGCGCGACACCGCCATATTCGCGATGTTCACGCCCGCGGAACCGAAGAGCGTGCCGACGCGACCGATCACACCGGGAACGTCGTCGTAGCGGAGCAGCGCCATCCGTGGCGCCAGCTCGATCTCGACCTGGAAGCCGAGCGCGGAGACGAGCCACTGCCGGTCCTCGGTTCCGATCGTCGTCCCTGCGACGCGTCGACCGTCGGCCGACACGGCAACGAGATTCTTGTAGTCGCGAGACGAGCGGCGGGTCTCTTCGATCACCTCGACGCCGCGGTCCGCGGCGATCACCGGCGCGTTCACGTAGTTGACCGGCTGGTCGCTCCGTCCCTGAAAGGCGCCGTTCAACGCAGCGACGGTGAGCAACCGAGTGTCGTAGTCGGCGAGCTCGCCCTCGGCCTCGACGAGGATGCGCGTCATGTCGCCGCCCGCAAGCTCCGCCGCCAGCTTGCCGAGCTTCGCCGCGAGCGGGATGAACGGCCCGAGCACCTCGAGGTCGTCGGCGCCGACGGTCGGGATGTTCACGGCATTCGTCACCAGATCGCCTTGCAGCGCGGCCGCCACCTGCTCGGCGACGATCAGGCCGGCCCGGTCCTGCGCCTCGTCCGTCGACGCCGCGAGATGCGGGGTGACGACGATGTTCGGCGCCTGCAGCAGCGGGCCCGAGTAGGGCTCCTCGACGAAGACGTCGATCGCCGCTCCCGCGACCTTGCCCGACTCGAGCGCCGCGACGAGCGCGTCCTCGTCGAGCAGCTCGCCACGCGCCGCGTTGACGATTCGCACTCCGTCCCGCATCTGCGCGATCTGCTCGGCGCCGATCGCTCCCCTCGTCGAGTCGTTCAGCGGGAGGTGAAGCGTGATGAAATCGGCACGCGCGAGAACGTCGTCGAACGATGCGGACTCGACGCCGAGCTCGCGGAAGCGCTCCTCGGAGACGTACGGGTCGTGTCCGACCGCCTTCATCTGCAGGCCGAGCGCGCGCCGCGCCACCTGCTGGCCGATGCGGCCGAAGCCGAGCACGCCGAGGGTCTTGTCGGCGAGCTCCACGCCGCCGTATCGCGAGCGTTCCCAGCGCCCCTCCCGCAGCGCGGCGTGAGCCTGCGGGATGTTGCGCGCCAGCGCGACGAGGAGACCGATCGTGTGCTCCGCCGCCGACACGACATTCGAATCCGGCGCATTCGCAACCACGATTCCGCGCCGGGTCGCGGCCTCGACGTCGACGTTGTCGACGCCCACGCCCGCGCGTCCGATCACCTTGAGGACCGGCGCCTGCGCCAGGACCTCGGCCGTCACCTTCGTCGCCGACCGGACGATCAGCGCGTCGGCGTCGATGAGCAGCGACTCCAGGGGTGAATCGGAGTCGACGACGACGTCGAAACCCCGCGCGCGCAGCAGGTCGACACCGGCCTCCGCGATCGACTCACGGACGACGACACGCCCGCGGACGGTCACGCGGTGACGCGGCCCTCGAACGCCTCGAACGCCCGGGCCACGGCGACCCCGCGCTCGATCTCGGCGCCGAGCTCGCCGAGCGAAAGCTCGACCGCAGCCAGCGCCGCCGCGATGTCGAAGATGTCGAACCAGCCGATGTGCCCGATGCGGAAGATCTTCCCCTTCAGATGGGCCTGCCCCGGCGCGAGCGTGACGCCGTGCACGTCGCGAAGGTGGCGGAGCAGGACGTCGCCGTCGACCCCCTCCGGCACGCGGACGGCGGTGACGACCGCACTCGAATCGTCGTCGGGGGAGAAGAGCTCGAGCCCCATCGCCTTGATCCCGGCGCGTGTGGCTCGACCGAGCCGAATGTGCCGCTCGAAGGCCGCCTCGAGCCCGGCGTCGAGGATCAGGCCGAGCGCGACATCGAGCCCACGAACGAGCGAGACAGCAGGCGTGAACGCTGCATCGAGGGCATCCTGCGCCTTCTTCGTCCGCCCCCAGTCGAAGTAGAAGCTCCGCGCCGGAACGGCTCGCTCGAACGCCCGTGGCGCGACCGAGACCATTGCAAGTCCCGGCGGGCTCATCAGCGCCTTCTGGGAGCCCGAGACGGCCACGTCGATCTCCCAGGCGTCGATCTCGAGCGGGACCGCGCCGAGCGACGAGATCGCGTCGACGACCAGGATCGGCTCGCCGACCGCCGCTCTGATCGCCCGGACGTCGGAGACGACACCGGTGGAGGTGTCCGACTGCTGGCAAAGCACGACTCCGGCGCCGGCCTCCCGCACCGCCACGCCGACCTCGTCCGGATCCGGCGTCTCGCCCCACTCGTACCGGATCGGACGGACGTCGAGCCCGTACTGCTCGCAGATCGCGATCCAACGCTCACCGAACGAGCCGTGGCTGACCACGGAGACGGTGTCGCCGGGCGCGCACAGGTTCGCGACTGCCGAATCCATCGCTCCCGAGCCCGACGCGGCGAACAGCAGAACGTCGGACCGGGTGCGGAAGACGTCACGCAGACGGTTGAGCGTCCGCTCGTAGACGATGCGGAAATCGCTGCCGCGATGGTGGACGATCGGCTCCGCGGTCGCAGCGAGCACCTCGGGTGGCACGGGCGTCGGCCCGGGTGTGAAGAGGTACCGCTTCTCCAAGCCGAGAGCGTAGACAATCGACCCGACGTGGATGCGCTCCTCTCCTTCGCCGCGGCGCTCATCGCCCTGCGCCTCGGCGGCCAGCTCGCCCGTCGCCGGCGCATCGCCTGGGCAGCCGCGCTGTTCTCGTTCGCCGCCGCGACCGGCGCGATGGCCTGGGGTGCAGCACACGGATGGGACGCGCGTTCGTTCCGCATCTACTACCTCGCGGGAGCGTTGCTGTCGGCGCCGCTGCTCGGGATCGGCTCGCTGCTCCTGTGGGGACGCCGCTGGGCGGTCCCGGCCGGGTTGCTCTACGCCGGCCTGGCCGTCGGAGTGGCTCTGGTCATGCCGGTGCACGGCACCTTCGACTCGACCTCGGTCCCGCGTGCGCAGGATCACCTCGACACCCTGCCTCGGGTGATCGCGATCGTGGCCAGCTCCCTCGGCACGCTCGCGGTGCTCGTCGTCGCAGCCGCGACCCTCCGCGGCCGACCGCGCCAGGGCCTGCTCATCGTCGCAGCGGTCGGTGCGGCTGGGCTGGCGTCCGCGCTGACACAGACCGCGGTCGCCGCAGCAGCGGCGGCCTTCGCCGGAGCCGCAGTGCTGCTCTACGTCGGCGTGGCCGGTTCGCGGCGCGGCGCCTCGAGCGAGTACCAGGCGACGACCCGGTCGGCGAACGACTGATCGGCCTCCTCGTTCGGGTCGCGGCGGAACGCCTTCGTCCGAACGTCCCCGAGGTACCGGGCAATCTCCGCGGAGCCCTTCCCATGGCGAAGCATCCGCCCCGCGCGCTCGAGGTAGGGGTCGTAGGTGTCGGCGCGCATCGGGTCGTCGTAGACGCCGTCGGGATCCCAGTGCTCGATCGCCAGCAGCCGGAGCGCGGGGAGCCCTTCCTTCGCCCACCAGCGCCGACGGTCGAGCCAGGACACGCGCCGAGTCTAGAGACGGTGCTTTCACGCGTACAGTTCCGGGGTGCGGATCGCCGTCGTGATCGCGGCCGCAGCCGCGCTGCTCGGTGGCGCGCTGGCCGTTCGGGGTGGTCAGGCCGCCTCACCGCCCACGTACTACAGAGACGTCGCGCCGATCCTCGACGCGAAGTGCACGACCTGCCACCGCCTCGGCGGGATCGCGCCGTTCTCGCTGACGACCGAGGCTGCGGCCAGAGCGAACGCGAGCGGGATCGTCCGCATGACGCGGGCGGGAGCGATGCCACCGTGGATGCCCGGGCCCGACTCGGCACCGCTTCGCGGCCGCGACCTGCGGCGACTGACGGGGCGTGAGCTGACCACCCTCGCCGCCTGGGCGGCGGCAGGTGCGCCGGCGGGCAACCCGGCAGACCTCCGCGCGCGTCCGCCGACGGGAGCAGGGCTCGGCGGCCCCGGCCGGACGATCAGGCTCGCTCCCGCGAAGCCGTACCTCCCCCACGCCGCCGGCGGAGGTATCGACGACTACCACTGCTTCGTGCTCGACCCGCGGCTCGACCACAACGTGTTCGTCACCGGCGCGCTGATCCGTCCCGAACGCACCGGGATCGTCCATCACGTGATCCTCTACGAGGCGGCGGGCCGGCAGGCCCAGGCGGCACGTCAGCAGAACGCCGCGAGCGGCGGCAAGGGATGGACGTGTTTCGGCGGCCCGGACCTTCCGGTCGACCTCTCGCAACCGGGATCGCTCGGACGGCTCGGGCAACCGCCGTGGATCGCCGCTTGGGTTCCCGGCCACACGACGAATGCGCTCCCGAACGGAACGGGGGTCCTCCTTCACGCCCATGCGCTGATCGTGATGCAAGTGCACTACAACCTGATCGAAGCGGTCGCGCCAGACCGCTCCCAGGCATGGTTGCGCGTTCGCCCGGCCGCGGCGCGCCTGATCCCGCTGCAGACGCAGCTGTTCGCCGCGCCGGTGGAGCTGCCCTGCCCGCGCGGCGATGCGGGAGCGCCGTGCACCCGCAGCCGCGCGATCGCTGACGTGGCGACGCGCTACGGCCTCGAGAACGCGTTCATTCCCGACGCGCTCTTGCAGTTGTGCAACAAGTCGCTCGCCGACTACCCGACGAACGTCGGCGCTGCCAGCGCCATCTCGACGAGCTGCACTCGCCCGGTTCGCTCCAGACAGACGATCTTCGGCGTCGCAGGGCACATGCACCTCCGCGGACGCGACATCCGCGTCGAGCTCGACCCGGGAACGCCGAAGCAGCGAATGCTGCTCCACATCCCGGCCTGGGACTTCCACTGGCAGGACGTGTACTACCTCGAGCACCCGGTCCACATCGCCCCGGGTGACACGATTCGCGTCAGTTGCACCTTCGACAACTCGGCCGCGGCGCAACCGGTGATCGACGGCAAGCCGCTTCGTCCGCGCTACGTCGTCTGGGGCGAAGGGACGACCGACGAGATGTGCCTCGGCATGCTCTCCGTGGCGGCGGGCTGGCGTTGATTACTTCAGCTTCTCGCGCACGCGCTCG
The DNA here is from genome assembly GCA_963742605.1 of uncultured Thermoleophilia bacterium. GTDB lineage: Bacteria > Actinomycetota > Thermoleophilia > Gaiellales > Gaiellaceae > PALSA-600. The sequence goes on along the minus strand of CAVUNA010000007.1, from coordinate 298,973 downwards.
TTGACCACGCGCGGATCGGCCGACCCGCCGGTCTCCTTCATCACCTGCCCGACGAAGAACCCGAGCAGACCCTGCTTGCCGTTCCTGTATTGATCGACCTGGCCGGGGTTCGCGGCGATCACGCGATCGATCACCGGGTCGAGCTCGCCCGTGTCCGAGACCACCTTGTGCTCCAGGTGGGGAGCTGCCCGGAAGCCCTCGTCGCCGACGTGGGCGAGCGCGTCGTCGAAGGCGGCGCGCGGGATCTCGGCTCGGGCCGACACGAGCTTCGCCAGCTCCGCAGGATCGACTCGGCCCGGATCGACGCCGGCGGCGACGAACTGGTTCGCGAGGACGTTCGCCGCCTCCTTCGGATCGGCCCCGGCCGCGACCACCTCCGACCAGAGAGTGTCGAGCCCGCCCGTGACGAGCACATCGGCGTCGTAGAACGACAGCGTCCCGGCGAGACGGCGGATGCGCGCACCCGGGAGCTCGCCGATCTGGGCGCGCAGCCGCTCGACGAGCTCCGCCGCCGGCTTCACGGGGACGAGGTCCGGCTCGGGGAAGTAGCGGTAGTCCTGCGCTTCCTCCTTCGAGCGAAGCGGGGGCGACTCCTCGTGGGACGGGTCGAAGTGCAGCGTCTCCTGGTCGACCGTCCCACCCGATTCGTACACCTTCACCTGACGCGCGATCTCGCGCTCGATTCCCTTTGCGGCGAACGCGAATGAGTTCATGTTCTTCAGCTCCGTGCGCGTTCGGAGCTCGGCCGAGCCTTTCGGACGGACCGAGACGTTGACGTCGAAGCGCATCGAGCCCTTCTCGAGCTCGGCGTCGGAGAGCCCGAGCTCGACCACCGTCTGCCGCAGCAGCTGCAGAAAGCGTTTCGCCGTCTCGGCGTCGTGCAGGTCAGGTGTGGTGACGATCTCGACGAGCGGTGTCCCGCCTCGATTGAAGTCGACGAGCGTCGCCGTCGCCCCGTGGATCCGCCCGGATGCCGCGACGTGCATCGACTTCGCGGCGTCCTCCTCGAGGTGCGCCCGCACGATCCCCACGGTCACGTCACCGTCCGCCATCGGCACCGTCAGCCGGCCGCCGGCGCAGAGCGGCTCGTCGTACTGGCTGATCTGGTACGCCTTCGGATTGTCCGGGTAGAAGTAGTTCTTGCGGTGGAACACCGCCCGCTCGGCGATCTCGCAGTCGAGCGCGAGCCCGAGCTTGATCGTCTCCTCGATCGCTCGCCGGTTGGGCACCGGGAGCGAGCCCGGGAAGGCGAGGCACACCGGGCACGTCTGGGTGTTCGGTGCCGCACCGAAGGCGTTGGCGCAGCGGCAGAACATCTTCGTCTCGGTCTTGAGCTGCACGTGGATCTCGAGCCCGATCACGGGCTCCCATTCGCGGCTCGTCACCTCCGGTACCTCGTGGGGACGGGATCGAAGCCGAGTGCGCCTTCGAGCGCGTGCGCCGTCCTGAACAACGTGTTCTCCGAGAACTGTGCGCCGACGAGCTGCAGACCGACCGGGAGGCCTTCGGACAGGCCGCACGGCACGTTCAAGCCGGGCAGCCCGGCCATACAGGAGGGGATCGTCAGCAGATCGCTGAGGTACATGGCGAGCGGGTTGTCCGCCTTTGCGCCGATCGGGAACGCGACCGTCGGGCTGGTCGGGCTCGCGAGGACGTCGAACCGCGCGAAGGCGTCGTCGTGCTCGCGCTTGATCACCGTGCGAACCTGCTGAGCCTTCCCGTAGTACGCGTCGTAGTAGCCGGAAGAGAGCGCGTAGGTGCCGAGCATGATGCGGCGCTTGGGCTCGTCGCCGAGGCCGTCGTGGCGCGAGTTCATCACCATCGAGCGAAAGTCGTCCCCGTCGGAACGAAGCCCGTAGCGCACGCCGTCATAGCGCGCGAGGTTCGACGAGGCCTCGGCCGGAGCGATCAGGTAGTAGCAGGCGAGGCCGTAGTCGACCGAGCGGGGCAGCGAGCACTCTTCGACGCTCGCGCCCAGCGACTCGGCGACCTCGAGCGCCTTCGCGACACAGGCGCGCACACCCGGTTCGATCCCCTCTGCCTCGTTCAGCTCCTTGGGCACGCCGATCCGAAGACCGCGCAGATCTTCGCCCGCCGGCAGCTCGACGGCCGGGACCTCGACCGTCGTCGAGTCGTTCTCGTCACGACCCGAGATGATCGAGTACAGCAGCGCACAATCTCTGACGTTTCGGGCGACCGGGCCGACCTGGTCGAGCGACGAGGCGAAGGCGACGACGCCGTACCGCGAGACGGTCCCGTACGTCGGGCGCAACCCGACGTTGCCGCACAGGGCCGCCGGCTGCTTGATCGAACCGCCGGTGTCGGACCCGAGTGCCCACGGCGCCAGGCCGGCCGCGACGGCGGCAGCGGACCCCCCGCCCGAGCCGCCCGGCACACGCGTCGGATCCCACGGATTGCGCGTTGGCCCGAACGACGAGTTCTCGGTCGACGAGCCCATCGCGAACTCGTCGGTGTTCGTCTTCCCGAGCAGTCGCAGTCCGTGCTCCTTGCAACGCGCGGCGACCGTGGCGTCGTACACGGGAACGTAGCTCTCGAGGATCTTCGAGCCCGCGGTCGTGGTCACGCCCTTCGTCCCGATCACGTCCTTGACCGCGATCGGCACGCCGCTGCCGCCCGGATCGTCGCAGAGCGTCAGGTACGCATGGAGCTCTGGATCGCGCGCGTCGATCGCGTCGCGGTACGCAGCGAACAGCTCCGCACCGGACACCTCGCGCGCCTCCAGCAGGCGCATCGCCTCCTCGGCGCTCAGCCTCAGCGTGTCGATTGACAGCGTCACGCCGGCGGCACCCGGAAGAGGTCGCCGTCGCGGTCGGGCGCGTTTGCGAAAACCTCGTCGAGCGTCAGACACGGCCGAGGCTCGTCGTCCGCCCACGCGTTCGAGATCTCGAGCGGATGCGCCGTGGCGGGAACGTCGCGCAGGTCGAGCTCGGACACCTTCGAGACGGCGCCCAGGATCGCCGACAGCTGCTCCTGGAAGCGCGTGACCTCGTCGTCGGTCAATTCGAGCCGGGCGAGCTGCGCGACGTGCAGCACCTCGTCCCTCGTGATCTCAGCCATCCGTGATTCCTCCCGTCAAGACACCGAGGGCTCCTTTCGGAGCCCTCGGCCAACTCGGTTCCGAAAGGGTTCTAGAGCGCCTCGACGTTCGCCGCCTGCAGGCCCTTGTCGCCCTGCACGACGTCGAACGACACGCGCTGACCCTCGGTCAGCGACTTGTAGCCATCACCGGCGATGGCGGAGAAGTGGACAAACACGTCCGCCTCGCCGTTTCCCCGCTCGATGAAGCCGTATCCCTTTTCGTTCGAGAACCACTTGACCGTGCCTTCAGCCAAAACTAACTACTCCTTGCTTGACGACTACAAGCCCGCGATGTCCTGCGGAGCGGCGCCAACGTTAGCACCGAATCAGGCGGGAAAGGGAAGGTCATCGCGAAGAAACCTGGCGCAGCGGACGGCGTTCTCGAGCAGGCAGGCGATCGTCATCGGCCCGACGCCGCCCGGAACCGGCGTCAGATAGGCCGCCACCTCGGCCGCGCCCGGCTCGACGTCCCCGACCACGCCTGCCTCGGTGCGATTGATCCCGACGTCGACAACCGCCGCACCGGGCTTCACCAGGGCGGGCGAGACGAAGGCCGGAACACCTGCGGCGACCACGAGCACGTCGGCGTCGAGGGTGTGGCGGGCCAGGTCGCGGGTGTGAGTGTGGCAAATGGTCACGGTCGCGTTGCGCTGCAGCAACAGGTGCGCGACCGGCTTCCCCACGATCGCGCTACGACCGATCACGACCGCATGCGCACCGTCGAGGTCGACTCGATGCTCGTCGAGCATGGCGATGATCCCCACCGGTGTCGCGCCGACCAGCGTCGGCCGACCGAGATAGAGCTGTCCGGCGTTGAACGGATGGAGCCCGTCGACGTCCTTCCGCGGATCGATTGCGCGAATGATCCGAGCCTCGTCGACGTGCACGGGCATCGGCAGCTGAACCAGCAACGCATCGACACCGTCATCTGCGTTCAGCTCGGCGACCTGCGCGAGCAGTTCCTCCTCGGTCGTCTCTGCCGGGAGCCGGATGTCGGTCGCCGTGATTCCAGCGGCCGCTGCCGCCTTCTGCTTCAGGCCGATGTAGATCTCCGAGGCCGGGTCGTCGCCGACGAGCACCGTGACGAGCCCGAGCCCGCCGAGCCGGCGCACCTCCTCGGCAACCTCGGCGCGGATCCGGTCGGCGATCGGCTTCCCCCTGATCAACGTCGCAGACAACGTGGACGAGTCTAGTGTCGCTTCCGCGAATGCCGTCTAGCTTCTGGGTCGTGAGCACCAAGCGATGCAAGGACGCAGGGAGTGCTCGTAGCCGAGGCTACGGGCGCGACGGAGGACGCGGCAGCGCGCCGTGTGATCGCGGGCCAGAAGCAGGCATGTGTTCGCGGAAGTGGCACTAGGCTCTGCTCGTGCGCTGGCCCCGGAAGAACGATGCAGGCTCGATCGCCCGCCGCCGCGAGGCGATGGGAATCGGCGACGGGATCGTCACGTCGGTCGACCTGGCCGCGTTCGCAGATGCAGCGGAGTCGCTCGTCGGCGTGGCCGTCATCCCCGTCTCGGCGGTGCCGGTCTCGATCGAGCTGGGCGCCTACGAGCTGGACGCGGACGGCACTCCGATCGAGGCTGGCCGCAGCACCGAGACGGTTCACGTCCCACTCGCCCACACCGAGGGTGGGCTCACGGCTTCGCTCACGCGCGGCGCGCTCGCCGCGGGGACCGTGCGCACGTATGTGCTCGCCGACCGGATCACACGTGCGTCGTGCTTCGTCTGCGCGAGCGCCGGCGAGGCGGTCCGCCTTGCCGGCTGGCTCGAGGACGAGACCGCCGCGATGCGCGACTGGCTCGAAGCGTCGCCCGACCCGTCGCTCTCTCGACATGCACGCCTACGCGAAGTCGACACCCATGTCGTCGGTCCCATGTGCCATGTGCTGTGGCGCTGGACGACCGGGGACGCGGTCGGGCCGAACATGATGACGCGCAATGCCTACGCACTGAACATGGGTTATGTGATGCAGCGGGCGCCCGTCAAGCCGGAGCGCGCGATCCTGGAGGCGAACATGGGCGGCGATAAGAAGCCGTCCCACGAGTACTTCCGCTCGGGCCACGGCAAGTCGGTGCTCGCCGAGGCGTTCGTGCCCGACGAGCAGATCGCGCGGGTGCTGAGGACGACCGCGGACGACCTCGAAGCGTTGTCATGGACGGGGACCCACGGGTCGATCGCGAGCGGGATGCAGTCCGTCGCCTTCACGCCCGCGTCCGCGATTGCGGCGGTCTTCGCGGCGACCGGACAGGACCTCGGCATGGTGGGAACGAGCTCGATGGCCCAGGGGACGGGCCGACGGGTCGAGGGTGGGCTGCAGGCGACCATCCGGTTCGGCGGCCTCGAGGTCGGAACGGTCGGCGGCGGCACGACCTTGCCGTCGGCGCGGGAGTGGCTCGCCTCGATCGGCTGCGCCGGGCCGGGGAAGGTCTACCGCCTCGCACAGATCGCGGCCGCCGCGGCGCTCTGTCTCGAGATCAGCGCCTCGGCCGCGATGGCGACCGCCGGCAGCGAGAACTTCTTCCAGGCCCACCACGAGCGCGGCGGGCTTCGATGATCGCGCTCGTCTTCGCGTACGAGACCGACGACCCGGCGCCGTTCGAGGACGTGTACGGCGCCACCGGCTCGTGGGCTGCGTTCTTCCGTGAGGCCCCCGGCTACGTCGGAACGGAGTTGCTGCAGGACGTCGAACAGCCGGGGCGGTATCTCGTCGTCGACCGCTGGGAGTCACGCGGCGCGTACAACGGGTTCGTCGAGCAGCACCGCGACGAGTACATGCGGCGCGTCGACGAGACGGCGTTTCTGTACCGGCAGGAGCTTCGTCTTGGAACCTTCGAGAACCTCTGGGCGGAGGAACGCGCTGGACATCCCACCGCACCATGATCCCGCGTGCTTCGGCTGCGGCGACAACCCGGGCGGGCTTCGGCTCCCGCTGCCCGCCGAGCCTGGCCTGACCGAGTATGAGGCGTACGTCAGGTTCGACGAGCGGCACCAGGGTGGTCCCGGCATCGCTCACGGCGGCATCGTCTCGGCTGCGCTGGACGAGGCCGCAGGGCTCCTGGCGACGTGGCATTCGTTTCCCTCGGTGACGGCGCGTCTGTTCGTGCGTTACCGCAGGCCGGTACCGATCAACACCGAGCTGCTCATCACAGCGCGGCTCGTGGACGTCCACGGCCGCCGTCTGCACGTCGACGCGCGCATCACGGACGGGGACGAGTCGCTCGCCGAGGCGAGAGTCGCACTGTTGCACGTGCCGTTCGAGCACTTCCTGGCCACGCCGGAAGGACGGGCTGCGGCCGATCGCTGGTCAGCGCAGCACGGAGCGGACGCCGCGGAGGCGGGTGGCGAGCAGAGCGGCGGCACGCGAGCTGTCGAGTGACACGTCCGGCGCGCGGTCCGGCGTCGTGTGCGCACGCTCGATCCTCGCCCGATCGGCCCCGAGCAGCAGCGCGAAGTCGTAACGGCTGACGTCGTCGCCGCCGGCGAGATGCAACGGTCCCGCGAGCTCGAGGCCGAGCAGCTCGATCAGCGCCTCGGCCAGGTCGCCCACCTGGACCGGTGAGCGAATCTCGTCGACGAAGAATCGCGTGCCTTCACGTGCGAGCTGCTCCTGCGGTCCCGGCTCGTCGCCGCCGTAGATCAGCGACGTGCGCACGATCGTCGCCGCCGGATGATGCGCAGCGACCCGGCGTTCGGCCTCCGCCTTCGATCGGCCGTACGGGCTCACCGGCGAGACGTCATCGCCCTCGACGTAGCGGCCGCGTGTCCCGTCGAACACGAGGTCGCTCGAGACGTGCACGAGGCGGCGCCCGCCCGAGGCCGCCGCGACCACGGCGGATCCGTCGACGTTCGTCGACCACTCGTCCGCGCCACCCTGGCGGTAGGCGGTGTGCACGACCGCGTCCACCCCCGACAACGCGGCCTGCACGAGGGCTGCGTCTCGGACGTCGACCCGGTGCCAGGCGCCGGGCAGCCCTTCGGGCGGACGCTGCCACCACGTGGCGACCACCTCGATCCCACCCGCGGCGGCCCGTCGGACCAGCTCGCTGCCGAGGTAGCCGCATCCGCCGGTGACGAGGAGGCGTGCTACCAGCCGCGGCGTTCGAGCAGCTCGCTCGGCTCGAGCGACGCCGTCGAGATCCCGACCATCGCCTCGCCGAGCCCGGCAGAGACGTCTGCGAGCACGCGGGCGTCGAGGTAGTGCGTCGTCGCCTCGACGATCGCCCGGGCACGCTTGTCGGGATCGCCGGACTTGAAGATGCCCGATCCGACGAAGACGCCGTCGGCGCCGAGCTGCATGCACAGGGAGGCGTCGGCCGGGGTTGCGATGCCGCCTGCAGTGAACGTCACGACCGGCAGCCGTCCGTGCTCGGCAACCCAACGGACGAGCTCGTACGGAGCCTGGAGGTTCTTCGCCTCGGCGTACAGCTCCTCGCTGCGCAGCGCCTGCAAGCGCCGGATCCCGCCGAACACGGAGCGCATGTGCGTCACCGCGTTGACGATGTCGCCGGTGCCGGCCTCACCCTTCGTGCGGATCATGGCCGCACCCTCGGCGATCCGCCGCAACGCCTCACCGAGGTTGGTGCAGCCGCAGACGAACGGAACGGTGAACTCCCACTTGTCGACGTGATGCTCGAGATCGGCCGGCGTCAACACCTCCGACTCGTCGATGTAGTCGATCTCGAGTGCCTGGAGGATCTGCGCCTCGGCGAAGTGGCCGATCCGGCACTTCGCCATCACCGGGATCGTGACCGTCTCCTGGATCTCCTTGATCTTGTCCGGGTCCGACATGCGCGCCACGCCACCGTCGCGGCGAATGTCGGCAGGGACGCGCTCGAGCGCCATCACGGCGCACGCGCCTGCGGTCTCGGCGATCTTCGCCTGCTCGGCGTCGACGACGTCCATGATCACGCCGCCCTTGAGCATCTCGGCGAGCCCGCCCTTGACGCGCATCGTCCCGGTCTCGTGCATCGGCTCCAATGCTAGCTCTACCCGACTTGGAGCAGGCGGCCGATCGCGGGATCGACGGCGTAGGCGTCTCTGAGCTCGCGGTACTCGGCGAGCGCCCGCCGCGCCCTTCCCGGCGATGGATCCCGCTCGGCGCGCAGCATCAGGTTCTTGGCCGTGTGCTCGGCCGAGACGAACTCGATCACGTCGACCCGGTAACCGACCGTCTCGAGTGCCGCGGCGCGCAGCGCGTCGGTGACGAGGTCGGCTTGACGCCCGAGCAGCAGGCCGTGACGAAGCAGCGCATCGGGCGGCCGTGACGCGATCTGCGCCGCGAGCTCGTGGTGGCAGCACGGTGCGACGACGATCGCCTCCGCCCCCAGCCGCACGCCCGCGGCGATCGCCTCGTCGGTGGCGGTGTCGCAGGCATGCAGCGAGACGAGCAGGTCGACCGGCTCAGCACCGGCGTACGACTCGATCGTCGTCGCCTCGAAACGCGCCTCGTGATAGCCGAGCCCGGCAGCCACTCCACGGACGGTCTCGACCACGTCGGGGTTGACGTCGAGGCCGATCAGCTCCACCGGCTTGCCCAGCTCGCGTGCGTAGGCGATGAGCGCGAGGCTCAGGTAGGCCTTCCCGCAGGCCGCATCGAGCACGCGCACCCGCTCTCGCCGCCAGAGCTGCAGCACGCGCAACAGCTCGATGTAGTGCTGGACCTGCCGGCGCTTGGCCGGTGAGCTGTGGGTGGCGGCGAAGAGGGGATGGTCGGTCGGGAGCGGGTGCCGCTTCTCGCGATCGTGACCCGTCGCAGCCGGCCCGTCGGCCGACGGGCGACCGCGGGAGACGAGCCACCGTCCCCGCTTCGTCCGCCTCGCATGGACGTCGCCGCCCGGCGCGTGCAGATGGACGTCGCGCGCGTCCTGCAAGAGGGCATCGAGCCGCGCCGGCCATCGGTCGTACGGCACGGTCTCGGTTCGCACACCGTCGACCACCTTGACCGCCGGACCGCGACGGAGCTCCACGGGCGAGGCCGCGACTCCGTCCGCCACCAACTTCCGCCAGTCGCGTCCGAGTGCCAGCTCACGCAGCTCGTTCATCAGCAGTCAGTGTAGGAAGCGCCACGACCTCGAGCTCCGGGCCGGGCCGTCTCAGGAACGCGGCGACCGCCATCAGGTCGTCGGCGGCCTCGGGGGCGAGGGTCGGCTCGGCCCGCCGGATCGCTGCAAGCGCCGCCTCCCATTCGAGCCCGGCCGGGCCTGTATAGGGACGCGCGCACACCACCTGCCCCTTGGCGATGTAGAACGCGCGCCGGCCACCGTCCGCCGCCGGAGCGACGAGACAGACGGTCAGGTCGCGCAGGCGCCGGAGCCGCGCCAGGTCGGCGGTGACCTCCTCGAGCGCCTCGATCCGGTCGCGCAGACGCGCCGCGTCCTCGAACCGAAGCTCGGCCGCGACCCGCCGAAGCTTCGCCCGCAGCTTCGGCAACGCATCGTCGACGGTCTCCCACTCGGCGCCCTGGAGTGCCCGCGCCGCGAGGTGCGCGCGGCGGCGGCTGCGGAGCGGACCGAGCTCGGTCGGCTGCGAGCCGCAGACGACGGAATCCCCGCGGCGGCGGAGGTAGACGTACCGATCCGGTCGTACCGACCGCGCGTTGGCAGGCGGACGGAGCTCGCGAATGAGGCGCAGCTCTTCGAGTGCCGCCTCGAGCTCCGAGCCGGTGATGCGCCACTCGACACGCGTCAACGCACCGAGCGCCGCCTCGACCGCCGGGCGCTGCCGCTCCGACCTGAAGTACGACCGTAGCCGTGCGTGCAAGTCGCGTGCCCTCCCGACATAGAGCACCTGATCGTGGGCATCCCTGAAGAGGTAGACGCCCGGTTGCCTCGGCGCGCCGAACGTCAGCGAGCGCTTGCGCTGAACCCGTCTCGGTCGCGTTGCAGCCAACTCGACGAGGTCGCCGACGGTTCGCGCTCCTCGCTCCTGCGCCAGCCCGATCAGCTGGACGAGGATCTCGGCGGTCGCCTCGGCGTCGGGCAGTGCCCGATGACACGGTCGCGCATCGGTCGCGAACAGGTACGAGAGCGCCGCCAGGTTCGCGGGCCTGCGGCCTAGGAGGCGGCGCGCGAGACCGACGGTGTCGATCACCGTCGCGGCGACGCGCCGGCCCGACATCCGCATCGTCTCGCAGTCCAGGAACGCGAGATCGAAACGCGCGTTGTGAGCGACGAGCACGGCGTCACCGGAGAAGGCGAGGAACCTTCGGATCACCGCCGCCACCGGCGGAGCGCGGCGGAGCTGCTCGTCGCGCAGGCCGGTCAGCGCGGCCACCGACGGTTGCAGGCGCGCTCCCGGATTCGCGAGCATCTGGAAGCGCTCCCCGAGCTCGAGGCCGTGCACGCGCACCGCGCCCACCTCACACGGACGGGCATCGCCGGGCCGCAGTCCCGTCGTCTCCAGGTCGAAGACGACGAACGTGGCGCGCTCGAGCGCCATCCCCTCCCCCGGCGCGCCGGTCAGCGCCACGAGGTCGCCGGCGAAGCGCAGGCGGGCATCGGCCTCGACCGCGTCCACCAGCAACGAGCGTGCGAGCCCGACCGGCACGGCGGCGCCGAGCCTGAGGACGATGCGGGCCGCCTCCTCCGCCGGCACCGGCCCACGGCGCTCTTCGACGAGCTCGACGAGACGATCGGCGGCGTCGAGACGAAGCTGCATGCCGTCTCGACCTTACTACGAACATATGTTCGTGTCTACAGGACGGCCGCCTGCCCCCGTGGCCGGCGGAGCGCTTGGCCCGTGAGGAGCTCGCGGACGACGCGCTCGGCAACGAGCGCGGTGATGTCGGCCGAGCCGAGCGCGGAGGGCAGCACTTCGACGACATCCGCGCCGACCAGGTCGACCAGCGTCGCCACCCGACGCACCGCCCAGAGCAGGTCGAGCGACGTCATCCCACCGGGCTCGGGTGTGCCGGTGCCGGGCGCGAACGCCGGATCGAGCACGTCGACGTCCACGGTCACGTAGGTCGGCCCCGAGCCGATGTGCGCGAGCGCACGCTCGACCACCTCCTGGATCCCCAGGTCGCGCACGTCGTGCATGAAGAAGCTCGCGATCCCTCGCTCGCGCTGCCAGGCGAGCTCGACCGGCCCCGGCCAGTACCCGCGCAGTCCAATCTGCGCGTAGCGCGTCGGGTCGACGCGCCCCTCCTCGACCAGCCGGAACATGGGCGTGCCGTGGGAGCGCTCGACGCCGAAGACCTCCCGCCCCGTGTCGGTGTGGGTGTCGAAGTGGATGAGCCCGATCGGCCCGCGACGGGTCGCGATCGCGGTGATGCACGACTCGGTGATCGAATGGTCGCCGCCGAGGGTCACCGGGAGCGCGCCTGCATCGACCACCTCCCCGACCAGCAACTCGATCGCAGCGTGCGTCGCGTCGGGATCGGCTGGTACCACTGCCGCATCGCCGTAGTCGACGACCCGAAGGACGTCGAACGCATCGATGCCCGCCTCGAGGTGCGGGCCGGGGGGACAGGACGCGGCACGGATCGCCCGTGGCCCGTAACGCGTCCCCGGACGGTCGGAGACGAGATCATCGGTCGGCGCCCCGAGGACGGCGACGTCGACACCATCGAGGTGCACGGGGTCGTCGACGAGTGGCATGCCGGCGAACGTGAGCACGCCGGCGTAGTCCGGCTTGTCAGGAAGCGGTCTCCACCGTTTCAGCGGATCGAGCACGTGCGCATTCTCACCGAGTTGCGCGGAGGCCGCCGACGAACATCCCGACGATCTCGCGCTCGGCGGCCGCCGCGGCCTCGGGGTCGTCGGGCAGCTGCCCGAGCACCCAGCCGGTGAGGACCTCCTCGAGCGCTCCGTAGAGCATCCAGGCGGCGAGCCGCGGATCGATCTCGCGCCGAAGCGCGCCTGCGTCCTGTCCGCGGCGGATGATGCGCTCGAGGCTCGCGAACGCCCGCCCGATCTCGTCCAGCTCCTCGGCGATGTGCGGGCTGCGGGTCACCTCCCGGACGAGCAGCCGAACGAGATCCGGTTCGTCGCGCCACACGCGGATCACGATGCGGACGACCAGCGTGAGTTGCTCGACCGCCGTCTGGCCGGTCTCCTCGGCGAGCGCCACGGCCTCCAGGAGACGCGCCCAGGCTTCACGAAAGACGGCCTGCAGCACGGCATCCTTCGAGCCGAAGTAGTGGTAGACGAGACCGTAGGCGACGCCCGCCTCCCGGGCCACGTCTGACATGCGGGTCGCGTGAAAGCCCTTGCGCGCGAACACCCGCACCGCTGCGGCGAGGATCTGCTGCCGCTTGCCGGCCGCTTCCGGCATCGACGGCGACATGGGCACACGAGCATACGCGTTGCACCCGTCCGGTCGAACGTGATTGGCTTCGCGTCCGTGTCGGGGCCGGAACCCATGCTCACTCGGCGCGGACTGCTGGCGCTCGGCGGCGTTGCTCTGGGAAGCCTCCTCGCCTCGCGCTCGCCGGCGCGCGCCGCTGCCCTGTTCGCCGAGGGGTCGCCCCCGGTCGCCGCACGGAGCCCGTACCGCAGCAGGCCCGACCTGAACCCTCCGCCGATCACGGTCTCCACTCCCGCCGACGGGACGGCACCCGGCTACATCTTCCTTGCCCCGTTCGACATCACGGCGACGGCCGGCACCGTCCAGGCGACACCGGCGAGCGAGAGCCGCGTTGGGCCGCTGATCGTCGACTCGACCGGCGAGCCGATCTGGTTCCTGCCGCTCGCCAAGGACGCCGCGATGGGGGTGCGCGTTCAGGAGTTCATGGGTAAGCGGGTCCTGACCTGGTACGAGGGGACGGTCACCGGTGCCTACGGTGGAACCTACGTCGTCTTTGACGACACGTACCACCGGCGCGAGCTCGTGCGGGCGGGTGCGGGCCGGCACGGCGACCTGCACGAGTTCCTCCTCACACCGGAGCACACGGCGCTGATCACCGTCTACCAGCAGATCACTGCCGATCTCACCTCCATCGGCGGGACGCGCAACGGTCAGCTGATCGAGGGAATCGTCCAGGAGATCGACATCGCGACCGGCCGTGTCCTGTTCGAGTGGCGTAGCTTCGACCACGTCGGCCTCGACGAGTCGTTCCAGACCGAACAAACGCCCGCCGGCAACGTCGACTACTTCCACCTCAACTCGATCGACATCGATCGTGACGGCAACCTGCTGGTCTCGGCTCGGCACACCTCGGCGGTCTACAAGATCGATCGCAGAAGCGGCGTCGTGATCTGGCGACTCGGTGGGAAGAAGAGCGATTGGCGAATCGATCCGGCGGCTCGGTTCGCCTTCCAGCACGACGTTCGCAGACGGCCGGATGGGACGATCACGCTCTTCGACAACCGGGCAGCCGTTCCAGGCCCGGGCGTCGCGTCACGCGGCCTTCGAATCGTGCTTGACCGGCGGACGAGGCGAGCCTCGCTCGTGAGGGAGTACAACCCCGCGGTCCCGCGCGCGGCCTGGGCGATGGGCAACGTCCAGGAGCTGGACGACGGCGGCGTGTTCATCGGTTGGGGCACGGACGGCTCGTTCAGCGAGTTCGGTCCCGACGGGCTGCTCCGCTTCGACGGCCGGTTCGGGGACGAGAGCGTCGCGTACCGGGCCTTCCGGCTGAACTGGCGTGCTCGGCCAAGCGGAACACCGACGATCGCCGTCGCGCCGGTCGACGCCGCGACGATGACGGTCTACGCAAGCTGGAACGGAGCGACCGACGTCGCTCGCTGGGAGGTGCGCACCGGCACGCGCCCGGACAACGTCGTGGCGGTCGGCGCGAACGATCGCACCGGGTTCGAGACGCCGATCACCGTGCCCCTGGTCCGTGGCTATGCGACCGCTGTCGCACTCGATGGCCGGGGCCGGCGCCTCGGCGCGGCCGTCCCGGTCGCCGTCTGACTCGAGGCAGGGCCGGGCGGTCGATTTAACGTCCACCGAGGGGATGAGCGCCGCAGTCGCCGCCCGACCCAGACGTACGCTACGCCTCTTGCCCGCCGCCGTCCATATGTCACGTTCGTTAAGGAGAGCAGGCCCGCAAGGATCCGAACTACTGTTCGTCGACGATGAGGTGCGTGACCGGAAGCGAGAAGCGGCTGAATGCAGCCTGCGCGCTTCCTTCTTCGAGCCATCCGGCGTCTTCGTCGGGCAGCGTGGCGATGATCAGTTCGTCCGCCGGAAAGTCGCGCAGTGCGTCTTCGATGGCTTGCACGGGATCTGAATCGCCGACCTGAGTGTCAACCTCGTCGGTCGGCGCGGCCCTCGCGAGTCTCTCTGCACGCTCGGCGGCGTCGCTCCGAGCATCGTCCTCTGCGTTCGTCAGCCAGTCGAGTCGTGAGATGCCGGAGGCCGGTGCGACGACGAGCAACTCTGCATCCTTCCCCGCGTGGGCGAGGACGTTCGCGCGCAGAGCTGCGTCGGGAATCTCGACTGTCGCAATCACGAGCAGGCGGCGGGGCACGACGCTCACCCTAACAACGCTGCGCCGGCTCTCTGAGAAGCACCTAAGCCGGTCGTCTCGAGAGTAGATAGACCACGAGCAAGAGAAGCAGCAGCAGGAACAGGAACTTCGAGATGAAGATTCCGCCGCCGAACGCGAGGACCAAGATGAGGATGGCGAGAACAAGAAGCAGCATGTTTGGGCCTGCCTTTCGTCGGTGTCCGGGGTCATCGGAAACTGGCCGGCCATCTCTTCCCTCGCGATGGCAAACGAAACCCCGTGAGACGTACCGGCACGCTGGAATAGCGGTCGATGGTTTTCTCAATCGCCCAACGGGCATATCGCGAGCTCTCCCGGCGCGGAAAGCAACGGCCCGTAAGCACTGAGCCGTGCAACCAAGCCGTGTTCCACATGACCGCACGACTACAAAAGGGCCCGCCTGGATTCGAACCAGGGACCAACGAATTATGAGTTCGCTGCTCTAACCGCTGAGCTACGGGCCCGCGCCGATCCAGCGTAGTCGCTTGCGACAGCCTGGTTAGACTGCTTCCCGATGAAGGTCTTCCAGGCCGAGCGCCACTTCCAGACGACCGGAGGGCTTCACGTCACCGACATCACCGAAGAGGTTGCGGAGATCGTCCTCGAGTCCGGCATCGTCGACGGGATCTGCTGCGTGTACTCGCCGCACACGACTTGTTGCGTCCGTGTCAACGAGTACGAGCGCGGGATGTTCGAGGACTTCGGCGCGCTGCTTCGCCGGCTGATCCCACACGAGACGTACTACGCACACGACGACTGGGACCGGCGCACGGAGAACATCTGCGAGGAGGACATGGAGGTCGGCAACGGCCACGCACACTGCATGTCGATGCTTCTCGGTTCGGCGGGCGAGTCGGTCCCGGTCGCGGACGGCTCACTCGCGCTCGGCCAGTGGCAGCGCGTGCTGTTCATCGAGCTCGATCGCTCGCGACCGCGCCGTTGGGTCTGCAAGGTCGTCGGCTCGTAGCTCGGGAGATCAGGCGGGCACCAGCGCGGCGATCTCGCGCCGTTCGGCAAGTTGGCGCAGGGCCGCGGACTCGAGCTGCCGAACCCGCTCGCGTGTCAGCCCGAGAATCCGCCCGATCTCTTCGAGCGATTTCGGCTCCGCGCTGTCGCCGAGGCCGTAGCGCATCTGCAGAATCCGCCGCTCGCGATCGGGAAGGTCGTCGACCGCGCGGTGCAACGCACGTTCTGTCAGCTCGACTTCGACCTGTTCGTCGGGCGTCGCGTCGTCACTGGCGAACATCTCCCCCAATGAGTTCGTCCCCTCCTCGCCGATCGGCCGGTCGAGAGACGTCACCGTCCGCGCGGCCGCATGTACCTCGCGTACCTGCTTCAACGGCAGCTTCGACCGCTCGGCGATCTCCTTGTCGGTCGGCGTTCGCTCGAGCTCTGCGACGAGCTCACGCTCGACGCGCGCAATCCGCTGCTCGCGCTCCGCGATGTGGACCGGGATCCTGATCGTGCGCGCCTTGTTGGCAACCCCGCGCTGCACCGCCTGGCGTATCCACCACGTCGCGTAGGTCGAGAACTTGAAGCCCTTGCGCCAGTCGAACTTCTCCGCCGCGCGGATCAGCCCGATGATCCCTTCCTGGATCAGGTCGAGCAGCATCAGACCGTGGCCCTGGTATCGCTTCGCGATCGAGACCACGAGGCGGAGGTTGGAGTTCACGAGCAGATCCTTCGCCTCCTTGTCACCACGTTCGATCCGCTTCGCGAGCTCCACCTCCTCCGCTGCAGTGAGAAGCGGGTAGCGTCCGGCTTCGTTCAGGAACAGCTGGAGCGAGTCGGTGGTCGCCGAGGCGAGCTGGTCATTGGTGTACGGGACCGGCTCCTCGAGCGCGCGCGAGCAGTCGTCGGTCAGCTCGATGCCGTGTGACTCGAACCGCTCGAGCAGTGTCTCCACGTCCTCCTCGTCGAGCTCCAGCCTCTGGGTGATCTCGCGCAACTCGGTCAGGTGCACGCACCCGTGGTCATCGCCGTGCTCGAGCAGCAATCCGATCGGATCGTGGGCCATCGGCTTCGCCTTCCCGTCCTCCCCATGCTCTAACCGGAGTGGCAGGCGGGTCAAGAGCTTCAGGAATGTTTACAGCCGACCGACGGGACGCTCATCCGGCGCGGGAACAGTGGCCCCGTGCCGCCTTTCGAGACGCTGCGCCCTGCACCGCCCGTTCCGCCGCCCGGCGGTTCACTTGCGCTCTGGGTCTGGCTCGTGATCGGCATGCTCGTCGTGGTCGCGGCCGGGCTCGTCCTGGCGTCGCGCCATTGAGAGGCTAGGCACGATCCGACGAGGTACGATCCGACGCCGTGTGGTGGCTGTACATCCCGCTCATCGTCCTCGGGTCGGTCCTGGTCGTCTTCGGGCTGCTCGTCTTCCTGGGCCGATTCCGAAACGGCGCCCTGCTCCGCCCGATCGTCGCCCAGCTCTCGCGGATCGGCTTCATCCGCCGCATGTTCCAGCGGATGAGCACCGCCGCGATCGAGCGCCAGAACCCCGACCTCGCAAGCGCGCTCAAGAAGATCAACACGGTGGCCGCCAATCCGAATCCGCAGGCGATGCAGAAGGCAATGAGCCGCCTGACCCCGGCCGAGCGGCGGGCGTACATGGATGCCGCGCGCGAGCAGCAGGGTGACGGTGCGCTGGACAACATCGGCCGGCAGGAGCGTCGCCGGATCGAACGCCAGTCGCGCGGCGGCCGCCCCACCGGGGGCGGGACCGCATCGCGCAAGCGCAAGCGCCGCTAGGAGGCTCCCCGGAAGCCCAGCGCGTACGGTTCACGCCATGTCCCAGCGGGACTCCGGACGCTGGATCTGCGTCGTTTCTCCTGACCGGGAGCCACACGCGCTCGACGTTCGACCGGAACCGGGCCGAACGCCACCGCCGTCGGGGAC
Source organism: uncultured Thermoleophilia bacterium (assembly GCA_963742605.1). GTDB lineage: Bacteria > Actinomycetota > Thermoleophilia > Gaiellales > Gaiellaceae > PALSA-600. Next base: position 281,548 of record CAVUNA010000007.1, on the reverse strand, counting down.
CGCCCACGGCGTCGCCGTGATGGTCGACGGGGTGTCCGACGACGTCGAGTCGCTTGCCGCCTCCTACCGCCGCGTCGGCCTTCGGCGCGCGCTCGACGACCTCGCCGGAGCGTTCGCGATCGTCCTCTGCGATGCCCAGAACGACACCGTGCTCTGCGCGCGCGACGCCATCGGCATCCACCCGCTGTTCTACACCCGCCGTGGGAAGGAGCTCTTGGTCTCGTCGTTCGTCGGGACGCTACTCGACCAACCAGGCGTTTCCCGGGACATCGACCCCGTTGCCGCTGCCCTCTCGATCGCGGGAGAGCCGCTCGAGCTCGACGAGACGTTCTTCCCGGCGGCGCGGCGGATCCCGCCGGGCCACGCGTTGGAAGTCACTGCAGCCGGCTCTCGGCTGTTCCGCTGGTGGGACCCCGGCGAGCCGGACTCGAACCGGACGATCACGCCGCGGGAGGCGGAACGCCGGTTCGAGGAGATCTTCTGCGCTGCCGTCGACCGCTCGCTCGACAGGGACGGGGTGAGCATGTTTCTGAGCGGTGGCATCGACTCCGCCACCGTCGCCTCGGTGACCGCCGAGCGGAGCCGTCGCGGTGGGCTTCCTTCGCCGCTCGGCCTCGCGCTGATGGTTGATCACCCGGATCTCGACGAAGAGAGGAACCAGCGGACGATCACCGGTGACCTGGGCCTCGAGCTGATCTCGACCTCGCTCGGCGAAGTCGGGGGCTCCGGCGGGCTCCTGGCGGCGACGCTCCACGTCAGCAGGTCGGAGTCCGCAGGCCCAGCCGAGATCATCCAGCCCGTCTACGACCACCTCGCCCGCGAGTCAACGGCTCGGGGCCGTACGACCATCGTGAACGGGCAGGGCGGAGACGAGTGGCTGCTCCCGCCGATGCTCTACGCAACGGATCGCCTGCGCCGGCTCGACCTCTTGTCACTCGTCCGGCTCTGGCATGCGTGGCACACATATCTGCCGGCTCGCTCCGCCCGTTCCGAGGCGCGCCTCCTGCTCTGGACGTACGGCGCTCGACCGTTCGTGCGCTCGGGCGCGATGAGGTTCGCCTCGGTCCGCGATCGCCGTGCGCGCCTGCTGCTCGAGGCGTTTCCGACCTGGCTTGCGCCCGACGCCACCCTGCGACGGCAGGTCGTCGACCGTATCGTCGCGGCCGCACCGTGGCCCCCGGGCGATCCCTACCGAACCGCGCGACGAAAACTCCTCGACCGGCCGGATCGGCCGGGCATCACCGAGGCGGCTTTCGCGTCGCAGCTCCGAACCGGCGCGCGGATCGCTATGCCCCTGCTCGACGCGGAAGTCGTGCGATTCCTGTACCGGCTGCCACCGGCGCTGCTGCTGAACGGCGGGCGGGCCAAGGCGCTTGCACGTGCAACCATCGCCGACCGGCTGCCGAGCTTCGGTGGAGCCTGGTCGAGGACGGTCAGCGGTGAGTCGTATTACACGAGCTTGATCACGCGCGAGGCACCGGGCGCATGGCGAATCGCGGGCGGAGCACAGCTCCTCGGCGAGCTCGGAGTTGTCGACGAGGTCGTTGTTCGAACCGCACTCGCCGATGGTGGCTCAGGGATCGGCATGGGCCAGGTCTGGGCGGCCACCAACCTCGACGTCTGGCTGCGTGCGCGGCTCGGACGCGACTAAGCTCGCGCTTCGATGAAGTGCGACGTGCTGATCCTGGGAGCGGGCTTCGGTGGGCTCGAGCTCGCGACGATGCTCTCCGAGGCACTCGGCGACGACATCGACGTCACCCTGATCGACAAGGGTGATGCCTTCGTCTTCGGGTACTCGAAGCTCGACGTGATGTTCGGCCGGACGACGCTCGACGACGTTCGCATCCCCTATCGCGACCTCGTCAAGCCCGGTATCCGCTTCCGCCGGGAGACGATCACTGCAATCGATCCCGACACGCGACAGGTCTCGACGGACGCAGGAACCTACGAGGCCGACGTCCTGGTCGTCGCCCTCGGCGCCGACTACGACCTGGATGCGACCCCGGGTCTCGCCGAGGCCGGAAACGAGTTCTACTCGGTCGCCGGCGCGGAGCGACTCGGCGAGCTGCTGCCCTCGTTCTCGCGCGGGCGGGCGATCGTCGGTGTCTGCGGCGCGCCGTTCAAGTGCCCGCCGGCACCGAGCGAAGCGGCGCTTCTGCTCCACGACTACCTCTCCGTCCGCGGCGTTCGCGACGACTGCGAGATCTCGTTCGTGATCCCGTTCGGCACTCCCGTCCCACCCTCCCCGGAGACGTCGCAGGCGCTCGTCGGTGCCTTCGCAGAACGCGACATCCGTTTCATCCCGGAGCGCCGGATCGCCTCGCTGGACGCGGCACGGAGCATCGCGGCTCTCGACGACGGCAGCGAGCTGCCCTTCGACATCTTCCTCGGCGTGCCCAGGCATCGCGCCCCCGATGTCGTCATCGCGAGCGGTCTGACCGAGGACGGTTACATCCCGGTGAGCTCCCGCACACTCGAGACACGGTTTTCATCGGTCTACGCGGTCGGCGACGTCGCGACCGTGGGCGTGCCGAAGGCCGGTGTCTTCGCCGAGGGCGCTGCGCGCATCGTCGCCAGGTCGTTGATCGCACGGAGGCAGCGTGGCGAGGAGCCGGGTGGCTACGACGGACGGGGCTCCTGCTACATCGAGTTCGGCGGCGGCAGCGTCGGTCGTGTCGACGTCGACTTCCTGGGCGGGCCCAAGCCGACCGGCACGTTCCAGGCGCCGTCGGTGGCTCTTGTCGCCGAGAAGGAACACTTCGGCTCGAGCCGACGCGCCCGCTGGTTCGGGAGCTAGAGGCCCTGTCACGAGACAGCACCGGCGAGGGATTCTTCGGTGAAGAGGTCGCCTCGACCTACGACCAGCGCACCGCCGCAATGTTCGACGCCGCGGTCGTGCAACCAGTTGTCGAGCTGCTCGCAGAGCTGGCGGGCAACGGCGCCGCCCTGGAGTTCGGGATCGGCACCGGACGCATCGCGCTGCCGCTCGTCGAGCGCGGCATCCGCGTCGCCGGCATCGACAGCTCCGAGGCGATGGTTGCCCGGTTGCGCTCGAAGACTGGAGGCGAGTGGATCGACGTCGCAATCGGCGACTTCGCCGCCACTCGGGTGAACGGAGAGTTCTCCGTCGTCTATCTCGTGTTCAACACGATCTTCAACCTCGTGACCCAGGAGGCGCAGATCGCGTGCTTCGAGAACGCGGCCGCGCATCTTCGGAGCGGAGGACGATTCGTGATCGAAACCGGCGTGCCCGATCTCCAGTTGCTACCGCTCGGCCAGACGATCATCCCGTTCCGAGCGGACCCCCACGGCGTCTCGTTCGACGTCTACGACGTCGTGACGCAGCGGTTCAGCTCGCAGCACTACAGATTCTCCGAGGCCGGCGTCGAAGCGCACCCGTTCGAGTTTCGCTATGCCTGGCCCGCGGAGCTCGATCTGATGGCGCGCATCGCCGGGCTCGGCTTGCAGGACCGCTGGGCAGGATGGCAGCGCGAGCCGTTCACGAACCTGAGCCGCTCACACGTCTCCGTGTACGCGAAGCCCTGACGCCCGCTGCTACTGCGCAGGCCCGGTGCCGAGCTTGACGGTCGTCGTGTAGCCGTTGCCGTCCTGGTCGACGTAGGCGACCGTGATCCTCGTTCCCGGCTTCTTGGCGAGAATCAGCGGGCTGACCTGGGTCGCCGACGAGACGGCGTGGCCGTCGATCGCCGTGATCACGTCACCGGCCTCGAGCCCTGCCGACGCAGCCGGCCCGCCGGGGACGACGCCCGCGATCAGCGCACCCGCCGTTCCCGCGTAGCCGTTCCCGCCGTAACCGTACGGGTCGGCGTTGGCAGCCTGAACCTCGACGCCGAGGAACGCCGTCGAGCCGACGTGCACGGTGGCAGATGCCTTGCCCGCCACGATCTGCTTGGCGATCGTGAGCGCCGATCCGATCGGGATCGCGTAGGCATCGGAAGACTCCGACGCGTACGCCGAGTTCCCCGACGCGGCGGTGTCCATGCCCACGACCTTGCCCGAGCTGTCGAGCAGCGGGCCACCCGAGTCGCCGGGCTCGACGCCGGCATTCGTCTCGATCAGCCCGGTGAGCTGCTCGGAGTTGCCCTGCTCGTCACTCGCGACGATCGACCTGTTGAGCCCGGTGACCGTTCCCCGTGCAGACGTCAGGTTCCCGGTGCCACCCGCGTTGCCGACGGCGCGTACGGCCTGGCCCACCACCGCGCTCGAAGACCTGACCGAGATCGTCTTCAGGTTGGAGGCGGCTTGCAGCCGAAGGACAGCGACATCTCTGCTGCGGTCGTAACCCACGACGCGCGCGGAGTAGCTGTGGCTGGTGTTCGGGACAACGACCTTGATCGTCGTCGCGCCGGAGATCACGTGGTTGTTCGTCAACACGGTCCCGGAGGACGTCAGCACCATGCCGCTCCCGGCGGCTGCCCCACCCTGGTAGCCGAGATTCGTGTCGATGACAACGATGCCGGTGCCGATCGGCTTGCCGCGTGCGAAGGCCAATGCTGCAGCGACGCCGACCGCAACCAGGCCGATGACGACGAAGAAGAAGATCCGGAGCTCGGAGCGACGAAGCACTGTCATGCCCCAGGGATACCCGATCTTGCTAAGCGCCGCCTTAGATCGCGGTCTCGAGAACTAGAGCTTGAGCTCGGACTGAGCGACGTTGGCGAGCACCTGCGCCCGCGCGACCGGGTCGAGGTCGTCCAGCTGTGAGCGAATGGAGCTCTCCGCCTCGTCGATCTTCTCGCCGCGCTCGGCGAGCTTCTCTCGGACGAGCAACGCTCCACCCGCGACCATCGAGACAAACCCGAGCAGGCGAAGCAGCCGTGAGTCGACGATCAGGCCCACGGCCAGGCCCACCAATCCGCCCGCACCGACCGCCAGGGCGACGGTGTCGCCGTCCTCGAGATCGATCGTCGGGATGCGGTCGCTCACCGGACGCAACCCTATCGAATCATCGCGGCGCGGCGACCGTGGCAGTGCTTCCACTTGCGCCCGGAGCCGCACGTACACGTGTCGTTGCGTCCGCGCCGGGCATCCTCGGTCGCGTATTGCGCGACGATCGCCGAGGGCGCGAGCCCTCGCCGCAACTGCTCGGCCATGAACCGCATCGGCCCGTCGACGTGATGGAAGAAGTCCTTGAACCCGGCGCAGAGGTAGTTGAGCCCCGGATCGCCGTCGGGTGTCTTGATGAACCGGTCCTTCGGGCACCCGCCGTGGCAGGCGAAGCGAACGTCACACTCGAGGCAGTAGCGAGGCAGCTTCTCGCGCTTGTCGAGGCCAAACTGCCGCTGGCGCTGTGAGGCGACCAGCTCGAGCATGTGGTGCTCCTTGATGTTGCCGAGCCTGAACGCCGGCTCGACGAAGTGGTCGCACGAGTAGAGATCGCCGGTGTGCTCGAGCGCGAGCGCGAGCCCGCAGGTCTCCGAATGGATGCACAGCCCGGGCGGCTCACCGACCCAGTTCGCGAGCGCGACGTCGAACATCTGCACGTAGACCTCACCGACGTCGCGCCGCACCCACTCCTCGAAGACGTCGATCAGGAAGCGTCCGTACTGCTCGGCCGTCACCGAGCGGCCCGTCACGCGATCGCCCTCCTGGACATAGAGCGGCCGGTCGCGCCAGGACGTCCACGGCACGCTGCCGTCGTCGGTGGCCTCGGCGACCCGTTCGATGATCGGGATGAACTGCATGAACCGCGCGTCGCACTCGTCGCGCAGGAAGCAATAGACCTCGCGACCCCTGTCGCCGTTGGCCGCATGGATGGTCGTCAGCGCATTCCACTCCACGCCCGCATCACGCAGGTACCCGAGACCGTGCATCACCTGGTCGAAGGAGCCCTTCCCACCCTTGTTCACGCGGTAGGCGTCGTGCAGCTCGCGCGGGCCGTCGATCGAGACGCCGACCAGGAACTCGTGCTCTTTGAAGAACGACGCCCACTCGTCATCGAGCAGGGTGGCATTCGTCTGGATCGTGTACTCGATCCGCTGCCCGGGCTGCAAGAACTGCCGCGCGAGCTCAACCGAGCGGCGGAAGAACTCCACGCCCATCAGGGTCGGCTCGCCGCCCTGCCACGCCACCGTCACCACGGGGCTCGATGCGTGCGCCTCGATCAACTGCCGCACGTACAGCTCGAGCAGGTCGTCCGCCATCCGGAACCTACTACCCGGGTAGAGCATCTCCTTCGACAGGAAGAAGCAGTAGGAGCAATCGAGGTTGCACACCGCCCCTGTCGGCTTCGCAAGCAGATGGAAGGCAGCCGGAGCGTTGGCGAGCGTCTCGAGCGACCCGGTCTGTGTCGCCGTCATCGGTTGGATTCAACCACCCTTTACAGGAGGACCCTTTCACACCTGGTGATGCAAGATGCCCACGTGGAGCAGAGGCAGGTCGAGCTCGACGGGCGGTCCACACGCTACCGCGTCATGGGGGCGGGGCCGGACGTCGTCGTGGTGCACGGGCTCTCCGGTTCCTGGCGCTGGTGGTCGCTCCTCGCCGAACGGCTCGCCGAGCATCATCGCCTCCACTTCGTCGAGCTGCCACGGCTCGGACGCATCCGCGCCGGCGAGCTCGCGCCTTGGCTCGGGCGCTTCCTCGACGTCGCCGGGCTCGCTCCGGTCGACCTCCTCGGGCACTCGCTTGGCGGCCTGGTGGCAGCCGAGCTGGCGACCAGCCGGCCCGAGAGCGTGCGGCGACTCGCGCTCGTCGCACCCGCCGGCATCCCTTGCGGTCGCGGGTTGCTCGGACGCTCGCTGCCTCTCCTCGAGGAGCTGTACGGGGTTCGCGGAGAGCTGCCGACGATCGTCGCGGATGCCGTCCGCACCGGGCCGATCACGCTTCTGCACGGCGCGGTCTACGTCTGGGAGCGAGACGTCCGCGCCGAGCTCGGCGCGATCCGGGCGCCGACGCTACTCGTCTGGGGCGAACGCGACCGGCTCGTACCCCCGCGAGTCGCGGAGGAGTGGCAGGCGCAGCTTCCGCACTCGCGGTTCGTGCAGTTGCCGTGCGGGCACGTCCCGATGTGGGAGGCTCCCGACGAGCTCGCGGTCGCCCTGCTCGATTTCTTCGGCGATCAGCTCCCGGACGATGCCGCCGATGAGGTCGGGCTTGGTGTAGGGGACGGCGTGCGGCTCACCCGGAACGACCACGAGGCGCCCGTGCGGTAGGAGGTCGGCGACGTGCTCCGCCCACTCGCGGCTCACGAAGGCGTCTCGTTCCCCGTGCACGACGACGGCCGGCTGTTGGATCAGCGGCAACCGCTCCTCCATCCGGTCCTCGAGCGCGGAGCGCGCGGCGGCGCGCAGTTGCTGAGCGTCCTGGCCCAGGCCGTCACGCGCGGCGAGCGCGACCAGGGACACCGGCTCACGCCCGGTCTCGCGCAACCCGGCGAAGATCTGCCGACGCCCGCCGCGCCGGGCCGGGTCGACCGTCGGGCCCGAGAGCACGATCGGCCCAACGTGCTCGGGCGACCGCACGGCAAGCTGCGTGACGATCTGGCAGCCCATCGAGTTCGCGACGAACGCGGCCCGCTCGAGACCGACCTCGTCCATCCAGGCGCGAAGTGAATCGGTGAGCTCGTCGATTCCCGGCGCGACCGGGAGACGCTCGCTTCGCCCGTGGCCGGGAAGATCCGGGACGTACGCAGAACAGCTGCCGGCCAGAATTCGCGCCAAGGGCACCAGGTATCGGCCCGACACGCCGTACCCGTGCACGAGCACGACCGGCGGCCCCGCGCCGCCGGCACTCGAGTGGAGCCGGATGCCGCCGACGCGATCCCAGCGGCTCTCGAGCCTCGTCCGTGACGCTCCGTTGCGCACGCTACGAGTCTGCCACACGAACGCAGCACGGAAGGGCTCCGGGTCAGGGACCGAGGCATCACTGCTCTCGGGAGCGGCGCGCTCTCCCCGACGAGTCGCTTGATCAGCCGCCCTAGCCGGCGAACACGGCCGCCCAGTCGTGCTTGATGCTGACCACCGTCCAGTCGTGCTGTTCGGCCAGCTGCAGCGACGTCTCGGCCCCGGTCGTGTAGGCGAACTCGCGCTCGTCGTCGTCGTGCAGAAGGAGCAGCCGCAACGCCGGACGACCCTTCCCGCCGGCGTAGCGGAGCATCGGGACATCGCCGTTCGAATTGCCAGCGGCGAGGATCGGGCGCTTGCCGATGCGGCTCCAGATCCGCACCGGCTTGATCGGGCCGTCGTCGAAAAAGTCCCCCGTCGCCTCGTACGAGACGGTGCCGCCGTGCTCATCGTCGGTGTAGGCGAGGGCGTTCGAGCTGCCGATCACGCGCTCGGAGGGGATCCCGTAGATCTCCTCGGTGACCGGCCGCATGAAGTCGCGGTCACCGCCCGAGGCGATGTAGCTCGTGAACCCGTTCGCATCGAGATAGCGCAGCAGCTCGATCATCGGCAGGTAACCGCACTCGTTGAACGCACGGCCGAGCGTCGGGTGCTTCCCGGCCCGGAGGAATGCGTCGGCGGCGCTCGAGTAGTGCTCGACGTTCTGGCCGGCGAAGGCCTGCGGCATGCCGCCCAGCAGCACACCGAGGTCGCTGTCGTCGCCGTGGTAGTGCTTGTCGATTGCCCCGCCGAGCCACGCATAGTCCTTCTCGTACGCGGCCTGCCACGGCTGCTTCTTGCGCAGCGACTCGTCCTGCTCGGCCATCTCGGCGAGGCGCATCAGGATGAAGCCGAGCTCGATCGGCATCGGCTTCTCGCACCAGAGCGTGCCGTCGTTGTCGTACACGGCAATCCGCTCGGAGGGCGGGACGTAATCCGGTCCGCCCTCCGTCGTCACGCGCCCGACGAAGTTAACGATCGCCGCGCGGGTCGGTGTGTCACGCCACGACGCGAGGTCGTCGCTCATTGCGACCGGAGCAGCATCTCGGCCTGGCGCTCAAGGTCGACGTAAGGGTCGCCGCTGACGTCGACGGCGATCCGGTTGATCGTCCCGCCGGTGAAGACGTACGGGGACTCGCCCGGATAGTCGTCGGTCACGGGCTCGCCGCTGTGCCGTCCGACGTAGAGCCCCGAGCCGGCGATCGCGAAGGCGCCGAGCTGCGTCTTGAGCCTGCCCTCGCCGACCTTCTTGTCCCCGTGGTAGAGGGACAGCGTCCCGGTGGCGCACGTCGGCTCCATCCCCTCCTTCTCGAACGAGGCCGAGAGGATCAGGTTCTCGCCGGTGGGAATGTCCTCGGTGCCGACGATCAGCTGCTCCTCGGCGCCGACGAAGTTGTTGACGTAGTGCAGGCGGTCGTCCTTGACGTAGAGCGCGTGGCCGCCGAAGCGGGACCCGATGGCAAAGAGCACGCCCTCGGCCCCAGGGGCCGGGATGTCGACGAGGGCGCCCACCACGAACGAGCGGCCCTTCGTGTTGACGGCCTGCCACTCGCTCACCGGAGCCGTGTCCGGGAAGTACACGTAGCGGTTGCGGGGTGTGGTCAGCTGCGGCCGGGGATCCGTCATGATCTCGACCGGCGTGCGGTCGTCAAGCGGGAACGCGCCGTTTGCGCCGGCCTCGGCGAACCAGACGTTCACGAGCTCCCGCAGCCTGTCCGGCTGCTCGGCGGCGAGGTTGTTCACCTCCGAGCGGTCGACGTCGACGTGGTAGAGCTCCCACTCGTCGTCGTTGAAGTTGCCCCAGCCCGCGACGGTCGGATGCGTCGTCACGGCCTTCCAGCCCTCGTGCCAGATCGAGCGGGAGCCGAGCATCGCGTAGAACTGCGTCTTCCGCTTCGTCTTGCCCGACGCGTCGTCGATGCTCTCGCGCATGCTGACGCCGTCGATCGGCGACTGCGTGTGGCCCTTGATCGTCTCTGGCGGCTCGACGCCGAGGACGTCGAGGATGGTCGGGACGATGTCGATCGCGTGGTGGTACTGGTGGCGGATCTCGCCGCGCGCCTTCGTCCCGGCCGGCCACGAGATGATGCACGGGTCGCTCGTGCCCCCGTTGAACTCATACCGCTTCCACATCTTGAACGGCGTGTTGAACGCCATCGCCCAGCCGTTCGGGTAGTGGTTGTACGTCTTCGTGCCGCCGAGCTCGTCGATCATCGCCAGGTTCTGGGCCAGGTCGTCGGGGACGCCGTTGGCGAACTTCATCTCGTTCGTAGAGCCGTTCGGCCCGCCCTCGCCGCTGGCGCCGTTGTCGGAGACGACGACGATCATCGTGTTCTCGAGCAAGTCGTTCGCCTCGAGGTAGTCGAGCACGCGCCCGATGTGGAAGTCGGCGTGCGCGAGGAACCCTGCGTACACCTCGGCCATGCGCGAGAAGAGCTTCTTCTCGTCGTCGTTCAGCGAAGCCCACGGGCGGGTTACATCGAGCATCGGGAACGGCTTTCCGTCGGGCCCCGTGCGCGTCTGGTCCCCGATCGGGTTGATCGGCGGCAGCTCCGTGTCGGCGGGCACGATGCCGAGCTTCTTCTGGTCGGCGAGCGTCTGCTCGCGGATCGCCTCGTAGCCCATGTCGAACTGGCCCTTGAACTTGTCGATCCACTCCTTCGGCGCGTGGTGGGGGGCGTGGCAGGCGCCGGGCGCGTAGTAGAGGAAGAAGGGCTTCTCGGGCGCGACGGCTTTCGCGTCGCGGATGAACTCCAGCGCCTTGTCGGTGATGTCGTCGGTGAGGTGGTAGCCCTCTTCCGGGGTCTTCGGCTGGTCGACGGGGTGATTGTCGTAGACCAGGTCCGGGTACCACTGGTTCGTCTCGGCGCCGAGGAACCCGTACCAGCGCTCGAAGCCGCGGCCGGTCGGCCAGTTGCGCCGCGTCGAGGCGAGGTTCATCTCGTCGGTCGGGCAGAGATGCCACTTGCCGACCATGTAGGTGTTCCAGCCGCGCTCGCCGAGGATCTCCGAGAGCATCCCGTTCGCCGGCGGGATCGTCCCGCTCGCGTTCGGAAAGCCGATCGCCGCCTCGGTGATGCACGCCATGCTGTTGCGCGTGTGGTTGCGCCCGGTGAGGAGGCAGGAGCGCGTCGGGGAGCACAGAGCCGTCGTGTGGAACTGCGTGTAGCGGACGCCGCTCGCCACGATCCGGTCGATGTTCGGCGTCGGGATCGGGCCGCCGTACGAGCTCATCGCCGAGAAGCCGACATCGTCGAGGACGATGTAGAGGACGTTCGGAGCACCGTCGGGTGCCTTCGGCGGCTCGAACGGCCCCCAATCGGGCTTCGAGTCGCGAATATCGACGTTGATCGTCCCCTTGAACGGCTCTGCCACGACCGGCTCCTCTCGATACGAACTCGTGGGTACTGCGACGTCCTGTGTCTATCAGAGACGCGAGCGTCGTTCGGGTGGACCGCCGATCCCCTGGCGGTCGGCGGCCAGCGCTCGGTCGAGGCCTGGCGAGCCGGCCCAGTTCGACGCAACACTCGCTGCGAGACGGCCGAGCTCGTCGTCGACGGCCGCGCGATATTCCGGACGCACGGTCTCACCCAACTCCTCCGTAGACGCGGATCTCGTCGCACAACATCCCCCTCGACGGCGTGACGCCCGGCCCTCGCGACCAGTGACGCGACCGCGACGGGTCGCATGCGATGGAGGACCCGTCGCGTCCCGATCAGCAGTGGAGGCCGAGGGCCACACCGGCGATCGTCCCCAGTAGCGGCAGAAACCAGAGGCTCCCCCGCAGGTACTCCCGCAACCGGAAGGTCAAGCCCCAGCTCATACGAGAGAGCTCATCGGCGCCGGTCGACGACGCGGACCGCCTTGCCCTCGCTGCGAGGGACCGCTCCGCGCTCGAGAACCTCGACAGCGACCCGGATGCCGAGATGCTCGCGTAACACGTGCCCGACCGTTGCCTCGAGCGTGGCAGGCTCGACGTCCGTCACCGGTTCGCACTGGACGGTCAGCTCGTCCATGTCACCGGGGCGCTCGACCACGAGTTGGTAGTGCGGAGCCACTTCGGGAACCGAGAGGAGCACGTGCTCGACGCTCGACGGGTACACGTTGACGCCGCGCACGGTGATCATGTCGTCACGCCGTCCCCGGAGCCCTCTGATGCGCGCCGTCGTACGGCCGCAACGACACCGTGCGCGCGTGATCGACCCGATGTCGCCGGTCCGGTAACGGAGGAACGGCATCGCCTCCTTGACCAGCGTGGTGAAGACGAGCTCGCCCTCCGCATCCTCGTCCAGCACGGCGCCCGTGCCGGGATCGACGATCTCGACCAGGAAGTGGTCCTCGTGGACGTGCAGGCCGTCGCGCGCCTCGATGCACTCCGCGGCCACGCCGGGGCCGCACATCTCCGACAGGCCGTAGAAGTTCACGGCGCGAAGGCCGGGCAGGGCGTCCTCGATCTGGGAGCGGAGCCCGTCGGTCCACGGCTCGCCGCCGAACAGGCCGAGCTCGAGTCGGAGCTCGGCGGGGTCGATCCCGGCGTCCCGGACGGCATGCGCGATCACGAGTGCGTACGAGGGCGTGGCGACGAGGACCTGCGGGCCGAGATCGCGCAGGAGCATCGCCTGACGCGCGGTCATGCCGCCCGAGACCGGGACCACCGGCGCCCCGATCCGCTCGGCCCCCTGCTGAAAGCCGTGCCCGCCGGTGAAGAGCCCGTAGGTGTTTGCGTTGTGCACGAGCATGCCCGGCCGCACGCCGGCCATCGTCATGCAGCGCGCCATCAACTCGGTCCAGGCGTCCAGGTCGGCCGGCGTGTATGCGACCACCGTCGGCTTGCCGTGCGTGCCGCTCGACGCGTGCAATCGGGCGAGCGACGCGACCGGGACCTGCAGCAGCCCGAAGGGATACGCGTCGCGCAGCCGGGACTTGTCGGTGAACGGCAGCTCCCCGACCTGTTCCAGCGAGTCGAGCTCGACCCCGAAGGTGACCCGCAGGCGTTCGAGCTGCAGCGCCTGCAGCTCAGTGCGCGGCAGTTGCTCGGCGGCGCTCCAGATCACGGGATCAGAGGCGGCGCTCGTGAGCGCTCCAGTGCTCTTCGAGGTTGCGCACGAGCGCCGGGCTGAAGTGGCAATACGCCTGCTCGCGGCAGAACGTCGCCATGTACTGCCGGAAGAGGTCGAGCGGCTCGGCACCGACGCGCAACGCGCGCCGGTTGCCCGCGGCGTTCACGAGCCCCGAGCTGGTGAGCTCCTGCACACGCCGTTCGATTGCGGCGTCCATCTCGTCGGACGACTCGACCACTTCGTCGCAGAGGAGATCTCCGCGCGGCGTTCCCGCTTCGAACTCGAGCCCGGAGAGAATCGCCTGCCGGGCCAGCCGGTCCCCGACCGAGCGTGGAAGCCGCAGGTTGGAGGCGCCCGGCAGGATGCCCTCCTTGCGCGCCGGGAGGTAGAGCCGCGCGCCGCGCGCCGCGATCACGTGATCGACCGTGTGCAGGATCTGGCACGCGCCGCCGATGGCGAAGGTCTCGACCGCGGCCACCCAGAGCTTCTCGGTCGTCTCCTCGGGTTCGTTCGGCCGGTGCTCCTCGCCGCTCAGTCCACGGAAGAGCTTGTTCACGTAGCCGAGGTCGCGCGTGACGAAGAAGAGATAGTCGAGGCGGCCGTGGTAGAGATGCGTGAGGTTGAGCCCCGCGCCGAAGACGCGCCGCCCGGCATAGCGCGGATGACTGACGACCGAGCCGCGGATGACGCCCACCTCCACGTCGGGGTCGAGCAGCGCCAGGTCGACCGCCACCTCGGTGGTCGGAAGCGTGTCGCAGTCCTCCGCGTTCAGGTGACGGTCGTTGCGGATCTCCAGGTACGCCGCGCGCCCACGCCGTTCGAGGTACGTCCCGCCGAGGTCGGCGACGCCGGTCACGCGGAAGTCGTCGAGACGTGCGAGTGCCGCCTCGGTCGGCCGAAGCATCGACCACACGAGGTGCGCTCCACAGCGCTGCGACGCGAGCACGAACGACAGGAACAGTCCTTGTGCGATCTCGACGCCTTCCTTGTCCGGCAGGGCCCGCGCCCGTTCGGCGGCAAGCTGCGCGTGCGAGGGCACGAGCCCAGGGAAGCGCCCGGCGGCGGCATCGACCAGCTCCGCGTCGCGCAGCGCACGTCGGAAATCGTCCGTCAACACCGCGTAGACGGCGTCGGTGTGAGCGCGCAGGAATCGCGCCCGAGCGGCGTCGAGCTCGGCCTTGAGCACAGCTCCGGTCTCGTTCTCGGCCTCGTTCCGTTCACGCCGGGCGGGCAGCCGCGCCAGCAGCTCCTCGCCGCGGGCGAGGTGCGCGCACGTTTCGGCGCTCGCCTCCTCGAAGGGCGTCTCTTGCCCCGGCTCGCCCGCGCGCCAGGCGTCGATCTCGTCACGCATCGGCAAGGACGAACTCCGCTGCGCGCTCGCCGATCATGATCGACGGAGCGTTCGTGTTCCCGGTCGTCACCATCGGCATGATCGAGGCGTCGGCGACCCGCAGCCCCTCGATGCCGTGCACCCGGAGCCGCGGATCGACGACGGCGGCGGCGTCGGTGCCCATCTTGCAGGTGCCGACCTGGTGGTGGTAGGTGATGGCAGTCTCGCGCACATAGTCGCGAAGGGCGGCCGGCGTGTCGACCGACGGGCCCGGGTAGCGCTCGACGGCGCCCCACTCGGCGAGCGCGTCCGCGCCGCCGATCCGCCGGCACAACTCGACCGCCGCGACGAGGCTCTCGAGGTCGCTTTCGCACGCGAGGATCTCGGGGTCGAGCGCGACCGGGTCGTCCGGGCCCGGACCGGTCAGGCGCAGGGACCCCCGGCTGACGGGGCGCACCATCCCGCCCATCAGCGTGAAGCCGTTGTCGGGACCCTCCATCCACGGCTCGTACATCGGGAACATGAAGTGGATCGGCTGGATGTCGGGCACTGGCAGCCCCGGCCGTGAGCGCCAGAAGAGGTGCGTCTGACAGGCTGGCAGCCCGGGCGACGGCGGGCCGACCGCTCGCTCCGCGCTGAAGATCACGGGTGAGAGCAGGTGGTCGTGCAGGTTCTCCCCCACCCCGGGCAGGTCGGCGACGACGTCGATGCCGTACGAGCGCAGGTGTTCCGCCGGCCCGATCCCCGAGAGCAGGAGGAGCTGCGCCGAGCCGATCGTCCCGCCGCAGACGACGACCTCTGCCGCATCGGTGCGCTCGATGCTCGTACCGTCCGACCACTCGACACCGATGCAGCGCGTCCCGTCGAACAGCAGTCTCCGTGCGAGCGCGCCGGTGATCACCTCGAGGTTCGAGTCCGCCTCGACCGGATGGAGGTACGCCGCCGCGCTGCTGTGACGAACGCCGTCTTCGATGCTGTACTGCATGAACGAGACGCCGTCCTGCGTGCCGCTGTTGTAGTCCGCGTTCAAGGGGATCCCCCGCTCCTGCGCCGCGTCGGCGATCGAGCTGTGGATGGCGTCCGGCTCGAACGAGGTAAGGAGGCTCACGGTTCCCGGTGCGCCGGCGCCGCGTCGCTCGATCCGCTCGTAGATCGGGCGAACGTGCTCCCACGACCAGCCGTCCGCTCCGAGGTAGGCCCAGGCGTCGAAATCGGCGGGAGCGCCGCGCACCCAGATCATCGCGTTCAGGCAGCTCGAGCCGCCGAGAACGCGGCCGCGTGGCCAGGCGAGCCGGCGTCCGCCGGCGTGCGACTGCGGGACGGTCTCGTACGCCCAGTCGACCTCGGTGTTCCACAGCTCGTGCACCCGGCCGGGGTCGTCGATCGCGGGATGCTCGTCGCGACCGCCGGCCTCGAGCAGGAGGACGCGACGGCCACCGTCGACGAGACGGCGGGCGACGACCGCGCCGGCCGAGCCGGCGCCGACGACGACCACGTCCGCGTTTCGGGCGCTCACGACAGCGAGACCCACACGCTCTTGACCTCCGTGTACAGGTCGATGGCGTCCTTCCCCATCTCGCGCCCCCACCCGCTCGCTTTGACGCCGCCCCACGGCGCAGCCGCATCGAGTGGATTCGGCATGTTCACCCACACGTTGCCGGCTCGCGTCGCCGCGGCAAGGCGGTGGGCCCGCCCGACGTCGCGGGTCCAGATCGAGGCGGCGAGCCCGTACGCCGTGTCGTTCGCACGCGCCACCACTTCTTCGTCGTCGTCGAACGGCAGCACGCAGATGACGGGACCGAAGATCTCCTCACGGGCGATCGTCATCCCGTCGTCGACGCCGGCGAACACGGCGGGCGTCAGGAACGCACCACGCTCGAGCTCGTCTCCCGGCCGCTCGCCGCCGCAGAGGAGCTCGGCGCCTTCATCGACTCCGAGGCGGATGTAACGCTCGACGCTCTCGCGGTGCTCGTGCGTCACGAGCGGCCCGAGCTGCGTCGATGCCTCGAGGCCGGGGCCGACGGTCATCGACGATGCCGCCGACGCGGCGGCCTCCGCGAACGCCTCGGCGATGGCGCGCTGCACGTAGACGCGGCTGTACGACGCGCAGACCTGTCCACTGTTCAGCAACGCCCCCTGCAGCACACCGCCCACCGCACTCTCGAGCGGCGCATCGTCGAAGACGACGGCGGGGTTCTTGCCGCCGAGCTCCAGCGAGACGCGCTTGAAGTTGCCCGCCGATGCCCTGATCACCGATCGCCCAATCTCGGTGGAGCCCGTGAACGAGATCTTGTCGACGTCGGGGTGCTCGGCGAGGGCCGCTCCGGCGGCGGGACCGCCGGTGACGACCTCGACCACCCCATCGGGGATGCCTGCCTCGGCGATCAGCTCGGCGAGGCGGAGCGCGGTCAGCGGTGTCTGCTCTGCAGGCTTCACGACGCAGGTGTTCGCGCACGCAAGCGCGGGGGCAACCTTCCAGGCCGTGATCAGGAGTGGGAAGTTCCACGGAATGATCAGGCCGCAGACGCCGAGCGGCTCACGCAGTGTGTAGTTGAACGTGCCCGGGAACGAGAGCGGGTTCGTCTCGCCTGCGATCTTCGTCACCCAGCCGGCGTAGTAGCGGAAGTGCTCGGCGGCAGCGGGGATGCTGACGTTGCGGGAGATCCCGATCGGCTGTCCCTGGTCGCGCGTCTCCAGCTCGGCCAGCTCGTCGGCGTTCTGGTCGATCAGGTCGGCCACGTTCCACAGGAGCCGCGCGCGAGCAGCCGGAGCGAACGACTGCCACTCGCCGCCCGGCCGATACGCCTCGCGCGCACGCTGGACGGCCTCGTCGACTTCTGCGGGGCCCGCGTCCGGGACCTCGGCGATCACCTCGCCGGTCGCCGGGTCGATCGTCTCGAGCACTTGCGCGACGGATGCCATGCAGTCTCCTCCTGGTGGAAAGGCTTGGAGGCTCTCACAGAATGACTACGCTCGGCCGGTGATCTGCCCAAGGTGCGGGACGGAGAACGCCCACGCAGCGAGGTTCTGCAACGACTGCGGCGACCCACTGACCGACTCCGCCGCTGCGCGAAGCGAGGAGCGGAAGATCGTGTCGGTCCTCTTCTGTGACCTGGTCGGCTTCACCGCGGCGTCGGAAGGAGCCGACCCCGAAGATGTGCGCGCGCGCATTCGCCCCTACCACGCGAGCGTGCGCCACGAGCTCGAACGGTACGGCGGCACGGTCGAGAAGTTCATCGGCGACGCCGTCATGGCAGTCTTCGGCGCGCCGGCCGCCCACGAGGACGATCCCGAACGTGCCGTTCGCGCCGGGCTGCGGATCATCGAGGCGATCGCCGAGTTGAACGAGCGGGAGCCGGAGCTCAAGCTCGAGGTCAGGGTGGGCATCAACACCGGACCGGCAGTCGTCGCGCTGCAGGCTCGGCCCGAGCAGGGTGAGGGGATCGTCGCCGGCGACGTCGTGAACACTGCGGCGCGGATCCAGGCAGCCGCGGGCGTCAACCAGGTGGCGGTTTCGGAGGAGACGTACCGGCAGACGGAGCGGATCGTCGTCTACGAACCGCTTGCGCCGGTAAACGTGAAGGGAAAGAGCGAGCCCATCCACCTCTACCGGGCGGTCGAGGCGCGCGGGCGGTTCGGCGCCGATCTGATCAGGACGCAGAACACGCTGTTCGTCGGCCGGGAAGTCGAAAAGACACTCCTGCAGGGGCTGTTCGACCGGTGCGCGCGTGACTCGACCGTCGAGCTCGTGACGCTCGTGGGCGAGCCCGGCGTCGGCAAGAGCCGGCTTTGCGCAGAGCTGTCCCGCTACGTCGACGAGCGTCCCGAGTTGATCCGTTGGCGCCAGGGCCGCTGCCTTCCGTACGGCGAGGGGATCACCTTCTGGGCGCTCGGCGAGCTGGTCAAGTCACACGCCGGGATCTTCGAGTCGGATTCGCCGGATGCGGCGGCTTCGAAGCTCGACGCAGCGCTTCCGGAGATCGAGGAGCGCGACTGGCTCAAGGCGAGACTGCTGCCGCTGCTCGGGATCGACTCGGGTCAATCCGAATCGCGGGAGGAGTCCTTCGCCGCGTGGCAACGCTTCGTCGAATCGATCGCCTCCGACGGACCGGCTGTCGTCGTCATCGAAGACCTGCACTGGGCCGACGCCCCACTCCTCGAGTTCCTCTCGTACTTCGCGGAGTGGGCGCACGGCGTGCCGCTCCTGCTCGTTTGCACCGCCCGCCCGGAATTGTTCGAGAAGCACGGCTCCTGGGGCGCCGGGACGCGCAACGCGCACACGATCAATCTCGCCCCGCTCTCCGAACGTGAGACCAGCGAGCTCGTGCAAGGGCTACTCGAGCGGAGCGTCTCCGAGCAGGTGCGAGAGACGATCCTGGAGCGCGCGGGCGGGAACCCCCTCTACGCGGAGGAGTTCGTGCGTCTGGTCGCCGATCGTGGGCTCGGCGACACCGGTGAGGGGATCGCGTTCCCGGACAGCGTCCACTCGCTGATCGCGGCAAGACTCGACACACTGTCGCCCGAGCGTAAAGGACTGCTCCAGGACGCAGCGGTCGTCGGCAAGGTGTTCTGGAGCAGCGCACTGGCCGAGATGGGTGATCTCGACGAGCGCGAGGTCGAGCTTGCGCTGCACGAGCTGTCTCGCCGGGAGCTCGTCCGCCCGGCGCGCACGAGCACGATGGAGGGCGAGAGCGAGTATGCGTTCTGGCACGTCCTCCTCCGCGATGTCGCGTACGGGCAGATCCCGCGAGCCGCGCGCGCCCGCAAGCACAGGGCGGCCGCTTCGTGGATGGAGGCCAAGGCCGGGGAGCGCGTCGGAGACCTGGCGGACGTCCTTGCCTACCACTACCAGGAGGCGCTCGAGCTGGCGCGAGCAGCCGGCGACGAGCAGGTCGCGGACGAGCTCGTCCCGGCCGCGCGACGGATGTTCGAGCTCGCGGGCGATCGGGCGGCGTCGCTCGACCTTCCGAAGGCGGACAGCTTCTACCATCGGGCGGCCGCGCTCTATGACCCGGACGATGCGGCGCAGGCGCCGCTGCTCCTGAAGGCGGCGCGGACCGTAGCAGGGCTGTCCGTCTCACAGGCGGAGGAGGACGCCGGACGGGCGGCGGCACTGTTCGCCGAAGTCGGCGACGAGCTCGGCGCCGCCGAGGCGTTCGTCGAGCTCAGCCGCTACGCCTCGTACCGGGGTAGCGCTGCGGAGGAGAGCGATTTCGCCAAGCAGGCGTTGCAGCTGCTCGAGCGCCATCCACCCGGCCGCGTCTTCGCGCTCTACCTCGCCCAGATGGCGGGCAGCGAGATGATGGGCGGAAGGGCGGCCGAATGCATCGTGACCTCCGAAGCGGCGATCGCAATGGCGAACGAGTTCGGCCTCGACGTACTCGCGGCGAGGACCTTGCAATACCGGGGGGTTGCCCGGACGGAGCTCGGCGATGCCGAAGGGCTCGACGACCTCCGAGAGTCGATCGAGCGCCTCAAGGATGCCTCGGCACTCTCGGTCGGGATCGGTCACTTGAACCTCGCCGACGCCACCTGGATGTCGGTCGGGGCCCAGCAAGGGCTCGAGCTCCACCGTTCGACGCAGGCGTTCTGCGTCTCGCGTGGGCTGCGAGGCTCGCTCTGGTGGTCGAAATCCGAGTCGACGTGGATGCTCTTCGATCTCGGCCGCTGGGACGAACTGCTCGCGATCGTCGAAGAGGTAGTCGGCTCGCAGCACGAGACCGGCGGACTGCAGGCGCTCGTGCTCGGTCTCCCCTACCAGGCGCTCGTCGTCGCCCGGCGCGGCAAGACGACGGACGCGGCGTCGATCCTGGAGGACGTTCTCCCGAAGGCGCGGGCATCCGCCGATCTGCAGCTGCTCGTCCCCGCGCTCTCGGCCGGCGCGCTCGTCGCGTTCGCGAACGGCCACGGCGACCGTGCACTGCTCCTCGTGCGCGAACTTGCCGACGTCACGCGCGGCTCCTCCGATCGTCACCGCGCGCTGTTCCTGCCCGAGCTCACCCGGATGTGCGCGTCGGCCGACGCACTCGAGCTCGCGCGCGAGCTGGCCGACGGCCTGACGGTCGAGCTCGGCCGCATCGGGAGCGCCCGCGCGGCCGCCGCCGCCATGCTTGCCGAGGCAGAGGGACGTGCCTCCGACGCGCTGCCGCTCTACGAGGAAGCGGAGCAGCGCTGGCGCGACTTCGGCGGCGTTCCGGGTCTGGCCGACGCGCTCCTCGGTCACGGGAGGTGCCTCGTCGCACTGAACCGCCCGGCGCGATCGCAGCTGACGGAGGCTCGCGAGCTCTACGTGCGGATGGGCGATGTCGCGGGCGAGGCGGAGTCGACAAGGTTGCTGTCCTAGGTCGCGCCCTATCTCACCCAGAGCTGATCGAGGAACGTGCCCCAGAGGAAATGGCTCCCGTAGTTGCCGACGCGCGCCGAGACGAGCACCCGGCTCCGCGGCGTGCTGATCGGCACCACGACGGCCCGGTCGACGAGCGCGCGGTCGATCTGCGCCCAGAGCTCCTTCGCCCGCGCGGGATCGGACGTCTGCAGTTCGGTCGCTTCCTTGATCTGCGAGTCGATCGCCGGGTTGCAGTATTCGGACAAGTTGGAGTTCGTCGGCCGATTCGGAACGAACGCCGCACACGTCATGATCGGCTCGAGGAAGTTGGAGGCGGTGAGCTGGTCCGCGATCCATCCGTTGAGGCCGAGCTGAACTCGGTTTCTCGAGTCGGCGACGACGCCTCCGTACTTCTCCTCCGGGATCACGCGCACCGACGCTCGGTAACCGAGTCGGCGAAGCACCGAAACCAGGTAACGGCCGCTTCCGAGCGGGACCGGACGTTCGTTTGTCGCCACCTCGACCCGCATGCCAGCCGTGCCCGACGCAGCAACCAGCGACCGTGCCCTTGCCATGTCGGGACCGGTCCACCTGCCGCCGTCGTTCGCATTCCGCGTGTACGGACAGTACGGCCGGTATCCCGGAAGATTCGGCGGCACGACCTGGCAGGTGATCGCGTCGAGCCCGCCGGCGGCGCTGACCAGCACCGACCGGTCGACGGCAAAGTTCAGCGCCCGCCTGACCCGGACGTCCGAGAAGGGTGCGACCCGGCTGTTCAGGAAGAACCACGAGGTACCCGGCTGCTGATCCGTGTGGAATCGGCCTACGTCGCGCGTGAACACACCACGCTGCCGCGCCGGCGTCAGCCCACGGAAGGCGATCGAGACCAGGTCGGCGGCGCCCTGCTCGACCGCCTTGATGCTCGCTCCGACGCGGGTCGTCAGATGAAGGCGGATCTCGTCCGCGTGGCCGTCGGGCCGGGCTTCGGGCGACCAGACCTTGAAGTGCATGTTCCGCACGAGGCGCAGCTGGTGTTCGGGATCGAAGGACGCGACGCGGTACGGGCCGGTTCCGACGATCGGCCGGCCGGGCGGCGGATGCAACGGTGTCGTCGCCGGCACCAGCGAGGCCTCCAGCAGCGCTAGCTCGTGGAGGAGATCGGGATCGGGCCGACCGAGGTGAATCGTGATCGCCCGTGTGTCGTTGTCGGTGACGATCCCTCTCGAAAGATCGCAGCGACGGCCGACCCGGCACGACGCGGCGCCCGCGATCGCTCGGAAGGTAGTGCTGAACGGGTTGACCGCGTAATCGCGCTCGATGCTCGACCGGAAGTCTGACGCGCGCACCGGCGATCCATCCGAGTAGCGGAGCCCGGCCCGCAGCTGGAACCGATAGGTCCTGCCCCCGTCTGTCGGCTGGGCCAGGCCGAGTGCGAGGTTGGGCACGAGCTTTTGGCCGGCAGCACCCTGCGCATGGCGGTACGTGACGAGCCCGTCGAACACGAGCCGCGCCGCACCTTCGGTCGCGTCCCCGAGGGCGAGCGCCGGATCGACGCAGCGGCAATACGGGGGTGCGGTCTCCACGCGCAGCACACCGCCTCGGTGGCCGGTGAGCGACCTGACCGTAGACGCGTAAATCTTCCCGCCGGCGGCCGTGAGCGCAACGGGCCTGCTCCCGAGTGCCACGACCCTCGGTTCGTTGGTCTTCGTGTCGATGCGGGTGATCGACCCCGATCCGCTCGAGGCAACCCAGACAGCGCCGCGCTCGACGGCAAGTGCGGAGGGCTCGTCGCCGACATCGATCGTTGCGCCGACGGCGTTCGTCGCCGGATCGATCCGCGAGACCGTCCCATCGCGGCTGTTCGCAACCCAGACCGCACCGTCCCCGACCACAACGGCACTCGGCCTGTTCCCCACGTTGATGGGCGTACCGGGCGTGCGGGTCACCGGATCGACGCGCACGACCGTGCCCGAGTCCTCATCGGCAACCCAGACGGCGCCGGCGCCGACGGCGACTGCATCGGGAGTCGCTCCCACAGGGATCGTGTCCGTGACCGACCCTCGCGCGAGATCGAACCGCGACAACGTCCCGTCGACCGAGTTGGCAACCCAGACGGCTTCGCGACCGACGGCGACGGCGCCCGGGCCGTTCCCGACCGTGATCGACTGCACGGGTGCCAACGTGTCCGGGTTGATCTGAACCAACGCGCGCCCGTCACGCTTGGTCACCCAGACCGACCCGGCCGCTTGCGCCACCCCACCGGGGATTCCGCCGAGCGCCGCTGAGGTGACGCTCCCGGAAAACAGGTCGAGACGCGAGACGGTCCCGCCCGTCTCGCTCGCGATCCAGGCGGCACCCGCTCCCGACGTCATCGCACTCGGCGCGCCGCCCAGGTGAGACTGCCCCGTGACGCGACCCCCGTCGACGGTCGCGACCGAGTTCGCGGCGACGCGGATCGGCGGTCCCGAGCCGCCCGATTTGACGACGGCGATCGAAACGATCGCGACAACGAGCGCGGCGCCGACGCCCGCCGCGCCGAGCATGCGCCGTCGCCGTGCACGAGGTCGGGGTGGCGTCGAAAGCGCAGGAAGCGGCGGCAGCGGAATCTCGGGCACCACCTCGATCAGCCGGACCGGCTTCTCGAGTCCTTTCAGACGTACGGCGCGACGCTCGAGAAAGCGGATGCCTTCGATTCGTTGCGCAAGCGCGACGACCGTCTCGGTGGCGAGGATCTGCCCTGGCCGCGCCAAGCTACACAGCCGCGCGGCCGTGTTCAGAGAGCTGCCGCGATATCCACCTTCGATCGGAACCGCCTCGCCCGAATCGAGCCCGATCCCGATCGGCAGGCTGAACGCCGGGCCGTCGTGCGTTTGCACGCGAAAGCGCCTCTGCAGTTCAACTGCTCCACGGATCGCCTGTCGGGCGGAGCCGAATACGCAGAGCGCCTCATCGCCACGGAGCTCGACCACTTCGCCTTCGCAGGCGACCACGACCTCGCGGGCGAGCCCTGCGAAAGCGGACGCGAGCCGACCTCCTTCCTCGTCGCCGTGCTCCTTGGTGAAGGCCGTGTACCCGCGCACGTCCGCGATGAGGAACGTGCGGACCGAGGGCGATGGCACGACGCTCCGAGAAGCCTCAGAGTCAACGGCTTGGGCCGGAGATTCGTCCCCGCTGGAGCTCGGGCTGCCGCCGTCCACGGCGACAGCGTACGACGCTGACGCAACGCGACCAACTCCCGCCGGCAAGAGAGCCGCCAAAAGCCTCGTTCAAACCTGTGCTTGGCGCCGGGGAACGCGACGGGAATCAAAGCCCCCGCACGACTTCAGCCGAGCAGCGCCGCCCAGCGATCTCGAATCGACACGCAGTTCGTCAGTCCTCGGTACGCCCTCGCCGTGTCTTCCGTCTCGCGATGCGGCGAACGGAGCACATTCAGGTACTCCGCGAGGTCCTTGAGATCCCACGTGAGTCGAAAGAAACTCACGGCATCATCGTCGAGACGATGGCCCGTAGCGGCTGTATAGGAGGTCGCCGCCGCCTCGCCGTTCTCACCGACGAGCATCCAGAGGTCTCGCTCTGGAGGGGCCAATGCAACGGTGTCCCAGTCGACGAGCACGCTGCTCTCACGCGTCCGCATCACGTTGCCGGCGTGCGGCTCCCCGTGGGTTACGACCCACGGGTAGCCGCGATCTTCCACGGTCGCCGCAAGGCGGTCGGACAGGGCGAGGAGGTCGGCCACGTCGTCCGCGTGGTCGGCGAAGGCACGGCGAGCCGGTTCGGAGAACAGGCCACCCTCCCACGTCTGGTTCAGCTCTTGCAGGCCCGATTCGAGACGGCTACGACCCGGCAGCTCGACGCCGACACTGCGTGCCACCGAGCGCGCCACGGGTGTTGCCTGGTGGAGCTCGGCCAGAATCACCGCCAGAGCGACAAGCTCGCGGGCATCCGCGTGACCGAACCGACCCGAACGCCCTTCCACGAACGGGAAGAGCGCGATCGCATGGCGTGCTCCCGCCCGAATGACCGTCTCGCCGCGGTTCGTCGGGATCGGTGCGACGACGAATGAGAGACCGGTGTCACGAAGGGCGAATGCAGTGTCGAATGCCGCTCGCAAGGCTTCGAACACCGACTCGCGTGTGTCTCCGAGCCACTGCTTCTGGTCCAGATCGTCGACCGTGACGAAAGCCCGCGTACCCCTCGAATCGGTCACGGTCCAGTGGTAGCTGCCGGCGCCGACGGGCACGTACTCGGCAACCTCGACGTCGAAGCTCCAACCGTCGGCCAGTGAGTCGATCAGCTCACTGTTCTCGTAGCCCTCGGGAAGTGCCCTCACCGCGCGCAGCGTATAAACACGTTCGGGCCGGAGCCCGGCATCTGCGAGAAGGCGGATCAGCCGAGGGCCGCCCCTTCGAGAGACTCGGACGGAGTCGGGTCGGGTAGCCGTCGCATACGAAAGCCGTTGGCAAAACCGAGGAGACTGGCAAGGACCGGCACCAGCAGCGCGACTTGGAGCGAGCGGTCGCGTGCCTGTTTGTTGATGCGAAGGATCTCGGCCTGCACGTCTTTGGGCTCACCGGTGAGGAGCGGTTCGAGTTGAGTGTTGCTCATCACTTCGGCGTCGTTTTCGAGGGTGTCGGAGATCTGTTGCTGCTGCGCAGCCGGAATGACGGCGCTGTCTTGGACGAGGTTGGTGAAATCGAAGGCGAGAAAGGCCAGGAGGATCCCGCCGGCCATCGCCAATCCGAACGAGAGGCCGAACGATCCCGCCGCCGAATTGACGCCCGCGGCCTCGCCGACTCGCTCGTCGTCAATCGGGGACAGCGTGTAGTTGTTCAGCTGAGAGACCAGTAGCCCGAGACCGGAGCCGGTGATCAGAAGCGGGATGAACAGCGCCCAGCCGGTGTCCGCCCGCGGCACGATCGGGATGATCGAAGCGAGTCCGATGGCAGCCAGGGCGAATCCCACCAGGACCAGGTCGCTCGGCCGGCGCTTCCCCGACTTGCGGCCGGCCAGTAGCGCCACCCCGAACATGCTGAGCGATAGCGGCGCCAGGGTCAGCCCTGTCTTCAGCGCGTTGTACTCGAGAGTCATCTGCAAGAAGATCGGGAGCGCGATCATCGCTCCGCCGAGCGTGACGTTCTGCAGCAGCTGCCCCGAGATACCGGTCGTGAAATGCGGGAACTTGAAGAGGTCCGGGTCGATCAGGGTTTGCTTGCCTTCGCTCTTGCGACGAACGAGCCACCAGGCGAGGAGCGCGAGCGCGACGGCACCGACCGCCATCAGCACCAGGACGTAATCGCCTCCTTCCTGCCACACGAGAATGCCGAGGACGAGGCCGCCCATCCCAATAACCGAGAGGATTGCGCCGACGATGTCAATCTGCCGGGACCCGGTAAAGGGCACATCGCGGATCAGCTTGACCTGGGACAGCACCACCGCGATCACGACGACCTCGAGGGCAAAGCCGACGCGCCACGACAGGACGGTCGTGACGAACCCGCCGATCAGCGGTCCTACTGCGGCGGCGATGGCGGCTGCGGCCCCGACCAGCGCATAGGCCTTCTTGCGCGCAGCGCCCTCGAAGTTTCCGTGGATCAACGACTGCATGGCGGGCAGCAAAAGTGACGCTCCCAGGCCGCCGATGATCGCCCAGAAGACGATGATCGCCGTCAGGTTCTGGGCAAGTGTCATCGCCAACGCGCCCGTCGCATAGGCGAGAAGGCCGAGCACGTAGGCTCGCTTGCGGCCGATCAGGTCACCGACCTTGCTCATGATCAGGATGAACGCCGCAGACACCAGCGCCTCCAGCGCGATCGCAGACTGCACCCCGCTGACGGTCGTATCGAGATCCCTTACGACTGCGGAGATGGAGACGTTCATCAGCGACGTATCAACGACGAGCACGAACATCGCCATCGCCAGCAGAAGGGCCAGCCTCGAACTCCCCTGGGTCTCCTCGGAGACCGTCGCACCCAGACTCTCTGTCACGAGCGTCACACTATGTCTCTGAACGGCGGACGTCGTAGCGGCATCGACGCTCGCAAGGATCGTCGTTTGCGGAGTGGAACGGCGATCAGCGGTCGATCCACCGCTGGTTGGCTTCGGTGTAGCGGGCGCCTTGCGTCGTGATCTGCGACGAACCTTCGGTGATCTCTTGGAGATCGTCGGCCGTCAAGTCAATCTCCGTAGCGTCGATGTTCTCCTCCAAGCGGTGCAGCTTCGTCGTGCCGGGGATCGGGACGACCCACGGCTTCTGTGCGAGCAGCCACGCGAGCGCGATCTGTGCGGGTGTCGCACCTTTCCGTGTTGCGACCTGCCGGACAAGCTCGACGAGCGCCTCATTTGCCTTCCGAGCCTCGGGACCGAACCGCGGGACCGTATTGCGGTAGTCCGAGCTGTCGAACTTCGTGTTCTCGTCGATCGTCCCGGTGAGGAAGCCCGCGCCGAGAGGACTGAACGTGACGAAGCCGATGCCAAGCTCCTCGAGCGTTAGGATGATCTCGTCCTCCGGTTCGCGCCACCAGAGCGAGTACTCGCTCTGGACGGCCGTGAGCGGCTGCACCGCATGTGCGCGGCGAATCGTCTCCACACCTGCCCCCGACAGGCCGAAATGCTTCACCTTTCCTTCCGCGATCAGCCCACTGACCGTCCCGGCGACGTCCTCGATCGGGACGTTCGGGCCCGGCGTGCCCTCAGAAGACCACACGCGCACACGACCTGACCGACCCCTGTCGATGCTGGTGCGAAAGCGGCGGGCATAGCCCGGCCAGTTCAGACTCGCTCCGGACCCCGAGGCCGCACCGACGCCACTCCTCGAGGACCTGTTCAGAGGTGAGTGTCAGATCGAGTTCGAGGTTGCGCACCGCTTGATCCCAACCTTTCGCGGTTGCCGTCCTTACTACGCAGAGCGCCGGTAATCGGTTCGTCAACGCGCGGCGGGCTGATACCGACGCGGTCCGCGCTCAGATCCCGCAGCGAGATCGCCGTCTGTTGTTCGTTTCTTCGGGCGATCCGGCCAGTCTTGCGAGGCTATCCCGCCCAGCCACGAAAGCGCCCCGGCGGGAAAACCTACCCGGACGTTTTGCACTCCGACATTTTCCCCCCGCTTAACTGACTGCGCGTGAGGGTGAGGGACGCGAGCGCCTCGGGGGAATGGCACTCGCATCCGGCTCGCAAGAGGAGCCGTCCGGGGGTTTGCGGCAGTCGGGCGGCTCTTCCGCCTGCGCACACCCGAGATCCTCGCCGCGCTCTCAGCCGGTCGGCCGATAGGTATCAACCTGCGCTGCAAGCGCGGGTCACACGCGGCAAGGGAGTACTCTTATGAAACTGGCCCTGCGGCCAGGGTTCCGGCTGACAGCCCGAAGTCCGTCGATCAAGCCTCCGGGCGCGGGAGACGACACGAGCCTAGGCAAACAGAGTCAGGGTTGCAGGGCCAGTTCGCTGAGTTCTCCCCGACTGCATCACGTTGGCTCGTGCCCGGGTTCAAACTGACCAACGTCGGCATCTTCGATACGCCGCATCGCCTCGTAGACGCTGTCCCAATGAGTCGAGATCGGAACTTCTACGTACGCGACTCCGCGTCGCGAACGCGCTGCGCCAACGCCTCGAGCAGTGCCCAGAACATCTCCGGATGGCTCTCGACGATCGGCCTAAAGCTCCAGACGGGCAACTGATAGCCGCGAACCTCGGTGTCGGCCCTGACCGTGGCGCTACGGGCGGACTTGTCGATCAGGGCCATCTCGCCGAACGAATCGCCCGGGCCTAGCCTTCGCACCTCGTTGCCGTGCACGAGCACCGCAGCCTCGCCGCTTTCGATCACGAAGAAGGTACGGCCGCGCTCACCCTCCTCGGCGAGCAGCTCGCCCGGCGCGTACTTGCGGTCGTTGAACTCCTCGGCCAGCCGGTCGAGAAACGTCTCGTCGGTCTGCGCGAAGAACGGGACCCCGCGAATCAAGTCGCGACTCGGCGCCGGCATGCGCGGATACTAACGCGCGCGGCCTCATGAACGGCCTTGTTGAGCGAATCATGGACCTGAGGGGAACTTACTCAAACCCTCCTGAAGGTCTCAAACGCCTTCTCGACGGCCCTCCTCCCAGAATCTCACGAGCGCTGATTCCAGGCAAGCGCCGTCGTGGTCCGCAGCTCACCGTCCCCCTGATGCGGTGAACTGGTCGGCGAGCCGGCGGGCTCGAGGCGGTTACGCGGCGTCGTTCGCTTCTTCCTGAAGGAACGTCAGAACCGCCTCTTTTGGAAGGACGCCGTGGCCGGCATGTGGAACCACGCACAGCTGCGCGCCGGGGATCGCTCTGAACATCTCGACCGCATCGGCCCTTCCCCGTGGACTTCGTAGTACATCTTCAGCCCGTTCACGGCCGCGTAGGGCACGTTGCGGCTCAGTCGCCGTCCAGGACGCCCGACAGCCATTGCAGCGCAACCTGGTAGCGCTCGTCTGCGCGGCCACCATGATTGCCGGAGTTCTCTCTGTGCTCGTGCGCGATCCCGGCTTCGTCGAGGTGGTGGCTGAGGAGCCGGTGGCCCCAATGCAGGTTGTAGTCGTCGTTGGAGCCTGCGTCGAGCAGGATCCCGGACAGCTTCCGGAGGTTGTCGAGACGGTCGTGCACGTTGACGACGGGGTCGAAGGCGAGCCAGCGGTCCCAGACCTCCTGGATCAGCTCGCCGCTGGGCCAGGCCACGGGCAGATCCACGTAGAACGGCGGACGATCCGGATTGGGTGAATACGTCGCGGAGTAGTCGTAAACGAGCTCCGACCAGATGTTCCCCTCGATCGGGCCGTTGGGTGCCTCCGGCCAGATGCTGTCGAAGTACTTGTACGGCATGAACTTGTGGGTCATGTCCAGGAACGAGTCGCCCGAGAGCATGGCCAGCGCGCAGAAGACATCGGGGTTGCGCGAGGTCACATTCCAGGCGCCGAAGCCTCCCGACGAGAAGCCGAAGACGCCTCGGCTTCGCGCGCTCGGAATCGTGCGATAGGCCGAGTCGACGGCCGGGACCACATCGTGCAGCAGGTACCGCTCGAAGTTGCCTGTCACAGGCGAGTCCACCCACTGGCCGCAGCCCCAGCGCGACCAGCCGTCGGGTACGACGACGATCATCGGAGACGCCTCCATGCGCCCGAACACCGGGTCGAGGACGTCTTCGAGCGGCGGCGACCATCGCTGGCCGTCGGTGGCCGGGGTGATCATCTCTGCCGCGGTCGTGCCATACGCCTGCAGCAGGTAGGCGGTCGGATAGCGACGGTCTGACTCTTCGTAGCCCGGGGGTAGATAGACGAAAAGATCTCGTTCGCTCGGATCCCCCAACAGATTGCCGACGAGTTGCGAGCCCTCGAGCCGCGT
The DNA here is from genome assembly GCA_963742605.1 of uncultured Thermoleophilia bacterium. Taxonomy (GTDB): domain Bacteria; phylum Actinomycetota; class Thermoleophilia; order Gaiellales; family Gaiellaceae; genus PALSA-600. The sequence goes on along the minus strand of CAVUNA010000007.1, from coordinate 251,636 downwards.
GTGCTTGATCACTTCGCGCTCCGTGGCGGTTGGTTGGCGAACGACTCTAACGGTCGGATTCGGTTCCCGAGCGAACGTCGTCTGCGCAGTGGCCCTCGCGCCTGAGCGGTCGGCTTGTATAGCACGTTGTCAAAACGACAACAACAATGGACCTGAGGGGAACTTATTCAAACCCTCCACCACCCCTAGAGAGTCTGCTCGAACGGCTTCTCGAACACACTCCTCCAAGAAGAACAGGAACAAGACCTCCAGAGTCCCGAGTGTAGATCCCAGTGTGAACCACTCAGGAAACGCTCACTCGCGTGCAGCCAGCGTTCGGAAGTGTCGCCCGAGCAGGCGGACGAAGGTCGTCCCAACGTTGTCAGAACGACAACAGCGTATGGGCCTAAGCGGACTATTCTCAAACCTCCCCGCGCCCCGTCAGAGCTGCTCGGCGACGTGGGTGCCACGTAACGGACAGCTGTCAAACCCTCCGGCGCCGCTTGAGCGGCAGCTTCGCGTCTACGCCCCTGCCGTTTGAGCCAGTCTGGCCAGGTCGAGCGCTTCCTCGATCGGGAGGTTGCGGCCGGTCTCGGTGGCGCGGGCGACCTCGTCGGCGGGGAGCGCAGCTCGCGCCTGTTCGACGAGCTCCCGGCCCGGCGTGTCGTCGGAGTAGACGACGACGATGCCTTCTTCCTGGGCGTACACCTCGGCCGCAGCGGCGATCTGCACGGCGCGCTCGGGACGGTGCTCGACCGCCTCGGCGGCTGCAAGCCCCAGGAGCGAGAGCCCCACGCCGCGGACGCTGGCGACATCGGTGTGCGCCTGCACCGAGTCGAAGAAGTAGCGGCGGGCCAGCGCGACCTCTCCGCTGTCGAGGCAGGCCCACGCCATCTCGGACAGGATCCGCGCCACCTCGCTCCGGTCGCCGACCGCCTCGAACGCGGCAAGCGCCTGCCGGTAGAGGTCGAGGGCCGCCGTCGATTCGCCGCGGCCGGCGGCCAGCTGGGCGAGACCGCCGAACGACGTGCCAATTCCTTCGCAGTCGCCGAGCCGCTGTTGTATCTGGAGTGCCTCCAAGTACCGCCCCTCTGCCACGTCGACCTCGCCACTCAGCGCGTGGGCGATGCCGTTGAAGCTAAGAGCGAAGCCCAGCGCCCACTCGAACTCACGACCGCGGCTCTGCTCGATCGCGCGCGCCGTCCACTCGAGCGCGCCCTCGGTGTCCACTCCGAGCAGCCCGAGCCCTTGGCACAGCGCGGCAAGGCACAGCTCACGACCGGCCCCGACCTCCTCGGCGATCCGGTACGCCTCGCTCCATTCCTCGTTCGCGCGCTCGATCTGGCCGGTCATCCAGAAAGCAAGGCCGACGTTGATCAGCGCCCCGGACCGGCCCACGCTGGTAGGCAGACCCTGACTCGCTGCGAGAAATGCCTCGGCGTACTCGCGTGCGCTGACGTTCTTGCCGCGGATGTGCCAGTACATCCACAGGTCGCCGCAAAGCTGCATTCCTCCTTCGCAGGCGGCTGCGTCACCGCCCCGCGCTCCGGCGAGGAACGTCTCGAGCGCCGCCTGCAGGTTGCCTTCCTCAGCGATACCGCGCTCCACGGATCCGATTTGGTCGGGTCCCTCGATTGCATCGCGAACCTCGCGTGCGACCTCTGCATAGCGGCGTGCGTGTCTCCCCGCGATCTCGCCCGCCTCGCCGGCAAGATCGAGCCGTTCCGCCGCGAACTCGCCGATCGTCTGCAGCATCCGAAGCCGGCCGCTCCGCCCGTCTACCTGGACGAGCGCCTTGTCGACGAGCGACTCCAGCTCGTCGAGACAGGTTGCGCCGGGGTCCGCACAGACCGCCTCGACGTCGGCCAGCGTGCACCCGCCGGCGAAGACGGCCATGCGCCGGAACGAACGCTGCTCTTGCTCGCTCAAGAGCGAGTGGCTCCAGTCGATCGTGGCGCGCAGCGTCTGCTGCCGCTCGTGCGCATCACGACGACCGGAGGTGAGCACGTCGAGAGCGTGATCGAGCCGCTCGAGCAGGGCGTCCGGCGACAAGAGCCGAAGCCTGGCGGCGGCAAGCTCGAGCGCGAGCGGCAGGCCGTCGAGACGCTGGCAGATGGCCGCCACGGTCGCCTCGCTGTCGGGCGACTCCGCGGCCGTCCCCGCGCGCTCGACGAACAACACGACCGCAGAGTCGATCTCGAGCGGCGCGAGCGGGTACTCGCGCTCGGCGTCGATTCGGAGCGGCGTCCTGCTGGTCGTGACGATCCGGAGCTCCGGGCAGCGCTCGACGATCCGGGCGATCTCAGGAGCGGCAGTGACGATCTGCTCGAGGTTGTCCAGGAGCAGGAGCGCCTTTCTGTTGCCGATCAGCGCGATGATCCCCTCGCCGAGCGTCCGCTCCTCAGCCTCCTTCACATCGAGTGTTTCGGCTAGGGCCGGCAGGAAGTCCTCAGCCTCGGTGATGTCGGCCATCGGCACGAACGCGACACCATCCAGGAACTCGGGCGCGAGCCGGCGGCCGAGCTCGGAGACGATGCGCGTCTTCCCAACCCCGCCCGGCCCGGTGATCGTCACGACCCGGTGCTCGCGCGCAAGCTTGAAGAGCGCCGCCAGGTCGTCGGCCCGCCCCACCAGTCCCGTCGCCGGGTCGGGGAGATTGCTGGGCAAGCTCGCCAGCCGCTCGCCCTTTCCCTCCAGCGCACCGGGATCCGGGACGACGATGCCGTCGGCTGAGACGGCGTAGAGCTCAAACGGCCGACCGACGTGCTTCAGCCTGAATCGCCCGAGCGCGACGACGGCGACGTCGCTCCGGTTCCTGATCTGGTCGTACGCGGCGTCGGACAGCATCACGCCCCCGGGCACGGCGAACGATTCGATCCGGGCAGCGATGTTGACGGCTTCGCCCGTGAGCCGCTCGGGCTCGACGACCACCTCGCCGACATGGACGCCGATTCGAAGCGGCACGTCCTGCGCGGCGAGCTCCTGCTGCATCGCGACCGCGGCCCCGACCGCGGCAAACGAGCTCGGAAACATGCTCATGCTCCCGTCCCCGAGCCGCTGGACGATCGTCCCGCCGAAGGCGTCGTGCTGGCGGTCGAGCGCAGCCACGTACCGCTGTCGCGTGTCGACGGCCAGACGTTCGTCCGTCTGTATCAGCGCTGTGTAGCCGACCATGTCGGTGAACATGACGGCGACCAGCCGGCGATCGAGCCCGTCGCTCACGGAACGACCCTATTGCAACAGGCGATGGGAGCTAGCCGGACTTGAAAACCTCCGACCTCTTCGGGTCGAAATCGTGAGCCGACGGCACCTTCAACGGAACACCAATCGTCATAGCATGTTGTGGAAATGACAACAGGAATGGAGGCGGCGGGAATCGAACCCGCGTCCGCGGACGCACCGGTGCGAGCATCTACAAGCTTAGGTCGCCCTTTGCATTCACCCGGCGGCCGGTGTGCGACCGACCTACCGCCGGACTAGCCCTCCTTCAGTGTCGCGCCTCCGGCGAGTGGCTCTCCTTCGGCGCCTAGCCCGCTTGTTGATGCCGGCTCCGGGACGCGGGCTCGCCCGGGCCGACACGCTGCTTTTGTCCCTAGAGACTAGGCAGCGAGTGCGAGATCGTGATCCGCACTTGCATTGGTTCCGGTTGTTTTACGAGGCCGACCGGAGACCTCGGCTTGCAGCTCACCCGGAGAACCGACCACGTCGAAGCCATGGCGCCCCCGTATGTTTGTCCACGGAGCGTAGCGCGCCCGAAGGCTCAGGGCGAGGGCGGCGGCCCGGGTGACGGCACGGGCAGCGCGACGGGCACGGCCGCCGTGACCACCGAGGTCGCCGTGGGCGCCCCGAAGCGATCGGTCGCCGTCTCGACGACGGAGAACGTCGAGCCGGCATCGGCGGCGGCGACAACGTAGGTCGTCGACGTCGCACCCGCAATCGCGGCGCAGTTCGCTCCCGCTCCGTCGCAGCGCTGCCACTGATAGGTGAGCGCGACATCGGGGTTGCTCCAGGCCCCCGGCGTGACGGTCAGCGTCTGCCCGACGTCGACCGTTCCGGTGATCGCGGGCGGCGTGACGTCGACCGGCGTCAACTGCTGCTTGATGTGCGCCTGGATGACCCGCGCCAGCGTCGCCGAGTCCGTCGGCGCGATCGGGCGAGCGCCCACGACCACCAACAGCTCGAACACACGATCGAGGCGCATGTACAGAAGGCTCTCGTACGCCTTCGTGACCTTCAGGTCGATGCTCAGCGGCAGTTCGACCGTTCCGTCGCCGACGCGTGGATGGCGAAGGGCGCCGAGCTTGACGGCCGACGCCTTGACCTGCAGCTTGCCCGCGATCCCCGCGACGAAGCCGGCCCGGCCGGCCGGCGAATTGAGAACGCGCTGGACGACCGCGAGATCTGTCGTCACCTGTTTGGCGTTCGTCGCGAGTTTTCCCTCCGACTGCACGCCGACGATCTGGGAGCGACCGTAGGGCGCGGACAACTTCAGCGTTCGCTGGTATGCCGACACGTAGCCGCCCGCTGCCACCTTGCCCTGGGACACGAGCTTCGCACCCGGAACATCGGCGGCACCGAGGGTCATGCCCGCAACGCTCGGCTGTGTCGCAGCCGCCCCCGCCGCGGAGACGGAAAGCACGGCGATCACCAGCGCGGCCGAGAACAGCTTGGGCGCGGAAGCCTTCATCCCTTCACTGGAGGCTAGCGATGGGACTTGACGGCGCGTTCCATCTGACGCTTCGCGTCGCGCTCCATCAGGTCGCGCCGCTTGTCCCGATGTTCCTTCCCGCGGGCAACGGCAAGCTCGACCTTCACGCGGCTGTCCTTGAAGTAGAGCCTCGTCGGCACGATCGTCAGCCCCTTCTCGCGCACCTTGCCGTAGAGGGAATCGATCTCACGACGGTGCAGAAGCAGCTTGCGAGATCGGGTCGGCTCGTGGTTCGCGCGGTTTCCCTGGTCGTACGTCGCGATCTCCAGGCCGACGAGCCACGCCTCGCCGTCCCGCACCTCGGCGTACGCCTGCGCCAGCGTCGCGCGACCGGAGCGCAGCGACTTGACCTCGGTCCCGGTCAGCGCGAGACCGGCCTCGATGCGCTCGAGGAGCTGGTAGTCGTGCCGCGCGCGGCGATTCTCGGCGATCGTCTTCTCGGCCATCGGCACGGGGAGGGTAGCGTCAGGCGGCGCGTGTTCCCGGAGCGAGGGCAAGCTCGACCTTCCCCTCGTTCTTGGTGATCGACTCGACGCGCACTCCGAGCGGGTCGCCGAGCCGGTACCGGCGCCCCGTCGTCCGGCCGACGAGCGCGGTGCCGATCTGGTTCAGCTCGAAGAACTCCCCGTGCAAGCGGCGGGCCGGCAGGAACCCCTCGAACACCTCACCGAAGCGGACGAAGAGGCCGGAGCCGATCAGCCCGACGATCTCCCCCTCCCACCGGGCGTCCCAGCCTGCGTCGTAGAGCCTGCGCTCGAGCAGCCAGGCCGCGCAGATCTCGTCGGCGAGATACTCGACCTGGGCCGCTTCGCGCTCCCGCTCCGACGCGTGCTCCGCCAGCGACTGCAGATCCGCTGGCAGCGGGTCGTCGGTGAGACCGAGCTCGCGCAGGAGCGATCGGTGCACGACGAGGTCGGGATAGCGGCGGATGGGTGACGTGAAGTGGCAGTAGGCGGAGCTCGCGAGCCCGGCATGGCCGAGGTTCCGCGGGTCGTAGCGCGCCTGCTTGAACGCCCGCAGAACGAGCGAGGGGAATGCCTCACGTCCGCGACCTGCCGTCGCCGTGTACTCGGCGACGCGCAGCGAGATCGCCCCCGCGAGCCGAGCCGCCTGGTCGGCCGTCAGCCGGTCGGGCGCCGGCGGCGTCGGAACCTCCAGGTCGGCGAGCTTGGCGAGGAGCTGCTCGATCGCCTGCGGGTCGGGGCGCTCGTGCACGCGGTAGAGCGTCTCGCGCCGGCGGGCGGCCAGGAAGGCGCCGACATGCTCGTTCGCGCGGATCATCAACTCCTCGACGAGCATGTGCGAGTGCGGCTCGCCCTCGAGCCGGGCATCGGCGACTCCGCCGTCACCGTCGAAGCGGAAGACGACCTCGGGTGTCTGCACCTGCAGGGCTCCGCGCGAGAATCGCTTCGCTCGCCAGTCGCGTGCCAGCTCGTCGTTCAGCGCGAGGGCTTCAGCGACTGCCGCGGGCGCGTCGCGCGCCTCGGCCTGGCCGTAGGTCAAACGAGCGTCGGAGCGGATCACCGAGCGATAGAAGTGCGGTTCGCCGTTCGGGGGCATCTCGACGGTGACGCAGAGCCGGTCCTGGAACGGCCGGAGCGAGCAGAGGTCGTCCGCGAGCTCGTGCGGCAACATCGGAGCAACCGCGCCGGGCACGTAGGTCGAGAACGCCCGCCGCGCGGCACCGCCGTCGAGCGGCGTTCCGGGACCGACGAAGTACGAGACGTCGGCGATGTGCACCCAGGCGCGGATGCCGTCGTCCTCGCGCCTGAACGACAAAGCGTCGTCGAAGTCCTTTGCCGTCTCCGGGTCGATCGTGAACGTCAGCAGGTCGCGGAGGTCGACCCGGTCGTCCGGGACCGGCGCCGGCGCGTCGTGCGGCTCGAAGGCGACACGCGCGCCCTTCTCGACCAGGAGCGCCTCCAGCACATCCTCGATGCGTGTCGCCGACCCGAGAGCGCGCTCCACCCTCGCCCGGCCACGGCCGGTGCGCACGAGCGCGAGCTCGCCGGGACCGACGCCGCCGCTCCCTTTCGTCTCCAGCACGATCGGCACCCCGGGCGCGAAGTACGGCTCGCCGATCAGGAGCCGGCCGCGGCGGCTAACTTCGACGACCAGAGAAGAAGCGGAGTGCGGCGGCAAGGGCGTGGCGCGAGGGTATGTCAGGCTGGATGCCCCCGCGTGAGATCACGTATCCCGCGGGAGTCAGGTACCGGGCCACGGTGAGCTTCAAGGCGGCCCCGGACGGCAGCTGGTAGATCTGCTGGACGAGCGACTTGCCGAACGTCGACCGGCCGATGATCGTGGCGCGTGCATAGTCCTTGAGAGCGCCCGCGACGACCTCGGAGGCGCTCGCACTGCGGTGGTTGACGAGCACCGCCAGCGGAGCGGTGACGGCGAGATCGCCCTTCGAGTCGTAGGTTCGGAGCGGCCGGTGCGCGCCCGCGAGCGACACGATCGTCGAGCCGTCGCGCAGAAAGAGCGAGGCGACCTCGACAGCCTGGTCGAGCAGTCCGCCGGGGTTGTTGCGAAGATCGATCGCGAAGGCGGTTGCGCCCTCGGCGCGGAGCCGGCGAACGGCCGTCCGCGTCTCGGCCGCCGAGCCCTGCACGAATGCGGAGATCCGGACGACGCCGACCTTGCCGTCGAGCGTCGAGTGCACGGGGTGAGCCTCGAACCGCCGCCGCTTGACCGTCACGTCGAAGGTGCGCAGCCCACGCTGGACGCGCAGGCGCACCGTTGTCCCCGGCGCGCCGAGGACGCGCCCGATCGCTTCGCGATAGGCCATCCCTTTCGTCGCTTTCCCGTTGACGGCGAGAATGACGTCCTCGGGTCGGATCCCTCGTGCGTGCACCGGTCCAACCGACGCCCGGCGCACGACCAAGCCGTTCGGGGTCGGCGCAACCGTGATCCCGATGCCCCCGTAGCCGGCGGCGAACTGCCGTCGCGCCACGAGGTACTCGGCCGGCGTCAGATACGTCGTGTAGCGATCGTCGAGCGACGCGATCAGCTTCGGGATCGACGGGTGCGCAAGCTGCGCCGGCGTAAGTCGCCGGTAGTACTGCCGCTCGAGCACCGCCCGGACCTGATCGAGCTCGCTCGGCGGCTTCGCGCGGGGCGGCACCGGCCGCACGATCAGTCCAACGGCGAACGCGACGACGACCGCCGCGGCCAACGCGAAAGCCGCCGGGCGCCGCCTGATCCCCGACCATGCACCCGCCGAGACGCGGGCCGCCACGGCGTTCAGACGCGGAGGAAGCGGCGGATGGTCAGCCCAGAGCCGATCGCGCCCAGGCTGAGGCCCATCGCGACGAGGATCAGCGCCGTCAGCGGGAAGGCGAGCGCCTTCACGTCAGCGTCCCCGGTGAGGTGCGGCAGGATCGCCGGAAGTGCGATCGTCTTGCCGAGCAGCATGAAGAACACGGCCAGCAGCGATCCCGCGAGCCCGCAGAACAGACCCTCGAGCATGAACGGGCCGCGCACGAACCAGTTCGTCGCACCGACGAGCTTCATCACCTCGATCTCACGTCGTCGCGAGAAGATCGAGAGTCGGATCGTGTTCGAGATCAGGAGAATCGAGGCGATCAGCAGGATGAGCGTCGCCAGCACGAACACCACCTCGATCACGTGCGCGACCTGCAAGATCCGGTGCGACACTCGTTTCCCGTCGTTCACCGTCGAAACTCCGGGCGGCTTGTGCGGAAGGACGATCGAGTTGTAGAGCTTGTCGACGTTCTCGGCCTTGTTCGGCGTCACCTCGAGCTCGGCCGGGAACGGGTTCGAGGTGAGATCACGCGTCAGGTCCGGGTAACGCTTCTTCATGATCGCGAGCGCCTGCTCGGAGTTGATGTAGTTGATTCCGCCCGGCTTGACGTACGGGCTCTGCTCGAGCCGACGGACGAGTGCCGTCTTCTGTGCGGCGGTCGCGGCAGGATGCCCGTCGAAGTAGACCTTGACGACGAGCTCCTTCTTCACGTGGTTGGACCACGAGACCGTCCAGCTGCCGAGAGCGATGAACAGGCCGAGCAGGAACATCCCGATCAGCACCGTCATGGTCGCGGCAACCGTCGTGGACAGATTCGCGCCCAGCGACCGCCACGCCTCAGAGACCAACAGCTTCGCGCGAACGCTCATACCCGCTCCGGCACCGGCAAAGCCGGCACCTCCGCTCCCAGGGAGACTCCGTCGAGCCTACGTCTCATTCCCCCGCGTACCCTCCGCGGCGCTCGTCGCGCGCCAGACGCCCGTGCTCGAGCTGGATCACCCGCTTGCGCATCTTGTCGACCATCTCGCGGTCGTGCGTCACCATCAGGATGGTCGTCCCACTGCGGTTGATGCGGTAGAGCAGCTGCATGATGCCGACCGACGTGTCTGGATCGAGGTTTCCCGTCGGCTCGTCGCAGACGAGCAACGGCGGGTGATTGACGAACGCGCGCGCAATCGAGACGCGCTGCTGCTCGCCGCCCGACAGCTCATCGGGAAGGGAGTTCATCCTGTGCGAGAGGCCGACCATCGCCAGCACCTCCGGCACCTTCTTGCGCACCGAGGTCGCCGACTCGCCCTGCACCTTGAGCGCGTAGGCGACGTTCTCGGACGCGGTGCGGTTCGGCAGCAGCTTGAAGTCCTGGAACACACAGCCGATGTTGCGACGAAGCATCGGCACCTTGCTCCGCTTCAACCGGCCGAGCTCGCGACCCCCGAGCACGATCTTGCCTGCAGTCGGCTCGAGCTCCTTGAGCAGCAACCGCACGAGTGTGGACTTCCCCGAGCCGGAGGCGCCGACGATGAAGACGAACTCGCCCTTGTCGATGTGGAACGTGACGTCGCGCAGTGCCGCTACGTCGGGCTCGTACACCTTCGTGACCGAATCGAACACGATCATCGAGCCCGCGGAGGGCGGGGTGCTCGCCGGAAGTGGCGGCTCGTCGACGACAGCGGTCGCTTCGGGAGGTGTCAGCTCAGTCTCTTGCACGATTCGGTGACGGCGCCGCCCACCGGACGGCACTGGCGCGAAGGTTCGGCCAAGTGTAGCTCAAGCACTAGACGATTCTCCCTGCAGCTCGCGCAAGAAGGTACTCGCGGATGAAGCCGTCGAGGTCGCCGTCAAGCACTGCCTGGGCATTTCCCGTCTCGTAGCCGGTTCGGGTGTCTTTCACGAGCTGGGTCGGGTGGAGGTAGTACGAGCGGATCGACGCGCCGCCGAAGCCGGTGTCGGCCGATCCGCCCCGTTCCTTCGCCAACAGCGCCTCTCTCTCCTCTTCGGCACGCTCGACCAGCCGCGCCTTCAGCACGCGCATCGCGGTCTGCTTGTTCGCCGACTGCGACCGCTCGTTCTGGCACTGAACGACGATGCCCGTCGGCAGGTGGGTGATGCGGACGGCGCTGTCCGTCTTGTTGACGTGCTGCCCACCCGCGCCCTGAGCGCGGTAGGTGTCGATTCTCAGCTCGCTCTCGTCGATCTCGATGTCGGCGTCGACGGTGAGCAGCGGAGCCACGATCACCGTGGCGAATGCCGTGTGGCGACGGTGCGCCGCGTCGAACGGGCTCTGGCGCACGAGCCGGTGCTTCCCGCGTTCGGCCTTCAGGATCCCGTACGCGTTCTCGCCCCCGACCGTGAAAGTGCTGGACTTGAGGCCGGCCTCCTCTCCCGGGCTCGCTTCGAGCAACTCGACGTTGAAGTCCCGCCTCGCCGCCCAGCGCTCGTACATCCTCAGCATCATCTCGGTCCAGTCCTGCGCGTCGGTGCCGCCCGTTCCCGACTGCAGCGTGACCACGGCATCACCCGCGTCGTACTCCCCGTCGAAGAGCGCAGCCTCCTGGAGACGCTCGAGCTCAGCTCTCAGTGGGCGGAGTGACGTGACGATCTCGTCGTCCAGCTCGCCACCTTCGATCGCCGCGAGCTCACGCGCATCCTCGTAGTCGCGTTGCAGGGTGCGGTATCCCTCGAGCTTGCGCAAGGTCCGGGCGTGCTCCGCCGACACTCGGGCGGCGTGCGCCTGGTCGTCCCAGAAACCCGGGGTGCTCAGCTCCGATTCGAGCTCTGCGACCCGCCGTTCGAGCGAAGCGGGGTCAAAGGTACTCCCGGACCCAGTCGAGCTGGACCCCGAGCTCGTCGAGCTGCTCCGTGATCGACTTCCCTTCGTCGGTCATGCGCGCATCGTATCGGCGCGCCGGCGGATCAACCGCATCTGCGCTTGGAGTCGACGCCGGCGAGCGTCGCGAGGCCGCGTGTCAGGTTCGGGCTCATGCTCAGGTCGACCAGGCCTGCACGCGCAGCGGTCAAGCGAACTGTTCCGTCGGGCTCGCGCGAGACGCACCCTTGCCGGGTCCGCCAGTACGGCGACCAGCGGAGCGCGACCCGGTAGTTGCCGGGCTTGTCCACGAGCAGGACGAGCCGGGTCGGCCAGAGCCACTCGACGCTCGCGAGGCCGGGACCGACGACGATCGACCGGGCATTCGGGAGCGCGTACACGGCGACGTGCGCCGCACGGAAGACCCGCACAAGGCCGGAGCGGCCGCTTCGGAGCAGCTGCGCCTCGAGCTGGGAGCTGTAGTCCGGCGTCGCGTCGGAGAGAACGACGTAACGGACACCCAGCGACCGGAGCCACGCCCGGTAGGCGGGCGCCCGGAGCGGATGGTCGTAGAGCAGCTCGTTCTGCGGGAAGTCGCTCTGGCGGTACCAACCCCGGACGATCGGGATTCCAGCCTCGGGGAGATAGACCGCCGGCCAGTGATCGACGGTATCGACGGCCTCCACCCGATAGGAAGGGCTCGAATGCTGGTGCAGGTAGTCGATCGCCGGCTGCCAGTAGGCAGCCCCGTGGCCCGAATCGGCGCTGGCCCTGGCGTAGCTCGACACGATCGGCATGACGTTCCAGGCGGCCGCGAGCACGACTGCCGGCAAGACGATCGCGAGTGGCCGCCACCGCCGCAGCGACATTGCGAGGACGGCGATCGGCAGCGCGGCATAGCGGATGCGCTCGATGTTCGCCCCGATGTCCGAGGGCACCGCGAAGGTGGCAACGCAGGCAAACAGGTACACGACGAACAGCCCGCGTAGCGGGCGTGCGGACGGGACGTTCCACGTCGCGATCAGCCCGATCCCGCAGAAGACCAGCGCGGCCGCGAGCTGCCAGACGCTGAATGGGAAGAAGCCACCGTCCGCGAAGAGCCTGTAGAGCACAACCTCGAACGCTGCTCCCGCGACCATGATCGCGAGCGGCAGCCTCACGTCGCGGAGGCTGCGACGGGCGACCGCCGCGCCCCCGAGCAGTATCGCGAGCAGCATGAACGCGAGCGGACTGGTTGCGAGACAGAGCGCCGCGCAGACCGCGAACCGGCCTCGACGGCCCGACTGGAGCGCCCAGAGCGAGAGCAACGCGAACGCCATCGCGAGCGCGAACGGGAACGCCGCCGAGAGGACGATCCCAGCCCACAGCACCGCGAAGGTGCGACTGGAAAGGCGCGCCGTGTCGCCCCACTGGCGCAGTGCCACCAGCGTGAACGCCAGCGATGCGGTCGCAATCGTCGCGACCGCGAGCACCTTGATCCCGAGCACCGCCGCAAGCGGGTAGTAGAGGACGCTGTAGGTGATGAACGTGTATCGGCCCGCGTACCAGAAGTTGTTCCAGAGCAGGAACCCATGCTGGATCAAGAACGTGCGCTGGTACACGTGGGCTGCGAGATCGACGCCGGGCGGCCCCATCCAGACCAGAATCGACGCGAGGGTCGCTGCGACAACCGTCGAGATGATCGCCTCGCGGGCGAGCACCCGCGGGTCCGCCAAGCTCACAGCAAGAGACTATTCGTTCGGCTCGGCTCCGCGCAGGCGCGACCAGACGCCGAGATCGACCCGCCGGCCCTCCTTGAAATGGACGCTGCGAAGGACCCCCTCCTGCGTGTATCCGGCGCGGGCCGCGACCTGCTCCGAGGCAGGGTTCGTCACGGCGATGCGCAGCTCGAGCCGTGCGAGCCCCAGGCCGTCGAGCCCCCAGCGAGTCAAGAGCGCCAGCGCCCGCCCGGCCACGCCCTGACCGCGTGCAGCCGGCGCGACGGCATAGCCGATCTCCGCCTCCTGGGCCGGCAGGTCGAGCCTGAACATGGAGGCGAACCCGAGAAAGTCGCCGCCGCCGACGGCGCGGACGACGAAGCCGGCGCGGGTACCGCTGCGCCAACCGTCCTCGTACCCGCGGATCCACGAGCGCACGAACGACTCGCCTGCCGAGGTCGGCACCAGCGTGAATTCCTTGATCGCCTCGTCCTGGACCAGCTCGAGCAGATCGGGCAGATCGCCTCGGCTCATCCCCTCGAGCCGGATGACGCCGTCGGTGAGTGGCGGATCAGGCGCTTTCAGGCGCCGTGGCACTTCTTGTACTTCTTGCCCGAGCCGCACGGACAGGGATCGTTGCGGCCCACGTTCTCGAAGTCGGAGTTGACCTTCGGCCTCTGCGCCACCGGGGTCGCGACCGAGCCTCCGCCCGCGGCAGCGAGCGTCGAGCTCCCGCCTGCGGCCATGATCGCGTCGGCGCCGGCCAGCGAACTGTGCTCGTAGCTCAGGTTCTCGACGGCGCCGTCGCCGTTCGCGGTCTGCTGCAACTGGCTCTCGTCCGCGGTCACCTCGGCGTGGAAGATCAGCGTCACGACCTCCTCGCGGATCGACCGGTTGAGGTCCTGGAACATCACGTGGCCCTCGTTGCGGTACTCGACGAGCGGGTCCTTCTGGGCCATTCCCCGCAGATGGATGCCCTCGCGGAGATAGTCCATGTTCTCGAGGTGCTCGCGCCAGCGGACGTCGACCGTTTGCAACACGATGAACCGCTCGAGATCGCGAATCAGGCCGGGCTGAATCTTGTCGAGCTCCGCCTCGCGCTCCGTGTACGCGTCGACCGCGTCGTCCAGAAACTCCTGGACCATCGCCTCGCGGTCGAGGCCCTTGAGCTCCTCCACCGTGACACCCGTGCCGTAGACCGCGTCCATCGCGGCGACGAGACCGTCGAGGTCCCAGTCCTCGGTCAACTCCGACTCGGTGTAGACCGCCACGACGTCGTTGATCACGTCCGGCAACCACAGTTCGCGGATGTCGTCGCCGAGGTCCTCTCCGTGCAGCACGCGGTTTCGCTGCTCGTAGATCACCTTGCGCTGGACGTTCATGACGTCGTCGTACTTGAGGACGTTCTTCCGCGCGACGAAGTTCTGCTCCTCGACCTTCTTCTGCGCGTTCTCGATCTGCCGCGAGAGGATCGAAGCCTCCATCGGCTGGTCGTCGGGCAGCTTGAACCGCTCCATGATGTTCTGGATGCGGTCGCCCGCGAACAGGCGCACCAGGTCGTCCTGGCCGGAGAGGTAGAAGCGCGTCTCACCGGGATCGCCCTGGCGGCCCGAGCGTCCGCGAAGCTGGTTGTCGATGCGGCGCGCCTCGTGACGCTCCGTCCCGAGCACGTACAGCCCGCCGACCTCGCGCACCTTGTCGTCGATCTTGATGTCGACCCCGCGGCCGGCCATGTTCGTCGCGATCGTGACTGCGCCGGCCTGGCCCGCGTCCTGGATGATCTCGGCCTCGCGCGCGTGCTCCTTGGCGTTCAGCACGTTGTGCGGCACGCCTTGCCGCTTCAGCAGCTCGCTCAGGTACTCGGACGTCTCGACGGCGATCGTGCCGACGAGCACCGGTTGGCCCTTCACATGCCGCTCCTTGATGTCGCCGACGACGGCATCGAACTTCGCCTCGGCTGACTTGAAGATGTAATCGTTGCGGTCGTCACGGCCGACGGGAACGTTCGTGGGGATCTCGACCACGTTCAGGCCGTAGATCTCGACGAACTCCTTCTCCTCGGTCTTCGCGGTACCCGTCATGCCGGCGAGCTTGTCGTAGAGACGGAAGTAGTTCTGGAGCGTGATCGTCGCCAGCGTCTGATGCTCCTCCTGGATCGCGACGCCCTCCTTCGCCTCGATCGCCTGGTGGAGGCCCTCGCTCCACCGTCGGCCTTCCATGATGCGGCCGGTGAACTCGTCGACGATCTTCACCTCGCCGTCCTGGATGACGTAGTCGACGTCGCGCTTGTACAGCGCCTGCGCCTTCAGCGACTGCGTGAGGTGGTTGACGAGCTGCACGTTGTTCGCCGCGTAGAGGTGGTCGATGCGGAGCGCGCGTTCGACCTTCTCGATTCCGCTCTCCGTCGGCGCAACGGTCTTGTGCTTCTCGTCGTAGAGGAAGTCGTACTCCTGTGCGAGCACCTCGTCCTCGACCTTCGTGTTCTTGGTCTGGACGCCTTCGAGGCCCTTCACCACGCGGGCGAAGTCGTAGTAGGTCTTCGCAGCAGTGGTCGGCTCGCCAGAGATGATCAGCGGCGTCCGTGCCTCGTCGATCAGGATCGAGTCGACCTCGTCGACGATCGCATACTCGTGCCCGCGCTGGACGACGGCGTCGAGCGTGATCGCCATGTTGTCACGGAGGTAGTCGAAGCCGAACTCGGAGTTCGTCCCGTAGGTGATGTCCGCCCCGTACGCTTCCTTCCGCTGGTCGAACGGCATCATGTTCTCGATCGCGCCCACGGTGATCCCGAGGCGCTCGTAGACGCCTCGGTTCCACTCGGCGTCACGGTGCGCGAGGTAGTCGTTGACGGTGACCAGGTGGACGCCGGTGCCGGGGAGCGCATTCAGGTAGAGCGGCAGGCTCGCGACGAACGTCTTTCCCTCGCCGGTCTTCATCTCGGCGATGTCGCCTTCGTGGAGCGCGATGCCGCCCATCATCTGCACGTCGAAGATCCGCTGGTCCGACTCACGCACACGCGCCTCGCGAACGGCGGCGAACGCCTCGAAGAGCAGATCCTCGAGCGACTCGCCGTTTTCGAGGCGCTGGCGGAACTCCGTCGTCTTCGCGCGGAGGGCGTCGTCCGAGAGCTGCTGGAACTCCGGCTCGAGCGTCGCGATGTACGCAGCCTGTTCGGCGAGGCGCTTCAGCCGCCGCCCTTCCCCGAAACGCAGGGCCTTTTCGAACGATCCGCCGGGCATCAGCGAGACAGGGTACCGCCCACCAGAGCGGTCACAGGGTTGCCGCCTGGACTTCCCAGACGTCGCCGTCGACCCGCACGGCGCGGACGACGTATTCCGCGCCGTGAGCCTCGCCGGCCTGCTCGAACGCCGGCACCGATCCGAACCGGGTCTGGCCGTCGACGTGGAGCGTGCGCCCTTCGCTCGTGGAGACGAGCTCTGCCTCCTCCCCGCTGAGCCCCGGCGCCGCTACGAGCTCGACGCGCTGTGCCGCCACCGCCCAGAGATCCGGGCCACGCCGCACTGCCTCGACGCGATAGGGACGGTCGACCGTCGCCTCCACGGCCTCCTGGAGCGCCGCGAGCGAGCCGTCCCGCTGCTGCACGTCCTCGTCGTGCGTCAGCACGGCCGTGCCGTCGGCGAGCGTGACGAACCGAACGAGGTCGCCTTCGATGCCCTCGGCACGGGCCGTCGTGACCACGTCGAAACGGCGCGCCCGGGGCACGCCGTGGATACCGGGCTCGCCGCGCTGCTCGCCGTCGAACCCCGGCGGCTGCGCGGCCGGGGGAGCCGGCGCATCGGTGAGGCCACCCGCTTCGGCGAGCTGCTTGTGCAACGGCTCCCTTCGGCGGAAGAGGCGGATCGCCTCAGCCGCCCTTCTCGGCGTGCCGCCGTGGCTCGACCGTGCGCATCTCTCGGTACCGCTTGACCTGACGGTCGAGCTTCTCCACGAGCTGATCGATCGACATCCGCATGTCCGGCGAGGCCTCCCGCGCCCGCAGCGTCGAGCCCTTCGTGAAGATGGTCGCCTCCGCGACGCTGTTCTCCGCGATCGACGGGTTGCGCTGTTCGGAGAGCTCGAGCTCGACCTGGGTCGGTTCGGCGAGCAATTTCCCGATCTTTGCGAGCTTCCGTTCGGCGTACTCACGGAGCGGCGGGGTGACCTCCACGTTCTTGCCCTTCACCTGAAGCCTCATTGTCCGCCTCCTTGGTGGTGGTCAAGCCGTACCCCCACCCTATCGCAGCGCTCTCTCCGGCCGATCCGGCAGGAAGGTGCCTTCATCGCACTGTCCGCGCAAACGTCACGACATCGACGGTGTGTGCTCCGCCCGCGCGAAGCGCCGACGCCGCCGCGGAGACCGTGGCCCCGGTCGTGTAGACGTCGTCGACGAGCAACACTGCCGGTGGCACCGCACTGCGGGCCGCGAAAGCCCCGATCACGTTCCGGCGGCGCTCGTCGAAGTGAAGACCGGTCTGTCGCGACGACGGCCGTGTCCTCGTCAGCAGCCGCGCCGTGGGCAGGTCCCAGGCGGCCCCGAGCGCGCGCGCCAGCGCCTCGGCCGGGTGATGCCCGCGCCGGAGCAAGCGCTCCCCGTCCGCGGGGACGGCCGTGACGGCATCCGCGGTCGGCGCCTCCAGCCGCGAGACGATGAGCTCGGCAGCAAGTCTGGCGGCGCGGCGGAGCCCGCGCTCCTTCCAGCCGTGCACGAGCCCACGCGCGGGCCCTGCATAGACGACCGCGGCGCGCGCCGATGCGAACGCGAGCCGCCGTCCCCTGCACTCGCCGCACCGTTCGACCGGCCAGGCGGTCGGCGCTCCACAGCGCGCACAGCAAGGCCCCGACAACGAGCGCAGCGACCTCCGGCACCCGGAGCAGAGCAGGTCGGCCGGTGCGCCGCAGCCAACGCACCGCCCGGGCAGGATCAGGTCGACGAGCCACGCCGGTCACGCTACGGCGAACGGTGTGCCGTGTCTGTCGCAACTCTGTGAAAAGAGCGACCGGCCGCCGAGGCCGACCGCGGTCAGTCGGGCGAGTACGCGGTCCGCGCCGGCAGGCCCTGCTCGGCCCGCAGGCGGTTGTCCGCCGCCAACAGCTGCTCGGCGTCGCCGATGTCGTACCAGGCGCCCTCGAACTGCCAGCCGTAGACCGGCTCGCGCCGGCACAACCATTCGACGAATCGACCGGGCTGATCCGACGAGTGCCCACCGGCCAGGTAGGCGTCGAGCAACTGCACATGCGAACGGTGGAAGAGATACGTGGCCGTCGCGGCGAGGGTGGAGGGCGGGTCGGCCGGTTTCTCGACGAAGTCGATGAGCCGGCCGCGCGCATCGACCGAGACGATTCCGTAGTGCGTCGCGAGCTCGAGCGAGCCGACGTCGCGAACGGCGACCGCGCTTGCCACGCCCTGAGCCCGCCAGAACGCCACGTAGTCCGCGAGCGAGAACTCGAAGAGGTTGTCTCCGGCGATGACGAGCAGGTCGTCGTCGAGCCCGGCACTCTGAACGACGAACCGAAGGTCGCCGATCGCGCCGAGGCGATCGTCGTTGGAGGTCGTCCCGTCGTCATGCAGTCGCACGCCGCGTCCGCCGGCCCACTCGCGGAATGCCGGCGCCTTGCGATGGTTCGTGACGAGATGGACCTCGTCCACGGAGTCGACTCCTGCGATCGCGTCGAGGATCCAGTCGACGATCGGCCTACCACCGACCGGAAGCAGCTCCTTGGCCCAGGTGTCGGTGAGGGGGCGAAGCCGGGTGGCGTATCCCGCCGCCAGCACCACCGCCCTCATGCCGTCACCGCCGTCGCGAGCAGCGACGATGCGTACGGCGGCCGATGAACGCCCGCCTCGGTGACGATGGCGGTGATCAGCTCGGCCGGGGTGACGTCGAACGCCGGGTTGCGTGCGCGGAAGCGCGACGTGATCTCGGCGGGATCGCGCTCCTCGATCGGGATCCCGGCTCCGTCGGGTGTCTCGAGGTCGAGCGTGGAGCTGGGCGCGACGACGTACATCGGCACGGCGTGATGTCGTGCGAGCACGGCGAGCATGTACGTCCCGATCTTGTTCGCCGTATCGCCGTTGGCCGCGATCCGGTCGGCGCCGGTCACTACGCAGTCGACTTCACCGGCCGCCATCAGCGACCCCGCCGCGCTGTCGGCGATCACCGTGTGCGGGACCGCGGCGTGCTCGAGCTCCCACGCCGTCAGCCGCGCTCCCTGGAGGAGCGGCCGGGTCTCGTCGACCCAGACGTGCGCAAGGAGGCCACGCTCGTGCGCCGTGATCAGCGCACCGACTGCGCTCCCGTAGCCACCGGTCGCGAGGCCGCCCGCGTTGCAGTGCGTCAGCGCCCGCGTACCCGGCGCGAGCAGCGCGGCGGCATGCGCAGCCATCGCCTTGCAACGCGTGACCTCGTCGCGGTGAATCTGGCGAGCGTGCTCGGCGCTCGGATCGTCGCGCATCCGGTCGAGCGCCCAGGCGAGGTTGACCGCCGTCGGTCGTGACGCGCGCAGGACGCGGTCGGCCTCCTCGAGGTCCTCGTGCCGGAAGGCGGCGAGGGCGTAGGCGTAGGCGGCGGCAACGCCGATCGCGGGCGCCCCGCGGACGGCCAGCTCGCGGATCGCCTCGGCGACCTCGGCGGCGGTCCGACAGTCGAGCTCCACTTCCTCGAGCGGAAGCCGGCGCTGATCGAGCAGGACGACCCGGTCGGCTTCGAGCCTGAGGATCGCCTCAGGCTCGAGCATCGGCTGGTTGCATCGGTGCCTAGGTCCCCTCGTCCCAGGACGCGAGGTACTTCGCCTGCTCCTCGCTGAGCCTGTCGATGTCGACACCCATGGTCTCGAGCTTCAGCCGCGCGATCTCCTCGTCGATCTCGGTCGGAACCGGATACACCTTCGCCTCGAGGGACTCGGCGTTCTGCACGGCGTACTCGGTGGCGAGCGCCTGATTCGCGAAACTCATGTCCATCACGATCGCCGGGTGCCCCTCGGCGGCCGAGATGTTGACGAGACGACCGTCGGCGAGCAGGTAGATGCGCCTCCCGTCGGCCATCGTGAACTCCTCGACGAGGTTGCGCGCTTCGCGTGTCTCGACGGAGAGCGCCTTCAGCGCCGGGATGTCGATCTCGACGTTGAAGTGCCCGGTGTTGCACACGATCGCGCCGTCCTTCATCACTGCGAGGTGGTCGTGGGCGACGACATGCTTGTCGCCGGTGGCCGTGCAGAAGATGTCTCCGATCGGTGCAGCCTCCGCCATCGGCATCACTTCGTACCCGTCCATCAGGGCCTCGAGCGCCCGCATTGGATCGACCTCGGTGACGATGACGTGCGCACCGAGACCGCGCGCACGCAACGCGACGCCCCGCCCGACCCACCCGTATCCGGCAACGACGAACCGCTTCCCGGCCAGCAACACGTTCGTCGCGCGAATGATCCCGTCGATCGTGGACTGGCCGGTCCCGTACCGGTTGTCGAACAGGTGCTTGGTCCGAGCCTCGTTGACGGCGATCACCGGAAACGCGAGTGCGCCGTCGGCCTCCATCGCCTTGAGGCGGATGACGCCGGTCGTCGTCTCCTCCATCCCGGCGATGATGTCGCCGAGTTGCTCGCGATGGGAGCTGTGCAGCACGCCGATCACATCCGCGCCGTCGTCCATCGTCAGCTGTGGCTTGTGGTCGACGGCCGCCTCGATGTGCGAGTAGTACGTCTCGTTGTCCTCGCCCTTGATCGCAAAGACGGGAATGTCGAAGTCGTTCACCAACGCGGCGGCGACGTCGTCCTGGGTGGAGAGTGGGTTCGACGCACAGAGCACGACGTCCGCACCGCCGGCCTTGAGCGTGCGCATGAGGTTCGCGGTCTCGGTCGTCACATGCAGGCACGCCGAGATGCGGCGTCCCAGAAGCGGCTGTTCGCGCTCGAACCGCTCGCGGATGGTCGTCAGGACCGGCATCTGCCGGTCGGCCCACATGATCCTGCGCACACCTTCGGGGGCAAGGGACAGATCCTTCACGTCGTGTCGTTTGGTCGTCGCCACTCGGGCATCCTCTCTTGAGGTCGTCAGAACGATGGTCAGGCTGCGAGCAGCCGTTCGTGCTTTCGCTGTTCCCACTCGATCCAGGATCCGGCGTCCTCCGCGGCCGCCAGCCAGCCGTCCACGGCGGTCCGCAAGTCGGGCTCACGGCGGAGGCGCGCCGCGAATGCGATCTCGGCCAGGTCGACCGAAAAGCGCTCCCGCAGCGCCCGCAGCGCGCGAAGGCGGTTCAGTTCGCCGAGGCCGTAGGTCCGGTAGCCCGACTGCGTCCTGCTGGGCACCACGAGGCCGTGCAGCTCGAGGTAGCGGAGCATCCTGGCCGACCAGCCGGTCTCGGCGGCAGCGGCTCCGACGGTCAGCGGTGCGGGCACGGGCCAACCCTAGCACAACCGTGTCAAGGTTATGCCGCCGAGGTGCCCTCCCGCCCGTAGGCGTCCGCGAGCCGGACGACGTCGTCTGGATAGGGCGTCGAGACCTCGAGGATCGTCGTGTCCTCGAGGGCGGTGACGCGATGCACCGTCCCCGGCGGGTAGTGGAAGGCGGCCCCCGGCCCCACGACCTCCTCGGCGAGCACCGCCTGTCCGGCATCGCCGAGCTCGATCCGGGCCCGGCCGGCCTGGACGAACCACGACTCGTCCTTCTCGCGGTGGAACTGGAGCGAGAGTGACTGACCGGCCTTCACGTGGAGCAACTTCCCGCAGTATTCGTCGGTCAGCGCCCAGATCAGCTCGTGTCCCCAGGGCTTGTCGACACGACGGACGTCGACCGCCCAGCGATCGAGAGAACCGAGGTTCGGTGAGTCGACCGGCACCTCGTTCGAGTCTCTCACGCGAGCCACTCCGGATGCGCTGCGACGTGATCGGCCGCCGCTCGAAGCTCCTTGGGCGTGTTCACGGTCAGCCAGAGCCCTTCGTGCCGAAAGGCATGGAGGCGGCGCTCGGCGACGAGCTCGGGAAAGGTCGTCGATTCGTGATCGCCACGCTCGGGAAAGCGGTCAAGCGCCTCCTCGGACAGCACGTAGTTGCCGCAGTTCACCCAGTACGGGACCTTCCCGGCCTCCTCGAACCCGCGCACGACGTCGTCGTCGCCGATGTCGACCAGCCCGAACTGCGACTTCGGGCGCGCGACCGCGATCGTCGCCAGCGCGCCGCGCGATCGGTGGCGCGCGAACAAACCTGCGTAGTCGACGTCGACGAGCTCGTCGCCGTTCAGCGCGAAGACGTCGCCGCCCTCGAGACGCTGACCCGCCGCGTAGCGGAGTCCGCCGCCGCGTCCGAGCCGCTCCGGCTCCTCGACAGCGACGATCTCCGGGCCGAGCCCGGCCAGCTCCCGCTCGAACAGGCCCCCCTCGCCGGCGGCACACGCGAAGATCACGCGGGTCACGCCCGCGCGCGCGAGCCGCCCGACCTGGTAGGCGGCGAGCGGCCTGCCGGCCACGTCGACGAGCGACTTCGGCCGTCCGCCCGCAGCGTCGCCGAGCCGCTCCGCCCGGCCGCCGGCGAGGATGATCGCCTCCACGACTCCGGCTATGCCTCGGTCGCGGCGGCTTGCGCGGGCTGCGCCGCGTCCGGCGCGTCCGCGAGGAGTGCCAGCCGACCGATGCCCTCGTACGCGAAACCGGCCTGGCGGACCTGCTCGGGATCGAGCAGGTTCCGGCCGTCGACGATCAGTGGGGTCGCCATCGCATCGCGGGTTTCCGGCGAGGCCAGGCCGCGCAGCTCCGGCCATTCGGTGACGATCACCGCTGCATCCGCGCCGCTCACGGCGTCGGCGACCGACCCGACAACCTCGACGCCGCTCGGAAGCTTGCTCCCGTCGGCGACCGGATCCCAGGCGCGGACGACGGCGCCTTCGGCGAGCAGGCGCGACGCGAGCACGATCGACGGCGCCTCGCGCATGTCATCGGTCCCGGGCTTGAAGGCGAGCCCGAGCAGCGCGATCGCCCTGCCGTCGAGCCGCTGACCGAGATGGCGCTTGAGCTTCCCAACGACCCTGCGCTTTTGCAGCTCGTTCACCTCGATCACGGCCGAGAGCAGCTGGAAGTGGTAGCCCGAGTTCGACGCGAGCTGCTTGAGCGCGAGGGAGTCCTTCGGAAAGCACGAGCCGCCGTAGCCGATGCCGGCGCGTAGGAAGTGCGGCCCGAGCCGATGGTCGAGCCCGACTCCCTCGGCGACCTTCACCACGTCGGCGCCCGTGGCTTCGCAGACGTTGGCGATCTCGTTGATGAAGGAGATGCGCGTCATCAGGAACGCGTTCGCGGCGAGCTTGATCATCTCGGCCGAGTTGACATCGCATTCGACGATCGGTGCGTCGATCGAGTCGTACAGCGACGCTACGCGCGTGGCGTCGTCGGCAGTGAACGATCCGATCACGATCCGGTCCGGCTTCATGAAGTCACTCACCGCCTTGCCCTCGGACAGGAACTCGGGGTTGGCGACATAGCCAACGTCGCCGAGGCCGCGCTCGTCGAGCCCCGCACGAACCTTCTCGCCCGTGCCGACCGGAACGGTCGACTTCATCACCAGCACCGGATTGCCTCCGAACGCCGGCAGCTCGTCGATGACCGTCCAGACGCGGGAGAGATCGGCGTCGCCCGACTCCGTCGGCGGCGTGTCGACGCAGACGAACAGGAACTCGCAACCCGCAACGTCCGCGACGTCGAGCGTGAACGTCAGCCGACCACGATTCCGGGCGACCAGTTGGGGCACATCGTCCTCGAAGAACGGCACCTCGCCGCGACGGAGCGACTCGATCTTCGCCGGCACGACGTCGCGCACGACGACGTCATGCCCCAACTCGGCAAAACAGGCGCCCGTGACAAGGCCCACCCAGCCGGCACCGAAGATCCCCACCCTGCTCATGAAACGGCCAAGTCTACTTCGCGACCGGGAGCGGCTTGAGGCCCTTGGCGATCGCGAGCATCGACTCGTTCGACAGCGAATCGAGCAGCGTGTTGACGACCCAGTAGTTCCCGGTCTTCGTCTCCAGGACCGCCATGTGCAGATGGCTGCCCGAGTAGAACAGGTTGAACTCTCGACCACCCAGGTCGTGACGGAAGCTCTTGTCGGCGAGCACCGGCGCACCGTCCCAGTCGGACTCCTGGATGCCCCAGTACTCGCCGGCGCCGGTGCGGAACACGAGCCGCAGGGCTTTGTGTCCCTTGACGATCGGGTACAGACGCGACGCGACGTCGCCGTTGTACACATCCGGATACGAGCTGCGTTCGAGCACCGTCGGCACCTCCAGCGGGAAGCCCGCTCTCGTCCGGTACGGCTCGAGCAGCGAGGTGCCGACCGAGGGGTCGAGGCGAACGTACGGCGGCTGATGCCGCGGAGCGTTCGTCGTAGGGATCGGCGCGAGGTCGCCGTGGAAGGTCTGTCCGAGCACCACCACCACCATCGCGCCGGGATCGAGTGCCCGCAGCTTCGGGTCGCGCGGCAGCGCCGAGACGCTCGCCGGCTGGAGCAGCGGCAACATCGCCTGGGCCGCCGCCTTCGCCCTGGCGTCGCCCGGCGCGTAGTAGATCTTCGAGTGGAAGACGTCGCTCGGTGCGTCGGCCTTCACCTGCCCCGGCGGGACGACCATCACGTAGCCGCGTTGCGCGAGCAGGTACGACGCGTTGGCGGCTGATCCGGCGACTCCGTTGCCGTTCAGGACCAGCACGGACACCTTCGACGGCGGCGGAGCCTTCGTCTTGGTCTTCAGGTGCGTGCCGAGCGCCGCGGCGTTCGCGGCCTTCGACGACTGCACGTCGGGGTTCTCGAACTGACCGACCGCCTGCTGGACTGCCCCGGTCGGGGCCGAGGTCACGGACGCCCCCGTCACTCCCTCGATCTTGGGTTGGAAGAAGTGTCCGCCCGGCAGGTTCTGGGCGAAAAAGGCGTACGAGAGGACCTCGCTGCCCTGGAGCTTGTGGCCGCCCTCGGCAACCTCGATGTTGCTGACGACCGCGTTGACGAGATGCGGCAGGCTCGTCAGTGAGAACGACTGCGAGACCTGCTCCTTGAACGCCCGGACGAACTCCTGCTGGCGCGCCAGCCGGTGGTAGTCGTCGTCGGTGTGCCGGAAGCGGACAAAGTCGAGTGCCTGTCCGCCCGTCAGCTTCTGGTACCCCGGCTGCAGGTCGATGTTCGCGTAGTTGTCGTACGACGCACCGGTGTTGTGGTTGTAGTACCGGCGGTCGACGTCCATCCACACGCCGCCGAGCTGGTCGACGACCTCTTTGAAGCCGTGGAAGTTGACGGTGATCAGGTAGTTGATCTTCAGGTTCGTCAGGTGCTTCACCGTCAGCAGCGTCCCCTTCGCGCCGCAGCGGGCGTACGCAGAGTTGATGCGGTCGACCGTGACCGGCGTGGCACCGCAATAGATCGGCACGCCGAGATCACGCGGGAACGACAGCAGCGAGATCGACTTCGTCACGGGGTCGGCGCGGATCAGCATGATCGTGTCCGAGCGCGACGGATCCGAGACGGCTGTGCCGGCACGATGGTCGTAGCCGATGACGAGCGCGATCGCCGCATGGTGTGCGACCGGGATGTCGAGGCTCTTCTCGGCGCGGATGACATCGGGTGTGTGTGCGCGCACGGTCGCGACCGACTGGTGGAAATAGAGATACGCACCGCCCGCCGCCCCCGCTCCGAGCGCGACCAGCGTGAGCAGCGTGAACAGGAGGATCTTGCCGAGCAGCCCGACGCGCGATCGCGGTGGCAGCGGCGGCTGCTGGTAGCGGATGACCGTCGAAGGCGCTGCCGGAGGGAAGATGGCCCGGCCGTTGCCGTTCAGGCTCGCACCGCGCCCGACGCCTCTCTTCAGTGTCGTCCGCATAAACGTAGGCGGCGCCCCGAAGAGGCGCCCGCGGGGCACAGGATAGCCGACCGGTCGGAAGGGCCCGTCAGGCCAGGCTCGGCGAGAGCCACTCCTCCGCCTCGGCGACTGCGACCTGCCGTCGTTCGGCGTAGTCGAGGAGCTGATCCCTCCCGATCCGCCCGACCGCGAAGTAGCGCGACTGCGGGTGGGCGAAGTAGAGGCCGCTGACGGCGGCGGCCGGCAGCATCGCAAAGGACTCCGTGAGCGTGATCCCGACGCCCTCGGCACCGAGGAGCGCATGCAGCTTGGGCTTCTCGCTGTGATCGGGGCAGGCCGGGTATCCGAGCGCCGGCCGGATCCCTCGGAACCGCTCGCCGATCAGCTCGTCCCGCGTGAAGTGCTCGCTCGGCGCATACCACTCGCGGCGCACGCGCTCGTGCAGCGATTCGGCGAACGCCTCGGCCAGACGGTCGGCGAGCGCCTTCACGACGATCGCCTGGTAGTCGTCGAGCCGCCCGACGTGCGCCGCGGCGAGCTCGTCGGCGCCGTGAATGGAGACGGCGAACGCGCCGACGTGGTCGTTCGCCGGTGCCACGAAGTCCGCAAGCGACCGGTTCGGCCGCCCGTCGCCGGTCGCCGCCTGCTGGCGCAGGAAGGAGAAGCGGGCGTGACCGACCACGACGTCGTCCCCGTCGGCATGCGCCGGCCAGAATCCGTACACCCCTCGGGCTTGTAACAGACTGTCACTTGCGATCTCGGCAAGCAGCCCCTGGGCGTCGTCGTAGAGCTCACGCGCCGCCGGGTTGTCGAGCAGCGCGGGGAACTTGCCTTTCAGGTCCCACGCGTGGAAGAAGAACTGCCAGTCGATGTAGTCGACGAGATCCGCCACCGCCACCGTGAGCTCGCGCGACCCGATGAACGGCGGCGCCGGCAGGTCGTCGAACGGGAGGCTCGCCCGATTGGCGCGGGCCTCCGCGAGCGACAGCAGTGGCCGCTTGAGCTTCTCGGCGTGCTGACGCCGGAGCCGCTCCTGGAGCTCACGGTTCTCGCTGTCCAGGGCGGCACGACGACCAGGATCGAGCAGGCTCGAGACGACGTCCGCAACACGGCTCGCATCGAGCACGTGGACGGTCTCCGATCCATACTCCGGAGCGATCTTCACTGCGGTGTGCTGACGGGACGTCGTCGCGCCCCCGATCAGGAGCGGCAACTCCAGCCGCGAACGCTCGAGCTCACGCGCGACGTTCACCATCTGGTCGAGTGACGGCGTGATCAGGCCCGAGAGACCGACGACGTCCACGCGCTCGCGCTCCGCCGTCTCGAGAATCGTCGCCGCCGGGACCATGACGCCGAGATCGATCACCTCGTAGTCGTTGCAGCCGAGCACGACACCAACGATGTTCTTGCCGATGTCGTGCACGTCGCCCTTGACAGTCGCGAGCAGCACCTTGCCCTGAGCGCTCCGGCCGCCGCCGCGCTCGGCCTCCATGAACGGCTGGAGGTATGCGACTGCCCGTTTCATCACCCGTGCCGACTTGACGACCTGCGGCAGGAACATCCGGCCCGAGCCGAACAGGTCGCCGACGACGCGCATGCCGTCCATCAACGGGCCCTCGATCACCTCGAGCGGCCGCGTCGCAGCCAGGCGGGCCTCCTCCACATCGCCCTCGATGTGATCGACGATGCCGTGCACGAGCGCATGCTCGAGCCGCTTCGCGACCGGCTGCTCGCGCCACGCCAGATCGAGCTCGCGCCGGGTCCCGCCGCCCTTCACCTGTTCGGCCAGCTCGACCAGACGCTCGGTCGCGTCGGACCGGCGGTTCAGGATCACGTCCTCGACGCGTTCGAGCAGCTCCGGTTCGAGATCCTCGTAGACGGCGAGCTGCCCGGCGTTGACGATGCCCATGTCGAGCCCGGCGCTCACCGCGTGGTAGAGGAACGCCGCGTGCATCGCCTCGCGGATCCGGTCGTTGCCGCGGAACGAGAAGCTCAGGTTCGAGATCCCGCCCGACGTCCGCGAACCGGGGCACCGCTCCTTGATCAGCGGCACGCTGTCGATGAACGCGCGCGCGTAGTCGTCGTGCTCCGGGATGCCCGTTGCGACCGCGAGCACGTTCGCATCGAAGACGATGTCCTCGGGCGGGAACCCGACCTGCTCGACGAGGAGGTCGTACGCGCGACCGCAGATGGCGACGCGCCGCTCGACCTCGGTCGCCTGACCCTGCTCGTCGAACGCCATGACGATCACCCCGGCGCCGTAGTCGCGGATCCTGCGTGCCTCGCGCAGAAACTCCTCCTCGCCTTCCTTCAGCGAGATCGAGTTGACGATGCCCTTTCCCTGGAGGCACTGCAGGCCTGCCTCGAGCACCGACCACTTCGAGCTGTCGATCATGATCGGCAGGCGCGCGACCTCGGGCTCGGTCGCGATCACGTTCAGGAACGTTCGCATCGCCTCTTCGCCCTCGAGCAGATCGGCATCCATGTTGACGTCGAGCAGGTTCGCGCCGCCGCGGACCTGTTCGAGCGCCACGTCGACCGCAGCCGAGAAGTCCTCGGCCTCGATCAGGCGGCGGAAGCGTGCCGACCCGGTGACGTTCGTCCGCTCGCCGACCATCACGAATCCCGTGTCCGGCCCGAGCTCGAAGGTCTCGAGGCCGCTGAATCGCGTCCGCCGTTCGACCATCGGCAGGATCCGCGGCGCCAGGCCGTGGACGGCCTCGACGATCGCGCGGGTGTGTTCCGGGGTCGAGCCGCAGCAGGACCCTGCGACGTTGAGGAAGCCCTCCTGCGCGAACTCGCGCAGCAGGGACGACGTGACGTCGGGTGTCTCGTCGTAGCCGCCGAACGCGTTCGGCAGACCGGCGTTCGGGTGACACGAGGTCAGGCAGGACGCGACGCGGGAGAGGTCGGCCACGTACGGACGCATCTCCCGGGCACCGAGTGAGCAATTGATGCCGACGATCAGCGGCTCGGCATGCTCGATCGACGTCCAGAACGCCTCGATCGTCTGCCCGCTCAAGGTCCGACCCGAAAGATCGACGACGGTCGCACTGATCCACAGCGGGAGCTGCGGCGCCACCGAGCGCGCGGCCGCGATCGCCGCCTTCGCATTGAGCGTGTCGAAGATCGTCTCGATCAGCAGCAGGTCGACGCCGCCGTCGGCAAGCCCGCGCATCTGCTCGGCGTACGACTCGACCACCCGGTCGAAGGTGTGCGTCCTGTAGCCCGGTTCGTCGACCCTGGGGCTCAGCGAAAGCGTCACGTTGAGCGGGCCGACCGACCCCGCGACGAAGCCGCCGGATGCGGTCGCGGCTTCGCGTGCGATGCGCGCGCCGGCGACGTTGAGGTCGTAGACGGCATCTCCGAGGCCGTAGTCCGCCTGACCGATCGAGGTCGCCGTGAAGGTGTTCGTGGTCGCGATGTCGCAGCCGGCGGCGAAGTAGGACTCGTGGACCGCGCGCACGACGTCGGGTCGCGCAAGGTTGAGGACGTCGGGGTTGTTCAGGAGATCGTGCGAGTGCGATGCGAACCGTTCCCCACGGAAGTCCGCCTCGCCGAGCCCGCGGTTCTGGAGCAACACACCCCAGGCGCCGTCGAGCACGAGGATGCGCTCCTGGGCGATTCTGCGGATGTCGGCTGCGACGGTTCCGGGCATGGGCTCTTTAGGCGTTTGGTGACCCGGTCGCCAAGCTGCTCGTCAAAGCTTTCCGGGAAAGACTCCTGCTGATTCTAACGGTCTTCGGGCGAAATCACGATCTTCCGGCCACAGCGAGCTGGTTCTCGGCATGGCGGATGCGCTGCTCGACCTGCCAGCGGTCGGCCGTCGATTCGCCGCGGTCGATCGCGTCGAGCTCCTGTTGCGCCGACTCGAGCTGTTCGCGCGCACGCACGTCGTCGATCTGGGATGCCTCGACGGCGTCGTCGACGAGCGCGAGTGCCCGGTCACGCAGCACCTGGAAGAAGCCCGGACCGGTCGCAAACTCCTGGACCTCCCCTCCGGGGAGATGGATCCGTGTCGAGCCCGATCGCAGGCTGGCGATCAGCGGCGCGTGCCGCGCCAGGACGCCGATCTCGCCGGCCGCGCCGGGAACGATGATCATCTCGGCGTCACCCTCGTACTTCGCGCCGTCGGGCGTGACGAGCGAGACGGAGAAGAGCTTCCGGTCGGCCAACGGTTCGCCCTACGCGGCAGCGAGCTGCTGCGATCGCTCGACAGCGCCTTCGATCGGGCCGACCATGTAGAAGGCCTGCTCGGGGAGGTCGTCGTGCCGCCCTTCCAGGATCTCGTCGAACCCGCGGATCGTGTCCTCGAGCTTGACGTACTGGCCGGGGGTGCCGGTGAACTGCTCGGCGACGAAGTTCGGCTGCGAGAGGAAGCGCTGGATCTTCCGTGCCCGCGACACCGTGAGGCGGTCCTCGTCGGACAGCTCCTCGATGCCGAGGATCGCGATGATGTCCTGCAGGTCCTTGTAGCGCTGAAGCACCTCTTGCACGCGGGTCGCGACCCGGTAGTGGTCGGCCGAGACGATGCCGGGCTGGAGCGCGCGGGAGGTCGAGTCGAGCGGATCGACGGCCGGGTAGATGCCCTGCTCGACGATCGCGCGGCTGAGCACGGTCGTCGCGTCGAGGTGGGCGAACGTGTTCGCCGGCGCGGGGTCGGTGAGGTCGTCGGCGGGAACGTAGATCGCCTGGACGGATGTGACGGCACCCTTGGTCGTCGAGGTGATGCGCTCCTGCAGCTGCCCCATCTCCGTCGCCAGCGTTGGCTGATAGCCGACCGCGCTCGGCATCCGGCCGAGCAGCGCGGAGACCTCCGAGCCCGCCTGCACGAACCGGAAGATGTTGTCGATGAAGAGCAGCACGTCCTGGCCCTGATCGCGGAAGTACTCGGCCATCGTCAGGCCGGAGAGGCCGACGCGCAGCCGCGCCCCCGGCGGCTCGTTCATCTGCCCGTAGCAGAGCGCAACCTTGTCGATCACCTCGGACTCGGTCATCTCGATCAGCAGGTCGTTGCCCTCGCGCGTGCGCTCGCCCACGCCGGAGAACACCGACACACCGCCGTGCTCACGCGCGATGTTGTGGATCAGCTCCTGGATCAGCACGGTCTTGCCGACGCCGGCACCGCCGAACAGCCCGATCTTGCCGCCCCGCACGTAGGGGGCGATCAGGTCGATCACCTTGATCCCCGTCTCGAAGATCTCGATCTTCGGCGTCAGGTCCTGGAACGCCGGCGGATCGCGGTGGATCGACCAGCGCGGCGTGTCGGCCGGCGGCGGCGGCTTCTCGTCGACCGGCTCGCCGAGCACGTTCCAGATGCGGCCGAGAGTGATATCGCCGACCGGAACGGAGATCGGCCCGCCCGTATCGATCGCGTCGGTCCCACGGGCGATCCCGTCGGTCGCGTCCATCGCGACGGCGCGCACCCGGTCGTCGCCGAGATGCTGCTGTACCTCCGCGATCAGGTCGCTGCCGTCGGGCCGCGGGATGCGCAGCGCCGAATAGATCGCCGGAAGCTTGCCCGGGAAGACAGCGTCGACGACGACGCCCTTGATCTCGAGCAGCTTGCCGACATTCTGCTTGCCGTTGTTCGACACGATTTAGAGCTCCTCGGCTGCTTTGGGTGTACGACCTCGCTGCCGGTCGACACGCAACAGGCCCGCCAGCGCGCCCGGCAGGCGCAGCCTAGCCGATGCGGATTCGAATCCGCCCGCCCTGTCCAGCTCTGATCGCTTCAATGCCGCCGACACACGGTCGTCGTGGTCGAGGCGTCAGACGTACGAGCTGATCGGGCTCGCCATCAAGGCGAAACGACCTCCATCCGCTCATCGTACGCGGGCGAACGGGCCCTCAGTCGATCTCGATCACCCGGACGCGCGGGGTGTCGCTCGCCAGCGACAGCGACAACTGCTGCCGGCGGATCGCCCGCATCGCACTCAGGTCGCCGCGCCCGGACGCCTGCGCGCCGCCGCCGATCCTCTGCGAGCCGCCGGACGTGAGCCCACCGGCGACCAGGGCGGCCATCGAGGCAACCACCGCCGCAACCGCGGCGACGCGGGTCGCCGCCCGGCCGCCAGTGGCGCGTTCGGCCGCCGGAACGGTGATCGGCGTCGGCCTGGCCACGAGGCCGTTGGCCCGGACCAGCGCCGTCGCGCGGCGGATGTCGGCCGCGAAGGCCCGGCAGTCCGGGCAGGCACGGAGGTGCCGGCGGAGCCCGGCCGACTCGAACCGCGACAGGGCCGAGTCGAGCTCGAGCGATGCCAACTCCCGTGCCCGGCTGCACTCTTCTCTCAGAGCCATCACCTACTTAGACGGATATCTCGCGACAAGTTAGTGGCGATTATCGACTGCAACACCGATCAGGATGAGGCAGACCCCTAAGAGGGCGAGCAGTGCCGGCACGTTGAGCGCCTCGACGTGCTCCTTTCGGGTCGACCACCGGACGCCGCCCCCCATCCAGCGGCCGAAGCCGATGAAGCCACCGTCGGACTTCCCGCGCACCGGCGGCCGGCTTCCGACCAGGAACGCGAAGAAGCAAAGCAGCACGCCAAAGGCGTAGAAGCCGACCGCGAGACCGCGCTGGACGGCATCGCCGGTCAGCCCGGTGATCAAGAGGCCGAGCAGGACGGCACCGGCACCGGTGACGCCGAGGATGATCGCGAACCGGCGAGCGGCCTCGCGGACCATTCACTCAGTTCTCGGAGGTGGCCGCGGCCGGAGCTCCCTCGTGCCGCCGCATCTCTTCCGCCGTGAGCGGCCAGCGCTCGAGCGGATAGTGACAACGCGTGAGGTGATCGGGCCCCGAGGCCCCGCGCACCGTGAGCTCCGGAGGCTCGACATCGCACCGTCCCTCGACGAAGCGCGGACAGCGCGGATGGAACCGACATGCCTTCGGTGGGTTGATCGGGCTCGGAACGTCGCCCTCGAGGATGATCCGCTGACGCGTCCGGCTGATCTCGGGGTCGGCGACAGGGACTGCCGAGAGCAGCGCACCCGTGTAGGGATGCTGCGGATGCTCGTAGAGGTTGTTCCGGTCGCCGGACTCGACGATCTCCCCGAGGTACATGACGAGGACGCGATCCGAGATGTAGCGCACGACGTTGAGATCGTGGGCGATGAAGATGAAGGTCAGGTTGAAGTCGCGTTGCAAGTCCTTGAGGAGGTTGAGCACCTGCGCCTGCACCGAGACGTCGAGCGCCGACACGGGCTCGTCGCAGACGATCAGCTTGGGGTTGACCGCAAGCGCACGTGCGATTCCGATCCGCTGTCGCTGCCCGCCGGAGAACTCGTGCGGGAAGCGGTTGTAGTGCTCCGGGTTCAGCCCGACCACTTCGAGCAACTCCTGCACGCGCCGCTTGATCTCGGCGGCCGTTCCGAGCTTGTGCAGCTCGAGCGCCTCGGCGACGATGAAGCCCACCCGCTTGCGCGGGTTCAGCGAGGCGTAGGGGTCCTGGAAGATCATCATCATCTCGCGCCGGTACGGGCGCATGGCGGAGCGCGAGAGATGCGTGATGTCGCGACCTCGGAAGAGGATCCGCCCTCCGGTCGGCTCGAGCAGCTTCATCACGCATCGCGCCATCGTCGACTTCCCGCAACCCGACTCACCGACCACACCGAGGGTTTCTCCTTCGTTGACGGTGAAGGTCACGCCGTCGACCGCCTGCACGGCGGCGATCTGCTTCTGGAAGAGGATGCCGCGGGTGATCGGGAAGTACTTCTGGAGCCCGTCGACGACGAGCAGCTCGTCACCGTGGAGCGCCTGGCCGTCCGCGGTCTCGGTCAGCGACTGGGCAGGGCTGCTCACGTGGCTCCACTCGCGAACATCCGTAGCAGCCGCGCCGCTTCCCGGTCCTTGGTCTCTTCGTCGAGATGGCAGGCCTGCAGGTGCATCGGCTCGCCCGGCACCGGCATCAGCTCGGGAGACTTCGTCCGACAGACGTCCATCACGTACGCGCACCGCGGGTGGAAGCGGCAACCCTGCGGCGGCCTGAGGAGCGACGGAGGCTGACCGGGGATCTGGGTCAGGCGCTCGAGATCGGCGTCGAGCCGTGGCAAGGAACCCATCAGCCCCCAGGTGTACGGATGATGCGGGTTCTTGAAGACGCGGTCGATCGGGCTCTTCTCGACGACCTCCGCGGCGTACATGACGATGACGTCGTCCGCGATCTCGGCGATCACGCCGAGGTCGTGGGTGATCATGATCACCGCGCTGTCGTAGTCGGCTTGCAGCTTCTCGATCAGGCTGAGGATCTGTGCCTGCGTGGTGACGTCCAGCGCCGTGGTCGGCTCGTCGGCGATCAGCAGGTCGGGGTCGTTGATGAGCGCCATCGCGATCATCACCCGCTGCCGCATACCGCCCGAGAACTGGTG
Organism: uncultured Thermoleophilia bacterium; assembly: GCA_963742605.1. GTDB lineage: Bacteria > Actinomycetota > Thermoleophilia > Gaiellales > Gaiellaceae > PALSA-600. The sequence continues at coordinate 217,988 of CAVUNA010000007.1, read as the reverse complement.
CGGGTAGTCGTCGATCCGACGCTCGGCGCGGGGAATCCCGACCTGCTTCAGCAGCTCGAGCGCACGGGCCTTCGCCTGCGACCTGGACACGTCGCGGTGCAACGAGACGGCCTCGACGAGCTGCGTCCCGATCGAGTGCACCGGATTCAAGCTCGTCATCGGGTCCTGGAAGATCATCGCGATGTCGTTGCCGCGAATCTCGCGGAGCCGGTGCGGGCTGGCCTTCAGCAGATCCTCGCCGTTGAAGAGCGCCTCCCCGGTCGAGGTCGTTCGGCGCTTCGGGTTCAGGCCCATGATCGTCAGGCAGGTGACGCTCTTGCCGGAGCCGGACTCGCCGACGATGCCAAGGGTCTGCCCCTTCTCGATCGAGAAGCTGACGCCGTCGACGGCCTTGACGACGCCGTCGCTGGTGGCGAAATAGGTCTTGAGATCCTTGACCTCGAGCAGGGGCATCAGGGCCGGAAGATACTCCTACCTCGGGTGGCTAGGTCAGCCGGATCCGCGGGTCGATCCAGGCGTACAGCAGGTCGACGACCAGGTTGAGCACGATGATCGCGGTCGTGGCGAACACGAGGATGCCGAGCACGGTCGGGCTGTCGTAGTTGTTCAGGCTCGAGATCAACTGGTAGCCGAGGCCGTTCAAGCGAGTAGACGGTCTCCGTGAACACCGCGCCCCCGAGCGCGAGGCCGACGTCCATGCCGAGCATCGTGACCACCGGCAGGAGGGCGTTCCGGAGGATGTGCGAGCGCATGACGCGAGACTCGGGCGCGCCCTTGGCGCGAGCGGTGCGCACGTAGTCCTCGTTCATGGTCTCGAGGACGTTCGCTCGGATCATGCGGACGTAGATCGCGGCGAACAGGATCGCAAAGGTGATCCAGGGAAGGATCAGGTGGTAGGCCCACTGCGCCGGTCCGCCCGGCTGCGCGTACAAGGGATGGAAGAAGTTCGCGTAGCCGGCGATCGGCGTCCAGCCGAGCCTGTACCCGATCAGGTACGACGCGATCAGTCCGAGCCAGACGGGGTGCGCGGAGATGCCGATGAGCACGCCCGTCATCGAAAATCGGTCGAGCAGCGACCGGGGGCGGAGCGCACTGAGGATCCCGATCGGCAGGGCGATCATCATCCAGAGCACCATCCCGCCGAGGACGAGCGACGCCGTGACCGGGGCAGCCGCACCGATGATGCTCGTGACGGACTGGCGGTTCACGAACGAGTGCCCGAGGTTCGGCGACTTGAGGTGAGGACCGCCCGAGAAGCTGATGGGCATCATCCGGCCCAGGAACTTCGCGTACTGGACGTACAGGGGACGGTCAGTGCCAAGGTAGTGGGCGACCTTCTGGACCTGCACCTCGGTGCAGGCCCTCCCGCAGGCAAACTTCGCCGGGTCGGCGGGGATCAGGTAGAAGAGAACGAAGCCGATCATCGTGACGACGATGAAGAGCGCTGCGGCCCAGATGCAACGGCGGATGATGTAGCGAATCACGGCTTCGTCACCTTCGCTTTCGGCTGGGGTTGCCGCTCAATTTCGAGTGTGAGCGCCGGCCGGGCCGGCGCTCACACTCGGTTTCGTGCTTGTCCTGCGTTCGGCTCCTCGTTACTTCAGGTAGAGGGTGCCGAGGTCCATCGAACCCCAGGCGGGCGAGAACTGATAACCGGCGGTGTTCGGACCGACGAAGTCGCGAACGTTGCGGTTGTCAATCGGAGCCCACGGGGCGTAGTTCTTCATCGTGTAGATGTCGAGAGAACCCCACGCCTTCGCACGAGACGCGCCGGTCAGCTTGTTGGCTGCGTCGATCTTCGAATCGACGGTCGGCTGGTTGAAGTACGCGAGGTTGTTGTTGTTCGAGGCCTGGAGCGTGCGGCCGTCGAGCAGGATGTGGAAGAAGTCATAGCCGTCGGCGTAGTCCTGATACCACCCGGCGAACATCGCGTCGAAGGGAGCACCCTTGACGCCGGCCGCCGTGTAGAGCGCATAGCCGACGAACGACTTCGTGGTCACGTTGCACCCCAGCTGGCTGAGGTTGTACTTCATGATCCCGGCCTGCGGGGTTCCGACCGGGCCCGTCGAGTACCAGAAGTTGACGTTGCCGCAGGCGGCGCCCCCGGCGACCGACTTGGCCTTCGCCGTGTTGGCTCCGGCGATCGGGTACAGCTTCTGGTCATAGATCCCACCCGTGAGCGAGCGCGGGAGGATCGTCGTCGTGCGCGATCCGCCGAGCACGCCACGCACGCGGAGCAGTGCCGGACGGTCGATCGCATAGTTGACCGCCTTCCGCATCGCCGCCGACGAGAACGCGGTGCCCTGGGTGTTCAGTGCGACGTAGTCGGTCTCCGGCGTGGGGTGCACGAAGAACCGGCTCTTGTTGACCCCGTACTTCTGCTGGAGATCAGCTGCCGCCGCCGGGTTGTCGAGGCCAGAAGGATCGGCCGCGTACGTCCCGTTGGACACCTGGAGGTACGTCTGCTGGGGGTCGGTGTTCATCGTGAGAACGATGGTGCTCGACCGATGCGGCCGGTTGCCCTTGTAGTTCGGGTTCGCCTGCAGCACGATCTGCTTGCCGACGGTCCGGTTCGCGATGTAGTACGGGCCCGAACCGGGCAGCGTGTTGACGCCCTGCGGGTTCACCGGCGTCTTCGACGGCTCGATCGCGCAGAAGAACGGCATCGCCAGCTTGTCGAGGAGACCACCGTCGGTTTCGCTCAGCTTGATCGTGAGCTTGTTGCCCGAAGCGGTGACGCCGCTGACCTTCGAGGCCTTCTTGTTGACGACGTTGTCGTAGCCGATGACGTCGCTCATGAAGGCGTTGACCGGGGAGTTCATCGAGGGGTTCGCATCCCGGTTGAACGCCGCCACGAAGCTGGCGGCCGTGACGGACGCGCCGTCGTTGAACTTGATGCCCGACTTGATCGTGAACGTGTAGGTCTTGCCGTTGTTGGACACGACCGGGAAGCCGGCGGCTGCATCGGGCGAAAGTTCCGAGCTGCCTCCTCCGACGTCCGAGTAGTCGAGCAGCTTCGAACACGTCTCATACTCGATCTGCCACGACAAGACGCCGTAGGCCAGCGCCGGGTCGGTGTAGTCGACGTCGCTCGCCGCGACGGCGAGGTTGAGCGTCTTCGAAGCCTTCTTGGCACTGGTGCCGCCAGATGCAGTCACGGCAACGGCGGCAGCAAGCGCTGCCACGCCGATCACGCTCAGCGGGACCCGGTACCACAGGGTCTTACGCATCCTGCTCCTTTCGATGGTGGACCGGGCGCAAACGAACCCGGTGTCGTCTCGCCATGCTGAGACGCTGCGCGCAGCTGATTGTTAGCCCCGCCACCTGGGCCATTTTCAGCGCGCGGCGCGCGGGTCGAAGGCGTCCCGGAGGCCGTCGCCGAGCAGGTTGAAAGAAAGGGTGGTGATCAGCACGGCGAGGCCGGGCCAGAGCATCAGCCACGGAACCTGGAGGTAGAACTGCGGGGCCTGCTCGAGCAGGTTGCCCCAGCTCGCCGTGGGCTCCTGGATCCCGATCCCGAGGAAGGACAGCCCTGCCTCGGCGAGGACGTTCTGGCCGACCGAGATCGTGGCCAGGACGATCATCGGGGCAACCAGGTGTGGCAGCAGATGCGATCGGATGATCTTGTGGTCACTGGAGCCCACCATCCGCGCCGCCTCGACGAATTCCTTCTCGCGTAATGACAGGACCTGTGCCCGGACGATGCGCGCGGGATAGAACCAGCCGAAGATCGAGAGCACCAGGGTGATCGTGAAGACGCCCTCGGGAAGAAAGCCGAAGGTGATCTTGTTCAGCTGCGGGCCGGCGACGGCGGAGAGCGCGATGATGAACAGGATCACCGGGAACGCCATCGTCAACTCGGTCACCCGCGAGATGATCATGTCGATCCAGCCACCGAAGTACCCGGCTGCTGCCCCGCAGAAGACGCCGAGGGTGATCGAGATCGCCGTGGCGAAGATCGCGACCTCGAGCGAAGCCCGGCCGCCGTACAGCAGTCGCAGGAACTCGTCGCGGCCCTCTGCTCCATCGCTGCCGAGCGGGAAGAACACGCTCGGGAAGTTGCCGGTCGCGCCGACGTAGGGAACGTCCTTGAAGTGCGACCAGGGGCCGAGTGGCAGCGCTCCAGAGGTCAGCCCGCCGTCGAAGATCTGGTCGGGGCCGTGCCCGAGAATCCACGCGAAGATCGGGGCGCCGACGAAGCACAGGAGGATGAGGACGATCACGGCGATGCCTCCCCCGACCGCGGCCTTGTCCTTCTTCAGGGTGAGCCAGACCGACTCCCAGTAGCCACGCGCCTTGATCTCGTCGCTGAGATCGAGCGGTGCCTCGTCGACGGCGGCGTCGGCAGAAAGAGCTTCGTGCTCGGTCTGAGCCACGGTTTGCGAACTGTACCGCAGTCCCGGCGAAATCGTTGATCGAAAACAGAGAAGAAGGAGGTTAGGGATCGGCGACAGTCGCCTTGCGGACGACGCGCCGGGGCGGGGGATTACCTTGTCCGTTTTCGGGGAGGGCTATCCGTCAGCCCGACAGCGCGTCGGCGCCCGCAACGACCTCGAGAATCTCCTGCGTGATCGCTGCCTGCCTGGCTCGGTTCATCGCGAGCGTGAGGCTGTCGATCAACTCCTGCGCGGCCTTGGAAGCGTTGCGCATCGCGGTCATCCGCGCGCCTTGCTCCGATGCGCCCGACTCGAGCAGCGCCCGGTACAGCTCCGTCTCCACGTACACGGGGAGCAGGCGCGCCAGGATCTCCTGGGGCTCCGGCTCGTAGATGAAATCGGGGTGCGCGAGCTCGACCGACTCTTCGGTCGTCTCCTCGTCCGCGCCGTCTCCACGGTCGAGCAGGTCGAGTGGAACCGGCAGAACATCGCGGACCGTGACCCGCTGGACGAGAGGCGAGACGAACGCGTTGTACACGAGGACGACACGGTCGACGCGCCGCTCGATGAACGCTTCGGCGAGAGCGTGAGCCATCGCCTTGGCATCGCTGTAGTCGGGTCGCTCGCTGAAGCCGGTCCAGGCCTGCGCGACCTCGAGCCGTCGGAAGCGCAACGTGGATGCCGCCTTCTTACCGGAGGAGAAGTAGAGGACCTTCTGGCCCGCCGCCTCCGCCTCACGCTGGATCGCGAACGTCCGGCGCAGGACCTGCGCGTTGAATGCACCCGCGAGCCCACGATCGGCCGTCACCGGGACCAGCGCGATCGTCACGATCGGGTCGCGTCGCTCGAGCAGCGGCAACCGGACCGCGCCGGCGGCCTGGGAGACCCCGGCCATCAGCTCGAGCATCCGATCGGCGTAGGGCCTCATCGCCTCGATCCGCGCCTGGGCGCGACGCAGGCGCGCCGAGGCGACGAGCTCCATCGCCCGGGTGAGCTTGCGCGTGTTCGTGATCGAGCGGACGCGCCGCTTGAGATCCTGCGCCGAGGCCATCAGGCCACTAAGCGGCTTCTGCCGAGGGCTGGAAACGGGCCTTGACGCGGTCGATCTCCGCGTTCAGCTGCTCTGCTGTCTCGTCGTCGAGGTCACCCGTCTCGCGGATGCGCTGGTAGACGGCGCCCTGGGCGCGCAGGGACTCACGGAGCTCGTCCTGAAAACGCGGAACGTCCTCGGTCGCGATGTCGTCGAGGTAGCCGTTGACGCCGGCGTACAGGGCGGCAACCTGTTCCTCCATCGGCCAGGGCTGGTACTGCGGCTGGTTCAGGGTCGCGACCATCTTCTCGCCGCGGTTCAACGACTGCTGGGTCGCCTGGTCGAGCTCCGATCCGAACTGGGCGAACGCCTCGAGCTCGCGGTACTGGGCCAGGTCGAGGCGTAGGCGTCCAGCCACCTTCTTCATCGCCTTCGTCTGTGCAGACGACCCGACGCGGGACACGGACGTGCCGACGTTGACCGCCGGCCGCACACCCGAGAAGAAGAGGTCGGCCTGGAGGAAGATCTGCCCGTCGGTGATCGAGATCACGTTGGTCGGGATGTAGGCCGAGATGTCGCCGGCCTGCGTCTCGATGATCGGCAGGGCGGTCAGCGAACCGCCTCCCCGCTCCTCGCTCAGCTTGCAGGCGCGCTCGAGCAGCCGCGAGTGCAGATAGAAGACGTCACCCGGGAAGGCCTCGCGGCCGGGCGGCCGGCGCAGCAGGAGCGAGAGCTGCCGGTACGCGTCGGCCTGCTTCGTGAGGTCGTCGTAGATGATCAGCGCGTGCTCGCCCCGGTAGAGGAAGTACTCCGCCATGGCGCACCCGGCGAACGGGGCGATCCACTTGATCGGCGCGGCCTCCGCCGCCGACGCGTTGACGACCGTCGTGTACTCCATCGCCCCCGCGTCGCGTAGCCGTTCGACCACCTGCGCCACGGTCGACGCCTTCTGGCCGATCGCGACGTAGATGCACTTCACGTCCTGATCGTGCTGGTTCAGGATCGTGTCGATCGCGATCGCCGTCTTTCCGGTCGAACGGTCTCCGATGATCAGCTCGCGCTGGCCGCGCCCGACGTTGGTCATCGAGTCGATCGCCTTGATGCCTGTCTGCAGCGGCTCCTTCACGGGCTGGCGTGCGATCACACCGGGCGCCTTCCATTCGACCGGGCGCGTCTCCGCTGCCTCGATCGGCCCGAGCCCGTCGAGCGGGTTGCCGAGCGGGTCGACCACGCGCCCGAGCAGTCCCGGCCCGACCGGGACAGACGCCACCTTCCCGGTGCGACGCACCGGCTCCCCTTCCGAGACCAGGTCCCACTCGCCGAAGAGCGCGGCGCCGACGTTGTCCTCCTCGAGGTTGAATGCGAGCCCGACGACGCCATGCTCGAGCTCGAGCATCTCGAGTGCGACGCAGTTCTCCAGGCCGTGGATGCGGGCGATGCCGTCGCCGACCTGCAGCACCGAGCCGACCTCCGCGAGGTTCGTCTCGACGTCGAATTGCTCGATCCGCTCCTTGAGGATCGACGTGATCTCTTCCGGGCGCAGCTTCACGTGTCGTCAGCTCCTTGTGCTTTGAAGGTCGTGGCGAAGTCGTTCGAGGCGGCCGCGGACGCTGGCGTCCAGCCTCATCGAGCCGGCCTGCAGCACGATGCCGCCGATCAGGTCTTCGTCGACGGAGCGGGTCGCGTGCACCTTCCGTCCTGACGCCTGTTCGATCTGCGCCAGGATGCGGCCGAACTCGTCATCGGTCAGCGCGTGAGCGGTGGTGAGCTCGACGTCGAGGATGCGTGCCGCCTCCGCGACGAGCGCGTCGTACTCGTCGGCGATGCCGACGAGTGAGTCGGCGCGGCCCTTCTCGGCGATCAGGCGGACGAAGTTGACCACGAGCTCGTCCGCCCCCGCGGCGATCCGGGAGAGGATGTCGCCCTTCACGCGCGAGTCGATCTCCGGGTTCGAGAGCACGACGGCGAGATCGTCGGAGCCCGCCACGTCGTCGCGGAGCGTCCCCAGGTCGGCCTGCACCGGCTCGACCCTGCCCTCGTCGCTCGCCGCCTCGAAGAGCGCGCGCGCGTAGATGCGTTCCGCAGCGGCTACGACCTGCTCCCTTCGAGCTGCGAGAAGTCGATCTCCGCGAGTGCCTCGTCGATCAGCCGCTGCTGGTCGGCGGCGTCGAGCGACTTGCGCGTGATCTTCTCGGCCGCAGCGACGCTCAGCTTCCCGACCTCGTCGCGAATCTCGCCGATCGCCTGGTGCGTCGCCTGCTCGATCTGGCGCCGCGTCTCCTCGAGCCGGCGCTGCCGGTCCTCTTCCGTCTCGACACGGACGCGCTCGCGCTGGGCATCCGCGACCTGGCGCGCCTCGGCAAGGATCTCCTCGGACTGCGAGCGCGCCTGGCCGATCAGCTGGCGGTGCTCTTCGAGCAGATGCCGGGACTCCTCACGGGCACGATCGGCCTCGTCCACCGCCTCCTGGATCCGCTGACGGCGATCGTCGATCGTCTTCTGCACGTACCCGAAGGCGTACCGCTTCAGCACGAAGTAGGTGATGCCGAAGCAGACGATCGTCCAGATCATCAGGCCCGGGGTGACCTGGATCAGCGGGTTCGAAGCAAGCATCCGGAGTGCCTAGACCAGGACGTACGCGAGGATCGACCCGAGCAGCCCGTAGAACACGACCGCCTCGGTGAGGGCGAAGCCGAGCCACTGGATGCCCTGCAGCTCGCCCCGCAGCTCCGGCTGCCGGGCGACCGACTGGATCATCGACCCGAAGATGTTGCCGATGCCGACACCGGCGCCGAGAGCGCCGAGCCCGACACCGAGAGCCAGGCCGATCGCCTTGCCGGCCTTGGTGACGTCGCCGGTGGTCGCGGCGAGGATGTAACCCAGCATTCGTTTCCTCCTAGATGGTTAGTGCTCGGGCTCGATGGCCGAGCCGATGTAGATGGCTGACAGGGCGGCGAAGATGAAGGCCTGGATGCCCACGACGATGATCACTTCGAAGAGGTAGAAGAGCGTCGCGGGGATGATCACCGGAACGAGCGCAAGCGACTGGAAGATGAAGATCAGTCCCAGGAACGTGAGGATCAGGATGTGGCCGGCGAGCATGTTGGCGAAGAGACGAACGGAGAGCGAGATCAACCGCATGAACTGCCCGAGGATCTCGAGCGGGACGATCAGCGCCAGGAGCGGCTTCGGCGCCTCGGGGATCCAGCTCTTGAAGTAGCGCTTGGGGCCGTTCCACTTGATGCCCTCGTAGTGCGTGAAGACGAACGTGAGCAGAGCCAGCGCGAGCGTCACGGAGAGCGAGCTCGTCGCGGCGTAGATGCCCCACGTCGGGATCCCGTGCCACGTCTCGCCGGTGAGTGGGAGCGGGATGAAACCGAGCAGGTTGACGACGAAGATGAACAGCATCAGCGTCGCGACGAACGGGAACCAACGCCCGATCGCCTTGTGGGGCAGCCCTTGCTCGGCGACCTGCGTCTGTGCGAGCTCGTAGACGATCTCCCCGAAGGTCTCTCGGCGTCCCGGCTTGCCGCGTGCGCGCACGCGCATGAACACGATCCCGAACGCGATCGTGAGGATGCTCCCCAGCATCAGGTACACGACGGCCTTCGTGATCGACAGGTTGAGCGGACCGAGATGGATCGGCACCCACTCCTTCTGCTCGAACTCCTTCGTGGGGTCGAACGTCCCGCGGGCGAACGCGTTCGCCGGCAGGACGAGCACGAGCGTGGTGAGCGCGACGAGTGCGCGCCTCACCGCGTCGCCCTCCCGGCCTGCGGACCGGTGTAGTACGCGACGAGCTGCAGCCCGAAGGCCGCGCTGTACGCAGCGGCGTACGTCAACGCAGCCGCGAGCCCGACCCACTTGTCGGTGACCGCAACGGCGAACACGACCACCATCACGGCGATCGCCCTGAAGAGCATGAGGAAGCCAGCCACGCCTGCGGCGGCGAGGTTACCCGTCCGAGCGCGGAGCCGGGTGAGAACCGCACCGAGCGCCTCCGAACCGGCCCAGAGCACCGCACCGATCGCCCAGCCGTCGATGGGCCAGCCTGCGAGCAGGAAGAGCGGCAGGCTGACGCCGAGCACGATCGCCCCGGCGACGGCGGGCAGCAGTGCGGGCGGCGCGACCCGAGGCTCTGTCCAGGCGGGCATCAGACGTTTCGATACTTGATCACAGTGACGGCGACTCCGACAGGGATCCCGACGACCGATCCGAGCGCGATCCCGAGGCGAACGTCTCCCGCCGCCCAGCCGACGAGCGCGCCGACGGCGATGCACGCCGCAGTGAAGCCGATCAGCACGCTGCCTGCACCGGCGAGGGAGAACGTCGGTTGCTCGGGCCTCACCCGGGCAGGATCGTACCAGGTTTGTGACACCGGTTTCCGCTAATTGATTGGTTCACCGCCAGAGCTTGTGACGATCGCTCTCAGGCGGCGCGCGAGGCCTCATTCCGTCGGCCGGCGCGCGGCGCACCGCGTTTCACCAGCTCGAGGAGCACGATCACGTAGGCCGAGACGGCCACGACCAAGAGGCCTGCCGCGACGTCGATCGACATGTTCACGACGTTCCAGTCACCGTGTGGGTGAGGTGGGGCGAAGCGCGTGGCGAGAGCGGCGATCGCGAGCGTCGCGCACCACGCCCACAGGTGTGCGACCGCGCGTCGTTCGGAGAAGCCGATGCGCAGGAAGCGATGGTGAAGATGTCGGGCGTCGGCGGTGTAGATCGGCTGGCCGCTCCGAATGCGCTTGGCGACCACGAAGGACGTGTCGAAGACGGGAACAGCCAGCACGAGCAGGGGCAGGACGAGCGTCGCCAATGCCGCCGTCTTCACAAGCCCCTGAACGGAGATCGCCGCCAGCGTGAACCCGAGGAGCATCGCCCCCGAGTCGCCCATGAAGATCCTGGCCGGGTAGAAGTTGTGGCGGAGGAAACCCAGACAGGCTCCGCAGACGATGGCGGCAAGCACGGCGGCCCCGATACGCCCGAGCGAGAGCTCGATCACGGTGAACGTGGCACCCGAGATCGCGCAGACGCCGGCTGCGAGCCCGTCGAGGCCGTCGAGGAAGTTGACCATGTTCATCACTGCGACGATCCAGACGATCGTCAGCGTGACCCCGATCCAGGGCGGCAGGGTCTGCGCTCCTGCAATCGGAAAGGTGAACTCGTGGAGATAGACCCCGAACCATGTGGGGATCGCGGCCGCAAGGATCTGGCCGCCGAGCTTCTGCCACCAGACGAGCACGCGGAAGTCGTCGATCGCCCCGACCGTCGTCGCAACCGCCGCGCCGAGGAGCACGCCTCGCAGCTCCCGGCTCACCGGCAGGAATGCGAGCGACGGCACGAAGACGCCGAGGAACAGCGCGAGCCCACCGAGACGCGGCACCTCGGGGCGGGCGCGCCCACCCTCGCTGCGACGGTCGACGAGGCGCAGGTACCGGGCGGCCGAGCCGACCGCGGGCGTCAGCACGATCACGATCGCGAAGGCGACGAGCGCGCCCCAGATCACCTCTGTGTGGTCGCTCAGCTGATCCCAGACCACGACGCCTCCTACTTCGTCCCGTAGAGGCGATCTCCCGCATCGCCGAGACCCGGGACGATGTACCCGCGTTCGTTGAGACCACGATCGATCGCCGCCACGACGATCTGCACGTCGGGGTGATGCTCCTCGATGTTCGCGATCCCTTCGGGCGCGGCGATGATCGCGATCAGGCGGACGCTCGTTGCGCCGGCATCGGTGACGAGCTGCACCGCGTGCGCGGTGGAGTTTCCGGTGGCGAGCATCGGGTCGAGCAGAATCACGTCACGGTCGGCGATGTCCTGCGGCAGCTTCACGTAGTACTCCACCGGCTCGAGCGTCTCCTCGTTCCGGTACAGGCCGATGAAGCCGACGCGCGCACCCGAGATCAGCGTCAGCACGCCGTCGAGCATCCCCAGGCCGGCGCGCAGGATCGGGCAGACGGCAACCTTCTTGCCCGAGATGCGCGGGCACGGCGCGATCTCGAGCGGCGTCTCGATCGGGACGTCCTCGGTCGGGAGGTCTTTCGTCGCCTCGTACGTGAGGAGCAGCGTGACCTCTTCGACCAGCTTGCGGAAGTGGACCGTCGGCGTGTCCTTGTCGCGAAGGTACGACAGCTTGTGCTGCACCAGCGGATGCCGAACCTCGGTAACGCTCACGCCCCTGACCGCCTCTCGCTCCCGCCCGGCGGAGCCGGGCTCCGCGAAAGGCTCGCCTCGCTGTCGGCACGATGCTCTCCCGGCCCGTGCTTACGCACTGTGCCCTCCGGCCTCGCACCGCCAGCGAGGCGTCAGGAACGTGAGCAAGCTCACCCGTACGAGGTGTACCCGCGGAACCCGGGGTACAGCGGCCGCTTCTCGCAGAGCGCTTCGGCCCGGCGACGCACCGCGGCGACGTCGGCGTCGTCTCGGAGCGCGTCGACGATGATCGACGCGACCTCGGCGAAGTCCTGCTCGTCGAAACCGCGCATCGTCGCCGCCGGCGTTCCGAGGCGCACCCCCGACGCGACCATCGGCGGCCGCTCGTCGAACGGCACGGTGTTGCGATTCGCGGTCAGCTTGCACTCCTCGAGCCGCTCCTGCGCCGCGAGCCCGGTCCAGTCCGTCGCGCGCAGGTCGAGCTGCACGAGGTGCGTGTCGGTGCCGCCGGTGAGCACGTCGAGGCCGCCGTCGAGCAGACCTGCCGCCAGTGTGTCGGCGTTGATCCGGATCTGCCGCTGGTAGTCGCGGAAGGCCTCGGTGCCGGCGATCTTGAAGCACGTCGCCTTGGCCGCGATCGTGTGCATCAGCGGACCTCCCTGCATCCCCGGGAAGTTGGCGCGGTCGATCTTCTGCGCGTACTCCTCGGTGCAGAGCACGAACCCCGCCCGCGGGCCCGCGAGCGTCTTGTGCGTGGTCGAGCTGACGAAGTGGCTGTGCGGCACCGGGCTCGGATGCAGGCCTGCCGCCACGAGCCCCGAGAAGTGCGCCATGTCGCACAGGAGGAGGGCGCCGACCTCGTCCGCGATCGCGCGGAACCGATCCGCCTCGACCGTCCGCGGGTACGCCGAGCCGCCGCAGACGATCAGCTTCGGCCGCACCTCCTTCGCGCGGGCGAGCACGTCGTCGTAGTCGACGATCATCGTCTCGCGCGAGACGCCGTAGTGATGGAAGTCGTAGAGCTTCCCGGAGAAGTTGACCTTCAGGCCGTGCGTGAGATGCCCGCCGTGGTCGAGCGACAGCGCCAGCACCGCGTCCCCGGGTTTGAGGACGGCGAAGTAGACGGCCATGTTCGCCTGCGCACCCGCATGCGGCTGCACGTTTGCGTGCTCCGCGCCGAACAGCTCTCTCGCGCGGGTTCGCGCGAGCTCCTCGATCTCGTCCACGACCTCGCAGCCGCCGTAGTAGCGCTTGCCCGGATAGCCCTCCGCGTACTTGTTCGTCGGAACCGACCCGACCGCCTCGAGCACGCTCGGCCACGTGAAGTTCTCGGACGCGATCAGCTCGATCTGGCCGCGCTGGCGGTCGGCCTCGCGTCCGAGCAATGCAGCCGTCTCCGGGTCGATGTCCGCGAGCCCGGCCGTGCGCAGCGTCTCGAAAGTCTCCTGTGCCAGGGCCACCGCTGTGATGCTACTGGCCGAGGGCGACGCGCACCCGGGCGAGTGCCTCCTCGGCCGGAACCGCCCCCTCACGGAGCACGCGCGGCTCGGGACCTGTCAGGTCGACGACCGTGGAGGGAACTCCGGGCAGCGGCCCGCCGTCGAGAGCCGGGCACGCATCGAGCAGGCGCTCGGGCACGTCGCCCAGCGTCAGCGGGTCGCGCCCGCCCGGGTCGTTCGCACTCGTCGCCGCGACGCATCCCACCGCTTCGAGCACCGAGGCGACCGCCGGCGAAACGTCGGGGAGGCGGACGCCGATCGTGTCCGGCCGGCCCCCCGCCAGCCACGGAAAGCGACAAGCCGGGTTCGGGAGGACGAGCGTGTACGGGCCGCGCAGAAGCAGGGTGCGATCAAGCTCGGGGACGGCCCGCACGAGCTGGTCCGGGGTCGCGGCGAGGAGGGCGGTGGGCTGGCCGGGCGCTCGTCCCTTCAGGGAGTACAGCGCAGCGATCGCCGCTTCCGACGGCAGCGACACGAGGCCGTAGACCGTGTCGGTCGGGAGCAGCACCGGCTGCCCGCCTCGGAGCGCCGCGATCAGCTCGTCCATCGGCCCTCGACGATCCGGTCGCGACCCGCGAGGTCGCTGGTCACCTGGACGCGCTTGTACCCCGCCGCCTCCATCAGGCCCGTCACCTCCGACGCCCGGTGCGCATGGATCTCGAGCACGAGCCAGCCGTCGAGCACGTCCGGCGCAGCCTCGACGAGCCGCGCCGTCTGCCCCTCGTCGACGAGCGCGGAGCGCGGCTCCCAGTCGCGCACCTCCGGCTCGAGCACCGCGAGCTCGGCGGCGTCGACGTACGGCGGGTTCGACACCACCAGGTCGAACGGGCCGGTCGCGCCGGCGAGCAGGTCGCCCTCGCAAAGCTCGATGTCGAGCTCCAGCAGTCCGGCGTTCTCGCTTGCGAGCACGAGTGCGTCGGCCGATACATCGGTCGCGACCACCCGCGCGCCGGGAAGCTCTTGAGCAAGCGACAGCGCGATTGCGCCGCTCCCGGTGCCCACGTCGAGCACACGCGGATCGACCACACCGGCCAGGAGTGCCAGGCACCGGTCGACGACGACCTCCGTCTCCGGCCGCGGCACGAGCGCGCGCCGGTCGGTCCGCAGCGTCAGCCGGCGGAAGCCCCAGTCGCCGAGGACATACGCAAGTGGCTCGCGCGCGCCGCGCCTGCGCACCAGCTCACGGGCCGCTCCGCGCTCGGCGGGAGTCAAAGGCCGGTCGTGCTGCGTGTAGAGCTCGAGGCGCGTCAGGCCGAGCGCTCGAGCGAGCAGGAGCTCGGCGTCCAGCCGCGCGCGCTCGACACCGCGCGACGCGAGATAGTCCGCTGCCGCGTCGAGAACCTCGCCGAGGGTCACACCGAGGCGGTCTCGAGCGCCCGGCGCTGCTCGTCCGCCGTGAGCGCGTCCGTGAACTCGTCGAGCGCGCCCTGGAGCACCTGATCGAGCCGGTACACGGTCAGCTTGATGCGGTGGTCGGTGACGCGGTTCTCCGGATAGTTGTACGTGCGGATCTTCTCGGCACGTGCACCGGTGCCGACCTGCGCGCTTCGCGTCGCCGCCTGCTCCGCTGCGAGCCGCTCGCGCTCGGCCTCGTAGAGGCGAGCACGGAGCACGCGCATCGCCTTGTCGCGATTCTGCAGCTGCGAGCGCTCGTCCTGCATCGAAACGACGATCCCGGTCGGCAGATGCGTGATGCGCACGGCCGAGTCGGTCGTGTTGACGGATTGGCCGCCCGGGCCCGACGAGCGGTAGACGTCGATCTTCAAATCCCTGTCGTCGACGTCGACGTCGACGTCTTCCGCCTCCGGCAACACGGCCACCGTGGCGGTCGACGTGTGGATGCGGCCCTGCGATTCGGTCTCGGGCACGCGTTGCACGCGATGCGTGCCGCCCTCGAACTTGAACACCGAGTAGGCGCCGTCGCCCTTCACCGCGAACACGCCTTCCTTCACGCCGCCGCCTTCGTTCGCGTTCACCTCCAGCTCCTCCCACTTGAAGCCGCGGTTCTCCGCGTAACGCTGGAACATCCGGGCAAGGTCGCCGGCCCACAGCCCGGCTTCGTCGCCGCCGACTCCCTGGCGGATCTCGACGATCACGTCCTTCGAGTCCGCCGGATCATGCTCGGCGAGCGACAGCCTGAGCTCCTCCTCGAGCCGCGCGACGTCGGCTTCGAGATCGGGAGCGAGCTCGGACAGGTCGGGGTCGTTCCGCGCGGCCTCGAGGTCGGCCTGGCGCAGGCGCCACTCCTGCGCGAGCGCAAACGGGCGCTCGAGCGCCTTCAGCCGACGACCGGCATCGGCCGCTTCGCGGTGATCGTTGTAGACGGCAGGATCGGACAAACGCTGCTGCGTCTCGGCATACGAGCGCTCGAGCTCCGTTACGAGATCGTCCAGGGCCGCCATCGGACCCGACAGGGTAGAACGGCGCCCTAGTCCAGCGCTGCGTCGAGCGTGACGTCCGGGATTCCGGTCAGCGCCTTCGAGACCGGGCAATTGGCCTTTGCGCCTTCCGCCGCCGCCGCAAAGCCGGCTGCGTCGAGCCCGGGAACGGTGCCGCGAACGGTGAGCGCGCCCTTGGTGATCCCTTCGCCCGGCTGAAACGTGACGGTGGCGGACGTGGCGAGCCGCTCCGGAGGCGTGCCGCTGCGGGCAAGACCCGCCGAGAGTGCCATCGAGAAACAGGCCGCCCAGGCGGCGGCGATCAGTTCCTCGGGACTGGTCTTGCCGTTCGGCTCCTCCGAGCGCGCCGCCCAGGAGACGTCCAGCGGGCCGAACGCACCGCTGCCGACCGAATCGATCGTTCCGGCACCCGACATCAGGTCACCCGTCCAGGTCACCTCGGCTCGACGCTCCGTCGCCATCAGGCCATCACCTCCACTCGTCTGTCGGCCGGCTGCAGCCGGCCCTCATGGGCAAGCACCTCGCGCAGCGCGCGAATCGAAACCTCGAGCTGGTCGAGCGTCGGCTCGCGGGTCGTCAGGCGCTGCAGCCATAGCCCGGGCGCGAGCAGCGTCATCAGCACACGGTTGTCGCTGTGCTTGCCAGCGAAGCGAATCAGCTCGTAGGCGACGCCGGCGATCACGGGCAGGAGCGCGATGCGGCTGATGATCAGCCAGTACCAGACCGGACGTCCGAGCAGGGCATACACGAAGACGCCGACCACCATCACCCAGAGGAGGAACGCGGTGCCGCAGCGCGGATGGATGAGCGAATAGCGCTGAGCGATCTCGGGTGTGAGCTCCTCGCCCGCCTCGTAGGCGTTGATCGCCTTGTGCTCGGCGGCGTGGTACTCGAACACGCGCCGGAGCGACGGGATGAAGCTGAGCAGCGTCAGATAGGCGATGAACACGGCGACGCGGATCAGCCCCTCGACGAGCACGAACCAGTTGCCGTTGGAGATCGGGAGCGTGTCGGCGAGCAGCGCCGGGCCGACCTTGAACATCATCACGGCGAAGCCGATGGCGACGAGGAACGCGAAGGCGAGGGCCCAGCGCCCGATCTCGGCCGGCTCCTCGTAGCCGGCCTCCTCCTCCTGCGCCGCGTACCCGGCCGAGACGCCGAGCGCGCGGAAGCCGATCGTGAGACTCTCGCCGAGCGCAACGACCCCGCGCACGATCGGAAGCCGCAGCGACCAGTGACGGGCGGCGAGCGGGTCGATCGTCCGCGCCACGTGTGCGATGTCGCCGGTCGGTGTGCGAACGGCGACCGCCCAGTTGCGCGGTCCGCGCATCATGACGCCCTCGAGGACGGCCTGACCTCCGATGGCCTGCGACATGGCTGGCTCTACGCGCGCGAAGCGCGCTCGGCCTTTTCGAGCCGGCGCTGGAAGCGCTCGACGCGACCGCCCGTATCGACGAGCTTCTGCTTCCCGGTGTAGAACGGGTGGCAGTTCGAGCAGATCTCGACGTGGAGCTCGGGGCTCGTCGACCGCGTCACGAAGGTGTTCCCGCAGCTGCAGTGAACGGTCGAGAGCTGATACTCGGGGTGGATTCCGGCCTTCATCGCCGGGCCAGGATAGCAGCGGCCGTAGCCGTGGCGACGTTGCCTCCGGAGACGACGAGCACCGGTCGTTCCGCCTCGATCTTGCCGCCGAGCCACGCGGCGGTTGCGGCGGCGCCGGCCGGCTCACACGCCAGCTTCGCGCGCTCGTAGAGCAAGCGGAACGCGTGCTCGATCTCTTCCTCGGTGACGAGGACGCGTTCGAGATCACGGCAGATCTCGAGCGGAAGCGCACCGGCGAACGGCGCGTTCAGACCGTCGGCGATCGATGTCGGCGTCACCGGCGTCGACTCGCCCCGTTCGATCGCGGTGTGGAGAGCGGTGCTCGTGTCGGGCTCGACCGCCACCACCCGGACGCGATCTCCGATCGCCGTCTGGATCCCGGAGATCAGCCCACCCCCGCCGACGGGGACGATCACCGCATCGGTGTCGGGAGCATCCTCGAGGATCTCGAGACCGACGGTGCCGGCGCCGGCGATCACCACCGGATCGTCGAACGGGTGCACGAGCGTCCGTCCCGTCGAGGCGATCAGGTCGTGCAGGCGGTCGAAGGCGTCACCGGGGCCGGTCGCCTCGAGGTCGACGGTCGCGCCGTACCCACGGGTGGCGGCGATCTTCTGTTCGGACGCGCCTTCCCACATCACGACGAGCGCGTCGACCTGCTCCTCGGCCGCGGCATACGCGACCGCCTGCGCATGGTTGCCGGCGCTGATCGCGATCACCCCACGATGCTTCTCGCCGGCGTCGAGCGAGCTGAGCTTGTTGAGCGCACCGCGCACCTTGAACGACCCGGTGCGCTGAAAGAGCTCGCACTTGAGGCGTGCGCCGATCGTGCGGCTCGACAGCGTCGGCGTGCGCGCAAGCCGATCGCCGATCGTGGCGCGCGCGAGCAGCACGTCATCGCGGGTGGGAGGCACGCGCCGATCGTACGTGTCGAACCGCCCTGCGATACCGGGCGAATGCACGCCGGTAACCGAAATCAAATGGGGGTCTGACAGATGAGAAACCTCAAGACCTGGCTCGCAGTCGGCATGGGTGTGGCGCTCGTCGCGAGCGCAGCGGCGGCGGCGGCTGCGTTGCGCACTGCGTCCGGCGCCACCGACTCGATGGCCGGGATGAACATGGACATGGCAATGCCGATGACGACACACACAGGGGGATCGCTGTCGTCGAAGGGTGTCCAGCTTCGTGTCGCGCTCGACCAGCTGTTGGGCGAGCATGCGTTGCTGGCGATCCAGGCGACACAGCGCGGCCTCGTCGGCGGCGCCGACTTTCCCGCGATCGCGAAGCAGCTCGACGCGAACAGTGTCGCGATCTCGAAGGCGATCGCCTCGATCTACGGGAATGCGGCCGGCGAGGAGTTCCTCAACGGCAAGAACCTCTGGCGAGCGCATATCAAGGACTTCGTCGCGTACACCGTCGCGACCGCGAAGCACGACAAGGCCGGTCAGAACGCCGCCGTCGCGAACCTGATGGCGTACATCCAGACCCAGGCGGCGTTCTTCGCGAAGGCGACCGGACTGCCGAAGCAGGCGCTGGTCAACGACCTGACCGCACACGTCCTGCAGCTCAAGGGTCAGCTCGACGATTTTGCAGCCGGGCGTTACGCAGCGGCGTATGCACTTGCCGACGGCGCGTTCAAGCACATGTTCATGACGGGCGATCTGCTCGCCACTGCGATCGCCAAGCAGAAGGGGCTCGGTTCGACCGGCGGCGCCGCGGCCAACCTCGAGGTCACGCTCGACCAGCTACTCGGCGAGCACGCGCTGCTCGCCACCTGGGCGACACAGGCCGGCGTGAACGGAGACAAGAACTTCTCCGCGCTGGCGAACCAGCTGGACGCGAACAGCGTCGCGATCTCCAAGGCGATCGGTTCGCTCTACGGCGCGCCCGCTGCGGCGACCTTCCTGGACGGTAAGAACCTCTGGCGTGCGCACATCAAGGACTTCGTCGCGTACACCGTCGCGACCGCGAAGCACGACAAGGCCGGTCAGAACGCCGCCGTCGCCAAGTTGATGGCGTACATCCAGACACAGGCGGCGTTCTTCGCCAAGGCGACCGGACTGCCGAAGCAGGCACTCGTCAACGATCTCACCGCGCATGTGCTCCAGCTGAAAGGCGCGCTCGACGACTATCACGCGAAGCAGTACGCGAAGACGTTCGCCCTGGTCGACGGTGCGTACGACCACATGTTCATGACGGGGTCGACGTTGGCCGGAGCGATCGCTGCGCAGAAAGGCCTCAAGTAGTCGACGTAGGAGGCGCTCCCCGCTGACGGACCGCCTCGAAGAGCAACACCGCGGCGGCGGCACTCGCGTTCAACGAGTCCGCCGCCGCGCCCTTGACCGGGATCGAGACGGTCAGATCGGCGGCGGCACGCCAGCTCGCATCGAGACCGGCGTCCTCTGCGCCGACGATCAGCGCGGTCGGGACGCGAAGATCCGCGTCGGTGTAGACGGTGCTCGCGCCGACGACCGCCGCAACGCGCTGCAGTCGCAGGGAACGCAGTTCGTCGAGGCTCGACGCGACGATCGGAAGCGTGAAGACAGCGCCGGTCGATGCGCGCACGGCGTTCGGGTTCCACGGGTCGAACGAGCCGTCGGCGACGAGGAGCGCGTCGGCGCCGGCTGCCTCGGCCGACCTCGCCATCGCGCCGAGGTTGCCGGGCTTCTCGACTCCGACCGCGACGAGCACGAGTGTCGCGGCAGCGGGAAGCTCGTGCTTGGGCGACTCGACGACCGCGACCACGCCCTCGGGCTCGGTGCGATACGCCATGTGACGCAGCACCCGCGCGCTCACCGGCTCGGCATCCGGGAGTGCGGCGACCGCGGGCGAGAGCTCGGGCGCGACATACGTCGCCCGGAACCGCAGGCCGGCTGTTCGGGCCCGCTCCACCTCCCGTCGACCTTCGACGACGAACAATCCGGTCTGTCGCCGATCCCGCGATCGCCGCAGTCGCAGAACTTCCTTGACGCGGGGATTGTCGACGCTCGTGATCAAGCGACGCCACTGTCGCCTTGCTCCGGAAGCGCCTCCACGTCTTTCGCCGCCAGTCGCGATGCCATCGCCGAGACGACGTCGAGCGCATCGAGGAGACCGCGCACGACAGTGATCAGGTCGTCGACGTCACGCGACCTGATCGCCTCGTCGGCGAGAACCTCGATCTGAGCCGTCGTCGCGCGGAACTCAGCGATCCGCGTGGCGATCTCGTCGGAGCTCATCGGATCGCTAGCCACTCAGCCTCCTCCCTCTCTTGGCTCGTTTCGACACCCCGGGCGGCTGCCATCCTGACGGGACTGCGCCAAGATCGATTCGGAACAGTGATCTCGGGCGCGCAGCGGTGCTCGGGAGCATCACCGGTCGTACCGTGGTCGTGTGAGCTACAAGCCGCGCGACAATCGGCCGGGATTCCACCACGCTGTCACCCGTGGCAACAACAAGCAGCGGATCTTTGTGAACAACGCAGATCGCAAGGACTTCCTTCGCATCCTCTCGAGCGTCGCAAATCGCCACGGGTGGAACATCTATGCGTACTGCCTGATGCGCAACCACTACCACCTCGTCGTGAACGTCGGCGATCGGGGGTTGTCCGACGGAATGTGCGAGCTGAACACCGCATATGCGCTCAGGTTCAACCTTTCGCACGGTCGGATCAACCACCTCTTCGGAAAGCGGTTTTGGAGCGAGTACCTCGCCGACGACCGCCGCTTGCTCAACGCGGTGCGCTACGTGGTGCAGAACCCGAGACGGGCTGGGCGAACGGGGCCGCTCGAGGGTTATGCATGGTCGAGCTACGCGGCGACGATCGGCACCGGGTTGTCGTTCGCCCAGCTCGCCACCGGGGAGCTGCTGGGCTTCTTCGGCGATCGCCCAGAGCGTGCGATCGCACTGTTCGTGGACTTCTGCGACGGGCACGCCCCGAACGGCCATGCCCGGTGGCAGCCGCCGTGACGGGACCGACTCCGAGCGGTTACGTGAGTGTGTACTCCGGGCCGCTGCCGCCCTCGGGTGGGGTGAGACGGCCCCCCTTGGCGGTGATGGCGCCGCACTGGACACAATTCGACGGCGCCAGGCGCACCTCCACGGTCCCGTCGCCGTCCTCCTCCCCCACCTCGTAGACCTGCGCAGGGCACATCCGCACCCAGAGCTCGGCCAGCTCACGAGGCACATGCGTACGAACCCGAATGTGATTCGGCTGGTCGTCCCGCGTCCTGTTCCCGGACGCGTACACGCTCGAGAGCTTGTCGAACGTCAGCCGACCGTCCGCAGGTGGATACAGCCGGTCGCGCCGCGTGCGGATGATCGACTGCTGCGCATCGCGCTCCGTGTCGGTGTCACCCGGCGGGAAGTGCCCCTTCGTCACGGTCATCGCACTTGCCATCGCCCCGCCGAGGTAGAAGCCGTGCCCGAACGCCTGCCGCATGTTCCGCACCTCGTGCAGGTCACTCCAGATGAACGACGAGCGAATCGAGTCGTCGTACGACGACAGCGCAGTGCGCATCGACGTCCCTCGTTCGAGCGTGCGCCACGCCGCCTCGGCGGCGAGTCGCCCCGACTCGATCGCGTAGTGAATGCCCTTCAGCGCCGGCACGTTGACGAGCCCGACACCGTCACCCGCGAGCAGGAGCCCCGGCGCGTGGAACCGATCCGGCAACGCGACGAAGCCACCCTCGGGAATCGTCTTCGCCCCCCACTGGAGACGCTCACCGCCTGCGAGGATCCGGCGGATGCGCGGATGCGTCTTCAACTCCTGCAGCAGGTCGTGCACGGAGAGCGCGGCATCGCGGTAGTCGAGGCCGACGACCATCCCGAGCGTGACGAGATCCTCCCCGAGCGGATAGATGAACGAGCCGCCGAACTCGCGATACTTGCTCCTGCCTCGCAGCGGCCAGCCCAGCGTGTGGATGACGCGCCGCAGCGGCCTCGGGACGCGCCACACCTCCTTGACCCCGAGCGCCCACACCTGGGGGTTCTCGCCCTGCAGCCCGAATCGCTCGAGGGCCGCACCGGTCAGGTAGCCCTGGGTGCCCTCGGCGAGGATGGTCACGCGCGCCGTCACATCGGACCCGCGCTCGAAGTTCTGGAGCGGGGCACCATGCGCGTCGCGACCGCGATCGCCGGTGCGCACGCCGAGCACGCGCCCGGCGTCCACCAGCAGCGCGTCCCCAACCGTCTCCGGAAGCACCACCACTCCGAGCGCCTCCGCCTCCTCTGCCAGCCACCCGCCGAGCTGCGCGAGCGACACGACGTAGTTCCTGTCGTTGGCCATCGTCGGCGGCGTCGGGATGCGGTACGCGTGCTTCCGCGTCATGAACAGCACCGACTCCGCCTCCACCACCGCGGAGAAGGGGAATTCATCGAGCCGCTTGCGATCGCGGAAGAGGCGCTGCAGCCCGCGCGGATTGACGACGGCGCCCGAGAGCAGATGCGCACCGGGTGACTTGCCCTTCTCCAGCACGGCCACCGGTACGTCACCGAGACGCGCAGCGGCCTCGGGATTCTCTTCGATCAGCTGGCCGAGGCGAATCGCAGCGGCGAGACCCGCCGGGCCGGCTCCAACGATCAGGAATCCCACCTCGATCCGCTCGTCGACCGGATCGGTCGGTGGCCGGAACGCCTCGCCGACCGACCACGGCGGCGGGAAGTCGACAGGGCGAACGGTCACGACCGGCGGGCGCGGACGAGCTCAGTCAGCTTGGGCACGATCTCATGCAGGTCGCCGACGACGCCGAGGTCCGAGAACTCGAAGATCGGAGCATTGGGATCCTTGTTGATCGAGACGATCACGTTCGAGCCCTGCATGCCGACCTTGTGCTGAATCGCGCCGGAGATCCCGAGCGCGACGTACAGCTTCGGCGCCACGGTCTTCCCGGTCTGCCCGACCTGCGCCGAGTACGGGTACCAACCGGCATCGACCACCGCGCGAGTCGCCCCGACCGCCCCGCCGAGGGCCTGGGCTAGGCCTTCCGCCAGCGAGAAGCCCTCCGGCTGACCGAGCCCACGTCCGCCCGCGACGATCACGTCCGCCTCCTCGATCGACGGGCCCTGCTGCGCGGCGTGCGCCTGCTCGACCATCTCGGCGAGCAGCGAGAAGTCTTCGAGCTCGACCGCCGCGTCCCTGACCTCTGCCGTCCCACCGGTCGGGGCGGGCTCGAACGTCCCCGACCGGAAGACAGCGAGCCGGGGGGCGCTCGACCACCCGACGTCGAGATAGATGCTGTCGGAGAGGGCTGGTCGCGTTCCGACACCGTCCGCGGTCAGGTCGACGAGGTCCCAGTTCAGGCCGGCATCGAGTCGAGCTGCGAGACCCGCCGCCACATCGGCCGCGAGCACGGATTGCGCGAACAACACGACGTCGAAGCCTTCGTCGCGGACGAGCTTCGCAAGCACGTCGACGCGCGGTTGCGGCAACGGCGCACCCAGCCGCTCGTCGTCGGCGACCCAGACGGTCGCTGCGCCGTGACGGCCGGCCTCCTCGGCGAGCGCACGCACATTTGCGCCGGCGAGCACCCCGGCCACCTCGCCGCCGAGCGCGACAGCCTTTGCGAGCACACCGAGCGATCCTTTCTGGATCGACCCGTCGTGGTGCTCGAGGAACACGAGCGTCTTCACAACAGCCTCCGCTCGGCGAGGAACTCGACGATCTGTTCCGCCGCCGATCCGTCGTCCTCGATGCGACGCGCTGCATCTCGCGACGGCGGTGGGTTCAGAGCGAGCACGGTCGTCCGCGCTTCGTCGAGGCCGCCGACGTCGGACGCGACCAGCGTCTCCTGGGGCTTGCGCTTGGCACCCATGATCCCCTTCAGCGACGGATAGCGCGGTGTGTTGATCGAGTCGGCGACGGCCACGACAGCCGGAAGCGGCAATCGGAGCGTGTCGTAGCCGAACTCGGTCTGCCGCTTGCCGGTCAGCGAGCCGCCTGCGACGGTCAACTCGCTCACCTGCGAGACGATGGGCCGCCGCAGCCGATCGGCGACAGCGGCCCACAGGCAGGCACCGCCACCGTCGGCCGACTGTTGCCCGAACAGCACGAGATCGGGCGACTCGCGCTCGAGCGCCCCCGCGAGCGCCTTCGCGGTTCCGAGCAGGTCCGCGCCTTCAAACGCGACGTCGGAGACGAGGACGGCCCGGTCGGCGCCCATCGCCAGCGCCTTGCGCAGCGCATCGACGGCGCGCTCCGGCCCGAGCGAGACGACCACGACCTCACCCTCACCGGCCGCCTCCTTCAGCACGAGCGCTTCCTCGATCGCATAGGTGTCCCACTCCGAGATCGCCAGCTCGCCGGTGCGGTCGAGTCGCTTCGTCGCCGGATCGATGCGACGGCCGGAAGCGGCGTCCGGAACGGCTTTCACGCAGACGGCGATCTTCATCGCGGCGAGACTCTACCCGCGACACCGCGGGTGTTCGCGCGCTAGACCGCGACCC
The DNA here is from genome assembly GCA_963742605.1 of uncultured Thermoleophilia bacterium. Taxonomy (GTDB): domain Bacteria; phylum Actinomycetota; class Thermoleophilia; order Gaiellales; family Gaiellaceae; genus PALSA-600. Next base: position 193,505 of record CAVUNA010000007.1, on the reverse strand, counting down.
GGGACTGCAGAAAGTCGACGATCTCGGCCGTGGGCGCGCCGGGCGTGAAGACCTCGGCCACCCCTTGCGCCTTCAGCGACGCCACGTCGTCCGCAGGAATCGTCCCGCCGACGACGACGAGAACATCATCGGCCCCGTCGGCGCGAAGCAACTCGAGGATGCGCGGCACGAGCGTCATATGCGCTCCCGAGAGGATCGAGATGCCGACGGCGTCGGCGTCCTCCTGGATCGCCGTCTCCGCGATCTGCTCAGGCGTCTGATGGAGCCCGGTGTAGATGACCTCCATCCCGGCGTCACGCAATGCCCTGGCGATGATCTTCGCGCCGCGGTCGTGACCGTCGAGGCCCGGCTTCGCGATCACCACGCGGATCTTGGAAGGCACTTAGCGGCCTGGATCGGTCGGGATCGGCGGTGTTCCACGCGGGACCCAGCCGTCGACGAACCACTTGCCGTTCTGCTTGACCATGTCGACGAAGAAGTCGCGCCCTGCATGTCCCGGGGTGACCAGATACATCTCGAGCTGCGCGCTGTTCGCATACGACTTGTCGACCTTCATCGATGCCGAGGTCTTGCTCGTGATCGCGTACGGGACGACAGCGATTGCGCCGGTCAGGAACTGCTTGAGCGTCATGCCCTCGCGGACGTGCGGCCCGGAGAGCCGGTAGGCGACGTCGAGATCCTTGCGTGCGACGGCGGTCTTGATGAACTTGGTCGCGGTGCGCTGCGCCTGCGGATCGAGCTTGACGGTCTTCGGCGCCTTCGCGGTCGGGTACGTCACTCCCCAGCCCGTCGCAGCATTCGGGGTGCCGTTGCTGCCGTTGGAGACCTGGAGGATGACGAGCAGAGCGCCGATGACCGCAAGTGCGGCGGCCACGGGAAGCGCGACGCGCCAGAATTGCTGCCGCCGCCAGAAAGGCGTGCGGGCGACACTCACGTGGTCTGCACCCAGCGGATCGGCCTGCGATCTCATCTGACTGAAGGTTAGACGCCCCCGCGCGGGCTTTGTTGGCACATTTGCGTCAAAAGACCGGAGTCTCCCGCCAGGTGCCCCAGACGCGGCGGAGGGCGTCGCACATCTCCCCGACGGTGGCGTAGGCACTGGCGGCGGCGACGATCGGCGGCATCAGGTTGCGGTCGTCGGTGGCGGCGTCGGCGGCGAGCCGGGCCAGCGCCGACTCGACCTCGGCGGAGACGCGGCGGCCGCGCAACGCCTGCACCCGGGCGGCCTGCTCGCGCTCCAGCGCCGGATCGATCTTCAGGATCGGCAGCTCGCTCTCCTGGTCGAGTTGGTAGCTGTTGACGCCGACGATCACCCGCTGCCCCGCCTCGACCTCCGCCTGGTAGCGAAACGACGCCTCGGCGATCTCACGCTGGAAGAAGTTCTCCTTGATCGCCGCCACCACCCCGCCCAGCTGCTCGATCCGCTCGAAGTACTCGTAGGCCTGCCGTTCGAGCTCGTCCGTCAGCTGCTCCACGAAGTAGGAGCCGCCGAGCGGATCGGCGCTGTTCACGACCCCCGTCTCGTGCGCGATCACCTGCTGCGTCCGCAATGCCAGCCGGGCCGCCTCCTCGGTCGGCAGCGCCAACGCCTCGTCGAACGAGTTCGTGTGCAGCGACTGCGTCCCGCCGAGCACGGCCGCCAACGCCTCGATCGCGGTGCGCACGATGTTCACCTCCGGCTGCTGCGCCGTCAGCGACACACCCGCCGTCTGCGTGTGGAAGCGCATCAGCAGCGAGCGCTCGTTGCGCGCGCCGAAGCGGTCGCGCAGCTCACGCGCCCAGATCCGCCGCGCCGCCCGGTACTTGGCGATCTCCTCGAAGAAATCGAGATGCGCGTTGAAGAAGAACGACAACCGCGGCGCGAACTCGTCCACATCCAGACCGCGCCGAAGCGCCCACTCCACATACGTGAACCCGTCCGCCAACGTGAACGCCAGCTCCTGCGCCGCCGTCGACCCAGCCTCCCGAATGTGGTAGCCCGAGATCGAGATCGGATGCCACAACGGCATCTCCGCCGTGCAGAACTCGACCATGTCCGTCACCAGCCGCATCGACGGCTCCGGCGGGAAGATGTACTCCTTCTGCGCGATGTACTCCTTGAGGATGTCCGTCTGGATCGTCCCGCGCAGCAACGCCCGCGGCACCCCCTGCCCCTCGCCGACACACAGATAGAACGCCAACAGCATCGCCGCCGGCGAGTTGATCGTCATCGACGTCGACACCTCACCCAGCGGGATCCCCGCGAACAACGTCTCCACGTCCTCCAGCGAATCGACCGCCACCCCCTCACGCCCCACCTCACCCAACGCGCGCGGATGATCCGAATCCAGCCCCATCAACGTCGGCATGTCGAACGCCGTCGACAACCCCGTCTGCCCATGCTCCAGCAGATACCGAAAACGCTCGTTCGTCTCCGCCGCCGTCCCGTACCCCGCAAACTGGCGCATCGTCCACAACCGGCCCCGATACATCGACCGATACACACCCCGCGTGAACGGAAACTCACCCGGATCCCCCAGATCACGCTCGTAATCCACCGGCACCGACTCCGCCGTCGACAACGCAGGCACCTCCACCCCCGACATCGTCGAGAACAGCTCTCCGTCGTGCTCGGTCGGTGCGGTCACGCGCCCGGTTTCCACAACGGCTCTGCGCCCCCTGCGTTGGCGGCGCGGGCGAGGATGAACAAGAGGTCGCTCAAGCGGTTCAGGTAGACGGGCGCTACGGGGTTGATCACCCGCTCCGCGGCGACCGCGAGCACTTCCCGCTCGACGCGCCGGCAGACCGCGCGAGCGACGTGCAACCGAGCAGCGATCTCGCTGCCACCCGGGATCACGAAGCTCCTGAGCTCGGGCAACGTTGCATTCGCGTCATCACAGTCCTGTTCGAGCCGGTCGACCGCCTGCTGTGTGATGCGCAGCCGGTCGTCTGCCTCGTCGTACGGCACCGAGAGGTCGGCGCCGAGGTCGAACAGCTCGTTTTGGACCCGGGCGAGCCGGTCGTCGACGGCCGCGACCTGCGCCCAGCCCAGCACCGAGTTGAGCTCGTCGACGGCGCCGTAGGCGCGCAGCAGCGGGTCGAGCTTCGAGACCCGCGCGCCGTCGCCGAGCGACGTCTCGCCCCCGTCGCCGCCGCGGGTGTAGATCCGCGTCAGCCGGACCGGCTCGTCGGGCTCCCTCGAGCTCATACCCGCTCCCTGGCCGGTTCACCGAGGATCTGGCGTGCGATCACGAGCCGCTGGATCTCGCTCGTGCCCTCGTAGATCTCGGTGATCTTGGCGTCGCGGTAGAAGCGCTCGACGGGAAACTCCTTGGTGTAGCCGTAGCCGCCGAGCACCTGGATCGCCTCGGCCGTCTGGCGGCGCGCCATCTCCGAGGCGAAGAGCTTCGCCTTCGCGCCGGCTTCGGTGTGCGGACGGCCGTTCGCCTTCAGCCAGGCGGCCCGGAGCACGAGCAACCTGGCGGCGTCGATCTCCATCGACATGTTCGCGAGCTTGTGCTGGATCGCCTGATGATCGGCGATCCGCCGGCCGAAGGCATGTCGCTCCTGCGCGTAGCGGAGCGCAACCTCGTAGCCGGCCTGCGCGATCCCGACCGCCTGCGCCGCGATGCCGATCCGCCCGCCGTCGAGCGTCGCCATCGCGATGCGGAACCCATGGTCCCGGTCGCCGACCAGACGATCGTCGGCGACGACGGTGTCGACTGCAATGTCGTTCGTCGCGGAGGAGTTGAGGCCGAGCTTCTCCTCGGTGCGCGTGATCGTTACGTCCTCGCCGTCGAGCGCGAACGCCGAGATGCCGCGCGCCGAGCGCGTCTCCGAATCGGTGCGCGCAAACAGCAGGAGGGTGCCGCCGAAGGCGGCGTTGGTGATCCACTGTTTGGTGCCGCGGACGTGCCAGCCGCCGTCCACACGCTCGGCCCGCGTCACGATCGCGCCCGCATCCGACCCGGCCCCGGACTCCGTGAGCGCGAAACAGCCGATGCGGTCGCCGCGCGCGAGGGCCGGGACGAATCGCGACCGCTGCTCGTCGGTGCCGAACTGCAGCAGCGGCATGGCGCACGCGGAGGTGTGCACCGCGACGGTGACGCCCACGCCGGCGTCGGCACGCGAAAGCTCCTCGAGCACGAGGATGTAGGCGACGAAATCGGCCCCGGCACCGCCGTACTGCTCGGGGACACACACGCCGAGCAGACCGAGCTCGCCCAGCGCTGTCAGCAGCGCCCGTGGGAAACCATGTTCGCGATCCCAGGCGGCCGCGTGCGGCTCGATCTCCGCCCGCGCGAAGTCGCGCGCGACGGCCTGGATCTCTCGCTGCTCGGCCGTCAGCTCGAAGTCCACGGCACGGAGACTATCCCGGCCGCGAATGGCGCCTACTTCGGCTCCGGCTCCAGCTTGTAACCGACGCCGAAACGCGTCTGGATGAACGAATGCCGCGGCGCCGGGCGGTCGATCTTCTGCCGGAGTCGCCGCACGAACACGTCCACCGTGCGATCCCGATGCGTCTCGCGACGGCCCCACACCTTCTGCAGCAGCTCGTCGCGCGTGACCACGCGTCCGCGATCGAGGGCGAGCGTGTACAGGAGCCTGAACTCGGTCGGCGTGAGACCGGCGCTTTCGCCCGCGATGAACGCCTGAACCTCGCGCGGGTCGATCCGGAGCTCCTCGATCTCGATCGCGTCGCCTCGACGCTCCTCGGCCGGACGGACGCCCCGTCGCGCCGCAGCCCCAACACGGGCGACGAGCTCGCGCATCGAGAACGGCTTGACGAGGTAGTCGTCCGCCCCGATCTCGAGCGCGTGCACGCGGTCGTGCTCGGTGCCGCGCGCCGAGACGACGACGATCGGCGTCCCGATCCCCTCCGACCGCGCCGTCTCGATCAACTTCCAGCCGTCGAGCTCGGGAAGCATCAGATCGAGCACGCAGACATCGGGATTCTCGAAGCGCAGCCGCGCGAGGCCGAGCTCGCCTCGCCCCACCACCACCGGGTCGAAACCGGCAGCGCCGAGATGGCGCGCCATGCCGTCTGCGATCACCGTGTCGTCTTCGACGATCAGGACCCTGCTCACGACACCTACGATAGTGCTGCTGTCCGATGGCTACTGGTTTCAGACTGGTGACGATTCGGTGACGAACAGATTCGTGGACGACCGCAGTTTCGACGAGCTGCGCACCGGATTCACCGCGGCCGTCTCGCACGAGCTGCGGACGCCGCTCGCACGGATCATGGCGCTCCTCGACTCGGCCGACCTTCCGGGCGCCGACGTCCGCGCCCTGATCGACCAGGCACGGGACGAGGTCGAGAACGCCGGTGAGCTGATCGACGAGATCCTGTTCCTTTCGGAGCTCGAGAGCGGCAAGGAGGTCGTGTCGCTCGGCTGGACAAACGCGCTTCCCGTGCTCGAGCAGGTCGTCGAACAGCTACAGGGTGCGGCAACCCGTGCCGGAGTCGAGCTCCGAGCCGAAGGTGACGACGACCTCGACGTCCCCATTCGCCCGCGAATGCTCAGGATGATCGCCGAGAACCTGGCCGAGAACGCGATCCGCTACGCGGGGCACGGAGCGCGGTGCACCCTGGCCGTTCGGCGAAGCGGCGACCTCGCGATCCTGACCGCGGCCGACGACGGCGCCGGGGTCGACGCCGCGACGCTCGAGCGTCTGTTCGAGCGCTTCTACCGCGGCGACGAGGCGCGAACGACACGCGGCACCGGCCTCGGGCTCGCGATCGTCAAGCACGTCGTCACGGCTGCCGGCGGCGAGGTCGAGGCCAGCGGCCTGCCAGGAAGCGGGCTGCAGGTTCGCTGCACCTTCCCCGCCTGAGAGCGAACGCGGCCCTCCTCGCGGCGAAACGCTGCGAGGAGGGCCATGACTCGTGGTCTACGTGTGGATGGTCTTGAGCGTCTTCTCCGCGGCGACGAGCACGGTCTTCACCGTGGACATCGGGGCGAAGGTGAGCTTGGCTGCGTACTGCTTGCCCTGACCGACGGTGAGGGCCCAGAAGATCAGCTTGCGCAGCTCGACTGCGTGCGGAGTCGTCTGGTGCACGATCACGTAGGTGTAGGTGCTGATCGGGTACGCCAGCGCCGCCGACTTCGGCGGGTTGACGATGTGCATCTCGTTGTTCGCCGGAACCTTCGGGTAAGCGAGAGCGGCGGCCTGGATCCGGCGGAGACTCGGGAAGAGGTACTTCCCGGCGGCATTCTTCACCGCAGCGAACTTGATGTGGTTCGCTACCGCGTAGGCGACGTCGGTATACGCAATGCCGCCGTTGGTGCGCGAGACGACGCCCGCAACGCCGGAGTTCCCCTTCGCACCGATTCCCGCGGGGAACGCGGGCTGCGTCGAGACACCGATCTTCGTCTTCCAGTCACCGCTGATCGACGACAGGTAGTCGGTGAACGCGTACGACGTCCCTGAGCCGTCCGAGCGGAAGATCGGGGTGATCTTGAGGTTCGGCAGGTTGGCGCCCTTGTTCAGGCGCGCGATCGCCGGGTCGTTCCAGGTCGTGATCTGGCCGAGGAAGATCTTCGCGATCGTCGGTCCGTCGAGGTTGAGATGGACCGGCGCGCCGGGAACGTTGTAGTCGACCGCCACCGCAGACAAGGCCCACGGGATCTGCAGGCAGTCAGAACAGGCCTGTTGCTGTGCCGGGTTCAACGGCGCATCCGAGGCACCGAAGTCGACCTGCTTGCTCGAGATTGCTGCAATGCCGGCGCCTGAGCCGACAGCGCTGTACTGAACCGTGTAATCGAACGCAGAACCGATCCCCGGCGTCCAGGCTGAGACAAGCGGGGCGACGAAGGTGCTGCCCGCGCCGGTGATCGTCGTGGCGTTCGACTTCGCGCCCGCCGTGGTAACCGCAAGCAATGCGGCCGCGCCAACGGCGAGAAGCGCAAGACCTTTCTTCATGAGAAGTTCCTCTCCTGTTCCCTGGGGAGTCGGTGGTGATTGCATGATTGAGCCTGCCGAGTCCGAGACGTCGCCAGCGTGCCCCTGTTAGCAGGGAAAATGGGCTGACGCGGTGTTACATCGAGGTGACGGAGTGGTGAACTCCAGAACGCGGCGACGTCACCGCGAGAGCCCGAGCTTGCGCCGCTGGCGATCGAGGAGGACGCGCGCCAGCAGACTCGTCACGAGGACGAAGACGATCAGGACGAACGCGGTCGCCCAGGCCTGAGTGTGCAGGTTGGGATCGGCCGACTCGGAATCGGTGAAGATCGTCAGCGGCATCGACTGCACGGAGTGCGCCGGGTTCCAGTCGACGAGGTTCCCGGCGATCGCGCACGTGAACAACAGCGGCGCGGTCTCGCCGGCCGCCCTCGCAATCGCGAGTGTGGTGCCGGTGAGGATCCCGCCCAACGACGTCGGCAGGACGACCCGAACGACCGTCTGCCATTTCGAGACCCCGAGCGCGTAACTTCCCTCGCGGAGCTGGTTCGGGACGAGCGCCAGTACCTCCATCCCCGAACGCGCCACGAGCGGCAGCATGATGATCGACAATGCGAAGCCACCGGCGATCGCGCTCTGATGGTGTCCGATACCGAGGATCGGGACCGAGGCCTTGACGATCAGCGTGAAGACGAAGATGCCGATCACGATCGACGGGAACCCATTCAGGACGTCGAGCCAGAGTCGGACCTGGTCGGCGATCCGCTTCGGCGCGAACTCGCTGACATAGAGGGCGGTGAGGACGCCGAACGGCAGCGCGAATATCGTCGCGATGCCGACGAGCAGTGCCGAGCCGACGATCGCCGGGGCGATCCCGCCTCCGGACTCGCCGAAGAGCGCCGGCCCCTTGGTGAAGAAGTCGAGGTTGAGAGCCGAGATGCCGCGGATCGCCACCCCCCAGACGAGGATCCCGAGGACGGCGATCGCCGACGCGGCCGCAGCGATCGCGAGGAGCTCCGCGAACCGGTTCACGAGCAGCCGGCGCCGCCCGCGCCCGGTTGCCTTCAGGGAGAAAACAGGCTCGGTCACGTCAACCCGCCAGCTTTCGCTCGAACCGCTTGACGATCATCTGCGCCCCGAAGTTCGCGATGAACGAGATCACGAGCAGGATCAGCGCGAGGTAGATCAGAGACGAGATCTGGAGCGTGGTGATCGCGCCCTGATACTGATTCGCAACGCGGCTGGCGATCGTGTCGCCGGGCTCGAAGATCGACCGTTGGAGCGGGATGAAGTTCCCGATCACCTGCGTCACCGCGATCGCCTCCCCGAGAGCGCGCCCGAGCCCGAGAACGACCGCCGCGACGACGCCGCCGCGCACCGAGGGCACGGTCACCGTCCTCACCATCTCCCAGCGCGTGGCACCGAGCCCGACCGCGCCCTCCTCCAGCTCGGACGGGACGCTGAGGAAGAGGTCCCGGCAGATCGAGGAGGTGATCGGGATCGTCATGATCGTCAGGACGAGGATCGCCGCGAACACGGTCGATTCGACCTGGTCCTGTCCGTTGGCGAAGATCGGGATCCAGCCGAGCACATCGCTGATCCAGGGCTGCAGGTGCTGGGCCGAGAACGGGGCGAGGACGTAGATGCCCCAGAGGCCGATGACGACGCTCGGGACAGCAGCGAGCATCTCGACGAGCGTCCCGACCGGGCCGCGAATCGCCGGGGGAGCGATCTCGCTCAGGAACAGCGCGATCGCGACGGAGATCGGCGCGGAGAGCAGCATGGCGCCGAACGACGTGACGATCGTGCCGATGATCAGGTCGCGCGCACCGAATTTGTTCAGCTCCGCGTTCCAGACGTTGTTCGAGAGGAAGCTGAGGCCGAAGTGCTGGATCGCGGGCCACGCCGCCTTCGCGATCTCCCAGATGATCCCGGCGACGACGGCGACCGAGATCACGCTCGCGAACGCCGTCAGCGCGTAGAAGAGCTTGTCGCCGAGTCGATCGCGGATGCTCCGGGAGTGGCCGAGCTCCGGCCGGTCGCCCTGTGGGATCGATGCCGCCTCCACCGCGCGGGAGCATTTCAGCCGCTCACCGGCGCCGTGACCAGTGTCACCACTCCGTCACATATCATTCACATCCTGTCGACCCTCGCCGACGGCGGCGGTCGGGAGACTCACACGGTGTCGACGATGGATCAGGCCAAGTCCAACCAGCCGGTCACGCCGGCGATCGGCGTTGCCCCTCCGCCGTCTGCGGCAGGTCTCAGCCGGGACGTCGTCTTCGACATCGACGACCTGTCGGTCTACTACGGCAAGTCGCTGGCGGTCGGCGGCGTCACGCTCGACATCCACCGGCATGCGATCACGGCCCTGATCGGGCCCTCGGGTTGCGGCAAGTCGACCGTCCTGCGCTGTCTCAACCGGATGAACGACCTCGTAGCCAGCGCACGTGTCGACGGCAAGGTCCTCTACCACGGCACCGACCTGTACGGGAACGGTGTCGACCCGATCGAGGTGCGCAGGCGGATCGGGATGGTGTTCCAGCGGCCGAACCCGTTCCCGAAGTCGATCTACGACAACGTCGCCTACGGGCTGCGCATCCTCGGGATGAGAGACAACCTCGACGACCGTGTCGAGCAGGCTCTTCGCGGCGCGGCCCTCTGGGACGAGGTGCGAACACGGCTCAAGCGCTCCGCCTACAGCCTCTCGGGCGGCCAGCAGCAGCGTCTCTGCATCGCGCGCGCGATCGCCGTCCAGCCGGACGTGATCCTGCTCGACGAGCCGGCGTCGGCACTCGATCCGATCTCGACGTCGGCGATCGAGGACCTGATGCACGAGTTGAAGACGGAGTACACGCTCGTGATCGTCACGCACAACATGCAGCAGGCGGCCCGCGTCGCCGAGATGACGGCGTTCTTCAGCCTCGATGTCCACGACGACGGCACGCGGAACGGGATCCTCGTCGAGTACGACTCGACCGAGAAGATCTTCACGCAGCCGAGCGACGAGCGCACCGAGGGCTACGTCACCGGCCGCTTCGGATGAGAATCTCCTTCAGCGAGGAGCTGTCGCAACTCGAGGCGGGGCTGCAGGAGGAGGGCGACCTCGTCCTCCGCGCGCTCCGCTCGGCACTCAACGCGCTCGCACGTGGCGACTCGGAGCTCGCGGACGAGGTGATCGCCTTCGACGACGAGGTCGACCGGCGCTACGTCGAGATCGAGACCGGGGTCCAGTCGCTGCTGGCCCGGCAGACGCCGGTCGCGGTCGATCTCCGGTTCGTGCTCGCCGTCCTGCGGGTGAACCTCCATCTCGAGCGGATGGCGGACTACTGCGTCACGGTCGCCAAGCTCACGAAGCTGATGGGCGACCTGCATGTGGATGACGAGGCGATCAGCCGCTCGATCGAGGACATGGGCCAGCGGGCGGAGCAGATGATCAGAGTCGCGATGGACGCGTTCGCGGCCCGCGATGCCGAGAAGGCTCAGACGCTGGTCGAGCTGGACGAGCTGATCGATCGCGCGAACCGGAACGCCACGGACGATCTCCTCTCGCTGGGCAACTCGCAGCAGGAGCGCGAATATGCGCTGCGGATGCTCGTGGTGTCGAGGTGCGTCGAGCGGATCGGCGATCACGCGGTGGACATCGGGGAGCAGGTCGCGTATCTGGTCACCGGTGAGTTCCGCGAGTTCAGCGACGCCTCGCATCCGGCGTAGACTCGAACCGCTTCCATGAGAGAGACCGGCGTCGAGGACGCCACGCGGCGGACGAGGCTCGCGAACGAGCGCACGTACCTCGCGTGGTGGCGTACAGGGCTGACGGCCCTCGCGGTCGGAATCGGCATCGGCAAGTTCCTGCCGCAGCACTCGGGTTCGGCGCACTGGCCGTACGAGGTGGTCGGAGTCGGCTTCGGCTTGCTCGGGCTCGCGCTGCTGGTCGTCGGGCTGCAGCGGACACGGGCGGTCGAGGACGCCCTCGACCGGGGCTCGTTTGCCCCGATCAGCGCTCAGCTGCTCGTCGTGCTCGCGGCCGCCGGCGTGGTGCTCGCCCTCGGCGTGATCGCGCTCGTGATCTTCGCCTGAGGTTCAAGCGGCGCGCAGCCGCCGCTCCTCGTCGAGGCGGACGAGGTAGGCCGGACGGCGCGAGCGCAGGTAGTCGACGATGGCATCCTCGCTGCGCACGGACGGGATCAGCGTCTTCCACCCGCCGAGATGCTCGATCCGGTGGAAATCGCCGTTGGCCACTCCCGGCAGCCCGGCGGCTGCGACCCAGTCGAACAGCGTGTCGCGGTTGAAGAGCTCGTACCGGTCGACGAAGGCGGCGAGCTCGGGCCGTGCGGCGAACGCTGCCGTCGTGCGGGCCGCGCCGGCCAGGTGGTCGGGCGAATACGGGTGGGCGGCGACGAGCGCCGCCCCGGAGGCCCGCGCAGAGGCGAGCGCAGTTTCGAGGCCTTTCGCGACGTCCACGAACGACCGGAGCCCGATCGCGACGGCATGGCCGCCCTGCAACGGGTCGGGATCGTCGTAAGTGAGCTCGAGCCCCGGTAGGACGAGCAGCCCGTACATCCGCACGGCGCGCGCGGCCTCACGCTCGATCTCCGCAAGGTAGGCGTCGAAGCGCAGCGCATTCACGTGCTCGCCCGCGCGCGTGACGTGATCCGTGATCGCGAGGACGTCGAAGCCGCTCTGACCGTAGAGATCGCAGAGCCTGCGCACGTCGAGCGCGCCGTCGCTCCAGGTCGTGTGAGCGTGGAGCTCGCAGAGAAGGGGGCTCGGTTTCGTCGGCATCTGCTCCGCATGTTCGCTGCAAATGGCCCACTTCCGCGGCCCTTCACCGAATCGCTACGCGTTCTTCGACGCTATGTCACGAAGTAGAGCGTGCAGGCAAGACCGGCGACGAAGCAGTACACGGCGAACGGGATCAACGTCCGCGTCTCGAAGTAGCGCATCAGGAAGCGGACGGCGAGGGAAGCCGAGAGCGCAGCTCCGATCGCCCCCGCCAGGGCCTGGCCCCGCACCCCGTCGCCGCTCGACCCGAATAGCTCGGGCATCTTCAGCAGCGCGGCCGCGCCGATGATCGGGGTCGCAAGCAGGAAGGCGAACCGTGCCGCGTCCTTGTGCGACAGGCCGACGAGCAGGCCGCCGCCCATGGCCGCCCCCGACCGCGAGAACCCGGGAATCAACGCCAGCGCCTGCGCCGCCCCGACGAGCGCCGAGTCGCGCCACGACACCGTCCGCGCAATCCGCACGTCGTCCTCGTCGGCCGTCACGGGTGCCCGTCTCCGGAGCAGCTCGGCGCCCGCGAGGAGGACGCCGTTCAGCATCAGGAACACCGAAGCCGAGGTCGGTGACGCGAAGACCTTGCGGAGGGCGCTCTCGAGCGCGAGGCCGAGGATGCCGGCCGGGATCGTGCCGACCACCAGCAACCATCCGAGCTTTGCGTCCGCGTCGTCGGGAGCGATCCCGCGGTCACGGAGCGATCGTCCGAGACCCTTGACGATCCGGACCCAGTCTTTCCAGAAGAAGATCAGCAGAACGATCGCGGTCGCGAGATGCGTCGCGACCAGGAACGTGAGGAAGTACGGGTCGTTCTGATGAATGTTCCAGCCGAAGAGGCTCGGCAGGATCACGCTGTGGCCGAGGCTCGAGACGGGGAACAGCTCGGTCACGCCTTGCAGCAGACCCAGGACGATCGCCTGGGTGTACGTGATCAGCGTTGCGGCGATCAAGAACTGGGCGGGGACGTCCGCGAGGGCCCGGTGCGAAACCAGGCGAAAACGAGGCACGCCGCTCCGAGCAGGAAGGCGGCGAGCCCGTGCTTCACGTGGTGATGGTCGGAACCGGCCTGGTGACCGGGGAAGAATCCCGGGAGCGACTTGGCCGGGAGAGCAAAGTAGACGATCCCGATGACGATCAGGACGACGCCCACCACGATCGCCAGGGTCACGAGCAGGCGGTCGTTCCGCACGGCGGCAGCATACGTGCCCCGGCGGCGACCCCGATTTTCCACCTGTTCACAACCCGGCGCCTATCATGCGATCTCGATGTCGACCACCGAGACTCCGAGCGCCAGTGAAGCGCTGATCAACCGCGAGCTCTCGGCAATCGCCCTGATGGCGCGGGTGCTCGACCTTGCGGCCGATCCGGCGGAGCCGCTGCTCGAACGCGTGAAGTTCTGCGGGATCGTCTCCGACATCGTCGACGAGTTCTTCATGGTCCGGGTCGCCGGGCTGTACGACCAGGTGATCTCGGGTCTCGCCGTCCGCCTGCCGGACGGCCGGACCCCGCAGCAGACGCTCGAAGAGGTCCGCGTTCGCACGCTCGAGCTGAGCGCCGTCCAGTCCCAGCTCTGGCGCGAGGAGCTCAGTCCCGCCCTGGCCGCCGAAGGGATCCGCGTCGGCACCGTGGAAGACGCGACTCCGGCTGAGCTCGAGGAGCTCGAGCGGATCTTCCGGCGCCAGATCTACCCCGTGCTCACGCCGCTCGCGGTCGGCCCCGGCCAGCCGTTCCCGTACATCTCGGGTCTGTCGCTGAGCCTGGGCGTCGTGGTGCGCGACGACACGTCGGGCGAGGAGCGTTTTGCCCGCGTCAAGGTTCCGGAAGGTCTCCCCCGGTTCGTGCCCGTCGGGGCCGAAGGCCTCCGGCTTCCGCTCGAGGCGATCATCGGCCACTTCCTCCCGGGGTTGTTCCCGGAGATGGAGGTGCTCGAGCGTGTCGTGTTCCGGGTCACCCGCGACGGCGACACCGAGATCTCCGACGACGCCGACGACCTGCTCGAGGCGGTCGAGAGCGAGTTGCGGAAACGCCGCTTCGGGGCAGTCGTCCGGCTCGAGGTGTCGAGCTCGATCTCGAGGGCGATGCTGTCGCGGCTCGAGACGCGACTCGGGATCACGCCCGCGGGCGTCTATCCGATCAAGGGCCTGCTCGATCTGGCCGACCTCGGCCAGCTGTACGCACTCGACCGGCCGGACCTGAAGTACGAGCCGTGGGTCCCTACACGCAGCGGCGTCTCCTCAGTCCAAAGAACGACGATCTGTTCGCAGAGATCGCGCAGCGCGATCTCGTCGTCCAGCACCCGTACGACTCGTTCACGACGAGCGTCGAGGCGTTCGTCAAGGGCGCGGCAAGGGATGACGCCGTCGTCGCGATCAAGACGACCGTGTACCGCACAACGCAGGATTCGGCGCTTGCGAACGCCCTCGTCGAGGCGGCGGAGAACGGCAAGCAGTGCGTGTGCGTCGTCGAGCTCAAGGCCCGGTTCGACGAGCAGCGCAACATCGAATGGGCGCGGTCGCTCGAGCAGGCGGGCGTCCACGTCGTCTACGGGTTCCCGGACATGAAGATCCACGCGAAGACGACGCTGATCGTTCGGCGCGAGGGTGACGAGCTCCGCCGCTACGTGCACATCGGAACCGGCAACTACCACGCCACGACCGCCCGCATCTACGAGGACATCGGGCTCTTCACGGCCGATCCGGACATCACGGCAGACGTCGCCGACCTGTTCAACTTCGTCACCGGGTTCGGCCGCCCGCAGCGATTCCGGAAGCTCCTGGTCGCACCGTTCAACCTCAAGAAGAGCCTGATCGAGCACATCCGCAGCGTCGCCGACGCCGCCGAGGCCGACAGGCCGGCTCGAATCCGCATCAAGTGCAACAGCCTCACTCACCCCGAGGTGATCGAGGAGCTCTACCGCGCGTCGCAGGCCGGCGTCGAGATCGACATCATCGTTCGCGCGATCTGCTCGCTGATTCCCGGCATCCCGGGGCTGAGCGAGAACATCCGGGTGCGCTCGATCCTCGGTCGCTTCCTCGAGCACAGCCGCCTCTACTACTTCGAAGCCGGCGACGAGCGCACCTATCTGCTCGGGAGCGCCGACCTGATGCCGCGTAACCTCGATCACCGCATCGAGGTCGTCACGCCCGTCGAGGATGCACACATCCGCAGTGAGATCGACGCCATCTTCAAGGCACTGCTCAACGACAACTCGCAGGCCTGGGAGCTCCAGTCCGATCAGACCTGGCACCGGGTGACGGGGAAGAAGGGCGAGCGGAAACGGCCCGCACAGGCGCACTTCATGAAGCGCCGCGATCGGGCCCGGCGCCTGCAGCGGACCGTCTGAACCCGGGGCGCGCCGTCATGTGGGGTCGTCACGATGCTGCGGTGCCGCTTGGGGTCGTCGATGTCGGGTCGAACACCGTGCGCCTGCTCGTCGCGGAGCACGGGAAACCGATCCTCTCCCTGCGCGAAAGCGCCGGGCTCGGGGCCTTCATCGAGCGCGACGGGGTGATTCCGCCCGCGAAGCTCGCGGAGACGGCGGCGCACGTTCGCCACTTCGTCGAGGCCGCGGCCGGCGCCGGCGCTGCCCACGTCGAGGTGCTGATCACGAGCCCGGGCCGTCAGGCGACGAACGGGACCGAGTTGCGCGACGCGATCGCGGCGGCGACCTTTGCTCCCGTCAGCATCCTCTCGGCGCAGGAGGAGGGCCGACTCGCCTTCATCGGCGCGCTCGGCGGCGTGCACCTCCCGTCACGGCGGCGGGTCGCCGTGGTGGACGTCGGCGGTGGATCGTCCCAGATCGTCGTCGGCTCCGGCCGCGAAGGGATCACCTGGAGCGGCACGATCGACCTCGGATCGCGGCGCCTGACGAGCCGCCTCCTGTCGCGAAACCCGCCGACGCACGACGACCTCGTCGCAGCCCGGGCCGAGGTCGACCGGGTACTTGCCCCGCTCGATCTCCCCACCATCCGGTCGGCGCTCGTGGTCGGCGGCAGCGCGCGTGCGCTCAAGCGCCTCGTCGGCGGCCGGCTCGGGAAGGACGAACTCGACGACGCGTTGTCTCTCCTCGAGCGCACGTCGGCTTCCGACCTCGTCGACCACTACGACGTGAATCCCGCTCGCGCGGAGATCCTCCCCGCGGGAGCAACCATTCTCGCCGCCGTGCAGGAGCGGCTCGACACACCGCTCAGGGTCGTCCGCTCCGGCCTTCGCGAAGGCGCCGTCGGCGAGCTCAGTGCGCGCCGGCAGGCCGCGTAAGACGCCGGATCACGGGACAGCGGCGTGGCCGCGCGCGATCGCCTCGGCGATCACCCTCCGATACTCGGCACGCGCATCGCGGCGCCGGCTGCGCTCGAGCTCGATCAACCGCCCGGCAGCAAGTGCCCGCTCGGGCGAGGCGAGTGCCCGCAGGCGTTCCTCGGCAACCACCGCGTCCTGATGCTCGCCGATCAGATCCTGGGCGGCGACGACCGCCTCGAGATAGCGCACGACGCGCTTTCGTCCCGTCAGCGCAGCGAGCTCGGCCGTGTAGCGAGCTCGCTTGGCATGAATCCGAAGTGCATGGAGCTCGTCATCGGTCGGCTCATCCGGGATCGCAGCGGCCGCCTTCTCGAGTCGGCGCAACTCGGATGACGCCAGCGACTGCGCGGTCCCGGCGAGCTCCTGTGGAATCGAGTCGATGGCCGCGTCGAAGGTGTCGAACAGCCGGAGGTACCGATCGGAGTCGAGTGCCGCGAGAAGCTCCACGCGGTGTGCGTCGCGTTCGGCCTCGAGGTCCGCGACCAACGGCTCTCCGGCCTCGCGGTCGACGTCGAGCGCAGCGACCTCCCGACGCAGCCTGCCGAGCAGCACGTCGAGGTCGCGGACCGGCCCGAGTGCTCCGCCGAGCCATTTGAGCTCCGAGGACAGCGGCTCGAGCCGGTCGCCCAGGGTGGAGCGGGTCGCGCGAATCAGGGCGCGAGAACGTCGGGTCGCGACGCGAAGGCGGTGCACGTCCTCGGGGTACTCACCGAGACGGACGCCGGGGTCGTGTGCTTCGAGCTGGTCGAGCTGCCTGCGAAGCTGATAGACGAGCAGTTCGCGCAGCGTGGCGCCCTTCTGCGGCGCAGCACGCTCTTCGATTGAAACGACGCGCATCACCTTCGCGCGACCGTCGGAAGGACGCGCGCCGGCTCGGCGAAGTGTGCGACCGATGCGCGCGAGGTCGTCCTCGACGCCGCCGTCGACGAGCTCGACCTCGAGCTCGACGAACCGACCCACGCGCCGCCTGCCTTCGAGAATGTCCACGTCGTCGACCGTGACCTCGGCCACCGATCGCTCACCGTCGGTCGCGTGGACGCCGCTGCGCCGGGTGCGCAGGACCGCGACCGGCTCGAGACCGCCGTCGCGAAGGTGGACGACGAGCAGTCGCGCGAGCTCGGGCGGTGGCCCGGTCGCGCCGCCTCGCGCCTCGATCTCGGCGCGCGCCGATCCCGCCCTGGGGAGCTTCAGCTGCCATAGTGACCGGCGATTCTCGACGCGGCGGCGCAACGTGATCCCGACGTTGGCGAGCGAGCGCGACGGGGTGTCGTAGTAGGTCGACGTGAAGACACGATCGGGCAGCTGCTCTCCGCCGAGCTCCGGCAGCTCGAAGCCTTCCTCCGCCTCGAGCTTCAGCTCGCGCTCCAGCGTCGTCCGCATCTCGGGATGGTACGGCTCCTCGGCTACAGACGGCCCGGGAAGGCGTCCCCCGATGAACCCCTTCCCGGGCCCGGTCTGCGTCGTTCCCCCAGGTAACCCGCAACGGGCCCGTCTTTCAGGGCGCGTGCGCTCGTGTACCCGCCGCCAACCTACGTGCGGCTCGGACCGCGACGGGTAACGGTCCCGAGAACGTTCGGAGTCGGACCGGTGGTCGGCCCTTCCGCCGGGTCGACGGGTGATCGACCATCTCCCGGTGTGAGCGCGCTCGCCGTGGTCGCCCATCGGGTGACGCCAACGAACGTCCGCCTCGGGGTCGTGTTCAGCCCGGCCCAGGCGCTGGCGAGGCTTCGCCGCGGCGACGTTGCGCTGGGCCGGCTCGACGTCCTCCCGTCGCTCGACGGGATCGAGCCCGGGCTCTGGGCGCTCGACCGGTTGGCGGCGCTCGGTGTCACGGTGCTGAACGGCCGTGGGACCCTCGCCGCGGCCCACGACAAGCTCGCGACCTCGACGGCGCTGCGGGCGGCAGGCGTGCCGCAACCGGAGACCGTGCACCTTGCGCCGTGGCTGCCGCCGCCGGTGCTCCAGACTCCTCTCGTCCTGAAGCCACGCTTCGGCTCGTGGGGTGCCGACGTCGTGCGGTGCGACGACGCCGACTCGTTGCGACGCGCCCTCGTCGAACTGCGTTCACGGCCGTGGTTCGAGGCGACGGGAGCGGTTGCCCAGCGGCTCGTCCCACCGCGCGGCCACGACCTGCGCGTGATCGTCGCCGGCGGCAGCGTCGCCGGCGCGGTCCGCCGGGTCGCCGCGACCGGGGAATGGCGCACGAACGTGGCGTTGGGAGCGCGGCGCGAGCAGGTCACGCCGCCGTTCGATGCCTGCGCGATCGCGATCGCGGCCGCCGCGGCCGTCGCCGGCGACCTCGTCGGGGTCGACCTGCTGCCCGACGGCCACGGCCACTGGACGGTGCTCGAGGTGAACGGGGCAGTCGACTTCAACGTCCTGTACGCCCTCGACGGCGACGTCTTCGAGACGGTGCGCACGTCGTTGCTCGATGCGCAGCAATCGGTACCGGTAGTAAAGACTGCCTAGCCCTTGCGCCGGTCCCGGTCGTCGCCGCTACTTGAGCACGGTCGCAGACCACGTACAGGAACCCGGCAGTTTGAAAGTTACGACGTGGCGGCCGACACTCCGGAAATGGTGACTGCCGCCGCCACCGATTCCGACCTTGTGATACAGGACCGCTGACCCGACCGAGACCGTCGTCAACGACCTCCGCCGGCCGCAGTTCCAATACCACTTGAGGGTCCAGCTGGACGGTGTCGTAAAGGCCGCAGTCCTTCCTGACCCCTTGCCACTAGCGTGGTAGATGCTCCGCGGCGGCGACGTCGTCGT
The DNA here is from genome assembly GCA_963742605.1 of uncultured Thermoleophilia bacterium. GTDB lineage: Bacteria > Actinomycetota > Thermoleophilia > Gaiellales > Gaiellaceae > PALSA-600. The sequence continues at coordinate 174,773 of CAVUNA010000007.1, read as the reverse complement.
CGTCGAGGGATCGCTCCGACTCGATGCGGCTCCCGATGATCCGCACGCAGAAGCCGCGAGAACCAGCGCTGCGACCGCCGCGATCGTCTGAGGTGAAAGGGAGCGCCGCTGCGAAGTCAGTGACATCATCGATCCTTTCGCTACTGACCGAGCGCGACGAGGTTGCCGTTCGTCAGCGACACGTAGACCATGCCGTTCGAGACCGTCACTTCGCCCTCTGGCCATCCTCCTGGTGAATAGCGGTTGAGGACGGCGCCGTTGGCGGTGTTCAGGAAGAGAATGTGTCCGTTCGCTCCGTAGGGCTCGATCAGCACACCCGGGACCAGGGTAATCCCTGCCGTCATGCTCCCCTGGACGCAGTTGCGCCAGCTGAAGTCCCCGGTGGCCGGATCGACCGCGGAGATGCTCTCGTAGCAGCTCACGCCGTTGATGATCGTGTTGCCCCCACCGATGTAGAGCGTCGATCCGTCCCAAGCCGGGGAGGTGATCGATTCGGGGCCGCCTGCTGGGTTGGCGATGCGCTTTTCCCAAACCGGGCCGGCACCAACGTTGTTCCGGTCCCAGGCGTAGAAGATGCCATTCTTGTCGAGGGCCGCGACAAGCTGACGTTGCACGCCGTTGATCACGGCCGTGAAGAGCACCGGTGTCGAGCCAAAGTCCGGATCTGAGAACAACTCCGATTGTGGAATCGTCCAACTGGAGATGATCGACAGATCGCTCAATCGCATCTTGACGATCGCCGGCGCCATTTCAGGCTGGCCATTACAACCATTTGGCGTGCCGGTCGTGACGTAGATGCTGCCGTCGCTTGGATCGACCGCCGGAGACGACCAGATCCCGCCCCCGATGCACCCGGTCGGCACCATGTATGTCGTGTGTGTCACGGCCCCGGTGGTGGCATCCATCTGCACCAGCCGGCCGGGCACGAGAGGGCAGTCACCGAACGAGGCCACCGCCATGTAGATGCTGCCGTTGTACAGGACCGGAGAGCTCCAGAGGTAGTCGGCCGGTGGCACCCCGAGACTCGTCTTCCAGATGACTGCTCCCGTCAGGGCGTTGAGCATGTAGAAGTTGTCGTCGCCGCCGGGGACATAGAGAACGGGAGTGGAGCCCATCATGGCCGCGGTCGGCGTGCCGCTCACCCCGGCGACCGGTGGTAGACAGGCGCTATCGGTGTTCACCCCGAGGTTCGCCGTCCACGTGTCTGTTCCGCTGAGGTTCGTCGCGTGCTCGTTACCGTTCCAGTCGCCCCAATAGATGAGGTTGTTGGCAATGATCGGCTGGGCGTACGAGCCGCCGCCGCCCTTGTCGATCCAGTGCTGCTTCAAGGTGGCGGCATTGGCCTGCGTCAGGCCGGTCTCGTTCGGGTAGTAGCCGGTGTTGGCGTAGTCGCCTCGATACTTGGCGACCATGGTCGGCGGCGCGGTGCCGGTCAGATAGGTGAACTGGTCGGCCGGGGCAGTCGCGCTCGTGCCGCCCGATGTCGTGACGGAGACGTCCACCGTCCCGGTCCCGCTCGGGACAGTGGCGCTGATCGTCGTGTCGCTGTTGACCGTGAACCTCGCGCTCTGACCGCCGAAACTGACGCTGCTCGCTCCGGTGAAATGGGTGCCGGTGATGTTCACCGAGTAGGAGCTGTACCCCGATGGCGGGCTCAACCCGGTGACGGTCGGCGCCGACGGAATCGTGTACGTGAAGTGGTCAGCGCCGCTGGTCGCGCTCGTGCCCCCGGGGGTCGTGACGGTCACGTCGACGGTGCCCGTGCCGGGAGGAGCCGCGGCGTAGATGACCGTGCTGCTGCTGAAGACCGGATTCGTCGCTGCATTCGCCCCGAAATGCACGGCCGTGGCGCCGGTGAAGTTCGTCCCGTTGATCATGACGAGCGTGCCGTTCGGTCCCGAGCTCTGGCTCAGCGACGTGACCGTCGGCCCCGGGGGCGCCGTGTAGGTGAACTGGTCCACGCCGCTTGTCGCGCTCGTGCCTCCGGGCGTCGTGACGGTCACGTCGACGGTTCCGATCGCGCCGGCCGGGGCGGTGGCGGTGATGCTCGTGTCGGTGTTGACGCTGTAGGTCTCTGACGGATTGTTCGTCCCGAAGCTCACCATCGTCGTACCGGTGAATCCCGTACCGATGATGTTCACCACGGTTCCTCCGGTGCTCTGGCCGGAGGTCGGGGTCATGCCGGTCACGGTCGGCACCGGCGGCGTGACGTAGGTGTAGCGATCGCTCGAATTCGTGGCGCTCGTGCCGGTCGAGGTGACGACGGTGATGTCGACTCCCCCGATGTTGCCTGCTGGAGCGGTAGCCGTCAGCGAGCCGTCGTTCGCGACTTGGAATTGCGTCGCCGGGTTGTTTCCGAAATTCACCGCGGAGGCATAGGTGAACCCGGTGCCCGTGATCTGGACTGCGGTTCCCCCCGTGCTCGGCCCCGAGGTCGGTGCGACGGCGGTCACCGTCGGAATGGGCGGGACGACATAGGTGAACTCGTCGACATCGGTCCTCGCGCTCGTGCCACCGAGAGCGACCACCGTGACGTCGACGGTTCCTCCCGATCCAGCGGGGTCGGTGGCGGTGATCAGACCGTCGCTGTTGACGGTGTACACCGTCGCCGGCGTTCGCACCGAAGTTGACAGCGGACGCACGTCGATGAAGTTCGTGCCGGTGATCGAGACTCGATCGCCGCCCGTGGCAGTCGGCCCCGACGTCCGGGTCCACCTGCGCCGACCGTCGGTGCAGGCGCAGGCGGTCCGGAGGTCGCGAAGAAGTCTTCGACCTGGTGGAAGTCGTTGAAGCCGCCGGTCGCGCCGGTGAAGCCGAGGAGCACATAGGGCGGCAGAGCGGTCGCGTAGCTGAGCACCTGGGCGCCGTCCATCGTCACCGTGATCCCACTCGAGCTGGTCGTCACCGTGACGTGATGCCAAACGTTGTGCAACGCCGGGATCGCGGTGTTCGTCGCGACATAGGTGACCCCCTGATGCGCCGACGAGGTCGTGGCGATACCGACGAAGTTGCTCGACGGGTCACCCGTGTTCTGCCAGTTGTCGAAGGCAACCGCGAAACCGGTGATCCCCGAAAAGCCAAGACCGCCACCGTTGACACCCAACGCAGTCGCCTTCGTCACGCTCGCATCGGCCAGCGTGAACGTCATCCCGTCAGAGCCCGAACCACCACCCAAATAGACGTCGAACGACGCCGACACCCCAACCCCCGGAACCGGCACCGGACTGAACGCCGAACCCACCTGCCAGTTCGTAGCCGGCGTCAGCTGCAGATTCGGCGGCGACGCCGTCGAGTTGAGCAACGCCGACCCGTTCAGCTGCCAACCGCCCGCAACCGGCGAAGGAACCTGGTTCGGCGCCAACCCGGCCGCATAGGTGAACCGATCCGCCGAACCCGTCGCGCTCGTCCCCCCCACCGCCGCCACCGTCACATCAACCGTGCCCGTCCCGGCCGGAACAACCGCGGTGATCGTCGTCGAGTTGTTCACCGCAAACGAACTCGCCGCCACCGCCCCGAAACTGACCGCCGTCGCACCAGTGAAATTCGACCCCGCGATCGTCACCAACGTCCCAGCCGGCCCCGAACCCGGACTCAACCCACTCACCGCCGGCACCGGCGGCGGAGCCGCCGTGTAGACGTACCTGTCACCGGCATTCGTCGCGCTCGTGCCCCCCGCCGTCGTGACCGTCACATCGACGGTTCCGATCGCGCCGGCCGGGGCAGCGACGGTGACCTGGGTCGAGCTGTTGACGCTGAAGGTCGCGGCGTTCGCTCCGAACTTGACCGCGGTCGCGCCCGACAGGTTCGTACCGGTGATCGTGACCGTCGTGCCGCCCGCAGACGAACCCGAGGTCGGACTCAACGACGAAACGGTCGGCGGCGGGATCACATAGGTGAACCTGTCACCAGCAGCGGTGGCGCTCGTGCCCCCCGGCGTGGTCACGGTCACGTCGACCGCCCCCGCCGAACCGGCCGGCGCCGTCGCGGTGATCGACGTCGAGCTGTTGATCGTGTACGCCGCCGCCGCATTGGCACCAAAGTTGACGGCGGTCGCACCAGTGAAGTTCGTGCCGGCGACCGCGACCGTCGTGCCACCGCCAGTCGAACCGTTGTTCGGGTTGAGCGAGCTGACGGTCGGCGCCGGCGGCGGACCGGCGTTGTAGGTGAACTGGTCCGCCGTGCTCGTAGCGCTCGTGCCCCCAGGCGTCGTCACCGTCACGTCGACCGCCCCCGCCGAACCGGCCGGCGCCGTCGCGGTGATCGACGTCGAGCTGTTGACGGTGTACACCGTCGCCGCATTCGCACCGAAGCTGACGGCGGACGCACCAGAGAAGTTCGTGCCGGTGATCGTCACCGTGCCGCCCCCGGCAGTCGGCCCCGACGTCGGGCTGACCGCGCCGACCGTCGGGGCAGGCGCCTGAACGGAGGTCGCGAAGAAGTCTTCGACCTGGTGGAAGTCGTTGAAGCCGCCGGTCGCGCCGGTGAAGCCGAGGAGCACATAGGGCGGCAGAGCGGTCGCGTAGCTGAGCACCTGGGCGCCGTCCATCGTCACCGTGATCCCACTCGAGCTGGTCGTCACCGTGACGTGATGCCAAACGTTGTGCAACGCCGGGATCGCGGTGTTCGTCGCGACATAGGTGACCCCCTGATGCGCCGACGAGGTCGTGGCGATACCGACGAAGTTGCTCGACGGGTCACCCGTGTTCTGCCAGTTGTCGAAGGCAACCGCGAAACCGGTGATCCCCGAAAAGCCAAGACCGCCACCGTTGACACCCAACGCAGTCGCCTTCGTCACGCTCGCATCGGCCAGCGTGAACGTCATCCCGTCAGAGCCCGAACCACCACCCAAATAGACGTCGAACGACGCCGACACCCCAACCCCCGGAACCGGCACCGGACTGAACGCCGAACCCACCTGCCAGTTCGTAGCCGGCGTCAGCTGCAGATTCGGCGGCGACGCCGTCGAGTTGAGCAACGCCGACCCGTTCAGCTGCCAACCGCCCGCAACCGGCGAAGGAACCTGGTTCGGCGCCAACCCGGCCGCATAGGTGAACCGATCCGCCGAACCCGTCGCGCTCGTCCCCCCCACCGCCGCCACCGTCACATCAACCGTGCCCGTCCCGGCCGGAACAACCGCGGTGATCGTCGTCGAGTTGTTCACCGCAAACGAACTCGCCGCCACCGCCCCGAAACTGACCGCCGTCGCACCAGTGAAATTCGACCCCGCGATCGTCACCAACGTCCCAGCCGGCCCCGAACCCGGACTCAACCCACTCACCGCCGGCACCGGCGGCGGAGCCGCGTTGCTGGAATCTGGCAGGACGACGCGAAAGATCAGCACGAGGGCGACGAGGACCGCCCAAGCCACGAGGACGAGCCGCGTACGAGTGAACATCTTCACGAGGCGCGAGCCCTCTCCGAACACCCGCGGACGCCGCCCCCCGGACCAGTCGCCGGATGCGACACCGTCGAACCCACAACGCGAGCAGAGCTCCCCTCAGAAGCCCGCCTCAACTCAGACACCGCAGCCCTCTCCCCGGCTAGACCACTCGATCTAGTCCCGCGGAGATCTAACAACAATCATCACAAAGGTGTCAAGAGGTCGCCAATGTGGCCGGCAGATATCGCCGCGAAGGCCGATGGCCGAGGCGTCCAGTGAGCTGCTCGCCCGGGGTACGCCGTAGGGTCTGTCGCGTGACGAGAATGCGGCCGAAGATGCGGACGGTGGTCTGGTTGGCGGCCGGGCTCTGGCTGGTCGCGCTGGCCTCGGGCGGCCCGTCCACGATGACAAGCGCCACCGCCGCGAAGAGGACGGCGTCGCACCCGGTGGTGGCGCGCGAGCGCACGATCACGCTGCTGAACCGCACCGGGGTGACGATCTGGCCGGCCGCCTGGCCGGGCTCCGTGTCGGGCACGACCGGGTGGACGCTCGCGCCCGGCCGCTCGCTCTCGATCACTGTCCCGGACACGTGGAATTCCCGACTGTGGGGCCGCACCGGCTGCCGCTTCGACGCTGGCGGCCGCGGGAACTGCCTCACGGGCGACTGCAGGGGTGTCTACCAGTGCCGGGGATGGGGGCAGATCCCGGCCACGCTGGCCGAGTACAACATGGACTCCTTCGACCACCTCGACTTCTACGACGTGTCGATGGTCGACGGCTCGAACCTCCCCATGTACATCACGATCACCCACGGCCGGACGAGGAACCGGATCTCGCCCGACGGCTGCGAGCAGGGCCACGCTTGCACGTCGGAGGTGAACTGCCCCGCGGTTCTTCAAGTCCACCGGGGAGGGCAGCTGGTGGGCTGTATCTCGCCGTGCGCGCGCTTCGCGACCGACCGCTACTGCTGCCGCGGCCAGTACGCCAAGGGCTGCACTCCGGCACAGACCTGGCCGGTCGACTACTCCCTCGTGTTCAAGCGCGCAGAGCCCTATGCCTATTCGTGGTCGGGCGACGACGCGACGAGCGTGTTCACCTGCGCCGGCGGCTGCGACTATCGGATCACGTTCGGAGTGACGCCGCCCGCGGTCGGCGGCCCGCCGGGCTGAGCCACCGAGCACCGTGCCGATCTCCCGGAGCTCGGGTTTCCCACCCGTGCGGCGTCTTGACGGACCAACGCCCGGCTGATTCCATCTTGAGAAGCGTCCGTCCGGGGGGAGGGGCGTGATGGGGCACGAATCTGCGGGGACGCTGAGCAGCGCGGCGGCTGGTGGCTGCTCACAGGAGGGGGACGGGGCATGCTCGACGATCGTGGAGTCCACGGCCGGCTTCGGCAGGAGCCGTCCCCGACTGCGGGCGAGATCCCGTACTTCGTGCTCGTCGACCGGGCCGTCCCGTACCTCCTCGCCCGCGTGCGCTGGCCGGACGTCGCCCAGGCGATCAGTGCCCCCAATCCCGACTGGCTCGACGACCCCGGCCTCTACGACCTGCCGTACGACCCGAGCGCAGTGAGGGTGAGCTTCGCCCAGGCAGCCTCCGTCGCGGCGGGATGGGGCATTCAGCTCGACGCCGAGCCGGCCGAGGGCGTGCCGTCGTACCTGCGGCGCATGCCCGCGAACTGGTCCGATCTCTCGCCCTCCGAGCGGCGCGCGTGGGGAATCGAGCTCGTCGGGACGCGACGCTCCCCGGCTCGCCCCGTCCGCCGGTCCGCGGTCGTCCCCAGCGAGCTCAACGGCCGCGATCCCGAGCGCCGGCGCGATCTCCGTATGCAGCTCGAGGGCCGCGCGCACATCCGCTCCGACGACGCGACCCTGTCGGCCGGGCTCGTCGACCTGTGCACCGGCGGGGCGGGGTGTGTGGTGCCGGCTGCGTCGCCGCTGCTCGCCTCCGACGTGACGTTCGCAGCGCCGTTTCTACTCGAGGCAGGGTTGGGCGCGGCACGGATCTGCCTCGACGTGACGAGCCGGATCAGCTGGTATCGGAGCGACGCGGCCGGCACGCACTTCGGCGTCGCCTTCGCGGAGCTGACAGACGATGAGACCGAGGGCGTCCAGCGCTTCCTCGCCGCCACGAGGAAGCAGAGCCGTCGATGAGCCAATCGCCGTCCCGGCGCCGTCCTCGCGGCGGCACCGAGAGTCCGACCAAGGGACAGAAGCTGCCGGAGCTCGACCCGCGGCTTCGCGGTCTCCAGATCGAGCCGACGGACGAGGTCACCGGCCCGACCCGCGAGCCGGCGTACCGGCGACCGCGGCGCCGCCGCTTGCCGCTCCTGGCGAAGGTGGCCTTCTTCGTCGCGATCGCGGCGCTCGCGGTGCTGCTCCTCCAGGCCTTCGTCATCCAGCCCTTCGCAGTGCCCGGGAACGCGATGACTCCGGCCCTCCGGAGCGGCGACCGGATGCTCGTGCTCAAGTCGGGCCTGCTCGCAGGCCCCATCTCGAGCGGCGACATCATCGTCTTCCACCGGCCAGAGTCCCTCGGCTGCACCGTGGTCGGTGACCGGGGCGGCGACCTGGTGCTCCGCGTCGTCGCCGTGCCCGGCCAGGTGATCTGGTCGACCGGCAACCGGATCATCGTCGACGGAAGGCCCCTGCGCGAACGCGGCTGGTACGACCCTCGCTTCGGGCCGGTCGGCTCGACGCCGATTCGCAGCACCGCCCTCCGTGCAGGCCAGTACTTCGTGATGGCCGACAACCGCTCGGACGCGTGTGACTCGCGGGCCTTCGGGCCGATCTCGAAATCGTCCGTCGTCGGCAAAGGCATCGCCGTCGTCGGGCGCCACGGGCATGCGTTCTTCGGGACGCTGTAGGCGCCCCCGTCTCGGATGGGCGGGCGCGTCGACCGCGATCCCGCTGGCGGCGCTCGCCGCGACACTCCTGCTCGCCGCCTGCGGCTCGACCGAGCCGGGGCCCACGGGCGTCACGCTGGTGCCGGTCCCGGGGGGAAGCAGCCGGGTCTGGCGGTGGACGGCCGATTGTCCGCTCCGGCCCGCGGCGCGCAACGGGTGCGGGAAGGCGGGGCCCACACTCGGCTTCGGCCAACTCGACGGCGATGCCTGGAACCTGGGCGGCCCTGCAGACGCCAGTGCCCTCGCGATGTCGACCGACCCGAGCGGAGCCGTCACGATCGAGGGCGACTTCGACCGCACGCCGCCGTGCACCGACTCAGCCTGCATCGCGCCCCGCGCCTACACCTGGGTTCGCGCCTACCCGAACGTCCTCTACGGCATCGACCAGTGCCACGCGGGCACCTCGCCGCAGCCGTCGCCGCGGCTGCCGCTGCCGCTGCGACTGGACGCGCTTCCCTCACACTTGACCGGCGTCACCGCCTACGCCGCCGACACGTCCCGGGTCACCTACGACGTCACCTACGACCTGTGGCTGAACCCGACCGGCACGAAGCGGCCGTGCAGATCCGAGGGCACCCTCGAGATCCTCATCATGACCGATTACGACACCCGGGCGCTCCTGCCAGCGGAGATGAAGGTCGGGACGACCAACATCCCCGCCGAGGTCGCGCGGGCCGGGCGTCCCGGGCGGGAGCCCTGGACGATCTACGCCGCCAACATCGGCAGGGACGGACACACGGCCCCGTGGGGCGGCACGCTCTGGTTCGTGCCCGGCCGGGACGACGTCGTCCACCGCGGCCGGGTGAGCGTCGACATCGGCGCAGCGCTCTCGGAGGCAAGTCGGCTCCTGCACGACCAGTACGGCTGGCCGGAGCCGGTGCGGCACTACTGGCTCGACACGGTGTCCTTCGGCGTCGAGTTCGGTCCGGCGAGCGGCAATCCCCTCGACACCGGCTCGTCGCACTTCTCCGTGCGGCTCTCCGCCTACTGCCTCGACGCGCGGAAGAACGCCGACTGCAACTAGTGCGAAGGGACGGCGAGCGAAGCCGTGCCCGAGAACGGCGTCGAGAAGCTCTCGGTGAACGCGCTGACGCTCACCTTCGAGAAGCTGTGCCGCAGCGGGCTGCCGGCGGGTCCGTGCCGGACGGACAGGGTGAGCACCGGAAGAACCGTCGCAGCGCTCTGCGCCTGGACGAGCCGCTGGAGCAGCGACGGCGCCGTCGTCGAGAAACCGACGTTGAGCGGGGCACCGGGCGACGACCGGGACAGGCTCACGGCCGTCACCGCGAAGCTCGGAGAGGCTTCGCCCAGCGTCACGATCGCGCGCGTGGCCGGCGGCGCCGTGCGTGGGGCGAACGGACCGGCGTGGCGCAGCGCGACTGAAGATCTCGTGACGGCACTCGGTGCGGAGAGCAGGAGCGAGACGCTGCCCACGGGAGCAGCGGGCGCGGGCTCCGAGACCGAGGTGACCAGAGCCGGGCCGAACGTGTCGACCAGCCGGGTCATGAGCCGGCCGGCCGGGCCCGGCGTCCGGAAGGCGATGCCGACCGCGGAGATCTCGCCGTCGTCCTCGGCCGCCCGGAGCACCCCGCCGAGGAGCGCGGTCGACGACGTGGTGAAGGTAAGCCCCACACCCGTCGACGCGTCCGGTGAGGTCACCGCCAGCCCGGACAGGTGCACCGGGGTGATCGGGTAGTAGGCGCCCGCGGGACCCGTGGTGGAGGAACCGAGCCTGAGGTACACCTCGGTTCGGGGCGCGGCGAGCAGCGACTGTGGGAACGGGGGAGCGACGGTCGTCGCGTGCAGCAACGGCACGGGGAACACGAACACGCTCGCCACCACCCCGATGCAGACTGCGACGAGAAGCGCTGCCAAGGGCCGGGGCACCAGGACGCGGGGCCGCCGGCGGAGCGGTTCGGGCTCGTCGGCGGAAGCCGGCTCTCGACGCCCGGCCGCCTGCGCCCGCAGGTTCCACACCGCGACGACCGGACCGCAGAGGTACACGCTCGCCTGCGCGAACACGATGAAGATGAGCAGCCACGGCGGGTTCCTTTGCCCGGCGAGGAGCACGGCCGAGACGTAGAGGGCGGCTGCCAGGACCGATTCCCACCGCGTCAGTGCGAGCGCGGTCAGGATCGTACGGCGGCCGCCGGCCTTGGAGGTGCGCAGGAACACGCCGTCCCGACGCGCCGCGCCCTCGATACAGCCACGCGCGATCACGACCGTGACCGCGAGGCTGATCACCAACGACAGGAGCGCCTGACGATAGGAAAGAGTGGTCCAGTTCCGGAGCGTGACCATCATCGGGATCGTCGCGGTCACGATGATCGAGAGCGGTAACAGCGACAGCTGGCCGACGAGCGGTGCCACGGCGAAGTTCGAATGCGCGACCGACAGAACGCTGACCGCGATGAGCACCAGGCTGAAGGCAAACATCAGAAAGTCCCGGAACCATCCGACCGAGGCCATCAGGTAGTCGCGGCGCTGCGCAGGGGTCAGATGGTTGTCGGGCGAGCGGTTCCACGGCATCAGGCTGCGCCAGTGCAGCCGCAGGATCTGCATCGCGCCGAAGCACCACCGGTGGCGCTGGGTGAGCATCCCGGCCCAGCTGGGGGGCACGATCCCCCGGCCGAAGCAGCGAGGGATGTACAGGCCGGACCAGCCGTCCTTGAGCACCCGCAGCGAGGCCTCGGTGTCCTCGCAGATGCACCACTCGTTCCACCCGCCGACGGAATTCAGGGCACTACGTCGGAACAGCCCCATCGTCCCGACGAACGGGACCGTGTTGCGCTCGTTTCGCGCCGACATGACGGAGAGATAGAAGGCCTGGTACGAGTTGACGCAGGCGGTGTAGTAGGAGCTACCTTCGAAGTCGCGGTTGCCCTCGAAGGTCTGCACGAATCCGATCTCCGGGTCGGAGAAGTACGAGGCGGTCTCCTTCAGGTAGTACGGCTTCACCAGGTCGTCGGCGTCAACCAGGCCGATGATCTCGGCGCGCGGATCCGTGTACTCGCGGAGCGCGAGGTTGCAGGCACCCGCCTTGTAGCCCGGCCAGGGGGCGACGTGCGCGAACTTGACCCTGGGCCGATCCCGGCAGTACTCCTCCACGGGGCCCCAGACGGCCGGATCCTGGGTGTTGTTGTCGATGACGACGATCTCGAAGTTCGGGTAGTCGATCAGCTCGACCGACTTGATCGTCTCGATCAGCAGCTCGGGAGGCTCGTTGTAGGCGGGAATGTGCAGCGACACCATCGGCCGATAGCTCGGGTCGGCCTTGGGCAGCGGCCGGCCTCGACGCGCGCGCGTCAGCACGTCGCTCTGGTAGTTGACGTTGGACATCCACACGACGAACGCCGCCAGGGAGATGAGGAGCACGAAGGAGGCCGTGATGGTCTCGAGGATCGAGTGCGGAGCAACCACGGCGAGGTAGGCCGCCCAGAAGGCGAAGGAAAGGGACGCGGAGGCGAACGACGCGTAGAAGACCTGGCCGACGAGGTTGCGATCCGGCTGCAGGGCGATCACGACGGCCGAGACCAGCACGAGCAGGTAGGCCGCCGTCTCGAGCTCGCTGATCGGCAGCCCCCACAGCGCGTGCGTGAGCACGCACGAGAACGCGGCGATCGCCACGGCACCCACGCTCCCGACCACGACCTCGGTGATCCTCGACCCTGTCCAGCGGTACCGGGCGCCGATCTCGCGCGCCGGACTGAGCACGAGCAGGGTCGAAACGAGGAGCTGGACGAACGAGAGAACCGAGAGTGCGTAGAGGTTGAAGTCGAGCAGCACCTAACTCAGCCGCCAAGGAACGCCCAAGCTGGCCGCCGACCGACGATCGTCGAGCATGTCTTGCCCCTCCCCGTGCGCGGCCGCCATCACCACGCGGTCAGCATCCAGTCACTATCGCCCCCACGCCCCTCCCCCAAGACGGACGCTTGCAGCAGATGGAACCATCGGCGCGCTGGCCCGTCAAGGCGAGTTCGCACACCGATGGCTGTTGCCGATCGGTTGCGGGGTACGTCCTCGGCTGCCGGCGGCCCACGCTGCGGGTGCCGGGCTATCCGTACCGGTAGAAGCCTTCGCCCGACTTCCGGCCGAGCCGACCCGCCTCGACGTAGCGTCGAAGTAGCGGGCACGGGGCGTACTTCTGATCGCCCAGCCCCCGGTGGAGCACTTCCATGATCGCGACGCAGGTGTCGAGCCCGATCAGGTCGGCGAGCGCGAGCGGGCCGAGTGGATGCGCAAATCCGAGCCTGGCGATGGTGTCGATCGCCTCGGGCTCCGCGACGCCCTCCATGAGCACGTACGCCGCCTCGTTGATGAACGGCATCAGGATGCGATTCGAGACGAAGCCGGGGAAGTCGCGGGCCTCGGCGGGCTCCTTTCCGAGCTCCCGCGCGAGCTCGACGATCGCCTCCGCCGTCGCGTCCGATGTCTGGAAGGCGCGGATCACCTCGACCAGCTTGAGCACCGGCACGGGGTTGAAGAAATGCATGCCGATCACCTGCTCCGGCCGCGCGGTCACAGCGGCGAGCGAGGTGATCGGGATCGAGCTCGTGTTCGAGGCCAGGATCGCCGGAGGCGGAAGCACCTCGTCGGCGCGCCGGAAGAGCTCCTCCTTCGCCGCCGCCTCCTCGGTGATCGCCTCGATCATCAGATCGGCGGCGACGAGCTCGTCGACCGGGCTGACGCGCGCGAGCGTTTCGCCGGGGTCGGCTCCGCCCTTGGCGGCGAGACGCTCGAGGCTCGTCCGCATCGCCTCCAGACCGCGGTCGACCGCGCCCGGCAGCGGATCGTGCAAGGAGACGCGGCGACCCGACGCTGCGACCACCTGAGCGATCCCGCTCCCCATCTGGCCCGCCCCGACCACGAGCACGTGCTCGAACCTCACGGCGCAGGACACTACTCTTCGGCCATGCTCGTCCGGGACGCCCAACCCGACGACGCGTTCGCCGTCGAGTCGATTCGCATCCGAGGCTGGCAGATCGCCTATCGCCACGTGTTTCCGCCGGAGCAGCTCGACGCGCTGTCCGTCGACGAGACGCGCTGGCGCCGGCGGTTCGTCGAGCCGCCGCCCGGCTGGTCGACGTTCGTCGTCGAGCGCGACAACGGGGACGTCGTGGGGTTCGCGTCCGTCGGGCCGAGCCGCGACGAGCGCGGCATCGGTGAGCTGTACGCGATCTACGTCGATCCCGAGGACTGGTCGCAAGGCGCGGGCGGAGCACTGCTCGAGCATGCGGAGCGGCGGCTCGCACGCGACTTCGACGAAGCGACTCTCTGGGTGCTCGCCGCGAACACGCGCGCGCGTCGCTTCTACGAGAAGGCGGGCTGGCATCCGGACGGGACGAACAAGGCCGAGGACCGGCTGGGCGTCCGGTCGGAGGAGACCCGCTATCGCAAGCGGCTGAGCAACTCTCGGTCGCGCAGGTAACTGAGCAGGTCGAGCGCCTCCGCCGGTGTCACCCAGCGGATCTCGTCGATCGCGGCCTCGCGCGGCCCGGCCTCGCCGAGGGGCTCCATCCGGAACCAGCGAACCTCCTTCGGCTTCCCGCGTGACTCGTACTCGGTCGATCCGAGAGGCTCGCCGAGCGCGCACGCATAGCCGGTCTCTTCGAGCACCTCGCGTAGCGCGGCTTGCTCGAAGGTCTCACCTTCCTCGAGCTTCCCTTTCGGGAGCGACCAGTCGTCGTAGCGCAGGCGATGCACGACCAGCACGGTTCCGTCGAGCTCGACCACTCCCCCGGCTGCCAGGATCTCCGCCACCCACGTGGTGATAGCACCATTGCCGCCCGACGAGACCGGCAACCGCCGCGTGATCGCGGTGCTGCGCTTCCTCGAGAGCGCACGCTGAGGACACGTCCCGTCGCGACAGGTCCCGTCGCCAGGCAACTGTCAACAACACGCGACACGGACGCAGAGTCCCGCGAGTACGCCTGGAGCGAAGCCACCTCCTGCCGGTCGCGGCCGCGTCCGCGCCGGCCGTGGCCCGATGCCAGGCAAGGGTAAAGAAACTGTTAAGCCTCGATCAGCAGCGCGTCGCCCTGGCCGCCGCCGGAGCAGATCGCGGCGAGTCCGAGCCCGCCGCCGTTTCGCCGCAGGTCGTGGACCAGCGTCGCCACGATCCGACCGCCCGACGCGCCGATCGGGTGGCCGAGCGCCACCGCGCCGCCGTTCACGTTCACGTCGTCCTCGTCCGCGCCGAGCAGCTCGCTCGACTTCGAGGCGACGGACGCGAACGCCTCGTTGATCTCGATCCGCGCAACATCGTCGATCGACTTGCCCGCCTTGCCCAGCGCGACCGCGGCCGCGTTCGCCGGGGTGCGCGCGAGGTAGGCGAAGTCGTCGGCGACGTAGCCCTGCGCGAGGATCGTCGCCAGCGGCTCGAGTCGACGGCGGCGCGCCCACTCCTCGGAGCAGACGACGACACAACTCGCCCCGTCGTTCACACCGGGCGCGTTGCCCGCGGTCGTCGTCCCGTCGGGGTCGAACACCGGATTCAACGCGGCGAGCTTCTCGACGGTCGTGTCGGCGCGGACCGACTCGTCGGCGGTCACGTCCCCGACCGGCACGAGCTCGTCGTCGAAGCGCCCTTCGGCCTGCGCAGCAGCGGCCCGCACATGAGAACGCGCCGCCCACGCGTCCTGCCGCTCGCGCGAGATCCCAAGCTCTCGCGCGACGTTCGAGTTCTGCTGGACCATGTGCAGGCCGTCGAACGTCGATGTGAGCCCGTCGTACACCATCGAATCGATCAACTCGCCGTTCCCGAGGCGGTACCCGAACCGGGCGCGCGTGAGCAGGTACGGAGCGTTGGACATCGACTCCATCCCGCCGGTGACGACGACGTCGACATCGCCCGCGCGGATCATCGCGTCCGCGATCTCGATCGCCCGAATCGACGATGCACAGACCTTGTTGATCGTGTCGGCAGGCGTCTCGATCGGCAGTCCCGCCGCCACCGCTGCCTGGCGCGCCGGCGCCTGGCCCGCGCCGGCCTGGAGCACCTGGCCCACGATCGCGTACTGCGGCTCGCCGGGCTCGATGCCCACCCGTTCGAGCGCCGCTCGGATCACGATCGCGCCGAGCTCGGTCGCGGAGTACGCGGCAAGGCCGCCGCCGAGCTTGCCGAACGGCGTGCGAAGCGCACTGACGATCACGGTGCGGGCCACAACCCGAAGTTAGCGCAGGAAGGTGGTGGTGCCGTCGATGTGGCCGGCGACAGCGACGATCAGGCGAATCGTCGACTCGACATCCGCCAGGTCGCACAACTCGGTCGGGCTGTGGATGTAGCGCGTCGGAATCGAGAGCAGAGCGGTCGGGACACCCGCCCGCGACCGGTGCAGCTCGTCGGCATCGGTCGACGTCATCGTCGAGTAGACCTCGAACGAGTGCGGGATCTGATCGGTCGCCGCCACATCCGCGAGCAGGTCGGAGAGCCTCCGGTTGAGCGTCGGTCCGCGTCCGATCATCGCGCCCCCGCCGAGCTCGATGCGCCCCGCGAGTCGAGGCTCGCCGCCGGGGGTGTCCGTCGCCGGTGTCACGTCGACGACGATCGCGGCGAGCGGATCGAGCCCGTAGGCCGACGTACGGGCGCCGTACAGCCCGATCTCCTCCTGTACCGCGGCGACGGCGACGACGTCGATCGCGGCACCGCCCGCCGCCGCGAGCCGCCTGGCCGCCTCGAGGACGATGTAGGCGCCGAGGCGGTTGTCGAGCGCCCGGGAGAGCAGCCGTCCGCCGGGCAGCTCGAGCGGAGGCCCGGTCCACACGGCGGGGTCGCCGACGCGCACGAGCGCCTCGGCCTCGGCCCGGTTCTTGACGCCGATGTCGACGTGCAGGTCGGCGTGCTCGAGCCGCGGCCGGTCCCGAGCCTGTTCGGGCGACAGTCGCTTGCGTTCGATCACGCCGTCGACCTGGCGATCGCGCGTGAGAAAGCGAATCCGCTGGCCGAGCAGCATCTCCGGATTGATCCCGCCGATCGTGGTGATAGTGAGCAGCCCGCTCTCCTCGATGTTCGTGATCGCAACGCCGATCTCGTCGATGTGGCCGACCAGAGCGAGCGAGCGCGACGCGTCGCTCCCGCTGCCCCCGATCCGCGCAAAGCTCGTCCCCAGCGTGTCCGAGGAAACCTCGGCGAACCCGGCGGCCGCCTCGCGCCAGACGCGCGACGCCTCCTCCTCGTGGCCCGACGGACCGGTGGCTTCCAGGAGGGAGATGAGGAGCTCGGGGGCAGCCATGCGCGCTTGCGCATTCAAACGCAACCGACTACCGTCATGGCCGATGAACCTCCGCTTCCGCATCTGGTGGCCCACACGCCGCGAGCGGGGCGGAAGCCCGGGCGCGTAGCAGCGCGACCGGAACGTCCGTGAAACCGCTCGACCCACGACCCGCGAGGGTCGTTTTTGTCTACTGATGATCGCCAGCACCGTCGTCAACACCGATCTCGTCACGCCGCTCGGCGCATACCTCCACCTGCGCGAGCTGCGTCGTGGCTCGTTCCTGCTCGAATCGGTCGAGAAAGGGAGGCTCGGGCGCTACTCGCTGGTCGGCTGCGGTGACCGGATCGTCACGTTCGAGGAGGCGGCGACCGCCGACGCGCCGGTCGTCGGCTACCTCGGCTACGACCACATCGCGCGGCTCGAGCCGACGGTTCCACTTCCGACGGAAGGGCCCGACCTGCCCGAGAGCGCGTTCGTGATCGCCGACGTGCTGGTCCGCTTCGATCACGCGAGCGGTTTCGCCGAAGTGCTCGCCGGCGACCCGGGCGAGCTCACGCGCCTCCTGCAGGCGCCGATCCCTCCGCTCCCGGCTGCCACCGGCGGGTCGGGCGGGGCGACGCGCAGGCTGCCGTCGCGGTTCGAGTACGAGCGCGGCGTCGAGACGTGTCGCGAGCACATCCGGCGCGGTGATGCCTTCCAGATCGTGCTCTCACAACGCGCCGAGCGACGAACCGGGGTCTCGGCGCTCCAGATCTATCGCTCGCTGCGGCGCGTCAACCCGTCGCCCTACCTTTTCCTGCTCGAGCTCGAGTCGCTCGCACTCGTCGGCTCCTCTCCGGAGACGCTGGTCCGTTGCGAGAACGGCCGCGCCTCCGTGAACCCGATTGCCGGGTCGACCCGGCCCGGCGAAGGTGACGCCGAGCGGCTGCTCGCGTCGGAGAAGGATCGGGCGGAGCACGTCATGCTCGTCGACCTCGGCCGCAACGACCTCTCGCGCGTCTGCCGCCCCGGCACGGTGCACGTCGAGCGCTTCCTCGAGCCGGAACGGTTCTCGCACATCACCCACCTCGTCTCCGAGGTCGCCGGAGAGCTCGCGCCCGGCACCGCGTCGTTCGACGTCCTGCGCGCCTGCTTCCCCGCCGGAACCGTGTCGGGGGCGCCGAAGGTCCGCGCGATGCAGATCATCTCCGAGCTCGAGCGTTACCGCCGGGGCCCCTACGGCGGCGCGGTCCTCTATGCGCTCCCGGGCGGGCCGCTGGACGCCTGCATCACGATCAGGACGATCGTGCTCCGGGACGGAGTCGCGCTGCTGCAGGCCGGCGCCGGGATCGTGGCCGACTCGAACCCGCAGGCCGAGCACGAGGAGTGCCTGCGCAAGCTGGCCGCCCTCGAGACGGCGATCGATCTCGCCGAGGCACGCACGTGATCCTGCTCGTCGACAACTACGACTCCTTCACCTACAACCTCGCCCACCTCTTCGGCGTGCTGGGGATCGAGGTCGTCGTGCGTCGGAACGACGCGATCACGCCGGACGAGGCGGAGGCGCTCGGCCCGTCCCACCTCGTCGTCTCCCCCGGTCCCGGTCGGCCCGAGGATGCCGGAGCCTCGGTCGAGCTGGTTCGACGACTCGCGCCGTCGACGCCCACGCTCGGCGTGTGTCTCGGCCACCAGGCGATCGTCACGTGCTTCGGCGGCGAGGTCGGCTACGCCCGCGAGCTCGTCCACGGCAAGGCGACGACCGTCCGTCACGACGGCAGCGACCTCTTCTCGGGCGTTCCGACGGAGTTCGAGGCCGGCCGCTACCACTCGCTGGCCGCGACCGTGCTGCCGGACTGCCTCGTCGTGACGGCGCGGGCGGCCGACGGCGAGGTGATGGCGGTGCGACACGACGACCTGCCGGTCTACGGCGTGCAGTTCCATCCCGAGTCGGTGCTCACCCCGTGCGGCGCCGACCTCGCGCGGAACTTCGTCAACGGTGCCGCTGCATGATCGAGTCCGCTCTCTCGCAGCTGCTCGACGGGACCGACCTCACGCGCGCGGAGACGAGAAGCGTGATGGACACGATCATGACCGGCGGCGCGACCCCTGCGCAGATCGGCGGCTTTCTCGTCGCCCTTCGACTCAAGGGTGAGACGGCCGACGAGATCGCCGGCGCGGCGGAGGCGATGCGCGACCACGTCATTCCGGTTCATCCGGCGCGCGACGACCTCGTCGACACGGCCGGCACCGGCGGCGACGGCGGCAGGACGTTCAACATCTCGACTGCGGCGGCGCTGGTCGCAGCAGCCGCGGGCGCCGGTGTCGCGAAGCACGGCAACCGCTCGGTGTCGTCCGAGTCCGGCTCGGCCGACGTCCTCGAGGAGCTCGGGTTCAACCTCGAGCTTCCGGTCGAGTCGATCGCGCGATCGATCGACGAGCTCGGCTTCGGCTTCATGTTCGCGCCCCTCCATCACCCGGCGATGCGGCACGCGGCACCGGTCCGACGCGAGCTCGCGGCACGTACCGTCTTCAACGTGCTCGGTCCGTTGACGAACCCCGCCGGGGCGCGCAGCCAGGTCGTCGGCGTCTACGACTCCGAGCTGGTCCCGGTGATCGCGGACGTGCTCTTGCAACTCGGCTCTCGGCGCGCATTCGTGGTGCACGGCGCAGGCGGCGTCGACGAGCTGTCTCCGGCCGGGCCCAACCTCGTGTGCGAGGTCGTCGACGGCCGGGTGCACCGGCGCGAGATCGACCCGCTCGACCTCGGCGTCCCGCGTTGTGCACCGCAGGATCTGCGCGGCGGCTCTCCCGCGGAGAACGCTGCCCGGATCCGCGCCGTCTTCGCAGGCGAAGGGGACGACGCGGCACGCTGGGCGGTCGCCCTGAACGCCGCCGGAGCGATCGCTGCCGGCGGCCATGCCGAGGATCTCCGCGAGGGCCTCGAAGTCGCGAACGAGACCCTCGATTCGGGCGCAGCGTCCACCCGGCTCGGGGAGCTCGCGGCCTTCTCACAGCAGACGGCGGCGACATGAGGTTCAACGACGCGCTCGCCGCACCCGGCTTCGGAGCCGTCGCGGAGTTCAAGCGACGCTCGCCGTCTGCAGGCGACCTGCGCCCGGCGGGCGATCCGGCGGCGGTCGCCGCCGGCTACGAGGCCGCCGGCGCACGGGCGATGTCGGTGCTCGTCGACGAGCGCTTTGCGGGCTCGTTCGACGACCTGCGGGCGGCTCGTGCTGCAACCACGCTGCCGCTGCTCGCCAAGGGATTCTTCAGCGAACGTGCGCACCTCGAGGCGTCTCGCGAGGCGGGCGCCGATGCGGTGCTCCTCCTGCTCCGCGACCTCGACGACGCAAGCTGCCGTGCGCTCATGCACGACGCTGCATCGCTCGGCCTTGACACCCTCGTCGAGGCGCACGACGCAACCGAGCTCGAGCGCGCCGTCGGCCTCGACGCCCAGGTGATCGGTGTCAACGCACGAAACCTCGGTGACTTCTCGATCGACCGCCGCGCGCAGCTCGAGCTCGTTGCACGGGCGCCCCGCGACCGCATCGTGATCGCGGAGAGCGGCATCGACACCCGCGTGCAGGTGGCCGCGGCCGAGCTGAACGGCGCGAACGCGGTGCTGATCGGCTCGGCCCTGATGCGCGCATCCGACCCGGGCGAAAAGCTTGCCGAGCTCGTCGGACGTCCGCTCGTCAAGGTGTGTGGGCTGACGCGTCAGGCGGACGTCGACGCCGCTGTCGACGCCGGCGCCGACCTCGTCGGCTTCATCCTGGCCGCCGAGAGCCCGCGACGTGCGGAGAGATTGCTCGATGCGCCGCCGAGCGTCTTGCGTGTCGCGGTGTTCGTCGGCGAAGGCAGAGGACACCGACGCGGATCTCGTGCAGCTCTACGAGCGTGAGGACGGGCACCGTGCGCGGGACGCCGTCCTGCTCCACCGCGGCGAGCGCGTCGCATCGGTGGTCGACCTGCCGTGGGAGCAGTCGGATCCCACGCACCTCGAACGGGCGCGTGCGACGCCGGGCCGTGTGATGCTGGCCGGCGGTCTCGGGCCCGACAACGTCCGCGCCGCGATCGACGCCGTTCAGCCGTGGGCGGTGGACTCCGCGCGCTCGACCGAGATCTCGCCCGGCGTCAAGGACCACGACGCCTTGCGCGCCTGGGTGGCGGGCGCGAGATGACCACCACCTTCGGCCCGTACGGCGGCCGCTACGTGCCCGAGACGCTGATCCCGGCCCTCGACGAGCTCGAGGCCACGTGGCGCGAGCTCGTCGACGACGAGGCGTTCCATGCCGAGCTGGATGCGCTCCTTGCCACGT
Source organism: uncultured Thermoleophilia bacterium (assembly GCA_963742605.1). Lineage (GTDB taxonomy): Bacteria > Actinomycetota > Thermoleophilia > Gaiellales > Gaiellaceae > PALSA-600. The sequence goes on along the minus strand of CAVUNA010000007.1, from coordinate 153,977 downwards.
ACGCAGGACGGCCGACGCCGCTCACGCGCGTCGAGCGCTTCGCACCCGAGACGCGCATGTACCTCAAGCGCGAGGACCTCCTGCACACCGGCGCGCACAAGCTCAACAACGCTCTCGGCCAGGCTGTGGTTGCGCGCCGGCTCGGCAAGCGCCGGATCGTCGCCGAGACCGGCGCCGGCCAGCATGGCGTCGCGACGGCGACGGTCTGCGCGCGGTTCGGTCTCGAATGCGTCGTCTACATGGGAAGCGAGGACATCCGCCGGCAGGCGCCCAACGTCGCGCGGATGAAGCTGCTGGGGGCCCGGGTCGAGCCGGTCGAGTTCGGCACCCGGACGCTCAAGGAGGCGACGAGCGAGGCGATCCGCGACTGGATCGCGAACGTCGAGACGACCTACTACCTGATCGGTTCGTGCGTCGGTCCGGCACCGTACCCGGAGCTCGTCCGCGAGTTGCAACGGGTGATCGGCCGCGAGGCGCGCGAGCAGCTGCTCACGGTCGAGGGACGCCTGCCCGACGCGGTCGTCGCCTGCGTCGGCGGCGGGTCGAACGCGATCGGCATCTTCTCCGACTTCGTCGACGACACGGGCGTTCGCCTGATCGGCGTCGAGGCCGCCGGCGCCGCGTCGCTCGGCGCCGGCCGCACCGGGGTGCTGCACGGCGCGAGGTCGTCGCTGCTCGCCGACGAGGACGGCCAGATCCTCGATGCGCACTCGATCTCGGCCGGCCTCGACTATCCGGGGGTGGGGCCCGAGCACGCACAGCTTCGCGACACGGGCCGGGCGGAATACGTGACCGCGACGGACGAGGACGCGCTCGCCGCCTTCCACCGGCTCTGCGAGACCGAGGGGATCGTGCCCGCCCTCGAGTCCTCGCACGCTCTCGCCCGCGCACTGGAGCTCGACGACCGGCTCGTGCTCGTGTGCCTTTCTGGCCGCGGCGACAAGGATCTCGCCGAGGTGTTGGCAAGCTGAAGACGCTCGTCGTCTACCTGATGGCGATGCCCGAGACGCCGGAGCTCGCCGCGGCGGCGGTCGAAGCGGGCGCCGATATCGTCGAGCTCGGCTTTCCGTTCTCGGACCCGCTCGCCGACGGGCCCGTGATTCGCCGTGCCGGCGAGCGCGCGCTCGCCGCCGGCATGCGGACCGCGCGCTGCCTCGAGTGCCTCGCCGAGACGCGCGCACTGGTCGACGTGCCGCTCGTCCCGATGACGTACTCGTCGCTGCTCGATGCCTACGGCTACGAGCGGTTCCAGCGCGACGCGAAGGCCGCAGGGGCGACCTCCCTGATCGTCGCCGACCTGCCGTGCGACGCGCATCCGGAGCTGCGGCGTGTGCAGCTGGTGGCTCCGACGTCGACCGACGAGCGACTTGCGCTCGCCGCGTCGTCGACCGACGGCTGGCTGTACCTCGTCACCGTCGCCGGCACGACCGGCGCGCGCGCGGACCTCGCCCCGACGCTCGGCCCGCTCGCCGCGCGGGCGCGGGCGATCACCGATGTTCCCATCTACGCGGGGTTTGGCATCGCGACGCCCGAGCACGCGCGGGCGGCCGCGGAGCTCGCCGACGGTGTCGTCGTCGGCTCGCGCGCCGTGCAGGCGGCCGAGTCCGGCGCCGGCGAGTTGCACGCGTTCGTGCGATCGCTGCGCGATGCGCTCGACGCGGCTCCGGCCGTCGCGTAGCCTCGAAGTCGTGCGCGAAGCAGTGCGTGTGGCCTGCGTGCAGGCCGAGCCGGTGATCTTCGATCGCGACGCGACGATCGCGAAGCTCGGAGACCTCGCAGCTGAAGCCGCCCGCGGAGGTGCGCGGCTCGTGCTGTTCCCCGAGACGTTCGTGCCCGTCTACCCGTCGAACCGCTGGGCGAGAGAGCTCGCGCACGGCTCGGACGGCGCGGCCTTGTGGGCACGGCTCGCACAGCAGTCGGTCGAGATTCCCGGCCCTGCCTCCGAGGCGATCGGCGCGGCGGCGCGGGACGCAGGCGTCTGGCTCGCGGTCGGCGTCAACGAACTCGAGCGGGGAACCCTCTACAACACCCTGCTCGTCTACAAGCCTGACGGTGCGCTCACGCTGCGCCACCGCAAGCTCGTCCCGACGAATCACGAGCGGCTCGTCTGGGGCCAGGGCGACGGCGGCGGTCTCGAGACAGTCGACGCGGGATTCGCCAGGGTCGGCGGCCTGATCTGCTGGGAGAACCTGATGCCGCTGGCGCGATTCGCGCTGTACGAGCGCGGGGTCGAGGTCTACCTCGCGCCCACGGCCGACGACAGCGAGGGCTGGCACGACTCGATCCGCCACATCGCGCGCGAGTCGCGCGCGTTCGTCCTCTCCTGCTGCGTGTTCCAGCGCGCGTCGAGTTACCCGCCCGACATCCCGCTCGCCGGGGAAGGCGAGCTGCTCGGACGCGGCGGTTCGGCGATCGTCGCTCCCGACGGCAGCTACCTCGCCGGGCCGCTCTGGGACCAGGAAGGGATCCTCTACGCTGATCTCGATCCGACCGTGCTGTACGCGGCGCGGCAGCGCTTCGACCCGGCCGGCCATTACCACCGTCCGGACGTCCTTACGCTCACGGTCACACCCAACTCATGAACACTGCAGTTGTTGTCGGCGCCGGCGTGTTCGGTTCGTCGACGGCACGGGAGCTGGCCGGCCGCGGCTGGCAGGTGACGCTCGTCGAGCAGTACTCACCGGGGACGGTTCGGTCGGCATCGGGCGGCGACACGCGGCTGCTGCGGATGGCGCACGGCGACGCCGAGTGGTACAGCGAGCTCGCCCGGCGCGCCCGCACGCTCTGGCTCGAGCTGCAGGAGTCGACCGGCGTCCGGATCTGGGAGCCCATCGGGGTCGCCTGGTTCGCGCGGCGTGCGGACGGCTTCGAGGCGCGGAGCCGCGAGACACTCGCGCGGCTCGGCATCGCACACGAATGGCTCGCGCCCGAGTCGGCGACCGGCCTCTATCCGTCGCTCGGCACCGAGAATCTGTACGCCGTGCTCTACGAGCCCGACGCCGGCGTGTTGCATGCCAGGCGCGCGACCCAGCTGCTCGTCGAGGATGCCGAACGGCTCGGGGCTCGGCTCGAGTCGCGCCGCGTCTCACCCGACGACTCGTTCGACGCGGATGCCGTGGTCTGGGCCTGCGGGGCGTGGCTGCCGCAGCTCTTCCCCCGAGAAGTCGAGCTGGTGATCTCGCGCCGCGAGGTCTTCTTCCTCGGCGGTGGGCCGGGCTGGCCCGGGACCCCCGGCTTCTGCGAGTACGACGCGCCGTTCTACGGCCACGGTGACGTCGGCGGCCTCGGCGTGAAGATCGCGCCCGACGGCCCGGGCGAGGAGGTCGATCCCGATTCGCTCGAGCGCGTCCCCTCTGACGAGCGGCGGCGCGAGGCTCACGCCTACGCCGCGAAGCGGTTCCCGTCGCTGGCCGACGCGCCCGTGATCGGTGCGCGCGTCTGTCAGTACAGCCTGACGCCGGACACGCACTTCATCGTCGCACCGCATCCGACACGCGACTCGTGGTGGCTCGTCGGCGGCGGGTCCGGTCACGGCTTCAAGCACGGCCCGGCGCTCGGCGAGTACATCGCGGACTGCGTCGAAGGCGGAACGCCCGAGCCGTTCCATGCGCTCGGACCGCGGACCGCCGGGGCGGGGCTCCGCTCGTCGGCGACGACTTAGAGTTCGTTTCGGAATGACGCTCGTCGATCTGGGCGCGATGGGTGGGTGCGATGCAAGGACGCAGGGAGGGGCAATAGCCGAGGCTATTGGCGCGACCGAGGACGCGGCAGCGTGCCCGCCCAGCGTGTCCAGGCGGCACAGACTTCATTTCGAAACGAGCTCTTAGAGCTCTTAGGCGGCCGAGACCTCGTCGCGGCCGGGCTCGACCGCGGCTTCGAGCGCGAGCAACAGCTTGCGTAGGAGCCCGTTCAGCTCCTGCTGCTCGTCCTTCGTCAGCGCCGAGGCGAAGAACGCCTCGCGTCGAGCCTGGACGCCGACGGTGCGGTCCCAGGCCGCGTGGCCCTCGGCCGTCAGCTCCACCAGCACGCTGCGCCGATCGTCGGGATCGGGCAGCCGCCGCACGTAGCTCTCGCGCTCGAGCCGGTCGAGCCGGCTCGTCATCGCGCCGGTCGAGAGCTCGAGCTCGGCCGCGAGCGAGCCGGGCGAGCTCCGGTTCGCCTCGCGACGCAGCTTGAGCTTGCAGAGCACCTCCCAGTCCTGCAGCGTCAGCCCGTGCTCGGCGAGCGTCGCCTCCATCGCGCGCTTGATCCGGCGGTTGATGCCGCCGACCCGATCGACGATCCCCTCGACCTCGAGATCGATCGCCTCGGCTCCCGGCTGGGTGGCGAGGCGCCGCAGGAAGCGATCGATGTGGTCTTCCGCCACGGGCGCAGTATTCGGGGAATTTCTCTTGACGTCAAGACTCTTCATCGCTAGTCTCTCGATATAAAGATACTTGAAGTCGAGGGGAGGTGGGGCATGAGCATGAGACCTTGGCTGCCCGACCACGTGAAGATCCTGCACGACGCGCATATCGAGCACCTGAAGGAGCTCCGCGCCGTCGGCCGGCGTCGGCCGCGGCCGCAGCCTCCGCGCCCGAACTGACGATCCTGAACGAGGTGCCTGGCACTGCGGTGCCAGGCACCTCGACTGCGCGTCAGGCGGGCCAGAAGTCCTCGATGTTCTCGGTGTCCCCCATCGGATCGTCGATCCGCTTCGAGACGATCACGATCTCGGCGTCTTCGGGCTCGTCGTTCCAGATCCCCCGCCAGGTCGCGGGCGGGATGCGGATCGCCTCGTGCTTGCCGAGCTCGATGATCTCGTCGTTGAGCTTGAACTGCAGCCGGCCGGAGAGCACGAGCACGATCTCCTCCTGCGTCTTGTGCCGGTGGCCGTACGAGCCCTTGCTGCCGGTGTGCTGTGGCATCCGCCGGTGGGTGATCGCGACCTGCTCCGCGCCGATCGCGTACGTGATGCCGCGCATCTCTCCGGGATAGTCGCCCAGCCAGTCGTCGACCTGGTCGAGCTTGACGATCTGGTAATCGCTCACGGTCAGCCTCCTTTGGTCTGCGAGTATCGAACACTTGCCGGCGACCACTCGCAACCGCCTGGTGCTCGTGGCGTGCATCCTCGGATCGGTGATCGTCTTCGTGGACTCGACGATCGTCAACGTCGCCCTGCCGGCGATCGAACGCGATCTCGGCGGCGGGCTCTCGCTCCAGCAGTGGGTGGTCGATGCCTACCTGCTGACGTTGGGGTCGCTGCTGCTCGTCGGCGGCTCGCTCGGCGACCTCTTCGGGCCACGGCGACTGTTCCTGATCGGACTCGCAGCCTTCGGCCTCGCCTCGGTGCTGTGCGCGGCCGCCCCTACCGGAAACTTCCTGATCGCCGCGCGTGCGATTCAGGGCGCGACCGGCGCGGTGCTGACACCGGCCGGGCTCGCAGTGATCACGGGGACGTTCGAGGGCGAGGAGCGCGGGGCCGCCGTCGGCACCTGGACGGCGTGGACCGGCATCGCCTTCGTGATCGGGCCGCTCGCCGGCGGCTGGATCGTCACGCATGCCTCGTGGCGCTGGGTGTTCTTCGTCAACGTGCCGTTCGTCGCCGTCACGATGGCGCTGGTCGCGTATGCGGTGCCGAGCCGGGTCCGCGGTGGGCCGCGGCCGCACATCGACGTCATCGGGGCCTGTCTCTGCGCACTCGGCCTCGCCGGGCCGGTGTTCGCCCTGATCGAGGCGCCGAGCCGCGGCTTCGGCGACCCGTTGATCGTCGCAACGCTCGTGGGCGGCGTGGTGCTGCTCGTGCTGTTCGTGCTCTGGGAGCGCCGCGCCCCCACACCGATGCTTCCGCTTCGGCTCTTCCGCCTGCGCAACTTCTCGTTCGCCAACGCCGAGACCGTGCTCGTCTACGCCGGCCTCTCGACCCTGTCGTTCTTCCTCGTGCTCTTCCTGCAGCAGATCGCGGGCTACAGCGCGGTCAAGAGCGGGCTCGCGCTGCTCCCGATCACCGCGGTGATGTTCCTCCTGTCTCGCCGCGTCGGCAAGCTGTCGATCCGCTACGGGCCGCGCTTCTTCATGGGCGTCGGGCCGCTGATCGCAGCGGTGGGGCTCGCAGCGATCACGCGGCTCGGTTCCACCTTCACGTACTGGACGGAGCTCTTTCCGCCGCTCCTCGTCTTCTCGTTCGGCCTCTCGCTGATCGTGGCGCCGCTCACCTCGACGGTGCTCGCCGACGCGGGTGAGAAGGACGCAGGAGTCGCGAGCGGCGTGAACAACGCGGTCGCGCGAGTCGCAGGCCTGCTCGGGATCGCAGTCGTCGGCGCGGCAGTGGCGGGCTCGAGCAACACGCTCGATTTGAACGGCTTTCGGCTCGCGATGGCGATCACCGCAGTGCTGGTCGCGGCCGGCGGCGTCGTCGGCCTCGCCGGGATCAGGACCGCGGCATGACGCTCGGCGCCGGCGCAGCGGAGCTCGTGTTCGACCACGTCACGAAGCGCTACGCGGGGCGCGATGCCGCGGCGCTGTCGTCGCTCACGCTCGAGATCCCGGCCGGGACGTTCTGCGTGCTCGTCGGGCCCTCGGGAGGCGGCAAGACGACGGCGCTCAAGATGGTCAACCGGCTGATCCCGTTCGACGAGGGCGACATCCGCATCGACGGTCGCAGCGTCCTGGATCTGCCGGCCGCCGAGCTGCGGCGCGGGATCGGATACGTGATCCAGCAGATCGGGCTCTTCCCGCACATGACGGTCGGCGAGAACATCGCCGTCGTCCCGAAGCTCCTCGGCTGGGACCGTTCCCGTACCGCCGCGCGCACCGCCGAGCTGCTCGAGCTCGTGGGCCTCGAGGGCGCCGACGCGCAGCGGTATCCCGCACAGCTCTCCGGCGGACAACGCCAGCGGGTCGGCCTCGCCCGCGCGCTCGCGGCGGATCCCCCGCTGCTGCTGATGGACGAGCCGTTCGGCGCGCTCGACCCGATCACCCGGTCGCGCCTCCAGTCGGAGCTCCGCCGGCTGCACGAGGAGGTCGGCAAGACCGTGATCTTCGTCACCCACGACATCGACGAGGCGATCACGATGGGCGACCGGATCGCCATCCTCCGCCAGGGCGGCGTGCTCGCGCAGTACGACACGCCCGATGCGATCCTGGCGCACCCGGCCGACGACTTCGTCACGCAGTTCATCGGCGAGGACCGCGCACTGCGCCGTCTCGCGCTGCGAACGCTCGCCGACGTCCCGCTCGAGCCCGACCCCGGAACCGACGGGGCCACACGAGTCTCCCAACACACCACGGTCCGTAACGCGGTCAGCCTCCTGCTCGAGACCGACGCCGACCATCTGGTCGTCGAGGACGATGACGGGAAGACGCTCGGCGTCTTCCGCTGGCACGACGCGACGGAGATTTTGTGAGAACTGCGTCCGGGCCCGTCATCCCGAACTTCGGGCAGGGGAGCGCGTGCGTGCGCGGCGACCACGCGTTCTGCTGGGACTGGGTGCGGAGCCACTGGAGCGACACGCTCTCCCCCGCGCTCGTGCAGCACCTGGAACTGACGGCGATCGCGGTCGGCATCGGCTTCGTGATCGCCTTCTCACTCGCGCTGGTCACTCACCGCGCCCGCGCGCTCGACCACCCGATCGGCGCGTTCTCGGCACTGCTCTACACGATCCCGAGCCTCGCGCTCTTCCAGCTGCTTGTGCCGTTCACCGGCATCACGTGGACGACGGTCGAGGTCGCTCTCGTCGCGTACACGCTCGTCGTCCTGTACCCGAACATCTCGGCCGGGCTGCGCAGCCCGTCGCCCGAGGTACTCGAGGCGGCGCGCGGGATGGGTCTCACGCCGCGCCAGGTTCTCTGGCGGGTCGAGCTGCCGCTCGCCGTGCCCGCGATCATCGCGGGCCTCCGCATCGCGGTCGTCTCGACGATCTCGATCGCGACGATCGCTGCGTTCCTGCTGCCGAAAGGGCTCGGCTATCCGATCTTCGTCGCACTCGGCGCTCCGACGCCGTTCAAGACGGAGATCTACTCGGCGGGTGCGCTCGCGATCGCGCTCGCACTCGTCTGCGACGGGCTCCTCGTCCTGCTCCGCCGCCTGCTCGTCCCGTGGGCGCGGCTGAGATTCGCATGATCGTCGCCGGCGCGTTCACCGGGGCGTTCAGCTTCATCGCGCACAACCCCGGCCTGCTCGCAACCAAGGCCCTCGAGCTGCTCGAGCTCGCCGCGGCCGCACTCGCGATCGCGGCGGTCGTGGCACTTCCGGTCGGCATCGCCCTCGGTCACCTCCACCGCGGGTCCTCGGTCGCGATCGGCACCTCGATCGTCGGCCGGGCGCTTCCGAGCCTTGTCCTGATCGGGGTGTTTCTCACCGTGCTCGGCATCGGCTTCGTGAACAACATGGCTGCGCTGGCGGTGCTCGCGACCGGGCCGATGCTCACGAATGCGTTCGAAGGTGTCGACCGTGTCGATCGAGACGTCGTCGACGCCGCCCGCGGCATGGGGATGACCGGGGCGCAGATCCTCGCGCACGTCGAACTGCCGCTTGCGCTTCCCCTCCTCTTCACCGGCATCAGGATCTCGGCCGTGACCGTCGTCGCGACCGCACCGATCGCCGCCGTTGCCGGCGGCGGCGGCCTCGGCGACATCATCGTCAACCAGGCGAGCTATCGCCTGTCCGGCGTTCTCGGGGCTTCGCTGTGCGTGATGGCGCTCTCGACCGGCGTGTTCCTCGCGCTGGTCGCGCTGCAGCGTGCCGTAACGCCCAGGGGGCTCCGCGTGACTATCGTCCCCGAAGTCCAACAAGGGAAGGAGTCGGTGTGATCAGGAAACACACGCGGCGGGCCGCCAAGGCGGCATTCGCGATCTCCTTGGGGGTCGCGATCGTCATCGGCCTACTGGCGGCAGTCTTCGCACGACCGGCCCATGCAAGGCCTGCCGCCGGGCCCACGATCGTGATCGGCACCAAGAACTTCGGTGAGGAGTACATCCTCGGTCAGCTCTACAAGCAGGCCCTCGAGGCGAAGGGCTTCACGATCTCCTACAAGGAGAACATCGGCTCGACCGAGATCATCCACACGGCCCTCACGAGCCACAAGATCAACTTCTACCCCGAGTACACCGGGGTGGTCGTGCAGGACGTGTACCACCATACGAACTCGCCCAAGACCGCCCAGGCGACCTATCAGCTCGCCAAGTCGCTCGAGGCGGCGAAGGGCATCACGGCGCTTCCCCCCACGCCGTTCTACGACACGGACGTGCTCGCGGTCACCAACGCGACGGCCAAGAAGTACGGCTTGAAGTCGATCGGCGACCTGAAGAAGGTCGGCTCCTTCAAGCTCGGTGGCTTCCCGGAGTGCAAGACACGCAACACGTGCTTCATCGGGTACACGAAGCAGTACGGGCTCACGAACGCGAGCTTCGTCTCCCTGGGATCGATCTCGGCGTACGTCGCGCTCGACAAGGGTGATGTGCTCGCAGCGGACGTGTTCTCCACCGACCCGCCGCTCGGCAAGCCGTCGAAGTACACGGTGCTCGCGGACCCGAAGCACGTCACCGGGTTCCAGAACGTGTCGCCGCTCGTCACGACGTCGGTGCTCCAGGCGGCCGGGCCGACGTTCACGAAGACGGTGAACGCGGTGTCGGCGAAGCTCACGACGCCCGCGATCATCGCCATGAACAAGGCCTTCTACGTCGACAAGGAGCCCGCGGCGAAGATCGCCAAGGCGTTCCTGCAGGCGAACGGCCTGCTCTAGAGGGAGACGCGCTGCACGTCGTCGTTCTCGGTGGGGGGTCGTCCGGCGAGCATTTCGTCGGAGCCCTCCGCCGGCTCGACGGTGACGCGAAGATCACCGTCGTCGAGCGCCGCCTGGTCGGGGGCGAGTGCTCGTACTGGGCCTGCATGCCGACCAAGACGATGCTGCGCGCGCCGGAGCTTGCCGCCGCTGCGCGCCACACCGACGGGGCGCTCGAGGTGGGAGCGCTCGACGTGCAGCGGGTGTTCCAGTGGCGCGACAAGGTTGCAGAGCGCGACGACTCGTCCCAGGTCGAGTGGCTCGCCGACCGGCGGGCCGAGCTCGTGCGCGGAGACGCACGAATCGCCGAGCCGGGGGTGCTCGAGGTGAACGGCGAGCAGCTCCACTACGACCGGCTCGTGCTCGCGACCGGCTCGTCGCCGGCTCTCCCGCCGCTCGACGGCCTCGCCGACACGGAGTACTGGACGAACATCGAGGCGACGGAGACGCTCGAGGCGCCGCCGCGCCTGCTCGTCCTCGGCGGAGGCCCCGTCGGCTGCGAGCTGGCCCAGTTCTTCCAGCGCGCCGGCTCAGAGGTGACGCTCGTGCAGGCCGACGCGCGGCTGCTCCCGCGCGTCGACGCGGATGCCACCGCGCTCGTCGACCGCGCCCTCCGCGAAGACGGCGTCGATGTCCGGCTCGATGCCCAGGCGACGAAGGTCGCAGGCAACAGGCTGTTCCTTGCCGACGGATCGGACGTGGCCTTCGACCGGCTGCTGATCGCCACCGGCCGACGCCCGAATGTCGGGGGGCTCGAGCCGCTCGAGCTCACGGTCACGAGGCGCGGAGTGGAGGTCGACGAACGGCTGCGCGCGGCCGAGGGCGTCTGGGCGATCGGGGACGTCACCGGAATCGCCCCGTTCACCCACGTGGGGAAGTACCACGCTCGGATTGCCGCCTACGACCTCGTCGGGCGTTCGGTGCGCGCCGACTACCGCGCGATCCCGGCGACCATCTTCACCGATCCGCAGGTCGCAACGGTCGGCGACATGTCGGGCGCGCTCTGCTCCACGTGGCCCCTCACGTCGACGCCGCGACTCTCGACCTACGAGCGTCCGAGGCGCGACGGCTTCCTGAAGGTCGTCGCCGATCCGGACCGGCGGGTGCTGACGGGTGCCGTGGCCGTCGGGCCGGAAGCCGGCGAGTGGCTGCAGCAGCTGACGCTCGCGATTCGCGCCGAGACCCCGGTGGACGTGCTGCTCGACGTGATCCAGCCCTACCCGACGTTCAGCGAGGCGGTCTTCCTCGCGCTCCGCGAGCTGAATCTCGACCTCTGAGGAACGGCCGGGTGGGAGGGAACGCGCTCCCTCCCACCCGGCCGCAAGCTGTCTAGCTCGAACCGAAGTCGAAGGTCGAGAAGACGTCGTAGTAGCCGGCCGGCACCCAGATCGCCTGGACGACGCCGTCCGACGGGTACGACTGGCTGGAACCGCAGTCGAGGGTGCCGCCGATTCCCAGATCGAGCGACGGGAAGGTCGAGGGATCGGTGCTCGACGGGACCCGGCTGATCGCGTCGGGGTCGTTCGAGTTGTCGGCGCCGTCGGCGTACTCGCAGTAGGTCTGCGGCCCGCCGTCGAGGCTCTCGGTCTGGATCAGGATGCGCGGATACACGTGCGCGCCGCCTGTCGCGTTCGACAGGATCGCGGCGCTGGCCGACACCTTGCAGGGAGCGGCGTCCGCGCTGCAGGTGAAGCGGAACGTGCCCCCGGTCGTGTCACCCACGGGAGAGCCGATCGCCGTCGAGTACGTCGCCCAGATCGTCGCTCCCGTCCCGCGGTCGACCAGGACGTTCGCCACGCCGTACTCGGGCTGCCACGCCGGGCCCTGAGGACCGGTGGCCCCGGTGTCGCCCTTGACCCCCTGCGGGCCTTGCGGGCCGGTGGAGCCGGTGTCACCCTTCGGGCCCTGCGGGCCGGCGGCGCCGGTCGCGCCGGTGTCCCCCTTGGCGCCCTGCGGCCCGGTCGCGCCGGTGGCACCCGTGGCACCGGCCGAGCCGGTGTCGCCCTTCGGGCCCTGCGGGCCGGTCGTGCCCTGCGGCCCGGTGGCGCCGGCGGGACCAACCGAGCCGGTGTCGCCCTTCACACCCTGGATGCCTTGCTGGCCCGGGTCACCCTTCGGGCCTTGCGGGCCGGCAGGCCCGGTCAGGCCGGTCTGGCCGGTCGCACCCGTTGAACCGGTGGCGCCCTGCGGGCCCTGTGCACCTTGCGGGCCTTGCGGGCCTTGCGGGCCGGGGATGCCGGTGCTCGCCCCGGCAGGCCCGGGGTCGCCCTGCACTCCCTGTTGGCCGGCCTGGCCGCGCGGGCCGGCCGGGCCGGCCGGGCCGGCCGGCCCTGCGGGACCGGCTGTGCCGGCCGCGCCGGCGGCGCCGACGGGGCCGGGCTGGCCCTTCTGGCCCTGCGTGTTCCACGTGATCGTCTTCGCGCCGGACGGGCACCCCGACAGCTTCAGCACCCCGTTCGCGACGCAGGCCGTGACGACGCCCCTCTTGATGCCGACCGGGTTGCTCCCAGCCGCGAGCGCGACCACCGCGCTCGCGAGGAAGGCCGCCCCGGCGACGAAGATGATCCTCTTCAAGGTCTCGACCCTTCCGTTGGCTCTCCCACGCATCCCGGCGCAGGCTTCAAGCGAAGTGTGCCGATCCGTGGAGGATTTGCCAACTAAACGAAGGAACGGTGATGTTCGCGCCGGAAGTCGGGCGGTGCGGTTGCTAGTGCGCTTCCAGGGACGCTAGGGCAGTCGTTCGCCCGTCAGGCCGGCGGCGGCGAGCGAGGCGAGCAGGAGCAGGGCGGCTCCGCCGACGAACCAGGAGGAGATCTCGCGCGTCGTGTGCCGCTCCACGATGCTCGAGCCGAGCTCCTTGTAGACCGTCTTGACGCTCGACGCCGACTTCGCCCGGTAGGCCTTGCCGTCGGTGACCCGCGCGATCATCGCCAGCGTCACCGGATCCGGCCGCACCGGGAAGCGACTGCCGCCCCCGCCTCCGAAGCCGAAGCCGCCGAACTGCGGGAAGTTGAGCGTGCCGTGGTCGGTCCCGAGCGCGATCGTGTAGACCCGAATGCCCGCTGCCTGCGCGCGCTCGGCGCCCTGCTGCGGCGTGAGCGCGCCCCGCGTCTGCGCCCCGTCGGAGAGCAGGACGATCGCGGCCGGCACCTTCCCGTCGTGGCCGCGCCGCGCCGACCCGAGCGAGGACTGCGCGACCTGGACTGCGACGCCGAGGCCGTCGCCGATCGCCGTGCCGGCCTCCGGTGACAGCAGATCGATTCCCTCGTGCAGGATGCCGCGGTCGACGGTCGGGATCACGAGGACGTCCGGGCTGGTGCTGAACGAGACGAGCCCGATCTTCACCTGCTTCGGCACCTTGTCGGCGAACAGCGTCATCGCCTCCTGCGCAGCGCCGAGCCGCGACGGCTTCACGTCGGACGCCCGCATCGAGCCCGAGACGTCGACCAGCAGCACGAGGGTCGCGCGCTGAGCGGGCTCGCTCACGCTCGCCCGTGGGCGCGCGAGCGCCGCCGAGGCAGCGGCCAGCGCGAGCAGGAACAACACGAGCGGGATCCAGCGCCTGGACCGGCGCCGTGGCGAGGCGACCGAAGCGAGGACGTCGAGATTGGTGAAGGCGACCGCGTACTTCGCGCGGCGCCGGTCGAGCCAGATCGCGAGCACCGCCACGACCGGCACCACCAGCAGCACCGCCAGCAGATACGGAGAGGAAAAGCTCATGTTTCCCGCTCCGGCGCCGGCCAAGCCGGCACCTCCGCTACCAGTGAGCCTCCGTCCAGCCTACGGCTCAGTCCCCGCTCCGGCGCCGGCCAAGCCGGCACCTCCGCTACCAGTGAGCCTCCGTCCAGCCTACGGCTCAGTCCCCGCTCCGGCGCCGGCCAAGCCGGCACCTCCGCTACCAGTGAGCCTCCGTCCAGCCTACGGCTCAGTCCCCGCTCCGGCGCCGGCCAAGCCGGCACCTCCGCTACCAGTGAGCCTCCGTCCAGCCTACGGCTCAATCCCCGCTCCGGCGCCGGCCAAGCCGGCACCTCCGCTACCAGTGAGCCTCCGTCCAGCCTACGGCTCAGTCCCCGCTCCGGCGCCGGCCAAGCCGGCACCTCCGCTACCAGTGAGCCTCCGTCCAGCCTACGGCTCAGTCCCCGCTCCGGCGCCGGCCAAGCCGGCACCTCCGCTACCAGTGAGCCTCCGTCCAGCCTACGGCTCAGTCCCCGCTCCGGCGCCGGCCAAGCCGGCACCTCCGCTACCAGTGAGCCTCCGTCGAGCCTACGGCTCATGGCGCGCACTCCGCGCCGACCTGGACGATGGCGTGGGCGTCGATCGAGAGCCGGTCGGTCGCCGAGGCGGTCACGACCACCCGGCGCCCCACCACCACCTTGTTCGCCGTCACAAGAGCCGCATTGGCGAGATCCGGCGGCTTCTTCGTCCGGAAGGCGACTGCACTCCACGATCCCACCAGCTCCTCCTCGGGCAGGCAGGTCGTCCGGCCGAACTGCACCGTCCCCGGTCCGACGACGAGGATCCGTGAGCGCAACTCGAGCGCCGGCCCGGCCGGTGTCACGCGCGCGGAGACGGTCGACCGTCCGCCCCCACCTTGCGTGGGCACGCAGCCGAGCAGCGGCTGGAACGCCTCGGTGCGCTGCGAGGTCGAGACCGCGTTGAAGAGGGCGTAGCGCGTGGTCGTCACTCCGGGGGACACGGGTGCGCCGATGCGGGCGTCGAACGAGACGCGGACTGCACGCGTCGTCGCTTGCGCATCGAGCCCGCCGACGACCCCGCGGCCGGCCGGACAACTGAGCAGGTAGTGCACCGTGCGCCCCGGCGGCACGACGACCCACGGCCCGACGACGCGGATGCAGGCGGTGATGCCGTGACACTCGTTGGTCGCCTGCCCCGCGGGCGCGACCGCAAAGGCCGACGCCAGTGCCACGACCACCGTGCAGAAGAGAATGCGGGCGCTCACGGCATCCTCCGGAACCAGATGCCGGAGAGCAGGCCGCCGGTGAGCATGAACGCGAGCCCACCCGCGGCCGCGACCGCCGTCACCTCGACCCGCTTCGGCTGCTTGCCGACGCGCGAGCCGAGCTCCGCGTACGTGCCCGCCGGGTCGAAAGAGATCACGTGCGCGTAGAAGTGGCCGCCGGTCCCCTGCGCGATCGTCTGCAGGATGGCGGGCTGCACGGGAACCTGGATCCGCTCGGTGTAGCCGCCCCGCAGTTGCTGCTGGACGATGCCGTCCGGCGTCCCAACCGAGACCGCGGACACGGGGATGTGCGCCTTGCGCGCAGCCGCGGCAGCCTGCTGCGGCGTCACGGTTCCCGCGGACTGCCCCCCGTCGGAGAAGACGACCACGATCGCAGGCGGCCGGCGCTGACCCACTCTGCCCCCGACCGAACGTGCGACGGCGACGCCGCGGGCGACCCCGTCGGCCAGCGCCGTGCCCTGCTCGCCCGTGTGGGCGCGCTCGATTACGGTCCGGATCGCGGTCTTGTCGTCGGTCGGGGCCTGCACGACTGCAGCATGATCCGAGAAGGTCACGACCGCCATCCGATAGCCCTTGGGGAGGCGATCGAGCATCCGCTCCGCCGCGGCGCGGGCCGCTCCCATCCTCGTCGGCGGCGCGTCCTTGGCCGCCATCGAGCCCGAGACGTCGAGCACGACCACGACCGTCCCGTCCTGCCGCTTCACGTGGATCGTCGCGCGCGGTCGCGCGAAGCCGACGAGCAGGAGCGTGAGGCCGGCGAGCAGCAGCGCGAGTGGGAGATACCGACGTCCGCTGCTGAGTCGCGGGACCATGTTGTCGACCAGGCCGGCGGGCGCCCACGCCGCTGCGCGCTTCCTCCGGCGCCGGTCGAGCAACACGACCAGCCACACCGCCACCGGGACGACGAGCAGGAAGACGAGCAGCGTCGGCGATTCGAAGCTCACCGGCCGCGGCGCCTCTGACGCAGGAATCCGGCCAGCGGCCGGAGCCAGTCGCCCTGGGTCGACAGCGCGACATGCCGGACGCCCGCCGAGGCGAGCATCGAGACGAGCGCACGCCGCTCGTCCGCGGCAGCCGTCCTGAACCGCTCGCGCAGGGCGCGGTCGCCGGTGTCCACCCGGAGCTGCCGTCCGGTCTCTGGATCCACGAGACGGAGCTCGCCGACGTCGGCGAGATCCTGCTCACGCGGATCCCTCACCTCGACCGCGAGCACGGTGTGGCGGCCGGCCAGGCGGAGCAGCGGAGCGCGCCAGTCGGGCGAGCCGCGAAAATCGGAGACGACGACCAGCAGAGCGCGCTGCCGCGCGACCCGGTCGGCGAGCTCGAGTGCATCCCGGAGCGTGCCCGTGCCCTCGGGCGGAAGCTCGCGCAGCACCTGCAGGGTGTCGAGGAGCGCGCGCCGCCCCTGGCGCGGCCGCTCGACCTGCTGCCGACCGCCGAACGCGATCGTCCCGAGTCGGTTGCCGCGTCGGGTCGCCGCCCAGCCGATCGCGACCGCCACCCCTTCGGCGACGTCGGCCTTCCGCCGTTCACCCGTGCCGAAGGCCATCGAGGCCGACGCGTCGAGGACGAGCCACGTCACGAGCACGCGCTCTGCGAGCTCGACGCGCACATGCGGACGCCCGGTTCGCGCCGTCACGTTCCATTCGATGCGGCGGACGTCGTCACCGGGCTCGTACGGACGAAGCTGCCACAGCTCCGTGCCCACCCCCGCGAACGCCGAGCGGTAGTCGCCGGCGAGGAGCCCGTCGACGCGACGCCCGACGGACAGTTCGAGTGCGCGCAGCGAAGCGGCCGACAGTGGCCCCGGCCCCGGTTGCGCGGGCGTGCGACTCGGCGCGAGCGGGTCGACCGCGGTCGTCACGACGCGGCAGCTTCGCGATCGCCGAGGTCGATCTGTGGCATCGGCACCGCTGCGATCACGGTACCGAGCAGCGAGTCGGGCTCGACCTCCTCGGCGAGCGCACGATAGGAAAGCACGAGGCGATGACGGAACGCGTCGCCGACGAGGGCCTGGAGGTCCGCCGGAACGACGTACTCGCGGCCGCGGATCAGGGCCAGCGCCTGGGCCGAGGCGATCAGGCTGATCGGCCCGCGCGGGCTGGCGCCGTAGGAGATGTAGTCGGCGATCGCCTCGAGCCCATGCTCCCGCGGACGGCGCGTGGCGGCGGCAACGTCGACCGCCCACGAGATCAGCGCAGGATCGACGTAGATCTCGCCGACGCGACGCTGCAGTTCCGAGAGCTCCTCGATCGACAGCACCTGGTCGAGCTGCGGAACACTCTCGAGCGAACGTGCGACCACGGTGAGCTCCTCGTCGTGCGTCGGGTAGTCGACGAGCACCTTGAGCATGAACCGATCGACCTGCGCCTCCGGCAGCGGATAGGTCCCCTCGGACTCGATCGGGTTCTGCGTCGCGAGGACGAGGAACGGATCGGGGACCGGGAAGGTCGTGTGGCCGATCGTCACCTGCTGCTCCTGCATCACTTCGAGCAGCGCCGACTGCACCTTGGCAGGCGCTCGGTTGATCTCGTCGGCGAGCAGGAAGTTGCAGAACACCGGACCGAGATCGGTCTCGAACTCGGTCTTGTCGGGTCGATAGACGCGCGTCCCGACGAGGTCCGACGGAACGAGGTCGGGCGTGAACTGGACGCGGTTGAAGGTGCCGCCGAGCACGGCCGCCGTCGTCTTGATCGTCAGGGTCTTGGCGAGCCCGGGAACTCCCTCGATCAGCAGGTGGCCCCGTGCGAGCAGGCACACGAGGACGCGCTCCAGCATCCCTTCCTGCCCCGCGATCACCCGGCGTATCTCGAACAGTGCCTGCTCGAGCTTGCCGGTCACGTCGTCTGCCACGTCGTCCTCCTCGCTCGCGGAATCTGGTCTCTGAAGGCCCAAAGCATGCCCGCTGGACCTAAGAACTTCTCCTCAAGACGCAAAATCGGTTCTCGCCCGGGCGAGCGCGGTCCGCCACCGCAACCGCTGCTCGGCCGCCGCGGCCGGATCGAGACGCGGCTCGAAGACGGCGCCTGCCGGAACGCGGGCATCGCCGCCGGCGGCGAGCGCTGCCACCCCGAGCGCGGTCGTCTCCTGCTCGGCGGCGACTTGCACCGGCAAGCCGAGGAGATCGGCCTGGAGCTGCATCAGAAACGCGTTTCGCGTGGCGCCACCGTCCGCGCGCAGCACGTGCATCGGGTCGGGAAGCGCCTCGACGACGTCTGCGACCTGGTGGGCGATCGCCTCGAGCGCGGCACGCACGAGATGCGCCCGGCTCGTGCCTCGCGTGAGACCCGTGATCAGCCCACGCGCGCCGGCATCCCACCAGGGCGAGCCGAGCCCCGCCAGGGCCGGCACGAAGACCACCCCGCCGGTGTCGTCGACGCTGCGTGCGAGCGCCTCGCTCTCGTCCGCATCGCCGATCACGGCGAGCCCGTCACGCAACCACTGCAGCGCCGCCCCGGCGACCAGAACGGCGCCTTCGAGTGCGAGCCCGTCAGCAGCGACGGTCCGGAGCAGTCCGTGCGGAGGCGGCGAGGCATCGAGCCCGGTGTGCACGAGGACGAAGCTGCCGGTTCCGTACGTTGCCTTGCCCTCGCCGGCGGTGTGGCAACCGTGCCCGAAGAGCGCCGCCTGCTGGTCGCCCGCCATTCCGCGAATCACGACACGCGTGCCGAGCAACTCGCCTTCACCGACCTCGTCGGCCGAGCCGACGATCTCCGGCAACAGTGACCGCTCGACACCGAACAGGTCGAGCAGCTCGTCGTCCCAGTCTCTCGTGTGCAGCGAGCAGAGCATCGTGCGCGACGCGTTCGTCACGTCGGTGACGTGGCGCGCGCCGCCGGTGAGCCGCCAGGCGAGCCAGCTGTCGACCGTGCCGAACGCGAGACCGCGGGCATCGTGGCGTTGCAGGAGCCACTCGAGCTTCGTCGCCGAGAAGTACGGGTCGGGGACGAGCCCGGTCCGCGTGCGAATCAGCTCGTGGTCGAGCGCAGCGCAACGATCGGCAGTACGCCGGTCCTGCCACACGATCGCGCGAGCGACGGCCTCCCCGGTGCGACGGTCCCACAGCAATGTCGTCTCACGCTGGTTCGCGATCGCGACCACGTCGAGCGCAGCCGGTTCGAGGTCGGCGCTCGCCAGTGCAGCCGCTGCGGCGGCGACGACGCTGTCCCAGATCTCTTGTGGGTCGTGCTCGACCCAGCCGGGGCGCGGGAAGTGCTGCGGGAGCTCGCACGACCCGCGTCCGGCGATGTGGAGCTCCTCGTCGACCACGAGGCAGGTCGTCGCGGTCGTGCCCTGGTCGACCGCGAGGATCACGGGAGGCGGTCGACGAAGCCCAGCACGCGGCGCCAGGCGTCGTCGGAGGCTTCCTGATACTCCTCCTGCTTCCGATCGAAGAAGCTGTGCGGGGCTCCGTCGTACGTCACGATCTCGTGCTCGACACCGGCCGCGGCGAGTGCAGCATCGAAGGCGGCGTTGTCCTCGGCCGTGATGTTCGCGTCGTCGCCTGCCTGCAGAGCCAGGATCGGGCAGGCCATCTCGGCCGCTCGTGCGACGGCGCTCGGTCCGCCCCGCTCGCGTGTCGGGCTGCCGTAGAAGCCGATCGCACCGGCGAGGCCGTGGCCTGCTGCCGCCGCCAACCACGAGGCGCGGCCCCCGAAGCAGAAGCCGATGCTGAAGATCGTTTCCGCCGCGCGCCGGCGCAGCTCCTCGACCGCCGCGCGCGTGTCCGCCTGGATACCCTCGTCCGTCGTCCGCTCGACGTGCGGCTGGTACTCGAAGTCGTCGCCGCGCGGTTCGGTGCCGGCCGTGCGGCCGAAGTAGTCGAATGCGAGCGCGGCGTATCCGCGCTCTGCGAAGCGGAGCGCGAGCTCTTCGTAGAAGTGGTAGAGGCCGCGAACGTCCGGGAGGATCACCACGCCCGTGGCCGCCGGTCCGTCGGGCGTGGCCAGAAACGCGCCGAACGTGTTCCCGTCGGCGGCCTGCAGCGTCAGCGGCTCGTGCGAGACCGCGGCGCCCGCGATCTTCGGGATCGGCGGCGCCGAGTCGGTGTCGAAGCACACCTAGTGCTCCTTCCAGGGATGCCGCCCAGCTTCTGGGTCGCGAGCACCAAGCGATGCAAGGACGCAGGGAGCGCTCGTAGCCAAGGCTACGGGCGCGACCGAGGACGCGGCAGCGCGCTGCGTGATCGCGGGCCAGAAGCGGACATGTATCGCTGGATGGGGCACTAAGGAGACCTTTCCTGGTAGCGCGCGAGCCCGTCGTCCGGGATCTCCTCCCAGGACGCCGCGTACGCGACGTACTGCCGGTGCCCCGGCCTGATCCCTGGGTCGCCGTCGACCGAGCCGAGACGAACGCTGAAGATTGTCGGCTCGTCGCGGCTCCTGCTCCAGAGTGCACCGCCGCAGACCGAGCAGAAGCACTTCGGCCAGCCCGCGTCCGGTGGGATCCACTCGCGGACGAGATCCTCGCCGCGGACGATCCGCAGCGCCCCCGGCGCGGCGCGGCCCTGTGCCGATGACGCGGTCCCCGTGCGACGTTGGCAGCGCGTGCAGTGGCAGTACGACGCGGACTGGAACGGCTCCGTCACCTCGTACCGGACGCCGCCGCACAGACAGCCGCCGGTCACCACGATTGCATCACTAGTACGGGAGCTCGATGCTGCTGACGTCGATCCCGAGGGAGCGTGCTAGCCGCACTCCCTGCTCGAGGTCTTCCTTGAGCATTCGCATGTCCGTCTCGCGCATCAGGCTCCCGACGAACTCGCGTGCCTTCGGCCGCCACAGCGCGTGCTGAGCGAACAGCGGCAGCATCCCGTTCGCCGCGTCGATCAGCTTGCTCTGAACACCACGTCCCGCACCCTCGAGCAGCACACGTTCGTAGGCCATCCCGGCCCCGTGGTGGATCCCGTCGTCGATCGCGAGCCGGTTGCAGAGATCCTCGAGCACGGTCCCGCGCGAGGACCGGGCGATCATGCGGAAGCGCGGGATGATCAGCCGCTCGTAGAAGACCTGCATCAGGAAGACCTTCTCTTCGAGCGTGTCCGCGTCGAGGGTCATGTGCGCGAGCCGGTCGAGGTACGGATCGCGCTCCGCCATCCCGCCGGCTTCGTCGATCAGCTTCAGCCACGCCTCCGTGTGACGCGACTCGTCCTGCACCATCGTCGTGTAATAGAGCTTCGCCTCGTGATCGGGCGCGATCGAGAACAGCTGTGCCGCCATCTGGACGGCAAGCTCGTCGGCCTGCAGCTGCTGGGTGACGACCGACCGCCAGAGGTCGCGGCGGCGCGCCAGCTTCTGCGGCGACCCCGTGTACTCCGGGATCGGCGGCAGGTCGCCCCAGGGCAGGTCGCGCAGCTGCCATTCCGCCCGTTTCGCGAGCTCGTAGTAGCGGTAGACGCCTTGGAGCTCGCGGTCGTCGCGGCCCTGGGGGTACGCCGTCTCGTCGAGGCGCTCCGTGACCTCCATCGGCGACAGCCTAACGCTCGGTCGGGTCGAGTGGCTGGAGGAGGCCCGGAAGCTCGTAGGCACCGGAGAAATCGGCGTCGGTGCCCCAGGAGCGCCAGGGCCCGGGCGTGATCCGCAGCGTGACGTCGTCGCTCGCGGCGATCCGGCCGCCCACGTCGGGGTGGGAGCGCCCGGCGGCGGTCAGGTACTTGCGCCAGACCCGCTCGTTGAGTGCGAGGGCCGCCGCACCACGAACGCGAGACGGCCGCCGTCGGCGCGTGCGGGCTGACCGATCATTTCCCAAGGCACGCACGGAGCGGCCAGACACCTGACGAGTCACACACGGTGCGACGACAACCAGCCTGGCAACGGCCCCTGACGGACCGACCTACCGACTCTTACGGACGCCTGACGCGAGCATGTGGGGAGCCGAAAGATGGGTTTGCTGAACCAGCTAGTCGATGATCGCGACCACACGCGCGGGCGCAGCGCTGGCGCCGACGAGGCGCAGCGGGAAGCACGCGACGGTGAAGCCCGTTGCCGGAAGCTGGACGAGGTTCGCTAGGCGCTCGATTTGGCAGTAGGCAAGGTCTGTCTGATGGGCCGCCCAGAACACACCAGGCTTTCCGCTGGCCAGTGCTTCTTGAGCCTGCATCCAGAGCGGTCGGTCCCAGCCCCAGGCGTCGATCCCCATGACGCGGACGCCGTGTTCGTAGAGCCACCATGTCGCCTCGGCGGTAACTCCCGGTCCTCGTGCCATGTAGTCGGGCTCGTCGATGAAGGTGTCACGTCCGGTGCGGATCAGGACGATGTCCAGCTCACGCAGTGAATGCTCTGTCGTTTCGAGAGCTGCCTCGATGTCAACGACGTCGATCGCGTCGCCGTCGTCGCGGTCATGAAAGTCGAGCATGACCCCGGGTGCGAAGAACCACGAGAGCGGAAGCTTGTCGATCGTCTGCGCGGGCTCGCCGCGAATCGTCGAGTTGTAGTGGTACGGGGCGTCGACGTGGGTGGAGTTGTGGGTGCCAAAGCGAGTGAACGTTTCGACCGCCCAACCCTCACCGTCACGAAGTAGCTCAGGGCCGACGCCGAAGAGCTCGCCGATCGCATGCGCACCCGCGGCGTGGTCGGCGAACTCGATCTCGGTGCGCAATAGGTCCGGTGTCTCCGCCGGACTAACGACGATCGGAACTGACAGATCGATGATCCCGATGGTGGGCAGATCCTCTCAGAACCACGGACGACCTACGCCAAGCCAGACCTCGCATGCGCCAGCGTCCCTTCGCCAGAACCCCGGAACTACTCCGCCAGGGCTTGACGGTACTTCGGATGCTTGCTGAACGCGAGACGGCCGCCCTTGGCGCGCGTGTGCTGACCGATCATCCGAAGGCTCGCACAAAGGGGCCAGTCACCTGACGAGTCACAAGCGATACGACGATACCCAGCCTGGCAACGGCCCCTGACGGACCGACCCGCCGAGTCTTACCGACCCCTGACGGTGGGCGTGACACGATCCGTCGATGAACGTCAAGCGGATCTGCTTTCTCGGCACCCGAACCCCGGAGTTCGACGCTACTTCAGCCTTCTTCCGAGATGTACTCGGACTGGGCGTCAGGCACGCTGAACCAACGTGGTCGGTGTTCCAACTGCCGTCGGGGCGCAGTGACTTTGTCGAAGTCTTCGGCCCTGATCACGACAACGCACGTCTGTTTCCGGACGAGGTGCGCGAAGGCATCGTCGTCGCGTTCGCCGTTGACGACATTGCTGGCGCTCGCGCGGAACTGGTGGCCGCAGCGGAGGTGGAGCTGATTGGAGATCTCGTGTGGGCAAGCGAACTGTCCGGCGACACGAGCATGGAAGGCTTCGGCTGGTTCTTCTTCCGCGGCCCGGACAGGAATGTCTACGTCATGCAACAGGACAGCCGGACCGGCGAACCCGTGCCCTGAACCAGATGCCAGGCGCCGACTCTCGATTGCGCGAACGATCGGTAGTGACGCCAGACGCTAGTCGGTGACCCTCCGCCATCCGACAGCGAGCCGAGTGCCGACCTCCATGCCTACGCCGACTGCGCTGATCGCGTCGTCGACCAGCCACGTTGCGTCGTAGAGGTCGCCGGTTCTCCGGATCTGCAGGTCGTATTCGTCGGAGAACTCACCGTTCTCAAGGAAGTAGCGAATGTGGAAGTTCCCGACGAATCCCTGGTTCGGACCACCTGTAGCCAGTCCCGAGCCGCTGTAGGCATTTTCGTATGACCAGCGGGCGTCGAGTGTCCCAGGTGTCTCACCGATCGCGTAAAGAGCGAAGCCGATGTTCGTGCCAGTCATCGACTGATCCTCGCACAGCACCCTGCAGTTGTCTGGACAAGCGTTCCCGAATGCCCCCCGGCATTCCTTGTGCGGGTCGCGGAACGAGTTTCGGTGATGCAGGAATCGAGTGTAGGTTCCTTGCGATGCCGCGGGACCTGCCGATGGGGGTCGTCACGCTGCTCTTCACGGATGTCGAGGGCTCGACGCGGCTGCTGCAGGAGCTCGGCGATGGTTACGGCGACGCGTTGCTCGAGCATCGCCGCCGTCTGCGAGCTGCGTTCGCGGCGCACGACGGGGTCGAGGTGGATACCCAGGGCGATGCGTTCTTTGTTGCGTTCAGTCGTGCCTCGGATGCGGTGGCGGCTGCCGAGGACGCTCAACGCGCCCTTGCGGATGGCTCGATCCGGGTGCGCATGGGTCTGCACACCGGCGAGCCGCGGCTGAGCGAGGAGGGGTATGTGGGCCTGGATGTCCACCGGGGCGCACGGATCGCCGCGGTCGGCCATGGGGGGCAGGTTCTGCTCTCGAGCACGACTCGTGCGCTCGTGGACGCAGACGTGCGCGACCTCGGGCCGCACCGCCTCAAGGATCTGAGCTCGCCCGAGCAGATCTTCCAGCTCGAGGTCGACGGGCTGCCGTCCGACTTCCCGCTTCTGCAAACGCTCGAGGTCGGGATGAGGAGCCTGCCCTCACCGGGCACGTCGTTCGTCGGCCGTGCGACGGAGCTCGAGGCGATCGACGGGCTGCTCGAGGATCCGGAGTGCCGCCTGCTGACGCTCGTGGGCCCAGGCGGAGTCGGCAAGACGCGGCTCGCGCTCGAGGCAGCGGCACGGCGGATCGAGCGTTACCCGCACGGCGTGCACTTCGTGCCGCTCGTCTCCGTGCCGGCGCCGGAGCTCCTCGCGCCGGCCGTCGCCGAAGCGGTCCACTTCCCCCTGAGCGGCTTCTCGGCGCAGGAGCAGCTGCTCGACTACCTGAGCGAGCGCTCGACCCTGCTCGTGCTCGACAACTTCGAGCACCTGGTGGACGGCTCCGGCCTGCTCGGCGAACTGATCGAGCAAGCCCCGGGAGTCGAGCTCCTCACCACCTCGCGCGAACGACTCAACGTACAAAGCGAATGGGTGTACGACGTCGACGGGCTCGGACTCACGGAGAACACCGACGGCGAGGGAGGTGCGCTCCGGCTCTTTGTCGAGCGGGCAGCGCAGGCGAGACCGGGGTTCGTCCTCGACGAGAAGGAGCGCCTGCAGGCGCTCCGCATCTGCCGGCTCGTAGCGGGCATGCCACTCGGCATCGAGCTCGCCGCCGCGTGGGTGTCGATGCTCTCCTGCGCGGAGATCGCCGACGAGATCGAGCGGAACGTCGACTTCCTGGCCACCTCGATGCGGGACGTGCCCGAGCGGCATCGAAGCCTCCGCGCCGCATTCGACCAGTCGTGGCGGCTCCTCTCCGACGAGCAGCGCGACGCCTTCGCGCAGCTGTCGGTCTTCCGCGGCGGCTTCGACCGCGACGCGGCGAAAGCGGTCGCCGGCGCCGACCTCCGTCTGCTGACCGAGCTCGCTTCGAAGTCGCTCATCCGCCGTCCCGACTTCGGCCGCTTCGACCTGCACGAGCTGCTGCGCCAGTACGCGGCGGAGAAGCTCGACGTCGAATCGGCCCACTCCTCCGCATCGACACGCGAACGTCATGCGCGCCACTACTCCGGGATACTCTTGGAGCGCCAGGGGGCGCTGATGGGGCCGGAGATGACGGTCGCGCGGGACGAGTTGCGCGGCGAGCTCGACAACCTCCGCGCGGCACTCGAGTGGATAGTCAGAGAGAACGACGAGCCGACGGCGCTGACCGCACTCGAAGCCTTCTACACGTTCTTGTGGATGCACAGCTGGTTCGAAGGGGCCGAGACGCTCGAGCCACTCGCGCGAACGGCCGGCTTCGATCCGGAGGACCCCGGGAGCGCAAGCACCGTCGCGCTGGCGGCGGCAACGTGCCGGATCGCGATCAGCGCGCGGCTCGGGTACGACCCGGCCGCGGAGGAGCTCGCCCTCCGATGCATGCCCGTCCTGCGGGCACGGAACCTCGAGCGAGAGGTTGGACGCTGCCTGTGCGCGCTCGGCATCGTGGCCGTGTACCGCGACGTCTTCACAGAGGCAGTGTCCTTCCTCGAAGAGGGCATCCAACTCGCGAGAGCAACCGATGACACGTTCACCGAGGTTGGAGCGCTGATGGACCTCGGTTTCGCCCACCTCCTCATGGACGAACTCGATGTCGCAGGCAACGCGTTCGAGGCCGCGAACGCCCTCTGCGACAAGCTCGGGAACCCCATCTTCCGCGCTTACGGGATAGGCAAGCTGGGCCTTCTCGCCGATGCAGAAGAGCGCCACCGCGATGCACTTCGCCTGCACCTGGAGGGCTACGACCTGTTCGCATCCCTGGGCGAGACTGCGGGATCGGGCTACGCGCTCAGTCGCGCGAGCTCGAGCGCGTTCGCGCTCGGCGAATACTCCGAGGCCTTACGGCTCGCACGCGCCGGCTACGAGGCGTTCTCCGAGAGCAACCACCGCTGGGGGCTGATCACGGCGCTCTGCAACATAGGCTTCGCCGCGCTGGCGCTCGGAGACGGAGCAGAGACATACGAGCGCTTCGGCGAGGCTCTCGAACGTGCGCGCACATCACGGGCCATTTCGCTCGAGCTTCT
This sequence comes from uncultured Thermoleophilia bacterium, assembly GCA_963742605.1. GTDB lineage: Bacteria > Actinomycetota > Thermoleophilia > Gaiellales > Gaiellaceae > PALSA-600. The sequence continues at coordinate 127,791 of CAVUNA010000007.1, read as the reverse complement.
GGCACTGAGCGGGATCGGCGCGTGCCTCGCGGAAGATTCCGCCCAACAGGAACGCGCTGCCGTCCTTCTCGCGTTCGCGACAGGCCACGAGCAGCTCCCCGCTTCCTACGGGCGCGCGGCACGCCCGGCCCTCGAGCGGCTCGAGGAGCGACTGCCGCCGGAGCAACTCGGCGCGGCCCGCGACGCCGCAGCCCAGGCAAACCTCGACGACCTCGTCGAGCAGGCGCTAGCCGCCGTGTCGGTGGTAGCGCCACCAGTCAGCGTCTAGTTCTCGGGCTGCGCCGCGGCGTCTCATTTTCCGGCCCAACACCTCCCGGAACTAGAACGGTCACCTGCATGCTGAACGGGAGACGACTGCCCTCGGTGGCGCGCACGCGTGGACAGATCATTCCGAAGGCACGCACTAAGCGGCCAGTCACCCGACGAGTCACGCCCGGCACGGCGACACCCAGGCTGGCGATCGCCCCAGACAGACCAACACCACGAGTCTCACAGTCACCCGAGCTTGAACTCCACACCAACCGTCGTTCCGTCCCGGAATGGCGGCAAGTGCTCTCCGAGTCCAACGCGCACAAATCCCGCGCGCTCGGCGACGGCCTGCGAGGCAAGATTCTCCGGATGAGTCCAAAGCCGGAGACATTGAATGCCATGCTCGTCGTGAGCCCACCGGACGACCGCCGTGACAGCCTCGGTCATCAGCCCACGACCGCGTGCGGACGGAGCGAGCCAGTAGCCGACAGTTCCGCCCTCCCGTAGCCGAACCGTGACGGCGCCGAAAAGGACGTCGTCCTCGGCGCAGATCGCAAATGTCCGCTCATCTGAGTCTTCCCAGGCACGGTCAACCGAGTCCAGAAATGCGCGACCCTCAACTTCTCCGTAGGGCACAGGCACATACGGAATGAACCGCGGAATCTCAGCGTCCTGGCAAGCCGCCACGACAGCCGATAGGTCAGCTTGTCGCGGCCTTCTCAAGACAAGTCGCTCTGTGCGAATCTCCACCTGTGAAGTATCACCCGGGTGCGCCGGCGTTCCGCAATGACGCCAGGGCACGGGTGGTAGCGTCGCGGCGGTGCGTGTCGAGCAGGTGGACTTCATCTCGGTCCCGACGCGGGACGTCGAGCGCTCGCTCGCTTGGTACCGCGACGTCCTTGGGCTGCCCGAAAGCGATGTGTCGGAGGTCGAAGTAGAGACGCCCAACGTGACCCTGAGTTTCTGGGAACCAGAGCGAGAAGACTTGCCGTTCGTCGCGAACACGGCTGGGTTTGCGCTACGCGTGGCGAACGTAGCGCAGGCTCGGGCCGAACTGGAAGCGAAGGGCGTTGAGTTCATCGCAGACACGTGGGACTCCGGCGTCTGCCACTTCGCGGCCTGTCGCGACCCAGACGGGAACACCGTGATTCTCCACCGCCGCTACGCGCCAAGGAGCCCTCTCCAGCGGGCGTAGGCGCTCGTCTGCCCCAGAGTTGCTGAATGTCACCCCGGGGCTTTCGTCAACCGCGGCGCTTCTCGAGGACCGCGACGTAGGTGTCGTCGGAATCGAAGAGGCGGGCGACGTCCCAGCTCGTCCCGGCGAGTATCTTGCGCAGTTGCTCCGGTGACACCATCGGGTAGTCCATCCACGGACCGATGACGTCACGGAACCGCACGCGGATCCGGATCTGACCCGGGAGGCGACCGCGGGCGACGTTGCGTTCTCTGTAGCGCCGATGCCATGGAGCGTCGGAGCCGGGGCCACGCTCGACGTCGCGAGACTCGACGATGATACGGGCGTCGTCGCTCGTCATCCCGTGCAGCCGGCGGAGCAATCGCTTCGCCTTCGTTGGCGTACCAAACAAGCCGAAGTTGTTTCCCAAGAGGACGATCGTGTCGAACGCGCCGAGTGACTCGTCGACCGCATCGAAAGAGAGCAGGCGCGCATCACGTACGCCGCGCCGGCGACATACCTCGACTGCCCCGGGGGAGTTGTCGATCGCGACGACCTCGTGTCCGCGCTCCTCAAGATGGAGGCTCACGCGGCCCGCTCCGGCTCCCACATCAAGCACCCGCCCCTTCGCGAAGCGGATCGCGTGCCGCTGGTGCGCCGGCCACCGCCGAAACGGTGCCAGGTACAGCCTCGGCCCCATCGAGCTGGCGTTGATGAAACCATTATCGCGCTCGACGATCTCCACAACACCGTCGCCCGCCAGCGCCGCGAGCAACATCTGCCCATAGGCGTCGCGACTCGGCTCGACAGCCACCTCGCCAGCATTACACGGGCATCGATGTGCAAGACCTGGAATGAGCGAGTGTGCGTGCTGGTCCCCGAGTGGTAGAGGGCCGTGGCGCGGTGGCGGCTGGCGCCGGCCGACCCAGGCACAGGCCCGCCGACGTAGCTGGTCCTCGTCCCTTGACGGGTTTGCGCCAGCAGCTACGAGCCGAAACTTGTCGGGCGGGACCGCGCTTCGGGTGGCTGGGACCGTCCAATCCCTTCACTCCCGAACCTCCACGCTCAATCACCAGGGGGCGCGAACCTTGAGTGGAACGCCCCATCCCCCTGACGGCACTTTGTATGTACGGCAAACCACCTCGACCGGCCCCGAGGGCGACACCGTGGAGCGGTGCCTCGCCGCGCCCATGGAGGAGGAGCCCGGCGACCGGCCGCGCCGCGGCGTTCCGGGCTTTGCGGGTCGAGCCGGCGGTGGCGACCAGGATGTCGTCACCGTCGTGGAGGAACCACACGGCCGACAGGTACGGCAGTCCGTCATCACCGACGGTGGCGAGCGTCGCGATCACCCGCGCTTCGAGCAGACCGAAGGTCACGCTGCCGAGGATGGCACAGGGGATCGGGGCCTGCCGGCCCCGGGCGGCGCGACGAACGGCGCGCCGCCCGGGGCCGAACGCTACGGCGCGGCCGTGATCGAGCCGAACAGGCCGTTCGACTCGTCATCGGGGCCCGCGGTGAAGTAGAGGCTGTTCAGAGGCCCGGCCGCGGCCCCGTTGCCGAACTCGAGAGCCCACAGCCCGTCGATCGTGATCGGGTTGCCGAGCGGATCGGCGAGCTGACCGTCCGGGATCGCCCCGAACTGCCCGCCCTGCGTCAGGTGGTAGGCGTTGATCCGCCCGTCGCCGAAGTTCCCGACGAGCAGGTCACCCGAGGCGGCACCGAAGTTCGACGGCGCGAGGGCGAGCCCCCACGGCGCGTTCAGCGCGCCCCTCGTCGCGATCCTCGCGACGAGGAACCCCGTCGAGGCGTCATAGGCATCGACGTAACCGAAGCCCGGACCGTGCGCCTCGTCGTTGCTGTTGAACTGACGCTGCGCGTACGTGACGTAGATCCGCGATCCGATCGCCTGGATCCCGAACGGCGCGTAGAGCCTCGGGATGAGGAAGTCGCTGAACGCGTAGAACGGCTTGTCGAGCAGGTTCCCGGATCCGTCGAACACGTCGATCCTGGAGTGCCTGAAGTCCGTCGCGAACAGGCGCGGACCGGCGCTCGTCGATGCGATCGCGAGCCCCTTGAACACGGCTCCGGTCTTCGAGAGGTCGCGGAACGTCTGCGCGTTCGCGCCGCCGTTCCAACCGGAGATGACACCTGCCTCGCTGTCGAACAGGAACCTGGCGGGGCCGCCGGTGGGAAGGCTGAACCCCGTCGTGTTGTTGAACACGGTCCCGGTCGGTGCGTCGCCGACGTTGACGACGAGATTGACTCGAGCGCCTGCACCCGTGTACAGGGTCGACAGGTTCGAGCCGTTGTCGGCCACCCACCAGGGCGTCGTCGGCCCGGCCGTGAGCCCCCAGGCGTTGACGAGGTTCGTGTCCGTCAACGTCCCGGGCACACCGTTGTTCGAAACGAGCGGCGTGACCACGTACCCGCCCGCGTCAGCCGCGGCAGCGGCAGCAGCGAGCGCAACCGCGATCGCTCCCACGACACCCGCAACCCGGGTCAGAGCAGAGAAGCGCATTTGTCCCCCTTTTGTTCGGCTGTCCCCCCGTCTCACCTACGGCTCGGATCGCAAAGCGGTTCTCGGCTGCGATCATTCGTGCGGAGGGACGATGGAACAGGTGCGCATCGACAAATGGCTCTGGGCCGCGCGGTTCTTCAAGACGCGTGGCGCGGCGACGGAGGCCGTGCTCGGCGGGCGCGTGCAGGTGAACGGAGCACGCGTCAAGCCGTCGAAGGAGATCAAGCCGACCGACCGCGTCGACGTCCAGGTCGGAACGGTCAGATTCACCGTCGTGGTCAGGGGCCTCGCCGACAAGCGCGGTCCGGCATCCGTCGCAGCGACGCTCTACGACGAGACGGATGAGTCGCGGAAGCTCCGGGAGCAGCGCGCAATCGAACGCCGCCTCTCCGTCCCACTCGGCGCCGACCTCGGAGGGCGTCCGACCAAGCAGGATCGACGGCGGCTCGAAGCGCTGCGTCGCGCCGAGCGGCGCGGCCGTTAGAACGCTTCGCCGGCGGCGGGCTCGAGCTCGTGGCCGGCCGCAGTCGCGCGCGTGCGCAGGAACGTGCCGCCGACGGCGGCGCCGGCGAGCGCGAACAGCGCTCCGGCCATGAACGCCGCGTGATAACCGCCGACGAGTGCGTCGAGGTGTCCGACGCCTGACGCTGTCAGCGAATCCGTGCGCGAGGCCGCCAGACTCGCCAGCGCCGCGAGCCCGACCGCCCCGCCCATCATGAACGACGTGTTGACGACGCCTGATGCGAGGCCCGACTCCATCGGAGCCACGTCGCTCATCGCCGCGAGCAGGACCGGGTTGAACGCCAGCCCCGCGCCGACGGCGAGCAGGACCATGCTCGGCAGCACGTCGACCACGAAGCTGCCGCCGACCGGTGCGCGGGCGAACAACGCGAGACCCGCCGCGGCGATCACCAACCCGACTGCGAGCGGGATCCTGAAGCCGAACCGCATCACGATCCTCGCCGACAAGCCGAGCGAGAAGCCACCCATGATGATGTTCGCCGGCAGGAAGGCGAGGCCGACCTCGAGCGGGGAATAGCCGAGCACCTGCTGGAGGTAGAGGGCCGAGAGGAAGAACCACGCGAACATGGCCGCCGCCCAGAGCACGCCGACGACGTTCGCGGTGGCGACGTTGCGCAGCCGGAACAGTCGAAGCGGCATCAACGGCGACTCGACCCGCGACTCGATCAGCAGGAAGGCCCCGAGCAGCACCGCGGCCACGCCGAGCAGGCCGATCGTCTGTGCCGACGTCCAGCCCGCCTGGTTGCCGTTCACGATTGCGTAGACCGCCAGGATCAGCGACGAGGTCACCGTGACGGCGCCGGCCACGTCGAGTCGCCCGCCCGCGGCCGGGCCGTGCTCCGCGGGAACGATGCGCAGCGAGAGGAAGTAGACGGCGATGCCGATCGGCACGTTCACGAGGAAGATCCAGTGCCAGTCGAGCGCGTCGGTGAGGATGCCACCGAGCAGGACGCCCAGGCTGCCCCCGCCGGCCATCACGAAACCGAAGACGCCCATCGCCTTCGCACGGTCGCCCGGCTCGGAGAAGAGACCCATGATCAGCGAGAGCGCGACCGCGGAGACGACGGCGCCGCCGACGCCCTGCACCGCCCGCGCGCCGATCAGCAGCCCTTTGGTCGTGGACAGGCCGCAGGCGATCGACGCGATCGTGAACAGCGAGACGCCTGCGAGGAACATGCGCCGGTGCCCGTACAGGTCGCCCAGGCGGCCGCCGAGCAGCAGAAAACCGCCGAAGGTGAGGAGGTACGCGTTCACCACCCAGGCGAGCGAGGTCTGCGAAAAGCCGAGGTTCGTTCGAATCGACGGGAGCGCGACGTTCACGATCGTCGTGTCGAGCACGATCATCAGATCGCCCAGACAGAGAACGATGAGTGCCAGCCAGCGACGGCGCGTGTCGGTGGTCACCTGATCGGTCATACCAGTCCGACGACACGTCACGCGAAAATTCATCGCGCCGGCGGCGATGAATTCGGCAGCTAGAAGCAGTCTTCGAGAGATGGCCCCACCTGTTGCCTTCGCGATCCGTGGACCGATCGTGGAGGCTGATCTACCCGGGCTGTGCGCCAGGGTGTGCAACTTGCTCGGTCAGGCGACCGAGCAGGTCGTCACGTGCGACGTGATCGACGTCTCCCCGGACGCGGTGACGGTCGACGCCCTCGCGAAGCTTCAGCTCGCAGCCGCACGACGGGGCTCCCGGATCCGGCTGCGAAACGCTTCGCCCGAGCTGCGCGAGCTCGTCGCGTTGCTGGGCCTCGACGACGTGTTGGTCTAGAGATCTAGGAGTCGAGGCGCGCAGGCAGACCGAAGAGCGGGAACAGCGCCTCGGTGTCCAGGAAGAACGCGAACTCCGCGATCCGGCCGTCACGAAGCTCGAGCACCTGCAGCGCCCACGGCTCGTAACCGCCGTCGCGCGCGGGCTTGTACTGGCCGAACGCGGGCGAGCCGTTCGCATTCCCCACCGGCATGACCCGCGACCCCTTGCAGCCGATCCCGGGGCCGAACCACCAGGTCAGGATGTCGGCGCGTCCGCGGAGCCACATGTCGAACGGCGGCATCGACTGTCGCGCATCCTCCTCGATCAGCGCGGTAAGCGCATCGATGTCGTAGTCCTGGAACGCGGCGACGTACCGCTCGAGCAGCGCACGGTCGGCGGCGTCCAGCTCCGCAATCGGCGGAGCGTCGGCGAGGTCGGTCGTGGCCAGGGTTGCGCGGGCGCGCTGGAGCGCACTGTTGACGGAGGCGACGGTGGTGTCGAGCAGCTCGGCGACCTCCGTCGCGCGCCAGCGCAGCACCTCGGAGAGGATCAGCACGGCGCGCTGCCGCGGCGGCAGGTGCTGCAGCGCCGCGACGAACGCCAGCCGGATCGACTCCCGGCCCTCGATCACCAACGCCGGGTCGCCTTCCGGCGCCACGAGTGCGTCCGGGGCCGGCGCCACCCAGGTCACCTCGGGCAGCACGTGCAGGTTCGACTCGATCGGCTCGGCGCTCGGGCCGAGGTCCATCGGGCGCGCACGGCGTTCGCGTCCGCTCAGCATGTCGAGGCACACGTTGGTGGCGATCCGGTAGAGCCACGAGCGGAGCGCCGACCGCCCCTCGAAGCGGTCGAGGTTCTTCCAGGCACGGAGCAGCGTGTCCTGCACCGCGTCCTCGGCCTCGAACGGCGAGCCGAGCATCCGGTAGCAGTACGCGGTCAGCGCCCGCCGGTGCTGCTCGACCTCGGCGAACGCCGGTGCGGCGGTGACCGACCCTTCCACGACGGTCATGCTAAACGTCCGATGAGTTCCGCCGCGGCAGACCGTCGAACCGTCGAGACCTGAGGATCGGAGGTTGAACATGGGCAAGCTCGTCGTCTCGGAGTTCGTGACGCTCGACGGCGTGATGGAGGATCCGGGTGGAGCGGAAGGCTTCGACCGCGGCGGCTGGGCATTCACGTTCGAGCGCGGTCCCGAGGGAGACAGGTTCAAGCTCGACGAGTTGCTGGACGCGGAGGCGCTGCTTCTCGGCCGAGTCACCTACGAGGGGTTCGCCGCGGCGTGGCCCGGGCGCACCGACGAGGTGGGCTTCGCCGACAAGATGAATTCGATGCCGAAGTACGTCGTCTCCTCGACGCTGCGCGACCCGCAGTGGACGAACTCGACGGTGCTCACCGGCGAGGTCGCAGAGTCGGTCGCGAAGCTGAAGCAGGACCTCTCCGGCGACCTGCTCGTGGCGGGCAGCCGGACGCTCGTCGGCGCGCTCGCCGAGCACGATCTCGTCGACGAGTACCGCCTGATGGTCTTCCCGGTCGTGCTCGGCGCGGGCAAGCGGCTGTTCGCCGACGGCCCCGGCCCAAGGCCGTTCACCGTCGTCTCGACCGGGCAGGCCGGCGCGACCGTGCTGCTGGTGCTGCGGCGAGCCGCGAATGCCTAGCGACGGCGGCTGTCAGTAGGGGTTCTTGGCCGAGCGGTCCGGCGACAGCGAGGTGCGAGATCGCTCGACGAGCGCCTCGATCGCGTCGGCGAGATGCTCCTCGGCGATGTTGTAGTCGCCACGCTCGACGCGGATCAGGTGCGCCTCGAGCAGCACGTCGGCGTGCGTGGAGCCGCGCGGCGGCTCGAAGCGGTAGGACGCGAGCTCGATCAACAGCCCCAACGGGTCCTCGAAGTAGATCGAGTCCATGAAGCCGCGATCCTTCACGCCGCTGTGCCGGATGCCGCGCTCGTCGAGGCGCTCGACGGCCTGCCTGAAGGTGGCCTGGGACAGCGAGAACGCGAGATGGTGAACGCACCCCTGCTCCGTCGAGGTCCGGGTCGAGTCGGGCTCGCGGTCCTCGTTCGTGAAGACGGTGATCAGTCGTCCGTCCCCGGGATCGAAGTAGAGGTGGCTCTCCGCCGGATTGTCGAGGTTCGGCTGCTCGAAGACGAACGGCATCCCGAGCACGCCTTCCCAGAAGTCGATCGACGTCTCCCGATCGGCGCCCACGATCGTGATGTGGTGGACGCCCTGGCTCTGGAGCTTCCGCGTCACCGGTCTACGAGTCTGGACTTGTAGTCACTTCGCTGCAAGCTGCCCCACGGAACGAGGTCGACCTCGGTCTGCACGACCAGTACGTCGCGCAGCCGGCCGCGGATTGCCTCGGCCAGGTCGGCGTCCGGCGTCGTCCACTCGGCCAGTTCGACGGTGACCGGGAGCGGTGGCTCCTGCTTCACGCCCGGCGCAGCCGGCCGTACGAGCACACGTCCGCTCACCCGCGGCGTGAATGCGCTGACGACCTCGCGCACCGCCGACGGGAAGACGTTGACGCCGCGCACGATCAGCATGTCGTCGGTGCGACCGAGACAGCGCACCCGCGGTGTGGTGCGGCCGCACCGGCACGGGCTGGTCCAGACCTCGACGTGGTCACGCGTGCGAAAGCGGAGGAGCGGCGCGGCCTGGTGGCGGAGATGGGTGAGAACGAGCTCACCCTGTGCGCCGTCCGCGAGCTCGCGCGCGTCGCCGGTCTCGGGATCGATCAGCTCGGCATGGACGAAGCCGAATGCCCCGAGGTGCATTCCCGCCTGCTCGTCGCACTCGCCCCACAGCGACGGCCCGATGTCGCCGATCCCCATCGCTTCCGTGACGCGCGCGCCGAAGCCGTGCTCGAGCTTCGCGCGGAAGGCAGGCTCGCCCCCTCCCGGCTCGCCTGCGACGAGAACGCGCCGCACGCTCGACTCGCGCAGGTCGGCCAGCTCGAGCAGGTACTCCGCGTAGGAGGGCGTGAGGACGACGGCATCCGGCCGCAGTTGGTCGATCGCGAGCAGCAGACGTTCGCTCGAGCCGGTGCCCACCGGGATGTGATTCACGCCGATCAGGGCAAACGCGTCGAGCGCAGCGCCGGCGACGAACGGTCCGGCGTTGTAGGTCGTGACCACGCGGTCGCCCCGTCCGACGCCGGACGCGGCGTAGCTTCGCGCCGACCCGGTGACCCAGTTGGCGAGATCGCGCTCGGTGAGCGGGATGTAGCTCGGTGTACCCGTCGTCCCGCTCGTGGAGTACACACGGACAACCTCCGACATCGGCACGCAGAGGTGCGCTCCGATCGGGCTCTCGGCTGTGCACGTCGCCTTCACCTCGCGCTTCTCGGTGAGAGGCAGGCCCGCGATCTCATCGAGGCCGCCGCCGATGTCCACGTCCGCGAGCTTCTCCCGGTAGAACGGCGAACGCTCGAGCAGGTAGGCGAGCTGAGCGCGGAAGCTGGCGTCGTCGAGCGCGCGCTGCTCGTCCCACGACGAGGGCTCAGTCATCTCGGTATTCGACCGCCTCTTCCGCCCTGCCGGCCATCAGGAACCCGACCGGCCGCTCTCTCTCCTCGGCCAGGTGCGCGAGCAGACTCGCGGTGCGGGCGAGAATCGGCACAGCCTTGACGACGGACGCCGGGTAACCGAGGTCGAGCATCACCGCGGCGATCGGGAGCGACACGTTGAGCGTCAGCGGCGTGTCCCACGCTTCGGCGACCGCGTCGCGCAAAGCGCGGGTCAACCCGAGGTACGGCCCTTCGCTGCCTCGGGCCGCCGCGAGCTCGAGGATCCGCTCGGCGCGCGGGTCGACCGGGCGGTGCAGCGGGTGCCCGAAGCCGGGAATCCGCCGGCCGGCCTCGCGATGCTCGCGCGCGACTGCGCGGGCAACGGTCGCGGGGAGCTCACCCGCCTCGACGCGCAGCTGCGCCGCCGCGAGCAGGCGCGCACAGTCCTCGGCCGCCCCGAGGATCACCGTGCCTGTTCCGAGGATCCCGGCTGCCACCGCTCCCTGCAGGAACGTGGGGTCTGCGGCGAGCGTCATCCGGGCCGCGACATTGCTCGGCGTCAGGCCGTGCTCGGCGATCGCCACGAGCAGGAGGTCGAGGAAGAACCGCTCGTCGTCGGTGGGCTCGCGCCCGGTGAGCAGCAGGTGGAAGTACTCCGTGAACCCGACCCGCCCCATCAGGTCGCCCGCGAGATCGCGGCCGCGCACCTCGATCCGATCGGCGGTCGCGTGGCTGATCCGCGTGAAGGGCTCGTCTGCCTTGCCGATCTGCACCTGTCGATGATGCGGCCTCGCTATGCGAACATACGTTCGTGTCGCAGGCCACGATCCTGCACGCCGATCTGGACTCCTTCTTCGCGTCGGTCGAGCAGCGCGACGATCCTCGCCTGCGCGGGCGTCCCGTCATCGTGGGGATGGGCGTCGTGCTCGCCGCGAGCTACGAGGCGAAGGCCTACGGCGTCCGCACGGCGATGGGGCAAGGACGCGCGCGGCGGCTCTGCCCGGCCGCGGTCGTCGTGCCGCCGCGGATGTCGGCCTACTCCGAGGCGAGCAGGGATGTCTTTCGCGTGTTCGAGGATGCGGCGCCGGTCGTCGAGGGCCTCTCGATCGACGAGGCGTTCCTCGACGTCTCCGGGATGGAGCGCAGCGTCGGTACGCCGATCGAGATCGCGAGGCGCCTCAAGCACGACGTGCTCGCGCAGGTCGGGCTGCCGGTGACCGTTGGTGTGGCGCGGACGAAGTTCCTCGCGAAGGTCGCAAGCGGCGTCGCGAAGCCCGACGGCCTGCTCGTCGTCCCGCCCGAGCGAGAGCTCGAGTTCCTCCACCCGCTCCCGGTCGAGCGGCTGTGGGGCGTCGGCCGCGTGACGGCGGAGAAGCTGCACCGGCACGGCATCTCGACCGTGAGCCAGGTCGCGCGCATGCCCGAGGAGTTGCTCGTATCGGTGCTCGGCGCCGCATCGGGCCGGCAACTCCACGCGCTCGCGCACAACCGCGACCCTCGACCCGTTCAGCGCGGCCGGCGTCGCGGGTCGATCGGCTCCCAGCGCGCCCGCGGGCGCGCACCATGGTCACCGGCCGGAGCCGACGCCGATCTCCTCGCGCTCGTCGACCGCGTCACGCGCCGGATGCGCATCGCCCGTCGCGTCGGGCGGACGGTCGTCCTGCGGCTGCGCTTCGACGACTACACCCGCGCGACACGCTCACACACGCTGCCGCAGGCCACGGCGAGCACCGAGACGATCCTGACCGCCGCGCGGGCACTGCTCGCAGCCGCGACCCCGACGATCGAGGACCGCGGCCTGACGCTGATCGGCATCTCGGTCGCGAACCTCGGCGACGCCGGACGCGTGCAACTCGCGCTGCCCCTCGACGGCACCGACCGGGAAGCGCTCGACGCTGCCGTCGACGTCGTCCGCGAGCGCTTCGGGCCGGCGTCGATCACCCGGGCCGTGCTGCTCGGACGCCGGGACCTGACGATGCCGATGCTTCCCGACTGATTTGGCGTCGGGGGAGATGTCGCGGAGAATGGCGCATGGCCACCATCCTCTGTGTGTTGTACGACGATCCCGTCGACGGCTACCCAACGTCCTACGCGCGCGACGACCTGCCCGTCGTGGAGCGCTACTTCGACGGTCAGACGACGCCGTCGCCGCACGCCGTCGACTTCCGCCCCGGTGAGCTGCTCGGGAGCGTCTCGGGCGAGCTCGGGCTGCGATCATTCCTCGAACGAGAGGGCCACCGCTTCGTCGTGACGTCCGACAAGGACGGCGCCGACTCCGTCTTCGAACGCGAGCTGCCGAACGCCGACGTCGTGATCTCACAGCCGTTCTGGCCCGCCTACCTGACCGCGGAGCGGATCGCACGTGCTCCGAACCTGAAGCTCGCGATCACCGCCGGAATCGGCTCCGACCATGTCGACCTGCAGGCGGCGATCGAGCACGGCATCACGGTGGCCGAGGTCACCTACTCGAACTCGATCAGCGTCTCCGAGCACGTCGTGATGATGATCCTGAGCCTCGTCCGCAACTACATCCCCTCGTATCAATGGGTCGTCAAGGGCGGCTGGAACATCGCGGACTGCGTCTCGCGCTCCTACGACCTGGAAGGGATGCAGGTGGGAACGGTCGCTGCGGGCCGGATCGGCTCGGCGGTGCTGCGGAGGCTCAAGCCGTTCGAGGTCGGCCTCCACTACACGGATCGGCACCGCCTGCCGGGCGATGTCGAGCGCGAGCTCGGCGTCACCTTCCACGAGTCGGTCGAGTCGCTCGTCGAGGTCTGCGACGTCGTCACCATCAATGCGCCGCTGCACCCGGAAACCGAGCACCTGTTCGACGACGTATTGATCGGACGGATGAAGCGAGGGGCCTACCTCGTCAACACGGCGCGCGGGAAGATCTGCGACCGCGACGCCGTCGTTCGCGCGCTCGAGTCGGGCCAGCTCGCGGGGTACGCAGGCGACGTCTGGTTCCCGCAACCGGCACCCGCGGACCATCCGTGGCGAACGATGCCGCACCACGGCATGACCCCGCACATCTCGGGCTCCAGCCTCTCGGCGCAGGCACGGTATGCGGCGGGCACGCGCGAGATCCTCGAATGCTGGCTCGAAGGGCGGCCGATCCGAGACGAATACCTGATCGTCGACAGAGGGAAGCTGGCCGGGACGGGAGCGCACTCATATAGCGCAGGTTGATCAACGACCCCTGATTACGATGCAACATCGATCTTCGAGAGGGAGCAACTGATGCGTAGCAACATGTCGTCTGTCGTTCGTTGGACCGCATTCGCAGGTACGGCGCTGGCGGTCGTCCTTGCGGTGACCGCCTGTGGGAGCAACAAGAAAGCGAGCGGGACCACTACCGCCTCGACGACGACGGCCCCTGTCCAGACGAACCAGACGCTCCAGCTCGCCAGCTCGTCGACGGACGTCGACTACAGCGACCCGGCGCTCGCCTACGGCGTCCTCTCCTGGGAGATCGAGTACAACACCTGCGCCAAGCTCATGGACTACAGCGACGCCGGCGGCGTCGTGAGCAACCAGCTCACACCTGCTGCGGCCGAGGGATACCCGGTGATCTCGAAGGACGGAAAGACCTACACCTTCACGATCCGCTCCGGCATCAAGTTCAGCGATGGCGCACCGCTCACGGCTCAGAGCTTCGTTGCCGCGATGAACCGCGACGCCAACCCGAAGATGAACTCGCCGGTCGATGCCTTCGTCAGCGACATCGTGGGCTGGAACGACGTCGTCAACAAGAAGGCGACGAAGATCACGGGAGTCACCGCGAGCGGCAACAAGCTCACCATCAAGCTGACCGAGAAGGACGGCGGCCTGCTCGACAAGCTGGCGATGCCGTTCTTCTGCGCGATCGATCCGGCGAAGACGCCGGTCGACCCGCAGGGCCTCAGCACCCTTCCTGCGGCCGGCCCGTACTACATCGCTTCGCGCACCGTCGGCAAGCAGCTCGTGATGAAGGTCAACCCGTACTACAAAGGCAACCGCCCGCACCGCGCCTCGCAGATCGTGTTCACGATGAACACCGACCCGCAGCAGACGTACCTGCAAATCTCGAAAGGCACCTACGCGACCGACCCGAACGGGCTTTCCAATCCATCAGCCGCGAGCCAACTCGCAACGAAGTACGGCATCAACAAGACCCGCTTCTTCGTGCACCCGACGCCCGAGACCGACTATCTCGCGCTGAACACGACCCGCCCAGCCTTCGGCTCCGCAGATGCGCGCAAGGCTGTCAACTACGCGATCGACCGGGCGGCTCTGCTGCGCGTGTTCGGCTTTGCGGGCGGCAAGACCACGACGGCGATCCTGCCGCCGTCCCTGGCGGGCGGAGTCGAGGTCAGCAACCCCTACCCGCTCAACAGCTCCAACCTGCAGAAGGCGAAGGGGCTGATGGGCGGCAAGTGCGGCAACCTCAACCTCTGGTATCAGACCGGGCCGGTCGGCACGCCACAGTCGGGGATCCTCAGCTACGACCTGAAGCAGCTCGGCTGCAACGTCACCGCCAAGCCGTTCCAGGGGTATGCGATGTTCACCGCGGCCGGTGTCAAGGGCGCTGCGTTCGACGCCGCCATCGCCGGTTGGTACCAGGACTACGCCGACGGCTACGACTTCTTCCACATCCTGCTCGACGGTCGCACGATCGCATCGTCGAACAACAACAACCTCGCCTACTTCAACGAGCCGAGCGTGAACACGAAGATCGACGCGGCCAACGAGGAGACGGGCGCGACCCGCGCCAAGTCCTGGGGCCAGCTCGACAACTACACGATGTCGAACTACGCACCGTGGGCGTCGATGGACAACCGCAACGTCCGTGACTACATCGGGCCGAAGACCGCCGGCTACCTGTTCGTCCCGGCGTACGGCTCGATGGACCTCGGAACGCTGTACCTCAAGTAACCGACGCGTGGGCGACGAACGAGCCGATCGCCTCGGTGAACGAGCGACGGCTCGTCTCCCACGCGTAGAACATGTGGCCTCCGCCGAAGTGCCGGACGGTCAGCCGGTCCGCCGTCTCCGGGTCGAGCCGCATCAGGTTCCGCAACCGGTCGCTCGCGTAGTACGGCGTCACGAGGTCGTACCGCCCATGGGTGATGAAGGCCTTCATGTGCGGGTTGAGCGACATGCCATACCGGAAGTCGTCGGTCGCTCCGGAAGGTGGGTTGAAGGCGTGGTGCTCGGTGTCCTCGGTCCAGTCCCTGTTCACCTCGTAGCTCAACAGGATGTACTCGCGATCCGATTCGACTCCGAGCTCGGAGCGAAGCTGACGGTTGACCGCCATGGTGAACGCCGGCGTGATGCCGGAGAGCGTCGGATCCGGACCGACGAACGAGTCCCGGTCGGGGAACGGGTCGGTGACCGTGATCGTCGCGTCGTAGAGGCCGAGCACCTTCCGCTGGTCGCGGAGGAGCTCGCGCGAGAACGTCCGAATCGTGATTCGGCCCTCGGCGCGTGAGACGAGATCGACGGGAAGCCCGACGAGATCGGCGAGGCGGGTGAGGATCCGCTCGCGCTCGACACGCACCATCGAGGCGCCTCGAGTCAGCAACGACGCGTAGTCGCCGGTGGCGAACGCCTCGGCGTCGCGCAGCACATCGTCGAGTGCGGTGCCGGCAGGGAACGCGCGCGAGCGCTCGTGATGCGCGGCCGCGGCGGCCATCGTCGGGATCAAGTCGACCCAGCCCAGGACGTCGTAGTCGCTCGGGATCAGCGTCGAGATCTCGAGCGCGGGCGAGATCAGGATCGCACCGTTGAGACCGATCCCGGCCGATTCCTGCAGCAGGCGCACCAGCCGTCCCACGCGATAGCCCCCGTAGCTCTCGCCGGCGATGAAGATCGGCGAGCCCCAGCGGCCCTGGGCCGAGAGCCAGCGCCCCATGAACTCGCAGAGCGACTCGAGATCGCGTTTTTGCCCGAAGTACTCCTTCGGGTCGGTCGCATCGTCTTTCCGTTTCTCGTCCTTCGAGTCGTCCTTGCGCTCCTCGTCGACGACGCGGCTGAAGCCGGTCCCGACCGGGTCGACGAACACGAGATCGGTGAAGGCGAGCCAGGACGACTCGTTCTGCACGAGCCGGGGCGGCATCTCCGGCACCGTCCCGTCCGGAGGCAGCGCGACGCGCTGCGGGCCGACCACCCCGAGATGGAGGAATGCCGACGACGCGCCCGGCCCACCGTTGAAGACGAACGTCACCGGCCGGTTGTCATCGCCGGTATCCGCGACGTACGACACGGAGAAGATCTCTGCGGACGGCTTCTCCTTCTTCCGCAGCACGACCCACTTGGCGGTCGCGGTGTAGTCGATCGGTTCGGCCCCGCCCGTCCACGTCGCGGTCGTCTCGGCGCCCGTCGGCGGCTCGTAGCCGGCCTTCGCGGCGGCTTTGCCGTCCGGTGAGCTCTCGTCGGTCATGGCGGGACGCTAGCTGTCAGACGGACCGAGCGTCCCGCTCACCGAGGCTCGCCTCGACGGCCCGGTAGACATTGCCGTGGATGTGGTCGGTACCGATCCGATCGACCACTCCATCCGCGGCGAGAATCGACGCGACACGCGGCTTGACCCGCGCGAGCCGAAGCGAGACGCCGTTCGACTCGGTGAGCGCGTGGAGCTCGGTCAGCTTCGCCACGCCCTGAGAGTCGATGAAGTCGGCGCCTTCGAGATCGAGGACGACCGCCCGGAGGCCGGCGCCCTCGTCGAGGACCTCGCGGACACGGTTCTCGAGCGCCTCGGCAGTCGCGAAGAAGAGACCGCCGTCGAGACGCAGGACCGCGACCCCCGGGTACGTCTCGTCGTCCGGATGCTCATCGAGGTCGCGGAACACCTGCGTCCCGGCCTCGCGACCGAGGAGCGGCATCGGCGGCCTCGTCGCGACGTAGACGAGCCAGACGAGGGACAGCGCAACACCGATCACGACCCCCGCCAAGACACCCGCCGAAAGCACACCGATGATCGCTGCCATCGCGACCCAGAAGTCGAAACGCGTCACTCGGTGGAGCCGTCGCAGCTCGTCGATGTCGATCATCCCGAAGACGACCGCATCGATGATCACCGCGCCGAGAACCGCCTTCGGGAGTTGAGAGAACACGGGTGCGAGCACGATGAGCGTCAACACGACCAGCGCCCCGGTGGTGAGCGAGGCGACGGGGCTCCTCGCTCCCGCCGACTCGTTGAGCGAGCTCGCCGACAGGCTGGTCGAGACGGGCATGCCCTGGAACACGCCGGAGCCGATATTCGCCATTCCCTGCGCGACGGACTCCTGATCCACGTCGATCCGGTAGTGGTGCCGCGCCGCGAACGCTCTCGCGTCGCCGGCGGTCTGGGAAAAGCCGATCAGGAGCAACGCCACGGCGGCGATCAGGATCACCGCGTAGTGGTTCTCGATCAACGTGAGCGTCGGCAGCTCCGGGCTCGGGAGACCACGTGGAACGTGACCGACGAGCGCGATTCCGCGCGAGCCGAGGTCGAAGAGGTACGACGCGAGCAATCCTCCGACCACGAGCACGAGTGCACCAGGGACGGCCGGCGCGAGGAAACGCAGGCCGAGGATCACGATCAGTGAGGCGACGCCGACGGCGACGGTCGCCCAGTGGACGTCGCCGAGCGACTGGATCCACGTGGCCAGTTCTCGCCAGGCGGTGTCACCCTCGGAGGATGTGCCGGTCAGCTTCGGCAGCTCGCCGATCACGACGTCGACGGCGGCACCGGCCAGGAAACCCGTGATCACCGCCTTCGACAGGAAGCGTGCGACCCACCCCAACCGAAAGAGGGCGAACAGCAGGAACAGCAGCCCGGTCGCGAGTGTGATCGCCGCCACCAGCTGCGCGGACTCCTGCCCGGCGAGACCCGTGACCAGCACCGCTCCTCCGGCAACGGCGGCGAGAGACGAGCTCGGGCCGGTGGAGATCTGTCGCGACGTCCCGAAGAGCGCGTAGATGATCGCGCCCGCCGCCGCCGCGTACAGCCCGTTCTGCAGGGGCACGCCTGCGATCCCCGCGTAGCCGAGGTTCTTCGGCACGACCAGGGCGGTGACCGCGAGCCCGGCCGCCAGATCTCCCCGGAGCCACGACCGGTCGTACCGGGGCAGCCACTCGACGATCGGGAGGAAGCGCCCCAGCTTCAGCTCAGCCTTCACGCGCGGACAATCGCACGTACGGAGGCCGATCAGCCGGTGGGTGAGACTGTCAGCGTCAGTCGCCGATGGACGGCGCCGCCGCGTACTCCTCGTCGGTTACATGGTCGCCCCACGTCGCGCTGTTGCCGGCGTCGTCCACCTGGACGATCGCGATGTGGGTCATGAACCGCGTCGCCGTGGCGCCGTGCCAGTGCTCCTCGCCGGGGTCGAAGAAGACGCGGTCTCCGGTGCGGATCACCTCGATCGGGCCGCCGCGACGCTGCGCGAGGCCGACGCCCTCGACGACGTAGATCGTCTGGCCGTTCGGATGCGTGTGCCAGGCGGTGCGCGCACCCGGCGTGAAGTGGACGCTGCTCGCGCTCACGCGGGACGTCGCCGACGGGCTGGCCACCGCATCGATGTAGACCGCGCCGGTGAACCAGTCCTCAGGTCCCGCTGCGGTGTCGAGGCTGTTCTTCGTGATCTGCATCAAGGACCTCCTCGTTCGGTGTCGCCGTCCAGCTCGCAAGCAGGTCGAGTGCCTCCGCCGACCTCGAGCCGGGCTCGGCGGTGTAGACGAAGAGCATCAGGCCCGCGTCGGCCGCCAGCTGCATCGTCTCGAAGGTGAGGCTGACGTCGCCGACGACGGGGTGATGAAAGCGCTTGGAGCCGCTCTCGTGGAACCGCACGTTGTGTGCGGCCCAACGCGCGCGGAAGGTCTCACTTCGCGTCGAGAGCTCGCCGACGAGGTCCGAGAGATCGCGGTCGTAGGGGTCGCGACCGGCCTCGGAGCGCAGGACGGCGACCGCGTCGGTCGCCACCTGCTCCCAGTCGACGTAGAAGTCCGGCGCGCGCTCGTCGAGAAAGATGAAGCGCGCGGAGTTTGCAGACCCGTGCGGGCTGTCGTAGTGCTGCGAGTAGAAGGCGCGGCCCAGCTGGTTCGCGGCGAGGAGATCCATGCGCCCGTTACGGACGAATGCCGGTCCGCCGGTGATCGCATCGAGCATGCGCTGGACACTCGGCCGCACCCGCTGCGGCGCCTGGCGGCGCCGGCGGGAGGTCGGCTGAGCGGCGCGCGCGAGGTCGAAGAGGTGCGCCCGTTCGGCTTCGTCGAGCTGGAGCGCGCGGGCCAGCCCCTCGAGGACGCTCTCGGATGCGCCCCCGGCGCTGCCCCGCTCGAGGCGTGTGTAGTAGTCGACGCTGACCCCGGCGAGGAGCGCGACCTCCTCCCGTCGCAGACCGGGAACACGCCGAGTGCCGCCGTAGCTGCGCAGCCCCGCCTGCGCGGGGGTGATCTTCGCCCGTCTCGAAGTCAGGAACTCGCGCATCTCGTTCCTCGTGTCCACGACTTCGAGAGTAACCTCACGCCGCCCCACACTGAGGGGTTCTGTCGATACCCGGATCAAGAGGGTCGGTCAGGCGGCGCGAGCGCGTGCTTCAGTGCCCTCACGACGAAATCGCCCGAGGATCGAGGAGGAACGATGCAGAAGCGCACGCTTGGAAGTCAGCTGGAGGTGTCGGCGGTCGGGCTCGGCTGCATGGGGATGAGCTTCAGCTACAACCCGCCGTTTCCCGACAAGCAGGAGATGATCACCCTGATCCGGGCGGCGGTCGACCGTGGCGTGACCTTCTTCGACACCGCGCAGGTGTACGGGCCGTTCACGAACGAAGAGCTCGTCGGCGAGGCGCTCGAGCCCGTCCGCGATCAGGTGGTGATCGCGACGAAGTTCGGCTTCGACCTCGCGGACGGGCAGAGCCGAGGGCTCGACAGCCGCCCGGCGACGATCAGGAGCAGCGTCGAGGGCTCGCTGAAGCGGCTCAGGACGGACACGATCGATCTGCTCTACCAGCACCGCGTCGACCCGGACGTCCCGATCGAGGACGTCGCAGGGACGGTGAAGGAGTTGATCGCCGCCGGCAAGGTCAGGCACTTCGGCCTGTCCGAGGCGGGCGTGCAGACCATCCGCCGGGCACACGCGGTGCAGCCGGTCACGGCGCTCCAGAGCGAGTACTCCCTCTGGTGGCGTGAGCCCGAAGCGGCGATCCTCCCGACGCTCGCCGAGCTCGAGATCGGCTTCGTGCCCTTCAGCCCGCTCGGCAAGGGCTTCCTCACCGGCAAGATCGACGAGGACACGACCTTCGACAGCTCCGACTTCCGCAGCACGGTTCCCCGTTTCGACCCCGAGGCGCGGAAGGCGAACCGCGCCTTCGTCGAGCTCCTCGAGCGAGTCGCGGACCAGAAGGACGCGACGCCGGCGCAGATCGCGATCGCCTGGATCCTCGCCCAGAGCCCGTCGAACGTCCCGATTCCCGGCACCACGAAACTGCACCGTCTCGAGGAGAACATCGCCGCGGCCGACGTCGACCTCACCGGCGACGACCTCCAGGAGATCGAGACTGCAGCCGGCCGGATCACCGCGGAAGGCGACCGCTACGCGGAGGCCCAGCAGCGCATGATCGACCGTTGAAGAGGCCCGCCGATGCGGGCCTCTTCGATAGCGGGGGCAGGATTTGAACCTGCGACCTCCGGGTTATGAGCCCGGCGAGCTACCTGACTGCTCCACCCCGCGTCGCTCCCCCGAGAATACCATCGTTCCATGCCCTTCCCGCTGTGGCTCGCGCTCGCGCTGTTCGCCGTCCTACTCGTCGGCACCGGCTCCTTTGCGGCTGTCCGCGCCGCACGCGCCTGGCGCGACGCACGCGAGGTGAGCGACACCGTGACCGCCGCCGTGACGGCCGTCGCGAGCCGCGCCGAGCAGGCTTCCGCGCGAGTCGAGCGCCTCCGCGAGCAAGTGGAACCGGTGCAGCATGCGACGGGCGCGTTGCAACGCGACCTCGACACGCTGAACCTGCTCGTCGACGAGTTGCGCGCACTCCAGGCCAAGCTGGCGCCGATCCAGGCACTGGTGCCGACGAAGTGACGCGCGTCGCAGCGATCGACCTCGGCAGCAGCGCGACCCGGCTGCTCGTCGCGGATGTCATCGACGGCCGGGCGACCGAGATCGTGCGCAGGACACGCATCACCCAGCTCGGCGAAGGCGTCGACGAGCGGCGCCGCCTGCTGCCGCTCCCGATCGCACGGGTTCGCAACGTGCTCACCGACTATCGGCGCGAAGCCGAGTCGCTCGGCGCCGAGCGCATCCTCGCGATCGCGACCAGCGCCGTCCGCGACGCCGACAACGGGGAGGCCTTTCTCGGCGAGGTCGAGTGGTCGTACGGCTTCGCGACCCGCCTGCTCACCGGCGACGAGGAGGCAGCGATGTCGCTCCGCGGCGTCGGGCCGCTCGAACCGGGAATGCTCATGACCGACATCGGCGGCGGATCGACCGAGGTCGCCTGTGACGGCTTCCGGCACAGCCTGCAGATCGGGAGCGTCCGGTTGACGGAGCGCTTCGGCACCGAGCTGGAGGCGGCCGCCGCCGCAGTCCGCGGAGTCCTGCCGACGCCGCCCTTCGAGGTGCGCACGCTCGTCGGTGTCGACGGCACGACCGCCGAGCTGGCAGGGCTTCGGGGCAGCCGTGTGCTGCGCCCGGAGGACGTCGAGGGCGAACTGGAGCGCCTGGCGGCATGCTCGGCGAGCGAGCGGCGGAACCTGCTCCTCGAGCCCGATCGGAGCGAGGTGATCGTGATGGGCGCGCTGATCCTGCGCGAGCTGCTGCGCGGGCTCGGCGCGGAGCGCGTCGTGACCGGTGACGGCGACGTCCTGAATGCGGCGGTGCTCGATGCGGCCGCGCTCGACCCCCGGCCCGAGGGCCCCGCGCCGGCGGGAGCCCACACCTGCTGTTGACGCTGTGGCCGGCACCGGGAAGAAACTTGCGTCCGCAAGCGTTACTGCTAACATCGTTGCGCAATCAAGTTTCTAGGAGGAACACCCCATGAGCACCACCGAACAGACCACCGCCGTCCCCACCGGCACCTGGCAGGCCGACACCGTGCACTCGAGCGTCACGTTCGAGGTGCCCTACGCGGTCGCGACCTTCAGCGGCTCGGTGGCCGACTTCGATGCGACCCTCGCCGACGGCCGGCTGACCGGCGTCGCCCGCATCGCCACGATCAGCGTCAAGGACGAGAACCTCGAGGCGCACCTGCTCTCTCCCGAGTTCTTCGACGCCGAGCGCCATCCCGAGGTGCGCTTCAGCACCGACACGATCCGCCGCAACGGCGACGAGGTCGAGGTCCAGGGTCAGATCACGATCAAGGGCATCACGAAGCCCGCGACGTTGCACGGGACGATCGTCGGCCCGACGGTCGATCACTTCGGCAAGAACCGTGTCGGACTGAGCCTCGAGACGACCGTCGACCGCACGGACTTCGACATCAACTGGAACATGCCGCTTCCGAGCGGGGAGCCCGCACTCGCCAACGACGTGACGCTGAAGGCCGACCTCAGCCTGGTGGCCCAGGAGTCGTAGTAGTGCATCTCCTTGCGATCAGCGGATCGCTACGACGCGACTCCCTCAACACGCGCCTCCTTCGCGCCCTGCGCGAGGAGGCGCTGGGGGACGTCGAGGTGATGATCTGGGACGGGCTCAAGCAGATCCCGCCGTACGACGCCGACGACGACGGCGTGCCGGGCCCGCCGGCCGTCGATGCGTTCCGGCAGCTCGTGCGCGATGCCGACGCCGTCATCTTCGCCACTCCCGAGTACAACTCGTCGATACCCGGAGCGTTGAAGAACGCGCTCGACTGGGGCTCTCGCCCACTGGCGACGAACGCCTTCCGCAACAAGCCCGTCGCCGTGATCGCGTCGAGTGCCGGCGCGTTCGGCGGCGTCTGGGCCGCAGCGGAGCTGCGCAAGGTGCTGGGCGCGATGGGCGCCCGGGTGGCCGACGTCGAGCTTGCGGTCGGGCACGCAGCCGAGAAGTTCGACGAGGACGGCCGGCTGATCGACCACGAGGTGCGCCAAGGCCTCCGCGACGCCCTGTCGGCCCTCGTGGCCGAGGCGGCCCCCAACCTCGCCGCAGCGTAAGCCGCGCCGTGGAGCTCGGCGTCTACACCTTCGCCGAGCTGCGAGGCGACGCCAGGTCGACACCGGTCTCGCCCGAACAGCGGCTGCGCGACCTGCTCGAGGAGATCGAGCTCGCCGACCAGGTCGGTCTCGACGTCTTCGGCGTCGGTGAGCATCATCGCTCCGACTTCGCCGTCTCTGCACCCGCCGTCGTCCTCGGCGCCGCGGCTGTCCGAACGGAGCGAATTCGATTGACGAGCGCCGTCAGCGTGCTCAGCTCGGACGATCCCGTTCGCGTCTTCCAGGAGTTCGCCACCGTCGACCTGCTGTCCCACGGCCGGGCCGAGATCATGGCCGGCCGCGGCTCGTTCATCGAGTCGTTCCCGCTCTTCGGGTACGACCTGGACGACTACGACGCGCTGTTCGCCGAGAAGCTCGACCTGCTGCTCGCGCTGCGCGGCAGCGAGCGCGTGACCTGGTCGGGCCGCCACCGTCCCGCGCTCGACGACCGGGGCGTCTATCCCCGCCCGCTGCAGGATCCGCTGCCGGTCTGGGTCGCGGTCGGCGGCACGCCCGCCTCCGCGGTCCGCGCGGGCACGCTCGGCCTGCCGATGGCGCTGGCGATCATCGGCGGTGAACCGAGGCGCTTCACACCGTTCGTCGACCTCTTCCGTGAGTCGGCCGTGCAGGCGGGGCACGAACCGCCCGCGCTCGGCATCAACTCACACGCGTACGTCGGCGCGACCTCGCGGCAGGCGGCCGACGAGTTCTATCCGTCCTATGCGGCGATGATGAACGCGATCGGACGAGAACGCGGCTGGCCACCGATCGACCGCCGTCAGTTCGACGCGCTCCGCTCGTCGGCCGGCGCGCTCGTCGTCGGCAGCTCGGAGGAAGTCGCCGAGAAGATCCTCGCCCAGCACGAGCTCTTCCGCCACGACCGGTTCCTCGCACAGATGAGCGTCGGGACGATGGCGCACGCGAATGTCCTGCGCTCGATCGAGCGGTTCGGTGTCGAGGTCGCGCCGGTCGTGCGGAGCGAGATCGCGCGGAGGTGACGGCCGTCAGGCGTCGTCGCCCGGCGGCTCGTCCTCGGCCAGCCGGCGCTGGACGACGGCCCGCGCGAGGACACCGACCAGCCGGCCGTGCTCGACCACCGGGACGCGTTCGAAGTCGCGCTCCTCGACGAAGGCGAACGCATCGCCGAGGGGCATCGTCGACTCGATCGTCGCGTTCGGCGGCTCGGCGATCGTCCCGAGCGGGGTCGAGCCCGGGTCGCGTCCCGTGGCGACCACCTCGCGGACGAGCGTCTTTCGCGTCACGACGCCGACGAGACGCCCGTCGTCGTCGCAGACGAACACGGCTCGGACGTCGGGTCGTGCCAGGGCCTCCCCCGCCTCCTGGGCGCTCTGGTCGGCGCCCAGAGCGAGCGGGTCGGCCACCATCGCGTCGCGCACGAGGTCCATCCGCGAATCTTAGTGACGTCTTCGGGAACTCAAGCCCGTCGCGCATCGTTCTCCAGGATGACGCCGACGTCGCCTACGGGGACGACGCCACTTGAAGGCCGGGCGGGTTACCTTCCGTGTGATGCAACCGGCAACGTTCGCCTGGCCCCTGGCCCGCGGGCACACGGCACGCTGCCGCGTCCTCAGTCGCGGCCATAGACCTGCTATGGCCGCTCCCTGCGTCCTTGCATCGTTTGGTGCCCGCAACCCAGGGACCGGGCAACGTCACCGGCCACATCACTCGTGACCTGGCAGCGCGCGTGGGCCCGGCTGCGTCGCGACGCCGTCGACGCCCTGATCGTCGCGCTCGCGCTCGCGGTGGAGATCGAGGTGCTGGCCAAGGGCCACCAGCTCGACTTCGCCGTCCTCGGCCCACTCTCGCTCTTCTTCGTGCTGCCGTTGCTCTTCCGGCGACGCTATCCGCTCGTCGCGCCGTGTGTCTCGCTCGCCGCGTTCGCGCTCGCCGCCACGTTCGACCCGACCGGGCTCGAGCGGATCGACATCAGCGCGTTGGCCGGGATCGCGGTCATGATCTCGCTCGGCGCGATCCGCGACCGGGAGGGCGCAATCGTCGGGCTCGCGCTGGGGTTGACGACCGGGATCTACGTCCAGTACCGGTTCCCGGACACGACGGCCAGCGACCTCGTCGGTGCAGCGATCTTCTACGCCGGCGCGTGGTTCGCCGGCCGAGCGCTCGCGACACGCGCCGAGCAGACACGCATCCTTCGCGCGCGGGTCGAGGAAGTTGAGCGCGCCCGAGCCGTCGCTGCGGAGCGCGCGGCGGCCGAGGAGCGTGCGCGGATCGCGAGCGAGCTGCACGACGTCGTCGCGCACTCCGTGTCCGTGATGGTGGTGCAGTCGTCCGGCGTGCGTCGGTTGC
This sequence comes from uncultured Thermoleophilia bacterium, assembly GCA_963742605.1. Classification (GTDB taxonomy): domain Bacteria; phylum Actinomycetota; class Thermoleophilia; order Gaiellales; family Gaiellaceae; genus PALSA-600. The sequence continues at coordinate 102,615 of CAVUNA010000007.1, read as the reverse complement.
TCCGAGAGGATCAGCACCGCGAACGCGACGCCTTGCTCTCCGTCGAGCAGATCGGCCGGCAGGCGCTGACCGAGATGCGTCGTATGTTGGGCGTCATGCGTCCCGCCGAGGAACCAGCGGCATCGCTCACCCCACAGCCCGGGCTGCAGCATCTCGACCACCTGATCTCCCAGGTCGTCGAGGCCGGGCTGCCCGTCACCCTTCGCGTCGAAGGCGAGCGGCCCCAGCTGCCTCCGGGCGTCGACCTGTCCGCGTATCGCATCGTGCAGGAGGGGCTCACGAACGCGCTCAAGCACGCGCCCGGCTCGAACGCCGAGGTGATCATCCGCTTCCTCGACAACAAGCTGAACCTCGAGATCGCCGACGACGGCAAGGAAGTCACCGTCGAGGACGGGCTCGGGCACGGCCTGGTCGGGATGCGCGAACGGGTCGCGCTCTACGGCGGGACGCTCGAGGCGGGACCACGCGAAGGGGGCGGCTACATCCTCCGCGCCGAGTTGCCGCTCGAGGTGGCACCCGCGTGATCCGCATCCTGCTCGTCGACGACCAGGCGCTCGTCCGGGCAGGGTTCCGGATGATCCTCGATGCCGAGCCGGAGATGGAGGTGGTCGGCGAGGCCGGGGACGGGCGCGAGGCGATCGACCAGGTGCGCGCGCTGTCGCCGGACGTCGTGCTGATGGACATCCGGATGCCCGAGCTCGACGGGCTCGAGGCGACGCGCCGGATCCTCGAGCGAGACGAGGAGAACGCGCCGAAGATCCTGATGCTGACCACCTTCGACCTCGACGAGTACGTCTACGAGGCGTTGCGCGCCGGGGCGAGCGGCTTCCTGCTCAAGGACACTCCGCCGGAGCAGCTCGTCGCGGCGATCGAGGTGATCTCACGGGGCGACGCTCTCCTGTCGCCGACGATCACGCGTCGTGTGATCTCGGAGTTCGTCAAGGGCACCGGGCCGAAGCCCCGCGCGCAGTTCCCGCGGCTGGACGATCTGACGGCGCGCGAGCGCGAGGTGCTGATGCTGATCGCCCGCGGCCTGTCGAACGCCGAGATCGCGAAGGCGCTCTTCGTCTCGGAGACGACCGTGAAGACCCACGTCGCGCGCATCCTGATGAAGCTCAACCTTCGTGACCGCGTGCAGGCCGTGGTGCTCGCGTACGAGTCCGGCACGGTTCAGCCGGGCGAGAACGTCGATTCGTAGTCCCGCGGGACGACACGAACATCAGCCGCCCTGTCGACGTGAGATCGACCTCGCGGGCGACGACGAGCGCCGCCCGGAGGCCGAGACTCCCTGGCGACACCACTCGACAGGAAGGCGCTCACCATGATTCGTGCAGGAGATTCGCTCGTCAACCCCGTCACCGGCGAACGGCTCGTCTTCGAGCTCACCGCGCACGACACGGACGGCGAGTACACGCGCTTCGAGACGATCGTCGAGCCCGGCGGCAAGGTCGCGTCGGCTCACGTCCACCCGTACCAGACAGAGGTCTTCACGGTCAACGCCGGGACGCTCGGGGTCACGCGCGGCCGCGAGCAGCTCATCCTCGGCGAGGGCGCGTCGGTGCAGATCGACGCGGGGACGGCCCACCGCTTCTGGAACGCCGGCGACGACGTGCTCCGCTTCACCGCCGAGGTTCGCCCCTCCCTGGCCTTCGAATCCCTGATCGAGACGATGTTCGCGCTCGCCGCCGACGGGAAGACGAACCGCAAGGGGATGCCGAACCCGCTCCGCCTCGCGGTGATCGCGAAGCACCACTTCGACGTCGCCCGTCTGCCGGTCGTCCCGCACGCCCTCCAGCGCGCGGCGCTCGTTCCCGGCGCACTCCTCGGACGTGCCGTCGGTTACGCGCCGACGTACGAGGCCGGCGTCGGCGTCTTCGCCGCCGCGTGAGCTCACGCGCGTCGAAGCACGACCAGCGAGCGGGCCTCGACGACGACCTCGGACCCGGGCGTCGTCCGGTCGGCGTCGAACCGGCCGGTCTTCAGCTCGAGGGTCCAGCGCAGGCCGAGCCGGCGCGCGGGCAGCCGAAACGTGACGTCGTCGAAATACGCGTTGAAGAGGAGCAGGAACGAGTCGTCGCGAACCTCTTCGCCCGACCGCGTCTCGGCCTGCAACTCGTCGCCGTTCAGGAAGACGCCGATCGCCCGCGAGTCGGCGTTGTCCCAATCGCGTCGCGTCATCCTCCGACCGTCGGGTCGCATCCACCACACGTCGGGCAGCTGGTCGCCGCGCCCGTCGAAGAACTTCGTGCGCCGGAACACGGGGTGCATCCGCCGAAGCGCGATCAGTCGGCGGGTGAACGTGAGCAGGTCCTCGTCGGCGGACTCCCAGTCGAACCACGAGATTCGGTTGTCCTGGCACCAGGCGTTGTTGTTGCCGTTCTGGGTTCGCCCGATCTCGTCCCCGCCGAGCAGCATCGGAACGCCCTGCGACAGAAGAAGTGACGCGAGGAAGTTCCGCTGCTGGCGGGCGCGGAGCGCCAGCACGGCGGGATCGTCGGTCGACCCTTCCACGCCGCAGTTCCACGACCGGTTGTCGTCCGTCCCGTCGTGGCTCGCCTCGCCGTTGGCCTCGTTGTGCTTCGTATTGAAGGAGACGAGATCGCGCAGCGTGAAGCCGTCGTGGGCGGTGACGAAGTTGATCGACGCGAATGGCCGCCTGCCGTCACGCTCGTAGAGATCGGCCGACCCGCCGAACCGTGACGCAAACGCTGCGAGCGAGGCGCTGCCTCGCCAGAAGTCGCGCATGACGTCGCGATAGATCCCGTTCCACTCCGACCACAGGATCGGGAAGTTGCCGACCTGGTAGCCGCCGGGGCCGACGTCCCATGGTTCGGCGATCAGCTTCACCTGTGACAGGACCGGGTCCTGGTGGATGATGTCGAAGAACGCCGACAGGCGGTCGACGTCGTAGAGCTCGCGAGCGAGCGCCGAGGCGAGGTCGAAGCGAAAGCCGTCGACGTGGCACTCGATCACGAAGTAGCGAAGCGAGTCCATGATCAGGCGCAGCACGCTCGGGTGCAACGGGTTCAGCGTGTTCCCGGTGCCCGTGTAGTCCATGTAGAACCGTGGGTCGTCGGGCACCAGCCGGTAGTAGCTCGTGTTGTCGACGCCGCGCAGGCTGAGCATCGGCCCCAGGTGATTGCCCTCCGCGGTGTGGTTGTAGACGACGTCGAGGATCACCTCGATGCCCGCGCGGTGCAGGGCCTTCACCATCCCCTTGAACTCGCGTACCTGGTCGTTCGTCGCCGCATAGAGAGAGTGCGGCGCGAAGTACCCGATCGTCGAGTAGCCCCAGTAGTTGGTGAGACCACGTTCGTGGAGGAAACTCTCGTCGGCGATGTGATGGACGGGCAGGAGCTCGACCGCCGTCACGCCCAGCGCTTTCAGATAGGCGATCGCGCCCTCACTCGCAAGACCGCCGTACGTCCCACGCAGGTCCTCGCGCACGTCGTCCCGTTCCTTCGTGAACCCACGGACATGCGTCTCGTAGATCACGGTGTCCTGCCAGGGTGTGCGCGGCCTCACCCAGTCGTCGTCCTCCCAGTCGAACGTCGGATCGATCACCACCGACTTCGGCATCGCGGGAGCGCTGTCCGAGTCGTCGATCGTGAGATCCGCGTCGACGCTGCCGCTGGGCACGTACGGGAGCGTGTTCGCCGCGTTCCACTGCACCGCACCGTCGATCGCCTTGGCGTACGGATCGATCAGCAGCTTGGCCGGGTTGAAGCGCAGCCCCGTTTCCGGGTCGTAGCGGCCGTGAACGCGGTAGCCGTAGCGCTGACCCGGCCCGACGCCCGGGAGGTAACAGTGCCAGTTGAACGCAGTCCGCTCCTCGACGGCGACCCGTTCCTCGTTCCCGTCCGAATCGAACAGGCAAAGCTCGACGCGCTCCGCGTTCTCCGAGAACAACGAGAAGTTGGTGCCGTCACCGTCCCAGCTCTGCCCGAGCGGAAACGGGTCTCCCGGCCAGACGGCGCGACTCATGGCGCGTCACCGTACCCGTCGGAGCGCGGGAGGCCTGCCGGCTGGGCTACGGCTCTCGACGCAGCCAGACGACGCCGAGCGGCGGCAGCGTCACCTCGGCCGAGTAGCGCTGGCCGTGCCAGCCGTACTCCTCCGCCTCGACCGATCCGAGATTGCCCACGCCGGCGCCGCCGTAGTACGTCGAGTCAGTGTTCAGCACCTCGAGCCATGCGCCCGCATCCGGCAGCCCGACGCGGTAGCGATCGCGCGGAACCGGCGAGAGATTCGCCACGCAAAGCAGCTTGCGTGTGCCGTCACGGGAGATCCTCATGAACGCGAGGACGTTGTTCGCCGCGTCGTTGGGCTCGAGCCAGCGGAAGCCCTCGTACGAGAAGTCGACCTCCCAGAGCGCCGGCTCGTCGCGGTAGACACGATTCAGGTCGCGGACGAGGTCACGGACTCCCGAGTGCTCGTGATGCTCGAGGAGGCTCCAGGGGAGCTCCGCCTGCTCGCTCCACTCCCAGGGAGTCGCCAGCTCGCCTCCCATGAACAACAGCTTCTTGCCGGGGTGCGCCCACATATAGGCGTAGAGGGCGCGGAGGTTCGCGAGCTGCTGCCAGCGATCGCCCGGCATCTTCGCGAGCAGCGATCCCTTGCCGTGCACGACCTCGTCGTGCGAGAGCGGCAGCACGAAGTTCTCGTTCCACGCGTAGACCAGCGAGAACGTCAGCTCGTGATGATGGAAGCGCCGATGGACCGGGTCGTGAGCGAAGTACCCGAGCGTGTCGTTCATCCAGCCCAGGTTCCACTTGAAGCCGAAGCCCAGCCCGCCGACATACGTCGGGCGTGAGACGCCGGGCCAGGCAGTCGACTCCTCAGCCGTCGAGATCACGCCGGGCTCGCGCGCGTGGACCAGCTCGTTCAGATCCTTGAGAAACGCCACTGCCTCGAGATCCTCTCGCCCGCCGAAGCGATTCGGCAGCCACCCACCCGCCGGCCGCGAGTAGTCGAGGTAGAGCATCGACGCAACGGCGTCGACGCGCAGCCCGTCTGCGTGATACTCGCGCAGCCAGAAGAGCGCATTCGCAAGCAGGAAGTTCTGCACCTCGGTCCGGCCGAGGTTGAACACGAGCGTCCCCCAGTCCGGGTGCGAGCCGCGCCGCGGATCGTCGTGCTCGTACAGGGCGGTGCCGTCGAAGCGTACGAGTGCCCATTCGTCACGTGGGAAGTGCGCGGGCACCCAGTCGAGAATCACCCCGATCCCGTGTCCGTGCAGTCGATCGACGAAGTAGCGGAAGTCGTCCGGAGAGCCCATCGACGACAACGGCGCGTAGTAGCCCGTGACCTGGTAGCCCCACGAGCCGGAGAACGGGTGGTGCATGACGGGCATCAGCTCGACGTGCGTGAAGCCGAGGTCACGGATGTACGGCGCGAGCTGGTCGGCGAGCTCGCGCCACCCGAGCCCGTGACGCCACGACGGAGCGTGGAGCTCGTAGATCGACAGGGGCCCGTCGAGCGGCTCGCGGGCCCGCCGTGCCTCGATCCACGCAGTGTCGCCCCACTCGTAGTCCGACTCGAAGACGACCGACGCCGTCCGTGGCGGCTCCTCGGCCCGGAAAGCGATCGGGTCGGCCTTCTCGTGGCCGCCGACGTCGTACTTGTAGCGCTGGCCGAGCTCGGCCCCGTCGACGACGCCCTCCCAGATTCCCGTCTCCTCGACCGGGACGAGCGGATCCGCCTCCGTGTCCCAGTCGTTGAAGTCGCCGACGACGCTCACCCGCCGGGCGTTCGGCGCCCACACCGCGAAGCGGACGCCGCCCTCGACCACGTGCGCGCCGAGCTTCTCCCACAGCTGCTCGTGGCGGCCCGCCTTCGCCAGCCACACATCGAGCTCACCGAACGCCGACGCACGCGATTGCGTCATACCCCGCTCCGGCGCCGGCCAAGCCGGCACCTCCGCTCCTTGGAGCCTCCGTCGAGCCTACGGCTCATACAGGGACTTCCGCGTCGAGCAGGCGCACGATGCCGGCGACGGGGATCGGCAGCCAGTCGGGGCGGTTGTTGAGCTCGTAGCGCAGCTCGTACACGGCCTTCTCGAGCTCGAAGACCTGCAACAGCTTGTCCATCGTCGTCCCGGATGGGATCAGCGACGGGTCGACGTTCGCGCGATACGCGTCGAGGAAGACCTCACGTGCTCGCTCTTCCCAGCCGGGGGGCGGTTCGATGCCCCTGAGCAGCGGGCCCGCCGAGGCGACGTAGGCGAACGAGCGGAGCATTCCGGCGACGTCGCGCAGCGGGCTGCGCTTGCGTCGCCGCTCGGGCAGCGAACGGGCCGGCTCGCCTTCGAAGTCGATCAGGACCCAGCCGCGCGGGGTGTGCAGCGTCTGTCCGAGATGGAAGTCGCCGTGATGCCGGATCACGCGCCCGACACCGCCGAGGTTCGTCAACAGACGGAGACGCTCGCGGACCTCCTCCCCGCGTCCGAGCAGCGGCTCGAGCTCGGGATCGTCGTCTGGGAGATCGAGGAAGATCGCCTCGATCTCCTCGTCCACCGTTGCCGTCAGCAGCCCGAGCGACTCGGTCGACGGCTGCTCCGGTGCGAAGCTCGGGTCGGTCGAATCCGAGCCGAGCACGGTGTGCAGGTCACCGGTGACCTTTCCGAGGTGCTCGAGCTCGTTCAGGAACCACTCGGTTCGGGTGTCCAGCGAGTCGAGTGCGAGCTCCCAGCCGTCGCGCCCGTCGGGGACGAACTGCTGGAGGATCCCCAGCGTCGCCTCCATCGGGCGGCCGACGTACTGGTACCAGCCGGCGAGCCGCGGGATGTGGGGGAAGGCGTGCTCGGTCAGGAAGGCCAGCATCTCGAGCTCGGGGTTGACCCCCGCCTCCAGCCGCCGAAAGACCTTGAGGATCAGCAGGTCGTCGAGCACGACCGACGAGTTCGACTGCTCGACGTCGACCTGCCGCGTCACCCCCACGTCCTCGGGGATGTCGACGAAGGAGCCGGCGACGGGGACCAGCTCGACCGCACCCTCGCGCGCCGAGACGGTCGTGCCCCGCCGGATCAGCCGCACGAGCTCCGCCGCGGTGTCGGGCTCGGCCAGCACGTCGAGGCCCTCGCCCCGCAGCAGCTGGTACGTCTCGTGCGTGCCGGTGTCGAACCGGATCTCGACGAGCAGCACCTCGAGGGCCGGATCGCCGCCGCCGACCGTGGCCCGGTCGACGACGCTCGCCTGGACGACGTCGCGCGTCTTCGAGCCGAACCAGCGCTGGCCGGTGACGAACTCGATGAGTGCGTTCTCTTCGGACGTCATGACTCGTCCTTCCTCAACTGGAACCAGAAGAACCCTCGCGGCGCAAACGTGAGCAGGTACGGCAACTCCCCGATCGGCGGGAAGCGGGTTCGTCCGAGCATCTCCTCGGGAATCATGCCCTGCCAGCGCGAGAGATCGAGCTGGACCGCCTGGGCCGACCTCGCCAGGTTGTGCACGCAGATGATCGTGTCGTCCTCGTACTGCCGGACGTGGGCGAAGATCCGCGGATTGTCCGGACGGAGCGCCTCGTAGGTGCCGATTCCGAAGACGGGGTGATCCTTGCGCAGCGCGATCAGCCGATGGATCCAGCGGAGCAGCGAGTTGGGCTGCCGGAGCTGCGCCTCGACGTTGACGGCCTGGAACCCGTAGACCGGGTCCATCAACGGCGGCAGGTAGAGCTGGGCGAAGTCGGCACGACTGAATCCCGCATTGCGGTCGCCCGTCCACTGCATCGGCGTCCGCACGCCGTCGCGGTCGCCGAGGAAGATGTTGTCGCCCATCCCGATCTCGTCGCCGTAATAGAGGACCGGCGATCCGGGCAGCGAGAACAGCATCGCGTGCAGGAGCTGGATCTCGTCGCGCCCATTGTCGAGGAGCGGAGCGAGGCGCCGGCGAATCCCGAGGTTCAGCTTCATCCGCGGGTCCTTCGCATACTCGTCGTACATGTAGTCACGCTCCTCGTCCGTCACCATCTCGAGCGTCAACTCGTCGTGGTTACGCAGGAAGAGGCCCCACTGGGCGTTCCCGGGGATCGACGGCGTGTTCTCGAGCACCTCCACGATCGGCAGGGCGTCCTCGCGCCGCACCGCCATGAACATGCGCGGCATCACCGGAAAGTGGAATGCCATGTGGCACTCGTCGCCGTCCCCGTTCCCGAAGTACTCGACGACGTCGTCCGGCCACTGGTTCGCTTCCGCGAGCAGCACGCGGTCCGCGTAGCGGGAGTCGATCTCGGTTCGAACGCGCTTCAGGAAGGCGTGCGTCTCGGGCAGGTTCTCGCCGTTCGTTCCATCGCGCTCGTAGAGGTACGGCACCGCGTCGAGCCGGAAGCCGTCGAGCCCCAGATCGAGCCAGAAGCGCAGCACGTCGAGCATCTGCGTCTGCACCTCGGGGTTGTCGTAGTTCAGGTCGGGCTGGTGCGAGAAGAACCGATGCCAGTAGTACTGGCCGCGCGTTGCATCCCAGGTCCAGTTCGACGGCTCCGTGTCGACGAAGATCACCCGCGCCTCGCTCCACCGCGTATCGTCGTCTCCCCAGACGTACCAATCGCCGTACGGGCCGGTCGGGTCGTTCCGGCTTGCCTGGAACCAGGGATGGTCGGACGACGTGTGGTTCATGACGAGGTCGGCGATCACCCTCAGACCGCGCTGGTGGGCCTGGTCGACGAAGGCGCGAAAGTCCTCGATCGTGCCGTAGTCAGAGTGGACGCCGAAGAAGTCGGCGATGTCGTAACCGCCGTCGCGGAGCGGGCTCGGGTAGGCGGGGAGCAGCCAGATGCAGTCGACGCCGAGCCACTGCAGGTAGTCGAGCTTCTCGGCGAGACCGCGAAAGTCGCCTGAGCCGTCGTCGTTCGCGTCGAAGAACCCGCGCAGGTGGATCTCATAGAAGACGGCCGTCTTGAACCAGAGCGGGTCGCGCTCGAACCAGTGCCCTCCGTCGGTCACGTAATCACCTCGAGCAAGTGGCTCTGGCCGGGGTCGAGACCGACGTAGTTGCGGCCGGCGCGCCACACGAACGTGTCGTCGGTCAGCAGGTCGCGCACCTCGAAGGCCGGCGGCAGGCCGAGCGACACCGGGATCACGCACACGCCCTCGCGTGCGATGAACGGATCGAGGTTGACGACGCAGATCACGCGGTCGGCCTTCGCGTAGCCGATCAGCTGGTCGTTCTCGGTCTCCAGCCACCGGAGGTTGTCGACGTGCTGCAGGGCCGGCTCGGCGCGCCGGGCCGCGTTCAACTTTGCGATCAGCGGGAGCAACGGGCCGTCGAGCTTCCGCTTCTTGACCTCGTACTTCTCCGAGTCGAGGTACTCCTCCGAGCCGGGCGCGACGGCCACGTTCTCGTAGTTCTCGTATCCGGAGTAGATCCCGTACGAGGGCGAGAGCGTCGCCGCGAGCACGAGACGCGCCTGGAAGGCGGGCGGCCCGCCGCGCTGCAGGTACTCGTGCAGGATGTCTTGAGTGTTGACGAAGGCGTTCGAACGGTAGAACGGCGCCCAGTCGAGCAGCTCCTGGACGTACTCCTGCAGCTCCTGCTTCGTGTTCTTCCACGTGAAGTAGGTGTAGCTCTGCGCGAATCCGAGCTTCGCGAGCGTCGTCATCTTGGCGGGCCTGGTGAAGGCCTCGGAGAGAAAGATCACGTCCGGATGATCGCTGCGGACCTCGGCGATCAGCCATTCCCAGAACGCCATCGGCTTCGTGTGCGGGTTGTCGACGCGGAACGCGCGAATGCCCTTCCCGACCCAGAAGAGGACGATGTCAAGGAGCGCCTCCCACAAGGCCCGCCAGTCCTCCGACTCGAAGTTGACGTTGTAGATGTCCTGGTAGCGCTTGGGCGGGTTCTCCGCGTACTTCAGCGTCCCGTCGGGGCGCCGGTTGAACCACTCCGGATGCTCGGTGAGCCAGGGATGGTCGGGTGAGCACTGGATCGCGAGGTCGAGCGCGATCTCGATCCCGGCCTTGCCCGCCGCCGCGATCATCGTGTCGAAATCGGCCCACGTCCCGAGTGCCGGGTCGATCGCGTCGTGCCCCCCGAGCTTCGACCCGATCGCCCACGGTGATCCCGGGTCCTTCGGGCCGGCCTTGAGCGTGTTGTTGCGTCCCTTGCGGTTGGTAACGCCGATCGGATGCACCGGCGGCAGGTAGACGACGTCGAAACCGAGCTCGGCGAGCCGGGGCAACACGGCGGCGACCCCCTTGAAACCGCCGAACGACCGCGGAAACAGCTCGTACCAGGCGCCGAAGCGTCCCCGCTCGCGATCGACGTCGACGCCGAGGGCAGCCGAGGTCACCTCGCCGTGCCGGACCTCCCCGCTCGCCGCGAGCCCCTCCTCCACGGTCAGCGAGGACCGTCCGAGGAGCGCTGCGCCCTCCGCCAGCTCGCCGTTGAGGTCGAGCTGACCGCCCTCGAGCCTCCGCCGCAGCTCGTACTGCCAGGTGGCAAGCCGGTCGGCCCACGCCACGATCGTGAACGTCCAGCGGCCGGGGAGGTCGACGACGAACGACCCGCCGAAGCGATCGTTGCCGAGATCGATCAGCGGCTCCTCGCGCACCTTGCCCTTCGGCGGCTTCGCTCGCACCGTGGCGCCGAGGACGTCGTGCCCGTCGACGAAGATCGTCGCGTAGACGTCGACGCGCTCGCCCGCGGTGCACTTGACGGGGAAGCGCCCGCAGTCCAGCTCAGGCTCGATCGCCTGGATCTGAATCCTCGGTGGCGGCTTCGTTGACTTCGGCAAGGGCACCAGGCGTGAGATTCTCGCGCGAATGCGACTCGAGCGTGCCTCAGGCATCCTCCTGCATCCGGCGTCGCTGCCGAACGGGGTACCGGACCACCATGCCTACCGCTTCGTCGACTGGCTGGAGGCTGCGGGGCAACGGTGGTGGCAGGTCCTCCCGCTCGGCCCCACCGATCACACCGGTTCGCCGTACATGTCGCCGTCGGTCTTCGCCGGCTCGCCGGAGCTCGTGGCCGACCGCGGAAGTGTCGTGACCGAAGCCGAACGCCGGCGCTTTCGCGCCGAGCACGCGTACTGGATCGACGATTGGCTCGCCTACGGCGGCGACCTGGACGACCAGGTGCGCTTCGAGCGCGAGTGGCGCTCGCTGCGTGCGTACGCGGCTGCGCGCGGCGTCCGCATCGTCGGCGACATTCCGATCTACGCCGGGTGGGACGGCGCCGATCAGCGTGCGCATCCCGAGCTGTTCCTGCAGGGCGTGATCGCCGGCGTGCCCCCGGATGCGTTCGCCGAGACGGGCCAGCTCTGGCGAAACCCGCTCTACGACTGGCGCACGCTCCGCCGGGAGGGCTACCGCTGGTGGACGGAACGACTCCGGCGTGCCTTCCGCCTCGTCGATCTCACGCGGATCGACCACTTCCGCGGGTTCGTGTCGTACTGGGCCGTCCCTGCCGGCAGCACGACGGCGGCGACCGGTCGCTGGCGTCGCGGTCCAGGCGCAGCCGTGTTCCAGGCCGCCGAGTCGGAGCTCGGCCGGCTGGACGTGATCGCCGAGGATCTCGGGGTGATCACCGAGCCGGTCCGCCGGCTCCGCGCGCAGCTCGGCTTCCCGGGGATGGTCGTGCTGCAGTTCGCGGTCGGCGGCGATCCCGACAGCCCGCATCTGCCGCGCAACCATGTCGAGCAATCGGTCGTCTACACCGGCACGCACGACAACGACACGGCCGCCGGCTGGTGGGCGAGCCTCTCGGACGCCGACCGGGCCTGGACCGGCCTTCAGGGCCGCGATCCGTCCTGGGAGCTGCTGGAGGTCGCGTGGACGTCGGTTGCGGCACTCGCGGTCGCACCGGTGCAGGACGTGCTCGGCCTCGGGCCGGAAGGGCGCATCAACACGCCGGGGACCGAGGAGGGCAACTGGTCGTGGCGCCTCGATCCCGACGCCCTGACGCCGAAGCTGGCCTCCCGGCTGCGCGCGCTCACCGAGCAGACCGGCCGAACCTGAGTGCCGGGGGAGGGAGTCGAACCCCCACGTCCCACGAGGGGACACCCGGTTTTAAGCCGGGCGCGTTTACCCGTTTCGCCACCCCGGCGCGACGGGGACGAGTCTAATTCGCTAGTGCGGGCCCATTCCCGGCTCGTCCAGCGAGAGCGGGATGCCCTCCGGGCCGTGACCGCGGTACGCCTTGCGGAAGGCCTCGAAGGCCTCGAGCGTCGGGGCGTCGAGCCGCGGGCAGATCGCGAGATGGCCCTGGCCGAAGTAGTTGTTGCTGCCGTACCTGGCGGGGTCGCCGGTCCAGGCGCTGATCGCGACCTTGCTGCCGAGCTTCGGATACGGCGTGCCGAGCGAGCCGTCCGGCTGCTCGTTGTAGAAGTCGCGCAGCTGGGAGACCGTCGACGCCGGCACCTTCGTCCCCCACCAGACGACCACGCCGCCGTGCTCCTCGTTGTGCACGACCATCCGCGGGTTGACCGCTGCCGTGTAGAAGCCCCAGACGGCCCAGAGCGGGTAGTGCTGGCCGTTCGAGGGCGGATCTGTGTTCCACGGGAACTTCTTGGTCAGGCTCGGGACGTGCACGCCTTGCCCGGGCGGGACGTACGCGGTCACGGTCTTGAAGTTGCACCCCGCGGCGGCCATCAGCGACGCGACGTGCTGCTCGCCGCTACTGCCCGCCCGACCGAAGGCGGCGTAGGCGCCGCCGGCGACGACCACCAGGATCGCGATGCCGGCCGCGACGTAGAGCACGGTCCGGTTCCGCGCGCCGGTGTCGCGCGAGGTCGCCGTGCGCTGCTTCGGCGCCTGGACCTTGCGCGGCGGCTGGGGTGTCTTGGGCTTCTTGTTGGCCATCGGGAGCCGACCATTCAAGCGGATACGGCGACCCGGTCGCCGAAAAACGCCGCCACCGCCGCACGATCGTCGACGACGGGGCAGCGTGGGAGCGCCTCGAGGAACGCGCGTCCGTAGCCGCGGCTCCGCAGGCGCGGGTCGAGAATCGCGACGACGCCCCGATCGGAGTGGCCGCGAATCAGGCGCCCGAAGCCCTGCCTGAGCTGGAGCACCGCCGTCGGCAGCGCATAGCCTCCGAACCAGTCTTCGCCGTCACGCTCCACCGCCTCGCAACGCGCCTCGTGCAGCGGATCCCCCGGCGCCGAGAACGGGAGCTTGTCGATCACGAGCAGCGAGAGGGACTCGCCGGGAACGTCGACGCCCTGCCAGAACGTCGAGGTCGCGAGCAACACCGAGCCGACGTCCTCCCGGAACCGCTCGAGGAGACGCTCACGCGGCGCCTCGCCCTGGACGAGGACGTCGTACGGGACCCGCCCGCGGATCCGCGCGCGGTAGGCGTCGAGCGCGCGATAGCTCGAGGTGAGGACGAGCGCGCGACCTTCCGACAGGGACAGCAGGGCCACGATCTCGTCCGCGGCGCGGTCGAGGAACGCCTCGTCGCGGGGGTCGGGCAGCGAGCGCGGCACGTAGAGGAGGGCCTGCTCCCGGTAGTCGTAGGGGGAGCCGACGATCGCCTCGCGCGCCCCGGCGAGGCCCAGGCGACGGCGAACGAAGCCTGCGTCCTCGCCGACCGCGAGCGTCGCCGAGACGAGGATCGCCGTCGGGCCGTCGTCCCAGAGCCGGTCGCGCAGCTCCTCGGCGACGTCGACCGGCGCCCAGGCGAGCGCGTCAGGCTCGGCCCAGACGACCCGGCCCTGCGGCTCGGCCTCGAGTGTCGCCTCGACCTGGGCGGCCTGGGCGAGCGACCGCCGCGCCAGCGCATCCTGCTCCTCGCCGGCACCCTGCAGGCACCCGGCGAGCTCACCGAGCGCATCGACGAGCACGAGTGCCGGCTCGACCGGTGTGTCGCGTACCCGCCGGCGGCCGCTGGCCGGTGCGACCGACTCGAGCAGCCGCTCGCCGCACCGCACCACCCGTTCGAGTTGGCGCTCGGGGGCGGTGACCCGCGCGTCACGGGCGGCCCGCTCGACATCGAGGACGAGCCGCCGCAACCCGGCGCGGGAGACGCGGCCGCCGAGCCAGCCGGCCGCCGACTCCTCCAGCCGGTGCGCCTCGTCGAAGACGACCGCGTCGTGCTCGGGCAGCACGCCCCCGCCCGAGGCGACGTCGGCGAAGTAGAGGGCGTGGTTGACGATCACGAGCTCCGCCTCGGCGGCGCGCGTGCGTGCGGCCTCTGCGAAGCAGCTCGAGACGAACGGGCACCGCCGCCCGGAGCAGCGATCGGCTCCGACGGCCAGCTCGGCCCAGAGCGCAGGCGAAGGCTCGATCACGAGCTCCGCGCGATCGCCCGTCTCGGTCGAGCCGAGCCACCCCTCCATCGCCGCGTATGCGGCGCCGTCACGCCCCTCGGCATCGAGCGACGGCTGGAAGCCCTGCAGCTGACGGCGGCAGAGGTAGTTCTGCCGTCCCTTCAGCAACTCGACGCGCACGGTCCGCCCGCAGACGGCGGCCGCCACCGGCACGTCCGAGCGCAGCAGCTGCTCCTGGAGCGCCTTGGTCGCCGTCGCGACCACGACCCGCTGCCCGGACTGAAGCGCGGGGATCAGATAGGCGAGGCTCTTGCCCACGCCGGTGCCGGCCTCGGCGACCAGGTGCTCGCCGCACCGGAGCGCACGGTCGACGGCGGCCGCGAGTGCGGCCTGCTCGGAGCGCGGCTCGTAGCCCGGCAGCGCGCGGGCGAGGGTGCCGCCGGGGCCGAACACGTCGTCCATCGCCAGACGACAAGCCTACGGGTGCGAACGGACGTTCTCCCCGGCCGTCGCCGGTCCGTCACGAATTTGCCCGCAAATTGCGACATCGCGGCCGGAGGCCCGTTGACGGCCCCGCCGGGACGAGGCTAGGTTCCCCCCGTCGGATCGGGTAGCTCTTCGGAGTCGCTCGATCCGGCATATCAGCTCCGGTAGGTCTTCGGACTCGCCGGGGCTGATTTTTCTGCTTTTTCTGCCGTCCGACGCCCTCCCTATCGTTCGTGGGCTCATGGGAGCACTGCTGCTACTGCTCGGGATCGCGATCGGCGCCGCCGCCGTCTACCTCTGGGGGCGTACGGCGCTCGCGTCCCGCGACGCGCTGCTCGAGCGCGAGCGGGTGGCCGCGGGCGAGCAGGTGGAGCTGCTCGAACGCACGCAGGAGCAGTGGGAGGAGCGCTTCAAAGCGGCCGCCGGCGATGCGCTCTCGCGCAGTCAGAGCTCGCTGCTCCAGGCGGCCGAGGCGAAGCTCGCGCCGATCAAGGAGACGCTGCAGCGCTTCGAGAGCCAGGCGAAGGAGCTCGAGCAGCAGCGCCTGCGGGCCGTGTCGACGGTCAGCGAGCAGCTCCGGGCGGTCTCCGAGGGGCAGGAGCGCCTGCGCGCCGAGACGGGGAACCTGGTCACCGCGCTCCGCGCCCCCCACGTTCGCGGCAGCTGGGGCGAGATGCAGCTGAAGCGCGTCGTCGAGCTCGCCGGGATGGTCGAGTACTGCGACTTTCGCACCCAGCAGAGTGAGCGCGACGACGAGGGCAAGCTGCTGCGACCCGACCTCATCGTCCGGCTCCCCGGCGGCAAGAGCATCGTCGTCGACTCGAAGGTGCCGATCGACGCGTACCTCGACGCCGTGAACACCGACGACCCCGAGGCGAAGCGCGCGCACCTCGCCCGGCATGCCGCTCAGCTGCGCGACCACATCGCCAAGCTGAGCCAGAAGCGCTACTGGCGGCAGTTCGACCCGACGCCCGACTTCGTCGTGATGTTCGTCGACGAGGGCCTCTACCGCGCCGCGCTCGAGCAGGACGGTTCGCTGCTCGAGACCGGGGCCGAGTCGGGCGTGATCGTGGCCTCGCCGGCGACGCTGATCGGCCTGCTCCGGACGGTGGCCTACGGCTGGCAGCAGGAGACCGTCGCCGAAAGCGCCCGTGCCGTCTCCCGGCTCGGCCGCGAGCTCTACGAACGGATCGGCGTCTTCGCCGCCCACCTGTCGAAGGTGGGCCGCAGCCTGGACACGGCTGTCGGCGCCTACAACCAGGCGGTCGGATCGTTCGAGACCAGGTTGCTGGTGACGGCACGCAAGTTCCCCGAGCACGGGATCACGGGCGACGATCCACCCGAGCTCCCCCAGCTCGAACGCGTCCCGGTCGCCTCGGCCGCGCCGGAGCTCATCCCGGTCGATGACGTCGCTACGCTGCCGCGGGCGAACGCCGACGCGGCATGAGCGGGGAACGTTCCGACCCCGCCCAACGTTGATAGAGCTACACGGGGAGAGTCGGAGGAAGAGGCACGTTGAACAACGCGAACGTTCGTGACCTGATCATCATCGGCGGCGGCCCGGCCGGTTACACGGCGGCCCTCTATGCCGCGCGCGCCGATCTGCGAACCGCTCGTGATCGAGGGGTTCTCCTGGGGCGGCCAGCTGATGATCACGAGCGACGTCGAGAACTATCCGGGCTACGCGGACGGGATCATGGGCCCGGAGATGATGGCCGACTTCCGGCGCCAGGCCGAGCGGTTCGGCGCGGAGTTCCTCACCGACGACGTCACGAGCGTCGACTTCTCGCGGCAGCCGCTCCGGGTCAGCGTCGGCAACGACGAGTACGCGGCTCGTGCCGTGATCGTCTCGACGGGGGCCAGTGCACGCTGGCTCGACATCGAGTCGGAGGAGAAGCACAAGGGTCGCGGCGTCTCGGCCTGCGCCACCTGCGATGCAGCGTTCTTCCGCCAGAAGGACGTCTACGTCGTCGGGGGCGGCGACTCGGCGTTCGAAGAGGCGCTCTTCCTGACGAAGTTCGCGACCCGCGTGCACCTGCTGCACCGGCGCGATGAGTTCCGAGCGTCGCGCATCATGGTCGACCGTGCACGGGCGAACGAGAAGCTCGACTTCGTGCTGAACGCCGTCGTCGACGAGGTGCTCGGCGATCAGAACGTCGAAGGCCTTCGCCTGCGGAGCACGGTGACCGGCGAGACGTGGGAGGTCCCGGCCGACGGATTGTTCGTGGCGATCGGGCACGACCCGAACACGGCGCTCTTCGTCGACCAGCTCGACCACGACGAGGCCGGATACCTCGTGACGCAACCGGGCTCCACTGCAACCAATGTGCCCGGAGTGTTCGCAGCGGGTGACGTGCAGGACCACATCTACCGGCAGGCGGTCACCGCCGCCGGCTCCGGCTGTATGGCGGCGCTCGACGCCGAGCGCTACCTGTCGTCGCTCGCGACGACAGCGGGCGCGAGCGAGCCCGCCATCGCTCCGTCCCGCTGAGCCTGGCCTTCTGGGACGTCCTGCACCGCGGATAGCCTCGGGGACGTGCGCGGAGGAATCTGACGAGCGAACCAGTGACCGGCGAGGGGCGTACGCCGCCCAATACCTGCACGGTGGTCCACGACCGCGGCAGCGAACAGATGCATCTCAATCGCGAGAACGTCGAGAAGCTTCTCGGCGGCGACTCGTTCTTCTGGCTCGACATCGACCGACCCGACGCAGACGACTACTCGATCCTGCGCGACGTCTTCAGATTCCACCCCCTCGCGGTCGAGGACTCCGAGAAATTCGGGCAGCGGGCCAAGATCGACGACTACGACGACTACGTCTTCCTCGTCGTCTACGGCGCCGTCCCGGACGACGACCGTCTCGTCGAGGTGCACTGCTTCTACTCCGAGAAGTTCCTTGTCACCGTCCACCGCGACGACGCTCCCGCGTTTACCGAGGTACGCCAGCGCTACATGAAGAGGCAGAAGACGATCGACGATCCCGGACAGCTTCTGTACAGGATCATCGATGGCCTCGTCGACAGCTTCTTCCCGATCCTCGCCGACTTCGACGATCGGATCGACGAGCTCGAGAACCAGACGTTCCTCCACGCCGGCGATTCGGAACTCCAGGAGATCTTCCGGATGAAGAGGCTCCTCGTCGGGATGCGCAAAGCGATCACACCCCAGCGAGACATGTTTGCGAGCCTGATGGGCGGCGTCGCCGAGCTTCCCGGGATGACCCAGGAGGACGAGCGCTACTTCCGCGACATCTACGACCATCTGATCCGGATCAGCGACCTGATCGACACCTACCGCGACCTGCTCACGAGCTCGATGGACGTCTACCTCTCCACCGTCTCCAACCGTCTCAATGCCGTGATGAAGCAGTTGACGATCATGGCCACCATCTTTCTCCCGCTCTCGTTCATCACGGGCTTCTTCGGCCAGAACTTCGGCTGGATGGTCGGCCACATCAGGAGCCCCGCGATCTTCTTCATCCTCGGCATCGGCCTCGAGGTCGCCACCGTCGCAGCGCTCTTCGTGTTGTTCAAGAAGCGTCGGTGGCTCTAAGGGTTCTGCGCTTCTTGGGCGGAACCACAGATCTCAGGTGATCGGGGCCAGTCGACCGGTGCGGATTGCACGCACGCAGCGCGACGGATCGATCGGGTCGACGAGGATGGCCGCTGCCCGGAAGGCTCGATCGGCCGCGAGCGGCACGCTGAGCGCAAGACGACTGACGACGTAGCGGCCGGCTGCATCGCGGTCGGTGACCCGACCCACCGTCAGCCGGTCGCTTCGGCGTGGTGCGACGACGAAGACGGTGCGGCACACACGGCGCATCGGCCGGCCGGCGTCCAGCACCGACGCGTGTGGCAGGTACCACTCGAGCGGCGCCCGGAAGACGAACAGGTTGCCGAGCACCGCGACCGGGTCGGACGGTTGCCAACCCTCCTGGACGAGCGCGTGTGCGATCGTCGCGAACGGCGGCGAGCCTGCACCCTCCTGGCCGAGCAGCGACATCGTCAGCACCGCGACGAGCGCGAGTCCGGCGACGATGCCTCCCCGTGCAGGAATGGACGCGACGAGGGCCGCGACGGCAATGGCAACGGCGGGACCGACTTCGATCAGGTTGCGAAGAGCGAAGATCTCGAAGCCGGCTCCCCAGAGAGCCGCGGCAACCGCGAGCGGCCCGAACGCAAGGGCGGCCACGAGCCGCCCCGAAGGCCCGACCTGCGCGAGCCGAACGCAACCCAGGCCGACGACCACGATGAAGAGAAGCGAGAGCACGAGCCCGGCGGTCTGATCGGCGTACGCGGTCGTGAAGAGGCGCAGCGGCACGGCGAGCACCTGTCGCAGCTGGAAGGCGCCGATCCACCAGAAGCGGTCGCGGTGGAACTGCGCGAGCATCACCGGCGCCCATGACGCGGCGACAATGCCGCCTGCGGCGATCGCGGCCGTCACCCGGCGGCGGATGCGGACCGCGCCGGGATCGAGCCAGAGCCAGGCGAGCGCGACCACGACCGCGAAGGCGAAGAAGTAGTGGGTGAGCCCGCCGAGCGCGACGACGACCCCGATCGCGATCTCGGTTCGACGGCCCGGGTCGGCCAGCTCGCGCAGTAGCAGCAACGCGAAGGCTGAAGTCACCAGCGCGAGCAGCTCGTACGAGCGCAGCTCGTGCCCGTGCGCGACGAACTCACCGCCGAGCGCCACCAGCAGGCCGGCGAGCACCGCTGCGGACAGCGGCAGGACGCGGCGGCCGACCGCGACGACGCAGCCCGCGAACCCGGCCCCGGCGAGCACTGAGAGGAGTCGCACGTCGACGATCGAGACCCCGGCGCGGTGGGTCAGCCACGCGAGCGAGTACCAGAGGGGCGGCGTCGATTCCGTGCGCGCAACTCGACCGAGCATCGACCACACGGTCGGCTCGCGCAGGATCCGCGCCGAGGCCACCTCGTCCTGGGACAGCGCCTGGGAGAAGGTGCCCGGCAGACGCACCGCGGCCGCGACAACAGCAACGCCGGCTACGGCGATCGCAGGCCCGCCTTGGCGCGAGCTCGCGGCCATCGGCGAGCCGCAGGCTACGTTCGCGGCCGCGCGACGGCCACAGTCCCCCGTCGAACGACAATCGCTCGTTAACAGCAGCTTCGCTTAGGCAAGGTCTCCGGTGACGGAGGCCACAGCACGACAACGGGTCCCGCGCGGAGCGGGGCCCGTTATCGATGACGACGCCCACCTTGCGGTCGTCGCGCCGTCGTTTCGGTCGAACGTGACGGTCTTGATGCGGTTAGCCGACGCGCTTGTTCCCAAGGACTTCGACGACTCGCTGGTGCGCCTTCCTGAGTGCGGCGTCGTACGCATACCACGGGCTCGTCGGCTGGACGATGCTGACCGTGTGCTGCTGCCGCTGGTGCTGCGCCTTCCGGAGCGCCGCGTCGTACGCGTACCACGGGCTCATCGGCTGGACGATGCTGACCGTGTGCTGCTGCCGCTGGTGCTGCGCCTTCCGGAGCGCCGCGTCGTACGCGTACCACGGGCTCGTCGGCTGGTGCTGCGCGTTCCTGAGTGCCGCGTCGTACGCGTACCAGGGACTCGCCGGCTGGATGCTGCGGGCGGTTGCACCTGCGGCCGCCATGAGCGCCGCCGCGAGGACCACGACGACGGCGAATGCGCAACCGAGCCGAGTGCGGGAAAGGAACATGTGGTGCCTCCCTTGGAGTGGTTTGAGGGTAAGAGCCGTTCGGGCCGACCGAAATACGCGGGTGGGGCCCAGCGAATCCCTCGTTAACAGCGGCGCAACGTGGCGAAGTCACGTCCACCGGCACGGCTACCCTGGCTCGCCGTGCCGCACTTCATCTGCCCACGGTGCAAGGAACGGTCGGTCGACATCGACGGCCAGGAGGGGTTCTCCGACCAGGCGCCGGCCTGCCGACACTGCGGCTTCGGGTTCCTCTTCGAGATCCTCGACGACTACTACCCGGCGCCGGACACGGGGCTCGTCGTCACCGACCGCGACCGCCGGGTGCTCGCGACCGGTCGCGGGGTGTTCGAGCTGACCGGCTTCCCCGAGCCCGATCTGATGGGGCGCGACGTCGTCGAGGCCCTGCAGTTCTCCAACAGCCGGCCCGTGGAGCTCGCGCGCGAATGGGGCGTCCGCCGGCTCGGCGAGCAGCTGTCGATCCGCACCCGCGCAGGTGTCGAGAAGGCGGTCGTCGCCGACGTCTTCCCGGCCTACGACGACGACGGCGGGCTGCTCGTCGCACTCACGCCGGTACGCGGCTAGAGGGACAGAGGTCCGCCGCGAGCGGGCACTCCTCGCACAGGGGGCGCCGGGCGTCGCAGACGCGCCGGCCGTGCCAGATCAGCAGATGCGGAAACCGCCCCCAGTCCGGGCGCGGCACCAGGCGAATCAGGTCGCGTTCGATCTTGACCGGATCCTCCTGCCGCGTGAGGCCGAGGCGCTGGGACAGGCGGCGCACGTGCGTGTCGACGACGATTCCCTGCGGGCTGCCGCGCTCCGCCGTCACGACGTTCGCAGTCTTACGCGCGACGCCCGGGAGTCGCAGCAGCTGGTCGAAGTCGTCGGGCACGCGACCGTCGTAGTCCGTCAGCAGCATCGCCATCGTCCCGCGGAGCGCCTTCGCCTTCTGCCGGTAGAACCCGGTGGCGAAGATGTCGCGCTCGAGCTCTTCCTGCGGCACCGCGAGGTAGTCCTCCGGGCGGCGGTACTTCTTGAACAGCTTCTCGGTCACACGGTTGACGTTCACGTCGGTCGTCTGTGCCGACAGCATCACGCTGACGAGCAGCTCCAGCGGATCCTGGAAGCGCAGCGCGATGCGCGCGTCGGCGTGCAGCTCGGCGAGGCGCTCGATGATCGGACCGATGCGCTGCTTCTTCGGGCCGACCCGCCGCCGCGCTTCCTTGACGTAGCTACGCGGCACCGGCCACGAGAGACGGCGGCTGCCGCAGCCGCGGACCGGCGCAGACCAGATCGAGCGCCGGGCAGCCGGCGCAGGCGAAGTCGCTCGGGGTTGGCACGAACTCGCCGCGGTTGATGCGTGCGATCGCATCGGACAGCTCCGCCTCGAGGGCGGCGACCTCGGCGCGGAGGAACGTCGTCTCGACGACTGCATCCGGACGCTCGACGAAGTGGTAGACGACCTCGACCTCCTCGGCGCCGGCGCGGAAGCACGCGAGCGCGTACACGAGACGCTGCAGCCGGTAATCCTCCTCCACGATCTCCTCGGGTGTGCTCTCGCCGAGCAGGTTCGTCTTGTAGTCGAGCACGAACGCCCGTGTGCTCTCGCGCCAGAGCACGTCGATCCGTCCGCGCAGCAATACGCCGTCGTGCTCGAAGGCGAACGGCCGCTCGGCCTTCGCACCGGTGAGCGCCGCAACACGACGGGCAGTGTCCGAACGACAGTAGTTACCGACGAATTCACCGATCCGTTCCAGCTCGTCCTCGGTCACCGTCGGATACCAGGCCCGCACCTGCTCGACGTCGGGGACGACCGGGTTGCGGAGGTCGACGAGCTCGAGCAGGCGGTGCGCGGCATCGCCGATCTCGGTCGCCGCCAGTCCGCCGTCGCCGCCGTCCAGTCCGACCGGGCGCAGCTCGCGCAGGCCGGCCACACGCTCGGCGTAGTAGCGGTAGGAGCAGCGCTCGAAGAGCGATAGCGCGGAGTAGGACAGCCGGCGGACCCGGTGCAACGGCGGTGGAGGTGGCGGGACGAGCTCGGGCAGACGGTAACCGGGCGCGGACGAGCCGACCGGCAGCTCGGCGAACAGCGCGAGCTGACCGTCGACGGCGGCGACCGGCTCGGGCAGCGGCGCCGGGCGGTACGTGTCGACGCTGAGCACGAAACGTGCGTCCCCTCGCTCGAGCTCCACCGCTTCGCCCGCAGCGCGGGCCGCCTCCAGCTCCTCGGTGCCGAGACGGCCGAGCACCCAGCCGATCGGTGTGTCCCGGTCGCGCCGTGTGTCGGGGTCGATCGCGCCCGAGACGATCAAGCGGTCGACGGCGCGCGTCATCGCCACGTAGTAGAGGCGCAGCCGTTCGGCGCGATCCTCGCGCTCCTCGGCGGCACGAACCTCGTCGTAGCCGAAGACGCCGGTTCGCTGGCCGGACATCGGGTCGACCACGCGGAAACCGAAGCGACCGTCGGCGCCGACGAGGATCTCGTCGGCCGACGGGGCGCCACCGGTGTCACGTCCCGCATCCGCGACGACGACCACCTTGAACTCGAGCCCTTTCGCCGAGTGGATCGTGAGCAGGCGAACGGCTCCGGCTCCCTCCTCCTCCGACACCGCCTCGAGCTGCGTGGAGCCGACCGCCTCCTGGTCGCGAATGAACGAGATGAAGCCCTCGATGTCGCGACCGCGCAGCTCCTCGTAGCTCCGCGCCAGCCGCATCAACTTGCGGAGGTTCGCGTACCGCCGTTTGCCGTCCCACCGCGTGAGCACCGCGAGGTCGTAGTCGTGCGCGGACACGACCTCCTCGCACAGACGCTCGAGCCCGAGGCGTGCGGAGGCGGCGACCAGCCGTTCGTAGCGCTGCTTGAAGGCGCGGAGGAACCGTTCGTCCTCCTCTGCAAGCCCGTCGGGGAGTGAGCGTTCGACGCCGGTATAGAGCGGCCGCCGGCCGGCGTGGCGGCGAATCGCGACCAGCGCATCGTTCGAGATCCCGACGAACGGGGAGCGCAACACCGTCGCCAGGGCCCTGTCGTCATATCGGTTCCAGAGCAGGCGGAGATAGGCGAGCAGGTCGACGACCTGTTGCTGCCCGAAGTACCCGCGGCCCGTGGCCCGGTAGGTCGGCAGGCCCTCCGCACGCAGCGCGCGCTCGTAGACCTCGGCATCGGTGCCGGCGGCGAAGAGCAGGACGATCTCGCCCGGCTCGGCCGCACCGAGGGCGACGAGCTCGGCGACGCGCCGCGCGATCGCGCCGGCCTCCGCCTCGCGCCACACAACGCCCGCCTCGCGGTAGCTCCGCTTGTCGGTGACCAGGAGCTCCACCGGATGACCGAAGACCGGATCGTCGAAGTCCCCGCCGCAGGCGAGCGGCTGATATCCGTCGAACTCGTCCGCGAACAGGTGGTTGATCGCGCCGAGGACCTCCGGCCGTGAGCGGTAGTTCCGCGCGAGCGGAAGCCGCTGCGCAGCCGCCTCTCGACGTTGGCGGAACACCGCGACGTCAGCGTGCCGGAAGCCGTAGATCGACTGAAACTCGTCGCCGACGTAGAACACGTCGGTGCCCTCGCGGTCGCCGCGCAGCAGATCGACGATGTCGCACTGGAGGCTGTTCGTGTCCTGGAACTCGTCGACCATGATCTGCCGGAAGCGGAGCTGCTCGAGCTCCCTGATCGATGCGTCGTTCCGCAGGAGATCACGCACGAGGAGCTGCAGGTCCTCGAAGTCGAGCACGGACTCGATGCGCTTCGCGTCGGCGTACGCGGCGGCGAACAGGTCGAGCAGCTGCTGCAGGTGTTGGCTGTCGCGCGCGGCGAGCTCGTCGAGTGCCGCCTGGCGGAGGCGGTCGCGCGCTGCCCTGAACGCACCGGTGCGCTCGCCGACGGTGACGAGGTGCGCAAGATCGAGCAGTCGCTCCGGGTTCGGTTCGAGGGCGAGCGCGGCGGCTGCCGCGGCCTGCTGTTTCTCCGTGGCGCCGGGGTCGGCGGCGAGCTCGCGGGCCGCCTCCTGGAGCTCCGCGAGCCGTTCGTCGACGCTCGCCCACGTGCCGAGCTCGAGACGCAGCTCGCGCCCGGCCGAGCGAAGCGTCTCGTAGACGCCCGTGAGCTTGCGGCGAAGACCGTGGGCGCCGTAGGTCGCGAGCAATCGAAGCCGTTCGGGGTCGCCGTCGGCGCAGAACGCCGTGAGCGCCCGCTCGAACGCCTCTGCAACGAGAGCCGGCGCCTGGTCGTCGGCAAGCTCGCGGAAACGCGGGTCGATGCCGACCGCGAACGGATGCGCACGCAGCAGTCGCGCGCAGAACCCGTGGATGGTCGAGACCCACGCACCGTCGAGACGGCGCGCAAGATCCGGGCGCCCGCGCTCGCGAAGCGCGGCCCGGATGCGCGCGCGGAGCTCGCCCGCAGCCTTCCGCGTGTACGTGATCACGAGGATCGACTCGACGTCGATGCCCTGCTCGCAGACCGCGCGAACGAACCGCTCCACGAGCACGGTCGTCTTGCCGGTTCCGGCGCCGGCCGAGACGAAGACCTCGCCTCTGGCCGCAACCACCTCCTGTTGCTCGGGGTTCATCTTCCTACGCTCGCTCGACGCGGCAGATCGGCCACACGTCGCACCACGTGGGACAGTCGCCGCCCTTCGGGTCGTGACGCACGTCGCCCTTGCGGATCCGGTCGGCGAACCCGGCAGCGCGTTCGCGCGCGGTCTCGACGAGAGCCCAGAACTCGTCGTCGGGCAGGTAGTCGTTCCGCTGGTACCCCGGCAACTCTTCGGCGGCGTCCGCGCGTAGCAGTCCGCGCGACACACGGGCCCCGCTGAGCGACCGATAGAGACCGCCGAGCGGCTCGATGCCGACGAGGTCGCGCAGCACCAGCAGGTAGAGCGGAATCTGCAGCTTCAGCTCCTCGTCGATCTGCTTCGCGGAGTGAGCGCGGCCCGACTTGTAGTCGTGCACGATCCCGCGGGCGCTGAAGGGGTCGACGTCGATGCGGTCGATCTTGCCGCTGAGCTGCGTGCCTTCCGCAAGGCGGAGGCCTCGTTGCAGCTCCGGTGCCGAGCGATCGGAGCCGAACCCGACCTCGAACCGCCGCGGGACGAGCGGCTGCGGCGATGCGGCCTCGTCACGGACGAAGCCCTCGAGATCGCGCCACAGCGTCCCCATCAGCTCGGCTTCCTGCAGATCGGTCAGCTCGAGCCGCACACCGCCTCGTCGCGCGTCGACCAGGCAGCGGCGCAGGAACTCGAGCGCCTGCTCGACGTTCTCCGGCGTAACCGAGTCGGCGCCGAGCTCTTTCGGAAGCCCCGCGTAGAACTTGAACAGGGTCTGGTGCGCCAGGGAGCCACGAAGGAGCGCGTCCACCTCGGCGTCGATCTTCCGCGGATCGACAACCCGTTCGTGCAGCCAGGCCGAGGAGCAGTCGGCGAAGCGCTCGAGCTCGGTGACGCCGAAGGTCGTCTTCGCGCCCAGCTCCCCGAGCACCGGTGCGCTCGTCAGCCTCGTCGGGCGCAGCCACGCATTCCGCGCGCGGGCGAGCCGGCGCTCCCAGCCGTTCACGGCCGCGACGGCTACCGCCTCGTCGGCGTCGTCCGCAGCGAGCAGCGCGAGCGCCCGCAGCCGCTCGCGCTCGGTGGGTGCCGCGTCGAGCGGCCAGGTGAGCGCCGCGAGCGATCGCCTCGTGGTGGCACGCGCGACCTCGGCGAGGTCGAAGACGGACGCCACCTCCTCCCAGAACGGGCTCGCCTCGCGTGCGGCGCCGTCGTCGGTCACCGCCTCGCGCACGAGGTACAGACGCCGTGTAGCTCGCGTGCAGGCCGTGTAGAAGAGGTAGCGATCTCGGCTGACCTGATCGGGGCGCTCCAGCCTCGAGCCGAGCTCACGCCGTGCATCCTCGCCGAGGAACGGCGAGGTCCGCGAGCGCCTCGGCAGTGTCCCCTCCTCCAGGCCGAGGACGAAGACGACGTCGAACCGCCTTGTCCGCGCCCGCATCAGGTCGAGCACATTGACGCGACCCGGCTCGCCTCCGGGATCGAGACGGACCTCGGTCCCCTCGAGCGCCGCGAGCACCGCGTCCGTCGAGAGCGGCTCGCCGAGCAGCGCGAAGGCATCGAGCTCGTCGAGCGTTCTGGCGACCGCGGCCTCGGCACGGAGGTCGAGCCGCGAGCTCTCCCCCGACGGCGGCGCCTCGAGCCCGTAAGCCGACCGGATCATGCTACGCGCGAGCGCACGAGCCCCGGCGGTCGGATCGTCCTCGGCCTCCCGCAGCTCGCCGAGCGCAGGCACCGGCGCCTCGCGCAGCCGTTCCGTCTCCTCCTCGACGCGTTCAGGTAGATGAACCGCGCGACCGCGCAAGCGCCCCTCGACGAAGTCGACCGATGCCCGCCCGATGCCCGAGTACGGAGACCGGAGATAGGCGAACAGCTCGAGGCGACCCCGGCCCTGCCAGGCGAAGCGCAGCAACTGGAGGAGCGCGTGGCCGAACGGTGTGGTGTCCAGCCGAACGCTCGCGTCGAACGCGTACGGGACGTCGAGGCCCCCGAGCGCCGTCTCGAGCGGCCGGCGCCAGCGGTCGGCCGACGGCACCACGATTGCGATCTGCTCGGCCGGCGTCCCCGAGCGAAGGAGTGCGACCACCTCGTCGGCGACGAGCTCGAGCGTGCCTCGCTGACCGGCGCCTTCGAGGAAGCGGACGGCGGCGTCGAGCTCGGGCGCGGGCGGCGGCGACTCCTCGAAGAGCGCGCGCTCCAGGTGCGCGAGCGCGGGATGCGCGTACTCGGCCGAGCGCGGGCCCAGCTCCTCGACGCGCCCGTCGGCAAGCCCGGCGAGGTCCTCGGCGGTCCGCTGGAGCGAGGCGAAGACGACGCGGCCGGGCTCGTACGGCAGCGAGACCTCGACGTCGGCCCTACCGGCGATCGCCTGGATCAGAGCCCACTCGGCGCCGGTCAGGTCCTCGAACCCGTAGGCGAACACCGGCTCGCCCGACCAGGCATCGAGGTCGGAGGCGAGCCGCTCGGCCGCGCGCCGGCGAAGCAGGTCGCGGTCCCACAGCCGGAGCCGATCGAGCTCGGCGCGGTACGCCGCGTACAGGCGGGCGAGGTCACCGTCGACGTCGTCCGGCTCGAGCAGGCCGGACTCGAGCTCGCCGATCGTCGCGAGCAGGGTGTCGGCGAAACCGCGCGTGCGCGCCGAGCGCTCGAGGCCGTTCAGGGAGGCGTCCGCGAGCACGTGGCGGATCACGAGCGCGCGCTGCGCGTCGGTCGCGACCGCCCTGCGCGCATCACCGGCGATACGCGAAAAGAGGTCGTCGAAGGTGCCGATCGCACCGGCGAAGAGACACCCGCACCGGCCGAGCAGGTCGCGCTCGACGCGGTCGACGTCCGACCGGTTCGGCACGATCAAGGTCGGTTCGTCGTCGAGGCGCGCCAGATAGCGATCGAGCAGCAGCGCGACCTTGCCCGCGTTCGCAGGCCCTGCGACGAGGGTTAGCCCCACCTTCCGATCGTAGATACGACTGCGGACGTGGCCCGGTGCCGGCGCGAGTCGCAAACCCCGCAAACAACGGCAATCGGGTCGACCCGGTCAGGCAGCTGCGGACTTCGGGCGCCGCCCGCGGCGGGCCGCCGCGCGGCCGGGCAGCTTCCCCGCGCACGTGTCGCACAGATCGGCGACCTTCGAGCCGCGACGCGCGTCGGCATAGGTGATGCGCATCGCCGCGCCGCGAGCTTCGTCGACCTCGGTCCCGCAGCTGTCACAGACCAGGACGGTTTTCCGTGCCATTTATCGAGCTCCTTCGTGGGTTGAACCAACCACAATACTCGAAATAAAACCTGCGATGCGGGCCTGCGCGAATTGTCGGCGATATTCGGCGCGATTAGCCGCGCAGAGTCCGCACGCCGAGCACGCCGGCAAAACACGCGAGCCCGACGCCGGCGACGATGTCGACGGCGCGGAGGGCCCGGGGCGAGGCACGCCGTCCCGCGGCCGCCGAGACACCGGCGAGGATCGCGAACCAGGTCGCCGATCCCGAGGCGACGCCGACGAGCAGGGGCGCCGCGGCAAGACCTGCGACGGATGCGGCCGAGAAGATCGCGGCCCACGAGGCGATCGTCAGCGGATTCGAGGCGGTGGCGACGAACGCGGTCGCATAGGCCCGCCTCGGGGTGGCGACCTCCTCGACCGCCTCGCCGCCCTCACGGACACGAAACGCGCTCCAGAGCGTCCGGGCGGCGATGAGCCCGAGGACGAGGGCGCCGAGCAGTCCGAGCGAGATGCGCAGCGCGTCGATCTGCAGCAAGGCGGTCGCCCCGGCAATACCGAGCGCGGCGTAGATCGTGTCGACGGTCGCCGCTGCGACCCCGACCGCGGCTCCGGGCCGGAAGCCGAAGCGAACGCTCGTCCGGACGCACAGGAGCCAGATCGGGCCGACCTCGGCGGCCACGAGGAAGCCGAGGCCGAACCCGGATGCGAGCGCCACGCCCATCCCGGGAACCTACAATCGTCCGCCGATGGAGCTGAAGACGATCGCGGTCCTGGAAGGCGACGAGACCGGGCAGGAGCTGCTCGAGGAAGCGCTGCGGGTGCTCGAGCCGGACGTGATCGGGCTCGAGCTCGACCTCCCGCGTTTCGACCTGTCGCTCGAGAGCCGGCGTGCCTCCGGTAACGGCGTCGTCTACGACGCGGCGCGAGCGATCCGCGCCGCAGGCTTCGGCCTCAAGGCTGCGACCGTCACGCCGGACGAGCGAGGCGACGTCGGCTCGCCGAACCGGATCCTGCGCGAGGAGATCGGCGGCAAGGTGATCGTCCGCACCGGCCGTCGCATCCCCGGGGTCGTGCCGCTCGGAGGCGTCCACGCCCCGATCTCGGTCGTCAGGATGGCCGTCGGTGACGCGTACGGCGCCACCGAGTGGCGCGAGGGGACGGGGGACGCCGAGGTCGCCTTCCGGACGGAGCGGATCGAGCGATCCGTCTGCCGCGCCGTCGCCGAGTTCGCGTTCCGCGAGGCCGCGCGCGCGGGAGCGAAGGTGTTCGGCGGCCCGAAGTTCACCGTCTCGCCCACCTACGAGGGGTTGCTCAAGGAGGAGATGGATGCCGCCGCAGCTCGGTATCCCGAGGTGCCGTACGAGCCGCAGCTGATCGACGCGACGTTCGCGCTCCTGATCGGGTCGACGGGCGAACCGCTCGTCATCCCGGCGCTGAACCGTGACGGTGACATCCTCTCCGACCTCGTTCTACCCCTGTTCGGATCGATCGCGGGCTCCGAGTCGATGCTCGTCGCCTTCGAAGGAGACGATCTCGAGCCGACGGCGCTGATGGCGGAGGCCGCACACGGCACCGCCCCGTCGCTCGCGGGGAAGAACGTCGCGAATCCGATGGCGATGATCCTGGCCGCCGCGGCGCTCCTCGCGCAGACGCAGACGGGTGCGTCGCCCGGGCGGGCGATCCGCGAGTCGGCACTCGAGGCGGTTGCGCAGGGCGTGCGGACGGCCGATCTCGGCGGCCATGCCTCGACGACCGAGTTCACCGACGAGGTGATCGCGCGGACGCGCACCAAGCTCGAGGTCTGGACGACGCTCTAGCGTTTGCTCCCGGTCATGCCGTCGTCTCGGTTTCGCGGCGACGCCGCCACCGGCGGTGGACGAAGAACGCGACGATGCCGAGCACGGCGAGAACGACGGCGGCGTAGAGGCCGTAGGTGCTGACGGCGTCGGCCGCGGCCCTTCCGAGGTAGTACGCGAGCAGCCCGATGGTCGTTGCCCAGAGAATCCCACCGGCCGCGTTGTAGAGGAAGAAACGCCACCACTGCATGCGCGTGATCCCGGCGAGCCAGGCGACCGTCACGCGCAGCACTGCGATGAAGCGGCCGAAGAACACCGACTTGCCCCCGTGACGGGCGAAGTAGCGCTCGGCGGGCGGCAGGGAGCGCTCGGCGTGGCGTGCGATCGGGCCCCAGCGATCCAGGAGCTCGCGACCACCGAACCGCCCCAGCGCATAGCCGACGTTGTCCCCGACGATCGCGGCGACCGCGGCAACCACGATCACCGCGACGATCGAGAAGTGATGCTTCTGGCTGGGCTGCGCCAGCAGAGCTGCAGCGATCAGCGCCGTCTCGCCAGGCAGCGGCACACCGGCCGATTCGACCGCGACCAGCAGGAAGAGCAGTGCGAGCCCGTAGTGAACGAGCTCTTGGGACACGCCGCCCACCGTGCGCGGAGTCTAGGCGCGAGGGTGATACACGCCGTCGGTACTGGTAGCGTCGGCGCCGCATGCGTCTCGGCGTTCCGAAGGAGACGGCGCCGGAGGAGCGCCGCGTCGCGCTCGTTCCCGAGACGGTCGGAAGGCTCCCCGACGGCGTCGAGGTGGTGGTCGAGACGGGCGCAGGCAGCGCGGCAGCATTCGACGACGAGGCCTACCGCGCAGTCGGCGCGACGGTCGGCGACCCGTGGGCGGCGGAGATCGTCGCGAAGGTCGCGTGGCCGGCACCGGACGAGGTGCCGAGACTCCACTCGGGCCAGGCGGTGATCGGCTTCCTGGGGACCTCCGGCGCAGAGACCCTGCCCGCGCTCGCGGCCGCGGGTGTGCAGGCGTTTGCGCTCGAGTCGATCCCGCGCATCACACGGGCGCAGCCGATCGATGCGCTGTCCTCGCAGGCGACGGTCGCGGGATACAAGGCGGTGCTGCTCGCGGCCGACCGTCTGCCGCGGTTCTTCCCGATGCTGACGACGGCCGCCGGCACGGTCGCTCCGGCGAAGGTGCTCGTGATCGGCGCGGGCGTGGCCGGGCTGCAGGCGATCGCGACCGCCCGACGGCTGGGCGCCGTCGTCTCGGCGTTCGACGTGAGGCCGGCGGTGGCCGAACAGGTTCGGTCGCTCGGTGCGACCTTTCTCGACCTCGGCGTCGAGGGCGAGGAGACCGAGGGCGGCTATGCGCAGGAGCTCACCCCCGAGCAGCAGGCAGCGCAGCAGGCGGCGCTGCAAGAGCGGATCCCACAGTTCGACGTCCTGGTCACGACGGCCGCCATCCCGGGAAGACCGGCGCCGACGCTGGTCACCGCCGGCGCAGTGCGCGCGATGCACGCCGGCTCCGTGATCGTCGACCTCGCGGCCGAGACCGGCGGGAACTGCGAGCTGACCGAGCGGGGACGAGAGGTGGTCGAGGACGGCGTGACGATCGTCGGGCTGACGAACGTGCCGTCGCTGATGCCGACGCACGCGAGCCAGCTGCTGTCGCGGAATGTCGCCGCGCTCGTCGCCCTGCTTGTCCGCGACGGCGAGCTCAAGCCGGACTGGGACGATCAGATCGTCGCCGAGTCCTGCGTGACGCGCGAGGTGGTTGCGGCATGAGCCGTAGGCTCGACGGAGGCTCACAAGGAGCGGAGGCGCCGGCTCCGCCGGCGGTGAAGCGGGTATGAGCCACG
This sequence comes from uncultured Thermoleophilia bacterium, assembly GCA_963742605.1. Classification (GTDB taxonomy): domain Bacteria; phylum Actinomycetota; class Thermoleophilia; order Gaiellales; family Gaiellaceae; genus PALSA-600. The sequence continues at coordinate 70,849 of CAVUNA010000007.1, read as the reverse complement.
GCGCGCTGCTGACCTTCGAGCTGACGATTCTCGTGCTGGCGGTCTTCCTCGGCTTCGAGGTGATCTCGAAGGTGCCGACGCTGCTGCACACGCCGCTGATGTCCGGCACCAACGCGATTCACGGCATCGTCATCGTCGGCGCGATTCTCGTCGCCGGCGCGGGACACAAGGACACGCTGACGACCGTGATCGGACTGCTCGCGGTGATCCTGGCGTCGGCGAACGTCGTCGGCGGTTTCGTCGTCACCGACCGCATGCTCGAGATGTTCAAGAAGCGGGAGCCGCCGAAGGACGATGGGCGAGAACGCAACTAGGCTCGCCTACCTGGTCACGATCGTGACCTTCATCGTCGCGTTGCGGTTCCTCTCTGATCCGGCGCGGGCGCGTCGCGGGAACCAGATCGGCGCGGCCGGGATGCTGCTTGCGATCGTCGTCACGCTCGCACAGCCGAGTGTCGTCAGTTACTGGGAGATCGCGGTCGGGATGGTGATCGGCGGGGGGTTCGGGCTCGTCGCAGCCCGGCGCGTGAAGATGACCGCGATGCCGCAGATGGTGGCGCTGTTCAACGGCGTCGGCGGCGGCGCAGCCGCGCTCATCTCGCTGGCCGAGTTCCACCGCCTGGCGCCTGCGCCCGGCCACCTGCAGCGGGACATCAGCGCGTCGATCGTCCTCTCGGCACTGATCGGGTCGATCTCGTTCGCCGGTTCGCTGGTCGCGTTCGCCAAGCTCCAGGAACTCATCCGCGGCCGTCCGATCACGTACCCGGGACAGCGGCTCGGGAACGGGCTGCTGTTCGGCGCGTGCGTTGTCGCAGGTGCTGCGATCGTGGCGGGCGCCGAGGAGCAATGGTTGCTGTGGGCGATCGTCGCCGGCGCGTCGTTGTTCGGCGTGCTGTTCGTCCTGCCGATCGGCGGGGCCGACATGCCCGTGGTGATCTCGCTCCTGAACGCGTGCACCGGTCTGGCCGCGGCGGCGACCGGGTTCGAGTTGGAGAACAACGTCCTGATCGTGGCGGGGATGCTCGTCGGGGCTTCCGGAACGTTGCTGACGCTGATGATGAGTCGTGCGATGAACCGTTCGATCGGAAACGTGCTCTTCGGCGCGTTCGGGCAGGTCAGCGAAAGCGCCGCCGCCATCGCCTCCGCCGGCACCGGTGCCGTGCGCTCGACGACGGTCGACGACGTGGCGGTGATGCTCGCGTATGCGCACAAGGTCGTGATCGTCCCCGGGTACGGCATGGCGGTCGCCCAGGCACAGCACGACGTTCGCGCGCTCGCCGACCTGCTGGAGGCGCGCGGCGTCGAGGTGACGTACGCCATCCACCCCGTCGCCGGTCGCATGCCGGGGCACATGAACGTGCTGCTCGCCGAGGCGAACGTCCCGTACACGGCACTCAAGGAGATGGACGAGGCGAACGCGGAGTTTCCGCGCACCGACGTCTCGCTCGTGATCGGCGCGAACGACGTCGTGAACCCCGACGCCCGCAACAACCCCAGCAGCCCGATCTACGGCATGCCGATTCTGAACGTCGACGCCTCGAACGCAACGGTCGTGCTCAAGCGGTCGATGAACCCCGGGTTCGCCGGGATCGAGAATCCGCTCTTTCTCGACCCGAAGACGCTGATGCTCTTCGGCGACGCGAAGGAATCCGTCGCGCGACTCGCGGCGGCGGTCAAGGCCCTGTGAAGCCTGTCCCGATCTTCACGCGCCGCCACGTTGAGGAGGCGGTGCCGCCGCTGCGCGCGCTCGAGGCCGTGCGCGCGGCGTTCGTCGCGCACGCGCGTGGAGAGTGGACGATGCCGCCGAAGGTCTACGTCACGAATTACCCCGCAGGTGACTTCCGCGCGATGCCGGCGCTCGGAGGAGGTCATGCGCTCTTGAAATGGGTCACGTCGTTCCCCGGGAACCCGTCGAGGAACCTCCCCACCGTGACCGGTGTAGTACTGCTGTCCAACGCGGAGACCGGCGAGCTCGAGGCGGTCCTCGACGCGGCGTCGGTGACGGCGCTCCGCACCGGAGCCGCGGCGGTGCTGGCCGCCGAGACGCTCGGCCGAGCCGATGCGCGAACCGCCGCGGTCGTCGGGGCGGGCGTCAACGGCTCCGCAGCTGCAGCGAGCTTCGCGGCACGCGGACGCACGGTCTCGCTCTGGGACGTCGACGGGAAGCGCGCCCGCCAGGCTGCCGATTCGCTCGACGCGTCGGTCGCCGAATCGCTCGAGGAGGCGCTCGCCGCGGATCTGCTCGTCACGGTGACGCCCGGCCACGTGGTGCTGCTCCCCGACGGCGCCCTGCGGGCCGGGCAGCACGTCTCGCTGATGGGCGCGGACGGCCCCGGGAAAGCCGAGATCGCAGCGACAGAGCTCGCACGCACCCGCGTCTTCTGCGACGACTGGGAGCAGGCAAGCCACGGCGGTGAGCTGGCGGCGGTCGTGGAGGCAGGGTTGTTGGGCGAGCAGGACGTGACGCGGCTGGGCGACGTCCTCGCCGGCACGAGTGCGGGCCGCTCGAACCAAGACGAGATCACCGCCTTCGACTCGACGGGGCTCGCGATCCAGGACCTTGCGATCGCGATCGCTGCGCTAGAACAGGCCGGCGAGCTCGATCTCCCGACCCTGGATCTCTAACCCTCGCCGGAAGGACCCGGGAACGGAGTCGCGCGACGTCCGAACCGACGCTACGGGGTGCCGGACGCGACCTCGTCGAAATACTCGATCCACACCGACGACATGTCGATGCCATCGGCCTCCATGGCGGCCTGCGTCTCGGCGCTCGTCCAGGCTGCCTGCGCTGCTTCCCGCGAGTCGAACGTCTCTTCGACCATGACAAGATTCGGGTCGTCCTGTCCGCGCCAAGCCCTATAGGTGCGGATCCCGGGCGTCACCTGAACCGCGTGGTCATAGCCAGGTTGCCAGGTGTCGTAGTCAGCGACCTGGAACCGCCCGAAGACCGTCGTCATCAATCCTCCCTCGTCTCGAACGAGGATTGTTACGCCCCTCCCGCGGACGGGTCAAACGGTCTCGAGCGGCTGCGGCGCTCGAGCTCTGACGATTTTCTTACCGTCCCCTGACCCATCGGTCGTGCCATCTGCTATCTCCTGTCAGTGGGGCACCGTTTTCTCCTCGCTGCCGGCGTGGCCGGCGCCTTGATGGTCTCGGGCGCGAATGCAGCCGCGCCGACGGTGCTGCTCACCCTGTCGGTCGCCGGCTCGGGGTCGGTGAAGGTGACGAACGAGGCGCCGGTCAGGTGCACGGGCACCTGTCACATGACCTTCCGGATCAAGGCCGGCAGCAAGGTCGTGGTGCTCCCGAAGGCCAGCGCGCTGTGGAAGCTCGCACCGTTCACGGGCGCGTGCAAGGGGGCGCTCGCCAAGTGCACGCTCCACATGACGAAGGCGCAGCAGCTCTCCGTCAGGTTCGTCTCGCCCGGAGCTCAGGCGAACCCGATCCCGCTCGGATCGACGTGGTTCGTGTCGGGCAACTGGTTGTTCCAGGTGAACGGCGTGACCCCGAACGCCAACGGTCAGCTGCAGAACCCCGACGGCACGACCCAGCAGGCTCCGTCGGGTACGCAGTTCTTCATGCTCGACGTCGCGGTCACCTACAAGGGCAGCGGCTCCGCGAACTTCAGCGACTTCGCGCGGGAACTGGCCGCGGTCGGCGCCCACGGCATGAAGTACGCGTACACCTCCGGGAACGGCTGCGGCCCCGGCAAGACGGTGCTGCCGTCGCACGACATTCAGCCGAAGGCCGTGGGCGATTCACCCGTCGAGTCGAACCAGACGGTCAGCGGAAACATCTGCTTCCAGGTTGCGACGGGCGACGCCGCGTCACTCGCGCTGGTCGTGAGTGGGCAGTCGAAGCCCGTGCAACAGGTCTGGTTCGCCCTCCGGTAGGCCCGGCCTACCGCAGAGAGACGAGCCGCAGCGGGTCGAAGAGCTCCAGCTCGGGCGGACGCTCGCCGAGGATCGCGCGCGCAACGAGGTCACCGCAGGCCAGCCCGAGCACGTTGCCGTGGCCCGAGTAGCCGCCGGCAATCCAGACGCCGTCACGCCCGGGCACCCGGCCGACGAGCGGTGATCCGTCCGGCGTCGTCCCCCAGACGCCCGCCCAGCGGCGCTCGACACGCGGCGACTGGCCGATCAGCCGACCGGCCAGAGCCTCGATCCGCTCCTGGACGGCCGGCGTCGTCACCTCGATGGCGGTCTGCTCCTCGGCGAGAGCCGCATCGCGGTTCCCGCCGATCACGAGCCGGCCGTCGGGGCGCTGGTGCCAGTAGTCGTAGCCGTCGCGCGCATAGTGCGGGCGCGGATACCGCAATTCGGCGAGTGGCTCAGTGACGAGGACCTGGCCCCGCGTCGGCCTGACCGTCGCGGCGAGCTCGGGGAGCACCGATCCGGTGAACCCGTCGGTGGCGACGACGACGGCCGGCGCATCGAGGGCGTCGACAGCGACACGCTCGCCGACCCGGATCTCGGCTCCGGCCTCCGCCGCCCGCACGGCAAGGCGCCGCACCCAGCGGGCCGGGTGCAGGACGCCGTCCGGCGGATGCAGCAGCGCGCCCCGATACAGCCGGTCGAGCGGCGACGGCAGCTCCTCGAGCCACTCGACCGCAAAGCCGTCTTGCTGCAGCGCGTCGTGTTCCAGGCGGAGCGCAGCGCGCTCGTCGGCGTCGAACGCGAGCCGGAGGCTTCCGACGCGACGGAACGCATCGCCGGCGAGGACGGCCATGCGATCGAGCGACCGTTCGGTCAGCGCCATCAGCAGACGTCCCCGCTCCGGTCCGAGCCGTTCGCGGGCGAGGTCGTACGGCATCGCAGCACCGCGGAGCGCGAAGCCGCCGTTTCGGCCGCTCGCACCGCCGGCGATCTCGCGTCCGTCGTGCAGGCGTACGGGGACGCCGTGCTCGGCAAGGGTGAGGGCGCACGAACACCCCGTCACCCCGCCACCGATCACGATCACCTCGGCCGGACCGGCGAGTCGGCTCGACGGCAGCGGCGGTGCCTCGTCTTCGAGCCAGTATGAAGTTGTCGGCACGAACGTCGATCCTATGCGGGTCGCATCACCCCCCGGTACACGCCCTCAGCCTCGGTCGTGAGGCCGAGCAGCTCCAACTCGACGAGTGCGGCCGACACGACCGATACCTCGAGCCCCGTACGCCGCACGATCTCGTCGAACGGGACCCCCGCGTCGGCAACGAGCTCGCGGACTGCTTCCGTCGCTCCCGAGAGCCCTGCCGGCGGTTGCGGCGGCGTGGCGATCGGCAACGCGATGCCGATCGCCTCGAGCACGTCGGCAGCCGCGGTCGCAGGCGTTGCACCGAGGCGGAGCAACGCGTTCGATCCGGCCGAGAGGTGGCTGGTGATCTCACCCGGGACGGCAAGCACCTCACGGCCTTCCTCGAGTGCGAAGTCGGCGGTGATCAGCGCACCGCTCCGCACCCGGGCCTCGACCACCACCGTCGCATCGGCAAGGCCCGCGACGATGCGGTTCCGGGCCGGGAAGCGCCACGGCGCGGGCTCGACATCCGGTGCGTACTCGGACACGATCAGTCCGATCGCCGCGATCTCGGCCGCCAACGTCGCATGCGTCCGGGGATAGTCGCGGTCGATGCCGCAGCCGAGAACCGCGACCGTGGGCCCTGCGCCGAGAGCGCCCCGGTGGGCCGCCCCGTCGATGCCGCGCGCGAGCCCCGAGACGACGACCACGCCGGCGCGGGCGAGTTGACTCCCGAGCATCGTCGCCACGTCGGTGCCGTACGGCGAACAGGCTCGCGCCCCGACGATCGCCACGCAGGGCGCATCGAGCAGATCGAGCGCCCCACCGCCGCGGACGAAGAGCCCGAGCGGCGGGTCGTGTATCGAGCGCAGGCGCGCGGGATAGCCATCGTCGCCGCGGGCCACCCAGCGGACGCCAAGATCGGTCAGCCGGCGCAGGCATGCCGCCTCGTCGAAGGTCCGACGGAAGTGGTCGAAGCGACTGTTCCGCGGCGCCGCCAGGAGATGGGCGCCGGTCTCGGCCGCGAACATGGCGACGGCGAGGTCGCTCATCGACGGTCCATCCGCGTCATGTCGTGAGCTCCTGCGGAGGACGGTAGGAGAGCGCCTCGGCCAGGTGCTCGACGCCGACGGAGTCGGCAGCCGCGAGCGCGGCGATCGTGCCGGCGACATTGGCGACGCGCGCGCGCCCACGGCCCGACAGCGGCAGCCGTTCGACCGCTCGGGTGAGGAGGTCGGCTGCCGGGTCCGACAAGGATGGCGCCGTGACCGCGAGCTGCCGCCGTGCCGCGGCGACCCGGTCGCGGACCGGCGCCGAGGCTTCGCCCGGGGGCGCTGCCAACTCCTCCCCGCGTGCCCGCGGCACGGTGAGGGCGAGGTCGAACCGATCGAGCAGTGCCCTCGACAGCCGCTCGCGGTGATGCTGCAGCCGTTGCGCCGTGCACGCGCACGCCGCACCCGGTACTCCCCGAGCTCCGCAGGGGCAGAGGTTCATCGTCGCCACGAGCTGGAACCGCGCCGGAAACGTCGCGCGACCGGCCACCCGCACGACCGCGACCACGCCGTCCTCGAGCGGCTGTCGCAACGACTCGAGCGCGGCCCGCGCGAACTCCGGCAGCTCGTCCAGGAACAGCACACCGCGGTGCGCGAGCGTGGCCTCGCCGACCCGCGGGCCGGCACTGCCGCCTCCCCCACCCACGATCGCCGCGGTGGACGCCGAATGATGCGGCGCCCGGAACGGCGGTAGCCGGACGAGCCCGGCGCCGGGTTGCAAGACGCCCGCGACCGAATGGATGCGCGTGACCTCGAGCGCCCCTTCGTCGTCGAGAAGCGGAAGGATCCCCGGCAAGCGCCGGGCGAGCATGGTCTTGCCGGTGCCGGGCGGGCCGGCGAGCAGCAGGTTGTGTCCTCCGGCGGCCGCGATCTCGAGGGCACGCCGGGCGCGCTCCTGTCCGCGAACGTCGGAGAGATCGGGCGCTGCGGCGACGTCCGCCGGCTCGCCCGACTCGGGAGGCGCGTGTGCCGGGGGAGGGTCGCGTCGCCCGCACAGGTACGCGACCGCCTCGGCGAGGTGCGGGAACGGCACCGCTTCGACCCCGGCGAGCGCGACCTCGACGCCCGACTCCGCTGCACAAACGACGCGCTCCAGACCTGCCCGGCGCGCGCCCTCGGCGGCGACGAGCGTGCCGGGCACCGGTCGCAACCGACCGTCGAGCGCGAGCTCGCCGATCGCGGCGTGCCCGGCGAGCGCGTCGGACGGCAACTGCCCGGAGGCGGCCAGCACCGCCAGCGCGATCGGGACGTCGAAACCGGAGCCTTCCTTGCGGAGCCCGGCCGGGGCGAGGTTGACGGTCAGGCGGCTACGCGGCCATTCGAGCTCGGCGGAGGTGATGCCGCTGCGCACACGATGCTTGGCCTCCTGGCAGGCTCGGTCGGCCAAGCCGACGATCGTGAACGCCGGCGCGCCACGCTGCAGGTGCGCTTCGACCTCGACCCGACGTGGATAGAGGCCGACGAGAGCGTGAGTGACGGTACGGGCGACCACGTTGCCACGATAGGCGACAACGTGTGACGTGTCTGTGTCAACGGTGTGAAAGTTGCGTCAGACCTCCTTCGGGACGTTGCCCGCGAGGGTGAGCACGATCCGCATCGCCTTGTGTCCGAGATCGGCAGTCGGCTCGAACATGCACGGACAGCCGCCGTCGATCACGGTGATGCCCTGCCCACGGCCATATTCCGCGGCGGTCGCGGAGACACTGCCCGCGCCGGGTCCTCGATGCATCCAGACGTGCTTGATCCCGATCTCGGCACACTCACGCATCGTCTCGTCGGCGACCTCCGCTCTTGTTCCGATCACGACCGCATCGACGCCGCCGGGGATCGAACGAAGATCGTGGTACGCAGGATCACCCTCGACATCATGGGCGTTCGGATTCACCGCGAAGACCTCGTAACCGCGCTCGCGTAGCCGTTTGTAGACCACGTTGCTGCCGTGGCCTCCGGGCGTCCGCGAGACGCCGGTGACGGCCACGCGCTTCTGGCTCAGAAAGTCGGACGCGGCCTCCTTGATCGGTGCCATTCGAAGCACCTCCGTCTCTCTATTCGCTCTTCCTCTTGTCGCGAGTGAAGCCGTACCTCGCGACCACCCACGAACCGATGCAAGCGAACAAGGCCACCCCGATGCCTGAGGGAATGGTCGTGCTGCTTCCGCCGGGAGTGCTGGACACGAAATCCGGGCCCCACACGGCCGAGACGGCTACCGCGATCCACATCATCGTGATCGCCAGCGACGCCCACATCTCGACCACGAGGAGCTGGACGAACCACTGTCGCCGCTCGGGGACCGCTGGTGTCGGTGGGTGTGAAATGGACGACATCTCGCACCTCCTTTCCTGGCGCCACGATTCCACGCAACCTGCCGCGAGGCATCCGCGGCGGACCCGATCAGGCTGCAGCGAACTACGTAGGCCGAGCACCCACGACCGCGGGCTACCGGCGGCGCGCGACCAGGATCTCTTCGAAGTACTCGCCCGCGCGACGCCCCGTCCGGCGGTTGACATGGCGACGGTGCCGGGCCTCGAGCACGAGACCGGAACGATCGAGGATGTCGGCGTACAGCGCGCGACTGTCGTTGACGACGATCACCACCTTGCCGTCCCGCTCGAGCGTCGCGGACGCGGCGGCCAATACGTCGCCGACCCCTTCGACGTAGTCCCTGATCGAGGTGCGCGTCGTTCCGCGCGCCGCGGCGCCGAGCTCGCGGTCGCGACGATCGTCGAGACCGAGCAGCTCGTAGGCGTAGCGATGCTGCTCGTGATAGTCGATCAGCCCCGGATAGGGCGGCGACGTCACGACGGCCGCGAACGGTCCGGGCAGCGACACGTCGCGCGCGTCGCCGTGGATCACCTCCGCCTCACGCCGCCCACGCACGTGCGCGAACTCCTTGAGCCGTGCAAGCGTGTCCTGCACGTAGCGCCGCAGGAAGTGGTCGGCGTGGTCGACTGGCCGGCATTCGCGACGGTGCTTGTGGCACCAGTACGGCTCGAGCTGGGGCATCCTCGGAAAGTCGAGATCGAAGTGCGTCGTCAGCCGCGCCGATCGTGCGGCGCGCGCGAGCACGACGCGAAGGACGTCCGCGCTCTCGTAATCGTCGATCAGCGAGCGGAAGCGGAGCAGCTCGGCCCGCGATCGCGGCGCGAGCCACCGACGTGCGTACGCGCTTGCGCGCCCCGGGGTGCCGTCCCCGGCCTCGAACCGCGCCAGCGCGTCGCGCAGATCGCGTTCGAGCACGAACGGATTGTGCGGCTGCGTCTTGACGCGCATCAGGAGGCAGTTGAACGCCGCGATGTCGACGCCGACGGAGTCGTGCCCGCTCTCGAGCGACTGAACGAGGGTCGTCCCCGAGCCTGCGAACGGATCGAGCACCCGCCCGCCACGGGGCACGTGGCGCCGGAGGAGCTCTTCTACGAGCTGCGGGACGTACTTCCCGAGGTACGGGTGCAGGCCGTGAACGTGCTTCGTCCGCAGTCGCTGCGGCAGCTCGCGCTCGGACCAGGACAGCCCGGCGTCGTACTCGAAGCCTTCGTACAGTGACTCTTGGGTCGCGCTCATCCACGGTGGGTGTTCGACGCCCCCACCCCCACTCCCGCCCGCTAAAAGGCGTCCGGGACGTGCTCGATCCGCCCGGCGCGCTCGGCGATCACGTCGAAGCGGACGTCGAGGCGCGCGAGCCGAGGGTTGGCCACGAGCCACTGCTCCGCGGCGCGCCGGACGCGGCGTGCCTTCTCGGCGGTCACCATCTCGAGCGGGTCGCCGAGCTCGTCGCCCTGCTTCGACTTCACCTCGCAGAAGACCAGCGTGCGCCCGCGCCGAACGACGAGATCGAGCTCGTAGCCGGCGAGCCACCGGTTCGCGTCCAGGATCCGGTAGCCGCGCAGCCGGTACCAGCGGGCTGCGCGGCGCTCGGCCGGATGCCTAACCGGCCGCCTGCAGCGCGAGCTCTTCCTCGCTGAGATAGGCACGGGCCCGCCACGACCGGCGGTGGATCTCACAGGGCCCCCGCTCGCGCACGAGCCGGGTGTGCGTCGGAGTGATGTACCCGACGTGCGACCCGAAGCCGTATCCCGGGTAGAGCGCGTCGGCGGCGTGCATGTAGCGGTCGCGCGTCACCTTCGCGACGATCGACGCGGCGGCGATCGCGGCGCTCTTGGTATCGCCGTCGACCACGGCCCGGTGTGGCGGAGCGGAGGGGCCGAGCTTGAATCCGTCGACGAGCGAGACCCCGGCCGGGGCACACGCCCAGAGCGCGGCGCGAAGGCCGGCGAGGTTGGAACGGTGGAGCCCGTCGCGATCGATCACGTGCGGCGGGAAGACGTGGACCGAGACGCGCTCGGCGCAGGCGAGCACCGCCCGGTACAGCTCGGCCCGGGTCGCCGGGTCGACCTGCTTCGAGTCGTTGAGCAGCGCGAGCGGCCGAACCCGGTGGTCGCGGAGATGGTCGTAGTCGAGGAGCACGCCGGCGACGACGAGCGGGCCGGCGAGCGGGCCCCGTCCGGCCTCGTCGGCGCCCGCAACGAGCCGCGCGCCCAGGCGCCGATCGAACGCGAGCAGCCTCGAACCGGGTCGCTTCACGGGCACCCGGCGAGCATAGCCCCGGCTCCGGCGCCCTCCGGCGCGGCGCCGCAAACTGGCACGAAAACGTTACGAAGAGCGGAGCTCGCGGACGCGAGCCTTCTTCCCGACCTTGCCGCGCAGGTAGTAGAGCTTCGCGCGGTTGACGTCGCCGATCGCACCGACCTCGATCTTGTCGATCTTCGGTGAGTGCAGCGGGAACGTCCGCTCGACGCCGACGCCGAACGAGTTCTTGCGCACCGTGAACGTCTCGCGAACCCCCGCACCCTGGCGCTTGATCACCAGGCCCTCGAAGACCTGGATGCGCTGGCGGGTGCCCTCGATGACGCGGAAATGGACGCGCACGGTGTCGCCCGCCTTGAATCGCGGAACCTCGCGCAGCTGACGGCGCTCGATGTCCTGGATCGTCGTGCTCATGGGAAGGACGGCCCGGAAGCCGCGCGCAATCGTAGCACCCGGCGCGTCTCCTACCGGATCGAGAGCCGGTTCGGCGGCCAGTAGGTGGCGAAGACGACGCCGATCAGATCCTTCCGCGGCACGGTGCCCCACGACCGCGAGTCGCAGGACGACGCGCGGTTGTCGCCCATCATGAAGTAGTGCCCTTTCGGGATCTTCTCGGGCGCAATCGTTCGCGTGTCGCGTCTCGACGCCTGGATGTACGGCTCGTTCAGCTTCTTGCCGTTGATGTAGACGTACCCGCTGTTCTCGGAGATCGTCTCGCCGGGCAGCCCGATCAGGCGCTTCACGAAGGTGCCGCCCTCGCCGCAACGGATGGCCGCGAGCGGCGGGGTCTTGAACACCACGATGTCGCCCCGTTTCGGTGACCAGAAGTGGTAACAGAAGCGGCAGGCCAGCACGCGGTCGGAGAACCGCGCCTCGCACCCGGAACCGGGCCGCGCGCAGTGGAGCGTGGGCTCCATCGAGCTCGACGGGATCCGGTACGGATTCACGACCCACGCCTTGATCGCGAGGACGATGGCGATCGCACCGACGATCGTGACCAGCCAGTCGATCGTCACGCGCCAGCCGCGCGGCAGCCCTTCGGTGAGCCTGTCGACCGGGTTCCTCAACGGACGTGCTCCCTGCGCCAGCGCTCGATCCGGCCGTGGTCGCCGGACAGGAGCACGTCGGGCACGGGCCAGCCCCGAAACTCAGCCGGCCGCGTGTAGTGCGGATACTCGAGGCCGCCGCCGAGCTCCTCCGAGAACGACTCGAGCTCGCCCGAGCCCTCCGCAAGCGCGCCGGGCAGCCGTCGCGCGATCGCGTCGACGAGCACCATCGCCGGCAGGTCACCGTTCGAGAGCACGTACGGGCCGATCGAGATCGCGTCGGTCGCGAGATGCGCGACGACGCGCTCGTCGAAGCCCTCGAAGCGGGCCGACAGCAGTGCGAGCCGCGACTCCGCGGCAAGCTCTTCGACCACACGCTGGTCGAGCGGACGACCTTTCGGGGTCAGCGCGACCACCCTGCGCCGGGGGTCGCCGCCGTACGCCGCATCGAGCGCCGCTGCGACGACGTCGACGCGAAGGACCATCCCGGCGCCGCCGCCGTACGGCTCGTCGTCGACCTGGCCGTTTCGCAGCGGGGTCGAGTCACGGTAGGAGAACAGGCGCAGGTCGAGCTCGTCCCCGAGAACGGTGGCGACTGGGCGTTGCTCGGTGAGCCAGGCGAATGCATGCGGAACGAGGGTGAAGACATCGAGCTGCAAAGGCTGATCAGAGGGGATCGGTGAACCCGGGAGCGACCAGGATACGTCGCGCCGCCAGATCGACGTCGCGGACACAGTCCTCGACCAGCGGCAGCATCGCCCCACCCTCGAGCTCGAGCGCGTCGTTGGCGACACCGGGAGCCACGCTGACGACCTTTCCGAGCGAGCGGCCGGTCTCCTCCACCACCTCGAGCCCGATCAGCTCGAAGACGTAGAACTCGCCGTCGTCCGTGGGCGGCAGGGCGGCGCGCTCGACCTCGAGCGCCGTCCCTCGGAGCACCTGACGATCGAGGCGGATCACCCGGCGGCCCCCGGAGACCTTCGTGGCGACGACCTCCGCCGTCGCACCACCGACGATCAGCGGCGAGCCGACCGCGAACCACCGAGGGTCGTCGCTGGGCTGCTCGACCACGAACGACCCGTCGAGCCCGTGCGGCTTGCCGACCCGGCCGACGGCGACGCGATCGGTCATCCGCCGAAAGCCGCGATCGCCTCGTCGCGCGACACGCCGCGGCGAAGGTTGTCCTCGGCGAACTCGCGTGCGTCCGGCCAGTCGCTGTGTGCGAGGGCGTCGATCGCGCGGTCGACGTCGAACGGCGTCCGGCGGAACGACGGCTCGCCGTCGTCGACGAGCAGCCAGAACGCCGCCACCTCGCCCTCGTACGGCATCCCGACCGAGCCGGCGTTGACGTAGCGCCCGCGCCGCTGCTGCATATGCGTGTGGCCGCCGACGACGAGCCGCGCGTCCACACCGGCGAGGACGGCGGCGATCTTCTCGTCGCCGCTCGCATCGGTGACGATCTCCATGTCGCTCGCAGGCGTCGCGTGGCAGAAGAGGACCTCGTCGAGGACGATCTGCGCCGGCCAGGCGCGCTGCTCCTCCACCTCGTCGGCGCCGAGGATCGAGGTCACCCGCTCGTCGGGCTCGCGCTCGGCGTTCCCGCGAACGAACTGCGCCCCCGGTACTCCCCTCGCGAGCACGAGCGTCTCCGCCGGGAACGGACCGGCAACGAGGTCGCCGCCGAAGACGACCGCGTCGACCCCGCTCAGCTCGGCCAGGACCGCTTCGAGCGCCCACGGCATGCCGTGCACGTCGTACAACGCGGCAATTCTCACCCCGTCAATCGGCGATCTCGACGAGCACGCGCCGTCCTTCGCGGACGGCACTGGCTCGCACCAGCGCGCGAAGAGCGCGCACGATCCTGCCCTGCCTGCCGATCACCTTGCCGACGTCGTCGGGCGCCACGTGCAGCACGAGCACGAGCGCGCCGTCCCGATCCTCCGACTCGACGCGAACCTGATCCGGCTCGTCGACGAGCTCGCGTGCAAGGTACGCGAGCAACTCCGCCATCTACTTCTCGATCCCCTGCGTCTTGATCAGCTTGGCGACCGCGTCGGTCGGCTGAGCGCCCTTGCCGAGCCAGTCCTTCACCTTCGCCTCGTCGAGATCGATCGTCGACGGGTTGGTCTGCGGGTTGTAGCGGCCGACGATCTCGAGGAACCTGCCGTCACGCGGCGAGCGCGAGTCGGCGGCCACCACCCGGTAGATCGGGTTCTTCTTCGAGCCCACGCGAGTGAGCCTCAACTTGACTGCCATCTCGTCTCCTTTATCTCCGTCCGGACTTCCGTTTCTTGCGTTTCGACGACGGCTTCCGTGTCGCAGAGCGTACGGTGCCGGTCGATCCCTGCGGTGCGAGGGCCGCAGGCATCTTGCCGCGCCCCATCTGCTTCATCATCCGCTCCATCTGCTTGCGCGCCTCGAGCAGCTGGTTCACCTGCTCGACCTGGGCGCCCGAGCCGCGTGCGATGCGGAGCCTGCGCTTGCCGTCGATCACGTGCGGTGTCGACCGCTCGTGCGGCGTCATCGAGAGCACGATCGCCTCGACGCGCTTGAGCTGCTGCTCGTCGACGTCGACGCCGCCCATCTGCTCCTTCATGCCCGGGATCAGCTTCAGGACTCCTCCGAGCGGCCCCATGCGCCGCAGCATCTTGTACGCGCGCAGGAAGTCGTCGAACGTGAACTGCCCCTGCCGCAGGCGCTTCTCCATCTCCGCCTGCTCGTCCTCGGCGACCGCGGCCTCGGCACGCTCGATCAGCGTGAGCACGTCGCCCATGCCGAGGATGCGCGACGCCATCCGGTCGGGGTGGAAGACCTCGAGCGCGTCGGGCTTCTCGCCCGTCGCCGCAAACTTGATCGGCTTGCCCGTGATTGCCTTGACGCTCAGCGCCGCGCCGCCACGCGCGTCACCGTCGAGCTTCGTGAGGATGACGCCGTCGAACGCGACGCGCGCGTCGAAAGCCTGCGCCACCGCGACCGCCTCCTGGCCGGTCATCGCGTCGAGCACCAGCAGCACGTTGTGCGGCTTCGCCTCGTCGCGCACCCGCGCCAGCTCGTCCATCAGCTCCTCGTCGATCTGGAGGCGGCCGGCGGTGTCGACGATCACCGCGTCGAGCCCTTCGGCACGCGCGCGTTCGAGACCGCTGCGCGTGGCCTCGACGGCGTCCTTCGTGTCGGTGCGGAACACGGGGATGCCGAGCTGTGCGCCGAGCTGCTCGAGCTGGTCGATCGCTGCCGGGCGTTGCAGGTCGGCAGCGATCAGTCCCGGTGAGTGCCCTTCCTTGCGCAGGTAGAGCGCGAGCTTGGCGGCGGTCGTGGTCTTGCCCGAGCCCTGCAGGCCCGCAAGCAGGATCACCGTGAACTTGCCGTACGCCAGGCCCGAGGCGCCCGAGCCCATCAGCTCGGTGAGCTCGTCGTGCACCGCCTTCACGACCTGCTGGCCCGGCGTGAGGCTCTTCAGGACCTGCTCGCCGAGCGCGCGCTCGCGCACGCGGGCGACGAAGTCGCGGACGATCGTGAGGTTGACGTCGGCTTCGAGCAGCGCGAGGCGGATCTCGCGCATCGCGCGCGAGATCGACTCCTCGTCCAGACGGCCCTTCTTGCGAAGGTCGCCGAGCGCGCCCTGGAGGCGGTCCGAGAGGCTGTCGAACACGAGCGCGCATGGTAGCCGCCGCCCCCGTCTACGATCTCCGGATGCCGTACACGGCCGCCGAGGACCGTTACGACCGGATGCGCTACCGGCGCTGCGGGCGCTCCGGCCTGCAGCTTCCCGCGATCACGCTCGGGCTCTGGCACAACTTCGGCGGCGACCGGCCGCTCGAGGGCAGTCGGGCGATCCTGCGGCGTGCCTTCGACCTGGGCGTCACCCACTTCGACCTCGCCAACAACTACGGGCCGCCGTATGGCTCGGCGGAGGAGACGTTCGGGCGCGTCATGCGGGACGACCTGCGGCCCTATCGCGACGAGCTCGTGATCTCGACCAAAGCGGGCTACGACATGTGGCCCGGCCCGTACGGCGAATGGGGCTCGCGGAAGTACCTGCTCGCTTCGCTCGACCAGTCACTCGCGCGGATGGGGCTCGAGTACGTCGACATTTTCTACTCGCACCGGTTCGACCCGGAGACGCCGCTCGAGGAGACGCTCGGCGCCCTCGACACGGCCGTCCGGCAGGGGAAGGCGCTCTACGCCGGAATCTCGTCGTACTCCGCCGAGAAGACGCGCGAGGCGGCAGGGATCCTCCGCGAGCTCGGCACGCCGCTCCTCATCCACCAGCCGTCGTACTCGCTCCTCAACCGCTGGATCGAGCCCGACCTGCTCGACGCGCTCGGGGAGCTCGGCGTCGGCTGCATCGGCTTCTCGCCGCTCGCGCAGGGCATGCTGACCGACAAGTACCTCGACGGCATCCCGCCCGGCTCGCGCGCGGCCGAGAACACGTCGCTGTCCCCCGACATGCTGACCGACGAGACGATCGCGCGAATTCGTGCGCTGAACGAGATCGCGTCGCGGCGCGGCCAGAGTCTCGCGCAGCTGGCCGTCGCCTGGACGTTGCGCGACCCGCGGATGACATCGACGCTCGTCGGCGCCTCGAGCGTCGCGCAACTCGAGGACACCATGTCGGCACTTTCCAATCTCGACTTCTCGTCCGACGAGCTCGCGGAGATCGACCGCTATGCGGAGGACAGCGGCATCAATCTCTGGTCGCGGTCGAGCTCCATCTCGAGCTGACGAAGGTCGAGCGTGCCGCCGAGCTCGCGGAGCGCGATCGACCCGGGATCGCCCTCCGGGACGTTCACGTAGCTGAGGCGCTCCCCGCGCGCACGCATCGCGCGCAGGAGCTCGCTCGCAACCGCGGCGTCGCGTGCGGCGAGCTGCGCCACGCCGACGTTCCCGTCCGTCACCCGGAAGAGCGCTGCGCCGCCGTCGACCTCGATCCGCTTGCAGTCAGCGGGGAGCGACGCGTCGGCGCGCTGCCACGGAAGATCGTCCTGGCCGAGCGGCGCCGGCTCGACTTCACGCACCGGGCCGGCGTCCACCTCGGTGGACAGCGACCAGACCTCGAGCACACGCCGCGATGCGAATCCGAGCTGCTCGTAGAGCTTGCGCGCGGGCTCGTTCTCGGTGATCACCTCGAGCGTGACACGCGGCGGGGCCTCCGCGAGCACTGCCTCCATCAACGCACGCCCGATGCCGCGGCGGCGGGCCGACGCGATCACACCGATGCCGCCGATCCACGCGTCCTCGCCGCGCACCGCGAGGTTCGCCAGCCCGACGGCTTCGTCGCCGTCGAACGCCACCCGCGACCGCTCCGGGTCGATGTCCCAGCGGTCGACGACCGTCTCCAGCGCCGCCGCGTCGAGGTGGACCGGGACGAAGTATCCCTCGTACCCCCGCGTGAACAGATCGGCGAGGAACGCCCAGTCGAACGACGATGCTCGTTCGAGCTTCACGCCACGAGCGCCCGGGCGAAGTCCTCCGCGTCGAACGGCCGCAGGTCGTCGAGCCCTTCCCCGACGCCGACCAGCTTCACCGGCAGGCCGAGCTCGTAGGCGATCGCGACGGCGACACCCCCCTTCGCGGAGCCGTCGAGCTTTGTCAGCGCGACGCCGGTGACGTCCACCGCTTCGGCGAACAGGCGCGCCTGCTGCACCCCGTTCTGCCCGGTCGTCGCATCGACGACAAGCAGCGTCTCGTGCGGCGCGCCCTCGAGCCGCCCGGCGATCACGCGGTGCACCTTCCGCAACTCGTCCATCAGGTTCGACTGCGTGTGTAGGCGTCCGGCGGTATCGACGATCACGACGTCGCCGCCCGCGCCGATCGCGTCGTACGCGACCGCCGCGGGATCGGCGCCGCGTTCGCCGCCGACGAAGCGCGCCTGCGCGCGTTCCGCCCAGATCTCGAGCTGCTCCTCGGCGGCCGCGCGGAAGGTGTCCGCCGCGCCGAGCGTGACGGATCGTCCGTGCTCGTGCAGCTTGCTCGCGAGCTTCCCGATCGTCGTTGTCTTGCCGGTGCCGTTGACGCCGACGACGAGGATCACGGCCGGCTCGTGATCGAGGGCGAGCGTCGGCGGCTCGCCGAAGAGCGCGCCGATCTCCTCCGCGAGCGCGGCGTTCAGCTCGGTCAGGTCCTGGCGCGCTTCCAGGCGGCGGACGAGCTCCGCGGTCGCGCTGACACCGACGTCGGCGAACAGCAGCGCCTCCTCGAGGCGCTCCCAGGAGGCGTCGTCGCCCGGATCGAACGCGGCAACCTGGAGCTGCTCGGTGAGGGCGCGCCGGGACTTGCCGAGCGAGTCGCGCAGGCGTCCGAAGAACCCGCGTGTCTCCTCGTCCGACTCCTCGGCCGTCGCCTCGTCGCCGAGAAGCTCGCTCCAGCTGCGCGCCATCGAGCCGGACGTTAGCCGGAGTTCTTCAGGCTGCCCGCGGATAGGCGGCGCGGAAGCCCGCGAGCGCCGTCGCGCTCGCCACTCCGACCCGCCCGTTCGTCCTGAAGACGTCGTCGGGCCAGTCGTGGCGGCGGCGTTCGAGACGCGTGAACCAGCCGCGACGGTCGCGTTCCACGAGGAACAGCTCGACCATCGTCCCTTCGAGGACGAATGCGCGCATCCACGCGAGCTTCTTTCCGTCCATCCAGTCGAGCCGAAGTGCGTCCACTCTGTTCCAGTCGCGCGCCGGGTAGAGGAGATCGAGGTCGCCGTGCCGGCCCGGAGTTCGCAGCCCGCGCAGGTCCTCCGCCCAGCTGCCGCAGAGCCAGGTCCGCACGCCGTGCGACTTCAAGAGATCGACCGCCCGCAGCACGAAGGCGAGATCATTCACGCCGTCGCCGCGACCTCCTCGTCGCGCGGAAGCCGGCGCGACACGATCTGCGAGACGCCGTCCGAGCCCATCGTCACGCCGTACAGCACGTCGGCCGCCTCCATCGTGCGCTTCTGGTGGGTGATGACGATGAACTGCGCACGGTCGGCATAGCGGCGGAGGAGCTCGGTGAAGCGGCCGATGTTCGTGTCGTCGAGTGCCGCCTCGACCTCGTCGAGCAGATAGAAGGGGCTCGGCCGGGACAGGAAGAGCGAGAAGAGGAACGCGATCGCGCCGAGCGCCTTCTCGCCGCCGGAGAGCAGGCTCAGCCGTTGCACCTTCTTGCCGGCGGGACGCAACTCGACCTCGATCCCCGGCTCCTCGCCCTCCTCCTCGGGCTCCGTCAGCTGCAGCCGGCCGGCGCCGCCGGGGAAGAGTGTGGCCGCGACCTCGTCGAAGTGCCGTTGTACGGCGTCGAACGTCTCGGCGAAGCGTGTCTCGACGGTGCGCGTCAGATCGTCGCGTAGGCGCTCGAGCTCCTCGAGGCTCCGCTCGAGATCGGCGCGCTGCTCCGACAGTTCGGTGAGCCGTTCCTTCTCGGCCTCGTACTCCTCCTTGGCGAGTGGATTGACCTGGCCCAGCGACTCGCGGCGACGCTCGTCGCGTGCCAGCTTCTCCGCGAGCTCATCGCGGTCGGTGCCCTCGGCGGGCTCGGCTCCGGCGGCGTTGAGCCGACGCTCGGCCTCGTCGTGCTCTGCGTCGATGCGCGCCAGCTCGACGTCGACCGCCGACAATCGTTCGCCCGCCTGCGCAGCGCTCTGCCTGAGCTCGACCTCGGCGGCACCCAGCCGACGCAGTTCCGCGCCCAGCTCGCCGGTGCGTGCCGCCTGCGCCTCGACCCGCGAGCGCAGCGGGCCGTCGAAGCGCTCGACCTCGACAGTCAGCGCAGCCTCGAGCCGGCCGGCGCCCGCGAGCAGGCGCTCGAGCACCAGTGCGCTCGGACGAAGCGAGCGGACGCCGTCCGACTCGGCCAGAGTGCGCGCGGCGAGACGTGCCCGCTCGGCGAGCTCCTCGGCGGCCCGAGCGGCGCCGTCGACCCGCAGCTGCAGCTCCTGCGCGCGCTCGGTCGCCGCGACACCTGCCTCGGCGCCGTGAGCGACCCGCCCCTTTGCGTGGCGCTCGGCGGCGAGGCCGCGCTCCTCGTGCGCGGCGACCGCATGGCGAAGCTCGGCCTCGCGCGCGGAGATCGCGCCCAGGTCGTCGGCGAGCCGCGCGGCCCGTTCGGAGAGCGGCGCCTCGAGGCGCGTTGCGGCCGCTGCCGCGATCCGCAGCGTCTCGTCGAGCCGTTCGGCGCCTGCGAGCAGGCGCTCGAGCAACGCCGGCGCTGCCCGACGGACGCCGCGCAGATGCGCGACCGGCGCGAATGCTCGCGCAGCGGACGCCGCCCGCTCGTCGGCCGCGACCGCGGACCCGGCCGCCTGCTCGGCGCGGGCGACGAGCTCGTCGGCCTCGGCGGCGAGCGCGCGGCGGCGGGTGTCGAGCTCGAGCAGCACCGCCTCGGCGGCCTCGCCCGCGAACCAGAGCTCGCCCCGTTCCGGATCCCAGCCCAGCCCGTCCTCGGTGACCGCCGGCCCGCTGGACGAAAGCAGCGCATCCTGCGCGACCACGGGCAGCCCGGCGAGCGTCCGCGGATCGCGACCGACGAGAACGCGCACCGAGCCGAGACCGGCCGCACGTGCGCGCTCGACCAGCTCGAGCCCACGCTCGGCGTCGGCGGCCAGCACGGCCGACGCGAGGTGGCCGAGCGCGGCGGCGACCGCGCGTTCGCGGCCGGCGGCGATCTCGACACGCTGCAGCGCAAGCTCCTCTCCCTGCTCCGCGAGCGCCCGCGCCGCGGGCGGGAGTCCCTCTCGCTCCGACAGCGCCAGCTCGACGGCTGTCACGCGCTCACGCGCGAGCACGGCCCGGGCTTCGAGATCGTCGTGCTCGCGATGGGCGGCGCGCGCCGCGGCATCGGCCTCGTCGGCGGCGCGCTCGAGCTCGAAGGCGGTCGGGCCGCCGCCGCGCCGGCGCGTCTCCGCCAGCTCGGCCTCGACCTCGACACGGAGGCGCTGGGCCGACTCGTGCCGCATCGCGAGACGCTCCGTGGCGCCGCGCAGGGCGAGCAGGGCGTCACGGCCGCCGCCGGTGAGCAGCCTCTCGGCCTCGCCGCGCCTGGCGAGGACACGCTCGAGCTCGGCGAGCAGCTCGGTCTGGCCCCGACGCTCGGCGGCGGCGACCTGGGCCCACTGCTCCTCGGCCTCGAGCTGCGCACGGGCCAGCTCGGCAGCGGCGTGCTGGGCAGCGGCAGCGGCGCCACGGGCAGCCTCGTCGAGCCCTGCCGACGCGCGCGGATCGTGGTTGCGCACCGCCTCGAGCTCCGCCGTGAGGCTCGCCGCGAGCAGCGACGCCGCCTCGCGCCGAAGCGCGATCCGCTCGCTGCTCGACGCCAGCCGGTAGAGCGCCGCGGTGGTTCCCTCACGGGCTCCCGCGGCATCGGTGAGCTCGACCTCGGCGCGCTCGCGCGCGGCCACCAGGTCGGCGATCCGGCCGTCGAGGGCCCGGCGCTCCTCGGCGGCCTCGGCGCGGCGGGCATCGGCTCCCGAACGTCGCTCGGTGAGCCGCTGCAGATCGAGTGTCGCGATCGCGGCCTGCAGCCGCGCGATCTCGAAGCCGAGCTTCTCGGCCCGCTCGGCGGCAGTCGCCTGCAGGGCGAGCGGGCGGAGGCGTTTCCGGACCTCGTCCTCGAGGTCGCGCGCGCGGTCGACCTGGACCGCGACCCGGGCGAGCTTCAGCTCGGCACGGTGCCGGCGCCGTTTGAACCGACCGAGCCCGGCGGCCTCCTCGACGAGCTCGCGACGCTCGACGGGCTTCGAGTTGAGCACGGTCTCGACCCGGCCCTGCGAGATGACGGAACGGAGGCCGCCGCCGAGACCGACGTCCGAGAGCAGCTCGACGAGGTCGATGCGACGGACCGCGGCGCGGTTGACGAGGTACTGGCCCTCGCCGCCGCGATGCAGCCGCCGCGCAACGGAGACCTCCGCGAAGGGCAGGTCGGGCCACGCGCCGTCGGCATTGTCGAAGAGCAGATCGACCTCGCAGGTGTCGACGGCCTCGCGGCCGCCCGAGCCGGCGAAGAGGACGTCGTCCGGCTTCTCGGCGCGCAGTTCCCCCGGGCTCATCGAGCCGGTCGCCCAGAGGATCGAGTCGGAGACGTTCGACTTGCCCGAGCCGTTCGGCCCCACGACCACGGCGACGCCGGGCTCGAGCCGAATCTCGACAGGGTCGACGAACGACTTGAAGCCGCGCAGGGTGATCGCCTTCAGGTGCACGCCGAGAAGAGGCTATCGCCCGCCCCGGATGGGAGCCCGGTGCCTGGCACCACTCGGTGCCAGGCACCAACTTATGGCTCTACGGTGCGGTGCCGCCGCCCACGAGCAACTCGCACGGGCCGACGAAGCCGTCGGGGCCCTCGAACTCACGCAACGCCCGGCCGATCTCGGCCCACACGTCGCTCTGCGCCTCGGCCGACAGACCGGCGAGCATCTGGTGCAGGGCGCCGAACGACTCCCGTTCCAGCTGCGCACAGTCGGCCGCACTCGCCAGCCGCAGCGGGGCCCGCAGCCGCCTGACCTCGACCTCCTCGAAACCGGCCTCCGTAAGCAGATCGCCGAGCCCGATCGCCGAGAACGGCCCCGGCAGGCCCGGCCCCGGCGGCGGCAACTCGGCCCGCTCGCGGATGATCGCGATCGGCACCGAGAAGAAGCGGTTGCGGTCGGGCTCGGCGAAGACCAGCGCCGCGTAGCGGCCGCCCGGCCTGAGCGCCGCCCGGGCCTCCACGAGTGCGCGAGCCTTGTCCGGCAGGTACATCAGCCCGAGCCGGGAGATCGCAGCGTCGAACGAGCCCTGCTCGAGCTCGAGCCGCTCGCCGTCCATCACGCGCGTGGCGACGTTCGCAAGGCCCGCGCCACGTGCTGCGGCCGCCGCCTCCTCGAGGATGTTCGGGGAGATGTCGGTCGCCAGCACGGCGCCGCCGGTGCCGGCCCGTCGCGCTGCGACGATCGTCTGCCCGCCCGAGCCGGCGGCGATGTCGAGGACGCGGCTTCCGGGCCCGACGCCGGCGAGGTCGAGCATGACCTCCGTCGCTTCGCCGAGCCAGCGGTCGAACACCGGGTCGTAGCGATGCCACGCCTCGGCCGCGTCCTGCCACTGGACGCGGGTCGTCTCCTTGTAGGTGAGGGGATCGAAGACGGCGGTCATCTCACACCTCCTCGATCCAGCCTGCAAGATCCGCGTCGGTGACCTTGCCGAGCAGGTCGGGATGATCTGCACGCATGTGGTCACGCGCTCCCTGGACGACCTCGCCCTCGCTCTCGCCGCGGATCACGTACCCGCATTCACAGGTGATCTGCTTGCTCATGTCGCTCCCTTCGTTGGGATCGTGGGCGTTGTACGCCTCCGGCGTTGGGCTTATGTTGGCGAGTGGTTGGCGGGAAAGGTGCAGCTGTGCGGCCGCTTCGTGGTCGAGCTCGACGGCCGTCGCGTGGAGCACGAGCTCCCCGGCAGGCAGGGCCGCATCCTGCTCGCGTATCTCGTCTCGAACCGCCTGCGGACGATCACGCGTGACGAGCTCCCCGGGGCGGTCTGGGCCGACGGGCACGACGGCGGGATCGCGCCGCTGCTCTCGAAGCTTCGGCGGATCGTGCCCCTCGACGGGCTCCAGGTCGACGTCGAACCCCTGCGCGTGGACGTCGAGGAAGCCGTCGAGTCGGTTCACCGAGCCGAGAGCGCGCTGGCCCAGGAGCAACCACACGAGGCATGGGCACCGTCCCAGGTCGCGATGTTCGTGTGCGCGCGACCGTTCCTCGCCGGCGAGTCGGGCGACTGGATCGAGGCGGAGCGTGGGCGGCTCGCCGAGCTCCACGTGCGCGCACTCGAGGCATACGGCCGTTCCACGCTCGGCATCGGCGGCACCGAGCTCGCGGCGGCCGTGCGCACGGGACGCACTCTTGTCGCGCTCGAGCCCTACCGCGAGTCGGGGCACCGGCTGCTGATGGAAGCGTTCGAGCGGGAAGGCAACTCCGCCCAGGCCCTGCTCGTGTACGAGGCGCTCCGGTCGCGCCTCCGCGATGACCTCGGGATCAGCCCGTCTACTGAGACGCAGAGCCTGCATCGCCGGCTTCTGCGCTGAGCGCCTCGAGCGCCTGCGCGGCCGCGGCCTGCTCGGCGTCCTTCTTCGACGAGCCGCTACCGGTGCCCAGCGTGCGCTCGTCGATGACCGCGGCCGCGGTGAAGTTGCGGTCGTGCGGCGGGCCCTCGACGTCGACCACGACATACGACACCGCCCGGCCGGTGCGCGCGAGGCGCTCCTGCAGCTCGGTCTTGTGATCGACATGCGTGTTCACGGCGTACTCGATGCGCGGCTCGAACGCAGCCACGATCGCCTCCTCGATGACCTCGAACCCGTGCTCGAGGAACAGCCCCGCGAGCGCCGCCTCGAGGACGGCGGCGAGCACGTTGCGGTTCTGCACCAGTCGCTCAGCCTCGTCGGCGGTGAGCCCGACGGCCGCCGCGCGCAGCCGCTCGCCGAGCTCGAGCTCGCGCGAGACGACGGCGCAGCTCGCGCGCGAGACGACGTGTGACCGCACCTTGGCCATCCGCCCTTCCGCGAACTCGGGAAAGCGCTCGTAGAGGGCCCGCGCGACGGCGAGCTCGAGCACCGAGTCCCCGAGGAACTCGAGCCGCTCGTACGAGGCACTGCGGTCGGCCGCCCAGGAGGCGTGAGTGAAGACCGCCGCCGCCCGGTCGGGTGGGAGCGAGTCGATCAGCTCCCTGAGTCGGTTGGTGCTACTGGTGCGAGGTGACGTAGTCGACTGCCTGGCCGACGGTCGTGATCTTCTGCGCATCCTCGTCGGAGATCTTGATCCCGAACTGGTCCTCGAGCTCCATGATCAGCTCGACGAGGTCGAGCGAGTCGGCATCGAGATCGTTCTGGAACGACGCCTCCTCCGTGATCTGGTCGTCCTCGACTCCGAGCTGCTCCTTCAGAACGTCTTTGACTCGCTCGAAAACCTCTTCACGCGACGCTGCCATGTCACCTCGATGCAGGTTGGGGGGCCCCGAAAATCCGGGCGATCATACACGGACGCGCTCGGGCAACCGCTCCGTAAGCCGGTCGACGACGCGGTGGTCGACGCCGCGGGCGGCGAGCCTGATCGCGTTCGCGATCGCGCGCCGGTGCGAGTTGCCGTGCGCGATCACCGCGAGACCGCGCAGGCCGAGCAGGTAGGCACCGCCGTAGGTGTCCGGATCGAACCGGGTCCGGAGGCGGCGGGCGGAGGGCTGGATCAGGAGGCCGCCGAGCTTCCCGATCAGCGTGGCGGTGATCTCCGCCCGCATCACGTCGAGGAGATCCTTGATCGTGCCCTCGAGCAGCTTCAGCACCACGTTCCCGGTGAACCCGTCCGCGACGATCACGTCGGCGACGCCGAGGAGCAGGTCGCGCGCCTCGGCGTTGCCGGCGAAGTTCAGGTGGTCGCCCTCGTCGCGGAGCAGCCGGTTGGCCTCGAGCGTCAGCTGGTTCCCCTTCTCGTCCTCCTCGCCGATCGAGAGCAGGCGCACCTCGGGCCGGTTCACGTCGAGCAGTTCCTCGCAGAAGACGGCGCCCATGTGCGCGAACTGCACGAGGTGCTCCGGGCGCGCGTCGGCGTTGGCCCCGGCATCGAGCAGCACGGTCACGCCCTCCCGCGCCGGGATCGGCACCGCGATCGCCGGTCGGAGCACGCCCGGCAACCGGCGCAGGTGCAGCAGGCCGGCGGCGAGCATCGCTCCGGTGTTTCCCGCCGAGACGACGGCGTCAGCCTCGCCGGCGCCGGCGGCGCGCACGGCCGCGACGAGGCTCGAGTCGGGCTTCGCCCGGACGGCCTCGGCCGGCTTCTCCGCCATGTCGATCCGCTCGGTCGTGGCCACGAGCGGAAGTCCCTGCGTGTCGAGCGACGCAGGCCCGTACAGCGTCACCTCGATCCCGTCGGCGGCCGCGTCGAGGGCGCCGAGGATCACCTCACGCGGCGCATTGTCGCCCCCGAGTGCGTCGACGGCGATCCGCGCCACAGCGGCGAAGTCTACGGGTGGTCGAGGCGGAGCGGCTCGACCTCGCGGCCCCGGTAGGTGCCGCAGGTCGGGCAGATGCGGTGCGGCCGCTTCGGCGAGCCGCACTGCGGGCAGGTGTTGACGCGCGGTGCCTCGATCGAGTGCTGCGCGCGACGCTGGTCGCGGCGGGCCTTCGACGTTTTTCTCTTCGGGACTGCCATCGGCGGCGCAGTGTAGCGGTCACGCCACGGCGGCTCGTACCATCGAGCCGTGACGATCGCCGATCTGCTTCCCGGCCACTGGCCGGACGCGGCCCGGATCTACGCCGAAGGGCTCGACCAGGGAACCTTCGAGGAGCGCGTTCCGGTGTGGGAGGAGTGGGATGCCGGTCACCTCGCGGCGCCGCGGCTGGTCGCTCTCTCGGACGGTGAGGTCGTCGGCTGGGCCGCCCTCTCGCCGGTTTCGAGCCGCGAGTGCTACCGCGGCGTGACGGAGGTCTCGGTGTACGTGGCGCGGGCGGCGCGGCGCCGCGGCGTCGGGCGCGAGCTCCTGCAGGAGCTCGTGCGGCGGGCGGACGACGCCGGCATCTGGACGATCCAGGCCGGGATTCTCGCCGGCAACGTACCGTCGGTCGCACTCCACTCGAGCTGCGGCTTTCGGATCGTCGGGACGCGCGAGCGGATCGCGCAGAAGCGTGGCGAGTGGCTCGACGTGGTGCTGATGGAACGCCGGTCAGAGCTCGTTTCGTAGCGCCTCGAGCGCCGCCCAGCGCGGATCGCCTTCCTGCTCCTCGTGGGTGTGCGGCTCGTCGGCCAGGTTCTTGCCGCAGACCGGGCAGAGGCCGGCGCAGTCCGGCCGGCAGAGGATCTTCTCCGGGAGTGCCAGGGCGATCGCGTCGTGCGCCCACTCCGAGAGGTCGAGGTTCGCTCCGTGGATGTACGGCGTGGTCAGCTGCTCGTCGTCGGGCGACTCGGCCTGATACTCGCGGCCCGAGATCGGCAGCTCGAGCAGCGCGTCGCCCAGGCAGCGGTAGCACGGCCCGTAGAGGCGGGCCGTGAAGGAGAGCGTGAAGACCGTTCCGGTGTTCGCTCGCGAGACCTCGAACAGCGCCGGCACCTTCTCCGGCACCGGCACGTAGCGCTGGCCGCCGAAGTCGAACGCCTGCAGCTCCACCTCGAGCTCGTCGCGGTACGCCTCACCGGGACGGAGCTTCACCTGACGCAGGCTGAAGCTCGTCATGCGACGAGCGTAGCGAACGCCGCAGGGGCGACCAGGACTAGTAGGCCGAGCCGTCCTCGGAGAGGTCGACCGGGCCGATCCCGGCGACGACCGACTCCTGCGAGCGCTCGTGCAACCGCTCCCGACCCCGGCGAACCGCGGTCAGGAAACGATCGAGGTTCGTCTCGAGCGTCGCCAGCATCCCGTCGGCCCAGTCCTCCATCTCGAGCCGCATCTCCCGGGCCTGTCGCTTGGCCTCGTCGATGATCTCCTGTGCCTGGCGCTCGGCCAGCTTGACGATCTCGGTCTGCGACGCCTCGCGCACCGCCTGCTCGCGCGCTTCGCCGAGCAGGCGATCCTGCTCCCGCTTCGCCTCGCCGAGCATCTCCTGCCGTTCCTTGACGATCCAGCGGGCCTGCTTGATCTCCTCGGGGATCGTGGCGCGCATCTGGTCGAGGATGTCGTAGATCTCCTCGCGGTCGATCCGCACCTGATCGGTGAGTGGAACGGCCTTGGCGTTGTGCACGAGGTCGTCGAGCTTGTCGATGAGTACGAGTACGTCCATCGCCGGAAGAGTATTACTCCTGGTCGGACAGCGGCGCCCCGCCGCGCCCGTCCGGGAAAAGCTCCTTCAGGCGGCGCGCGACGATCGCGGGCACCAGCTCCTCGACGTTTCCGCCGAACGACGCGATCTCCTTGACCCCGCTCGAGGAAACGAAGCTCACCTGTGAGCTCGCCATCACGTACACCGTCTCGATATCGGGCGCGAGATGACGGTTGAGCTGATTCATCTGGAACTCGTATTCGAAGTCGGAGACGACGCGGAGGCCCTTGACGATCGCGCGGGCGTCCCAGCGGCGGGCGAAGTCGACCACGAGCTCGCGGAAGACGTCGACCTCGACGTTCGGGATGTCGACGAGCGCCTCGACGAGGAACGCGACCCGTTCCTCGACCGGGAACATCGGCTCCTTGTGGTGCGGATTGCCGACGACGCCGACGACGACGCGGTCGAAGATTCGCGCCGCGCGCGAGATCACGTCGACGTGCCCGTTGGTCACGGGGTCGTAGGTGCCGGGGTAGATCGCGGTGATCATGGTCGGTACAGCGTAAGCCGGGCGGAACCGTACTTGCGCGAAGTCGTCTCCGTGAGGAGAGGCACCTCGGGCGGCTGCTCGCGGCCGGAACTCTCGTAGACGAGGAGCCCGTCCGGCCGGAGCAGTCGGGCAAGCTGCGGCGTGAGACGCGCGCGGTCGAAGTCGTACGGCGGGTCGCAGAGCACGAGGTCGTAGGCGCCCCGGTCGGCTCCGACGGCGCGCAGCACGTCCTGGCAGAGCACGATCCCGTGCAGCCTCAGCTTGTCGAGGTTCGCGTTGATCGTGCGGCACGCGTCGCGATCGGATTCGACGAAGACGACCCGGTCGGCGCCCCGGGAGAGGGCCTCGAGGCCGAGCGCGCCCGAGCCGGCGAACAGGTCGAGCACGTCGGCGCCGTCGACGGGGCCGATCAGGTTGAACGCGTTCTCGCGGACGCGGTCGGAGGTGGGCCGGGTCGCGGTGCCCCTGGGGGCGGCGATCCGCTGTCCGCGGTGGGTGCCGGCGATGATCCGCACGTCGGCTGATGGTGCCCTTTCGGGGCGTGTCAGGCCCGGCGCCTGGCACCGATGAGGTCCACGCGCGACCCCTCTTTCGGCAGTGGCATCCCGCCTGCGCCGCGCTCAACCATGCCGATTCCGAGCGGCCGCGGCCAGTGCCTGTGGACGGTTCGTCGCGCATTCGTAACGGTGCCTGGCACCTACACGCGCGGCACGACGAAGAGCCCGGCGATACCGACGGCGAACAGGGCGATCGCGAACAGCGAGTCGGGGCCGAGCCTCGCCCGGCAGCGCAGCGGCCGGATGATCACCCCCATCGCGAAGATCGCCGTCAGCCCGACGCCGAGCGACGCGAGCCACGCGTTCAGGCTTCCGGCCTTGGGCAGCACCGGCGTCCCGGCGACGAGGTCGGCGACGAGGAAGAGGCACAGCTGGAAGGCGTTGCCGCCGAAGATGTCACCGAGCGCCAGCGCGTTGTCGCCCAGGCGGACGGCGGCGATCCCGGAGCTGATCTCCGGCAACGCCGTCGCCGTGGCAAGCACCGTGGCACCGAAGACCACGCCGTTGATACCGGCGCGGTCGGCCAGCAGGTTCCCGCTCACCTCCAGGAGGACGCCCATCGCGAGCGTCACGGCACAGGCGCCGCCGAAGATCGCCGCCACCTGCGCCGTCGATCGCGTCGCGAACGGATGCGGGTGATTCGGGATCGGCTCGCGGCGGTGACGGCGGCCACGGTGCGAGCCCTCCATCGTGATCTTCCAGCGCGGGCTGTTCCGCACCCTGTTGATCACGAACACCCCGAGCAGCCACACCACGACGATCCCGACCGAGGCCGGGCTCACGACCCCGCCGATCGCCGTCGACGGCCTCAGCAGCGACCCCATGAGGACACCCGAGACGACGAGGACGACGAGCAGGCCCTCGAGCACCGGGCTCAGCGCACCGACGAGAAACGTCAACGGCCGCTCCGGCCCGACGGCAAAGTCGCAGAGCACGAGCACCATCGTCTGGACGGCGATCCCGCCGATGAGATTGCCGGCGGCGAGATCGAGATGGCCCGATGCGGCGGCGGAGACGGTGATCGCCAGCTCCGGCAGGCTCCCCGCGACCGAGAGCAGAATCAGTCCTCCGAACGCATCGCCGAGATTCAGGCGGACATCGAGTGTGTCCGTGGTCTTCGAGAGCGCATTACCGGCGACCGACGTCATCGCAGCGGCGACGACGAAGACGGCGACCAACAGGGGCGTCCCGAGGCCCGACATGGACATCCACTGTTACGCGGCTGTCGGCTGGTCAACGCCATACTGCGCCGATGACCGAGCCCGTGGAGCCCACGAACTACGAGCGTGCCTTCGCCGCGCGGCCGGACGTCTATGCAGGCTGGGTGCAGCTCAACACATCGCTACGCGACGGCATGGACCGTCGCCGCTACGAGCTCGCGACGCTTGCGGCCGCGCTTCGTCTGCGCTCCAGCTACTGCTCGCTCGCGCACGGCCGCGTCCTCGTCGAGCGCTTCGACGAGGACGTCGTCGCAATCGCACGCGACCGGAACACCTCCGCACTCGACGAGACCGATCTTGCGGTGATGGCGTTCGCCGAGAAGGTCGTTGACGATGCGAGCTCGATCACCGAGCGCGACTACGAGCCGTTGCGCCGCGTCGGGCTCACGGACACGGACATCCTCGATGTGGTGCTCGCGGCGTCCGCACGCTGCTTCTTCGCGAAAGTGCTCGACGGGGTCTGCGCGCTCCCCGACGCCGGATTCGCGGAGCTCCCCGACGACGTTCGGAGCGCGCTCGTCGTCGGCCGGCCGATCGCCGACGGCTGACCGCCAGCGACGTTCAGCCGGCTCAGGCCTCCGGCGCGCCGTGCAGGCGATCGACCTCGTCCTGCCACGGCCCGTCGACATCGCGCAGCTCCCGCGCGAGCTCGCGCGCCCGCTCGAGCAGATCGCGATCCTCGCGCAGACGTGTGAACCGCAGGTCGCTCCAGCCAGACTGCCGCGTTCCGAGCAGCTGCCCCTCGCCGCGCAGCTCGAGATCGGCCTCGGCCAGCGCGAAGCCGTCGGTCGAGTCGACGAGTGCCTGCAGGCGGGCCTGCGCCACGTCGGTCAGCTCGACCTTGGCCCGCGAAATGAGCAGGCAGTAGCTCTGCTCGCTCCCGCGCCCGACGCGGCCGCGCAGCTGGTGCAGCTGCGCGAGCCCGAACCGGTCGGCCTCCTGCACGATCATGATCGTCGCGTTCGGGACGTCGACACCGACCTCGATCACGGTGGTCGCGACGAGGACGTCGAGCTCGCCCTCCTTGAACTGCCGCATCACGTCGCGCCGCTCGACCGGCTTCAGCCGACCGTGGAGCAGCCCCACGCGATAGCCGCGAAGCTCTGCCCTCCGTAGCCGCTCCGCCTCCGCCTCGGCGGCCCGGGCGAGTCGCGTCTCCGACTGCTCGATCAGCGGACAGACGACGTACGCCTGACGGCCGGCGTCGAGATGGCGACGCAGCCGCTCGTACGCCTCCGAGGAGCGCTCCGCGCCGACCCACGCGGTCACGATCGGCTTGCGGTCGGCCGGCGGCTTCGCGATCTCGCTCACGGCCAGGTCGCCGTAGATGGTGAGTGCGAGCGTGCGGGGGATCGGCGTCGCCGTCATGTGCAGGACGTGCGGTGCGCGGCCCTCGGCGAGCGCCTTGCGCTGCTCGACCCCGAAACGGTGCTGCTCGTCGACGACCGCGACTGCGAGGTCGGCGAACTCGACGTCGCGTTGGATCAGCGCATGCGTGCCGACGGCGATCTGCGCCTCCCCGGCGGCGATCGCATCGCGAACGCGCTTCGACCCGGCCGAGCCGGTGAGCAGCACGCAGCGCACACCGACCTCGGCGCAGAGCGACTCGATCGTCAGGAAGTGCTGTTCGGCCAGCGTCTCGGTCGGAGCCATCAGAGCGCCTTGCCGTCCGGTCTCGACCGCGCGCAGCAAGGCGTAGAGCGCGACAACCGTCTTCCCCGACCCGACGTCGCCCTGCAGCAGCCGCTGCATCGGAGCCGAGCGTGCGAGGTCGCCGTCGATCTGGGCGATCGCGCCCTCCTGATGCTCGGTGAGCACGAACGGCAACGCCGCCCGATAGCGCCCGATCAGCTCGCCCGGTGGCGGCAGCGCGATCGCGACCGCGTCGTCGTCACGGGAGCGGGCGACCGCGAGTTGCAGCGTCACGAGCTCGTCGAACGCGAGCCGGCGTCGCGCCAGCTCCGCCTCCGCCTCGTCGGCCGGGAAGTGGCGCGCGGCGATCGCATCGCGGCGGAGCGGAAGCTCGAGGGTCGCCGGCAGCGGATCGTGGATCGCGTGCACGTGACCGTCGAGCGCAGCCCGCGCGAGCTCGCGCAACCGCCACGACGGAACCTGCTCGCTCGCCGGATACACGGGCGCGAAGTCGGCGGTCGCCCGCGCCTCGCCGACGTCGTAGCTCTTGACGTCGAAGCCGTGGCGGCCGAGCTTGCCGCGGAGCCGGACGTGCGTGCCGGGCGCGAGCCGGTCGACCAGCCACGGCTGGTTGAACCACGAGGCGGAGATCGAGCCGCTCCCGTCCTCGACCCGCGCGGTCACGATCGTGCGGCGGCCGCCCAGGCGCCGCGAGCGCACGTCCCGGACGACTCCGGCGATCGCGACCTCGTCCGGGCCCCAGAGCTGCGCGATCGCCAGCTCGTCCGCGGCGCGCTCGTACCGGCGCGGCGCATGGAGCAGCACGTCGCCGACGGTCGCGATACCGAGCGCTCGCAATCGCTTCGCGACGGTCGGCCCGACGCCCGGAAGCGTGTCGACGCCGGCGCCGAGACCCGCCGGGTCGCGGAACCCGCGGGGCCGCTCGAAGCGGTCCTGGTCCACGCCTGCGAAACCCGCGTGCCGGGTCATCGTCAACACCCGCTCACGAGTATAGGACCCGGACCGGCGGGTACGGTGTCGTGCCGTGAAAGCCGTGCTGCTCACGCGCGAGTATCCGCCGGACGTGTACGGCGGTGCGGGCGTGCACGTCGAGTACCTGGCGCGCGAGCTCGCGAAGCTGATCGAGCTCGAGGTGCGCTGCTTCGGCGCGCCCCGGCCCGGGGCGCTGGCCTTCGCGCCCTGGGACGAACTGGCCGGCGCCAGCCCGGCGCTGCAGACGATGTCCGTCGACCTCGCGATGGCGGCCGACCTCGGCGGCGCCGACGTCGTGCACTCGCACACGTGGTACGCGAATCTCGGCGGTCACCTGGCGAAGCTCCTGCACGGCGTTCCGCACATCGTGACGACGCACAGCCTCGAGCCGATGCGTCCCTGGAAGGCCGAACAGCTCGGCGCAGGCGGCTACGCGCTCTCGTCGTTCTGCGAGCGCACCGCCGTCGAGGCCGCCGACGCGATCATCGCCGTCTCGAGCGCGATGCGCGCGGATGTTCAAACCGCATACCCACAGGTCGACCCGAAGCGGATCGACGTCGTCTACAACGGCATCGACACGGGCGAGTACGCCTTCGACGCGCGCACGGACGCCCTCGAGCGGCACGGCGTCGTGCCGGATCTCCCGATCGTGCTGTTCGTCGGTCGCATCACGCGGCAGAAAGGGATCGTCCACCTCCTCGATGCCGGCCTCGAGATCGACGCGAGCGCGCAGCTCGTCTTCTGCGCCGGCGCGCCCGACGAGCCCGAGGTCGAGCGGGCGACACGCGAGCGCGTCGAGCGGTTGCGCGCGCAACGCGGCCGCGTGGTCTGGATCGAGGAGATGCTGCCGAAGCCCGAGGTGATCCAGCTGCTCTCCCACGCGAGCGTGTTCTGCGTCCCGTCGATCTACGAGCCGCTCGGGATCGTCAACCTCGAAGCGATGGCCTGCGGCGCGCCCGTCGTCGCGTCGGCGGTCGGCGGCATCCCCGAGGTCGTCGTCGACGGCGAGACGGGGCTGCTCGTTCCAGTGGCGCTCGGTGCCGACGGCAACCCGGTCGACCCCGCCGGCTTCGCCGCCGACTTCGCCGAGCGCGTCAACGAGCTGCTCGCCGATCCCGAACGCGCGCGGCGGATGGGCGAGGCCGGTCGACGACGCGCCGTCGAGGAGTTCAGCTGGCGCGCGGTCGCCGAACGGACGGTCGCGCTCTACGAGCGTACGGTCGGAGCGCGCGGCCGCGAGAGTGTGACGCGCAGCGCCGGATAGCGGACGACGGCGTCGACGCCGCCCGTCGCCGCCTCGTCGAGTGCGATCTCGCCGCCGTCGAGCTCGACGAGCCGCTTCGCAATCGACAGTCCAAGCCCCGATCCGGGGCCGCTCCGGCCGCGCCAGAAGCGGTCGAACGCACGGGCACGCTTTTCGTCGGAGAGACCCGGCCCTTCGTCGACAACGTGCAACTCCGTACCGTCGATCCCGACGACCACCGACGATCCGCGCGGCGCGACCTCGAGCGCATTCGAGAGCAGGTTGTCGACGACCTGCTCGACGCGTCCTGGACCCGCCCAGACGACGACGCCCGCAGCATCAGGCGCGACGAGCCGGACCCCGCGCTCGGTCGCGAGCGGCTCCCATGCGTCGACTCGCGCAGTGGCGAGGCCTCCGAGATCGACCTCGCCCGCCGCCTCCCGCCCGGCGTCGGCGCGTGCGAGTACGAGGAGCTCGCCGACGAGGCGCGCGAGCCTGTCGACCTCGGCGATCGCACCGGCGTCGTCACCCGTTTCGAGTCGAAGTCGTAGTGCCGTCAGCGGGGTCCGCAGCTCGTGCGAGGCGTCGGCGACGAACTGCTCCTGCGATGTCAGCAACGCCTCCAGCTTCGCCGTCGAGCGGTTCAGCTCGGCGGCGAGCATGCGCACCTCGGGCGGACCGTCGTCCTCACGTGCCCGGGCTGCCAGGTCGCCGGCGCCGACGCGAGCCGCAGCCTGTTCGAGCCGGCGAAGCGGACGGGAGATCGACCGCGCGAGCACGAGCCCTGTCGCCGCAGCGGCTGCGATCACCAGTAGACCGACAGCGAGCAGCGCGAGCCGGTAGCGCGTCACGCGGGCGTCGAGCGTGGACGTCGGGTAGGTGATACGCACCGCGCCGAGCAAGTCGCCGCCGGAGGCAACGGGGACGGCGACGTAGAGCAACCGTGTGTGCAGCGTCGACGAGTAGCGGATGCCGGTGGCCACGCGACCGTGCAGTGCGGTCAGGATCTCGGGACGTGCCTCCGTTGCAAACTCCGTCTCGTTCGGGCTCGCCGGATGCGAGTCGGCAACGCGACGCCCGCTTCGATCGACGATCACGACGCGCCCGCCTGTCGCCCCCTGGTAGCGGACGACGACCCGCTGCAGAGCGACCGAAGGCCGGCCGCCGCGCTGCAGCGTGTCCTCCGCCAGCGATGCGACCGCGAACGCGTCGCGCTCGACCTTGGCCGTGAGGTCCTGGCGTTCGTTCCGCGCGTCGACGATCGCGAGCGGGACCTCGAGCGCAACCAGCACCGCGGCGGTCAATGCGAGATAGCTCGCGAGGAGTCGGCGGTTCATTCCGAACGGAGACGAAGCCCGATCCCGCGCACGGTCTCGATCCATGCGGGGTCGCCGAGCTTGCGGCGGAGCGCGGCCACGTGAACGTCGATCGTCTTCGACGATCCGTACCACGTCGTGTCCCAGACTTCGCGCAGGATTCGTTCGCGGTCGACGACCGCACCGGGCTCGCGCGCGAGGAGCGCCAGGAGCGCGAACTCCTTCGCGGTGAGCGACACCTCAGCGCCTTCGACCGTCACGCGGTGGGCGCGAAGGTCGATCCGGAGCGCCCCGGCGACGAGCTCCTCGTCGTGATCCGAGCCGCGGTGCTCGCCGGTGCGGCGCGTCACCGCCCGGATCCGCGCGATCAGCTCCCGTAGCCCGAACGGCTTGACGACATAGTCGTCGGCCCCCAGCTCGAGGCCGACGACGCGGTCGACCTCCTCGCCGCGCGCCGACACGACGATGATCGGAACGTCTGAGCGGGCACGGAGCTGGCGACAGACCGAGAAGCCGTCGACGTCCGGGAGTCGCAGGTCGAGCAGCACCAGGTCCGCACCCTCGGTGGCCAGCGCCTCTGCCCCGGTCGCCGCGCGCGTCACCTCGAAGCCTTCCCGGCGCAGGCCGACGGCCAACGGCTCGGCAATTGCATCGTCGTCCTCGACAAGTAAGACGTTCACGGGTCCCATCGTTCCAGGGCCGTCCACCCCCGCATCGGCGAATTCACGGATTCCTGGCGAAAGCTTTGCCTTCCCCTGGCCCAGCCCTGGCGCGGCCACTCGTAGCGTGGCATCCATGAAACGCACACATGCACTCATCGTTGCCGCCGTGGTCGCGTTCGCCGCGATCGCAGGCACCTTCGCCGCGCTCCGCACGACGCAGCTCGGCGCGAACGCGAACGCGACCTCGCACGTGAGCGCAGTGCAGATCGCGAAGCAGAATCGCGCGCTCGATCAGGCCGAGCGCACGCTCCTGGCGGAGCTGCGCAAGAAACCGCCGGCAATTCCGGCGCTGCCCGTCGCGTCCCACCCGGCGGTCGCACCGGCCGCCGTCGCCCCGCAGGCCGTCGTCTACCACCGTGCCCCGCCGATCGTCCACGTGATCCACCGGCACGGCGGTGAGCACGAAGGACCGAGCGACGGTTCCGACGGAGGAGGCGGCCAGGATGACTGACCATGTCGGACGTCTGTACGCGCTGATCGCCGGGCTCGTGGTCTTCCTCGTCGCCTGGGCCGCCGTGGCCGCCCATCCGTGGGCGCCGCGGCCGGCCCAGGACCCGCGCCTCGTTGCGCTCGCCGCGCGGCAGCAACGGCTGCAGCACGAGTCGCTGCTCGTGAAACGGATCGTCGACCAGCGCTGGGCGGCCTACCGGCACGCACTCGCAACGCGGAACGCAGCCGCCGCGAAGATCGTCGCCCGCAACAGCTCGCTGGCGTCGCTCTCCACCACCAGCTCGGTCGCACAGCCGTCGGTCCGCGTTGTCAACCTGCCTCCGCTCGTCGTGACGAGGACGTCGTGATGGAGCGGCGCAGCTTTCGGGCGATGGGCACCTCGATCGAGCTGCTCGTCGAGGCCGAGAACGCCGGCCCAGAGCTCGACGCCTGCGAGGCCGAGTTCGAACGCCTCGAGCAGGTGATGTCCCGCTTCCGTCCCGACTCCGAGCTGTCACGGCTCAACCGCACCGGTCGGATCGATGCCTCGCGCGATCTCACCGAGGTCGTCGAGCTGGCGATCGCGGCGCGGGAGCGGACGGGCGGCGTCTTCGACCCGACCGTCCATCGAGCTCTCGTGGCGGCGGGGTACGACAGGACGTTCGACGATCTCGCTCCCGACGCGGCCGACGACGGCGCGCCCGCCCCGTGCGGGGGCGGCGTCGTCGTCGCCGGCGGACGGATCGAGCTGGAGGACGGATTCGAGCTCGATCTCGGCGGCATCGGCAAAGGCTTCGCGGCCGAGCGCGTCGCCGAACGTCTGGCGCTCACCGGGGCGTGCCTGGTCGACGCGGGCGGCGATGTCGCCGTGCGCGGGGCACCCGAGACCGGGGTGTGGAGCATCGCTGTCGCCGACGACCTCACCCTCGGTCTCTCGACCGGCGGCCTCGCGACCTCCGGACGCGACCGCCGCCGCTGGCGCCGCGGCGGCGAGGAGCGTCACCATCTCATCGACCCCGGCACCGGTCGCCCTGCCGCCACCGACATCGTGCGCGTGACCGCGGTCGGTTCCGACGCGATCGACGCCGAGATCCTCGCGAAGTCGCTGTTCTTCGCGGGCTCGACCGCGGCGCTCGACGCCGACGTCCCGGCGGTGCTCGTGCTCGACGACGGGCGCAGGCTGACCACCGGAGGGCTCTGTTCATGAGCCACGATCCGACGTTCTGGTTGCTGGCGCGGGCGAGCGGGCTCGGCGCCTACGCGCTGCTGACGCTGGCCGTGCTCGCGGGGCTCGTCCTCAAGTCTCGCCCGTTCCCCCGCCTCAAGGCCTTCCGCACGACTGAGATCCACAAGACGCTCGCACTGAGCGGGCTCGGCCTGCTCGCACTGCACGGGACGTCACTCGTCCTCGACTCCACCGTGAAGGTCACCCCGGCAGCGTTGTTCGTGCCGGGGCTCGTCCATTACCGGCCGACGGCCGTCGCGGCAGGCGTCCTCGGCGGCTGGCTGTTCGTCGTCGTCACCGGCTCGTTCTGGGTGCGGAAGCGCATCGGGCACCGCGTCTGGCGACGGCTGCACTGGCTCACCTACGCGCTCTTCGGCCTCGCGACGTTCCACGGCCTGACGGCCGGGACCGACACGACACAGCCGTGGGCTCGCGCGTTGTACGTCGGGGCCGTCGGCTCGGTGGCAGCTGCCACCGCCTGGCGTGCCCTCGTCCCTCCCGCCCGCAGGGCGGCAATCAAAGGAGAAGCAACATGAGCACGTATCGCATCACGATCGACCGGAGTCTCTGCAGCGGGTTCGGCTCCTGCGTCGAGCTGGCCCCGGGCATCTTCAAGCTCGATCCCGGCGGCACGGCCGCTGCGGTCGTCGCCGAGACGGACGACCCCGCCGTCCTGGACGCGGCCGACAGTTGTCCAATGGGCGCGATCCAGGTCGAGGAGGTGAAGGCGGCATGAACCGGACAGTGCTGATCGCGGGCGCCGGCCTGGCCGGCGCCCGCTGTGCCGAGAACCTCCGCGCGCTCGGCTGGCGCGGTCGCATCGTCCTCGTCGGCGGCGAGCCGCATCCACCCTACGAGCGCCCCGCGCTGTCGAAGGAGTTCCTTTCCGGCGGGCGCTCGGACCTCGCACTGCGCCCCGAGTCGTTCTGGAAGGAGCAGGACATCGAGCTCCTGACGGGTCGCCCTGTCGAGGCGGTCGACACCGAACGGCGGTCGGCGCGCGTCGGCGGGCAGCACTTCGACTGGGACGCCCTCGTGATCGCGACCGGCGTTGCCGCCCGACGACTGCCGGGCCCGCCGGGCGTGCATCATCTGAGAACCCTCGATGACGCGCTGGCGCTCTCATCCGAGCTCTCGCACACGACGCGCCTCGTCGTCGTCGGAGCCGGCTTCGTGGGCGGCGAGGTGGCTTCGACAGCGCTTCCGCTCGTCTCGTCCGTGACCGTCGTCGAGCCCGCGCCGCTGCCGCTGCACCGGGTCCTCGGGGACGAGGTCGGCACAGTCCTCGCCAACCATTACCGCAACTCGGGCGTCGACCTTCGGCTCGGCGTGGGCGTGGACGGCTTCGTCGGGTCCGAGCGCGTCCGAGGCGTCCGGCTGAGCGACGGGACGATCGTCCCGGCCGACACAGTCGTCGTCGGGATCGGCACCGTCGTCGAGCCGTGCCCGGTCGACGCGTGCGGTCGCACGAACACGCCGGGTGTCTACGCCTGCGGTGACGTCGCGTCCTGGTGGCGACCGTCGCTCGGACGTCACGTTCGCGTTGAGCACTGGACGAGCGCCGCCGGCCAGGCCCGCGCCGTCGCGGCCGCGATCACGGGGAACCCCGAGCCCTTCGACGAGCCGTCGTACTTCTGGTCGGACCAGTTCGGGCTGCGACTGCAACATGTCGGTCATGCCGAGAGCTGGGACGCCGTCGAGCTGGAGGGCACCGAGGACGCATTCACGGCGCGATACCGCGACTGCAGCGGTCATCTGCTGGCAGCACTCGCCGTGAACCGGACACGCGACCTGGCGGCGCTGCGACGCGAGCTGGCGGCGTGATGCGAGCCGCTCTCGCGTTGCTCGCGCTCGCCGCAGTTGCCCTCGTGGTCGCACTGAACGTCCTCCTGCTCGGCCGCGGCGCGGAGCGCCACGATCCGGTCGGGAACCTCAGCCCGATCGCATCCGGCCTCGGGCCGACCACGACCCCGGCGCCCCCGCATCGGCCTCCGCCACGCGGAGAGCCGGACGACTAGCTCACGTCCTCGTACCAGAAGAAGCCGACCGTGCCCGGACCGCCATGTGTGCCGACGACGGCACCGAGCGTCGTCGCGATCTCGATCCGGGCATGCGGGCGAACGTGCTCGACGAGCTCGCGCAGGGCCTGCAGTCGCTCGGGCGCCGCCGCATGCACGATCCCGACCTCCAGACGCGGGGAGTCGGTCGTCGTCGACTCGAACAGGTCGCGGAACTCGGCATACGCCTTCGCGTTGCCCCGGACGCGCTTGAGCGGCACGACCTCGCCGTCCCGGATCGTCAGGATCGGCTTCACGTTGAGCAGATTGCCGGCGAACGCGGCCGCACGGCCGATGCGGCCGCCCTTCGCGAGGTATTCCAGGGTGTTCACGGTGAAGAGCAGCCTGTGTCCCGCCTGGTAGCGCGAGACGAACGCGTCGATCTCCTCGTCAGTGGTTCCGCGTTCGAGCAGGTGCTGGATGCCGATCGCGACGAGAGCCAGTGACGCCGACACCGTTCGCGAGTCGATCACGCGGACCGCATCGCCGCCGAGCAGCTCGGCAGCCGCCTCCGCGCTCGCGAAGGTGCCGGACAGCGTCGAGGAGATCTGCACGGACAGGATCCGCTCGTAGTGCGGCGCGAGCTCCTCGTAGACCGCGAGAAAGTCGCCCGGCGTCGGCTGCGACGTGGTCGGCAGCTCCGTCGTCGTCGTAAGACGCTCGTAGAACTGGTCCGGGGTGATCTCGACGTAGTCGCGGAAGCTCTCGTCACCGAAGCGGACGTACAGCGGAACGACGCGGAAGTTCGGAAAGCGTTGCGGTGCGTCGGGGAAGTCGGCCGTCGAGTCGAGCACGATCGCGGTGTTGGCGGCGGTCAGCTTCACGTCCTGGCAGCCTCGCACACCGCGAGCACGAGCCGGTCGAGCTCCTGGTCCTTGGTGATGCAGGCGACCGCACCGGCGGCACGCAGCTCCTCGATCTCCTCCGCGGCGACCGACGCGGTCAGGCAGATGACACTCGTCCCCGGTGCCGCGCTCAGCACCGCGCGAGTCGTCTCGGCGCCGTTCATGCCGGGCATCCGGTAGTCCACCAGCACCACGTCGGGCGTGAGCTGCGCGCAGAGCTCGACCGCCTCATGGCCGTTCGCGGCGCTACCGACCACCGTCACCTCCGGCCGGAGCTCGAGCAGCAACTCGAGCGTCTCACGGAAGATGTCGTTGTCCTCGACGAGGACGACGCGGGTCGGGCGGGCCGTCACTCGGCCGACAGGAGCAGCGGATAGTGGGGCTGCCCGCCCTCGTGCACCTCGACCTCGAGGCCGGGATGCGCAGCGTGCACCGCGTCGAGCAAACCGTTGAGCGGCGGCAATTCATCGCCGGTGAGCAGGGTCAGGACCTCGCGCGGCTCGTCGAGCAGGCGCGAGATCAAGATCCGGGCGACCTCGTCGAACGTCTTGCCGCCGGCAACCGGGCTCTCGTCGGCGAGGCCGAGCCACTCGCCCTTCCGCACCTCGACGCCGTCGAGCACGACGTCCCGCGAGGCGATCGTGATCGCGCCGGTGGCGACCGCGTCCACCGCTTCGGTCATCGCCTCGGCGTTCGCCTCGGCCCCGACCGCCGGGTCGAACGCGACGAGCGCGGCCAGTCCTGCCTGCACCGACCTCGTCGGCACGACGCGGACGAGCTTCGAGGCGTGGTCGGCGGCCTGCTCGGCGCTCATGATCACATTGCCGTTGTCCGGCAGCACGACTACCTCCTCGCCGTCCGCGCTCTCGATCGCCACCAGCAGGTCGGCGGTCGAGGGGTTCATCGTCCGGCCGCCGTCGACGACCGTCGCGCCGAAGCTCTCCGCAAGCCGCCGGTTCCCTGCTCCGGCCGCAACCGCGACGACCGCACAGGCTTGGTGAACCACGGCCGGCACCGCGTGCAACAGACGCTCCTCGCGTTCGAGCGTCTGCTCGTGCATGTTCGCGATCTCGACGCCGCCGACGACGCCAAGCGCGACGCCGAGCGAGAGCGCGCGACCGGGATCGTCGGTGTGCACGTGGACCTTGAGCGCGGTCGGGTCGCCGACGACGAGCAGCGAGTCGCCGAGCTGTTCGAGCTCGGCCTCGAGCGCGTCGGCGTCCAGGCCGTCTCCCTCGACGACGAAGACGGTGCAGTACCGGTAGCGCGAGAGCTCCTGGTGCAGCGCTCCGAGGCCGAGCTCGCGATCGTGCTCGGGCGCCTCGGGCAACGGCGTGCCCTCGAGGGCGGCGACGATGCCGCGAACGATCTCGACGAGACCGGCCGCTCCCGCATCG
Organism: uncultured Thermoleophilia bacterium; assembly: GCA_963742605.1. GTDB lineage: Bacteria > Actinomycetota > Thermoleophilia > Gaiellales > Gaiellaceae > PALSA-600. The sequence continues at coordinate 29,315 of CAVUNA010000007.1, read as the reverse complement.
ACGACACCCGCGTCGCGCAGTACCGGCAGCATGTCTCGCGTCCGCTCGACCGTGTCATCGCCGCGAGCGAGGATCGTGTGCAGATCGCCGCCGTGCTCGGCGGTGTCGGCCATCGCGGCGATCGCCGTCAGCATCGTCCCTTCGACAGGCTTCTTGACCGCGCGGTAAGCCGCGTCCGAGGCCGACCGGAACACGCGCGCGAGGTCGTCGGTCTGGGCAAGCGCCTCGGTCGCACCGCGGACGACCTGCGACAGGATCACGCCCGAGTTTCCGCGCGCGCCCATCAGCGCCGCGCGGGAGACCTCCTTCGCGAGCGCGCCCCGCTGGTCGGCACCGTCGCCTGCCAGCGCCTCTGCGACGGCGCGAACGGTCAACGTCAGGTTGGTGCCCGTGTCGCCGTCGGGCACCGGATAGACGTTGAGGTCGTCGATCCGCTCCCGACTCGCCTCGATCGCGGCCTGGGCGCCGGCGACGAGCTCGCGCACCCGCTCTCTCTGGCGGCTCATGCGCTCTGCCTCACGCGCTGGACGACGACCTCGACGGCGGCAACGGTGAGCCCGGTCAGCCGCTCGACCTCGTACGCGACCTGCGAGCGAATCGTCGATGCGACCTCGGCGAGGTTGAGCCCGTGCTCGATCACCACGTGGATCTCGATCCGCAGCGCTTGCGCGTCGCCGTCCACGGTCACACCGTCGCGCCGCAGCACGCGGCCGATGCGGCTCCCGGCGGACAGGCCGACGACGCCGTAACAGGCGATCGTCGTCTCGCCGACGATCTCCGCGACGGCGTCGCGCGAGATCGTGAGCCGCCCGTGCTCGAGCTCCAGCGTCAGGTCTTCCGCCACAGCGTGCGTTAGACCCTAGTCGAGTGGCTTCGGGTTGCCCCTAGACCGCTTTGGTGACCTTGCCGCCCTTGAGGCAGCGCGTGCAGACGTAGGCGCGCGTGGGCGACCCCTTCAGCAGCACGCGGACGCGCTGGAGGTTCGGGTCGAACCGGCGCTTGGTCGCCACCATCGAGTGCGAGCGGTGGTTCCCGAACCCGGGCTTCTTGCCACAGATTGCGCAGACCTTCGACATCGCGGGCGGCAGTGTAGCTACTGGCGCGCGCTTGCACGAAGCCGCGCGAACAGATCGGCCATCTCGAGGGCTGAGCGGACGGCCTCGGCCGCCTTGTGGATCCGCGCCTCGGCCTGGGCGACCGTGTCGACCGTCAGCACCCCGAAGGAGACGGGGATCCCGGTCTCGATCGCCGCGAGCTGGAGCCCTGAAGCACACTCGGACGAGACGTATTCGAAGTGCGGCGTCTCACCGCGCACGATCGCGCCGAGCGCCACGATGCAGGCGTACCGCCGCGTCTTCGCGAGCGCCATCGCCGCCAGCGGAAGCTCGAAGGCTCCGGGGACGGGAAGAATCGTGATCGCGTCCTTGGCCACCCCGGCCGCCTCGAGCGCCTCGAGGGCGCCCTCGAGCATCCGCGTCGTCACGCCGCCGTTGAAGCGCGAGACGACGATCCCGACCGAGCGGCGCTTTCCCAGCGGCGCGCCCTCGAGGACGATGAAGCCGTCCGGCACGTCGATCTCGCCGCGCACGTGCTCGACGCTCACCTCGGCCGGCAGCTCCTCGATCACGGCCGACGACTGGGCGGCGGGCCAACCCTCGAACGCGTCCTCGCCCGGCTCGGCCGGGGCCGGCGCGACTTCGGGCTCGGGCAGCAGCTCGGGCGGCGCGACCTGCGTCTCTTCGAGCGCCGACGCCGGGTAGTCGCCTGCCGCCGGTTCGTGCGCCGGCGGAGCCTCCTCGGAGACGAATTCGTCCACGGGCTCGGCCTCGAACTCGCGCTCGGGCCTGGCCGCGAACTCGTCCTCGGGCTCCGGCTCCAGACCGGCCGGTATCGCCGTCTCGCGCTGCTCGTCGATCCCGTCGCTCACTCGGGCTCCCCTTCGTAGTCGAGGTTCTTCAGGTCTTGGTGGTGCAGGCGGTGACCGAGCTTAGACCGCTTGGCGGCCAGATACCGTCGGTTCTCGTCGTTGGGCGTGACCTCGATCGGAACCTGCTCGACGACGGTCAACCCGAAGCCGTCGATGCCGGTCAGCTTCTTGGGGTTGTTCGTGAGGATGCGGATCGTGCTCAGGCCGAGGTCGGCCAGGATCTGGTTGCCGATGCCGTAGTCGCGGGCGTCGGCCGGGAAGCCGAGCTCGAGGTTTGCCTCCACCGTGTCGAGTCCCTGCTCCTGCAGCTCGTAGGCGCGCAGCTTGTTGAGGAGGCCGATGCCGCGTCCCTCCTGTGCCATGTAGAGGAGCACGCCGATGCCCTCGGCGTTGATCTGCGCGAGCGCCTGCTCGAGCTGCTCGCCGCAGTCGCAGCGCAGCGAGTGGAAGACGTCCCCGGTGAGGCATTCCGAGTGGACGCGCACGAGCACGTTCTCCGCACCGTCCACGTCACCGCGCACGAGCGCGACGTGGGTCTTGCCGGTCAGCTTCTCGCGGAACGCGACCGCGGTGAACTCGCCGTACTCGGTCGGCAGGCGCACCGACGCGCCTCGCTCGACGAGCTGCTCGTGGCGGCGGCGGTATTCGACCAGGTCGGCGACGGTGATCATCTTCAGGCCGTGGCGCTCGCAGTACGGGATCAGGTCGGGCACGCGCGCCATCGTCCCGTCGTCGTTCATCACCTCGCAGACGACACCGGCCGGGGTCAGTCCGGCGAGGCGCGCCAGGTCGACTGCCGCCTCCGTCTGGCCGATGCGTTCGAGCACGCCGCCGGGCTTGGCCCGCAGCGGGAAGACGTGACCGGGCTGCACGAGGTCGCGGTGCGTCGAATCGGGATGGATCGCGACCTGGATCGTCCTGCTGCGGTCGGCGGCGGAGATCCCGGTGGTGACGCCCTCGCGCGCCTCGACCGAGACGGTGAACGCGGTGCCGAGTGGCGCCTCGTTGTGGTCGGTCATCGGGCGCAGGCCGAGGTAATCGGCGCGCTCTTCGGTGAGGCAGAGACAGACCAGGCCGCGCGCGTGCGTCGCCATGAAGTTGATCGTCTCGGGCGTCGCGAACTGCGCGGCGACGACCAGGTCGCCCTCGTTCTCGCGGTCGGGGTCGTCGACGACGACCACGAGCCGCCCTTCGCGGATGTCCTCGATCGCCTCCTCGACGGTCGCGAAAGCTGTCGTTGTCGCCATGTCCAAAGGCTAGCGAGCGAGCAGCTTCTCGACGTACTTCGCGAGGACGTCCGCCTCGAGATTGACGCGGTCGCCCGGTTCGAGCTCGCCGAGGGTCGTCTCGCCGAGCGTGTGCGGGATCAGCGCGACGGCGAACCCGCGGTCGTCGAGGGCCGCGATCGTCAGGCTCGTGCCCTCCACGGCGACGGACCCTTTCTCGACCACGTACCGCATCAGCTCGGGCGGTGCATCGACCCAGATCCGCCGGCCGTCGCCCTCCGGCTCGACCGAGCGAACCTCGCCGACGCCGTCGACGTGGCCCTGGACGTAGTGGCCGCCGAGCGGCTCGCCGGCTCGGAGCGCGGGCTCGACGTTGACCCTCGACCCCGGCTCGAGGGTTTGTAGCGAGGAGCGCGCGAGCGTCTCCGGGACGGCATCGAAGGCCAGGCGCCCGTCGGCGCACTCGACCACGGTCAGGCAGACGCCGCTCAGGGCGACCGAGTCGCCGAGCCGCGCCTCGCGGGCGGTCGCGGGCGCATCGATCGTGAGCCGAACGCCGTCCGCACCGCCGTCGACCGAGGCCACGCGCCCCACCTCGCGAATCAGCCCGGTGAACACGGTCGAACGGTACCCCTGGGGGCAGGCACCGTTGTGGAACTGCGCCGCAAGTGGGACAAAACGCCCACGGACACTGGCGCCGCGCCGGCCGGCGGCAACGATTTCCCTGCAGATCGGCCGGGACGGTCGACAACGGGGGCGCGGCGGATCGTCCGGCCGCCGCACGGGCGCCGGGGCGGCAGCCACCCGCACGAAAGTGTCACAGCCCGGTGCCTGGCACGTGCCAGGCACCCCCGTTCGGCGGCTAGTCGCCGTAGACGAGCGTCTCGACGGTCTCGCGCACGACGACCTCGAGCATCCCGCGCTCGCCGGGGGCGGCGTTCCGCAGCTCCGCCAGCAGCTCGTTCACGGCGACGCGTTGCGCCGGGGCGAGCTCGTCCGTCCCGACCTCCTCGACCTTCCGCCGCAGCTCGTCGTTCCCGAGCTGTCGCGTCAGCCAGTGCGACAGGAGCGTGACGAGCTCGTCGTCGGCACGGCGCAGGGAATCAGGGTTCGTCGACATACGCTTGGAGGAGCACGTCCTCGCCCACCGGCCGCGCCGTCAGGTGCGAGAGCGTCCGGGCGGAGGGTAGCGGAGCGACCAGCCGGGGCCCCGCGCCGCCCAGAACCGGCGCGATGAAGACGAGCAGCTTGTCGACGAGATCCGCCTCCAGAAACGCGCCGGCGAGCGTCGGCCCGCCCTCCAGCAGCAGCGACTGGACGCCCTCCGCCGCCAACGAGCGCAGCTCGTCGCCGAGCGAGCCCGAGCGTAGCTCCAGGTCGACCCCGTCCGGCAGCGGCCCACGCGCGAAGACGAGCCGCCGCGGCTGGCCACGCGGGGTGTCGACGTCTCGCGCATCGAGCCGCGGCCGGTCGGCGCGCGCCGTTCCCGCTCCGACCGCGACCGCGTCCACCTCCGCGCGCAGCTCGTGCACGAGCCGCCGGCTCTCCTGCCCCGATACCCAGCGGCGGCCCGGCACCGCCATGAACCCATCGAGGGTGACGGCCGCCTTGTAGACGACGAACGGCCGGGCTTTCGCCACCCACGTGAGCCACGCCTCGTGCACGACCCGCGATTCCCAGTCGGCCGCGTCGACGACCTCGACCCCCGCGGCGCGAAGCTTGTCGATGCCTCCCGCAGCCTCCGGGTTGGGATCGCGCGCACCGACGACGACCCGTGCGACACCCGCGCCGACGATCGCGTCTGCGCACGGCGGTGTCGAGCCGTGGTGCGCGCAGGGTTCGAGCGTGACGTACATGGTCGCGCCCCTTGCGTCCGCCCCTGCCGCGGCCAGCGCCACGACCTCGGCATGGCGGCCAGCGGGCTCGGTGACGCCCTCGCCGACCGTCGCGCCATCTCGGACGATCACGGCCCCGACCGTCGGCTTCGGATGCGCCCGCTGCTTCCCCGCGCGCGCAAGCTCGACCGCCCGCTCGAGGCTCACTGCACCGCTTGCGCCAGCCGCCGGTAGGCGGCGACCGGGTCGGCACTGCCGAAGACCGCCGACCCAGCGACGAACAGGAACGCACCCTCGTCGTGCAGTCGCACGATGTTGGCGTGATCGACGCCGCCGTCGACCTGGATCAGCACCTCGGGCGGCAGCAGCTGGCGCACCTCACGCACGCGCGCGAACGCGCTGTCCTGGAACGGCTGCCCCGAGTACCCGGGATGAATCGCCATGCACAGCACGACGTCCGCCTCGGCTGCGACCGCAGCGACCGCGGCGGGGTCGGTCTCCGGGTTGAACGCGACCCCGACCTGCAGCCCGTGCTCTCGCGCCAGCTCGATCGTCGCCGGAACGTCGTCGACCACCTCGTAGTGGAAGGTGACGCTGTCGCCGCCGGCAGCCGCGAACTGTCCAAAGTGGTTCGTGGGGTTCTCGACCATCAGGTGCACGTCGACCGCCGCCCCGGCAGCGTGGACGCGCTTCGAGACCGCCTGTAGGACGATCGGCCCCATCGTGATCGGCTCGATGAAGTGACCGTCACCGACGTCGAAGTGAAAAATGTGTACGCCTGCGCCGAGCAGCGCATCGACCTCTTCGCCGAGTCGCGCGAGATCGCTCGCGTAGAGCGAGGGCTCGATCTCCGCCCCGCCCACCCACTCGTTCCACCCCACGGCGCCGATCCTAGAACGGCCTGCGTAGGCGGGCGATGAAGAAGCCCGACGTTTGGTCGCGAGTGGGCAGCGTGAGCAGGAACTCCGGCCGCCGGGGATGCGCGTACTGCGGCCAGTCGTCGAGCGGGACGACCTCCAGGTCCGACTCGTCGACTACTGCCTCGTTCTCGTCGGCATTCAGCGTGCAGACCGCGTAGACGACCAGGCCGCCCGGCTTGACGCGCTCCCCGGCGGCGGCGAGCAGCTCGTTCTGCAGCTCCGGCAGCGGCTGCGCCCGCCAGCGCAGGTCGGGCCGCCGCGCGAGCACGCCGAGCCCGGAGCACGGCGCATCGACGAGCGCCCGGTCGTAGCCGCCCCCCGCGAGCTGACGCACGTCGGCGTTGACCACCTCGACGCGAGGCAGTCGCTGCTTCGCGAGCGCCGCCGCGCGACCCGGATGGATCTCGACCGCGATCACGTTTGCGCGCTCCGCGAGAATCGACGCCTTCCCACCCGGGGCCGCGCAAGCGTCGAGCACACGCTCGCCCTCCCGCGCGCCGACGACGAGCGCAGCGAGCTGTGACGCCCGGCTCATCGGCCGCATGCGGCGCGGGTCGACGCGATCCACCGCATATGCGCCGGGCACGTCGGTCGGCGTCCCGACCGGCGTGGCCGACCGCACCTCGAGCGCCGGCGGCTCGTTCTGTGCCCGCATCAGCTCGAGTGCCGTCTCGGCACCGAGGTCACGCGTCCACACCTCGGCGATCCAGTCGGGGTACGACTCCTTCACCGGGCCGGCCGGCAGTGACGCCACGAGGCCGCGCAGCCCGCTCGCGAGCCGGCGCATGACGGCGTTGGTGAACGGCACGGCGCGCTCGCGGCCCGCGGCACGCACGAGCTCGACCGCGTCGTCGACGACTGCATGCTGCGGCTGGTCCGTGAACGCGAGCTGGTATGCCCCCAGCCGCAGCGACGCCTTCACGGGTGGGTCGAGCTTGCGCACCGGACGCTTCCCGAGCTGCTCGATGCCGAAGTCGAGGACGCGGACGCGCTGCACGGTCCCGAACGCCAACCGCTGGGCGAGCGCACGGTCGCGTGCGTCGAGCGTCGCGACCGCCGAAGCGAGAGCGCGGTCGGCGTACGCGTCGTCCTCGAACGTCCGGCGGACGACCTCGAACGCCGCGCGGCGCGCGGGCGCAATCACCGGACGCCGCGCAGGAACTCGTCGTACGTCATCTGCCGGCGACCCTCCGGCTGGACGACCTCCGGGACGAACACGCCGTCCTCGAGGCGCGCGCGCCACACCGTGACCCGGCGGCCGTGCAACGTCGTCCACGCACCGATGTGCGGCGACAGGGCACGAACTCGGCGCCAGGCGTCGATCGAGTCGTCGAGGTCGAGCTCGCGGTCGGCGGGCGTGATCTTCTCCGCGTAGGTCGCCCCGTCCTCGGTCTGCGGCGTGAACACGGGGTCGGCGAGCACTGCGACGAGCTGACGCGCCGCCAGCTCGCCCGCGCGCGCATACACGGCACCGGCGTCGAGCTCGCCGACCGCGAACGCCTCCTGGGCAGCGATCGGGCCGGCGTCGAGCTCTGCGACCGTGCGGTGAATCGTGACACCGGTCTCGGCGTCGCCGGCGAGAATCGCGCGCTCGACCGGGGCGGCACCGCGCCAGCGTGGCAGCAGCGACGGGTGCACGTTGACCCAGAGCGACTGTTCGAGCAGGCGCGACGGGATGTAGAGGCCGTACGCGCACACGACGACCCGGTCGACGGGCTCGGGCAGCTCCGGTCGTTCCGGCTGGTGCACCGCGATCCCGAGCCGCTCGGCCGCCACCTTCGCAGGCGGCGGGCCCGAGGCGCGGCCACGGCCGCGCGGCGCGTCCGGGCGCGTGAGCAGATAGGCGATCGGCTGGGTCTCGGCGAGCCGCTCGAGCACGTCGGCGGCGAGGGGTGCGGTGCCCGCGAAGGCGAGTTTCACCGCAGGACGACGCGCGGCCGCAGGACGCGGAGCGCCTCCTTGCGGTGCTCGTCGTCCGTGCGGTCGATGATCAGCACGCCGTCGAGGTGGTCGAGCTCGTGCTGCACCACACGCGCGCCGTAGCCCTCGAGCTCGTACCGGACCGGCTCCCCGTTCGCATCGAGCCCTTCGACGACCACCCGCAGCGCGCGCTCGACGGGAATCTTGATGCCCTGCAGCGACAGGCAGCCCTCCTCGTCGGACTCGGTCTCGTCCGAGCGTTCGACGATCTGCGGATTGACGACCGCGCGCGGGCCGTCGTCACCGTCGCTGAAGACGAAGAGCCGCCGCAGCACGCCGACCTGGGTCGCCGCCAGCCCGACCCCCTGCGCGTCTTCCATCAGCGCCGTCATGCGCTCGACGAGGCGGCGCACGTCGTCATCGACGTCGGTGACCTCCTGCGCTTGCATGCGCAGGGCCGGATCGCCGTACTGGCGGATCTGCGCGAGCGCGAGCTGTCGACGCGCCTCGCGCTCTGCTTCGAGCGCAGCCTCCTCGTCGACCTCGTGATCGTGGTCGTGGTGGTCGTGCTCGTGGTCGTGATCGTGATCCGACATCGGCCCGGCAGTTTACGGAACGGCTGGAAACTGCTCGAGGATCCAGGCGGCGTCGAGCGGCTCGCGCCGGTAGTCGCGGCCGCCCACCTTCACGAAGTCGCGCGTCCGCGGGTTCATCGCGAGCCGCGCCTCGACCGGATACCAGCGGTTGTGGCGCTCGATCAGGTCGTTGACCTCGCCGAAGTCCCAGCGCTCCGCGATCCGGCGCCAACGTGCGGGGTCGGCGTCGGCGTACAGCTCGAGCAGACGCTCGCGGTGCGCCTCGACCTCGTCCTCGATCTGCCGCAGCCGCTGCATGTACGGCAGCGGGCCGCCGACCGAGGTGATGAAGTTGTCGGGCTCGGCGCGGAAGTTGCGGAGGCGACGCCGAAGCGGCTTGCCGGCCAGCGGGTTGAGCTCGCGATCGTCTTCCAGCCGCGCACGCTCGAGCTGCGACGGCGGTGTCACGTCGCGCACGCCCCACTCGCCGATGATCTCCTCCGGCCGCCTGCTCGCCATGACTCCCATGGTGCCAGCGCCTGCCGGTTAGAGGGACTGCGGGTCGACGTCGACGACGGCGGTCAGCCCGGCCTTCCGCATCGCCGGTGCGGCGGCCGCGAGCAGGCGCGCCACCTGGGAGGCGAGCCGCCGCGGCTGCTTCGTCTTGGCGACGAGCTGGGCGCGATGGCGGCCGCGCAGGCGAAGAAGCGGCGCCGGGCCGAGCAGCTCGCCGCCGTCGATACCGGTGCGGAGCTCCTGCAACGCGCGCAACACCGGCTCGGGCGCAGGACCGGCGACGACAACGCGGACGATGTGCGCGAACGGTGGGTAGCCGAGCGCCTCCCGCCGGGCCAGCTCCTCGGTCAAGAACCGGGCCACGTCGTGGCGAGCGGCGTAGACGATCGGGCGCGCGTCAGGCTGAAAGGTCTGGACGATCACGCGGCCCGGGGCTTCCCTGCCGCTCCGGCCCGCGAGCTGCGTGATCAGCTGGAACGTCCGCTCCTCGGCGCGGAAGTCCGGCAGGGCGAGGCCGGTGTCGGCGTCGACGACCGCGGCCAGCTCGACTCCCTGGAAGTGATGCCCCTTGGCGACCATCTGCGTGCCGAGCAGCACCGCTCCCTTCGCGTCGGCGAAGCGGCGCAGCGACGCCGCGAGCTCGTCGGGCCGCGAGACGGCGTCCGCGTCGAGCCGGATCAGCTCGAGCTCCGGCAGCTCGCGTGCGAGCTCTCGCTCCAGCTTCTGCGTGCCCGCACCGAGGCGCGCCAGGTCGGGCGAGCCGCACGCCGGGCACAGCTCCGGCGAGGCGACCTCGTACCCGCAGTGGTGGCAGCGGAGCTGCGCGTCGCCGTGCAGCACGAGCGCGACGTCGCAGTTGGGGCAGCGGAGCGTCGTGCCGCAAGCGCGGCAGTGCAGCGCAGGCGCAATGCCGCGCCGGTTGAGCAGCAAGATCGCCTTCGATCGGCGTTCCGCCACCCCGCGCAGCTCGGCCAGCAGCGGCGCGGACAGCGGATACCCCGCCTCGCGGCGCAGGTCGACGATGCGCACCGGCGGCAGCTCGGCGCCGATCCGACCGCCGAGTGACAGTCGCTCGAGTGACGCCCAGCTCTCCGGCCGCGGCGTCGCCGAGCCGAACACCGTGGCGCAGCCTTCGAGCGCAGCCCGCTTGACCGCGACCGTGCGCGCGTCGTAGCGCGGGTCGGCGTCCTGCTTGTACGACTGGTCGTGCTCCTCGTCGACCACGATCAGCCCGAGACCCTTCACCGGCGCAAAGACGGCGGAGCGTGCGCCGACGACGATCCGGGCCTCGCCGCTCATGATCCGCTCGCGCTCGTCGCGACGTTCGGCGTCGCTCAGCGCGGAGTGGAGCACGGCGACGCGGTCGCCGAAGCGTGCGCGGAACCGCCCGACCGTCTGCGGGGCGAGCGCGATCTCCGGCACCAGCACGATCGCTCCGAGGCCGCGCTCGAGCGCCGCGGCGCAGGCTTGCAGGTACACCTCCGTCTTCCCCGAGCCGGTCACGCCGTGCAGCAGGAAGTTGCCCCCGCCGGCGTCGATCGCCGCCACGATCCGCTCGACCGCGGCGAGCTGCTCGGGCGATGCGGTGCGAGCAGGGCTGTCGTCGGCGAGCTCCTGCCGTGCACCGGGCGGCGACTGCTCCTTGCGCCGCTTCGGCAGCCGCGGCGCGACGAGCGCGAGCGCTCGCGCGGGCGTCGAGCCGTAGTAGTCGGCCACCCAGCGGGCGAGCTCGACGAGCGCAGGCGGGATCGAGCCGACGACACCCTCGGCCGCACGCGCATCGACGCCGGGCGGCGGCGCGTCCTGCAGCTCGACCACGATCCCCCGCGCGCGCGAACGGCCGAACGGGATCACGACGATCGAGCCGACCTCGACGTCGTCGCCGACCTCGTAGGTGAACTCGCGCGCGACCGCGCGCGCCGCGACGAGCGGATAGACGGATGCGTAGCCCACCTTAAGCCGGGGCCGCTTCGTCGCGGTCGGCCTGCTCGGCGACGCGAAGCCGCTTGAACGACAGCGTCCGCGCCATCAGCGCGATCGCGATGAAGCCGCACACGAGGTTCGTGACCACGAGCGCGAGGTTCATGCCGACGCTGAACGCGAGCAGCAGGCTGCGCGAGATCGCCTCGCCGCGGAACAGGTAGACGATCAGCCCCTGCTTCGTCCCGGCGCCGCCCGGTGTCGCCGGGAAGAGCGTTGCCAGCGACTCGACCGCCTGGGCAAGCAGCGCGTTATGCAACGTCGCATGAACGTGGAACGCTCGCAGGAAGAAGTAGACGCAGGCGAGGCGAAAGCCCCACGAGAGCAGCTGCGGGACGACGACGCCGAGGAACAGCTTGCGACCGTCGTGCATGATCGCGAAGCCCTGCGCGACGCGCGCCCGGAAGCGCTCGTAGTGCCGGCGGGCGAAGACGAACACGACGATCGCGGCGATCAGGAGCGCCACGATCAGCAGGCCCGTGAACTTCTCGTGGCGCACGAAGAACTTCCAGTCGACGTTCGGGATCCGCGTGTAGACCTCGTGCGCCGGAAGGACGCCGATCGACAGCACCCAGACGAGGATCGCTCCGGAGACGACGAAGTCGACGAGCGTCTCGACGATCAGCGTCGGGGTCAGCGTCGCGTAGGTCGAGCCCGGGACGCGCTGCTTGAGCAGGTAGAGCTTGACGACATCGCCACCGCGCGCGGGGACGACCGAGTTGACCCCGACGCCGGCCGCATACGCGCCGAGTGCGCTCCGATAGCGCGGTGGGTTCTCGGGATAGGCGGCCGCGACGATGTTCTGCCAGGCGCGGCCGCGGAGCAGGAGCTTGACGACGTGGCAGGCGATCGCGAGGCCGAACGCCGTCCACCCGACATCGGTGAGATGGTCGAAGAAGACGGTGACCGCATGCCAAAAGGCGCTCAGAACGCCCAGGGTACGCCAGGGGTCTGCCGGGGCCCGGCGAGCGCGGGTTCGAGCCGGGTGGACTACGATCGGCGGCGTGACGAGCCACGGCGTCGACGACTACCTGGAGACGATCTACTTCCTCGCGTTCCCGATCGGCGAGTACAAGCCGGCCACCACCGGCTCGCCGACGCTCGCCTCCCGCGTCGCCGAGATGCTCGGCGTCTCCCGCGCCTCTGCGGGCGAGATGCTGAAGCGGCTCGAGGCCGACGGGCTCGTCGAACGCGGCGAGCACAAGGAGGCGATCCTCACCGAGGCCGGCCGCGAGCGCGCCGAGCACGTCGTGCGCAAGCATCGGATCATCGAGCGCATGCTCACCGACTTCATGGGCTACACCGCGGCCGAGGCCCATGTGCAGGCGGACGAGCTCGGCGGCACGTTCTCCGACGACATGGTCGACCGCATCTCCGAGAAGCTCGGCAACCCGGACCGCTGTCCGCACGGCTGGCCGGTCGACACCGACGTCGAGCAGGCCGAGAACCGCGAGCTCCAGCCGCTGGCCGCACTCGAGCCGGGCGAGCACGCGACGATTGTGCGTCTCGCCGAGCACGACGGCGACCTGCTGCACTGGTTCTACGACAAGGGCCTTGTCCCCGGTGCCGAGCTGGAGGTACGGGCGGTCGAGTCGGCCGCAGGTCAGTTCCGCGTCAGTGTTGGTGGCGGCGAGCAGTCGATCGGCGAGAAGGCCGCGGCCGGCCTGTTCGTACGTCCCGCCTAGAACTTCCCCGGGACCGCGCGAAAGACGGTGCCTGGCACCTTGGTGCCAGGCACCGGTGCTCTACGCGGGCGCGGGCTCGCGTTCGCCGAGCCCGGCGGCCTCGCGGAGCGCGGCGGCCTTGTCGGTGCGCTCCCACGTGAAGTCGTGGTCGTCGCGGCCGAAGTGCCCGTAGGCGGCCGTCTTCGAGTAGATCGGGCGACGCAGGTCGAGGTCGCGCAGGATCGCGGCCGGGCGCAGGTCGAAGTGCTCCCAGACGAGCTGCTCGATGCGCTGGCGGGTGATCCCCTTCGCCTCGGTGCCGAACGTCTCGACGAGGAGGGAGAACGGCTTGGCGACACCGATCGCGTACGCCACCTGAACCTGGCAACGGTCGGCGAGCCCGGCCGCGACCACGTTCTTCGCGACGTACCGGGCCGCGTAGGCGGCCGAGCGGTCGACCTTGGTCGGATCCTTCCCCGAGAACGCACCGCCGCCGTGCGGGGCGGCGCCGCCGTAGGTGTCGACGATGATCTTGCGCCCGGTCAACCCCGTGTCGCCCATCGGACCGCCGATCACAAACTTCCCCGTCGGGTTGACGTAGACGAAGTCCGGATCGGCGAGCTGCTTCTCGTCGTACAGCTCCTTCGGAAGGATCGGCCGGAGGACATGCTCAATCAGATCCGGCTTGATCATCGAGTCCTCGTCGAGACCCTCGCGGTGCTGCGTCGAGATGAGGACACGCTCGATCGCGACCGGGCGCTGATGTCCGTGTAGGTCGACGTCGTAGCGCACCGACACCTGCGCCTTGCCGTCCGGACGCAGGTACGGCAGCACGTCGGCCTTCCGGACTTCGGACAGCCGCTTCGCGATGCGGTGCGCGAGCATGATCGGCAGCGGCATCAGCTCGCGGGTTTCGTTCGTCGCGTAGCCGAACATCATCCCCTGGTCGCCGGCGCCGATCTTGTCGAGCGGATCGTCGTCGTCGGGGTCGTGCTGCACCTCGTAGGCGTTGTCGACGCCCTGCGCGATGTCCGGCGACTGCTCGTCGATCGCCACGATGATGCCGCAGGTCTCCGCGTCGAAGCCGTACTTCGCCCGCGTGTAGCCGATGCCCTTGATCGTCTCGCGCACCAGCTGGCGGATGTCGATGTACGTGTCCGTCGTCATCTCGCCGGCGACCACCACGAGCCCGGTCGTGATCAGCGTCTCGCAGGCGACGCGGCTGTTCGGATCGTTGGTGAGCGCCGCATCGAGGACGGCATCCGAGATCTGATCGGCGATCTTGTCCGGGTGACCTTCGGTCACCGACTCGGATGTGAAGAGGAAGGAGCGCCCCGCCATTCGCGGCAATGTACCGGCGCGTGCCGGACATCGTAGTTTCCACCCCCGCATCGTTGACGACCCCGATTACGGGCCGGACAAGAAGACGGATCGTTTCTGGTGACTGGAGGTCGATGCCCACTCGGCTCTTTGGCCAGAGGATTCGCAGCCGGCACTCTCGAGCGATCGGGCTGATCGCCGGGTTGCTCGTCGTCGCAGCCGTGGTCGCCGTCCTCGTCGATCGACTCGGCTTCTCGGAACGGACGCAGGCCGACCGCCCGGATCTGCAGCGAATCCTCGACGGGCTGGTCACGGGCCGAGGGCGTGTGGCGCCGGGTGTGACCGCCTACGTTTCCGGCCCTCACGGCACGTGGCTCGGGTCGGCCGGCCTTGCGAACGTGAAGACCGGCGAGCCGATGCCGCCGAACGCCCGGATGCATCTGGAGAGCAACAGCAAAGCGTGGACGGCGACGCTCATCCTGGCACTCGTCGGTGAAGGAAGGATGCGCCTCGACGACACCGTCGAGCGCTGGCTCCCCGGCCTCTTGCCCGACGGCGCCCGGATCACCGTCCGCGAGCTGCTCAACCACACCAGCGGATTGATCGACGACAACGACATCACCTCTGATCCCACGAGCTACATCCGCCGGGTGCGCGATCCCGTCCTCCGAGCCGAACTCCTCCGTCTGGGGCACCAGGAGCAGGTCGACCCGACGGTCCAGGCTCCGACGAAGCTGTGGGTCCGATTCGCGGCAGCCCTGCCGCTCCGGTCGGTGCCGGGCAGCACCTACCACTACTCGAATATCGGCTACGACGTCGCCGGGCTGATCGCCGCCAAGGTCGGCGGCGCACCGCTCGCGACGCTCTTTCGGCGGCGGATCATCGCGCCGCTCGGGCTCACGAGCGCCGAATACAAGCCGCAAGGCGAGGTCGGCGGACCGCACCCACGCGACTACAGCGTCCACCTGAACGGGAAGCTGGTCGATGCCACCGGCTGGTACCGACTGGGCGACGGCGCCGGCGCCGGGATCGTCTCCGATGCGGCCGACGAGGGCCGCTTCCTCACCGGGCTGATGCAGGGCAAGCTCCTCAGGCCGGCCGAGCTGACAGCGATGAAGACGCCGACCGCAGCCAGCGGCAACTATGGGCTCGGCCTCGAGCGCAGGGCGAGCGGATGCGCCGGCATCGTCTTCCAGCACGGCGGTGCCAGCTACGCGACCACGAGCAGCATCTTCGTCTCCGGCGACGGCAAGACCGTCGCCGTCGTCCTGCTCAACGGCAACACGCTCGTCATCGACAGCACCCTCGACCCGCGGGCCGGCAACGCGGTCGTCGCGGCCGCCAACCGGCTGTTCTGCGCCGCATAGGCTGCCGCTACTCGTCCGTCGGGCGACGGCCCATCAGCGAGGCGAGCAGGTCGTCCAGCGACAGCCCGTCCAGCACGGCGCAGACGCCCTCGGTGATCGGGAGCTCGATCCCGAGCCGGTGCGACAGGTCACGCAGGACGGGCGCCGTGGTCAGCCCTTCGACCACTTGCCCGATCTCGGCGCGAGCGACGTCGGCCGACAGGCCGCGCGCGATCAGCTCGCCCGCACGGCGGTTGCGCCCCGAGGGATGCCAGCAGGTGACGACCAGGTCGCCCATCCCGGCGAGCCCGGAGAACGTCTCTGGCTCGGCGCCGCACGCCTCACCCAGCCGGGCCATCTCGACGAGACCGCGGGTGACCAGCGCCGCCTTCGCATTGTCGCCGAGGCCGAGCCCGTCGACACCTCCGGCGGCGAGGGCGATCACATTCTTCGCGGCGGCGCAGAGCTCGACGCCGACGAGATCGGTGTTCACGTAGACACGGAACGCCAGCGAGTTGATCGCCTCCTGCAGCCGGCGGGCGAGCTCCTCGTCCTCCGACGCGATCACCGTCGCACCCGGCAGGCCCGCGGCCAACTCCTCGGCCATGTTCGGCCCGGAGAGCACCGCCACCGGCCGGCCCTCGACGAGCGTCGAGAGGCGCGCTCCCGTCTGCGGGTCGAGCCCCTTGACGAGGCTCAGGATGGGCGCATCACCGCGCACGTGCCCGAGCGCCTCGCGGAAAGAGCTGCTCGGCACGGCGAGCACGACCAGCTCCGCGTCCTCATAGGGCGCCTCGTCGATCGTCGCTCGTGTCGCGAGCGTGGCGATGTGGCCCCGCCGCTCGAGCAGCCCGCGGAATGCGGTGCCCCACGCACCGCCGCCGACGACGACGACGTTCACGTGCGCTTTCGAAAGTCGATCGCCACCGGGACGCCCTCCAGCTCGTACCGCTCGCGGAGCTGATTCTCGACCCAGTAGCCGTAGTCGCGGGTGACGAGCCCAGGGTCGTTGACGGTGAAGCGGAAGCGCGGCGGCCGCGTCTCGACCTGCGCGCCGTAGAGCAGGTTGAGCCGGCGGTTGCCCTTGGACGGCGGCTGCCGCGCCTCGCGGAGCTCACCGAGGAAGCGGTTCAATTCGGGAGTCGGGATCCGGGCGGCGTACTTGTCGAAGAGCTCGGCGACGCGGTCGAGCAGGCGCGAGACGCCACGGCCGGTGTGGGCCGAGACGGTGATGAACGGTGGGCGCTGACGCAGCCGCCGCTGCAGCTCCGGACGGATCTCCTCGATCGTCACCTGACCGACGTCCCACTTCGAGAGCACGACGAGCGTCGCGCAGTGCGCCTTGCGCGCGACCTCGACCGCGGTGATGTCGCCTTCGACGATCCCCTCGCTCGCGTCGATCAGGACGAGGGCGACATCGGCACGCTCTGCGGCCTCGAGCGCGCGCAGCTCCGAGTAGTAGTCGATTCCCTGCCGCTGCCGGCGCTTGCGCCGCAGTCCCGCGGTGTCGACGAGCACGAACGTGCGCCCGTCGCGCTCGATCACGGTGTCGATCGAGTCGCGCGTCGTGCCGGGAACGTCGCTGACGATCGTCCGCTCCTCCCCGACCAGCTTGTTGTACAGCGACGACTTGCCGACGTTGGGGCGCCCGAGGATCGCCACTCTGATCGCCTCTTCGCCGACCGGCGGGCGCCCGTCCCCGGGCAGCTGCTCGAGGATGTCGTCGAGCAGGTCGCCGATGTTCGTCCCGTGCTGTCCCGAGATCGGAAGCGGCTCGCCGAAGCCGAGCCGGTGCAGCTCGAGAGCGAGGTGCTCCTGCGTGGGATCGTCGATCTTGTTCGCGAGCAGCAGCACGGGCTTCTTCGAGCGCCGCAGCAGCTCGGCGAGCTCCTCGTCGCCCGGCGTGACACCGGCACGCGCATCGACGACGAACAGCACCAGGTCGGCCTCCTCGATCGCCGCCCGCGCCTGCACCGCGATCTGCGTCGTGATGTGGCCCTTGTCGGCGAGATCGACGCCGCCCGTGTCGATCAGCCGGAACTCCTCGCCGTTCCACTCGCACACGAGCTCCTTGCGGTCGCGCGTCGTGCCCTGCGTCGCATGCACGACGGCAGCGCGCGAGCCGGTGAGCCGGTTGATCAGAGTCGACTTACCGACGTTCGGGAAGCCGACGATCGCAACGGTCCCTTTCATAGCGGCGGCACGAGGCCGGGCGTGCGCCCACGCAGGTGCACATCGGCGAGCCAGTCGAAGAGCACGTTGATCCGCCGCTCGATCTCGGTGGTCGCCTCCTTGTAGCCGCGGCCGTTCCGCGGCAGATCCGGGAAGGTGACCGGCTCCCCGAAGGCGACCGAGCAGGGCGCGAAGTTGCCGGGCTTCCAGAACTGCGTGCCGTAGATCGCAATCGGCACGACCGGCACGTCCTCCTGGAGCGCGACCATCGCCGCGCCGGGTTGCGCCCGGCCCGGACGACCGCTCTTCTGCCGCGTCCCTTCGACGAACAGCCCGACGACGCGGCCGTCGCGTGCCGCCTGCCGCATCAGCCGGACGGCGTCGCGGTCGGACTCGCCGCGCCGCACCGCGATCGTCCCGAACACCCGGACGAAGTCGCCGAGGCCTGGGTACTTCATCGCCTCGATCTTGGCGACGAAGTCGACATTGCGCGGCGAGACCACGCCGAGTACCGGGATGTCGACCCAGTGCAGATGGTTGACCGCGTAGACGAGCCCACCGGACGGCGGGACGCGATCGGCCCCGAACGCCATCGGCCGCGCGACCAGCCGCGTCGCCCCGCCGAGCGTCGGCCGGCCGTACCGCCAGGCGGCCTCCGGCTTCACGGCGCGGAGACGAGCCGCGACCGGACCAGCTGCTCGATCTGCTCGACGACGTCCTCCACCTGGAGGTCGGTCGTGTCGATCAGCTCCGCGTCGGGCGCCGGCTGCATCCGTCCCTTGTCCGACTCGTCGCGGCTGCGCAGGTCGGTGGCGAGCGCGTCCGCGCCGATGTCGGGACGTTCCGCCTGCCGCCGGCGCGTGCGGATCGCCGGGTCGGCCTTGAGGTAGATCTTCACCTCGGCCGACGGCACGACGACGGTGCCGATGTCGCGTCCCTCGATCACGATGTTGCCGCGCGCCGCGAGTGTGCGCTGCCGCTCCCGCATCACCTCGCGCACGGCAGGATGGCGTGCGACGACGGACACCATCCGGTCGATGCGGGATTGCCGGATGCCCGAGGTGACGTCGACGCCGGCGATGAAGACGCGCCCGGCGTCGTCGAACGTGATGGGACTTCGTCTGGCGAGCTCGCCGATCGGCTCGGCATCGCCGAGCGGCAGCCCTTCGCGCAGCGCGAGCCAGGTGAGCGCGCGGTACATCGCGCCCGTGTCGAGGTAGCCGAAGCCGAGCCGCTCTGCGAGTCGGCGGGCGACGGTGCTCTTGCCTGCACCCGCCGGTCCATCGATGGCCACGATCATCGCTGCACGAGTTGGTCGACTACCTGGAAGAAACCGGGGAAGCTTATAGCCACGCAGTCGGGATCATCGAGGTCGACGCCCTGGCGCGAGACGAGCCCTGTGACCGCCCCGAGCATCGCGATCCGGTGATCGCCGCGGGCATCGATCTTGCCGCCCTTCGGGCGCGCCGGGGTGCCGCGGATCTCGAAGCCGTCCGGCCGCGGCTCGATCCGCACACCGACCGCCTTGAGCCCTTCGGTCACCGTCTCGATCCGGTCGGTCTCCTTCGTCCGCAGCTCCTCGGCGCCGCGCACGGCGGTGCGCCCGTGTGCGAGCGCGCCGAGCAGCGCCACGAGCGGAAGCTCGTCGACCAGACGCGGAACCTCCTCCGCCTCGACTCTCGTCGCGACGAGCGGCGTCGACCGGATCTCGAGGTCGGCGACCGGCTCGCCGGCGGCGGTGCGCCGGTTGAAGACCGCGATACGGGCGCCCATGCGGTCGAGCACGTCGAGCAGGCCGGTGCGCAGCGGGTTGACGTTGACCCCGCGCAGGATCAGCTCGGAGCCGTTGAGCAGGACGGCGGCGGTGATCAGCGGCGCGGCCGAGGAGAACTCGCCGGCGATCTCGAGGTCGAGCGCGGGCAGCCGCTCGACCGGCCACACCGAGACCGACTTCGGCGTGCGGCGGACGCGGACGCCCAGCTCGGCGAACATCCGCTCGGTGTGGTCGCGAGTCGGGTGCGGCTCGATCACGGTCGTCGGGCCGTCCTTCGCGTAGAGACCGGCGATCAGGATCGCCGACTTCACCTGCGCACTCGCGACCGGCAGCTCGTAGGTGATCGGCTGCAGGTCGCCGCCGGTGATCCGGACCGGCGCATGGCCGTCGGTCGTCTCGACCTGCGCCCCCATCCGCCGCAGCGGCTCGGCCACGCGCTCGTGCGGCCGCATCGTCAGCGACTCGTCGCCGACGAGCTCGAAGCTGCCGTGCTGGCCCGCGAGCAACCCGCACGTCAGGCGCAGCACGGTTCCCGCGTTGCCGCAGTCGATCGGCTCCGCCGGGGCGCGCAGGCCGCGTAGCCCCACCCCCTGCACGCGAATGTCGTCGTCGCCGTTGTCGGTCACCTCGACGCCGCAGGCGCGCACGACGTCGATCGCCGACACCGTGTCGGCGGCCCGACCGAAGCCGCGGATGCGGCTCTCCCCGTCGGCGATCGCGGCGAGCAGCACTGCGCGCTGCGAGATGCCCTTGACGCCCGGGACGGCCGCGGCACCCACGAGCGCCGAAGCCGGCTCGATCCGCATCCTCGGTTAGCCGACCTGCTTGCCCATCAGGGCGACGAACGAGTGCACCTCGGCGGCGAAGGCGCCGAACTCGGCGGCCGGAATCTGCTGCGGCCCGTCGCAGAGCGCCTCTTCGGGGCGCGGATGCGACTCGACGATGATCCCGTCCGCTCCGACCGCAACCGCGGCGCGCGCGAGCGGGAGCACGAGATCGCGCCGGCCGGCGGCGTGCGACGGGTCGACGATCACCGGCAGGTGCGTTTCCTTCTTCAGCACCGCAACCGAGCCGAGGTCGAGCGTATAGCGGGTCGAGCGCTCGAAGGTGGTGATCCCGCGCTCGCAGAGGACGATCTGGTGGTTGCCCTCCTTGGCGATGTACTCGGCCGCCATCAGGAGCTCCTCGACCGACGCCGACGGCCCGCGCTTGATCAGCACCGGCTTCTCGGCGCGGCCGACCTCGGCGAGCAGCACGAAGTTCTGCATGTTGCGCGCGCCGATCTGGATCACGTCGGCGGTCTCGAGCACCGCCTCGACGTGGCGAGGGTCCATCAGCTCGGTCACGATCGGCAGGCCGGTCTCCTCCTTGGCCTCGCGCAGGATCTCGAGCGCGTCGAAGCCGATGCCCTGGAAGGCGTAGGGCGAGGTGCGCGGCTTGAACGCGCCGCCGCGCAGCCAGGTGGCGCCGGCAGCGGCGACCGCACGCGCCGTCTCGAGCGTCTGCTCGCGGTACTCGACGGTGCAGGGCCCGGCGATCAGGCCGAACCAGCCGTCGCCGATCTTGCGGCCCTCGACGTCGATCACAGTCGGATCCGGGGAGATCTCGCGGCCGACGAGCTTGTACGGCTTCAGGATCGGCAGCACCTGCTCGACCCCGGGATAGCCCTCGAGCGGGAGCAACGCGAGCTGCTCGCGGTCGCCGATCGCCCCGATCACGGTCGCCTCCCGACCGCGCTGGACGCGCGCCTCGACCCCGTGCTCGGCGAGCCGCGAGAGCACGTGCTCGGTCTGATCGGTGGTCGCCGCGGCGCCCATCACGATCAGCAGCTCGGGAGATCCGGTGACGGCCATGGGCACAATGATGCCTATGCGCGTCTTCTCCGGGATAAAACCGACCGGCGACACGACCTTCGGGAACTACAGCGGCGGCTTCCGGCAGTACGTTGCGACCCAGGAACAGGGCGACGCGTTCTTCTGCATCGTCGACCTGCACGCGATCACGGTCGAGTACGAGCCGGCCGATCTCCACACGCGCACGTTCGACCTGTTCGCGATGCTGATCGCGACCGGTCTCGACCCCGATCGCTCGACGGTCTTCGCCCAGAGCCACGTCACCGCTCACGCCGAGGCAGCCTGGCTGCTCTCGGCCGCGACCAGCTACGGGCAGCTCGGCCGCATGATCCAGTTCAAGGAGAAGGGCGGCCAGCAGGGCTTCGTCTCGGCGGCGCTCTTCAACTACCCGGTGCTGATGGCCGGTGACATCCTCCTCTACCGCGCCGACGGCGTGCCGATCGGCGACGACCAGCGGCAGCACCTCGAGCTCGCGCGCGACATCGCGGAGCGCTTCAACATGCGCTACGGCGAGACGTTCGTCGTGCCCGAGGGGATCTACCCGACGATCGGCGCGCGGATCATGGACCTGCAGGACCCGCTCGGGAAGATGGGCAAGACCGGCTCGAGCGAGCACGGGACGATCCGGATGATGGACGAGCCCGACGTGATCCGGCGCAAGCTGAAGACGGCGGTCACCGATTCGGGGTCCGAGGTGCGCCGAGCGCCGGACAAGCCGGGCGTCTCGAACCTGATCGACATCCTCTCGGTCGCGACCGGCGAGACCCCCGAGCAGATCGAGAGCCGCTACGACGGCGCCGGCTACGGCCAGCTGAAGGCCGACGTCGCCGAGGCGGTGATCACCGTGCTCGAGCCGATCCAGGAGCGCTACCGCAAGCTGCGGGCCGACGAGAACGAGCTGCGGCGGCTGCTCGCCCACGGCGCCGAGAAGGCGCGCGCCACCGCGGCACCGCTGCTCGAACAGATGTACGAGCGCATGGGTTTCGTTCGCCTCTCGCGGTGAAATCACCACTCCGTCACCGGATCGCCGAGATCCGGAGACACCCGCCGCACGCGTGGGTCGTAGGCTCGGCGCCGCCAGCCTGACTCAGGTCGACAAGTAAGGGGGAACAGATGCACAAGCACCGGTCGAGGACGCTCGCAGCGGTCCTCGTCTCCGTCTGCGCGATCTTCGGGCTCGTCGCAGCGACCGCCCGGGAGAGTGCGCACGGCGCACCGCTGGTCGTGCCCTCGTGCCCGCTCGGAAACGGCGCGGGGCAGATCCAGCACGTGATCTACCTGCAGTTCGACAACACGCACTACCGCCGCGACAACCCGAACGTCGCGTCCGATCTCGAGCAGATGCCGCACCTGCTGAACTTCCTACAGTCGAACGGCACGCTCTTCACGAACGACCACACGATCCTGATCTCGCACACCGCCGGCGGGATCCTCTCGAGCCTCACCGGGCTCTATCCGGACCGGGGCGGCCAGACGGTCTCGAACTCGTACGGCTTCTTCAAGCAGGACGGAACCGTCGGCTTCTCGAGCTCGTTCAAGTACTGGACCGACCAGGTCGACGCGGTGCTCGATCCGCTGCCGAACATGATCACGGACGGCCAGAAGACGACACCGGCGCCGTGGGTGCCGTTCACGCGCGACGGGTGTGACGTCGGCGGCGTCGGCACCGCGAACATCGAGCTCGAGAACACGAACACGGGCCCGACGGGCGACATGACCCGCGTCTTCGGCGTGAACTCGCCGGAGTGGCTCGAGGCACAGAGCAATCCGCAGCTGGCCCAGACCGACTTCGTCGGCATCGCCGTGCACTGCTCGCAATCGACGACCAGCGTCTGCACCTCGAAGAACGCCAACCCGAAGCCGGACCCGCTCGCCGACGAGCCGGGCGGCTACAACGGCTTCAACGCGCTCTACGGCGCCAAGTACGTCGACCCGGCAATCACGGGCGGGAACGCCTGCGTGAACAACACCGCCGGCATGCCGATCCAGGACCCCAAGGGCAACTGCGGGTTCCCCGGCTTCGACGGGATGCTGGCGACGAACACGCTCGGTTACGTCGCGCAGATGCAGGAGAACGGCGTGCCCGTCACCTACGGCTACATCTCCGACGCGCACGACATCCACGTGCCGAACACGGGCTCGGACTCGTTCGTCTCGAACGCCGCAGGGCCTGGTCAGTTCGAGTACGAACAGCAGTTGAAGGCCTACGACGATGCGTTCGCCGCGTTCTTCACGAACCTCGCGAATCACGGGATCAACAAGTCGAACTCGCTGTTCGTGATCACCGTCGACGAAGGCGACCACTTCGCAGGCGGCATCGGCTCGCCGGATCCGAGCCATCCCGGCTCGCTGGCGTACACGCACGCGAACTGTGCGACCAACGCCCAGGGCGTGCTGGCCTGCCCGTCGAACCAGATCGGCGAGGTCAACGCGAACCTGCAGCCGCTGACCGGCCGCAGCGACTTCGCGGTGCACTCGGACGACGCGCCGACCTTCTACCTCAACGGGAACCCCGCGCCGGGCAGCACGCACGGTGCGGAGCCTCGAGCACCAGCTGGCGGGCATGAAGCTCACCGACCCGTACGTGAACAACGGACAGCAGGTGCCGATCGCGGTCAACTTCGCCGACCCGGTCGAGGAGGCGACGCTGCACATGGTCAACAACGACCCGAACCGGACGCCGACGTTCACGATGTTCGGGAACGACGACATCTTCTTCACGGCGTCATCGACAGGCCCGTCGTGCGGGAGCAACCCGTGTGTCAGCCCGACGTTCGCCTGGAACCACGGTGACATCCAGCAGGAGATCGGCAACACGTGGGTCGGCATGGTCGGGCCGGGTGTGGGAGCAAACGGCGTCAACTCGACGACGTGGACCGACCACACCAACCTGAGGCCGACGATCATGAACCTGACCGGGCTGAAGGACGACTACACCGAAGACGGCGTCGTGCTCACGCAGGCGCTGACGCCGGACGCGATCCCACCGACGCTCAACGCGCAGAAGACGCTCGCCGAGCAGCTGGGACAGCTGTACGAGCAGCTCAACGCGCCGTTCGGGAAGTTCGGGAACGACACGCTGAAAGCGTCGACGACCGCAATCGAGAGCAACGTCCGGTTCGATGAGAAGTACAACAGCATCGAAAGCAGCATTCGGATCCTGACCGGGCAACGAAACGCACTCGTCGCCAAGATCCACGAAGCGCTGCAGGGGGCAGAGTTCGGCGGACAGCCGATCAACCCCGGTGCCGCGGCGGTCTGGCAGGTGCAGGGGGCGACCCTGCTCGCACTCGCCGGGGCGCTCGGGTCTACGAACGGGCTCTAGAACGGCGTGACGCGGAGGGCCGCCCGGACGCGGCCCTCCGCAACGCCTCGACCTCGACGGCCGTGAGCTCCCGGGAGTCGCCGGGAGCGAGGCCGTCGACGGTCAGCGGGCCGTAGTGGCTGCGGTGCAGCTTGAGCACGGGATGGCCGACCGTGTCGAGCATGCGCCGCACCTGCCGGTTTCGCCCTTCGTGGATCGAGAGCTCGACGATCCCGGGGCCGAGGCGGACGACGCGCGCGGGCGCGGTGGGGCCGTCGTCGAGCTCGATCCCGGCGGCGAGCCGCGCGATCGTCACGTTGCTCGGGTCGCCGGTGACCTGCGCGACGTAGACCTTGTCGACCTCGTAGCGCGGGTGCGCGAGCCGGTGCGCGAGGGCGCCGTCGTTGGTCAGGAGCAGCGCCCCGGTCGTGTCGGCATCGAGCCGGCCGACGGGGACGACCCGTGCGGGGTGGCCGACGAGCTCGACGACGGTGGGCCGACCCTCGGGGTCGCTCGCGGTGGTGACGACGCCGGTCGGCTTGTGCAGGAGGACGTAGGCGAGCGACTGCTTGGCGAGCGGCTTGCCGTCGAGGCGCACGTCGTCGCCCTCGTTGACGAAGGTGTTGAGCTGGCCGGGCTCGCCGTTGACGGTGACCCGCCCGGCCTTGATCAGGCCGTCGGCACGGCGGCGCGAAGCCACCCCCGCGCGGGCGATCCAGGCGTTCAGCCGCATGGTCGAAGTCTGGTCCGTCCTGCCGTTTCGCGCACGGGTGATCTTTCACCTGGTGCCTGGCACCTAGGTGCCAGGCACCTGTTCTTCGTCAGTAGAGCGCGGTCGCGAGCTTGCGCCGGTACTCGACCGTCAGCGGATGCTCGTGGCCGAGCTCGCCGAAGAGCTGCACCATCAGCGCCCGCGTCTCGTCCTTCGACTCGGGCTGCGTCTCGATCTCGCCCAGCAGCAGCCGGAACGCGCCCTCGTAGTCGCCCGCACGCAGCAGCTCCGCCAGCTCCTCGTCGGCGACGGTGTCGGCGACCGGCGGCTTCGTCAACTCGTCGAGGAACGCCTCCACGCCGGCCCGGGCGCGCGCGCCCACGAACTCGGCGACGACGTGGCCGTTCCTGAACGCCTTCACGGCCGGGATGCCGCGGATCTCGAACTCCTGCGCCAGCGCCTGGTTCGTGTCGACGTCGACCTTCACCAGGCGGACGCCCCGCTCCTCCGTCGTCTCCTCGAGCACCGGCCCGAGCTGCTTGCACGGCCCGCACCACTCGGCCCAGAAGTCGACCACGACCGGCTCCTCGGCCGACCGAGCGATCACCTCGGTCTCGAACGTGTCGTCGGTGACGTCCATCGCCACGGTTCAACGTAGCGATGGGGCTCGCTATGCCGGGCGCTTCTCGGCGACGGCCTCGAGCCGCTCCCGCAACTCGGTGACGTCGGCGCCGAGGTCGTCGACGCGCGGCAGCGCGGCGAGCGACTCGAGCCCGAAGACGCGCTCGAAGAGCGGCGTCGTGCGATAGCGGATCGCGCCGAACTCGGCGTCGCGCCCGCCCTCCGAGATCAGCCCGCGCTCGGCGAGCCCGGAGACGACCCCGTCGACGTTGACGCCGCGGATGCGGGCGATCTCCGGCCGCGACACCGGCCCGAGGTACGCGACGATCGCGAGCGTCTCGAGCGCAGCCTGCGAGAGGCCCTTCTCGGCCGGCCGGTCGAACAGCCGCGCGCACGCCTCCGCTGCCTCGGCCGAAGCCCGGAAGGCGAACCCGCCGGCCACGTGCTCGAGCACGATCCCGCTCGTCCCCTCGGCAAACCGCTTCCACAACAGCTCGATCGCGTCGCCGATCTCCTCGGCGTCCGCCTCACACGCCGCCTGCAGCTCCTCGACGGTCAAGGGCTGTGACGCGACCACGAGCAGCGCCTCGATCGTCCGCGCCAGCTCGGCGGTGGCGGTGGTCTCGGTCGGGATCAGGCGGAGCGGACGGTCCAAGAGAGACTCCTTTCTGCATCGGCGCGGGAAATCCTTATCGGCGCGAACGGCGAGGCCTGCGCGATCGCGATCTCGTCCTGCTTGCGCAGCTCGAGCAGCGCGAGGAAGGCGACGGCCACCTCGACGCGCGACAGACCCGCGACTTCCTGGTCGAAGTCGAAGCGGCTGCGGCGGCGAAGCAGCGACCGCCAGCGCTCGAGGAACTGCGCCACCGGTGGGAAACGGAGCGCCATGTGGGCGAGCGACGGCGCCGGCGGCTCGACCGCGAGTCCGCGAAGGGCCGCAACAAGCGTCTCCGGGTCCTGCGGCGCGAGCTTGCGCTCGATCTTCGGCGCGAGCGGCGCCGGGCCGAGCCTGAAGTAGAGGTCGCGGCGCTCCTCGATCCGGTCGCGCAGGAACTGCGCGGTTTCCTTGGCGCGCCGGTATTCGGCGAGCCGCCGCGCGAGCTCCTCGGCCGCTTCCTCGGGCTCGAGCTCGGACAGCTCGGCGTCCTCCTCGGGGAACATCGCCCGCGCCTTCAGCTCGAGCAGCGCCGAGATCAGGACGAGGAACTCCCCGCAGGCGTCGAGATCGAGCTCCCCGCGCTGGTCGAGGTGCTCGACGAACGCGATCACGACGTCGGCGAGGTCGATCTCGCGGAGCGGCAGCTCCTCGCGCAGCACGAGCGACAGCAGCAGGTCGAACGGCCCCTGGAAGGCGTCCAGGTCCAGCTCGAGCTCGTGGACGGAAACCGCCATGCGCGAACCGTAACGGCGCTAGCGGACGCGCCCCTTCGGGATCGCCATCGCCGGCCCCTCCCGCGGCTCGGGCCGGCGTTTCGGCTCGCCGGCGGGTCGCTCGGGGTCGCGCCGCTGCCACCAGATGAAGAAGCCCGTGGCGGCGACGAAGCACACGATCGACACCCAGGCGTTCAGGCGGAGGCCGGCGATGTGGTGCGCCGGATCGACGCGCAGCAATTCCTCGAAGAAGCGCCCGAAGCAGTAGTAGGCGACGTAGAGCGCGAACAGGCCGGGCGGGCGGATCCGCCAGCGCTTCCCGACCCAGATCAGGAGCGCGACGCCGACGAAATCCCAGATCAGCTCGTACAGGAACGTCGGGTGGAAGGTCGCCTTGTTGAAGTACTGGATCGGCCGGTTCACCGGGTCGATCTTCAGCCCCCAGGGCAGCGTCGTCGGCTTGCCGAAGAGCTCCTGGTTCCACCAGTTGCCGATCCGCCCGATCCCCTGGGCGAGCAGCAGCCCGGGAGCGGCCGCGTCCATGAACTTGGTGACGCTGTAGCCCGCGTGGTGGACGACGATCGCCCCCGCGATTGCGCCGAAGAGGATGCCGCCCCAGATGCCGAGCCCGCCCTGCCAGACCTCGAAGATCCCCTTCCACTTGGGCGACGGCACCTCGCTCCACGAGGTGAGGTCGTGGTAGAGGCGCGCGCCGACGACGCCGAAGCCGACGCCCCAGACGGCGACGCGCGTGACGAGGTCCCAGTCGCCGCCCATCGCCACCCAGCGCCTGCCGGTCAGCCAGATGCACGCGAGGATCGCGACGAGCAGCGTCAGCCCGTACATGTGCAGCGTCAGCGGCCCGAGGTGGACGACGCCCGTGTGCGGCGAGGGGATGAAGGCGAGAGGGAAGCCCACGGCGACGGTGTGACACCTTACTCAGCCGTGGAGACGATCGATCCGCTCTCGATCCCGTGGGACGGCTGGAGCCCGGCGCACGCGACCCGCGTGCTCGCGGACGTCGACGCACCGTGGTACGTCGCCGCCGGCTGGGCGATCGAGCTCTTTCTCGGCGAACCGACCCGCGAGCACAGCGATCTCGAGATCGCCGCGCCGAGCGACCGCTTCGACGCGGTCGCACACGTGCTCGAGGGCGCCGGCTTCGGGCTCTACGTCGTCGGCGAGCACGAGGCGGTCCCGCTCGCGCAAGCGGCCGAGGCGCTCGAGCTGCACCACCAGACGTGGGTGCTCGACCGCACGGCGGGCTGCTGGCGCATGGACGTGTTCCGCGAGCCGTCGGACGGCGACACGTGGATCTGTCGCCGCGACGAGAGCATCCGGCTTCCGTACGCGGAGCTGATCCTGCGCACAGCGGACGGGATCCCGTATGCGCGCCCCGAGGTCGTGCTGCTGTTCAAGGCGAAGCACGCGCACGAGGAGAAGAACGCGGCCGACCTGGCGGCGACGCTGCCGCGACTCGACGATCGAGCTCGCATGTGGCTGGCCGGGGCGCTCACGATCGCGCACCCCGGCCATGCCTGGTTGGCGGAGATCTCCTAGGCGCTCAGCGAAGAGCTTCTTCGAACCGCGGGTCGTCGCGCACGGCAGCGAGGTCGCTGTCGGTGCGGGCCTGGTCGCGGAACGGCGGGAACAGCTCGACGGATCGCCGGAGATGGTCGAACGTCTCGTCGCCAGTCTGGCCGGCGAGCGTCGCGAAGCAGGCGTAGTTGTAGTTGAGCCCCGGGTTGTCAGGCATGCGCTCGAGGCCACCGCGGACCGCGTCGACGGCGTCGGCGTAGCGCTGCTCGCCGTAGGCGGTCATCGACGCGCTGTGGAACGGCCACGACTCACCCCAATCGAGCCCCTGGTAAGCCTCGCCGGGTGTCCCGCCGACAACGAGGACGGTTGCCTCACCGGTTGCCTTCCGCCTCGACTCTGGCCGGACGTAGAGGAGCGTCCCCGCGGGCGCCTCGACCGTCTCGCCGTCGATCTCGAACGTCGCTGTCCCGTCGAGCACGACGTACAGCTCCTCCTGACCCCCGGCCTCGTCGTGCTCGTTGATCAGCATCCCGCTGTCGTCGGGTCGCCACGCGTTGACGCCGAATCCGTGGATCCCGAGGTGCTCACGCACGGGGATGCTCCTGCCGCGCCGCTCGATATCGTCGAGGCGCGCGACCTGCCACCTCGGACTGTCGTTCATCTGGTCACCTCCGTGCAGCGGGTCGTTGCGAATCGCCGATCGTACCGACGCGCGAGTGGCCGGCCGAGGCGCTCCTGGT
>CAVUNA010000006.1:0-402177 GCA_963742605.1 uncultured Thermoleophilia bacterium | reverse complement strand
CGCGATCGGCTCCCGCGCTCGTCCTTCATTGGCATAGGTGGACGTCGGACTCTGGTCGGAGGGTTCCTATTCGAGCTACTACTTGACATAGAAAAGTAGTGTACATAACATAGCTTCATGGGCTCGGAACACGATTCCCAGCTGCTGAAAGGTGTCCTATCCCTTCTGTTGCTGCGCATCTGCTCTCCGAACGAGAGTCGTACGGATACGAGCTCGTCCAGCGCCTGCACGAAGTCGGGCTGACCGGGATCCTCGAAGGCACGGTCTACCCGGCCCTAGCCCGGCTCGAGCGAGAAGGCCGCCTCAGCACGCGGCTTGTCGCTTCGAACGCCGGCCCAGCCCGCAAGTACTACCGGCCGACCGTCGCCGGCCGCGACGCCCTCACCGCGGGGACCGCCGACTGGATGTCCCTCGCCGCCGTTGTCGGCGCGCAGCTTGCTCGTCCCCTCCCCGCGGAGCCCCAGGAAGGAGCCTGACATGCAGCACACCGTTACCTGGTTCGACCGACTGCGTATCGAGCGCGTCGTCTGGACGCTCGACCAGCGCCTCTACGACCTGCCGCGTCGAACCCGCATCGAGACCCGCCGCGAGGTGCGTCAGAATCTCCTCACCGGCGCCCGCGATGTCGGCACAACCCAGGCGCTACTAAACCTCGGCGGCAGCACCGAACTCGCGCAGGAGTACCTCTCGGCCGCGTTGGATCAGGGCCCCGTCACTCCTGGATTGCAGCGGGCCTCTTCTTCGTCACCGTTCCCTTCCTTGCCCTTTCGTTCTTCGCCGACGCAGCGAACGCCTTCGCCAGCGGGATCACCGCCGCCCACCCCGCCGCCACCGGCACCTACACCTGGGGTCGCATCTCGCATCTGCAGAGCACCGTCACCTACACGTTCAGCAACGGCCACGGAACGTGAACCGGCGGCACCTTCACACCTCTCTTCTACATCCTGTCGGTAGTGCGACAATCCTCGTAGGCGACTCTGGCGACGCTTCCGGCCTCGCGAAGGCGGCGTGCCGGAACTGCCGCAACGCAGCGCGGTGCTCGGCGTGGCCGTTCGGCGCTGAAAACGCTTCCTCAGGCGTCTGTCACGCGCCGCCATAGGCACCGCACCATGAACGGGCAGGCGTGCGCACACACCCCTTTCGGACCACTCTCACCGCCTGATCGAGCCGGAGCGCGCTGGCAACCGCGGCAGGTCGCCCGCTCTGGAAGGAGGGATGTCGCTGGCCATTGCCAGACGAGGGACGGCGCGAATCGGATGCAGCTCGGCGTCGCTCTCGGCCCAGGAGTTCTGCTGGGCAACCGCGGAGCCAAACTCCACATGAGAGCGCACCGCCTCCAGGAAGCGCCCATCACCAGGAAGGCCGGCCGCGTCAAGCGCCTTCATGTAGAGAGCGACGAATCGCTCCCGCTGCTCGTTCGTGATCTTCAGATGCCGGTGGACATCGATCAGGTGCTGAAAGCCAAGCTCACGGCTGAAGCGGTCCGGCCCGCCGAACGACTCGGCGGTAAACCAGGTCAGGTGCTCGACATGATCCGGCCTCCGCTCCGTAAACAGCGTGCTCAGCTGCGGATCCGCAAGAACCGTCGAATAGAACAACTCCTCAAGCCGGTGCAGCGCCTTATCGCCACCGGCGCGCTCGTACAAGCTCTCCACTTCTTCCCCTCCCACTCGGATCTGTCGAATCAACGGTGAGTGCGCTCATCTTGACATACCGTAGCTAACGGTTATCTTGTTGGCTAACCGTTAGAGGAGCTGTCGTTGTCGGATCGACTCGAACTTCCTGTCGAGGAGCCGTTTCAGGGGTATCAGCTGCGTGTCGTACAGGAGGTGCTGCTGGCGCTGCTGGCCAAGGACGCTTCCTACGGCTACCAACTCCGAGCCAGGCTGCAGCTCGCGCTCGGCCCGCTGGCGGAGGCGCTGAACGCAGGCCAGGTGTATGTGACGCTCGGTCGGCTCGAGAAGTCCGGCTTGGTGGACTCGGAGCGGGTCGGTCAGGTCGATCGTCCTGCTCGCAAGATGTACGGCTGACGCCGCAAGGACAGGAGCGGGTCGCGAGTGGCTGACCGAAGTGAGTTGGCCGAAGCCGGATCCGGCCGAGTTCCACCTGAAGCTCGTCGCCGCTGCGGCGGCCGGGCTAGCCGATCCCCTCAGCATCGTCGACCTGCAGCGCCGCGATTGCTGCGGCGGCTGCGCGACGTCCAGCAAGCAGCGATGGCCGAGCAGGATCACTCGGACGCCGGGTTGGTTCTCGAGGGCATCGTGCTGCGGCTTCAAGCGGACCTGCGCTGGCTTGAGTCGTGTGAACGCGTGTGGAGCGATCGAAGGACGCGCCAATGAACGACCCCCGCTCTTGCGCGCCCGCGGACTGCGCAAGCAGTACGGCAGTGGCGAGGGACTCGTGCGTGCGGTCGACGAGGTCGACATCGACGTTGCGCGCGGTGAGATGCTCGCGGTGATGGGGCCGAGCGGTTGCGGTAAGTCGACGCTGCTGCACCTGCTCGGTGGGCTCGACCGGCCCACGGCGGGCGAGCTGTCGCTAGCTGGACGGCGAATCGATCGAGCTCTCGGAACGCGCGCTCGCGCAGCTTCGCCGCCACGAAGTCGGCTTCGTCTTCCAGGCGTACCACCTCATGGATGAGCTGACGGCCCAAGAAAACGTCGAGCTGCCAGCACTTCTCGCTGGTCAGACGCCGCGAGACGCGCAGCATCGCGCCCGGAAACTGCTCGAGCAGGTCGGGCTAGCGGAGCGAGCCGACCATCTGCCCTCAGCGCTTTCGGGTGGGCAACGCCAACGGGTGGCGATCGCTCGAGCGCTCGCCAACGAGCCGCTCGTCGTGTTCGCCGACGAGCCGACCGGCAACCTCGACAGCGCCGCAACGCTCGAGGTGCTGCGCCTTTTCGAGGTCCTCCACGCGGCCGGTCTTACCGTCGTCATCGTCACCCACGACGAGCGGATTGCGGCAACCGCGGATCGGTTGATCTCGATGCGCGACGGTGCCTTCGTCGACGAGACACAACTCACCGGTGGCACTCGAAGAAATCTCGCCGACCTCGCCGGGCTGGAGAGCTAAGTGAGGGGGCGCGCGTTCCTTGTCTTCCGCCTTGGCGGTCAAGGACTTGCGGCACCGGCCGGCGCAAGCGTTCCTCTTGTTGCTCGCGATCGCGGCCGGGACGACGACACTGACCCTCGGCCTCGCACTGCACGGCACGACCAACAACCCCTACGCAAGAACACGAGCCGCGACCAACGGTCCCGATGTGGTGGCGACCGTCATGCCAGGCGGCTCGAGTGCCCCGGCGCCGGCAACCACCGCCAAGCCGGGCGAGGCTGTCCCAGCGAGGCACTGTCCTCACCGCGGCAGACGAGGCTGCTGCGCTCGTGCCCCTCGAGCACGCCGCGGGAGTGGTCCGCGTCCAGCGGGCCGTTCGCCGTGACGTGGACGTCGCTGCGCAAGGGCCACACCACCGGAGGCGCGGAGGTCGAAGCGCGGAACTCCGCGATCTCGTCGGTCGATCAGCCGAAGCAGTTGCGCGGCAGCTGGGTT
Organism: uncultured Thermoleophilia bacterium; assembly: GCA_963742605.1. Lineage (GTDB taxonomy): Bacteria > Actinomycetota > Thermoleophilia > Gaiellales > Gaiellaceae > PALSA-600. The sequence continues at coordinate 398,630 of CAVUNA010000006.1, read as the reverse complement.
CGACCAGGTGGGGTCGTCGTCGAAGCGGGCTTCGCAAGCGCGTTGGGTATTCACGTCGGTGATCAGCTGACCCTTGGCGACGCGACATTCCAAGTCGTGGGGACGGCGGTCACTGCGGCCATCCCGTCGTATCCCGATGTCTGCTGCAGAGGCCGAGGGCTGCTTCATTGTCGGGCACGTCAGCTCGTCCAATCCGGGACTCGTCTGGGCGACCGAAGCCGATGCGTCGCGCATTGCGGGGGCGGACGGACCGGTCGCCTACTTCTTGAATCTGAAGCTCGACGACCCCGCCGCAGCGAGCGCCTTCGCGGATCGTTACAACGCGAACCTCTCGCCGTCCGCTCCGTACCTTCTTTCGTGGCAGCGCATCCGCAGCGGCGACGCGCAGGTGCTGGCCAAGGTGCAGACGGTGCTTTCCACGGGTAGTTGGTTGCTCGCCCTCTTGGCGATCGCGAGCGTGGCCGTGCTTGTTGGCGGTCGGATGGCCGAGCAAACACGCAGGGTCGGCCTCTTGAAGGCGGTCGGTGGCACACCGCGAATCATTGCCGTCGTGCTGCTTCTCGAGCATCTACTGATTGGCGTATGCGCTGCTGTCGTCGGGCTCGTCGCCGGATGGTTGGCAGCGCCATTGATCGACGGACCTGGGGCTGGTCTGATCGGTGCGCCGAATGCGCCCTCGCTCACGGGATCCACCATCGGCTTGGTACTCGCGTTGGCACTTGGCGTCGCGATTCTGGCGACTTTCGTGCCGGCGATCCGCGCCGCGCGTCAGAGCACCGTCGCGGCGCTCAACGACGCTGCTCGCCCGCCGCAGCGTCGAGCTTGGGTGATCAGACTGTCGGCGCACTTGCCGGCGCCACTACTCGTCGGTGTCAGGCTCGCCGCCCGCCGTCCACGACGCCTCGTACTGAGCATCTTCAGTGTCGCCGTCACGACAAGCGGTCTCGTCACCGTGCTGATCATTCACGCGACGGCGTCGAACTGGTCGCTCGGACCGCAGGTGATGCGGGTCACCACCATCATCTCGGTGATGCTCATCGCCCTCGCCGCGGTGAACGCCATCTTCATCGCGTGGACGACGGTGCTCGACGTACGGCACTCAGCCGCGCTCGCCCGGGCGCTTGGCGCAACTTCGCAACAGATCACCACCGGCCTGACGACGGCGCAGCTACTCCCGGCTCTGGTCGGAGTGCTGCTCGGCATCCCCGGCGGCATCGCCATCTACAACAACCCGAAGCACACCGGGCCGACGATGCTGCCCTCTGCGTTCTGGACAGTCGCGACGATCGTCCTCACGCTGCTCACGATCGCTGTGCTCACCGCCGTCCCGACTCGTATCGGTGCACGCCGAACTGTCGCCGAGGTGCTGCAGACGGAGGCCGCTTGACAACTACCGTGGATATGTTCCGCTTCGCATCCCTCCAGCAACGTCGCGCACGACGTCCCCGGACAGCCATCGTGGTCGTCCTTCTGGCCTCTACCGCGCTGCTGGCTACGGGCTGCGGGGGTAGCCAGCGTGACGTTCATCTTCAGGGACGTGGCGCAACTGGTAGCAATCGTCGGCTCACGCCAGCGAAACAGAAGCACGTCCTTGCCCTGGCCTTGAAGTACTCCCGTTGCATGCAGACCCACGGCCTGCCGAACTTCCCCGATCCGACCACCGGCCCCGACGGAGAGGTAAGCATTCGCTTGGGTAACGCGAACAACGCCATCGATTCGATGGCGTACCAGAGCGCCGAGCGAACGTGCCAATCGCTCCACGGCCAGCTTCTCCAGGGCCGCCTACCTGGGAGCTCCCCCGGTTTCGTGGAATCGGGAGCTTACGGAGCCGGCTGCGTCGCAGTTGCTGTTCATGGCTTGCTATGTGATAGTAATAGCTCGCTATCTGATTGGAGGTCTGTCGCATGCCCCGTTCCGCGCTTCTCCGCATTCACCTCGTCGCCTCGCTCGTCTGCATGCTCACGATCTCGTCGTTCCTTGCCTGCTCCCTCACCGTCGAGGCGCTCGGCAGCGACGCCGACATCCATGCCGCGAGGCGCTGGATCCTGCGCGCACTCGTTGTCCTCGTTCCCGCGCTCGCCGCCGCCGGCCTCTCCGGGCGCAAGCTGGCGGGTCGCTCGCGCGCGGCGATCGTCCGGCGCAAGCTGCGACGCATGCAACTGATCGCAGGGACCGGGATCACCGTGCTGATCCCCTGCGTGATCACGCTCGAGCGCCTCTCCGCCCAGAACAACCTCGGCCTCGCCTTCCAACTCGTACAAACGCTGGAGCTCCTCGCCGGCGCCTTCAACCTGAGCCTGCTCACGCTCAACTTCCGCGACGGCCTAACGCTGCGAGCGGCACGACACGGCAAGCGGCCCCGGCGCCCGGAAGCGGCGGCCGCCGCACCAACCAGCTAGAAAGACGCGATGGAGCTGCGCAGAGAGACCTCACTCGGCTACCAGATCAACCTGCTCGCGCGCCTGTTCGAAAACGCACTGCGAGAACAGATCGCCCCGCTCGGCGTCGTGCCTGGCCAATTCCCTGCCCTCCTCACCCTCTACGAACACGACAGCCTCACCCAGACCGAGCTCCGCCGCCAGGTCGGCATCGAACAACCCACGATGGCAAAGACGCTCCAACGGATGGAACGCGACGGCCTCATCCGCCGCACCCCCGACCTACACGATCGCCGCCGCACCCACATCCACCTCACCGCCCGCGCCCACCGCCTCCAACAACCACTCACCAACGAAGCACGCGACGTCAACGCCACAGCAACACGAAGCCTGACCCCAGCTCAGATCGACGCCCTGCTCACGACCATCTCCCAGCTGATCGCAAACCTCACCGACGACACCGACGCACGCTGAGCCGTGAACTCGCGCCCACGGAGCACATGACAACCCACGTCGTCCGTGTCTGGAAGGGATATGGAACCGCCGAGGGCGTGGAGCGCTACTGCCACGAGCACTTCTCGACGACCGTCCTTCCCCAACTCCAAGCGCTCAGCGGGTTCCTCGACGCAAACGTGCTGGTGCGCTCCCTGGAAGACGTGACCGAAGTGGTGGTGGCAACCGTCTGGGAATCGATCGACGCCGTCAGAGCATTCGCAGGCGATCAGTACGAACAGGCGGTGGTCGAGCCGATCGTCGGCGACCTCCTCGAACGTTTCGACGACGAAGCCACACACTTCACGCTGGCAGTCGCCGCCCGCCCGGTCAGCGCCCCCACGGCACCATGAACGGGCAGAGATTCATGGCGGTGATTAGTCGATGCCATCGAGTCTGGGACGCCCAACCCGACGATGACCGGGTTCAGTCACATCATCGCCCGCAGAGACATGCAGAAGGTCATCTGTTGTCGAGTGAGACAGCCAAAGATGCCCCTCTTCAGGCTATTAAGCGGATGATGGGACTCGAACCCACGACCTTCTGCATGGCAAGCAGACGCTCTAGCCAACTGAGCTACATCCGCGAAGCGGCGAAAGTATAGCCGCGCCCTTTTGGTGCCTGGCACCTTGGTGCCAGGCACCTGTCCTGCGTAGCTACCCGGCCCCGATCCGCGCTGCCACGGCGGCTGAGAGCGCCTGCAGGCCCGACAGCGGCCGCACCATCACGGTGAAGCGCGCGACCAGACCGTCGGCGTCGTTCTCCAGGATGTCGATGCCCTGGAGGTCGCGATCGCCGATCGACGCCTCGAAGAAGAGGATGGTCGTGTCGCCGTCGCGCCATTCGTTCGTGTAGCGGAAGTTCTCGAACGTCTTGGCGACGACAGTGAGCAGGGCGGCAACGACGTCCCGGCCCTCGTACGGCTTGTAGACGGCGGGACTGCGAAAGACGACGTCCGGCGAGAGCGTCGCGAACGCCGCCTCTTCGTCGTCGGCCTCGATCGCCACACGAAAGGGATGGACCGTCACGCGGCGTCCAGCGCTTCGTTGACGAGCCGATCGGCGAGCTCGTTGTGGGCGCGACGGACATGCGTGTACGCCACCTCCCCCACTCCGCGAGCGCGGCTCGCGGCCTTGCGCTGGAGCTCCTGAAGCGCAGCGTTCTTGACGCGGTACTCCCCACGCATCTGCTTCACCATCAGCTCGGAGTCGGAGATCACCTCGAGCCTGTCGACCTGCAACTCGGCCGCCTTCTCGAGGCCGGCGATCAGTCCGCGGTACTCGGCCACGTTGTTCGTCGCAACGCCGATCGTCTCGCCGTGCTGCGCGAGCACAGCCCCGGCTTCATCCTCGATCACGTAGGCGTACGCGGCCGGGCCGGGATTCCCGCGCGCGCCGCCGTCGGTATACAGACGCGCGGTCACGCGACGAGTGCGTAGACGTCGAACGCCGGCTCCTCGTACGGATGCGCCGCACGCAACGCCGCCAGCACCTGCTCGTGCGCCTCCGCCGGGTACACCGTCTCGAGCCGCAACTCGGCCACGCGCTCCTCCCGGCCGGCCTTCCCAATCGCGGGGCTCGTCGACTCGCCGCCGAGGAACGTGCCGATGCCTTCGGCGTACCAGGAGCAGCGTTCGTAGGCGCCGATCCGACCCGCACCGGCCGCGAAGAGCGCGTCGCGCACGGCATCGAGTGCCGAGGGCGGGACGAACACGACCAGCTTCCGCGTCACGTCACTCGATGTTGTCGATCTGGGCGCGCTGCAACTTTCCGCTGTAGTCGACGTACACCGACTTCCACTCGGTGAAGACGTCGAGGGCGGCCTGACCCGCCTCGCGATGCCCGTTGCCCGTCTGCTTCATCCCGCCGAACGGCAGGTGGACCTCAGCGCCCGTGGTGCCGGCGTTGATGTAGGTGATCCCGGTCTGGAGATCCCGCATCGCGCGGAATGCCTTGTTCACGTCACGCGTGAAGATCGACGACGAGAGCCCGAACTCGACACTGTTTGCCGCCAGGATCGCCTCGTCGAACGAGTCGACCGGGATGAGAGCGGTGGTCGGGCCGAAGATCTCCTCCTGTGCGATCCGCATCTGCGGATCGACCTCGGCGAACACGGTCGGGCGGTAGTAGAAGCCGTGGCCGTCGACGCGCTCGCCGCCGGTCAACAGCTTCGCTCCTTCGTCGACGCCGATCGCGGTGTACGCGTGGATCTTCTCGACGGCAGCTTCGTTGATGACGGGGCCGATCTCGGTGTCGTCCTCCCACGGCGCACCGATGCGCATCGCCTCCGCCCGGGCGACGAGCTTCTTCTGCAGCTCCTCGTAGACGCCACGCTGGACGATCACCCGCGAGGCGGCCGTGCAACGCTGGCCGGCCGTCCCGAATGCCGACCAGGTGATGCCGTCGACCGCCAGGTCGACGTCGGCGTCGTCGAGCACGATGATCGCGTTCTTGCCCCCGAGCTCGAGGTGCACGTGCTTGAGACGATCGGCTGCCGCCTTCGTCACCGCGACACCCGTCTCGCGCGAGCCGGTGAAGGTGATGATCGGCACGTCCGGGTGCCGCACGAGCGCGTCCCCCGCTTCCTCGCCGAAGCCGTGCACGACCTGAACGACGTTCTCCGGAAGGCCGGCTTCGTGCAGCAGATCGACGAAACGCTGGGCGAGCAGCGGCGTGTCCTCCGCCGGCTTGAGCACAACGGTATTGCCGCACACGAGGGCCGGTGTCAGCTTCCACGCCGGGATCGCGATCGGGAAGTTCCAGGGCGTGATCGCGCCGACAACGCCGACAGGCATGCGCACGCTCATCTGGAACTTGTCGCGTAGTTCCGACGGGGTCGTCTGACCGAACAGGCGACGCCCCTCGCCGCCCATGTAGTAGCTCATGTCGATCGCTTCCTGTACGTCGCCCCCGGCCTCGGCCTTGACCTTGCCCATCTCACGGGTCATCAGGTCGGAGAGCTCCGGCTTCGAGCGCTCGAGGATCTGCGCGAAGCGGAAGAGGATGTTGCCGCGCTCGGGCGCGGGAACGAGACGCCACTCCTCCCACGCGTCGCGCGCGGCGGCGACCGCGCGATCCACGTCACCCGCCGTCGAGCGCGGGAACTCGTCGATCACCTCGCCGGTCGAGGGGTTGAGTGATTCGAAGGTCGCAGTCGCACCCGGCACGACCGCGATCCTAGCGAGAGGCTAGTCCTCGCCCAGATCGGTGCTCGGGAAGGTGCCGGGCATGCGTGCCCGGCGGCGATCACGTGTCTCGCGCCGTTCCTTGAACGAGCCGTCCTCCTGGCCGTCACGCCGGTCGGGGCCGTCGCGGCGGTCGAGGATCACCGTCACGTTCGGGTTGTCCTTGTAGTACTCGACCATCTTGTCGAAGAGCTCGGCCTCGAGCTCACGCGGGATCACGCAGTAGATCACGGGCTCAGTCTAGGTGGGTCGTCGGCAGTCAGCTACAGGCGTGCGATGTCGGGAACGATCCGTCCGTCCTCGGCCAGGTGGGCATTCCACTCCGTGAAAGAGGCCTCGAGGCCCGACGGGTCATGCCCTCTCCCTTCGAGCCGCACCGGGTTCTCGGACTCGGGTGTGACGCGGTACTGGTACCAGGAGATGTCCCACGCGACCGTGACGACCACCTCCGCGTTGACGCCCGAGAGGACGACAACCGAAACGGTCGGATCGCCGAGCGACTTGGCGATCCCGCCGACGGTGCGGCGGTACTGAGACGAGTTGAACAGGTCGGCAGCCTCCACCATCGCCAGCTCCTGCTCCGAGAGACGCCGCAGGATCGGCTCCGAGGCCACCGTCTGCTCGTCCGCGCGCGGCCGCGGCCGCATGAACGCGGAGAGCCAGCCACCGGCGTTCCGGCGGCGCCGGTCGGCTGAAACCGTCGGCGAGGTCGGCGCGCCCTCGCGGATCCAGCCGTGCTCGAAGGCCGTCTCCTGGCACAGCGGGCAGACATCGACATAGTCGTTGCCGCCGTTGGGGGAGAAGCGAACGGCGCGCTCGCCCATCAGCAGTGTGCGCTCGCAGATCGCGCACGACCGATCGACCGTAACCCTTGTGACGCGCGTCATAGCCGTTCGAGAGTAGCGCCGCCGCCGCCCGTCAGGCCGGAACGGCCTCCTTTTCCTTCTTCGCCGCCTCGATCAGCTTCTGCGCGATGTGCGCCGGGACCTCCTCGTAGCGCAGGAACTGCATGCTGTAGTCGCCGCGCCCGCCGGTCATCGAGGTCAGCGCCTGCGAGTACGACAGCACCTCGGCCATCGGCACCTCGGCCTTGATCGTGGTCAGGCCGGCCTTGGGCTCCATCCCGTGCAGACGCCCGCGTCGCGAGTTCAGGTCGCCGTTGATCGCGCCGACGGACTCGTCGGGCACCGTCACCTCGAGCTCCATGATCGGCTCGAGCAGTGCCGGCTCCGCCTTCTCGTAGGCGGTGCGGAACGCCATCGACCCGGCGATCTTGAACGCCATCTCCGACGAGTCGACCGAGTGGTACGAGCCGTCGATCAGCGAGACACGAACGCCCTGAACCGGCGCGCCGGCGAGCTCACCGTGCTGCATCGCCTCCTGGATGCCCTTGTCGACGGCCGGCCGGAAACCCTGCGGGATCACGCCGCCGACGATCTTGTCGAGGAACTCGTAGCCGACGTGGCCGTCGATCGGCTCGAGGAGGACGTGACAGTCGCCGAACTGCCCGCGCCCGCCCGTCTGCTTCTTGTAGCGGCCCTGAGCGCGCGCCGAGCCCTTGATCGTCTCGACGTACGGGACGCGCGGCTGGTGCAGCTCCATCTCGACGCCGAACCGCCGCTTCGCGCGTTCGACCGCGACCTCGACGTGGATCTGGCTCATGCCCGACAGCAGTTCCTCGCCGGTCTGCTGATCCCGGCGGAGCCGCAGCGTCGGGTCCTCCTCCGCCAGCCGCCGGATCGCCTGCGCGACCTTGTCCTCGTCGCCCTTCGTCTTCGCCGTGACCGCGAAGCTCATCACCGGCTCGGGGAAGCCGATCGCCGGCGGTTCCAGGTCGTGCTCGGCGTCGACGAGCACGTCGCCGGTCTGGACGTCCTTCAGCTTCGCCACCGCTCCGAGGTCGCCGGGACCGAACCCGTCGGCCTTCTCGTGCTCCTTGCCCTGCAGCGTCATCAGGCTGCCGAGGCGCTCCTTGGAGTGATCGCGGTGATTGACCAACGTCGTGTCGGCCTTCACCTCGCCGGCGTACACCCGGAAGACCGAGATGCGACCGGCAAACGGGTCGGCGACCGTCTTGAACACGAACGCAGCAGTGGTGGCGTCGGTGTCGATCGGCGAGCCCTTCTTCGCCGGGCTCGGAACGCCCTCGACCAACAGGTCGAGCAGCGCATGCGAGCCCAGGTTCTTCGTCGCCACCCCGCAGGCAACCGGGTAGATCTCGTCGCGGGTGACGGCGTTCTTCAGCGCTCCCGCGATGTCCTCGGGTGGGATCTCCTCGCCCCCGAGGTAGCGCTCCATCAGCGCCTCGTCGGTCTCGACGACCGCGTCGAGCAACTTCGTCCGGTACTCGGCGACCGTGTCCGCGAGCTCCGCCGGGATCTCGACCGGGTCGCCCTCGCGTGCGCCCGACGGGTCGAGGTAGGCGCAGTTGTGCAGAAGATCGACGACGCCGCGCAGTTCGTGTTCCGCGCCGATCGGCAGCTGGATGGCGGCGCAGCGGTCGGACAGCTGTTCGCCGAGCGCAGCGAGGACGCGGAAGAAGTCGGCGCGTTCGCGGTCGAGCATGTTCACGAAGAGCACCCGCGACAACTCGAGATCCTCGGCGCGGTTCCACACGCGCGACGTGTTGACCTCCACACCCATCACACCCGAGACGACCACGAGAGCGCCTTCGACCACTCGGAGGGACGCAACCGTGTCCGCCTGGAAGCCCGCGTCGCCCGGCGTGTCGATCAGGTTGATCTTGCGACCCTGCCACTCGAGGTGGCTGAGGGTCGCGGACAGCGACATCTGCCGCCGCTGCTCGTCCTCCTCCCAGTCGGAGACCGTCGTGCCGGCATCGACCGAGCCGAGCCGGTTCGTCGCTTCGGCCTGGAACAGCAGGGCCTCGACGAGGGACGTCTTGCCCGTCCCGCGGTGACCGACGACGGCGACGTTGCGAATCTTCCCGGCTTCGATGGGCATCAAGTCCTCCTGACGGCGTATCGGGTTGCCGAAATCCTATGTCGTGCCGGCATGCGCCGCGACGCGCGCGACCCGCGGGGCGAGCGTAAGGCCCACCGCCGTCACGGCCGCAGCGCACAGGCCGAGCAGCCACGGGTCGGCGCGATCGGTGCCGACGAGCAACAGGTGACCGGTCGTACCCAGCCAGACCACGATCGTCAGCGTGTGAACCCGCCGCCAGAAGCGATAGGAAATTCTGGCGCGCAAGGCGTTCGTGATCGCGATCGCGCCCAGCAACTCGGCCGAGACGATGCCGAGGGCGACGCCGAACGGCCGATACGAGGACGTGAAGGGAACGAGCTCCTGTCTCAGCGAGAACGGGACGACCTGGTCGAGCAGCAGCGCGCCACCGTGGATCACGATGAAGACGCCGGTGAGCTTCGCGATGAAGCGGTGGACGTCCTCGACGGCGAAGCGCGGCCAGCCGAGGCTCGCCCGGGTCGACATCAAGAGGCCGAGCACGACCGAGCTCGAGAGCAGCAGGTACGCCACGATCCCCGCCGACCGCGCCGCGTACCAGATCGTGCCGTTCATTCCCGCTCCGGCGCCGGCAAAGCCGGCACCTGCGCTACTGGGTCGCCTCCGTCGAGACTACGGCTCATGCCGCGACCAGCTCGGGAACGAGCTGCCGCCAGTTCTCGTTGACGTGCACCTCGCCATCGCCGTCGACGAAGCGGCCGGGCAGACCGCGGCGGTCGAGCCACGACGGCCCGGCAGCACCGAGCAGCAGTGCTGCCTTGGCGGCGACGTCCGCGGCCAGACAGCTCCCCGCCGCGACCGTGACGTGCAACCACGGCACGCGGGCGGGCGCACCGGTTTCCGGGTCGATCAGGTGATGCTGGACTTCTCCGCCGCGCCGCCAGCGGCGCCTCGTGACGCTGCTCGTGGCGAGGCCGCCCCCGTGCAAGGTGACGGCGCCGCCGCCGGGCAGCCCGACGACGAGTGGCGCGGAGGACGCCACGTCGCCGCCGGCCGCCACGAAGCCGCCGCCGAGCAGCGCGAGTGCGTCGTCAACGGTCGCTCCCTTGACGACACAGTTGAGATCGAGCTCGATCGGCACCGCCCGGACGAGCAAGGGCCCGCGCAGCGAAAGCGCCTGCAGCGACGGAACGCCGGCTGGCTCGACGGACGGCCCGTCGGCAGGAAGCCGGTCGAAGTCGGTGTCGTACCCGGCCGCGACCACGGCCGCGCCGACTGCCGGCGTGACGAGCCCGCTCGTGACCCTGGCCGCTCGGAGCGCGTGGCCGAGCATGTGCGAGAACTCCTCGCTCACCAGCGACGCTCCGGCAGGCACCTGGTTGAGGCGCGAGAGCTCCGAGTCGGGGCGGAAGCGACTGAACCGGCGGTCGCGCTCTTCGAAGAGCGTTCGGACCGAGGTGTCGGGAGCGCCGTCCGGCAATTCGACCGTGCATCCCATCGAACGGAAACTGGTCATGAGCCCGAGCTCTGGATCTGCGGTACCGCCGTGCCCGAGTCGCCGAGCGAGGCGTTGCCGAACGAGAAGGAGTCGTCCGACTGGCTGTCGTCGGAGGTCTGGACGGCATGGTGCGTGGCGGGGTGGGCGTCGCGTGCCGCCGCACCGAAGACCGCAAAGCCCGCCACCGCGACGGCACCGAGGACGTATCTGGCGGCGCGGACGCGGCGGCGGGCTTTGGCGATCCGAGAGGAGGGTTCCACGAGGATCAAGCCTGACGGCCGATCCTTAGCGCTTCCTGTGAATCCTGTGAGGTGTCGCTAAGTGCGGGCTGTTGCGCCGGCTAGACGTGCCTTCAGACGCAGCACGGCCTTCGTGTGCAGCTGGGAGACGCGGGACTCGGTCACGCCGAGGACCTCGCCGATCTCGCGGAGCGTCAGCTCCTCGTAGTAGTAGAGCGTCACGACGAGCTTCTCGCGCTCGGGCAACCGCGCGATTGCGTCGGCGAGCGCCTCCCGGAGCTCGGTCTCGTCGAGCGCCTCGGCAGGGCGCGGGCCGGTCGTGTCCTCGATCGTGTCGAGCAGCGAGACCTGGTCGCCCTCCCCGCTCCCCGACCAGAGCTCGTCGAGCGCAGCGATCGAGGAGCGGGAGATGTCGGTGAGCGACTCTTCCAACTCCTGCGTCGTGATCCCGATCTTGGTGGCGATCTCCTCGTCGGTCGGCGCCCGCCCTAACCGGGACTCGAGCTCGGCGATCGCGCGCTCGATCTCGCGTGCCCGCGAACGGACGGAGCGAGGCACCCAATCGAGCGCACGCAGCTCGTCGATGATCGCTCCCTTGATCCGAGCCATCGCGTACGTCTCGAACTTGATGTCGCGCTCGGGGTCGTAGCGCTCGATCGCGCTGATCAGCCCGAGCAGCCCATACGAGACGAGATCGCTCTCGTCGACGTGCGCGGGAAGCCCGGACCCCAGGCGGCCTGCCACGTATTTCACCAGCGGGGCGTACGTCAGGATCAACCGGTCGCGAAGGCCCTGGTCGTTGGTCCGCCTGAACTCGAGCCACAGGGACTGCGTGTCGGCGCCTGTTGCCACGAGGGGAGAATACGACCTAGGAGCGCGTTCTCCTCAGTGCTTGCCAGGCAAACGTTCCCATCCATGCCGCCAGGACGGCCGCAGCGAAGGCGATCACCCAGCGTCCGGCCGTGGCGCTGCCGACTGCGATCCCGGCGAAGGCGACGGTGAGCACCGAGAACAGCACCGCCAGGGGCACGGGGCGGATGCTACTCGCGGGTCGGGGATACACTTGCCGCGCGAACCGAGGGGCGTAGCTCAATTGGTAGAGCACCGGTCTCCAAAACCGGGGGTTGCAGGTTCAAGTCCTGTCGCCCCTGTCGCCTAGCAGAGCCGAAACCCGCCCCACTTGCGGCGGGTTTCGCGCGCCGGAGTTGTCACTCTGACGGCCGCCTCACTTCAATCCAGCGGCCTCCAGAGGCGTTCGCTCGGGTGGGAGTAGTGGACATGCGTGAACGGCCTGACCAACGCGTAGACCGCCAGCGCGACAACGGGGATGACGAACAACAGGATGACGGCCACACCGATTACCATCTGAAGCCTCCTTTGCCGGTGATTCATGCTGGAAGGGCTAGGCCCCGGCTTGCAGAACCGCTGGTCGTTCGGCTCTGCAAGTCGGGGATCGTCTCGTCTAGGCGAAGGCCTTGGTGAAGATCTCGACCGGCTCGGCCGGGAATGTCTCCGTCTTGACGACCTCGAGGAGCCCGATCTTCGCGAGCACGCGGAACGCTGTCTCGTTGTCGGGGTACTTGACGATCGCGAAGAAGTCCCAGGGACCCATGATCGCGAACACCTGCTCGAGGACTCCACCCTCCTCCTCGACGATGCGGCGAATCTTGTCGAGGTACACGGGTGTCTTCTCCAGGTTCTCCCGCCCTTCGGGCGTGAGCTGGATCAGTCCGACGTAGGTGAACACAACTGCACCTCCTTTCGGCGCTTTGCTCACCTTGCAACTGTCAGCCTGTCGGTACGACCGCCCAGGCACATCGGAGAAGCTACCGACCCGACTGCTCGAAACCACTGAGTTCGGGTCGGCGATGGCCGTTCGGGCATCCGCAGTAGCGTTCTGCGTACCAAGATCGATGAGCCACTCCGTCTTACATCTGCCGAGCGCGATCCGGGCATGTCTCTTCGATCTCGACGGCGTCCTCACCGACACTGCAACCGTGCACGCCGAGGCCTGGAAGAAGGCGTTCGACCAGTTCCTCAGCGAGACCGCGACACGCGACGGTGTGCCGTTCGTACCGTTCGACCTTGTCTCGGACTACGACGAGTTCATCGATGGGAGGCAACGCTTCGACGGTGTTCGGTCGTTCCTCACCTCGCGCGGTATCGAGCTCCTCGAAGGCAGGAGCAACGATCCGCCTGAAGCCAACACGATCTGCGGCCTCGGCAATCGCAAGAACGAGCTCGTCCTGGCCATGATCCACAGCCGTGGCGTACGGGCCTATGAGGGCTCGGTTCGATTCGTACTTGCGGCTCGCGACGCGGGTTTGCGTCGCGCAGTGGTCTCCGCGAGCGCCAACTGCCGCGAGGTACTGGCGGCCGCCGGCATCGCACCACTCTTCGAGATACGGATCGACGGGATCGTCGCCCTGAGGGATCACCTACGCGGGAAGCCAGCTCCGGACATGTTCCTCGCCGCAGCCCAACGTCTCGGGGTACAGCCGGCAGAGGCGGCCGTGTTCGAGGACGCGCTCGCGGGAGTCGCTGCCGGCAGATCCGGCCGGTTCGGCCTCGTTGTCGGGGTTGACCGGGTCGGCCAGGAGGACGCCCTCCGGGCGCACGGTGCCGACGTCGTCGTCTCCGATCTCGCCGAACTGGTCGGCCCGTCGTGATCACACATCCGAACTTCGTGATCGAGCCCTGGTCGCTGCGCGAAACCGCACTCGACCTGGAGATACTCGCCCAGACCGAATCGATGTTCGCTCTCTCGAACGGGCACATCGGATTGCGAGCGAACCTCGATGAAGGCGAGCCGTTTGGGCTGCCGGGCACGTATCTGAACTCGTTCTACGAGCTGCGTCCTCTCCCGTACGCGGAGGCTGGCTACGGCTACCCGGAGTCCGGCCAGACAATCGTCAACGTCACGAACGGGAAGATCATCCGGCTGCTCGTCGACGACGAGCCGCTCGATGTCCGTTATGGACAGCTGCTCGCGCACGAGCGCGAGCTGGACCTCCGTGCCGGTGTGCAGCGTCGCCACGTGCACTGGCGATCACCGGCGGGTACCGCGGTGCGCATCCGCTCGACGCGGCTCGTCTCGCTCGTGCAACGTGCCGCCGTAGCGATCTCGTACGAGGTCGAAGCGGTCGAGCGTCCGATGCGCGTCGTCGTGCAATCCGAGCTCGTCGCCAATGAGCCCGCGCCCGCCCGCTCTCCTGACCCGCGTGCCGCGGCAGCGCTCGAGTCGCCGCTCGTCTCCGAGGAGTTCTTCGACCACGACATGCGCGTGGTGCTCGTGCATTCGACGCGCGCGAGCAAGCTCGGGATGGCCGCCGGGATGGACCATCTGATCGACGGGCCGCCGGGGACGGAGAGCACGACGGAGAGCCGTGGCGATCTTGGCCGGGTGACGATCGCGGGCAACCTCGAGCCGGGCGAGCACCTGAGGATCATCAAGTACCTCGGCTACGCCTGGTCGAGCAGGCGCTCACACCCGGCACTACGCGACGAGGTCGTGGCTGCACTGGCGGAGGCACGGCACGCCGGCTGGGACGGGCTCGTCGACGGACAAAGGGCCTATCTCGATGATTTCTGGGACCGCGCGGACGTGGAGCTCGAGGGAGACACGGAGCTTCAGCAGGCGATGCGGTTCGCGCTGTTCCACACCCTCCAGGCGGGGGCCCGGGCCGAGCGGCGCGCGATCCCAGCTAAGGGCCTGACCGGCCCCGGCTACGACGGACACACGTTCTGGGACAGCGAGCGGTTCATTCTTCCTGTGCTCACGTATACGGCCCCGGACGCCGCGGGCGACGCGCTGCGCTGGCGTCACTCGACGCTCGACCTGGCGCGTGAGCGGGCGTCTCAACTCGGGCTCGCCGGTGCCGCGTTCCCTTGGCGGACGATTCGGGGCCACGAATGCTCGGGCTACTGGCCCGCAGGCACCGCGGCCTTCCATATCAACGGCGACATCGCCGACGCGGTAGTGCGTTACCAGGCCGTGAGCGGCGACGAATCGTTCGAGCGCGACGTAGGGCTCGAGTTGCTCGTCGAGACCGCCCGGTTGTGGCGCTCGCTCGGCCATCACGATCCGCAGGGACGGTTTCGCATCGACGGAGTCACCGGTCCTGACGAGTACAGCGCGATTGCAGACAACAACATCTACACGAACCTGCTCGCACAGCGGAATCTCCGCGCCGCGGCCGACGCGGTCGCCCGACACCCCCGACACGCCGATCAACTCGGCGCAAACCTCGAGGAGGCAGCGTCATGGCGCGACGCCGCCAACAACATGGTGATCCCACGGGACGAGGCGCTGGGCGTCCATCCGCAATCGGAAGGCTTCACCAGCCACCAGGTCTGGGACTTCGAACACACCGACCCGGATCAGTACCCGCTGCTGCTGCACTTCCCCTACTTCGATATCTACCGCAAACAGGTCACCAAGCAGGCGGATCTCGTGCTCGCACTGCATACCTGCGGAGACGCCTTCAGCGACGAGGAGAAGGCGCGGAATTTCGCCTACTACGAGGCTCTGACCGTCAGGGACTCATCGCTATCGGCCTGCACCCAGGCGGTCGTCGCGGCCGAGGTCGGGCACCTCGAACTCGCTTACGACTACTTCGGTGAGGCTGCTCTGATGGACCTGCACGATCTCGAGCGGAACACGCGCGATGGTCTGCATATCGCCAGCCTCGCCGGTGCTCTGATCGCTGCCGTCGCCGGGTTTGGAGGCCTGCGCGATCACGGAGGCAAGCTCAGTTTCGCGCCGCGGCTTCCTTCCCGCCTGGAGCGCCTGGCCTTTCGCCTGGCGTTCCGAGGATGCCGCCTGAAGGTCGAAGCAACGAAGGCGGACGCGACCTACACTCTGCTCGCGGGGACGCCGCTCGAGATCGGCCATCACGGGAAGCCGATCATCGTCTCGACCGAACAGTCTGTGACGGAGGAAATCCCCCCGGCGGTGAGCCGGCCGACCCCGAGCCAGCCGTACGGACGCGCCCCGGCCCGTCGTGGCTGATGCGGTTCGCCTCGCCTGATCAGTAGTTCCTCGCGCCCGCTTGCGCGCAGGCCCTGATGCCCACGTGTCGCTCGCAGGGGACGATCTCGCTGAGAGAGCGGGAGAAAGGAGCACGGTCATGGCCCACAGGCTCACTCCAGACGAACTCGAACGGCAGACGACAGCCCGCCTCGATGCCCTGCGGCGGGAGCTCGGGGACAGTGTTGCCGCCGAACAAGTCGATGTGATCGGCCGTCGCCACTTCGAGCGACTGCGCCGGACCGCAACGGTCACCGACTTCGTCCCGCTGTTCGTCTATCGCTTCGCGAGAGAGGAGCTCGTCTACGCCGGTTCGGATCGCCTCCACGACGCCGCGTAGCGGTGCGCGGCGTACCGCTACCTGGCTGCTCATCGGAACTGTGCTGCTGGCGCCGGTTGCCGTGGTCGTCTGGCATGAGACTTTCGCCAACAGCACACACACCCGGGCGCGCTCGGATCTCCAGCGAATCATCGCTGACCTCGTCACCGGCCCGAACCGCATAGCTCCCGGAGTGACCGCCTACGTGAGCGGCCCGCGCGGAACATGGGTCGGCTCAGCTGGCGTCGCGAATGTACGGACCGGTGAACCGATGCGACCCGACACGCGCACGCGGATCGGGAGCGTGAGCAAGCTGTGGACGTCGGCCTTGATCCTGCAGCTCGTCGGTGAGGGCCGACTTCGTCTCGACGACACCGTCCAGCGCTGGCTCCCCGGTCTGCTCCCCTACGGGAACCGCATCACCGTCCGGCAACTGCTCAGCCACACGAGCGGCCTGATCGACTCGAACGAGATCGACGCTCACCCGTACCGCTACCTCGCCGAGGTGAAGAGCCCCGCGCTGCGCGCAAATATCCTCGCGATCTCGCACCGGCTGGCCAAGGATCCGGCGTACGAGTTCTCGCCGCGGTATTGGATCGAGTTTGCAGCCGCCCTGCCGCTGCTGTTCAAACCGGGAACCGAGTACAGCTATTCGAACATCGGCTACGACGTCGCAGGGGTGATCGCCGAACGGGTCGGCGGCGCCGACCTCGCGACACTCGTCCGCCGCCGCATCGCCCAGCCGCTAGGCCTCGATAGCGCCGCCTACGACCCGCATTCCCGAATCAGCGGCGACTACGCGCGCGGCTACCAGGTCGCGGCGGACGGCAAGCTCACCGACACCACCGGGTGGACCGAAGGGGTCGGCGCAGGCGGCAGCATGATCTCCGACGCCGCCGACGAAGCCCACTTCCTCACGGCCCTGATGCACGGCCAGATCGTCGGCCCCGCCCAGCTCCGCGCGCTCGAGACCCCGGCTCCCGGCAGCAACGCAGTCGAACCCGGGGTCGGCTACGGCCTCGGAACCACCATCCAGGACATGGGCGCCAAATGCGGAGGAATCACCTACGGCCACAACGGTGGAATGGAAGGCTACGAAAGCAACGTCTTCGTCTCCACCAACGGCGACAGGGTCGCCGTGCTGCTGCTCAACGGACGCACCCTCGACGATTTGGGCGACAACACCGCCCACGACGCGATGACGCTTCTCTACTGCGCCGCCTAGACATTGCGGTCAACCCTGTAGAAACGAATCCCTCGTTCGGCGGCTGGTCACCGAGGCAGTTTGGCCCTATGACGAGTTGGTCGCCGTTTGGCGGCCAACGGGATGGTGGGAAAGGGGTTCTCTGTGGCGAGACATCTTTGCCGTGCGACGCTTGCGTCGGCACTGGTTCTTCTGGCCGTGGGAGTCGCAGGCTCGGGCGCTTCACCCGGCGGCATGTTCGCGATCGGGGATGGGAACATGGCTTCCGGATCGCACGTGACGTTTTGGGGTGCCCAGTGGTGGAAGGACAACTCCCTCTCGCAGGGAGGCGCTCCAGCCGGCTTCAAGGGCTACGCGCTCAATGTCGACATGGCGCACTGCACGTTCACGAGCGTGAAGGGAAACAGCGCGCCGCCGCCGGACGCACCGCTGCCCGCGGTCATCGACGTACTCGTCACGAGCTCGGTCACCCAGTCCGGCTCAACCGTCTCCGGCACGGTGGTCGGTGTGGCACACGTCATGACCGACGACGGATACGCATCCGACCCCGGTCACGCGGGCACCGGCTCGGTCCTCGGCTTCACTGCCTGCGGCGGCGGCTCAGGCTCCGACTGACGCCGGATCGAGGCAAACCCGACCCCGCTAGCCGGCGGGGTCGGGCTCGAGAACCTCGACCCACACCACATGCCGGCCCTGGAAGTGCTTGCGGTTGTCGATGTTGATCCAGCGTTCCCTCTGGATCGTCTCCAGGATCGTCTGGATGTCGTGCGGGGGCACGAGCTCGAGTTTCTGAATCTCGCCGTTCGTGAGGTGCAGCGCCACGCTGGTCACGACGCGAATCTACTGGGACGGCGGTTCAGAGGGCCCCGCCGGCCGCCGGTGGCGCCGGCGCCGACGGCGGCTCGGCTGTGACGCTGCCGCGGGCGAGGTAATCCTCGACGAGAAGCATGTTGCCCGTGCCCGCGCGGTCGACCACGGCGAGCAGCGCACTCATGCTCGCAACCTCTTCGCGCTGCTCGTCGAGGAACCAGCCGAGGAACCGCTCCCCGACCGGGTCCTCCTCCTCGCGCGCGACCTGCACGAGGCGAGCGATCTGCTCGGTCACCGCCTTCTCCTGCGAGAGCGCGAGCAGGACCGGCTCGCGGTCGTCGCCGAAGGCGACCTTCGGGGCGGACACGGCAGGCGTCACGACGGTCTCACCGGCATCGAGGAGGTACTGCACGATCATCATCGCGTGGTTGCGCTCCTCTACCGCCTGACGGTAGAAGTGCGCCGCCAGCGACGGAAGCGTCTCCGCGTCGTAGTGCACCGCGATCGCCACATATTGCTGCGATGCGGCGAACTCGCTTGCAACCTGGGCGTTCAGCGCGTCGCTGAAACGGCTCACGTGTAGGCCCCGGCCATGTCAGGGCCGACCCTACAAGACCCGGTGGGCCTCTAGGAAAAGGGGCGGGGCCGCACCCGCTTGCGGCGCCGGGCACGGCCCCTGTGCGCGGCCGGGGGGGAGGGCAGTGGCCGCGCTCAGATCCGTTCGTGACCCGAGGAGGGAAATCCTCCGCAGTTGCAAACAATCAACGCTCTGGCGCGCAATGCTTGTCGCCGCCGAGAATCTCGTCGAACGCCTCGGTGGCCACTGCATTTTGGGCCGCGTCGTACGGGCCCAGCTTCTGCCCCACCCACTGCACGATCGGCGTTACTCCTGGGCCGATCACCGACACGCGATAGCTCGTCCCGAGACCGTTCCCGTTCGGCTTGGTGCTGGGATAGCCCGCCGGCGGTGCCTGCGGCACGAACGTGTAGCAGAACCCGCCGTTTCCGGGATGCGTCGCGATCGCCGTGTCGTGCTTCCATCCCGCGCCGTAATCGGAGTTGTAGGTGTCGATGTAGATATTCCGCGCGAACGCGTCGGAGACCGTCGCCGATGCCGACCGCGTCCCGTACACGGGCTGACCGTCGTACGTCAGCCGTCCGAAGAATCCCTGCTGTCCTCCGCCGTAGGTCCAGTGCTCGTAGATCTCGAGCACCGGCAACGCGCCACTCCAGTGCGAGAGGTGCAACTCGACCGCCTTCTGCGCATCCGTCCACGGCGCGAACCCGCGCATCGGCAGGTTTCGCTGCCAGCTCTGCAGGGCCCAGAAGCTGCCGTCCGGCGCGTCGCACCCGGCCACGAAGAAGGGCAACGTCGGTCCCGTGTAGGGCTTGCAGACGTTCTTCAGCTTCTGCCAGTAATTCGAATCGTGATGGCTTTTCCAGCCGCCCGAATAGTCGAACTGAAAGGCAACCTGGACATCGGTGGCGCTCGCCGGATGCGCCAGGCCGTTGATCGCGCCCCAGGCCAGCACGTGCCTGGTACCGCCTGCGGCGGTCGTGTACGTGACGACGGCCGTGCCGTGCGCGTCGACCGCGATCGTCGGGTTGACGACATTGCGATCGCCGAGCAACTGGCTCGCGCGCGCGCCGCCGCCGGCCGAAGCAATCAGCGCGACGGTGATGAGAGTTGCCGCAGACAGTCTCACGTTCGTCGTTCCTCTCCTGTGTTGCCCTCGGAGGAGGAATCGGCGCGAACGACGGCTCGGCGAGCCTCATTCGAGTGATTGGAACGGTCAGTCCGGCTCGGTCGCGAGCCGCGCCACCGAGAGCACGGCAACGAGCGCGATCACGACGTCGTTTCCGAGGCACCACTGGCAGATCGCGCCGATCGGGCCGAGTTGCGCCCAGAGGAGGTAGCCGCTGAACGCGGCTCCTCCGAGCGCGAGGACGGCACCGGCCGTCGCTGCGACCACGCCGCGCCGAAGCGCAGTCACGGCGATCGCGCAGTAGGCGACGAGCCCGAGCAGCGCAACCGGGATCCCGCCGATCTTCGCGTAGCTCGACCGCTGCACCTTCTCGCAACCTCCGGTCGTGCAGATCGGTGCGACGTCGGCGTAGTGCACGTACGTCAGGTACGCGGCGATCGCCGCGCCGACGATCGCGAGGCCGAGGATCGCCGCTCGGAGTCGAGTCACTGCAGCGCTGCTTGCAGCTCGGCGGTGAACGGGCCCGACTCGAGGCTCGTCACGTTGAGCTGCTGCGGAAGCCCGGGAGGTTGTTCGAGCACGAATGTCGGCGTGCCCCGAACCTGGTAGGTCTCGGCTTCGCTGTTCGCCTGAGCGAGCTGTGCGGTAACGGCCTTCGAGGGCGACGCCGCGAGGATCGCCGCCCCGTCGGCTCCCGCCGACTTGGCGGCGCTCAGAATCACGTCGTCCGTGATCCACCCGCTGTTCTCCTCACCCTGCATCTCGTACAGCGCATCCGAGAAGTCCCAGAGCTTGTCCTGCTCCCCCGCTGCGAACACCGCCCGCACGCCTTTGATCGAGTTCGGCCCGATGATCGCGATGCCGCGATAGGTGAGCTTCAGCTTCCCCGTCCGCACGAACTGATCGACGACGCTGGGGAGCGTGTCGAGGTTCCATTGCTGGCAGTACGGGCACTGCGGATCCTCGAAGACGAGCATCGTCGCCGGCGCGCTTGCCTTCCCGACCGTGTCGCCGTGCTGTGGAATGCCCGCGAACAGCGAGATCGGGCTGGTCGGCCCGGACGCATCGGTCGAGACGGTCGTGGTCGTCTTCGACGAGGAGCCGCTCGACGCGACCAGGATCAGAGCCACTGCGAGCACCGCGGCACCGCCGACGGCCGCTGCGATCAGGAGCACCCTACGAGACTTCATCGGTCCCAGGATGCCCGACGGGGGCGGCGAGTGGTTCCGTAGTCAACCGCACCGATTAGGGTGAGCGGGATGGCGCTCCTGCAGAGCAGGGTCGAGCGGACGGACGACTTCACACGCCGGCGCGCTCGCCTCGAGGCACTCGTCTCACAGCTCCGCGACCGCACGATGTCGGTCGCTGCCGGTGGTGGCGAGCGGGCACGTGAGCGCCATCGTGCTCGCGGCAAGCTGCTCGCCCGTGACCGGATCGACCGGCTCATCGACCCGGGAACGGCATTTCTCGAGCTGAACGCGCTGGCCGCGTTCGACGTCTACGACAACCAGGCGCCGAGCGCGGGAATCGTCACCGGCATCGGCGTTGTCGAGGGTCGCGAGTGCGTGATCGTGGCGAACGACGCGACGGTGAAAGGCGGTACGTACTTCCCGCTCACGGTCAAGAAGCATCTCCGCGCGCAAGAGGTCGCGGAGCAGAACCGGCTGCCGTGCATCTACCTCGTCGACTCCGGCGGGGCGTTCCTGCCGCTCCAGGCAGAGGTCTTCCCCGACCGCGATCACTTCGGACGGATCTTCTTCAACCAGGCGCGAATGTCGGCGCAGGGAATCCCGCAGATCGCCGTCGTGATGGGCTCGTGCACCGCAGGCGGTGCGTACGTCCCAGCGATGAGCGACGAGACGGTGATCGTCGAGGGCACGGGGACGATCTTCATCGGCGGCCCGCCGCTCGTGAAGGCCGCGACCGGTCAGGACGTCAGCGCCGAGGAGCTCGGCGGTGCGGATGTGCACACCCGCCGATCGGGGGTGGCGGACCATTTCGCGACGAGTGACGAGAACGCGCTCGCGATCGCGAGGCGCATCGTCGCGAATACGCACACGCGAAAGCGAGACGCGCCGTGGACCGTCCTGCCGCCCGAGCCGCCCGCGGTCGACCCGGCAGATCTCTACGGCATCATCCCCGACGACCATCGGACGCAGCTCGATGCGCGCGAGCTGATCGCGCGCATCGTCGACGGATCGCGCCTCGACGAGTTCAAGGCGCTGTACGGCGAGACGCTCGTGTGCGGCTGGGCGCGGCTCGAGGGGTACCCGGTGGGGATCCTCGCGAACAACGGCGTGTTGTTCGCCGAGAGCGCCCAGAAAGGTGCGCACTTCATCGAGCTTGCATGTGCGCGGCGCGTACCGCTCGTCTTCCTCCAGAACATCACCGGCTTCATGGTCGGCAAGGAGTACGAAGCCGGTGGTATCGCTCGCGACGGTGCCAAGCTGGTGACCGCGGTCGCCTGTGCCGAGGTCCCCAAGTTCACTGTCGTCGTCGGCGGCTCGTTCGGTGCCGGCAACTACGGCATGTGCGGCCGCGCCTACTCCCCACGCCAGCTGTGGATGTGGCCGAACGCGCGGATCTCCGTCATGGGCGGCGAGCAGGCCGCCATCGTGCTCACGATGGTCGGTAACGCCGACGGCGACGAGATCCGCGCCAAGTACGAGGCCGAGGGCAACCCCTACTACTCGACCGCGCGGCTGTGGGACGACGGGATCATCGATCCACTCGACACGCGGCGCGTGCTCGCGCTCGGCATCTCCGCGGCCCTGAACGCGCCGATTCCGGAGACGCACTTCGGCATCTTTCGGATGTAGCCGTTAGGGTCCGGCGACGTGGGATATTCGATCGTCGATGTTACGGCGCTCGAGGGCGCAGGGCCGGGCGCGGCCGTCCGCTTCGTCCGGCGCGAGCTCGGCTGCGAGGCGTTCGGGATCAACTGGTTCGAGCTGGCGCCCGACACCGCGGGCCGGGAGCACGACGAGGTCGACTCCGGGCAGGAAGAGGTCAACGTGATCGTCCGCGGTTCCGGGACGTACATCGTCGACGGTGACCACGTGGCGGTCCACCCTGGGATGTTCCTGCGCTTCGACCCCGCGGTCACCCGGCAGCTCGTGGCAGGGCCCGAGGGCGTGACGATGATCGCGGTCGGCGCGCGCCGCGGCGCCTACGAGGCGCGCGGCCCGTTCTAGGGCGCATGGTCGTTCGGCTCGTGCTCTGGAACCTCGCCGACTCGCTCACGAACGTCGGCGAGCTACGCCGCTACCTGCGCGATGAGTCGGTCGAGCAGTTCGAGCAGGTGCCCGGGCTGCTCTTCAAGGCCTGGGTCTCCGACGAGACGACCGAACGCTGGGGCGCCGTCTACGTCTGGGAGTCCTACGAGGCGTCCGAGCAGGAGCTTCCTTCGCGCGCACGGGAGCTGATCGGCAAGGAGCCGGAGATCGTCGAGGTGTTCGACCTCGAAGCAACGGTGTCGACTGCGTCCGAGCTCACGCGCCTCGGGCTTGCGTTCGACGAGGCAAGCTGATGAGTGCGCTGAGGCTCGAGCGCGCCGGGCCCGTACTCCGGGTCGCGCTGGCACGGCCCGAGCAGCGGAACGCGTTCGACGCCTCGCTGATCGCCGAGCTCACGGAGGCGTTCGCGGACGTGGGCGATGCGCGCGCCGTCGTGCTGAGCGGCGACGGCCCCTCGTTCTCGGCCGGCGCCGACGTCGAGTGGATGCGCTCGTCGGTCGACCTCTCCTACGACGACAACATCGCCGACGCGATGCGACTGCACGCGATGCTCGACACGATCGACGGCTGCCCGGCACCTGTCGTGGCGCGAGTACAGGGTCACGCGCTCGGCGGTGGCTGCGGCCTCGTCGCGTGCTGCGACATTGCCGTCGCGGAGCCGGCGGCGCAGTTCGGGTTCAGCGAGGTGAGGCTCGGGATCGTTCCGGCCGTGATCTCACCCTTCGCGCTGGCGAAGATCGGGACGTCGGCGGCGCGGCGGTGGTTCGTCTCCGGCGAGCGATTCTCTGCGGACGTGGCGCTACGCATCGGCCTCGTCCACGAGGTCGCGGGTGAGCTCGATGCAGCCGTGGACCGCGTCGTGGACGAGCTGCTCGCCGCCGGCCCGGAAGCCGCCCGTGGCGCGAAGGAGCTCGCCCGCGCCCCGCTCCCGGCCGACGAGACCGCACGGCGGATCGCCGCACACCGGACGAGCGCCGAAGGGCAGGAAGGGCTCCGCGCCTTTCTCGGCAAACGCGCGCCGGGGTGGACCCGGTAAGGCCTTCTACGGGTGCAGCCCGATCGGCGTCGAGATCGTCGCGACGTAGGAGCTGCCGCCGCGAACCGAGACGCGATAGCTGCCCGGCCTGAGTGTGCGATCGAACAGGCCGTCCGCTCGGGCGACGGGCCGCCACTCGCTGTTCGTGAGCCGCTCCACCTGCATCGGGAGCCGTGGGGCGACGGAGACGTGCAGGCTGGTGCCGACCGCGCTCAACGACACACGAGGCTGGACGCTGAACGGCACCGCATCCCCGGCGACGCCGTTGTACGCGAGGCGCAGCTCGAGCGAGCGCGTCGCGTGCAGTGAGAGGGCGAATCGTCCGTTCGGCGCCGCGCGAATGTGGGCAACCGTCTGCCAACCGGCGGCGGTCAGCTCTTGCAGTCGAGCCTTACCGAACCCACGGACCCACCCGGTAACGGGCAGGCGCGAGCCGAACTGGGCTGGAAGTGGTGCGGCATCGAGCGTCAGCGCCCCCAGCTCGAAGTCGTTCGAGCCCAGTTTGAACTTGCTGATCACGGCTGCAGCGGGAAACGTCCGCCAGCCGTTCGTGCCGAGCACACGCACCGACTCAGCGCGCTCCGACGAGTTGAGGACGACGCGCGCGTCACGCACCCCGGGCACGCCGAGCACCGATCCCAGTTCGGCCGCAGTCAGCACCCTGGTCGGCCATTGATGGTGCGGTGAGATGTAGTCGTACGGATCGGCGACGGAGACCAGGTACGGCTCGGGCGCCATTCCCGGCCACGCATCCTGCACCGCCGACGTTCGGCCTCCGGAGCTCGAGAAGTAGTAGGCGGTGATGATCCTGCCGTCGTATGTGAGCACCCGGCCGGCCGTGGCGCCGATCGCCAGATTGGTCTCCGGCCGCTCGGCGCGAACGCCGCCGTACATCTGTGAACGCGAGTCCGGGTAGAGATCGAAGTCCTGCCCCGGGTGCAGGGTCGCCAGCGTGTACGAACGTGCGGCGACGGCCTGCGCCTCGTATGTCGCGACATGCCAACCGGTAGGCGCCTCCCAGGGGACGACGCCACGCAGGTAGCGATCGAGCGCAAGGATGTTCACCGCCATCAGACCGTCGCTTCGGCGCTTGACGACGACGTCTCCGCGGTACGGCAGCAGGTTGACCTGCAACGGCTGCGCGCCCGGCTCAAAGCGGAGAGGCTGCTGCAGCTTCGAGTGCAGCTGCATGAACCGGCGTCCGACGACCACCGCACGCGCCGGGAGGTGAACCTTTCGTCCGCGCGCATCGACCACGAGGAAGGGCGATGTCGAACCGACGCGGATCGACTTCTGCCCACGTACGAGCAGCACACGCACCGCCTGCGGACGGACGATCGTGAGCTTCGTCTCCGGGTAGTAGTGAGCGAGGATTCGGGGATAGGTGAAGCCGTGCCGCGCATACCCTTCGGCGCCCCACTGGCTGAGCCCCACGCCGTGGCCCCAACCTCGGCCGTCGAGGAGGAACACGGTGCCCGCGCTCGCGATCGACGGCAGCGCAGCGAGCGTCAGTAGCGCTGCGGCGCAGACCCTCAATGCGAACGCGGCAGGGGGGCGGCCTGCCGGCAGGTGCATGCACCGATCGTAGACTCGAATTCGTGCGCAGGCTACTCCTCCTTTCGAGTGCAATCGTGTTCTTCGACACGCTGTTCTTCGCGGCGCTCACACCCCTGCTCCCGCACTACGCGCACACGCTCGGTTTCGGGAAGACGGGCGCCGGCCTCCTCGCAGCTGCGTTCCCGGCGGGCGCGCTCGTCGGCGCTGTGCCGAGCGGGATGGTGGCGGCGCGAGTCGGGCCAAAGCGAACGGTGATCGTCGGCCTGACCGTCGTCGCCGCGTGCACGGTGCTCTTCGGCGTCGCGCAAGAGGCATGGCAACTCGACCTCGCGCGGTTCATGCAGGGCCTCGCCAGCGCGTTCTCGTGGACCGGCGCCATGGCATGGCTCGTCAGCGCCGCTCCTCCGGGCCGGCGCGGCACCCTGATTGGAACGGCCTTCGGGACCGCTGTCGCGGGAGCGCTGTTCGGGCCGGTCCTCGGCGGCATCGCCTACGTAGCGGGAATCGGCTGGACGTTCGCGGTCGTCGGCGTGCTCTCGCTCGGTCTCGTCGTCTGGGCAGCGACCACCCCGGGTGAACGGCCGAGCGAGGCACAGGGGCCGGGCGTGCTCGTCAGCGCGCTCGCCGACCGTCGAATGCTCGCCGGCTGCTGGCTGGTCGTGCTGCCGTCGCTGCTCTTCGGAACGCTATCGGTGCTGGCGCCGCTGCGCCTGTCGGCGCTCGGGTTCGGCGCCGTCGCGATCGGTGCGACGTTCCTCTGCTCGGCTGCGTTGGAGGCGGTGAACAACGTCCTGCTCGGGCGGATCTCGGATCGAATCGGCCCGCTGAAGCCGATCATCGGCGGGCTCGCGGCCTCGGCGGTGGTGGCGGCGCTCCTCCCCTGGCCCGACCACCAGCTCGTGCTCGCTGTCCTCGTCGTCCTCGGTGGCCTGTCGTTCGGCACGCTGTTCACGCCGGCGATGACGCTGCTGACGAACCGCTCGGAGGAACGCGGCCTGGGCTACGGCTACACCTTCGCGCTGATCAACCTCGCGTGGGCGCCGGGACAGACGATCGGTGCCGCCGGCGGTGGTGCGATCGCACACGTGAGCTCGGACGCCGTTCCCTACGTGCTGCTGGTCGCGCTCTGCCTTGCCACCCTGGTCGTGCTCCGCCGGTCGCTACCGTCACGCGCGTGAACACCGTCCTCGTGGCCAATCGTGGCGAGATCGCACTGCGTGTCTTCCGCGCCGCGAAAGGACGAGGGCTCAGGACCGTGGCGGTCGTCGCACCGGACGACGGCGGGTCGCTCCACGCACGCTCGGCCGACCGTGTCGTCGAGATCGCCTCGTACCTCGACGCCGACGAGCATCTGCGCGCCGCCGCGGAGACGAGCGCCGATGCCATCCATCCCGGCTACGGATTCCTCGCCGAGAATGCGGACTTCGCCGCGGCGGTGGACGCAGCCGGGCTCTGCTGGATCGGCCCACCCGCCGGCGCGCTGCGCGCGGGCGGCGACAAGGTCTCGGCGAAGCGCATCGCGCACGAAGCCGGTGTCCCGATCGTTCCCGAGGCGAGCCGGCCGCCACTGATCGTCAAGTCGGCAGCCGGCGGCGGCGGTCGCGGGATGCGCATCGTCCGCGACGTCGCAGAGCTGGACGAGTCGATTGCCGCCGCGAAACGAGAGGCGAAAGCGGCATTCGGCGACGACCGCGTCTACCTCGAGCGCTACCTCGAGCGTCCCCGCCACATCGAGATCCAGCTGCTCGCCGATGCACACGGCAACGTCGTCTCGCTCGGAGAGCGCGAGTGCTCGGTGCAACGGCGCCATCAGAAGGTGCTCGAGGAGGCGCCGTCGACCGCCGTCGGCCCCGCTCTCCGCGCCGGGCTGAGCGACGCCGCCATCCGCTTCGCGCGTGCGATCGGCTACGTCGGCGCCGGCACCGCCGAGTTCGTGCTCGACGGCAGCGACTTCTACTTTCTCGAGCTCAACGGGCGCATCCAGGTCGAGCATCCCGTGACGGAGACCGTGACCGGCATCGACCTCGTCGACTGGCAGCTCCGGATCGCGGACGGGGAGCGACTGAACGTGCAGCCGGAGCTCCGCGGCCACGCCGTCGAGGTGCGGCTGTACGCAGAGGATCCGCACACGTTCCTGCCGCAGGCAGGGTCGGTCGACAGGCTGGTCCTGCCCACCTCGATTCGCGTCGACGCGGGCGTCGCCGAGGGCGATGCGATCTCGACGAGCTACGACCCGCTGATCGCAAAGCTGATCGCCGGCGGCGAGACTCGCGAGGAAGCCCTCGACCGGCTCGCCGTGGCGCTGGCGGAGGTCGAGGTCGAAGGCATCACGACGAACCTGCCGTTCCTGCGCTGGCTCGTGGCGCACCCTGCGCTACGGGCGGGCGAGACGACGACGGCGTTTCTGGTCGAGTACCCGCCGCTCTCGCCCGCGTCCGCGTCGCTGGCCGACCGGGTCTGGCGGCGGCCGTTCCGGCTCAACCTGCCGTCGCCGGCGCTCCGGCCGCCCCCCGATCTCGATGCGACCGCAGCGCAGCACGCTCACGCGCCAAGCGGCACCTCGACGGTGACCGCCCCGATGCCCGGCACGGTCATCCGCGTCCTCGCTGCCGAGCGTGCAGCGGTGAAGGCGGGCGAGCCGCTCGTGATTCTCGAGGCGATGAAGATGGAGACACCGCTCACCTCGCCGTACGACGCTGTCGTCGAGGCCGTGCACGTGCGCGAAGGTGACCGCGTCGCCGCCGGCGCGACGCTCGTCGAACTGTCATTCGGTTAGAACAGCTTCTGCAGCTTCAGTGCGGCGCCCATGTCGCCTTTGATCTTGAGCTTCCCCGTCATGTAGGCGGTCGTCGGGTTCTGCTCCCCGGCGACGATGTCCGCGAAGACCTCGCTCGAGGTGGTGATCGTCACGTCGGCGTCGCCGTTGCCCGCGCCCTCGGTGACGGTCAACCCGCCGTCGCGAACGTCGACGAGCCACTGCCCTTCACCCTCGATGTCGAAGAAGTACGAGTTGCTGACGCCTGCAAGCTTGTCGGAGTCTGCGCGCCCGGGCAGGCTCTCGAAGAAGTCCTTGGCTGCCATCCGTTGCTCCTAGCGTCGAGGGTTCAGAAGCTCTGACGCGTGGAAGCTATCGAATGCGTCTCAGGCGACGCCGCGCTCGGGCAGGTGGCGCTCGATCAGGAGGTGCGACAGCTTGCTCTGCGCCGCCGCGAGCCGACGGCGGTTCTCCTCGAGGGCGGCGCTGTCCGCGCCGGCCTCGCGGAGCGCCTGCCGGTCGGCGACGATGCGGCCGATCTCCTCGCCGAGGCTCTCGACCGTATCGCGGAACCGACCGTCCTCACCCTGCGAAGGCATCGCGACCACCGATTCGACGCGTGCGACCCGCTTCCTCGGTAGCATCGCGGCCCGATGCGGGTGGAGCTCAGACCGGCCGGCGCCGGCGACCAGGTCTTCCACCTCGAGCGAGAGCTCGCCGCCGGCGAGATTCGTCATCGCGAAGCCGGGCTCGCAGCCGGGATCGGCGATTCTCCGGACGGCGAGGCACTCCGGTCGGCCGCCGCCGCCGCCGCGCGCACGCTGCGCGCCGAGGGCGGGACCGTCGCGTGGCAGGTCGACACCGACCTCCCGGTCACCCCGGCCGAACAGGTGCGCGCGCTCGTCGAGGGCACCGCCTTCGGCGCCTACGATCCCGGCCTTCAGAAGCAGGGCTACGCCGGACGGGCGGAGGTCGGGCTTGCGCTCGATGCGCCGGCCGAGCTCCACGACCTCGCGATCCGTCAGGCGACCGTGTCGCGCCGGGTCGAGGCGGCTCGCGATCTCGTGAACCGGCCGGCCAACGACCTGACGCCGACGGCCCTCGCCGTCCACGCCGCCGGCATCTCGCTCGATCACTTCGCCGTCGAGCGACACGGGCGCGACTGGATCACCGCTCAGGGAATGGGATCGTTCGCCGCCGTCGCGGCCGGAAGCGGCGAGGAGCCGCAGTTGATCGTTGTGCGATACGAGCCGCCGGAGGCAGACACGGACGTCGTCCTCGGGCTGGTGGGCAAGGCCGTCACCTTCGACTCCGGCGGCGTCTCCCTGAAGCCACCGCTACGCATGCAGGACATGAAGGGCGACATGGCCGGCGGCGCGGCCGTGCTGGAGGGGATCGCGGCGATCGCCGAGCTCCGTCTTCCCGTGCGCGCGATCGCAGTCGTCGCAGCCACGGAGAACATGCAGTCGGGCACCTCGTACCGGCCCGGAGACGTGCTCCGCGCGGCGAACGGCAAGACGATCGAAGTGATCAACACCGACGCGGAAGGACGGCTGATCCTCGCCGACGCACTTCACCACGCTCGTTCGAGCGGCGCTACCCATGTGGTCGACTTCGCGACGCTCACCGGCGCCATGTCGCTCGCGCTCGGCGATTTGATCGCCGGATGGTTCTGCAACGACGAGCGCCTCGCGGCGCAGATCGACGGAGCGATGGTGACAAGCGGCGACCTTGGCTGTCGCTTCCCGCTCCATCGTCGTTACCGGCGCTACATCGATTCGACGTTCGCCGACATGAAGAACGCCTCGGACCTGCGTGAAGGATCACCGGTGCTGGCAGCGATGTTCCTCCAGGAGTTCGCCGGCGACGGTCCGTGGGCGCACGTCGACATGGCGGGGCCGGGCTACCTCCAGCGCAAGCGCCCCGACTACATGCTCGACGAGGGCGGTACGGGATACGGCGTGCGGCTGATCGTCGAGCTCGCGCAGGGCTTCGTTGGCGCCTCACCGTGAACTTCGACCTCGAGCCCGAGCACGAGCTGCTTCGCGAGACGGTTCGCCGGTTCGCGGTCGAGCGGATCGCGCCGGTCGCCGAGGAGCTCGACCGCGAGAAGCGCTTCCCGTACGAGATCGTCGGCGAGCTCGCGGAGCTCGGCCTGATGGGGATGACGATCCCGGAGGAGTACGGCGGCGCCGGGACCGACACGCTGTCGTACGCGATCTGCATCGAGGAGCTGACACGTGTCGATTCGTCCGTTGCGATCACGGTGGCCGCACACCACTCGCTCGGCACCCTTCCGATCTATCTCTTCGGCAACGAGGAGCAGAAGCGCCGCTGGCTGCCCGACCTCGCAGCCGGCACGAAGCTCGCGGCGTTCGGGCTGACGGAAGCCGGTGCCGGTTCGGACGCGGGCGCGACGAAGACGACGGCGCGGCTCGAGAGCGGCGAATGGGTGATCGACGGCTCGAAGATCTTCATCACGAACGCCGGCACCGACATCACGTCCTGCGTGACGATCACGGCCGTCACCGGGGACGGCGAGATCTCGAATCTGATCGTCCCGAACGGGACGCCCGGCTATTCGATCTCCGCGCCGATGCAGAAGCTCGGCTGGCGAGCATCCGACACGCGTGAGCTCGGCTTCCAGGCCGTGCGAGTGCCCGAGGAGAACCTGCTCGGCCCCCGTGGGGAGGGCTTCCGGCAGTTCCTCCAGATCCTCGACGGCGGGCGCATTTCGGTGGCGGCGATGGGCGTCGGCCTGGCGCAGGGGTGCTTCGACCTCGCGTTCCGGTACGCGCAGGAGCGGGAGCAGTTCGGGAAGC
This sequence comes from uncultured Thermoleophilia bacterium, assembly GCA_963742605.1. Classification (GTDB taxonomy): domain Bacteria; phylum Actinomycetota; class Thermoleophilia; order Gaiellales; family Gaiellaceae; genus PALSA-600. Next base: position 367,443 of record CAVUNA010000006.1, on the reverse strand, counting down.
CGATCGGAGAGTTCCAGTCGATCTCGGAGAAGCTGGTCGACATGGCGACCGAGATCGAGGCGGCGCGTCTGCTCGTCTACAAGGCGGCGTGGGAGAAGGATCAAGGCCGCGCGTTCGCCCGTACGGCCGCGATGGCGAAGCTGTACTCGGGCGAGCTGTCTCACCGCGTCGCCAACTACGCCCTGCAGATCCACGGCGGCTACGGGTTCATGGACGAATACCCGATCTCGCGGCTCTACCGCGACCAGAAGATCCTCGAGATCGGCGAGGGGACAAACGAGGTGCAGCGGATGGTGATCGCCAAGCACCTCGGTCTCTAGCCCTCCTGCGAGGCTGTTACGCTCGGAAGCCGTGCTCCTCTTCCGGCAATTCGTGGACGAGGATCTGGGCTGCGCCTCGTACCTGATCGGCGATCGGGTCGCGGGAGTGGCCCTGCTCGTCGACCCCTCCCTGAACATCGAGCAGTACCTGGAGGCCGCGGCGGCGGAGGGCGTCCGGCTCGAACGCGTCCTCGAGACGCACACGCACGCCGATCACGTCTCGGGTCACGGGCGCCTCGCCCTCGAGCACGGCCTGCCTGTCGCGATCCATCCGCTCGCCGAGCCCGAGTACCCGTTCGAATCGCTCGTCGACGGCGAGCAGCTCGCGGTCGGCGATTCGCGCGTTCGCGTGATCCACACACCCGGTCACCGGCCGGAGCACTGTGCGTTCGTCGTCGACGAGCAGATCGCCCTCACCGGTGACTCGCTGTTCGTCGGAGACGCCGCCCGTCCCGACCTCGCCGTGGCCGCGCGCGACGGTGCGCGAGACCTGTTCGTCTCGCTCGAGCGACTTGCCGACCTCGGCGACGCCGTCCAGGTGTACCCGGGCCACGTCGCCGGCTCGCTCTGCGGGGTCAACATGAGCCCCGACCGCTGCTCGACGATCGGGCGCGAGCGGTCGACGAACCCGGCGCTCCGGATCACGGACGTTCAGGAGTTCGTGCTCGAATCGGCGTCCGTCTCGACGCCACGACCGCCGACGACCGAGCGGGTGGTGGCGATCAACCGCGGCCCATGGTTGGCCGGGCCGGACGCGCCCGGCGAGATCGAGGCCCCCTCGGGAGCAACCGTGCTCGACGTGCGGCCCTTCCCGGTCTACGCCGCCGGGCACCTGCCGGGCTCGATCAACGTCCCCGAGGCCGTCGGGTCGTTCGGGACGCGGGCCGGGTTCGTGCTCTCGGCCGGCGAGCACGTCGTCCTGCACGCCCGCTCGCGGGCAGAAGCGCTCGCCGCCGCGCAGAAGCTGTGGGCCGTCGGCATCCTCGAGCTCGACGGCTATCTGCTCGAGGCACCGGCACCCGAGACGCTGGCCGTCGTCGACGTGAGCGAGCTCAAGCGGCTGCTCGAGACTGCCGACGTGCAGCTCGTGGACGTCCGCGAGTCGTTCGAGCGCGACGACGGCTACATCCCGGGCTCGAGGAACATCCCGTACCGGCTGCTGCGGAAGCTCGGCCCCGGCGCCCTCGAGCGGTCGAAGCCGGTGGTCACGGTCTGCGAGTCGGGGGCGCGCGCAACGATCGCCGCCTCGCTGTTGCAGCGCGACGGGTTCGACGTCAGCGCGGTCGCGGAAGGCGGCGTCGCCACCTTCGAGGGCGACGTCGTCTCGTTCAGGCGCTGCGGGGGATAGCGCGCTTCCGCAGCTCGGCGATCTCGCCGAGGAAGCGGGTCGCGCCCACCTCGCGGTAGAACGCCTCGGCCTCCTCGAGCCACGGCCCCGGTTCCCGCTGCGCGCGTCGGAGCCGCGCGTACGCGGCCTCGGTGTGGACGCCCGTCGCGTCGAGGACGTCGATCGCATCGCCGAGCCGACCCTCGAGGATCGCGTCGTTCGCAACACGCCAGACCGACGGCGAGGCGTCGAGCTCGAACCGGCGTTCGAGGTCGACGGCGAGCCAGGCGACCTCGGTGGTGCAGTCCGCCGCCAGGCCGATCGCGTTCCCCCCGAGGGCCTCCAACGTCTCGGTGAAGCTCTCGGCCTCGTCCAACCGGCCGGAGAGCAGGGCGATGCGGGCGAGGTAGACGTACGAGGGGCCGAGGTGTTGAGGATCGATGGAGTCGCGGGCGCGCGCGACCGCACGTTCGCAGTCGGCCAGGGCAGCCTGCACGTCACCCCGCGAGAGGGTGATCCACGCCCGCGAGAGGAAGACCTCGACGTCGAGATAGTGAGGCTGGCTCGATCGCCGGAAGAACGACTCACAGCGACTCAGCGCGTCGTCCCACTTGCCCCCCTGGTAGGAGTCCCACGAAGACGACGAGTCGAACCAGCGGAGGGTCGACAGCATCCCGTAGCGGCGGAGCACGTCGGACTCGACCCGCTCGCGGACGCGCAACGAGGCGGCAAGGCCCTCGAGCCGCCTGATCAGATAGACCTGGTTGTTGAGGGCCCGGAAGACGGGGACCGGAGCATTGACCGCGCGGGCACGCTCGAGCGCCCCGTCCAGGATCTCGATCGCGCCCTTCTCCCCGATGTTGCCGCGAGCGGTGCCGACCGTCACCAGCGAGCCGACCGCCACCTCCTCGAGACCCTCGGCCTCGGCGAGGCGGATCGCTCGCTCACCGACCACGATCGCCTCTTCGTTGCGACCGGCGAGCATGAGGTGGCGGGCACGCTCCTCCAGCGCGCGAGCGAGACTCTCGTCCGAGCCGCTGCGCTCGGCAAACGTGACCGCACGCTCGCCGTGGCTCGAGGCGGCCTTCCCGTCGCCTGCGTACCACGCGAGCATCGACAGTGCCGTCTCGGCGTTTGCCGCGCCCGCAAAGTCGCCGGCGGCTTCGTACGCGGCGAGCGCCTCGTCCGCCCATGAGCCTGCTCCCGGATCGAGCGAGGCGGACGCAGTCCCGACGATCGCGCCGAGCAGGTAGCGACGCTCGATCTCGTCGGGATCGAGAGCGAGCGAACGACGGTAGAGCTCCGTCGCGTCGTGGTAGGCGCCGAGCGAACGCGCGCGGTCACCGGCCGCCCGCAGAGCCTGACGAGCGGGCTGCTCGAGCGCAGTCGTGTCGACGCCCGCGGCACGTGCGAGCTCGAGCGCCTCGGTGTAGTGATGGGCGACGAGGTCGGGACGCGTGGCGGGACCGGCGGCGATCCACTCGGCCGCGAGACGGTGCTTCTCGGCCCGGGCGGCACGCGGAAGCTGCGCATAGGCGACATCTCGGACGAGGGCGTGCCGAAACGCGAACTCGGGCTCGCCGGACATCGCGGACGTCCGCTCACGTCGGATGAACTCCTTGCGAACGAGCCGCTGGAGCTGCTCGTCCGCTGCCCGGGCGCCGAGCGCCTGCACGCCGCCGCGCCAGAAGACCTTGCCGAGCACGGCGGCGTCCTGCAGCAACTGCTTCTCCGGCGGATCGAGCAGGTCGAGACGCGCGGCGATGATCCCCTGCACCGAGTCCGGCAGCTCCGCTCCGGCGGCGGTGTTCAACATCCGCGCGTACTCCTCCGCATACAGCGGGTTGCCACCCGTTTGTTGGAGCAAACGGGACTGCAGGCTCGCATCGAGGGTCGGGCCCCCGAGCAGGTCGCCGAGAAGCTGCGCCGTGTCGTCGTCGGAGAGCGGCGACAGTGCGATCGTGTGCGAGTTGAGACGCCCGCCGCCCCACGTCGGGCGCCGTTCGAGCAGCTCGGACCGGGAGGTGCAGAGGACGAGCAGCGGGACGTCGGTGGTCCAGTCGACGAGATGCTCGACGAAGTCGAGGGTGCCGTCGTCGGCCCAGTGGAGATCCTCGAGGACCAGGATCAACGGGCTGCGGTCGGCAATCGCCTCGATCAGCCGCTGCCAGGCTGCGAACGACTCCTCGCGCGCCCTCGTGCCGGCACTCTCGAGGCCGACGAGCGGCCGGACGCGGCCGGTGATCCAGCTCCGGTCGCGCTCCTCGTCGAACAGCTCCTCGACCGCCGCGGACAGCTTCACCTCGATGTCGGCGGGGGTATCGGACTCGAGCACGCCCACGTGCGCCCGCACCGCCTCCGCGACGGCGCCGAACGACCCGCCGCCGTAGGCGAGGGCACGTCCCTGCCGCCACGAGACGAGGGCCGGCTCGGCCTCGATCAGGCGGAAGAGCTCCCAGACGAGACGGCTCTTGCCCATACCGGGCGCCCCGACGAGCGTGACGAGTTGCGTCGAGCCCTCGTTGCGTGCTCGCTCGAACGCATCGCGGAGCAGCCGCAGCTCGACGTCCCGTCCGACGAGAGCCGCACCGCCGTGCTGGCTGACGTCCACGCCGTAACGCGCGCGCGGACCGAGCGCGAGCCACACCGGAATCGGTTCCGCCTTTCCTTTCGCGACGACCGGCTCGGCGTGCTCGTAGGCGATCGTGCGGTCGCTGGCACGGTGGGTTCCCGCTCCGACGAGCACGCCGTTGACCGGAGCGGCGGACTGGATTCTCGACGCCGTGTTGACGACGTCGCCGGCGACGAGAGCCTCGCCCTCCGCCGCACGCGCGTCGAGCGCGACGAGCGCTTCGCCCGTGTTCACGGCGACACGGACGTCGAGGCCGTCCTCCACCATCGCGTCACGCACGGCGAGCGCAGCCCGAACCGCACGTTCGGGGTCGTCCTCGTGCGAGATCGGCGCTCCGAACACCGCCATCACCGCATCACCGATGAACTTCTCGACCGTCCCGCCGTGACGCACGAGCTCGTCGCGGGCTCGTGCGTGGTAGGGAGCGAGTGTCGCCCGGACGTCCTCGGGATCGGACGACTCCGAGTTGCCGGTGTGGCCCACGAGGTCGACGAACACGACGCTGACCACCTTCCGCTCCTCGCGTGCGGGAGCAGTGGCAGCGAGGGCCGAGCCGCAGCCGGAGCAGAAGCGCGCGTCGCCGACGCTCTCCCGTCCACAGCTCGGACAGACGACCATCACATGAGCGTAGACCCTGACCGTGTCAGGCGAGGCGGTCGAGCGTGTAGCCGCGGCCTTCGAGTGCGCTGCAGAGGCGACTGCAGTGCTCCTCGTTGCGGGTGATCACCGTCAGCTCGACGCCTGTCTGTGCGACGTGCACGTCGGTGCCTTCGCGATGGTGCTCGACCGAGAGCAGATTGCCGCGCTCGGCGGCGACGAGTTGGAGCAGCTCGACCAGCGCGCCGGGGCGGTCGTCGATCAGCGTCCGCACGATCAGGTAGCGCCCTGCGAGGGCAAGGCCGTGGCGCATCACCGAGATCAGGAGCGTCGGGTCGATGTTGCCGCCGGAGAGCACGGCGCACACGCCGCCTTCACCGCCGGCCTTCCCCGACAGAAGCGCCGCGACCGTCGCCGCACCCGCACCCTCGACGACGAGCTTGGCGCGCTCGAGGAGGAGCGTGATCGCGTCGGCGATCTCGTCGTCGGTGACGTCGACACGATCATCCAGCAAGTCGTCGAGCAGACCGAGCAGGAGCTCGCTCGGGTACTTGACGGCGATCCCGTCGGCAATCGTCGGGCCGTGCCGCCCCACCTCGACGCCGACGATCCTCGCCCCGGGGCGCTTCGCGCGCAGTGCAATCGCGATTCCGGACGCCAGTCCACCGCCGCCGATCGGGACGAGGAAGGTGCGCGCGTCGGGAAGCTGCTCGGCCAGCTCGAGCCCGATCGTCCCCTGCCCGGCGATCACCGCGTCGTCCTCGAACGCGTGCACGAACGTCGCGCCCGTCTCGCGTGCACGCTCGAACGCCTCCGCCAGCGCTTCGTCGAAGCCGGCTCCGGCGAGGACCGTCTCGGCGCCGTACGACCTCGTCGCGTCGATCTTCGCCATCGGCGCGTCGAGCGGCATGTACACCGTCGCCCTGACGCCGAGCTCCCGCGCGGCACGGGCCACCGCCTGCCCGTGGTTCCCGGCGCTGGCGGCGACGACGCCGGCCGCCCGCTCCGCGTCGCCGAGCATCGCGAGCTTGTTCGACGCGCCGCGGATCTTGAACGAGCCGGTGCGCTGGAGGTTCTCGGCCTTCAGCCACACCTGTCGTCCCGTGCGCGCCGTCAGGGCATCGGAGCCGTACACCGGCGTAGCGCGGATGCGGTCGACGATCCGTACGCGAGCGGCCTCGATCTCGGTCACGGTCGGCGCAGTCAAGGTCCTACTCAATCTCGAACACCTGCTCGAGAATCTCACGCACGGCCGTCAACGGGTCAAGCCGTCGCTCCTGCACCTCGTCCAGGAGACGCCGCAGGGCCGGATCGTCCCGCACCGCCTCCTCGAGGTGGCGGCGCGCCCGGATCGACGCGACCTGGAACACCTCGCGAGCCAGGTTCCGACGGCGGCGCTGCTCGAGCTCGCCCTCGGACTCGAGCCGGGCACGATGCTCGAGGATCTTCGCCCACAACGTGTCGACGCCTTCGCCGGTGACTGCCTCGGTCAGCACCACGGGCGGCCGCGGGGAGCCCGGTGGCCCGAGCGACAGCACCTGCCGCACCTCGCTCAGCATCGTCTTGGCGAGCGGGTGGTTCATCTTGTTGATCGCGATCACGTCGGGGATCTCCATGATCCCGGCCTTCAGCGCCTGGATCGAGTCTCCCGATCCCGGCATCAGTGCGAGCACGACGGTGTCGGCGATCGAGAGCACGCCGACCTCGCTCTGCCCCGCGCCGACGGTCTCCAGGAACACGATGTCCTTGCCGGCAGCGTCGAGGACGAGCAGCGCCTGCAGCGTCGTCTCGGCGAGGCCGCCCAGGTGCCCGCGCGTGCCCATCGAGCGGATGAAGACCTCCGGGTCCAGGAAGTGGTCGGCGAGCCGGATGCGGTCGCCGAGCAGCGCACCCTGCGTGAACGGGCTCGACGGGTCGACCGAGATCACGCCGACGCTGTCGCCCGTCTCGCGCACGAGCCGCACCAGTGCGGAAACGAGGCTCGACTTGCCCACTCCCGGCGGCCCGGTGAGCCCGACCGAGTAGGCATGCCCCGTCGACGGGTAGAGGTCGGCGACGACGGCGTAGGCGAGCGGATCGCCGTTCTCGACGAGCGTGATCGCGCGCGCGAGCGCACGGCGATCGCCGGCGCGAACCGCCTCGACAAGCTCTTCGCGGGTCCAGTCGTGACGCGCGGTCACGACCGCGCAGTCTCCTCTCGCGGGAGCAGGAGCGTCGCAGCGATGGCGGCGACGACGAGAGAGCCGGCCGCGATCGCGTAGACGACCCGCGCGCCGACGGCGTCCGTGAGCGGGCCGACAGCGACGAACACGGCGAGCAGCACGCCGTAGTTGATCGCGATGATCGAGGTGAGCGCGCGCCCACGCAGTCGGTCGGGAGCACCGCGCTGGACGAGCGTGATGTTGAGCACGACGGCGACGCCGTTGCCGAGCCCGTAGACGAACAGGGCGATCGCGCCGACCCAGAGGTTCGGCGCAACCGCAGCACCGAGCGTGCCGACTGCGAACACGAGCAGCGCCCGCGGGTACGCAGACCGCATGCCCACGAGCTGGGCCGCCGATCGCGCCCAGAGCCCGCCGACGACCAGGCCGGCTCCGGAGGCGCCGACCATCAGCCCGAAGCCGAAGTTGCCGGTGTCGTAGTCGCTGCGCGCCAGGAAGATCTCCGCAAGGTTGATGCCGCCGATGCCGATCTGCGCGATCGTCCAGGCGACGAGGACGGTCGTCAACTCGCGTGACTGCAGGACGGCGTCGAACCCCTCGCGGACGTCCTTCCAGTGGCCGCGCCCGATCGAGCGCTCGCTCTGCAGCAGGCGCGACGGGATTCCGGCCACGAAGAAGGCCGAGATGCCAAACGTCGCGGCATTCACCCAGAAGGCGAGACTGGTACCCGACAGCGCGACGATCGCGCCACCGGCCAGTGATCCCACGATCGTCGTCCCCCAGTCGACGAACTGCAGCAGGGCGTTCGCATCGGGGAGATCGTCGTCGCTGACGAGATTCGGGACCCCGGCGAGGACGGCCGGCCGGAAGAACGCGTTGCCGATCCCCGCGACCAGCGCGAGCCCGATGACCGCCTCCGTGTTGTGGACGAAAGGCAGCGCGGCGAACACGGCCATGCGGCCGAGATCCGACACGATCATCAGGCCCTTCCGCGACAGGCGATCGACGAGCGGGCCGAGCAGGAGGCCGACAGCGATCGCCGGCACGATGTTCGCGGCGAGGAGGGCGCCGACCCACCAGCCCGAGTGCGTGCGGTCGTACACCTCGATCTGCAGGGCGAGCAGCGCCAGCCAGGTGCCGATGCCGGAGGTGAGGTTCGCGAGGAACAGCCGCCGGAACTCGACGCCGTGAAGCACCGCGAGGCGGTGATGGCGAGCCGACGCCGCGGGCGCGGCGGAGGTCACGCGGGCGCGAGCACGCGGTCGAGCGCCGTCGCCAGCGCGTCGATCTCGTCCGGGGTGCCAACGGTGATGCGCACCGCAGTCGGCGCACCAAAGCCGGCAAGAGGCCGCACGACAATCCCCTCTCGCAGCAGTCGGTCGTAGAGCTCGGTCGCCTCGCCACCCGTCTCGACGAAGAAGAAGTTGCCGACGGACGGGACCGGGTCGAGCCCGCGGGCACGCAGAACCGACTCGAGCTGAACGAGGCCTTCGGCGTTCGCAGCACGCCGCCGCGCGAGCTCGTCGATCGCATCGACGCTCTCGAGCGCGGCAACCTGCGCCGGAGAGACGATGTCGAACGGGCGCCGCACCTTCGCCAGGGCCCCGCAGACATCCGGAGGGGCGACCGCGTAGCCGATCCGGAGGCCGGCAAGCCCGTAGATCTTCGAGAACGTCCGCAGCACCGCCACGCGAGCGCCACCTCGCAGGTACCGCTCGACCGCGTCGGGATAGTCGGGACGGTCGATGTACTCGAAGTACGCCTGGTCGACGACCGTCAGCACGTGTCCGGGCACGCGTGCGAAGTAGGCGTCGAGCTCGTCGGTCGTGTTCATCGTGCCCGTCGGGTTGTTCGGGTTGCAGATGTAGACGAGTTTGGTTCGCGGGGAAACGGCGTCGATCAGCCCGCTCAGGTCGTAGCGCTGGTCGACCAGCGGGACGGTGCGGACCTCGGCTCCCTGCTTGCGGGCATAGATCACGTAGCTCGGGAACGACGGCCAGCCGCAGACGACCTCGTCTCCCGGATCGAGAATCGCCTGGCTCAGCAGGTCGATGCAGCCGTCCGCGCCCGCCCCGACGCAGATCTCGCGAACGTCGACGCCGTGCCTGTCGGCCAGCGCGTGGTGCAGCCGGAAGGAGCCGCCGTCGGGGTAGCGGTTCAGCTCCCCCGCGGCGCGCGTCATTGCCTCGAGCGCGGCCGGAAACGGCCCGAAGGGGCCTTCGTTGGAGGCCAGCTTGATCACCCGGGCGATGCCGAGCTCGCGCTGCACCTCTTCGACAGGCGTGCCCGGCTCGTACGGGCGCAACTGCTCGACGGCGTGCCGGAAGAACGGATCGGCGAGGGACCCGGGCTCGCTGGTCATCGGCCGGGACCCTACCCGGTGCGAACATCGTAGGCTTCGGTCGTGTCCGAGCTCGGGCTCTTCCCGCTCCCGATCGTCCTCGTCCCGACCGAGCGGATCCCGCTGCACATCTTCGAGCCGCGGTATCTCGAGTTGATCGCCGAGTGTGTCGAGACCGACAGCGAGTTCGGGTTGGTGCTCGGGACCGGGGACGGCGCCGTCCATGACGTCGGCACTCGTGCAGCGGTGGTCGAGGTACTCGAAGTGCTCGAGGACGGGCGGATGAACATCGTGATCGAGGGCCGGGAGCGGTTCCGGCTCCTCGAGTTGACCAGCGGCCGCTCGTTCAGGACGGCGGTCGTCGAGCCGGTCGCGGACGAGCCCGAGCCCGCCGAACCGGCCGCGATCGAGCGCGCGCTCGACCTCTTCCGACGGTTGGCGAAAGTCGCCGAGAGCGATGTCGACGTGCCGGCCGCCGACTCGGACCTGCTCGACTACGAGCTCACAGCGCGAGTCGATTTCGGCGCCGACGCCAAGCAGGAGCTGCTCGCGTCGACCTCACCCCGCGCACGAATGACGCGGCTCGTCGAGCTGCTCGAGCTCTCGATCGAGGCGATCCGCCGTGAGCGCCGGCTGCGCGAGCTCGCCGGTCGCAACGGCAAGGTCTCCGCCTCTTAGAGCTCGTTTCGAAATGAAGTCTGTGCCGCCTGGACACGCTGGGCGGGCACGCTGCCGCGTCCTCGGTCGCGCCAATAGCCTCGGCTATTGCCCCTCCCTGCGTCCTTGCATCGCACCCACCCATCGCGCCCAGATCGACGAGCGTCATTCCGAAACGAACTCTTAGAAGCTCTCGAGAGCTTCTTAGCGGACGACGATGCCGCCGCCGCCGCGCCGGGCGTCGCCGGCCGCGGCCACTGCACCGTCCGGCAGCACCTCGACGGCATTCGCGCCCCCGAAGAAGAGGTTGCGGCGGCGCCAGCGAACGAGGTCGTACCCCAACTGCTCGAGCCGGTCGAGCTCGGCCGCGTCGATCCCGCCCTCGCAGTGCAGGTGCGGCTCGTCGACGTGGACGCGAGGACGGTCGATCGCCTCCGCGACGCCGAGCGAATGCTCGAGCACGTTGACGATCACCTGCATGATCGCCCCCCGAAGCCGGGTCGATCCGGCGCTCCCGACGACGAGCCGCGGACCGCGTTCGCCGACGACGATCGTGGGCGCCATCATGCTCGTGAGGCGCCGCCCGGCCTGCGCAGGACCATCGGCGACGAGGTCGTACTCCCCCAGCATGTTGTTCAGGTGCACGGCAGTGCCCGGGACGATGACGCCCGACCCCGATCCGGTGGATGCCGAGAGCGACGCCGCGTTGCCGTCGGCGTCGACCACGGACACGTGGGTGGTGCCGGACGCCGGACCGGGCTCACACACACCGGCGGCCCCGGCGCGAATGCGCTCGACCGAACCGTCGACCGTCTCGCGTGCGAGCAGGTGCCGCGCAAGGCCGCCTCGGCGGAGGCCGCGCTCGAAGCCTTTCGACCGCACCCGCGCCTGCTCGCGCATCACGCCGGCGAGATCGGCGATTGCGTCGGCGCTCCCCGCGGTGGTGTCCGGCAGCCGCTCGAGCAGCGCCAGGCCGTACGCGACCAGCACGCCTCCCGACGAGGGCGGCGGGTTCGAGATCACCTCGTGTCCCCGGAACCGCGCACCGACCGGGCGTCGCCAGATCACCCGGTAGGCGGCGAGATCGTCGGTGCTGAGCGTCCCTCCCTCGGCCGCGACCGTCGCGACGATCTGGCGGGCCAGGTCGCCTCGATACAGGCAACCCGCGCCCTCGACGGCAACCTGCTCGAGCGTCTGCGCGAGGTCGGGAAGGCGGAGGACGTCACCCGGCAGCAGCCGCGAGCCGTCCGGCCTGCTGTACAGCCGCCTGCCTTCGGCGGTGTGGCGCAGGATCAGGTCGAGGATTGCGTGCAGATGCGCCTGGGCGCGGTTCAGCTCGACCCCGTCCCGCGCCAGCTCGAGCGCAGGCTCGACCACCTCGCGCCAGGGAAGACGTCCGTAGGCGCGATGCACAGCCTCGAGGCCTGCCCCGGCTCCCGGCACCGCACACGATGCGCCGCCGATCCGAAAGACCTGTGTCGTGTCCCCGCCGCCGCCGAAACCGATGTCCACGGCCTCCATCTCCGACTCCGCAGCGGCCGGCCGCCCGAGACCGGGCTCGGCGACGAAGAAGTCCACGACCCGCGCCGGCCGCCGTCCCGCGGGGCGAATGAGGGCGAATCCGCCGGCCCCAGGCCCGGTCAGCGGGCTCTCGGTGGCCCACGCGGCGAAGGCCGCGGCAACGCACGCATCAACCGCGTTGCCGCCCTCGGCGAGCACCCGGGCACCGGCCGCAGCGGTCGACGGATGGCCCGCGGCGACCGCTCCGTTCATACCTGGTTCATCTTCCCTGCGATTACGTTGCGAGAGCGCCCACCCATCAACGCTGAATCTTCACGTTTTCGCAACGTTCTCGATGCGAGGTCCCGCGTACAACGTGCCGAAACCTCGACTGATGAAGCCGACTCGCCCACAACTGCTGCTCTGCGCCGGGACGATCCTCATGATCGCTCTCGCCGTCACGTTCCCGGGCCCGGCGCGCGGGCACCTGTCCGCAGCGGTCGCGACGCTCCGGCACGCCGACACTCGCTGGCTCGGGCTGGCGGCCGTCTGCTTCGCCGCTGCATTCGCCTTCACGGTCGGCGCGTGGACATCGGCGTTCCGCGCCGCCGGCGGTCGGATCTGCCCGCGCCAGGCGGCATCGCGCCTCGGGATCGGCTCACTCGTCAACTGCTTCGCTCCTGCCAGGCTCGGCGACGCCGTCAAGGTGGCGCTCTGCTCGAAGGCGATCGACGCACCGGGCAGGCTCTGGAGGGCCGGCGGCATCTACGCAGCGATCAGTGCGGCCCGCTGCCTCGCACTCGCGGCACTCGTGGTCGTCGCGGCGGCGACGGGGGCGCTGCCCTGGTGGCCGGTGCTCGTCCTGTGCGGCGCTGTCGGCGTGCTGGCGGCTGCCGGAGCCCTGTCCGGCCGGCTGCACCACCGGCGGATCGCCGAGCTTGTCGAGGGCCTGGCTGCGCTCGAGCGCTCGCCGCGTGCGATCGTCACGCTGCTCGCGTGGACGTTCGCGATGGCCGGGGCCCGCGTCTGCGGCACGATCGCCGTCGCGGCCGGGTTGGGGCTCTCACACCCCGTGCTTGCGGCGCTCGTGATCCTGCCCGCCCTCGACGTCGCCTCTGCGTTCCCGATCACGCCGGGCGCGATCGGCGTCGGCAGCGGGGCCGTCGCGGTCGCGCTGGCCAGCCGTGGGATCGGCATGCCGGACGCCCTCGGGACGGGGATCGCAATGCAGGCGATCGAATCGCTCGTGTCGATCACGGCAGGCTCGCTGGGCGTCCTCTACCTCGCGCAGTCGCGGCCCGCCTACCGTCGGTGGACGCTTCGGGTGGCGACCGCGGGAACGTCGATCGCCTTCGCGGCGCTGCTCGGCGCGCACGTCTTCGACCTCACCTGAGCAGAGCGCGGCGGTTACGGGTCGCGCAGGAACGACGGCGGCTCGAGGATCTCACCGCTCGCGCCCGACGCTGCGGTCACGAACGTTCCGCGACGCGACGTTCGCGCCCCGCCGAAGCCCGTCGCGACGACGGTCACCCACATCTGCCCCTCGAGCCGATCGTCGATCGTGGCGCCGAAGATGATGTTCGTCTCGTCGGTCGCGGCCTCGCGGACGGCCTCCGCCGCCTCGTTCACCTCGTACAGCGTCAGATCGTCGCCGCCGGCGATCGAGAGCAGGATCCCGCGCGCGCCGTTGATCTCGTCCTCGATCAACGGGCTCCGCAGGGCACGTTCAGCCGCTTCCTTGGCGCGTCCCTCGCCGGTCGCGTAGCCGATACCCATCAACGCCGTGCCCGAATCCTTCATCACGGTGCGCACGTCCGCGAAGTCGAGGTTGATGAGCCCGGGGTTGGTGATCAGATCGCAGATCCCCTGCACGCCGTGTCGGAGCACGTCGTCGGCGATCCGGAATGCCTCGAGCATGGACGTCGACCGGTCGAGCACCTCGAGCAGGCGGTCGTTCGGGATCACGATCAGCGTGTCGCATGCCTCGCGTAGCGCACGAACGCCGTCGTCGGCCTGTTTCGCGCGCCTCGATCCCTCGAACTTGAACGGCATCGTGACGATGCCGACGGTGAGTGCGCCGAGCTCTCGTGCGATACGGGCGACGATCGGTGCGCCACCGGACCCCGTGCCCCCACCCTCGCCCGCAGTCACGAAGACCATGTCGGAGCCGCGCAGGGCACGCTTGATCGAGTCGTAGCCGTCCTCGGCCGCATGGCGGCCGATCTCCGGATCGGCACCGGAGCCGAGCCCCTCGGTGAGCTCGCTCCCGATGTGGATCTTCGTCGGCGCGTCGCACATCTGGAGCTGCTGGATGTCCGTGTTCACGGCGACGAAGTCGACCTGCGTGATGCCGGCATCGATCATCCTGTCGACGGCGTTGAGGCCGGCGCCGCCCACTCCGACGACGCGGATCACCGCCAGGTACGAATTGGCGTCGCGCGCGCGCTCGAGCCGCGCGGGCGGGTCGGGCAGCGGATCGAGCCAGCGCGCCGGAATGCGCTCGACGACCGGCTCGGGAACCTCCTCGGGAACGGCGGCGCGCGCGGCTACCCGCAGCGGCGCCGGCTCGGGCTCGCTCTCTTCTGCCGGCGCAGTCTCGGTCGGCAGCTGCTGCTGACCCGGTTGCTCGTCCTTCCCACCGCGCTTCGCAGCTTCCGTCGCGCGGAAGAGCTCGGCGAGCGGCCCCTCACGCATACTGGCGCGATTTCTGGCCATCCAGCACCTCCTTCGCGAGGTCACGGTACATGGCTGCGGCCTCGCCCTTCGGTTCGTAGGCCAGCACGGATGAGCCCTTGACCGGAGCCTCCGCGAAGCGGACGGTCTTGCGAATCCGCGTCGCGTAGACGAGGTCGCCGAAGTTCTCGCGCAGGATCTCGTCGGCCTCGCGCGAGTGCGTGAGGCGCCGGTCGTACATGGTCGGGACGATGCCGATGATCCGCACCTCGGGGTTCAGGTTCTCGCGCACCATCTGCAGGGTGTTCTCGAGCTGCACGAGCCCACGCAAGGACAGGTACTCGGTCTGGACGGGCACGATCACGCCGTCCGCGGCGACGAACGCGTTGATCGTGAGCAGACCAAGCGACGGCGGCGTGTCGATCAGCACGTAGTCGTACCGACCCTTGATCGGCGCGAGCGACTTCTCGAGCGCGCGCTCACGCCCGATCATGCTCGACAGCGCCATGTCGGCACCCGCGAGGTCGATCGAGGAGACCGCGATGTCCACCTCGCGCGTCTCGATCACCTGGTCGATCGGGAGGCGATGGACGAGCACGTCGAACATCGAGTGCTGAATCGTGTCCGGGTTCAGGCCCTGCGACATCGTCAGGTTGCCCTGTGGGTCGAGGTCGACGAGCAGCACCCGGTGGCCCTGCTCCGCGAACGCGACGCCGAGGTTGAGGGTCGTCGTGGTCTTCGCGACGCCGCCCTTCTGGTTCGCGAGTGCGATCACCTGCGTGGCGGCGGGGGCGCCCGTGCTCGCAGGGCGGACGTTCGGACGCGGGAGCAGGCGGGCAAGACCCATCTGCTCATCCGTTCGGGCCGCTCAGGGACATTCCTTCCGTCCGCCGCCGAAGTTCGAGCGCCGCGCCGAGCGCGCGCCGATCACCCTCCTCTCGCGCCCACGCCTCGGCTTCCCGGACGAGCTCGCGAAGCTCCGCGATGATCTCGGCGGGCGGCGCGCCCGCGACGTCGAGCCGCTCGAGGCGGTCGAGCCGGGCGAGCACCGAAGCGGCAGCGTCCACGGTCTCGACCGTAGCCGGGAAGCTGTGACGTCTCCGAGCCGCCTCTGCGCCGGTTCACGCGACGCGCAGCGTCGACGCCGGGCGCGGCCGCAGGCCGAGCAGCGTCTCGTCGAGCGCCGCGACGAGCTCTTCGCGGTTTCCGTGCAGCAGGGTCTCGACCAGCGTCCGGCGAACCGCGTCGCGCGCATCACTCCGCAGCCGATCGGCATGGAGCGACTCGACGAGCTCGGTTCGCTCCCGGGTCTTGTCGGCGAGCAAGACGGCCGTCCGCATCGCCGAGGCCCACGGGCCGCCGTGCTCGCCGAGCAGGCAGTCGAGACTCTCTCGGACCTGCGCCGAGCGAAACGGCTCCTCGGCGAACAGCGAGAGCTCGAACCGATCGAGCGCCTCACCCAGGCGCCGGTCCGAGTCGGCCAGCGTCAGCCGCTCCCGAAGCTCGGCCGCGAGGCGCGCTCGCAGCTGGTCGAGGCGAACTGCTTCGCCGGGCGGCTGGGTCGCGGCGATCGGCAGGATCGGCGAGATGCGGAGCGGCCGGTAGTCGAGCCGCTCGAAGACCACGGGGCCGGCGGCGATCGCGCCGCCGGTCGCCAGGCGCAACGCAGTGACGGCGTCGGCGAGCTCGGCGGCCGCGTCCGGCGCATCCTCGTCCGCCTGCAGCTCACGGCCGAGTGTGAGCACGAGCAGACGGTCGACGTCACGACCGAACTCGGGCGGGAGGAGCCCCTGCGCCTCGGGCCACAGCTGCGCCAGCTCGCCGGCAACGGTCGGGCGGAGCAGGATCCCGCCGCCGAGATCGGCGTCGGAGCCCGCCGAGACACCCACGATCGGAGCAAGCGCGAGGTATGTCCGGGCCGTCCCGAAGAGCGAGAGCTCGAAGTCGGCGTAGGCAGCATCGAAGGCGTCGTCGTTCCAGTCGAAGCCGCCGCAGCGCTCGGCCGTCCAGGTGAGCATCGGAAGCAGGATCGAGCGGAAGAGCGAGTCGTCGGGCGCCTGCGAGATGCCGGCGTGGGCGCGCGCGAAGATCGCGGCGGCAGGCTCCCGCTTCAGGTCGTCGATCGCGTTGCGCGCGTCGGGCAGCCGGCGAAGCGTCGGAGCCTGTTCGTCGACAAACCCGCGCACGAGCGGCCGGTACTCGTAGAGCGACGGCCCGTGCGGCGAGGCGTGCTCCTCGAAGGCGAACGGAATCTGCGCACCGCGCTCCGCCGCGAACGCCGCCAGGCAGAACGCGCGCAGGGATTCGTAGAGGTGCGGAGCTCGCAACGCCACGCGCGCTTACTACGCGCCGGGCAGCTGCTCTCCTACCCGAGCTAGGCGATCGGTGTCAGGATCGAGCGCGTCCGCACCGTGACGAGCGCGCTCACGACCTGCGGATCGAATTGCGTTCCGGCGCAGCGCTGCAGCTCGACTCGACGGTGTTCAGCACGCTGACCTCGCCGCTGTCGGCCAGCTCGATGACGGTCCAGGTCTCGGTCACGAACCGGACCGCACAGATCGACGACCTATACGTCGACCCGTTCCTGACGAAGTCGTAAGAGAGCCTTCAGGTTGGTGCCAGGCACCAAGGTGCCTGGCACCGGCTCACGACTGGCAGCCGGGGCACCAGTAGGCGATCCGGTTCGCGTCGCCCTGGCCGCGCGAAGCGATCCGCATTCGGCAGCGCGGGCAAGGACGGCCGGCCCGCCGGTAGACGCTTCGCGCCGACGCACGGCCTCGTTCGAGCGCGGCGCTCATCGACGCGGCCGCCGTCTGCAGCACGGAGCGGCGCTCGTCCTCGGTCACGTCGGCGAGCCGTCGCCAGGGTGAGAGCCGGGTCGCCCAGAGGGTCTCCGCCATCCACATGTTTCCGATGCCGGAGACGAGCGACTGGTCGAGCAGCGTCTCGCCGACCGTCCGGGTCGGATCGGCGGCGCGGAGCCGGTCGAGCATCGCGTCGATGCGTGCCGGCTGCTCGAGGATGTCCGGACCGACCCGCTCGAGCGCGCGAAGGTGGAGCTCCAGCACGGGACCGTTCCACAGCACCGCCTCGGCCGTGTCGCCCGCGAGCACGAGCCACGGCTTCCCGGCCACGGCCGCACCTTTCCGCCGCAGGCTCCAGCGGCCCGACATCCGGAGGTGCGAGCGCACAGCGACCCCGCCCTCGAACCGGAGCACGAGGCTCTTCCCGACTGCCTCGACCGACTCGAGCAGCCGTCCGTCGATTCGCTCGGCGACGCGCGTGGCACGGGCGCGCGGGTGCGGCGACTCGGCAGCGATGCGTTGACCGACGAGCGGCTGCAGCCTCGCCGCTGCGCGATGGACGGCATCGCCTTCGGGCATTGCCGTGACCTACGGGCGCAGCACGGCCCGGCGCGGGCCGGCGAGGAACCCGGCATCGACGAGTAGCGGCAGCACATCGCTCTCACCCACAGGCTCGCCGTCGAATCGCTCGACGGCCAGCCGCTTCGCCCCGCCGGCTCGAACATGGGCGACGAGCGCGGCGAGGGCCGGCCGGAGCCATTCGTCGTCGGGGTCGCGCAGCGGTACGAGCGAGCGACCGCCGCGCTCCACGTACAACAGCGGCTCCCCTCCGGCCAGCACGACGAGTCCGCCGGCGACGCGGGCTGCACGCGCGCCCGCCCGGCGCGGCCACGGCAGCGCAGCACCGTACGGCTGCGCCGGGTCGGCTGCAGCAAGTACGACCGCGTCGCCGTCGCCCCGATCGCGGACCTCGCGTAGCCGCTCGACGGCACCGCCGAGTGCGAACTGCGCGCCGCCGAGCCCTTCGACGAAGTAGCCGCGACGGCACAGCCCGAGCGTCTCGAGTGCACGAAGCTCGGCGTACACCGCGCCGTAGCCTCCGGGGATCCCTTCGCCCCGCACGCCGTCCCGCGTGACGATGCCCTGCCGCTCGAGCAGCAGCTCGGCGAGCGCGCGCCGGTCGGGAGGAGTACCGAACAGTCGCTCGGTCAGCGACCACCGACCCTGAGTCGCCGACGTGACGCCGGCCCGGCGCCGAGAGAAACGACGCGGTCGCCGCTCGGCTGTCGGCAGGCCGTTGCGTCTCGCCGCGCGCAGGGGAGCCCAGGCGTCGTTCGTCGCCTCGCCTGCCCAGACGAGGTCCCACAAGGCGGGCAGCACCTCGGCGTCGTCGAGACCGCACTCCGCGATCAGCTCGTCCCAGTGCAGCGCGTGACGCAAGGCCGCCCTGACGGCATCGTGCACGGGCCCTACAGGCGACTGCGCCCCGGGGACGCGACCGAGCGCCGCCGCGTCTTCGCGGAAGTAGAGCGCGACCCGGTCCGGGCCGGCGCCGAGCCAGACGACCTCGCCGCTCGCGCAGAGCGCGTCCAGGTGCTCCGGCCGGTAGCCGGGAACCCGGCGCGGCAGCAGCTGCGACTCCCATAGGGCGACCGGGAGCGGCAGCGCCTGCAGCGGCACCAGTGCCTCGCGCAGCGTCGCGCGCCGGCCAACGCCGTGCCAGGCCGGCAGAAAACGTGCCAGTGCCTCCTGCTCGACAGGCTCGACCTCCTTTCGAAGCGCGGCGAGCGACGCGCGGCGCAGGCGCCGCAGGACGTCGGGATCGCACCACTCGCGCTCGGTCCCACCCGGCCGCAACTCGCCGCGCACGAGCAGCTCGCGACGCTCGAGCTCCTGCAGCTCGGCCGAGACGTCGCGACCGAAGCGCTCGGTCGCCTGGGCGGTCGTGAACGGGCCGCGCCCCTTGGCGAAACGGAGCACCAGCTGCCGGAGCGCGTCGGGGCCGCCTTCGAGGAACACGTCGGGCAGACCGGAGGGAGGCATCGCACCGAGCGCGTCGCGATAGCGGCCGGCATCCTCCACCGCGACCAGCCGTTCCTCTCCGGCGATCCGGACGACGATCGCTCGTCGTTCGCCGACGAGTTGCCCGGCGAGCTCGGGGTCGTATTCGTCGGGGCGAAGGTCGCCGCGCACGCGAAGCTGGTCGTGCAGCCCGTCAGCCGTCGTCGGTGAGCCTCGAAGCTGCCGCTCGACCTCGTCGACCGCATCGGCGTCGAGCAGGTCGCGGAGCTCCTCCTGGCCGAGCAGCTCGCGCAGCAGGTCGCGGTCGAGGCTGAGCGCCTGCGCGCGCCGCTCGGCGGGCGGGGTGTCGTCCTCGTACATGTAGGTGGCGATGTAGTCGAAGAGCAACGACGCCGAGTACGGCGACGCCGACTGCGTCTCGACCTCGACGAGGTCGATTTCACGCGTCTGCAGCGACGTCAGCAGCCCGCGCAGCGCGGGCAGGTCGAACACGTCTTGCAGGCACTCGCGGAAGGTCTCGAGCACGATCGGGAAGGAGCCGTAGCGCCGCGCGACCTGGAGGAGCGACTGCGCCTTGAGGCGCTGCTGCCACAGGGGCGTGCGTTGTCCGGGGCGGCGTCGCGGGATCAGGAGCGCACGCGCGGCATTCTCGCGGAAGCGTGCTCCGAAGAGCGCCGTGTCGCCCAACTCCGCGACGACGAGATCCTCGACCTCTCCCGGCTCGACGACGAGGTCGTCGACGGGCGGCGGCGTGTCCGTCTCGGGGAAATGGAGCGCGATGCCGTCGTCCGACCAGATCGACTGCGCCTCCAGGCCGTGCGACTCGCGCAGCTTCGCGGCGATCGCCATCGCCCACGGCGCGTGCACGCGGCCGCCGAATGGCGTCAGGATGCAGACCCGCCAGTCGCCGATCTCGTCGCGAAAGCGCTCGATCACGATCGTCCGGTCGGACGGGACGGCGCCCGTCGCGTCCTGCTGCTCCCGCAGGAACGTGAGCAGGTTGCGTGTCGCACGCTCGTCCAGGTGATACTCGGTGCGCAGGCGCTCCGCCGCCGCGGCCTCGGGCAACGCCGAGAGCTCGCGCGACGCGGCACCGATCTTCTGGCCGAGCTCGAACGGCCTTCCGACGCCCTCACCCTTCCAGAACGGGACGGCACCCGGGACACCCGGCGCGGGCGAGACCAGAACGCGGTCGCGCGTGATCTCCTCGATCCGCCACGTCGACGCGCCGAGCAGGAAGGTCTGGCCCGCACGGGCCTCGTAGACCATCTCCTCGTCGAGCTCGCCGACGCGCCCGCCGCCGTCCACCAGGAAGACGCCGAACAGGCCGCGGTCGGGGATCGTCCCCGCATTCGTCACGGCGAGACTGCGCGCGCCGTCTCGCGCCCTGATCGTGCCGCCGGTCCGGTCCCACACGATGCGCGGACGCAGCT
The DNA here is from genome assembly GCA_963742605.1 of uncultured Thermoleophilia bacterium. Lineage (GTDB taxonomy): Bacteria > Actinomycetota > Thermoleophilia > Gaiellales > Gaiellaceae > PALSA-600. The sequence continues at coordinate 346,975 of CAVUNA010000006.1, read as the reverse complement.
CGGCGAACTCGTCGGACGGATAGCGGCCGGCGAGCATGTCCAGGACGTTTTCGAGCTGAGGCCGCGAGAGCTCCCGAAACGGATACGCGCGCGTGACCAGCGCCTGCAGCTCGTCGACCGCGATTTCGTCGTCGACGGCGATCGCGACGATCTGTTGTGCGAGAACGTCGAGCGGGTTCGTGGGGATGCGGGTCTCCTCGATCTCGCCGTTCCGCATGGCGCGTGCCACGACCGCGCTCTCGAGCAGGTCGGCGCGGAACTTGGGGAAGATGCGTCCCTTCGATACCTGGCCGAGCTCGTGCCCGGCGCGACCGATTCGTTGCAGACCGCGCGCGACGGACTTCGGTGACTCGACCTGGATCACCAGGTCGACCGCTCCCATGTCGATCCCCAGTTCGAGGCTCGAGGTCGCGACCAGGCACGGAATGCGCCCGGCCTTGAGCTCCTCCTCGACGAGCACGCGCTGTTCGCGCGCGAGCGAGCCGTGATGCGCGCGAGCGAGCTCGCGTTCGGCCAGCTCGTTGAGCCGGAGCGCAAGGCGCTCGGCGAGGCGGCGGTTGTTGACGAACACGATCGTCGAGCGATGCTGCTCGACGAGGCGCAGGATCTCGGGATAGATCGACGGCCAGATCGACCTGGGACCGCGCTCGGTGCCGACGTCCATCTCGACGCCGTCGGCCAGGGCCGGATGCGAGAGCAGCGCGGTCGAGCCCAGCTCGCGCAGGTCCTCGACCGGGATCACGACCTCGAGGTCCAGCTCCTTGCGCGTCCCCGCATCGACCAGCTCGATCGGACGGCCGCCCGAGACGAAGCGGCCGATCTCCTCGAGCGGCCGCTGCGTCGCCGACAGGCCGATCCGCTGCATCGGGGAGTCGAGGAGCGCCTCCAGGCGCTCGACGCTGAGCGAAAGATGCGACCCCCGCTTCGTACCCGCGACCGCATGCACCTCGTCGAGGATGAGCGTCTCGACCCCGCGCAGGGTCTCGCGTGCCTGGGAGGTGAGCATCAGGTACAACGACTCCGGGGTGGTGATCAGGATGTCGGGCGGCTCGGCGACGAGCTCACGGCGCTCCTTCGCCGGCGTGTCGCCCGTGCGAACGGCGACTCGAACCTGCGAGTCGAGCCCGGCCAGCGGGCCGCGAAGATTCCGCTCGATGTCGTAGTTCAGTGCCTTCAGCGGCGAGACGTACAGCACGCGAAGACCCTGCCCGGGCGTCGCGGCGAGACGGTCGAGCGCGAACAGAAACGCCGTCAGCGTCTTACCGGACCCCGTCGGCGCCTGGATCAGCACGTGCGAGCCCGATGCGATCGCAGGCCAGCCGAGCTGCTGGGCGGGCGTCGGCGCCGCGAACGTGCGCTCGAACCACGACCGCGTCACCGGCGAGAAGACGCTGAGTGGATCCACCTGGGTTCACACTAGTCATTCGCAGGGCTTTCACAGGGAGCGCGGTTACCTTCGGCTCATGACTCTCGAGGAACGCCTGACACGACGCGGATCGCTGGCCCGGCTCGGCACGCTGCTCGCCGCCGCAGCCGGCGGCGGGATCACGGCGGCACGTGCCGAGGGCGACGGCCCGGCCGCGGTTTCATCCGGACTCGTCACGTGCGTGCTCACGCCGGAACTGACAGAAGGGCCGTACTACATCGCCGGGGAGAAGGTACGCCGCAACATCACCGACGGACATCCCGGAACACCACTCGCCCTGCACCTGACCGTCGTCGACGCCTCGACCTGTGCGCCGATCAAGGGCGCGGCCGTCGACATCTGGCACGCGGACGCCGCGGGCGTCTACTCCGGATTCGGCGCGGGCGCCGCGAGCCGGACGTTCATGCGCGGGATCCAGCCCACGAACGCGAACGGCCTCGCGAGCTTCATCACCGTCTATCCGGGCTGGTACACGGGACGCACCGTTCACATCCACGTGAAGGTTCACGTCGGCGGCAACGTCGTGCACACCGGGCAGCTCTTCTTCTCCGACGCGACCACCGACAGCGCCTACAAACGTCCGCCCTACTCGTCGCGACCGAACCGTGACACACGCAACGCGCAGGACTCGATCTTCGTCAACGGCGGCAAGCGTTCCGTGCTCGCAGTGAAGCGCAGTGAATCCGGCTGGATCGGGTCGATCACGATGGGCGTCCACCGCAGCTGACCACGTAGGATCCGGGCATGCCGGAGGCGCTCTGGTTCACCGACGACGAGCAGGCCTGCAGGCTGCTCGCCGTGGATCCGTTCGCGCTGCTCATGGGCTTCGCGATCGACCAGCAGGTCTCGGTGCAGAAGGCGTTCGCCGGCCCCTACGTGTTGAAGCAGCGGGCGGGCACACTCGCGCCGGAGAAGCTCGCCGCACGCGATCTGGCACCGCTGTTCGCGGAGCGGCCGGCAATCCACCGGTTCCCGAGCGCGATGGCGGAACGAGTACGTGACCTGGCCGCCGTGGTCAGCGAGGACTACGGCGGTGACGCCGCGCGGATCTGGGACGGCGCGAAGGACGGCGCGGACCTGAAGAAGCGGATCGGCGCGCTGCCCGGCTTCGGCCCGATGAAGATCACGTCGCTCGGCTCCGTGCTCGCCAAACGCTTCGACGTCGCGGTCGCGCGCGATCTCGTCCCGAACCACCCAACGCTCGGAGACGTGGACTCGCCCGAAGCGCTCGAGCGCTACCAGGCGGCGAAGCGGGCGCACAAGGCCGAGCTTCGGGCGCGTGCCGGAAACGCCTGAACAGCTCTGGGAGCGCGCGCACGACGCGCTGCGCACACCGCCGGTCGACGAATGGGAGACGTGGCCGTTCGTCGGCTCGGCCCGGCCGCGCCTGCTCGACCCGCCGACGACCGAACGGGAGCGGCACGGTGCCGGCGGCGTCGATTGTCGCCGGTGCATCGAAGGTGACGAGGACGCGCTCTGGTCGAACGAGCATTGGATCGTGCGGGCGTTGCCGCCGAACGGGCTGCCGATGGTCGTCCTGCTCGAGACACGCGCGCACTACGACTTTCCCGACCTGCCGGACGAACTGGCCGCGGAGCTCGGGCCGCTCCTCCTGCGCGTCCAGCGCGCGGTGTTCGCGGTCGGCGACATCGCCAACGTCCACGTCTTGCGCATCGGCGACGGCGGCGAGCATTGCCATATCTGGTTCATGGCTCGCCCGGCGCGGATGCCGCAACTCTCCAGCTCGTTCGCCGCGATCTGGGACGATGTGCTGCCGCCCGTCCCCGAGGAGGTCTGGCTCGCGAACTGCGAGCTCGTACGCGCGGCGCTCGCGTGAACCAGTGCCAGGCACCCCGGTGCCTGGCACTAACGTGCTAGCGCGGATCGGCGCCGTCGACGTTCCAGTGGCGCGCGACCGAGAGGATCCACACGCCCTGCTCGTGCGGCGTCATCAAGAAGAGGCTGATCGCGCGCCGGCCGAGCTCATGATCGCCGTAGAGGATCTCGATGCCCATCCGTCGTGGCTCCTCGATCGCCGCGCGCGCCTCCGCGAACGCAGGCTCAGACGGATCGCGGAACGCGCCTTGCCAGAAGCCGACCTCACCGGGCGCGATGTAGAGGTCGCGTGTGAGCCTGCGAAAGTCCTCGAGGGGAACGTGTTCTGTGACGCCGGTGAGCCTTTCCGGGTGCAGGTACCAGCCGTGGAGGACGCCAATGCCACTGCCGACGTTGCGCAACGCCGCCGCAAGGTAGATCGCGTCGTCGGTGACCTCGGCAACCGCGCCGTTCCCCGGCACCTTGAACCATCGTTCGTCGGAGAAGCCGACCCGCTGCGGCGGGTCGTCCGGCCGCGACGGCATCAGCACCGGTCGCAGCCCGGCGAGCAGAGAGCGCTCGGCCGCCCGGGCGGTGCGATTCGCCGACTTGACCGATGCGAACGTCGCGAACGCCAACACGAGCGTCGCTCCGGCTGTCGCAAGCGACGAGACGGTGACCCAGTCAGTCGCGAGCAGCATCGCTCCGCAGTTGCTTCAGCGCCGGGCCGAGCGACTGGCCACCGTTCAGCACCGGTTCGAACAGGTCGCCGTGCCGGGCGATGCGGTCGAGCGCGACCGCCATCGTGAAGTCCCTCGGCCGCACCTCCGCTGTCAGCTCCTCCCACCGCAGCGGCGTCGACACCGGCGCACCGGGTTTCGGGCGAACGGAGTACACGGACGCGATCGTCTTCCCCCAGCCGTTCTGGCGATGGTCGACCAGCACGCCGGACCGCTTCTTCTTCAGCCACTCGGTCGTCACCTCACCCGGATGGGACGCCTCGAGCCGCCGCGACAGCAACTCGGCGAACGCGTACGTGTCCTCGAACGTCGATCGGCGCGTGATCGGCAGGAGCACGTGGATGCCGTCGGAGCCAGACGTCTTCACGTACGAGCGCAGCTCGAGCGCATCGAGCGCCGCATGCACGTAGTGCGCGACGCGAATGCAGAGCGCGAACGCATCGGGGTCGTCCGGTGGATCGAGGTCGAAGAGCACGAAGTCGGGACGGTCGGGCTTGTCGACACGCGAGTACCAGGCGTTCATGTCGATGCAGTTCTGCTGAACCGCCCATTGGGCCGCCGCTCCCTCGTTCACTAGCACGAAATCGACGAGCCGGGTCGCCCCTTTGGCGCCGCGGGGATGCGTGACGAACTGGCGCGTCGGGATCCAGTCCGGGATGCCCTTCGGCGCCTGCTTCTGGAAGAACGCCTCGCCGGTGATGCCGTGGGGCCAGCGCTTCAGCGTGAAGGGCCGGTCGCGCAGGTGCGGGACGATCACGTCGGCGACGCGGCCGTAGTAGTCGAAGAGGTCGCCCTTCGTGATCCCATCGTCGGGGAAGAGGACGCGGTCGGCGCTCGAGAGCTTGATCTCGTGGCTCATACGATCACCAGAAGTCGATGGTCGGAACGCGGCTCAGCCGATGCCGGCGAGGAGCGAGGCACGGTTCTCCTTGAGCATCTCGCGGGCGATCACGATGCGCTGGATCTGGTTCGTGCCCTCGTAGATCTGGGTGATCTTCGCATCGCGCATCATCCGCTCGACCGGGAACTCCGAGATGTAGCCGTAGCCGCCGAGAATCTGCACGGCATCGGTCGTCACGTCCATCGCGACATCCGTGCAGTACAGCTTGGCCATCGCCGACAGCTTCGTCAGCTCCGCTCCCGTCTCGCCCTCGTCGACCATCCGCCCGACCTTGTAGAGCAGGCCGCGCGCAGCCTCGCACTTCGTCTCCATGTCGGCGAGCATGCCCGCGATCAGCTGGTGCTCGGCGATCGGCTTGCCCATCGTCTCGCGCGAACGGGCGTAGTCGAGTGCGTAGTCGGTCGCGCCCTGCGCGAGCCCGAGCCCCTGCGCAGCGATCCCCGGCCGCGACCGGTCGAGGATCCGCATCGCGAGCCGGAAGCCCTCGCCCTCGTCGCCCAGCAGATTCGCGGCCGGGACACGGCAGCCGTCGAAGAAGATCTCACCCGTCGTCGAGCCCTTGATCCCCATCTTCGGCTCGATCCGCCCGACCTCGAGCCCCGGTGAATCCGCCTCGACCACGAACGCCGAGATCCCCGCATGGCCCTCCCTCGGATCGGTCTTCGCGAACACGACGTACAGCGACGCCACCCCGGCGTTCGTGATGAACCGCTTGCCGCCGTCGATCACGTACTCCTCGCCCTCGCGACGGGCAGTCGACCGCATCGCGGCACTGTCCGACCCCGAACCGGGCTCCGTCAACGCATACGCCGCCAGCCACTCCCCACTCGCCAGCCGCGGCAGAAACCGCCGCTTCTGCTCGTCGCTGCCCGCGAGCTTGATCCCCAGCGAGCCCAGCTCCTGCACCGCCACGATCAGCCCCGACGTCGCACACACCTTCGACAGCTCCTCGATCACCACCAGCGTCAAAAGCGCGCTCGCCCCGATCCCGCCGTGCTCCTCGTCGAACAGCACCCCGAACACGTCGTTCTCCCGGAACAACTCGACCACGTCCCACGGAAACGCCGCACTCCTGTCGATCTCCGCAGCCCGCGGTGCGACCCGCTCCCGCGCCAGCGCACGCACCAGCTCGCGGATCTCACGCTGCTCCTCGCTCAGCGGATCAAACGCACTCAAGGCGCTCTAGTGTAAAGCCGTCTCTGCCGATGACCAGGTCATGGCAGTTCCCGCCCGCATGCTCGTGCTCGCACTCGTGGCGACGTTGCTCGCCTCCGCGGGTGTGATGCTGCTGCTGGTCGCGGGTCAGTAGATTCGGGCCGTGCGTCTCGAAAACGGGCTCGTCCGCACGCTCGACCCGCAGCTTCCGACCACGCGCGCGCTCTCGATCGCCGGGGACGTCGTGGCAGGCGGCGTCGGCGTCCACGAGACAGCTCTCCCCTCCCCGGACGTGGTCGACCTGAGTGGGTACACGGTCGTGCCCGGACTCATCGACGCACACGTCCACTTCCCCACCTGGGCGGTGGCACAGACCGAGGTGAAACTCGACGGGTGCGGATCGCTGGACGACGCACTCGCGCGTCTTCGAGCCGCTCCGCTACCCGGCCCGGATCGCTGGCTCCGGGGCTTCGGCTGGCGGAGCGGCGACTGGCAGCCGGCGCTCGAGCCGACGCGGCACGACCTCGACCCGATCACCGGCGACACACCGGCCGCGCTGATCGCCAAGGACTACCACTCGATCTGGCTCAACTCGGCCGCGCTCGCCCGGGCGAGCGGCGACCTCGAGGTCGCAGGCGGAGTGGTCGAGCGCGACCGGGCGGGCGAGCCCACCGGCGTGCTGCGCGAAGAAGCGGCGTGGCGCTTCAAGGAGCGCTACCTGATGCGCGCGGACGACGAGTACCTCGAGGCGATGCGGCACGGCGTGCGGCTCGCCGCGAGCCGCGGCGTGACCGCCGTCCACGACAAGGATGGCTGGCTGGGAGCGCTCGGCCTCTGGCAGCAGCTCGAAGCAGCCGGCGCACTGACGCTCCGCGTGTGGCAGTCGATCCCCGCCGACCTGGTCGAGCCCGCCCGTGAGCTCGGCCTGCGCTCGGGCTTCGGCAGTCCGCTCCTCACCCTCGGCTACCTCAAGGTGTTCATGGACGGAACGCTCGGCTCGCAGACCGCATGGATGCTCGACGGGAGCGGCGTGCGGATCACGAGCGGCGACGAGCTCGCCGAGATCGTTCGGCGAGGCGCGGCATGCGGATTCCCGGTGGCGGTACACGCGATCGGCGACCGTGCGAACCGCGAGGCCCTCGACGCCTTCGAGCAGACGCGCGCCGAGTGGCAGCCGCTCGGCCTGCGCCAGCGCATCGAGCACGCCCAGCTGTTGGCGCCCGAGGATGTCGGCCGATTCGCAGAGATCGGCGTCGCGGCCTCGGTGCAGTTCTCGCACGCACCTTCGGATCGCGACATCGCCGACCGCAACTGGGCGGGCAAGACGCAGGGCGCGTACGGGTTCCGCTCACTGCTCGACTCGGGCGCGACGGTCGCGAACGGCTCGGATGCGCCGATCGAGGAGCTGGACCCGCTCGCGGGCATCCGTGCGGGTGTCCGTCGGACGATCGACGAGCGTCCGGCCTGGCATCCAGAACAGGCGGTCACCGTTGACGAGGCGTTCCATGCGACATGCGTCGCACCGGCGTGGCTGTCCCGCGACGAACGGAGGCGCGGACGGCTCGTTCCGGGAATGCTCGCCGATCTCGTGGTCCTCGACCGCGACCCGTGGGACGACCTCGACGCGCAGGTCGTCGCGACGATGGTCGGCGGGCGTTGGGTTCACAACCCGCCGCCCTGGTAGACACCGCGAGGTTTTTCCTCCCCCTTACCTGGCGAGAACGGCGGGCTTGCGCGACGGGACGAAGGTTGCACGCGTCAGCCCGTTTCGACCCAGCAGGAGGAACCCACGATGAAGCACCGCCTGATCTTCTCCCTCACGCTCGCCGCGCTCTTCTGCGCTGCCGTCGCCGCGACTGCGATCGGCGGGCCCAGAGGGCAGCTCTACCAGTTCAGGGGCGATCTCGTGAACGCGAGCTCGACCAACGTGCAGGTCCAGGTCGACGGCGGAAACCATGCCGCCCTGAAGGCCCTGATCGGGCAGTCGCAGGACCAGACCTTCACGATCGGATCATCCACCGAGATCCTGGTCTGGTCGCACGGCACGCCTCACGTCGGCACCGTCGCCGATCTGAAGTCGGGCGACGACGTCCAGGTCAATGTGCGCGCGCCGCACGGATCCTCGCTCGCGACGATCGAGGCAACCGCTGCCGGAACCGTCGGCGACCACGGTGCGGTCACGAACCCGGCGTCGCGGCCGCTGTACCTCTACGTCGGCACCGTGACCGGGCCGCAGTCCGGCGGTCACATCGCGCTCCATGTCACGAGCGGCAACTGGCGCGGCCTGCAGTCGATGCTCGGCCAGCCGCTCGACCAGAGCTTCTCCTACGACGACGGCACGATCTTCCTGCTCTGGCAGGGCAAGGTGCCGACGGTGATCGACGCGTCACACCTCCAGGCAGGCGATCGCATCACGATCCGCGTCCGTGCGCCACGCGCGTCGACGCTCGCGCAGGTCGAGGCGACGCCGGCGAACCACGTCGGCGACCACGAGCCCGGCGACCCTGCGACGCAGAACTAACGACTAACGACCTCCCCTGAGCGACCATCGCCGCGGCCGTCCACCTGGCGGCCGCGGCGGCACGGTCCGACGTTCGACGATCGCGCGCGGCACGTCGTCGGTGAGCCAGCGGGCGAGCCGCTCGTCGCCGATCGCGCGCGCCGCCGCGCCGAGGCCGATCGCACGAACCGAGGACGCGTGCGCATCGCTGGCGATCAGGTGCACGAGCCCTGCATCGAGCAGGCGCCGCACGCATTGCTGCGACCCGCGCCCCATCCGCCCGTCGACCGAGGCGGCAGTGACCTGGACGAGCGCACCGGCATCGACCAGCCCGGCGAGCAGATCGGGTCGCTGCTGCACGTCGGGGCTCCGCTCCGGATGCGCGAGCACCGGCGTGATGCCGTCCACGAGCAGGCGGTCGAAACGCAGCGAGATGTCGAGCGGCCAGCCGTGGTACGGGGTCTCGACGAGCAGGTAGCCCGGATTGCCTGCGAGCGCGAAACCCAAGAGCTCGTCGCGCGGGCGGTCGAGCTCCATGAGGTCGAGCTCCCCGCCGGGAACGAGCGTGATCGTGTCGCCCGCAGCTGCGCGCACCGTCGCCAGTACGGATTCCATCAGCTCCGGGGTGGTCGGATGGTCGTGCCGGACGTGCGGCGTCGCCGCCAGCACATCGGTCCCGTCAGCGGCCGCCGCGCGGCAGATCGCGAGCGCCTCGTCGAGATCGGCGGCCCCGTCGTCGATCCCGGGCAGGACGTGGCTGTGCAGGTCGATCAAAGAGAGGCGAACGCGAGAAAGAGCTCACGCGCCGCAGCGATGCCGAGCGGGACGTACTCGACGAGCAGACGCTCGTTCGGCGAGTGGATCTGCGAGTCGGGAAGGCCGAACCCGGTGATGACGACCGGGATGTCCTTGTCGACGAGCGCCGGGACGATCGGCAGCGTGCCGCCGGAGCGGACGAGCGCGGGCCGCCTGCCGAGCGCGCGCTCGAAGGCGTCGAGACCGAGCTGGATCGCCTTCGCGCCGGGGGCCACCAGGCCCGGCTCGGCCGAGGACACGTGCTCGACCGAGATGTCGGCCCCGGCGGGCGCGGAGACCCGAAGCAGCCGCTCGACCTCCGGTGCAATCACCTCGGATCGCTGCCCCGGCGCCAGCCTGATCGAGACGTTCGCCGTCGCCTCGACAGGGAGCACCGTCTTCTGGAGGTGCGGCGAGCCGCTGACGATCCCGTTGACGTCGACCGACGGCTCGGCGAACGTCCGCAGGTAGAAGTCCCGGGCGGCGTGAGCGTCCTTCGCCCGCGCTCCCGCCTCCGCCAGCTCGTCGGCACCCGCAGGCAGGCTCGTCCAGCTCTCGAGCTCGGCGTCCGTCGGCGGTGCGATTCCCTGCCGCAGCGGCTCCGCCAGCGTGCCGTCGCGGGCGATCAGCCCGTCGAGCGCCTGGATCAGCGCGTGCGCTGCATTGAGGGCGGCGCCGCCGTAGACGCCCGAGTGCAGATCGCGCTCCCCGGTGCGGACGACGACGTGGAAGTACGCGATCCCGCGGGTCGCGATGTTGAACGCCGGAACGTCGCGGCGAATCATGCCGCTGTCGAAGATCACCGCCGCGTCGGCGCCGCGTTCGTCGCTCTCGAGGAACTCGACGATCGAATGCCCGCCGCTCTCCTCCTCGCCGTCACAGCAGAAGCGCACGTTCACCGGCAGCTCGCCGGCGCGCGCGAGCTCACGTGCGCCCGCGAGCAGCAGGTAGAGCAGACCCTTGTCGTCGACGGCGCCTCGGCCGTAGAGATACTCGCCGCGCACCTCCGGCTCGAACGGCGGTGAATCCCACAGCTCGACCGGGTCCGGCGGCTGAACGTCGAAGTGCCCGTAGCAGAGGACGGTCGGAGCGTCGCCGCCGTTGGACGCCTTCAGCTCGCCGATCGCAAGCGGCTGGCCGTGCCAGTCGACGAGCTCGCAGGTCCCGCCCGCCTCTGTCAGGAAGTCGCAGACCCAGCGACCCGCCTTCAGGACGTCGCTCGCGTGCAGCGGGTCGGCGCTGATCGAGGGAATGCGGAGAAACTCGGCCAGTTCGTCGAACCAGGGCTCGGTCACGCGCCGCAGCCTACCCGCCTCACGCCTCGGGAACGACGGACTCGAGCGTGCGTTCCAGTCCGAGGCGTCTTCCCGCCTCCCAGGCTCGACCGAGCTCTTGCTCGCCGAGGGCTTCGGCGAGGACGACCGCGGCCGCATCGTGCAGCTCGGCATCGACCGCGTCGGAGGAGATGCCGAGCTGCTCGCGCCCGCTCTCGGCGGCGCCGAGGAGGCGCGCAGCCTCCTCGGGATTCGGCGAAGCAAGCGCGACGCCGTAGAGCTCGAGCGCCCAGACACCATCCTCGAGATCACCGAGCCGGTGCGAGAGCTCCAGGCTCCGTGAGAGGAGCGACCTCGCATCGGGAGCGGCGTCACCGTGCAACGCGACGGCCGCGAGCGCGGTCAACGAGCGCGTGATCCCGTATTCCCAGCCGTCGGTCGTGAAGCGCGCCAGCGAATCCTCGAGCTCGAGGCGCGCGCGCCCGAGGTCGCCCGCCGTCAGCGAGGCCCAGCCCAGGTTGAAGCGTGCCATCGCGGCCACGCGCGCAAGTCCGATCGCATCCGCGACCTCCGAGAGAGGTCTCGAACACGCGACGCGCCCGCTCCGACTCGCCGCGCGCCAGCAGGGAGCGGCCGAGGGTCGCGAGCGCCTGCGCCTCGAGCGCCCGTTCTCCGAGCGTGCGGCTCAACTCGAGACATGCCTCAGACCACCGCTCGCCGGCCGCCCAGTCCCCCTGGAGGGTGGCAACCAGCGCCATGCCGCGAAGGGCTGCCGCGCGGGCGACCGACCTCTCCGAGGAAGCCGCGAGCGCAGCCTCGAGCAGCCTGCGCCCTTCGCTGAGATGGCCGCGCATCGTCCACAGGGCCGTGAGCGATCCCGCCAAGGTGACGCCGAGCTCGGCTCCGCCGTCGAGGAGCAGGCTCCGGTCGATCGCGGCCCGGAGATTCGGGAGCTCGGCGTCGATGCTCGCGAGGCGGTCGATCGCGCCCTTCACGTCGAGCAGCTCGTTGAGGCCCTCCGTCAGCGAGCAGAAGTACTCGGCGTGACGCCGGAAAAGGTCGTTCGCACGGCCACTTCGCTCCAGCTGCTCGACGGCGAAGGCCCTGATCGTCTCCAGCATCCAGAAGCGCTCGCCGCTCAGCCTGACGAGGCTCTTCTCGGCCAGCTCCTGCAGGGTGTCGAGATCGGCGGCCGCCATGCGCTCTGCCGCCTCGAGCGTCCAGCCCCCGTCGAAGGCCGAGAGATCGGCGAAGAGCCGTTGCTCGACCGGGGAAAGGAGGTCGTGACTCCACTCGATCGTGGCCCGAAGCGTCCGCTGCCGTGGTCCCGCGTCGCGTCCACCGACGAACAGATCGAGCCGCTCCGACACGCGCGAGAGGATCTGTGCAGGCGACAGGACACGCGCGCGGGCAGCGGCGAGCTCGAGGGCGAGCGGCAGGTTGTCGAGCGCGACGCACAGTGCGCGGACGTCGTCGTCGGCCTCGCAGCGCGCACGATGGCAGAAGAGCTCGACGGCGGCGGGATCCGCAAGCGGCTGTACCGCCAGCTCGACCTCTCCCGCGATGCGAAGCACCTCGCGGCTCGTGACGAGCAGACGGAGGCCGTCGCAGGCCTCGAGCAACCGGCCGACCTCGGGCGCGGCCTCGACCACCTGCTCGAAGTTGTCGAGCAGCAGGAGGAGCTCCCGGTCGCCGATGTGCGACGCGAGGTCGTCCTTCGCACCGAGGACGCGTGCGATCGTGTCGGTGACGAGCGACGGGTCACGGGTGTCGGCCAACCCGACCCAGAAGACGCCGGCGCGGAAGCCGGGCACCAGCTCGGCGGCGGCCTCGATCGCGATCCGCGTCTTCCCCATTCCCCCCGGCCCGCTCAGCGTGACCAGCCGCGCCTCACCGCGCAGCAACTCGACGATCTCGCCGACCTCGTTGCCGCGGCCGACGAACGTGCTCGCGGGATGCGGCAGGTTCGTGTTGGAGATCGTCTTCAGCGGCGGGAACTCGTCGTCGCCGAGCTGGTAGATCCAGACCGGTGCGTCGAAGTCCTTGACGCGGTGCTCGCCGAGGTCGCGCACGGGCGTCGTGCGGTCGAGACCGCGATGCGTCGCATGCGAGAGGACGACCTGGCCGCCGTGCGCGCTCGAGGCGATGCGGGCGCCGAGGTGAACGTCGAGACCGATGTAGCCCTCGGGGGTGAGCTCGGGCTCACCCGTGTGTAGTCCCATGCGAACCGGCAGCGCTCCGTCTGCGAGCGCACGTTGAGCGTCGGCGGCAGCGGCGGCTGCGGCAGTCGGCGACGGAAAGGCGAAGAAGAAGGCATCGCCTTGCGTGTCGACCTCCACGCCTCCATTCGCCTCGGCGGCCGCGCGGATCAAGCGGCGATGGTCCGCGAGCGCGGCGCCGTACGCGGGACCGAGCTCCCGCAGCAGCCGCGTCGAGCCCTCGACGTCGGTGAACAGGAACGTGACCGTTCCGGTAGGAAGGTCGGCCACGACCCGAGCCTATCGCCGTTGGTTACGCGACTTCGCGGAGCTTCTCGCTGTCGGCGAGCGCGCGGAGCTTCTTGAGGCTCTGGTTCTCGATCTGCCTGATCCGCTCTCGCGTGACGCGGAACGTGCGGCCGACCTCGTCGAGCGTGCACGGAGACTCGCCGTTCAGCCCGTAGCGGAGCTCGAGCACGCGTCGCTCGCGCTGCGAGAGCGCCGAGAGGCACTTCTGGAGCGCAGCGATGCGGAACGCGGTGTCGGCCGCTTCGTCGGGCAGCGGCGCGCTGTCGTCCTCGATGAAGTGGCCGAACTCCGACTCCTCCTCGTCGCCGACCGGCTTCTCGAGGGAAACCGGCACCTGCGAGGTACGACGAATCGCGTCGACCTCTTCGACGGTCATTCCCAGCTCGGCGGCGATCTCGGCGTTCACGGGCTCCCGCCCACGCTCGGCCCGCAGCTTCCGCTCCGTTCGGACGATCTTGTTCAGCTTCTCGACGACGTGGACGGGCATCCTGATCGTGCGTGCCTTGTCGGCGAGCGCACGGGCGACCGCCTGCCGGATCCACCAGGTCGCGTAGGTCGAGAACTTGTAGCCCTTGCGCCAGTCGAACTTCTCGGCGGCGCGAACGAGCCCGATCGTGCCCTCCTGGATCAGGTCGAGGAAGGGCAGCCCCTGGTTGCGGTAGCGCTTCGCGATCGACACGACCAGGCGCAGGTTCGCCTCGATCATCTCCTGCTTCGCCAGGTGATCGCCTCGCTCGATGCGCTTCGCCAGCTCGACCTCCTGGGCGGCAGTGAGCAGATCGACGCGGCCGACGTCCTTCAGGAACAGCTGCAGGGAGTCGGTCGTGAACTCGAACTCGAGCTCGGGCGGCTCGTCGAGCTCTTCCGCGCCGATCTCGTCCAGGGCGGCGTAGATCTCGACCTCTGCCGGGCCCTCCTCGAGCTGTGGCTCTTCTTCGATCTCCGCCGACTGGCGGACCCTCGTTCCCATCGTGCCCCCTCGCCGGATGCGGAACTGTCGCATTGGCGCCGGACGGACGCCAGGGCCGCCCGGCTCATCTTTGCGTTCGGTCGGTCCTGTCGGTCACAAGACGCTTGACGAACGCATTCGCTTCCCTGCCGAGCTCCGTGTGCGGGCCAAGCCGCTTCGCTTCACGGAACTCGACCACAGCTTGCGCGCCCTGACCGGTCCACGCAAGCAGTAGGCCGAGGTGGTAGCGCACCGAGACACTGTTCGGGAAGCGCTTGACGAGTGGGCCGAGGCGCGAGAAGGACGCCGGCAGGTTGGACTCGTCGAAGCGACCGACGGCTGCCGCGACCTGCGCCTGGTCGTCGTTCGGATGGAGCCTCGCCGCCCGTGCGTAGAGACGCTCGGCCGAGTGCTGATGGCCGGCTGTCTGCTCGGCGATCCCCCGGCGAAGGAGTGCGTCGACCGCACCGCTCGGCTCGAAGATCGGGTACCCCTGCGAGAAGTACTGGGGGTGGAGGATCGCGTCGGCGCGGATCTCGTAGAACGTGTTGCTCCCCACCGTCTTCGCCGATGTGAAGGCCTGGACGGCCTCGGTGAGGTAGCCCGCGCAGTAGAGCGCGAGCCCGTAGTTGAACTGCACGGCGGGATCGCCGGGCGCAGCATGCTCCACCGGTTCCATCGCAAACGCTGCCTGCCGGACCGGCAGCGAGAATGCATGCCGGATCGCCGCCGCCTGCTTCGTCGGCACGCCCGCGACGAAATACGGCTTGCGCGACTTGCCGCACGAGCGGACGGTGGGCTGGGCCGGGTCCTGTCCTGTCGCCGCCACCACCCCGACGACGATCGCCGCCGTTGCGGCCGCGGCGGCTCCCGCGACGATACGCACCCGGACGGCAGGCGACACGGCGCCAACGTAGCGGGAATGAACCGTGGTACCGCTACCGTTTCAACAGACATGACCACGTATCGGGAGCTATTGCAGCGCACGAAATCGGAGATCTCGGAGGTCGACGCACGCGGCGCCGAGGCTCTCGAGGGCGCGATCTGGATCGACATCCGCGAGGCGGACGAATGGCAGGAGGGCCACCTTCCGGGCGCGGTCCACGTGCCGCGCGGGTTCCTCGAGTCGCGGATCGAAGGTGTCGTCCCGGACAAGGCCTCGCCCGTCGTCCTCTACTGCGCCGCAGCCAACCGCTCGGCCTTTGCAGCGAAGACCCTCGAGGAGCTCGGCTACTCGAACGCGCACTCGCTCGCGGGGGGCTTCACCGACTGGAAGCGGAACGGCGGCGAGATCGTCATGCCGCGCACGCTCTCTCCCGAGCGTCGGACCCGCTACTCGCGCCACATCCTGATCCCGGAGATCGGAGAGGAAGGCCAGCTGAAGCTGCTCGACAGTCGCATTCTCCTGATCGGCGCCGGCGGCCTCGGCTCCCCCGCCTCGCTCTACCTCGCGGCGGCCGGGATCGGCCGGATCGGGATCGTCGACGCCGACATCGTCGACGAGACGAACCTGCAGCGCCAGGTCGCCCACTCGCTGGAGACGCTGGGCACGCCGAAGGTCGATTCGGCGAAGCGCGCGATCGAGGCACTGAACCCCGACGTCGACGTCGTCACGTACCGGGAGCGCCTCACCTCGGAGAACGTCGAGCGCATCCTCGGCGACGGGTGGGACCTGATCGTCGACGGCGCCGACAACTTCCCGACGCGCTACCTCGTCAACGACGCGTCCGTGTGGCACGACATCCCGGTGGTGCACGGCTCGATCTACCGCTTCGAGGGTCAGGTCACGGTCTTCTCGCCGCACCGAGCTGGAAGCGTCGTCGGCGAACCCGACGACGCCCGGCGGCAAACTCGGGGCCCGTGCTACCGCTGCCTCTTCCCCGAGCCGCCGCCGGCAGAACTCGCACCGTCGTGTGCCGAGGGCGGCGTCCTCGGCGTGCTGCCCGGCATCGTCGGCTCGCTGCAGACGAACGAGGCGATCAAGCTCGCCGCCGGAATCGGTGAGCCGCTGATCGGCCGGTTGCTCCTGTTCGACGCGCTGTCGACCGAGTTCAGCGAGGTGCGCATCGAACGGAACCCGGACTGCCCGGTCTGCGGCGACCACCCGACGATCACCGAGTACATCGACTACGTCGAGTTCTGCGCGAGATGACGCTCGTCCGTGTTCCGCCGGTCCTCCGCAGCGAGGCCGGCGGTGTCCGTGAGGTCGAGGCGGACGGCGCGACCGTGCGCGAGGTGATGGAGGACCTCGCCCGCCGCCTCCCCGCACTCGGCACCCGCGTCTTTCAGGACGGCGAGCTGCAGCCGTTCGTCAACGTCTACGTCGACGGCGAAGACGTGCGCACGCGCGACGGGCTCGACACGCCGGTGACCAATGGGTCGACCGTGATCCTCCTGCCCGCGATGGCCGGTGGTCGCTAGCTCCCTGCTCGACCTGATCGGCGACACGCCGCTCGTCGAGCTGCGGCACATCGCGCCGGCCGGCCGCACGCTCTACGCGAAGCTCGAAGGGCAGAACCCGACCGGCTCGATCAAGGACCGCGTCGCGCTCGCGATGGTCGAAGCTGCCCGGCTCGAGCCGGGGCAAGAGCTGCTCGAGCCGACGAGCGGAAACACCGGGATCTCGCTCGCGCTCGTCGCCAAGCTGAAGGGGTACCGGCTGACCTGCGTGATGCCCGCGAACGCGACACCAGAGCGACGCGCCCTCCTCGAACTGTACGGAGCGACGATCATCGAGTCGCCGGGCCTAGAGGGCTCGAACGGCGCCGTTCGCCTGGCCCAGGAGATCGCCGAGCGCGACGATCGCTTCGTCATGCTCTTCCAGTACGCCAACGAGGCGAACCCTCGCGCCCATTACGACGGCACCGGCGCAGAGATCGCCCGCGACCTGCCGCGCGTCGATGCGGTCGTCGCCGGTCTCGGCACCGGCGGCACGTTGATGGGCGCCGGTGCGCGGATCCGGGAGGCGTTCCCGGGAGCGCAGGTGGTCGCCGCCGAGCCTCTGCCCGGCGACCCGGTGATGGGCTTGCGCTCGCTCGAGGACGGCTACGTCCCGCCGATCCTCGACGTCTCCGCGCTCGACCGGAAGCTTCTCGTCTCGAACGCGGAGGCGGCGGCGGCCGCCCGTGCGCTGCTCGATCGGGAAGGGCTGTTCGCCGGTGTCTCGTCGGGAGCAGTCGTCCACGTCGCACGTCGGATCGCCGACGAGCTGCCCGACAGGCGCGGTCGTCGTGGCGATCCTGGCGGACGGCGGCTGGAAGTACCTGTCGGCGGAGTTCTGGCGCGGCGACGAGATCGACGAGGCGGTGCTCTGGTGGTAGTCGGTGACGACGTGCGTGCTGCACTGCGTGCGCACGCCGCGGAGGACGCGCCGAACGAGTGCTGCGGCGTGATCGTCTTCAGGGACGACGTCGCAGACCGCTATGTCCGCGGTCGCAACGCGCTCGAGTCCCCGTACCGCTACGAGCTCGAGATCGACCCAGCCGTCTGGTTCCTCGAGGACGACGGCTACGAGCTCGCCGTGTTCCACTCTCATCCGGCGACGAAGCCGGAGCCCTCGCGAACCGACCGGGAGCTGTCGGGGCTGTGGGCCGGGCGACCGTTCCTGATCTACTCGCTGGCCTTCGACGAGCTGCGCGCGTGGCGCATCTCGCGCGAGCGAGTCGAGGAGATCGACCTGGCCGGCGCCTAGGGGCGCGCGCGCCGGCCAGTCGCTCTCTCGAAGCTCTAGGTGACCTTGAACGACCCGTGCATGATCGTCGCGTGCGGGTCGCAGATGTACTTGTAGGTGCCCTCCTTCAACTTCAACGTCCACGTGCTCGACCCCGTGCCGCCGACCGTCGTCGTCTTGTTGACGCCGGGGCCGGTCAGATGGAAGTCGTGGATGTTCGACTTGTCGCTGATCTTGAACACGTAGGTCCCGGCCTTCAGCGACTTCACGCTCTTGCCGCCCTGGGTGAGCGTGATCGTGAAGCCAGGGCCGACCGTTCCGGTCAGCGTCGGTGACTTCGCGAACGCCGCAGGTGCAGCGATTGCCGCGCACAACGCGGCCAGCAACACGATCTTCAAAGCATCTCCTCGGTTCGTTGGCGTTGACCCTGCCAGGGCACAGGGTACGCTCGCCGGGGTGGATCTCGCGTCGATTGTTCCCCCGGAGGCGCTCCTCGAGCCACAGGGGCGCTTCCTCTCCGACCTGATGGGCCGTGGCGTGGTCGGCCACGCGGACGCGATCGTGCTTCCCTCGACCGTCGACGAGGTCGCGGCGGTGATGCGCTGGTGCTACGACCAGGACGTCCCGCTGACAGCCCGCGGAGGCGGCACGGGGCTCGCCGGCGGCGCGATTCCGGTCGAGGGCGGCATCGTGATGGCGTTCGAACGGCTGAACCGGGTCAGGCAGTTCGACCCGCTGCTCTGGCGGATGCACGTCGAGGCCGGTGTGACCACCGGGGACGTTCAGCGGCTCGCTCGCGAGAACGGCCTGCGCTTCCCGCCCGACCCGGGAGCCGCCGAGATCTCGCAGATCGGCGGCAACATCGCCTGCAACGCCGGCGGCCCGCACGCCTTCAAGTACGGCGTCACCGGGCACTGGGTGACGGGCATCGAGGCCGTCGTTCCCCCCGGGGAGATCGTCACGCTCGGCGGCCCACTTCGGAAGGACGTCGCCGCATACGACCTGAAGAGCCTGCTCGTCGGGTCGGAGGGGACACTCGGGCTCGTCACGGCCGCCTGGCTGCGGCTGATTCCGTCGCCCGAGGTCGAGCTCCCGGTCGTCGGCCTCTACGCCGACGCCGAAACGGGGATCGGCGCGATCGAGCGCGTGCTCGCATCCGGCGTCGTGCCGGCGGCGATCGAGTATCTCGACGGCACGATGCTCCGAATCTCCGGCGACACGTACCCGTTCGGGCTTCCCGCCGACGCCGGGTTCATGGTCATCACCGAGGCCGACGGCGCGGCCGCCGAGGCCCGCCGGGTCGCCGGCGAGCTGCGGGAGGCGCTCACCGAGGACGCCGTCGCCGTCCACACCCCCGAAGCTGCGGACGAGGTCGCTTCGCTCTGGCGCTGGCGCGGTGGCGTCGCGTTCGCGATCCTGGCCCAGCGAGGTGGGGCATTCAGCGAGGACATCGCCGTACCGCTCGACCGGCTCCGCGACGTCGCACGCGAAACGGAGCGGATCGGCGCAAGACACGGTGTGCCCGCGCTCTCGTTCGGGCATGCGGGAGACGGCAACATCCACGCCACGTTCCTGTTCTCGCCCGACGAGCCGGGCGAGGAGCAGCGCGCGGACGCCGCGTGTCACGACCTCTTCGACCTCGCACATTCACTCGGCGGCACCGTCTCCGGCGAGCACGGCATCGGCTGGCTCAAGCGCGGTCAGCTCCCGCGGCAGCTCGGCCCGACGGCGTACGACCTGCATCTGCGGCTGAAACGGCTCTTCGATCCGAAGGGCCTGCTCAACCCCGGCAAGAAGATCTAGTGCTTCCGGCCGTGAATATGTTCCTGGTCGGCCGAGCGAAAACCAAGCAGGGCAAGGACGCAGGGAGCTCCGATAGTTGCCCTATCGGAGCGACCGAGGACGCGGCCATGCGCCGGTTTGCAGCCGGCCGAACAGACAGCCGTATTCGCGGCCGGGAGCACTAACCACGATGTCGTCCGGCCAGGAGTCGCTCCGCCGCCGGGCGCGCGCCGGGCTCGCGTCGGCAGCGGAGCGGGCTCCGGCCCGCGCGCACTTCCGGGCGATGGGGATCGACCCGGCCGACCTCGGCGGCCCGATCGTCGGCATCGCCTCGACCTGGACGCAGACGATGCCGTGCAACCTGAACCAGCGCGAGCTCGCGGCGGCCGTCGCCGAAGGCGTCGCCGAGGCCGGTGGAGTCGCCCTCGAGTTCAACACGATCGCCGTCTCCGACAACCAGTCGCAGGGGACCCCGGGCATGCGCGCGTCGCTGATCTCGCGCGAGGTGATCGCCGACTCGATCGAGCTGATGACGCACGCCCACGACTTCGACGCTCTTGTCTGCCTCGTCGGGTGCGACAAGACGACACCGGGTGCGCTGATGGCGCTCGGGAGGCTCGACAAGCCCGCACTCGCGCTCTACGGCGGGCCGATGCGCGCCGGCCGGGTGACGGACCGGCAGGTCACGATCCAGGACGTGTGGGAGGCGGTCGGCGCCGAGGAGCGTGGGCTGCTCAGCCGGAGCGAGCTCGACGAGCTCGAACGCGTCGCGTGCCCGGGTGCCGGCGCCTGTGCCGGCAACTTCACCGCCACCACGATGGCGGTCGCGCTCGAGCTGCTCGGCGTCGCGCAGCTCGGCGACGGGTTGATCCCGGCGGCCGACGTCGAGCGGAAGGCGGACGCGGCCCGACGTGCCGGAGCGCTTGCCGTCCAGCTCGCGTACGACGGGACGACCGCGCGCCGATTCCTCGACCGCCGTGCGCTTCTGAATGCGATGGCCGGCATCACCGCGACAGGCGGATCGACGAACGCCGTCCTGCATCTGCTCGCGATCGCCCGCGAGGCGGACGTCGAGCTCACCCTCGACGACCTCGCCGGGATCGCCGGCAAGACGCCTGTGCTCGCGAACCTCGTTCCGGCCGGCCGCCACACCGCCGAGGAGCTCGAGCGGGCCGGCGGCACCGGCACGCTCGTCCGCGAACTGATCCGCGGCGGCCACCTCGACGGCGAAGCTCCAACGGTCTCGGCGGCAACGCTCGCCGACGCGTCGCTGAGCGCAGCCGTGCCGGACGGCGAGGTGCTGTTCACGCTCGAGCGGCCCTTCAAGAACACGGGCGCCCTGCACGTGCTGCGCGGCAACCTGGCACCCGACGGCAGCCTCGTCAAGCTCACCGGCGACCGCCGCCACCAGCGCGGGCCGGCACGCGTGTTCGACAGCGAGGAATCCTGTGCCGACGCCGTTCGGGCCGGCGCAGTCGAGCCCGGGGACGTGCTCGTCGTGCGCTACGAAGGCCCCGCCGGCGGGCCCGGGATGCGCGAGATGCTGAGCGTGACCGCCTCGGTCGTGGGTGCCGGCCTCGGCGACTCCGTCGCGCTCGTGACGGACGGGCGGTTCTCCGGGGCGACACGTGGGCTGATGGTCGGGCATGTGTCGCCGGAGGCGGCACGAGGCGGGCCGCTCGCAGTCGTCGCCGACGGCGACCTGATCACGATCGACGTCGATGCCAACCGGCTCGAGCTCGAGCTCGCGGACGATGAGCTCGCCCGACGCGTCGCGGCCTGGACGCTGCCGCCGCTCCCGTACGAAGGAGGCGTGTTCGGACGCTATCGCGCCCTCGTCGGCTCGGCCTCCGAGGGGGCGGTTCTCCGTCTCACCTCCCCCTGATGCAGGCGCTCGTCACCCAGCCCGGTGTCCCCCACTCGGCACGTGTCACCGACGTTCCCGCGGTCGTGGCCGGCCCGGACGAGGTGCTGCTGCGCGTCCTCGAGGTCGGCGTGTGCGGAACCGACCGCGAGATCGCCCACGGCCTGTTCGGGGTCGCGCCGACGGGCGAGCGTGCACTCGTGCTCGGCCACGAGGTGCTCGCGGTCGTCGAGCTGGACGGGCACGGCTTCGCGCAAGGTGACCTCGTGACGGCGACGGTGCGCCGTTCCTGTTCACACTGCATCGCCTGCTCCGAGGGAGCGCCGGACTCCTGCCTGACCGGTGACTACAGCGAGCGGGGAATCACGCGCCTCGACGGATTCGCACGCGAGCTCGTGGCCGAGGACCCGGAACAACTCGTCCCGGTGCCGCGCTCGCTCGGACGACTGGGCGTACTCGCCGAGCCGACGTCGATCTGCGCGCGAGCCCTCCGGCATGTGCGCGCCATCGGCGACCGCCAGCCCTGGCGGCTGCAGCGCGCGCTCGTCCTCGGCGCCGGTTCCGTCGGCACGTTGTCGACGTTCCTGCTGCGCCTCGCCGGCGTCGAGGTCTGGATCGCGTCGCTCGAGCCGGCGAACGATCCGCGGGCGAGTGTGATCGCAGCCTGCGGCGCCCGCTACGTCTCGATCGGCGACACGAAGCTCAACGCGCTCCGGGAGGAGACCGGAGGTTTCGACCTCGTGATCGAGGCAGCCGGCGACGCACAACTGCAGGCGGACAGCCTCGGTCTCCTCCGTCGCAGCGGCGTCGTGTGCCTGCTCGGCATCGACGGACGCGACCAGCGAGTGACCCTGGACGGCCGGGTGCTCGCCGTCGACACGATCCTCGAGAATCGCGTCGTCTTCGGCAGCGTCAACGCCCACCGTTCCGACTGGCTCGACGGCGTCGACGCGCTCGACCGCGCCCGCGACCGCTGGCCGGGCGCGCTCGACGCGCTGATCGCGCGCCGCGTCCCGCTCGAGCGCTTCGAGGAGGCGCTCGACTACCGCGGCGGCAAGGCGACCCTCGTGCTCGACGATCAGCTGCGGTAGGTGACGGCCACGCGAGCGCCGGTCTCGCCGGAGCGCACGATCGCGTCCGCGACCTCGGCCGCGCGATACCCGTCCTCGAAGGTCGCACCGTACGGTGCGACGTCGCCGCCGGTCGCGATCGCCTCGAGCACGTGGTGCAGCTCGTGCACGAACGTGTCGCCCCAACCGACGATATGCCCGGGCGGCCACCAGTACTGCCAGAAGGGGTGATCGGCCTCCGAGACGAGCACCGTCTTGAAGCCGCGCGCACGGTCGCCGTCGGCGCGGAACACCTGCAGCTCGTTCAGGCGCTCCATGTCGAAGGCAAGTGACCCTTTCGATCCGTTGATCTCCCACTGGAACGCATTGCGGCGGCCGAGCGCGAGTCGCGTGGACTCGATCGTGCCCACCGATCCGTTCTCGAACTCCACCGCCGCTTCGAGCGCATCGTCCACCTTGCGCCCCGGCAGGAACGTCTTCAGGAACCCCGCGACCGAGGCGATCTCGCCGTTCAGGAACCGCGCCAGATCGATCACGTGCGTCCCGAGGTCGCCGAGCGCGCCCGAGCCGGCCTCGTCAGGATGGAACCGCCACGTGTCGAGCGCCGCGTCGTCGCCCCAGTCCTGGAGGTAGCGACCGCGAAAGTGCCTGATCTCGCCGAGCTCGCCGGCCTCGATCAGCTCGCGCGCGAGCCGGACGGCCGGTACGAAGCGGTAGTTGAACGCGCACAGATGCTTGACGCCCGTCGCCGCCACGCGCTGCCAGATCTCGTAGCTCTCCGCGGCGTCGCGGCCGAGCGGCTTCTCGCAGACGACGTGCTTCCCGGCCTCCGCGGCGGCGATCGTCGGCTCGGCGTGCAGCGAGTTCGGGCCGCCGTTGTCGAAGAGGCCGATCCGCTCGTCGGCGACCAGGTCGCGCCAGTCGGTCGTGGCGTAGTCGTAGCCGTAGCGTCGCGCGGCCTCCTCGACCGCGGCCTGGTCACGCCCCGCGATCCCGACCAGCTTCGGTTCGAGCGGCGGCGGCCACGTGATGTACGCGATCTTCTTGAACGCGTTCGAGTGCGCCTTTCCCATGAACGCGTAGCCGAGCATGCCAACGCCGATCTCTGCCATCTAGTTTCGCGATAGTACGCGCATGGGGCAGCCGGTCACCTGGGGAATCATCTCGACGGCGGACATCAACCGGAAGCTGATTCCCGGCGCGCACGCGTCCCCGAAGGTCGACCTCGTCGCCGTTGCCAGCCGCGACCAGGCGCGCGCCCGGGCCTATGCCGAGACATGGAAGATCGAGCGCGCGTACGGCAGCTACGAGGCGCTGCTCGCCGACCCGGGGATCGAGGCCGTGTACATCTCGCTGCCGAACACCCTGCACTGCGACTGGTCGATTCGCGCCCTCGAGGCCGGCAAGCACGTCCTCTGCGAGAAGCCGCTGTCACGACACGTCACCGAGGTCCAGGCCGCGTTCGACGCCGCGGAGCGGACGGGCCGCCTGCTGAGCGAGGCGTTCATGTACCGCCACAACCCGCAGACGCTGCGGCTGAAGCAGCTCGTCGACGAGGGTGCGATCGGAGAGCTCAGGCTCGTCCGTGCGGCCTTCAGCTATTCGCTGTACGACGAGGCCAACATCCGTCTGCAGACGGAGCTCGAGGGCGGCGCGCTGATGGACGTCGGCTGCTATTGCGTCAACGGCGCACGCCTGCTGGCGGGCGAGCCCGAGACGGCGTACGCGCAGGCGTGGCTCGGCCCGACCGGCACCGATTGGGTGCTCACGGGGAACCTGCGGTTTCCGGGCGAGGTGCTCGCGATCTTCGACTGTGGCACGGCGCTCGTCGACCGGGACGAGCTCGAGGCGATCGGCAGCGAAGGCTCGCTCTTCGTCGACGACCCGTGGCACTGCGAGGAGCCCGGGATCGAGCTCAGGCGCGACGGTGAGGTCGAGCGCGTCGAGCTCGACTTCCTCGACTCCTACCGTCTCGAGCTGGAGAACGTGAGCGACGCGATCCGCGGCGAGGCAGAGCTGCTGCTCGGCCGCGACGATGCAGTCGCCCAGGCCCGTGCGGTCGAGGCGCTGCACGAATCGGCGACGAGCGGGCAGGTAGTGACGCCGTGACCGAAGCCGAGGCCCGCGAGCGCGCGGCGGCGCAGCTCGAGGCGAGCGGGATCGTGCTGACTCCCGCCGAGCGCGCCGCGATCGAGGTGGCCGACTTCGGGCTCGGACGACTCGAGGAGGCCGGCCTGCAGATCGTCGTCTACGTCAACACGGAGCGCGTGTGTGCGAAGGAGCTCGTGCTGTTCCCGGGGCAGGCCTGTCCCGAGCACCGCCATCCCCCTGTCGGCGACGATCCGGGCAAGGAGGAGACGTTCCGCGTTCGCCGCGGCGTCATCTACCTCCGCGTGGGCGACGCGCCCGAGCTCACGCTCCACGCGGGTGAGCAGTGCATCGTGCCGCCGGACACCCTGCACTCGTTTCGCGCCGGCGCGGAGGGCGCAATCGTCTCGGAGTTCTCGACGCGGAGCCGCGACGAGCTCGACGTCTTCACCGATCCGCTGATCGTTCGATAGCGAGCAGGGCCAGACGCTCGTCCTCCTCGCCGGGGAGGCCGGAGACGCCCACTGCCCCCACACGGCGATCGCCCTCGAAGACGGCCACGCCGCCGAGGAAGAAGGTGAAGAACGGGTCGAAGCTGGCGCGCTCCACCGGGTCGTCGCGCACCTTCTCGGCGAGCTCCCGGGTCGACCGCGCGTCGCTCCTGGCGGCTGTGTACGCCTTGCGGCGGGCGTTCAGACGGGTGTCCGGCGCCGCCCCGTCCATCGTCGCGGCGGCGACGAGCTCACCGTGGGCATCGGCGACGAAGACCGAGACGGGGCCGGGAGCCTCGTCGACGATCGCATCGACGATCGCTCGGGCCCGTGCGAGATGCATTGGGAGATAGTAAAGGGCGCCTGGAGGCGGCTACCCTGGTGGCCTGATGGGAGCACAGGCGGTACCGGCTCCGGCGGGACCGCCGACGCTGACGATCGGCGGTCGCACCTATCCGGTGCTGCTGCCGAAGGTCCGCGATCCGCGGCTCCATCTCGCGGCGACGATCATCTCGCTGCAGGTGATCGGGCAGGTGGGCTTCCACTTCCGCGTCTCGATCGCCCAGATCCTGATCGCGATCCTCACCTGCGCCGTCCTCGAGGTCGGAATCGCCATGCGCAGGCAGCACGTGCTGCTGTGGCCGGCCAGCGCGATGCTGACGGGGAACGGCGTCGCGTTCGTGCTGCGTGTGCCCGGCACGGCGCACGGCGACTGGTGGTCGTTGCGCGGCTGGTGGATCTTCGCCGGCACCGCCGCTTTTGCATTGCTCTCGAAACACATCATCACGTTCCGGGGCAACCACATCTTCAACCCGTCGAACATCGGCCTCGTCGTCTGCTTCCTGCTGCTGCCGGTCACCAAGGCGGAGCCGCTCGACTTCTGGTGGGGCCCGATGTCGGTCTGGCTGGTGCTCGCGCTGTGCGTGATCCTCGCCGGCGGCTTCACCATCCTCTCCCGCCTCTCGCTGCTGCGGGTCGCACTCACCTTCTGGGCCACCTTCGCCGTCGGGATCGCGATCCTCGCGGCGGCCGGCCACCAGATGACGGCCCGCTGGCATCTCGGGCCGATCGGCGGCATCTCCTTCTGGTGGCTCCTCGTCACCTCGCCCGAGATCCTCGTCTTCCTCTTCTTCATGATCACCGACCCGAAGACGGCCCCGCGCGGCCCCCGCGCACGAATCGTCTACGCGGTGTCGATCGGCATCGTCGCCACGCTGCTGATCGCGCCGATGCGCACGGAGTACTGGTCGAAGGTCGCCCTGCTGAGCGCGCTCGTGGTCGTGTGCATCGGCCAGACCGTCCTGGCGGCGCTTCCACGGCCGCTCCCACGGCTCTCCCGTGGTCGCCTCGTCCTCGCCGGTGCCGCCGGGCTCGCGGCGTACGCAGCAGCGCTCGTCGTGATCAGCCCGTCGCCGGTGGCAACCGCCGCCCTCCCCACGACCGACGGGAACGCCCCGCTGCCGCAGATCACGATCCTGCACTCAGCCGGCGTCTCGACGCAGCTCGACCGGCCGACTGCGAACGCGATCGCACGCGACCTCGTCACCGACCTCGATCTGCAGGCACGCGCGCTCCAGCAACACAACCTCGGGCTCGCTTCGCAGGCGGCCGAGAGCACCATGCTGGTCAGCCTGCGCCGGCAGATCTCGGGCGCGGCGACCCGGCCGGTCGAGGTTCCGCTCTACCGCATCGACCGGCTGAGCCTGGAACTCCAGCCGGGCCAGGACCAGGGACCCCCGACGGTGGTGGCCCGGGCCGAGGGGCTGGTGCAACGGGTCGCGTATCGCGGGCTCCCTGCGATGGTGGTGCACCGAGGCGTCCAGACGGCGTTCACCGACACCTTCCAGCTCCAGCAGAGCGGCGGCAGGTTCCTGCTCGTGGGCTCGTCCGAGGCGAGCGCGCCGGGCGCGACGCCGCTGACGACGCGCCCGCAGAGTGAGCTGCAGGCGAGCGCCGGCGGCCTGCGCCTCCACGACATCGCCGCGCAGGTGGGTCTCGACTTCCGTCAGGACTCGTTCCGGTTCGGGGTGTCGAACGACTACGACGCGATGATGGGCGGCGGGGTCTGCTGGCTCGACTACAACAACGACGGCTGGGTCGACCTGTTCGCCGTCAACTCCTACTCGGACGCCGACACCGATCGCTGGGACACCCACGGCGGCCTGCCACGGACGGCCCTCTTCGAGAACGACCACGGCACGTTCCAGAACGTGAGCAAGCAGGCACACGCAGATCTTCAGGTGAAAGGTGACGGCTGCGTCGCCGCCGACCTCAACGGCGACGGCTGGCCCGATCTGATCGTCACGACGACGACCGGCATCGACCTGCTGTGGAACAACGGCAACGGCACGTTCACCGAAGGCGCCCAGGCCGCCGGCATGAACGCGAGCGGCTGGTACAGCGGCGCAACCGTCGCAGACGTGAACGGCGACGGTCGACCGGACGTGTTCATCGCCGGCTACACCGATCCGAACACGCCCGTCCCGTATTCGGTCGCCGGCTTCCCCACGAATCTCGCCGGCGTTCGCGATCTGCTCTACCTGAACGAGGGAAACGACGCGCACGGGCATGCCCGCTTCCGTGAGGTCGGCGTCCAGGCGGGCCTCGAGTCCGCCGAGCCGAGACACGGCCTGGGCGCCCAGTTCCTCGACTACAACGGCGACGGTCGCCCCGACCTCTACATCGCAAACGACGAGGACCCGAACCAGCTGTACGAGAACGTGCCGTGGCCCGGCGGCGCGACCGCCGACCCGGCCGGCCTCGGCTTCCGCTTCGAGGAGCGCGGAGCAGCAGAAGGGGTTGCCGATCCCTACGCCGGCATGGGCATCGCGTCCGCCGACGACGGAGCCGGGCGCACGAGCCTCTTCGTCACCAACTCCCGCCACGAGCCGTCCGCGGCGTACCGCCAGCTGCAGACTGCCGGCTCGTCGACCTTTGCCAACGCCAGACCGTCCTTCGCCCAGGCACTCGGCAGCGACTTTGCTGGCTGGGGTGCGTCCTGGGTCGATCTCGCGAACACGGGGAAGCCGGACCTCGTCCTCACGGCCGGCGCGATCCCGGTCACCAGCCTGAAGGGCGATGCCGAGCCCGTGCGTGTGCTCACCCGGGCACCCGACCGTGGAGGATTGGAGCGCTTCGGCAACGCCCGCGGGATCCTCGGAGCGAAGGGCCTGTTGCTGAACGGCCGCGGCCTCGCCGCGGCCGACGTCGACAACGACGGCCGCATGGACGTCGCGATCAACACGATCGGCGGGAAGCTCGTGCTGCTGCAGCCGACCGGTCGGAGCGGCCACTGGCTCGACGTCAGGCTGACCAGGTTCTCGCCCGGCGCCGTCGTCACCGTCGTCCTCCCCGACGGGCGGCGCCTCGTGAGGACGGTGCAGGCCGGGAGCAGTTACCTGTCCTCGGAGGATCCGCGTCTCCACTTCGGTCTCGGAGCAGCGACCTCGGTCACGTCGTTGACGGTGCGCTACCCGTGGGGCGGCGAGACGCAGCTCGACGGGCTCCAGGCCGACCAGATCGTGCCGGTCAACCCGCCGTCGCCGGTCGCCCTTCAGATGCCTGCGGCGGAGACGGACAGGCTTGCCGCCTGCTCGGCGGCGAGCCTCCACGGCGACTCGATCGCGACGGCGTGGGAGAAGACGGCGATCGCCGCGCTTCGTGACGGCAACGTCTCCGAGCCGGTTCAGGCGCGCGACCTGTTCGACCTGTCGGCTGCGATGTGGGACGCCTGGGCCGCCTACGACCCGAAGGCGAGCGGCTATTTCGTCACGGAGAAGCAGCACGCCTCCGACGCGCAGGTGGCCCGACAGGCTGCGATCAGCTATGCCGCGTACCGGCTTCTGCTGTGGCGAGCGTCGTTCGACGCGAACCTCGAGCGCACGTTCCCGCTGCTGACCGAGCGTCTGCGCTCACTCTGCTACTCGCCCGACTTCACCGGCACGAGCGGCGACTCACCTGCCGCGCTCGGTAACCGCATCGCCGCCGCCGCAATCGCCGCAGGTCGGAACGACGGCTCGCTCGAGGCGCAGCACTACGTCGACGCGAGCTACGTGCCGCAAAATGCGCCTCTCGTCCTGAGCCAGTCCGGCTCGACTGTGCACGATCCAACGTTCTGGCAGCCACTGGCACTCGGGCTGATCGCGGAGAAGGGGCTCGCTCCGATCCCCGCAAAGGTTCAGAGCTTCGTCGACGCGCAATGGGGGCACGTGCACGGATTCGGGTTGCCGCCGTCGGCGAAGAGCCTGCCGGTCAATCCGGGCCCGCCGCCGACCGGCGATCCCTCGAGCGCCGCCTACAAACAAGCGGCCGTCGACGTCATCCGTGCGACCGCGCAGCGCACCCGGCCGCTCGCCGCGATGACGTCGCCCGTCGGCTGGAACGCGCTCGCGGCGACGATCCCGGCCGGTTCCGATGGTGCCCGCCGGCTGCAGCGCGATGTACGGCTGTACTTCACGCTCAACGGCGCGCTTGCGAACGCGGCGATCACCGCGTTCGGCGCGAAGCGCACCTACCAGTCGCCGCGTCCGATCTCGATGATCCGCTACCTGGCGTTCCAGGGCCAGTCGAGCGATTCCAAAGCGGCGTCGTACAACGCGGACGGGCTCCCGCTCGTGCCGGGGTTGATCGAGCTGATCACGCAGGCGTCGAGCGCACCCGGCGGACCGCACGCCGCGTTGCGAGCCGACGTCGGCCAGGTCGCGGTGCTGTCCGGCGGTCGCTGGGTTCTCGGCGCCGGCTGGTCGCCCCCCGCATCCACCCCCGCCTCGCCCGGCTGGGTGGCCGAGTCGAGCACGTTCGCCGCCGCGGCCGACGAGGCTTTGAACGCGCTCACCGGGCACTCGGTGGCCCGGCAGGCCGCACTGGCGGAGCAGTCGAGCGTGGAGAACGGAATCAACATCCCGGCG
This sequence comes from uncultured Thermoleophilia bacterium, assembly GCA_963742605.1. Taxonomy (GTDB): domain Bacteria; phylum Actinomycetota; class Thermoleophilia; order Gaiellales; family Gaiellaceae; genus PALSA-600. Next base: position 317,041 of record CAVUNA010000006.1, on the reverse strand, counting down.
GACGCGACCGCCGGCCGCACACTGGGAACGAAGGTCGCGAAGCTCGCGCTGTCAGAGGCGCTGCGCTACGCAAACGGCACCGCGCGCTAAATCAGCGACGTCGAGCCGGCACTTCAGGCGAGAGGATGCTCGAGCAAGCGACGGGTAGCACCGGTGGCGGGGGGTCAGGCATCAGGCAGACCGGAGGCCAGGAGCTCCGCCGCGTGAGATCGGCGCGGTTGCGTTCGGCCCAATGACCGGACGCGAGGTCATCACGGAGGCTGCGCACTGCCCTCAGCTCGGCGGCCGCCCCGACGCTGGCCCACATCGATATTCCGCGCCGGACGTTCTCGTCCAGGTACGCCTCGGGCCGGCGCCAGTAGGCCTCGAAGAAGCCGTCGGCGCAGTCCCACGGAATGAGCACCGGCTCCATCCGGGCTCCGATCGCACGGGCCAGTCTGGTAGCGAGGCCGACGCGGGAGGCAGCAATTTCGGGGAGGTAGTCACGAGTCAGCCAGAACCGCCGCCGCCAACTTCGGTCAGTGGTGTCGCACGTGAACACCACCACGCGGCGAGCCACGCGCCGCATCTCGAGCAGACCCCCGATCGGGTCCTGCCAGTGATGGACGGTGGCAAATGCCATCGCGGCGTCGAAGGACTGATCATCGAACGGAAGGCTCTCCGCGGCGGCAGCCACACACGGCGCTGCGCCTGCCGGACGCTGAGCACGCATGACCGCCGACGGCTCCACCGCCGTGACGTCACGGTCGGAAGGTTCGTAAGAGCCAGTTCCAGCCCCGACATTAAGGTACGGTCCGCGCATCACCGAGCGCAGCGCAGACCTGCTCGGCGATCCGCGGCTCGGTACGCCGCGTCACGGTGTAGGTGGTTCCGAGTGTGTCGTACAACTGATCGCTGGACATGACACTAACCTCCTGGCTGTTACCGCCGCAGCGGATCGCCAGACCCTGACGCTACGGCCCCGAGAAGACAAGCTCCGCGTCGACAAGCGGCACCATGCGCTCGATGAGCGGCACACGGTCAAGTGACGTGCGAGCCGCAGCGCAGACGAGTAATCGTCCTGGCGTCATTCCGCATCGCTGGGCCAGGCGAGCGCCTTTGGGCTTTTCGTGAATCGGCCGTCGCCGGATGAGCATTCAATCCCGGGGGCTCCAGATCATCTCCCAGAGGTGTCCGTCTGGGTCACGGAAGTAGCCGAAGTAGATCCCCCGCCCGGTCGTGGGGTTGGTCTGTGAGAGTTGCGCCGGTCGCTTCGGCTTGACGGAGTAATCGATCAACGTCTGCCTTGTTCTCGACGATGTGTCCGATGCTGAACTCTCCTTTCTTGGGCGCACCAAGCGGGACGTTGGCGTCGTTCGCAAGTTCGGCCCGCGGCAGGGACTATCCGATGATGAACACGGCCACGATCGCGGAGTCGAGAGGCGCGAGCGTGTCACGAAAGAAAGCAATCCCGTCCAGCATTGCGTAATCGACGCCGTTTGCTGCCGTCTCGTTGAGCTCCTCGTAGTAGCGGCGAAGCACTGCCCCGTCGAACGCACTTGGATCGAGGCGCGCCAGGTAACGCTCACGGTGATCTGACGTGAGGACCAGGACCGACCCGTCTGGGGTCTGCGAGATGGTCGGGGCCACCTCGTCGTGGTCACAGTGCATGAGGTCGATGCCCTGCTCGTCGAGGTACGGCAACAGCGTCGCAAGGACGTAGCCAGACCAGGCGTATTCGATGCGAGTGATGGTCTCGCGGCCTAGGACATCCCAGAATGCATCTGGCGTTCCACGGACGATGCGCTTCCGCGAGCCGGCAGCAGCCTGCACGATCGGGAGTGCGGACTCGGAGATCAGGAATGACTGACCAATCGCGGACCCGCGTTTAGACCATGGTGTCAGCGTCGAGTCACTCGTCACTGTTCGGCAATTTGCCAGGCGAAGCAATTCGTCGACCACCTGGTCGAGAGGCCGGGTGGCGTCTATATCGACGGCTCCGGCCGGTTTCTCGTCGCTCCGATTGAGCCTGAGCATGAGTTCGACTTCCTCGGGCTGCTTGCCAAACTCGTTGTTGGTGCGCTCTCGGAGGCGGCGACGCATCGTGTCATCGTCGATCCGGAGGTTGAATATCAGAGTGAAATAGGGCAGAAAGCGGTCGCGATTGCGGCCGCTTCCACAGACAAACAACACCTCTGGTTCCGGGCTTTCGAGTTCGCTGACAGCTCTTTGGCCGTCCCACATCGAGTTGTCGTAACCTGGGAGACCGGTGTCAGGGTCGGCACGGTACTTCCAAGCTCGGTCGGTACTGATGGCCTTGTAGCCACGTGCGATCAGCTCCTCGTAGACCGAGGATTTACCGGCACCAGATAGGCCCTCCACCAAATAGTTCCGTTTAGCCATGGTGATGGTTCAAGACGCCCCTTGGGCAGCGTATTCGCTGATGACCCGGGCGAGGAGTCGTTCCCGCCTCCCTCATTCCCCGGCGGCTTCTCCAATCGCAGCCAGCTGCGCGACAACGACATCGAGTGGCTGCGTCGCGTCGATCTCGTGGGTGCAGGTTGCGCGAAGCAGCGGTTCAACCTCGGTCAGGTGGCGCAGAACAAGTTCGAGCTCTTCACTGCTTTTGCCGTAGTCATTCGTCGCTCTTGTTGCGATCCGGCGAAGCAGCACGTCGGCGGGAGCGTGCAGCAACACGACGGCGTCGAAGCGCGGGTAGAACCGTCCTTGGTTCGACACGGTGCCGGAGACGTAAAGCGTCCGCCCTCCCTCACGCCCGAGAAGGTCAGCGATGCGATCTTCGCGCCAGACGTAGCCGTCTTCGACGTCGGACCAGATACTCCAGCCGCCCTCGTCCGTATCGACGACCTCGAAGCCCCGCTTCTCAAGCTCGTCCAGGGCGCTCGACTTGCCTGTCCCCGACATTCCGGTCAGGAGGATCTTTCGCATCTTCGAGGAGGCTAACGGTGAGGCCGCGTCGAGGGTGGACTTCGTTAGACACGTCGCGACCCGCCGAATGCGCCGCTCTTCTCAGACCGGTCGTTCGTACCCGAGAGCGTCGAACGAGGCCGGATAGACGATCCGACCGGCCAGGTCGGGACTGTATCCCGCGAGCCGCTTGACCATGAAAGCGTCGTCGGGGATCTTCGGATGCGGGGAGATGAAGCCGAGCGCACTCGCCTGCTCGAAGCCGAAGCGAGGATAGTACGCGGGAATGCCCTCGACCATCACGGCGGGCTCGCCTGCTTCTTCGGCGCGGCCGAGCGCGTCCCGGATCAGCCGTGTCCCCACACCGATGTGCTGGCGGTCAGGCCGAACCGACATCGGCGTGAGATTGAGGATCCTTGTACGGGATCCGCCTTCAACGCCGACCCAGCTCAGCATCACGTGAGCAATCACACCGGAGGAGTCCTCGGCGACCAACGCCAACTCCGGAATGAACTGTTCCGACGCCCGAATGCGCTCGACGAACGACGCGACCTCGTCGGGGTGTCCGACGAATGCGGCGCGGACCACCTCTGCGATCACGAGATGGTCCGCGTCGCGCTCGGGACGGATGGCGACGCCCTCGGCCACGGGTGGCGATGGTAATTAAGGTGCGCGATTCGCGCCTGCGGCCACGTGGAACGCCCGGGAACGGTCCCGGGTCGCGGTGATGCGCCGCCATCAGGATCGCCCCAGATGAACGTCTCGCTGAGGCCGCTCGAGGACCGGGATCTCGACACGATCTATCAGCAGGTGACGGATCCGGAGTCGGTCCCGCGACTTCGCACCCGGACGCGGTGAGGAGATCGAGGAAACCATCCTGCGCCTCGACTGAACGCGGGCAACCTTCTCAGCGACCTCAGGCCGGAGTCGCCGGCAGCCCTGCGGCGGCCAACTCGGCACGCTCGGCAGGTGTGACCTCGAACGGAACGCCAGGCTCGGCGCCGATCACGAGCACGACGGTGTTGTCCGACAGCGCGACCGCAGACCGGATCGTCTTCACGTCGAGGGCGCTCACAAAGGTGCCCGCCGGTGCGTCAACGTCCTGACCGTCCACCTGAAAACGGGCGTGTCCTCTGTGGACGAAGTACAACTCCTGGTGCTGCTCGTCGGTGGGATCCGCGTGGTCGTGCTCGCCGATAAGGCGATCTCCCGCATACCGAGCGGTGTAGGCGTTGACACCGAACGCGGTGATCCCGAAGTGATTGCGGACCGGCGTCCACCTCGCATCGGTGTGAGCGACATCGGCGGCTGGAATGTCGGTCAGCGAGGCGTGAGAAGCGGACATGGAGTCGACTCTAGTGGCCACCGGGCTGGTCGTCGCCCCGTGCGAGCATGACTCCATGAGCCTCGCAGAGCTGAGTCGACTCGCCGCCCGCCTCGAAGGAGTTACCGAGCGTTCACGGGGCGGCCTACTCGACTGGCGGTACCACGGCCGTCTCGTAGCTCGGCAGATCGACGACGCTCACGTCGTCATCCGTGCATCCTTCGATTTCAGAGACTTCCTGCACCAATCGTTCCCCGAGACATTTTCCGTCCCACCACGCTTTAGCAAGCACATGATGATCGTCGCCGACCTCAAGAACGGCAACGCCGACGCCATCGAAGACGCGTTCATCGGCGCTTGGGAGCTTCAGTCAGGCAGGCAGTCCGGTCGACCGTGAAGCTCAGCGTGGAGAATTGCGCGGCAAGGCTCTTCCTGCTACCTTGCGGCGCATGGCAGTGGGCTCTCAACGACGAACCGAGCTGCTCCGCGGCGTGCTCGACCTGTGCCTGCTGGCGGTGATGGACGAAGGGCCGGCCTACGGCTACGAGATGACCAAGCGACTGCGCGACCGCGGCCTCGCGATCGTCGGCGAGGGCTCCATCTATCCGCTGCTGGGACGTCTCGAGCGTGATGGCCTGGTCGAGACCTACCGGGCCGCAAGTGATGGAGGGCCACCGCGGAAGTACTACCGCCCCTCGAGCGCCGGGAGCCTGGCACTTGCGCTGGGCGTGTCCGAGTGGCGAGCTGCCCGCGATGCCGTCGATGCGGTGCTCGCTCCCGTCAAGTTCGAGGTGGCTTCATGAGTGATTTCGTCGAGCAGTGCCGCAGTGAGTGGAGGCGTCTCGGCGTCCCCGATCCGCTCGCCGAGGAGATGGCGACGGACCTGGCCTCCGATCTCAGGGAGGCCGAGGCCGAAGGCGTCTCCGCCGAGGAGCTCCTCGGCAGCATCGCGTTTGATCCACGTTCGTTCGCCGCCTCGTGGGCAGCCGAGCGGGGGATCATCCCCGTATCGCCCAGCCGCGGGAACGCCGGGCGCAGACCGATCGTCCTCGCCGCGTTCACCGCCGTTGCAGGGATCGCCCTGCTCGTTGCGGCGCTGCTGCTGGCGACCGGGCAGCCCAAGGTGTCGGTCGTGGCGGCGTCCAGAACAGCAAAACCTCACCTTCCCTTGCCCCCACCGGCCGCCTTTGGACCACCCCGCACGAGCCGGCTGGTCCTCCACACGAGCGCATCCGCGCCGGTCGAGTGGATCCTCCTGTTCTTTGCAATCGTCGCGCTCAGCTTCGCTGCGTGGCTGTGGTCGAGATGGAGTCGCTCCCGACCACCGACTGCTCCGGCGTAGTCAAACCTCTGGCGACATCGCCGCGCGGTTCGCCTCGGCCCCGTAACTCAGCGAGCGAGGCAGTCGCTCAGGGGCGGCGTCGTGCCGCACACCTCACAGAACGGCTTCTTATGCAGCGAACACTGCGGCCCTAGCCGACCAGCTCGCGAAACGCCGGCTCGTCGCGGAGCGGGTCGAGGTCGGTGTCCTCGTTCGCGAGGTCACGCAGGCCCGGCCGCCGCTCGAAGGCGACGCGTAGGTGACCGATCGCGTCCTGCTTGCGGCCGGCGAGCGCCTCGCAGCAGGCGAGGTTGTAGAGCGGCGCCGCGTACCCACTCGCCTCCAGCGGCTCGCGGGCGCGGTCGATCACGGCGTCGTAGTCGCCGGCCTCGTATGCAGGATGGAACTCCGCCCAGACCTCCCAGCCGCCGGCCTCGAACGGCTGCCCGACCTTGCTGCCGATCGCGATCACCGTCGTCTCCGCCTCCTCTGCAAAGGCGGTCCGGTTTCCCTCCGGCCGGACGAACACGAGTGTCCCTTGGGGAGCGTCCACGGTGTCGCCGTCGATCTCGAACCGCGCGCGGCCGCGGAGGACGACGTAGAGCTCCTCATTGCCCTCGTCTTCCTGGTGCTCGGGCATGAGCCGGTCTCCCTCCTTGGCGGCCGTCCACGCGTTTGTTCCGAACGCGGTGATCCCGAGGTGGTGGCGTACGGGCCGCATGTGCGTGTCCTGCCGGTAGGCGATGTCCTGCAGTTCGTCGATGGTCGCGACCCGATAGCTCATAGCAACTCCCCTCCAACAGCAGATTAAGATCTGGACTCGAACCCGGACGTTCCCTGACGCAGCAACAGGGAAACCGAAGCGCGCTAACGCGTCGGAACGGCGTGTCTGACGAAGATCCTGTTCCAAATCGCCGGCCAGCGCGCTTCGGTGTCGGCCGCCACTTAATGGGGTGACGATGATGTCGGTCGCGGATTCCGTGTCGCTGGTTCGAGAGGGGGGCTCGAGTGACGTGGCGCTGGCTGAGCTTCGCCCGCTGGTTGTGCGAACGGTCCGTCTCATTGTCGGTGCAGGTTCGGCGTTGGCCGAGGATGCGGCGCAGGAGGCGCTGCTCGAGCTGAGTCGTTCTCTGCCGCGGCTGAGGGAGCGAAAGGCCGCTCCCGCCTATGCTGCGCGCGTTGCGACACGGGTTGCGATGCGTGCGGTCAAGCGCGAGCGTCGGTTCGCAGCGCTCGGACTTCGCTGGCGAGAGTCCGGCGGAGCGGTGTCGAGCGTGCAGCCGGTGGAGCTGCTCGAGTTGAAGGAGGCGTTCGACCGGCTGCCGCCGCGTCAGCGGGCGACAGCGGTGTTGCGGCTGTACGTGGGCCTGAGCGAGCAGGAGACCGCGGATGCTCTCGGCTGCTCGCTCGGGACTGTCAAGCATCAGCTGCACGATGCGCGCCGCGCACTTGTCACCTATCTGAACGGCGACGGTTCGACGCAAGAGGAGGGAGGCAAGTGACCGAGCCGCGCCGCCTTGCAGACGACCAGATCCGGTCGATGCTGACGGCGTTCGCCGGGGCGCCCGCGCCACTGCCCCGCAGGACGCGACGCCGGCGGCGAGCGACCGGCCGCACGCTGGCCCTGGTCGCGATCGCGCTCGTGATGCTCGTCGTGGCGGTGCCAGTGGGACTGGCGCTGCTGAGCAGCCTCTGGGAGACACCGAAGCAGTTCCTCGTCGACCGCAGCCAGCCTGCCCGCGCGAGGCAGTTGATCCGGATGGAGCAGCAGCTCGAGCGAACCGCAAAGACCAAACACAAACCGCCACGGCTGCGAGAGATCACAAGGGTGCTGACCGCACCGACTCCCCAGGGCGACGTGTCCGTCTACCTGCTCCGGTTCCACGGCGGAGACATCGGATACTTCTTCACGGGCCCCTTGCCACCGGGGGTTTCCGGGGGTATTTCGGTCGGGTCCGCATACTTGCCGACGGCACTGGCGCCGCCGTGTCCGCGGGGCTGGGCGCTGCAGTACGTCGACGGCGGCGGAGGCGACTCGTTACCTCGCTTCAGGTCGAATGGATACGTCTTCGGCCGGGCCGCAGCCAAAGTCGCATCGATCGACGTGCTCTACGCCGATGGCAGCGCCGTCGCGGGCACGGTCGCGAACGGCTTCTTCTTCACCTGGCTCAAATCCAGCGCCGCGAACGCCAACGTCACCATCGTCGCCGACAACCGCGACGGCGCGACCGTCGGACGACTCGTCGTCGGAGGCTACGGCGGCTCGCCCTTCCCCACCAGCCGACCCTGGCCCTTGTTTATCTGCGTGAGATGAAAAACGCGTGCTCGCCGCCGCGACACGCTAGAAGTTCGTCACGACTCTTGCGTTGCTTGACGGTTGACGGCTCGACAGTCGACACTTCGCCTACGCGATTCAGCACCCGCCATTTCGCTGTGCTCCCCCTCGTCGTCGCAGCCGGCCTCGGTGGGACAGTTGCGGCCCACGGAGGACATTCGAAGGACGAGGCCGTCGCGCCATGCAGTCCGAAGGTGCACCACGACGTGCTCCCGGTCTGGATGCGGGCCGGCTTCACCGACCCGAGGCCGCTCATCCCGTACGTGCTCGGTGAGCACGGAGCGATCGGAGGAGTCCTGTTCGGATCACCACTGAACGCACCGCCCGCGCAGAACAGGAACAACAAGATCCTCTGGGTGCCCCGTCACCTTTCGAAGAGCGTCGCACCACTCTGGATCAGGATGCAGAAGATGATCGGCACCCGCCCGATCGGCGCGCCGGTTCGGAGCATCGTCCCGAACGGGCCGGGGCCGTCGTACGTCGATGCGACGTCGCCAGGATGCTGGCGGCTGACACTCACCTGGTCGGGACGTCGAGATACGGTCGACCTCGACTACGTCCCGCCGACCGACTGAACGGTTACCTGAGGAGACGTTCGTGCGCGATCAAGCCGTCCTGGATCCGGTAGACGGCGATGTGTCGCTCAGGATCGGGCTGCCGCCCGATCACCTCCTCCTCCTGAACGACATACGAGCCCACCGCGATGCGCCCGATCCTGCGAACGGTGATGTTCGGAAACCGCCCGAACAACTCCTCGTAGCGCAGCCGTATCGCCTCGTGGCCGTCGGCAAGAATCGCCCCACCGCCGTTCTCGATCCGCGCATCCGCCGTGTAGCACGCAACGAACGAGTCGATGTCGCGGGCACTGAGCGCCGCGAGGACCGCATTCGCCACGTCAACGCCGCGGCCGGCGGCGCTCACTCGGCGACCACGACGAGCGGCTTCCCCTTTTCGACGACATAGGTGGCGAGCTCGGCCGCGTTGCCACTCCCGACGTTCTTCACGGCATGGAACGTCTCGGCCGGAACGAGCAAGACATCGCCGATGCCGAGTGTCGTCGGGGCGCTGCCGTCGATCCGGTACTCCAGCGATCCTTCGAGGACATAGATGATCTCCTCGCCCGGATGCTTGTGCCTGACGGACGGCGCCTCCGGGCCGATGTCGACGCGGTTCTGGATGACCTCGCGTCCGGGGACGCTGAGATCGTGCCGCTGGAGATCGGTGCGCGTGATCCCCGGCAGCTGCGCGGTGGCGTTCATGACGCGCTGCTAGCGACCCGAGCGGACCTGCAGGCGGCGCGCGAACGTGTCGAGCGTCACGGCCAGCAGGAGGATGACGCCGGTCACCATGTAGATGATCCCGGTCGCGTACCCGGCGGTATTGAGCCCGTTCGAAACCGTCGCGAGCAGCAGTGCACCGAGGAAGGCTGCCCGCACCTCGCCGCGGCCGCCGAACAGGCTCACGCCGCCGATCACTGCCGCCGAGATCGCGTCGAGCAGGAGCGTGCCGCCGCCGAAGTTGAGGTCGACCGAGTTCACGTTGGCGGCGAGGATGATGCCGCCCACTGCCGCCATGCTGCTCGAGATCATGAACACAAGGATGCGAATCCGCGGCACGTTGATGCCGGCGCGGCGAGCAGCCTCGGCATTGCCGCCGACGGCATAGACATGCCGGCCGAACGTCGTGCGCTTCGCCAGGAACGTCAGCAGGACGAGGGCGATGACGACCAGGACACCGGCGAGCGGCAACCCGTGCGGGATCTGCGCGTGGTTGCAGATGGCGACCGTCCCGAAAGCAGCGACGGCGACACCGACCAGCTTCGCGATGACGAGTCCCGGATGGCCGATCGCGACCCCGGCCCGCCGCTTGCCGAACAGGCCCCCGAGCACCGTCAACGCGTAGAGGCCGGTGATGATGAAGGCGATGATCCAGCCGCCGACCGTCGAGAAGTAGTAGCTCGCCGTGTAGTTGATCCAGCGGTCCTGGATGATGATCGAGCCGGGCTGCTCGAGCTTCTGCAGGATCACGCCCTGCCAGATCAGGAAGCCCGCGAGCGTGACGACGAACGACGGGACGCCGACGAACGCGACGATCGAGCCCTGGGCGAGGCCGATGACCGCACAGATCGCGACCGCGGCGGCCATGGCGAGCAGCCCGTTGATCTGATGGCCGCTGCCGGGAAGCTGGAGCTCAGCCACTGTCAGGGCGCCGATCCCGGCTACGTAGCTGATCGAAAGGTCGATCTCGCCGAGCAGGAGGACGAAGACGACGCCGTAGGCGAGCATCGCCGTCCCGGCCATCTGGACGATGATGTTGGAGAAGTTGGGCGCCGTGAAGAAGTTCGTCGCCTTGAAGCCGAAGAAGACGACGATGAAGATCATCCCGACGACGATCGGGAGGACGCCGAGGTTCCCGGTCTTGATGTTGTCGATCGCGCGCTGGAGGACGCTCACGTGCTCGGCGGCGGCGTCGGGCGCCGGAGCCGCGTCCTGGCCGACGATCTCCACGTCGGTTGTCACTGGGCCGCCCCGGCGGTTGCGGGGATCCCGGAGACCTTCGTCGGCACGCCGGCGGTGATCGCCGCGACGACTTCCTGCTGGGTCGTCGTTGCCCGTTCGAAGATGCCGACATTCCGGCCGAGGCGAAGGACCGTGATTCGGGTCGCCGTCTCGAAGATGTCGTGCAGGTTGTGCGAGATGATCACGACGGCGAGCCCCTGCTCGGCAAGCCGTCGGACGAGCGCGAGCACCTGCTCCGTCTGCGCGACGCCGAGTGCCGCCGTCGGCTCGTCGAGGATCACGAGCTTCGAGTTCCACATCACGGCTCGAGCGACGGCGACCGACTGCCGCTGACCGCCCGAGAGCGTGGCGACCGGCTGGCGGGTCGATTTGATCGTCGTCACCGCCAGCGACTTCATCGTCTCGGCCGTCTTCTGTTCCATGATCGGCTCCTTGAGCCGCTGGAACGCGTCGTGCGCCTCGCGGCCGAGATACATGTTCTGGACGACGTCGAGGTTGTCGCACAGCGCGAGATCCTGGTAGACGACCTCGATCCCGAGCCGTGCAGAGTCCCTCGGCCCGTGGATGTGCACCTCCCTGCCCTCGAACAGGATCTCGCCCGAGTCAGGCGAGTGTGTCCCGGCGATGCACTTGATCAGCGTCGACTTCCCGGCGCCGTTGTCGCCGACGAGCGCCATCACCTCGCCGCTCGAGACCTCGAAGTCGACGTCGCTCAATGCCTGCACCGAGCCGAACGACTTCGTGATGTTGCGGAGTTGTAGGAGTGGCGTCGTCTCGGTCACTGGCGAAGCCGGAGTCTAAACGAGTGGAGGCGCCCGAGTGGGCGCCTCCACCGTCAACCTGTCGTTCCTACTTGCAGTACTTCGCGTAATCCCCGATGCACACGTCGCTCTTCTTCAGGAACTTGTCCGTGAAGAGCCGCTCGTAATTGGCCTTGGTGATCCAGATCACCGGAAGGGCGTTCGTCGGCTCCTTCTTCGAGCCGTTCGGCCTCGTCCCGTTCGATTCCGGCTTCTGTCCCTTGAGCAGGGCGACCGCTGCATTGGCCACGGCCTTCGCCTCGGCGGGCACGTACTTGTACACGGTGCCCGTCTGCCAACCGGAGATGATGTTCTGGACGCCCTGCGGGGTCGCATCCTGCCCGCTCAGCGGGATCGGCTGAAGGCTGCGGGCCTTCTCGGACGCAACCACTGCACCGGCGATGTTGTCGTTCGCCGCGATCGCAGCATCGATCTTGTTGTTCGTCTTGACCAACATCTGATCGAAGATCGGGCCGGCGTTGGTGGCGAGCCACCCGGGAACGAACTGCTGCGGGCCCTTCGTCAGGGTGCCGTTGGCAAAGAGCGGGTTGAGAACGGCGTCGTTGCCGCTCTTGAACCAGAACGCGTTCTGGTCGGTCTGTCCGCCCCAGAGCTCGGCGACGACGGGCTTCTGGGAGTACTTGCCGCTCGCCTCGAGCCCCTTGATGATCCCGTTGGCCTGCGCCTTGCCGACGGCCGTGCCGTCGAACGTGACGTAAACCGACGCGGTACCGCCGGTCACCTGGCGGTCGTAGTCGATCGCCTTCCCACCCTTCGAGGTGAACAGCTTCTCGATCGCCGACGCCGAGCCGTTGTCGAGCGACGTCTCGATGACCACCTTGGCGCCGGCCGCCAGGCACGACTGCGCCTGTGCCTTCTGCTTCTGCGGGTCGTTCAGCGCGTTGGTGATCTGGTACGTGACGCCGGCGGTCTTCAGTGCCTTGGCGATCAGCGGAGCGTCGAACTGCACCCAGCGGACGGACGACTTGGTGTCCGGCAGCAGGACGCAAACCTGAATGCTCTTCTTGCTCGACTTCGAGCTCGCCAGAGCAGTCGTCGCAACCAGCGCCGAGACGCCGAGCGCGGCGATGAGCAGCAGGACCAGAGGCCTGCTAAGTGCTTTTTTCAAGATGGTCTCCTCTATTCGCGGACGAAGGGGGGTCAGGGTCGAAGCAAGTTCGCCGAAAATCCTAGCTGAGTCAAGAGCAAGCTTCATGAATTGCAGTAGATGGTTAGGCTCGGCCCGTGAAGACATCCCTTGGCATCTGGGCATTCGGCGCGATGGCGACGCGGTTCAACCCCGGCGGGTACAAGCCCGAATTGGCCGGAACCTCGACGGTAGACAGGGTGCGCACGGCCGTTACGGGTCTCGGTGACCTGATCGACGACTACGAGTTCCACTACCCGCAGGAGCTGTCGGCGGAGAACCTGGCCGCCGTCCAGGAGGCGCTCGACGGGCATGGGATCTACTGCATCGCGAGCGGTCTGCACCTCGACCCGCGATTCGGGAAGGGTGGTATGTCGTCCCCGGACGACACCACCCGCGCCGAGGCCCTGCGGCTGACGCGCGAGGCGATCGACCTCGCCGCCGAGGTCGGGGCGCAGATGATCATCTGGCCCGGGATCGAGGGCTACAACTACCCGTTCCAGACGCCGTACCGGGAATCGTGGGCTCGGTTCGTGGACGGCGTCGGCGAAGCGGCGCAGCATGCCCGTGACCGCGGCGTCACGGTCTTCCTCGAGCACAAGAACTCGGAGCCGGCGATGAAGATCCTAATGCGCAACATCGGGATGACGCTGCACGTGATCCACAAGCTGCGCGTCCAGGGGATCGACAACGTGAAGGTCAACATGGACTGGCAGCACCTGATCATGAACGGGGAGAACCTCGCCGAGTACGCCGCCCTGCTCGCGGCCGAAGGGCTCCTCGGTCACCAGCACGCGAACTCCGGCTGGGGGACGTTCGACGACGACAACATGGTGGGCGCGACCGCGTTCATGGAGACGTTGGAGCTCGCCGTCGAGCTGCGGCGGGCAGGCTACGGCCGAGACGGCGAGCGGCTCGGGTTCGATCTCTACCCGTACACGGAGGACGCCGTCGGCGCCGTCTCCAGGTCGGTCATCCAGTGGCGGTTCATCGACGGCGTGGCGGGACGGATCGACGAGACCGAGCTCCGGAAGGCGCAGCACGAGAAGAACGCCGTCCGCGCCTACGAGCTCGTCTACGCCGCGCTCGGCTCTTGACCGACGACGCAGTTCTCATCGGCCTCGACGTCGGCACGAGCGGCGTCAAGGCCGTTGCGATCTCGCACGACGGGAAGGTGCTGGCCACCGCCGAGGAGAGCTATGACCTGTCGACGCCCGAGCCCGGCTACGCCGAGCAGGACCCCGAGGACTGGTGGAACGCGGCCGTGGCCTGCCTCGCGCGTCTGCCCGATGGGCCGATCGGGCTGTCCGGCCAGATGCACGGCCTCGTCGTGCTCGGCGCCGACGACCGCGTCCTGAGGCCCGCGATCCTCTGGAACGACCAGCGAACGGCGGCCGAGTGCGCAGAGATCGAGGCGCGGGTCGGGCTCGAACGGCTGATCGAACTGACCGGCAACCGCGCGCTCACCGGCTTCACCGCCCCGAAGCTGCTCTGGCTCCGCCGGCACGAGCCCGAGACGTACGCCCGGATCCGCCACGTGCTGCTGCCGAAGGACTACGTTCGCTTCCGCCTCACGGGAGAGCGCCTGATCGACGCCGCTGACGCCTCCGGGACGCTCCTCTTCGACGTCGCCCACCGGCGCTGGTCGGTCGAGGTGCTCGAGGCGCTCGAACTTCCGCTCGAATGGCTCCCGACCGCGCACGAGTCGACGGAGATAGCGGGCGCCGGCGACCAGGCCGCCGCCGCGCTCGGTGTCGGGATCGCCTCCCCCGGTCCGATCTCGGTCGTCCTCGGCACGTCCGGGGTCGTGTTTGCGGTGCTGCCCTCGTACGCAGCCGAGCCCGAGGCGCGTGTCCACGTCTTCTGTCACGCCGTCCCTGCCACGTGGCACGCGATGGGCGTGATGCTCAGCGCGGCCGGCTCGGCGGCGTGGGTGCGGCACGCGCTCGGCGGGGACTTCGCTGTTCTCGACGCCGAGGCCGCTCGGTGGGAGCCCGCGACCGAGGGGCTCCTGTTCGCGCCGTACCTCTCCGGCGAGCGGACGCCACACGCCGATCCCGACGCCCGCGGCGCGTTTACCGGGCTCTCGCTCCGCCACGACCGCGGCGCGATCTGGCGTGCGACGCTCGAAGGCGTGGCGTACGGATTGCGCGATTCGCTCGAGCTCCTGCGCACGCTCGGTGTCCGCGCCGATGTCGGACGGATCTCCGGCGGCGGCGCACGCAGCGAGCTCTGGCTGCGGATCGTCTCGGCCGTCCTCGGGTTGCCGCTCGAGCTCACCGAGTCCGAGGAGGGATCCGCGTTCGGGGCCGCGCTGCTCGCGGGCGTCAGGGCCGGCGTGTTCTCCGACGCCGCCGACGCAGTCGCCCGCTGCGTCCGTGTCCAGGCGCGCATCGAGCCGGACGAGGCGTGGTTGCCCGTCTACGAGCATGGGTACGCGCGCTACCGGAAGCTCTACCCCGCCCTGCGAACCCTGGAGGACTGACCAATGAGCCTGGATGGCAAGACCGCTGTGATCACCGGCGCCAGCCGCGGCATCGGTGCGGCACTCGCCCGCATGCTCCACGACCGCGGCGTCAACCTCGGCCTGGCGTCGCGGCGCGGTGACGACCTCGGTCTCGAGCGCGCGATCGCGCAACCCTGCGACGTGCGCGACCTGGACGCGCTCGTTCATCTCTGCGACGCGACCGCGGAGGCGTTCGGGGGCATCGACATCGTCGTTCCGAATGCCGGCGTCGGGGCATATGGCTCGTTCCTCGATCTCTCGCGCGAGCACCTCGACGAGATGCTCGACGTCAACCTCAAGGGCACGGTGTACGCGATCCGGGCCGCCCTCCCCCACATGCTCGGACGCCAGGGCGACGTGGTCACCGTCGCCTCGGAGGCCGGCCGCCGCGGCCTGCCGAACGAGGCCGTCTACTGCGCGTCGAAGTTCGGCCAGGTCGGCCTGACGCGGGCGCTCGACCACGAGCTGCGCGAGCACGGCATCCGCTGCACGAACATCTGCCCGGGCGGGGTCGCGACCGACTTTGCCCTCGAGCCTGGCCGCGGGCGGCCGCATGAAGCACTGGAGGGGATGATGACCGCCGAGGACGTCGCCGAGGTCGTCGTCTTCGCGCTCGAGCGCCCACGGCGCTTCCGGATCCTCGAGACGGCGCTCCGCCCGATGACGGAGGCGTCCTGGGGTTGAGAAGCGAGCTCTACCGCTTGCCGATCGCGGTCAGCACGTAACCGCCCTCGAGCATCGCAGGCGCCCGCTGGCCCAGCCGCTCCCAGGTCGGCACGTCCCAGCCGAACGAGTCGGCGAGGCGCACGATCATGTTGAACAGGCCGCAGACAGTGGCGGCGTCGCGCAGCGCCTGATCGGAGACGCCGGCGGCGCGAACGGCGTCGGCGTCGGCCGGCTCGAGCTCGTCGGGCCGGAGCGTCTGCTTCTCGAGGAAGACGAGCGTCGCCGCGAGCTCCGATCGGAGCGGCGCCGTGCGCCAGTCGTCGACCACCGCCTGCCAGACTTCCTCACCGAGGGCGTACGACGCAACTGCGCCGTGGGAACCCGTTCAGAAGGGACACTGGTTGAGCAGCGACGTGAAGCCGGCGAACAGCTCGCGCTCGCCCGCGCTCCAGTCCGACGGGCCGCGCATCACCCGGTCGAGCTCCTCGGAGAACGGCGTGCCGAAGAGATCGGGCCGGTAGAGGAGCGTCTTGACCACGCCGAGCGGCTCGTTCCCGCTCCGCTCCCTGATCATCGCGAGAATCGCTGCCTCGTCCGGCGCGTGGCCGCGGTCGAGGACGTCGAGGCGGATCATCCGATCACCTTCTCCGCCGCGTCGAGCCGACGGAAGCCCTCGCGGATCGCCACGCCGACGGTCTGCTCGAAGATCTCGTCCTCGGAGACGCCGGCGGCCTTCAGCCTCTCGACGTCTTCGTCCGTGAGCGTGTACGCACGCACGCCCACCTTCTCGAGGTAGTCGGCGAGCTCCGGACGCGCCGGAGGGAGGCCGTCTGCGTTCGCCCGCAACCGGTCGAGTTGCTCGCTCACGACGTGCAATCTAGCCGTCCTGGCCGGCAGGGTCGGCCTCGGGCTCACGGCGATGCCACGGCTGGAAGGTCACGAGCAGTCGCTCGATTCGCTGACCCTCGACCGACTCGACGTGGAAGGTGAGCCCGTCGTACGCGACCTCGTCGCCGGGAACCGCCGCCCGTCCCAGCCGACCGAAGACGAAGCCGGCAACCGTGTGGTAGTCCTCTTCCGGCACCTCGACGTCGAAGCGCTCGTTGAAGTCGTCGATCGTGAACGTCCCGTCGATCCGCACGGTGTCGTCGTCGATCCGCTCGACGGTCTCGTCCGGCAGGTCGAACTCGTCCTCGATCTCACCCACGATCTCCTCGAGCAGGTCCTCGAGCGTGACGATGCCCTCCGTCGATCCGTACTCGTCGATCACGATCGCGAGGTGCTGGTTCGTTCGCCGGAACTCGGTCAACAGCGCTGCGAGGTCCTTCGTCTCGGGGACCATGTAGGCGGGCCGGACGATCTGCGCGAGATCGACGGCCGCGAGCCCCCGGTCGTAGATCGCCTCGACGAGATCACGGATGTGGAGCACACCGACGATGTCGTCGAGCGACTCGCGGTAGACCGGGTACCTGGTGTAGGGCGAGTCGAGCACCGCCTGGAGTGCCTCCTCCGGCGGCAGCGAGACGGCGATCGCCGCGACCTCGGGTCGCGGCACCATCACGTCGGCGACCTCCTTGTCGGCGAAGTCGAAGACCTTGTAGAGCATCTCCTGTTCGCCGTGCTCGATCTCTCCCTGTTCGGCCGAGCTCGACAGCAGCATGCGCAGCTCGGCTTCGGAGTGAGCCTCGCCCTCCGCGCCCGGCGGCTCGAGCTTCAGCAGCCGGAGGATCAGCTCGGTCGACCGGTCGAGCAGCCAGATCAGGGGGCGGAAGACGACGAAGAACACGCGCACCGGCCCCGACACCCACAGCGCCGTGCGCTCCGGGTGCCCGAGCGCGATTCCCTTCGGTACGAGCTCGCCGATCACGACGTGCAGATACGTGACGATCAGCAGAGCGAGGATGACGGCGAGGAACGACGCCATCACGGTGTCGAACCGGCGAGCGAGGACCTGCTCGCCCAGGGCACCGATCGCGAGCGACGAGATCGTCACGCCGAGCTGCATCGCAGCGATGAAGCGCGGCGGGTCCGATGTGATGCCGAGGACCCGGCGCGCGCGCTTGTTCCCCTGGTGCTCCAGCTCCATGATGCGGGTGCGACGCGAGGTCACGAGGCCGTACTCCGCCGCGACGAAGAAGGCGTTCACGGCCAGGAGACCGGCCAGCGCCAGCAGCTCGAGCGAGAGGGTCACGTTGTGCGCGTACTGGGCGGCAGATCGTCGTCCACGCGGATCAGTCGTCCGAGTATAGCTGCGGCCACCGGCGACACGAACATCTGTTCTATGATCGCGGGATGCGGCCCACCTACCGCGAGGAGCCCTGCCGGAGCGCTCTGAACCGGGTGCGCGGGATGCCGTTCTCCTGGTCGCTCAACCCGTATATGGGCTGCGCGCACCGCTGCACGTTCTGCTACGTGCGCGCCTTCGAGCGCCGCGCCGACCGGCCGGCCGACGATCGCTACGGCCGTTCCATCCGCGTCAAGGTCAACGTCGCCGAGATGCTCCGGATCGAGCTCGGGCGATCGTCCTTCGACGGTGGCGACGTCGCGATCGGCGCCGCCACCGATCCGTACCAGCCGGCCGAGGGCCGCTACCGGCTGACTCGCGCCTGCATCGAGGTGCTCGCGGCGCACGCCAACCCCTTCTCGATCATCACACGCGGTCCCCTGATCGTCCGCGATGTCGACGTGCTCGCCGCGGCCGCGTCGAAGACGCAGGTCTCGGTGACGTTCTCGGTGCCGACGCTCGACGAGGAGGTGTGGCGCACCACCGAACCGGGGACGGCGCCGCCCCTGCAACGGCTGCGTGCGCTCTCCGTGCTCGCCGACGCCGGCATCCGCTCGTCGGTGGGAATGGCGCCGATCCTGCCCGGGCTCTCCGACCGCCCCGATCAGCTGCGCCGTGTCGTCGCAGCGGCGCGCGCCGCCGGTGCCTCCGGCATCTGGGCGAACGTGCTCTACCTCAAGCCTGGAACCCGCGAGCACTTCCTCGAGTGTCTCGCCCAGGACTGGCCCGAGCTGCTGCCGCAATACGAGACCCTGTACGACGGCGGCCGCGCTTACCTGCGGGCGCGAGAGAGCGAGCCCATCCGCGATCGGGTGCGGACCCTCGCCCGCTCGCAGCGGATGCGCGACCGCCGGCCCGAGCCGCTGACACCGACCCCGCGCGACGAACAGCTTTCGCTTCTTTCCGCATAGGATGGGCGCTCGCATGCCCGACGAGATCACGACATTGATCGTGGACGACCACGAGGTCGTCCGCGAAGGCCTCCGGCTGTCGCTGTCCCGGGCACCGCACATCCGCGTGATCGGCGAGGCGTCCGACGGGGCGAGCGCCGTCGAGCTCGCGGAACGGCGCAGGCCCGACGTCGTGATCATGGACGTCCGGATGCCCGGGATGGACGGGCTCGAGGCGACAAAGCTGCTCACGGAGAAGGTTCCGGATGCGAAGGTGCTGATCTTCACCGCGTACTCCGAGCGCTCCCTCCTCGGCCGAGGTCTCGAGTCCGGCGCCAAGGGGTACATCCTCAAGGAGGCGCCACACCAGACGCTCGTGCGTGCCATCGAGAAGATCGCGCAAGGCGAAGGCTACGTCGACCCGGCGCTGATGCCGGCCTTCCTCGCCGGCAAGGACTCGACGGACATGCTCACGACCCGCGAACGGGAGATCCTGCAGCTGCTGGCGGACGGGCTCTCGAACGCCGACGTCGCCGGTCGGCTGTTCATCTCGGCCGAGACCGTGAAGAGCCACGTGCGGCACATCCTCACGAAGCTCGAGGCCGACACCCGCACGCACGCGGTCGCGATCGCGCTGCGCGAAGCGATCATTGACTGAAACGACTGGCGGCCGCGAGTCGCTCGACCGGCTGATCACGGCCGAGCAGGACGAGCGTCGGCGGATCGCGCTGTTCCTGCACGACGGACCGGTGCAGAACCTCTCGGGGATCGCCTTGATGCTCGACGCGGTGCTCCACTCGATTCAGTCGGGGAACGTCGACGACGCCGCCCGCGTGCTCCAGGGGGCGATGGACCGCCAGCGCGCGACCATTCGCGAGCTGCGTGACCTCTCGTTCGCGCTCGAGCCCGTCGTGCTCCGCGACCAGGGGTTCGGTGCGGCCCTGCAGGCGCTCGCCTCCCAGGTCGGCGAGGCCTACTCGATCCGGATCGACGTCGACGTCGCGCAGGCCGACAGGCTCGGCGAATCCGCTCAGATCGCGGTGTACACGATCATTCGCGAGCTCCTCGACCAGGCTGTCCGGCGCGGGCCGCCCACGCACATCCGCGTCGCGATGGCCGAGGCCCCCGGCGGCGGCGTGACGACGATCGTCTCCGACGACGCCGAGCCCGAGCGGCGCCGGCGGTCCTTCGAGGCGATCGAGGAGCGCGTGAAGCAGTTGCACGGGATCATCGCGATCGAGGCTTCGGACGAGGGCGGGACGCACGTGGTCGTGACCCTGCCTCCGTACGCGACCCGCCGGTAGGATCGATTCCGATGACGTTCGGGGGCACCGACTACCTCCTCTTCGTCTGGTCGCCGGCCGGCTACACGCTGCGCGAGGCGCACGGCGAGCTGCCACGGGTCGGCCAGGAGCTCGAGGACGACGGGCGGACGATCGTCGTCTCGAAGATCGGCGCGTCGCCGTTGCCCGGCGACCGGCGCCCGTGCGCGTTCTCCGTCGGCAAGAGCTAAGTGGCGACAATGGCGACGTCCTCGGCCGCCGCCAGGCCGAGCACGAGGGCCTGCGCCAGGCCGCTCGCGTAACCGCCCGTGGCGATTCCCCCGGCGTCGACGCCCGCCGCCCAGAGGTCGTGCACCGGTGCCCCATCCGAGCCGAGCACGCGCGCGCGATCGTCGATCCGAAGCCCTCCGATCGTGTGCGTGATCGCCGCGGCGACGCGCACCGCGGCCACCGTGCCAGGCGGCGGCGGGAACGGGAGCGAGGTGGGAGCCACTCGAGCCGCAGCCGGCGCCGCCGTGACGATGTCGGCGACGGGGCGGCCGCGCACGGCCTGCTCGAGCCCCCAGTCGTCGACGAGGTAGAACGCGCGTGCGGTGGGCCTCCGCGCCGTCGCCGCGACAACGTTCGTCTCGGACCACGAGACCTGTTCCCGGCGGAAGAACTCGGCGCCGTTCTCGTCGAAGATGCGCGCGAAGCGCGCGTAGAGCTGCGACAGGGACACGAACTCCGGCTCTCCCCACGGCGCGTCGGGCATGTTGCGGCCGTAGAACTCGTCGAGCCCTTCGCTCAGCGCGGCGCCACGTGCGATGCCCGCCTGCAGGCCGTCGCCCTGCGACCAGGGGTTCGCGCGCAGCCGCAGCGGCGCGGCCGGACGGATGTGCGACGACACGAGCCCGAGCGAGCCGCCGAAGCCGCCGGTGCAGAGGATCAGCGGGCCCGAGGCGGGGAGCGACGGCTCGCCCAGCCGCACGTCGCCGACGCGCGCCTCGAGCGACCGCGTGAGGTCGGCAGGGTCGAATCGCCATCCAGTCGTCAGCGGATTCCCGGTCTCGGTCGAGATCGGTTCCGCGCCCTGCGCGGCGAGCCAATCGAGGGCCGAATCGAGCCTGCTCCAGATCAGGCGCTGCAGCGCCGGGTCACCGTCCGGGCACTCGCGGCGGAAGTCGCTCCACTCGCGGTGACGCCAGATCACGCACGAGGAGAGCAGCATCGAGCCGCCGAGCCGCGACCCCTTCTCGTGGACGACGGCGCGGACGTCGAGCTCGCGGAGGCGGGCCGCGGCGACGAGCCCTGCCATCCCGCCGCCGGCGATGACCAGCATTCGTTTACGAAAGGCTGAATGTCGGCTTGTGCTCGACGTACTCGATGCGCACGCGTTCGGGACCGACGAGGAACGCGGCATAGGTGTTCGCGGCGTCGACGACCGACTCGACCTCGATCGCAAGGTCGGCGGCGTCCGCGATGACGTCGTCGGCGGAGTCGACGAGAACGGCGAGATGGTTGAGCAGCGGGCGCTCCGCGTCGGATACAGGGCCCTCGTGGAACTCGACGAAGGCGCCGCCCACCTCGACCCGGCCGGGCCCCGCCGGCTCGAAGCCGTAGCGGAGGTACTCGTCGGCGGTCGCGGGCGGCGAGGGTGACCACAGTGCGACGTGATCAAGGTCGTAGTCGACATCCGTCTCGCCCTCGACGAGAACGATGTTGATCCCGTCTCCGATGTCGAAGATGTCGGGCGTCCCCGCCGGGAGCGCAGCACGAGCCGCTTGAAGATCGGCGACGCGGAGGCCTACATGCCGCAGCGGCCCGGACTCGCGCGGGCCGTCAGCGTCGAAGAGCGTCAGCTTCCCACGCCGGGCGTCGCTGCCGAGCAGCGTGAAGTTGTCCTCGGTCACGATCGCGTGCATGCCCAGGTGACGCTCGGCGAAGCCCGCGATGCCATGGCGGTCGCTCACCCAGAACGCGACGTGATCGAGGGTCTTGGCGTGCATTCCCTCGACATTAGCGAACCGGCTTCAGGCTACGACCGCCGGGCCCCGCACCCGAAGGAACGGAGCCCGGCGGTGGCGTAGGTGCTACCTCGAGCTACGCCGCGACGACGTACGCGAGCGCGACGCCGGACGACGGGTCGTCGTCTTGCGGGCAGCCGTCTTCTTGCGAGCGGTCGTCTTGCGGGCCGCTGTCTTCTTGCGGGCGGTCGTCTTGCGCGCCGCGGTCTTCTTCCGCGCGACCGTCTTGCGGGCCGCCGTCTTCTTCCGCGCGACCGTCCTACGGGCCGTCGTCTTGCGGGCAGCCGTCTTCTTCCGGGCAGCCGTCTTCTTGCGGGCGACCGTCTTGCGAGCCGCCGTCTTCTTCCGCGCGACCGTCTTACGGGCCGCCGTCTTCTTCCGCGCGACCGTCTTACGGGCCGCCGTCTTCTTCCGGGCGACCGTCTTGCGGGCCGCCGTCTTCTTCCGCGCGACCGTCTTACGGGCCGCCGTCTTCTTGCGGGCGACCGTCTTGCGGGCCGCGGTCTTCTTCCGCGCGACGGTCTTGCGGGCAGCGGTCTTCCGCGTGCCTGACTTCGCAGCTGCTTTCCGCTTCGGAGCCGCCTTCCGCTTCGGAACCGCCTTGCGCTTGGCTCCCGACTTGGCAGTCGAGCCGCTTCGCGAACTGGAGCGCGTCCCGGATCGCGAAGACGAGCGCGTCGCCGCCGGAACGGCGCGCGCCGGTTCTGCGATCTCTTCGTCGATGGACGTCTCTTCGAGCGCAGAGTCGCTCCACATCGGCTCGGGGGTCGCCACTGCCGTGTCGCTCGACTCACCGATCGAGTCGGCGGACGTGTCGTCCGTCGATCCGGTCCCGCTCCAATCCTCTTGGGTCATCTATGACCTCCTGTTCGCATTCCGCGTGCACGATTCCCTACCACGTTGGTTTCTAACGTGCAATGCGGACGACAGACGTCGCTCGCACGTTGCTGGAAAGGAAAACGCGTCGCGATAAGCGACCTTACACGTGCACGCTGAGAAGTGGAACCGTGGTCGGCGCGTCGACACCGCCGGCAGTCTCCAACGTCACCTTCACGGTCGTACCCGGGCCCACGCGTCGCTCGAGCAGTGTCGGTGCACCGTCGAACAACCGGTCCGGGTGAACACCTCCGTCGATCACCCACGCCTCGTAGGTCTTGCCGGTGGGCGGCGCGGGAAGATCGACCGCGAGTGCAGCTTGACCTGATGGCGCGACGACGAGTGAGCCCGCAACTCCCTGCACGGGGACACGTCGCGCGTGCGGGTCACCGAGCACGTTCACTGCCGCCTGCTCGTGAGAGAGCGAGTGGTGCAACGTGGCCGCCCAGACGCCGAGACCAACCGCGGCGGCTGTCGCCGCAACGGCTACGGCCGCCGCAATCGAGAGTGCGAAAGACGGACGCCGAGAACGGGAACGGATCGACGTGACGTTGATCGGCTCCGCGCGGACGCGCTCGAGCACGCGCTCGCGAAGCGCAGCGGGCGGCGAAGGGCCGGTGGCGACGAAGCCGATTCCCGCCGCCGCCTCACGAAGTCCCCGCAAATCGCGCTGACAAGGCTCGCACCCGGCGAGGTGTTCCTCATAGCGCGCACGCTCGTCGTCGTCGAGGACGTCGAGGGCGTAAAGGGCGGAAAGCTCATGCGGGTTGTCGGCCATAGATCCTCGAGCCGGATTCGCCGGGCCGGCGTACTCGGTTCGCTGCTCGCTACTCGAGGGGCTCGTTCTGGACGTTGTGCTCGGTCGCGTACTCGTTCGTCAGCCGGTTGACGGCCTCCGCCCCCTCCGGGAAGGCGTAGTTGATCGGGACGAACGCGTTCCACTTCTCGGGCAGCGCATCCTCGGGGAAGATCGCCTCGACCGGGCATTCCGGCTCACAGGCGCCGCAGTCGATGCACTCCTCGGGGTCGATCACCAGGATTCGGTCGAACTCGTGGATGCAGTCGACCGGGCACACGTCGACACACGAGCGGTCTTTGATGTCGATGCAGGGCTCGGCGATGATGTACGTCATCGGCGCCTACTCTACCGACGCGAGAAGTCGATCGATCACCTCGGGGCCCCGCTCGAAGAGCGCGGATTTCGCGATCACCTGGTCGAATCCGGCTGCGTGAGCACGCTGCAGACCGGCCGTGTCGGTGTGGTTCGTGTAGCCGAGGATCGGAACGTCGGGGAAGCGATCGACGACGTCGTCGGGGTCGAGCCGGGCGATGTCGGCGATCACGAGATCGGGCGGGTCTACGCCGTCCGAAGTCTCGAAGCGGTGCCCGGGAACGAGCGCCTCGAGCTTGCTCCTGATCAACAGATCGACCCCACACAACAGGATCGTCGCCATGCCCGACTCCGAATCTAGCATTGTCACCCTCGAATACAAGCGTGGACTCGACCTCGCGCAGTCCGGAGAGTTCTTCGAGGCGCACGAGGCATTCGAGCTCGCGTGGCGTGCCTGCGACGCTGGCGAGCGGGACTTCTTCCAGGGGCTCGTTCACGTGGTGGTCTCCGCGTACCAGCGCGGACGCGCCCGACCCGTGGCCGCGGAACGTCAGCGCCAGAAGGCGCTGCGGCGTCTGTCGGCGTTCGCGCCGCGGCACCGCGGACTGGATGTCGCGGCGCTGCTCGCCGCCCTAGACCGTGCCGAGGCCGATCCGCGTGAACAGCTGGTCGAGCGCGACGCGCAGCCACCAGTCGCGGTCGAAGAACAGCAGCAGCCCGAGGACGACGAGCGTCGCACCTGAGGCCATGCGCAGGATGTTGTAGTGGTCGCGCGTCCAGCGGAAGACGCGCATCGCGTGCGCGAACGCCACGCCCGCGGCGACGAACGCTGCGGCAAGACCGAGCGAATAGGCGACGAGGAGGACCACACCACGGAAGATCGTCCCCGACGACGACGCGAGCACGAGGATCGAGGCGAGCACGGTGCCGATACACGGTGCGGCACAGACGGCGAAGGCCCCGCCGAGGAGGACCTGGGAGCCGGAGCTCTGAGCGTGCTGCACCATCCCGGGTGCGAACACCTGCTCCGGCCACGGCAGCACGCGGAGGAACGCAAGGCCGATGACGATCAGGACGAAGCCGGCGATCTCGAGCTGAGAGCGCTTGTCGACAGCGCTGCCGACGGCGGCGGCCGCTGCACCGAGCACGACGAAAACGACGGTGAAGCCGATGATGAACGGGATGCTCGAGGTCACGACTCGCCGTGCCACGCTCCGTTCGCCGAGTCGGGTCACGTCGACCGCAGAGAGAGCCGACAGATAGCCCGGCACGAGCGGGAGCACGCAGGGCGTCGCGACGGAGAGCAGTCCCGCGAGGAACGCGACCGGGAGCTTCTCAAGCATCGAAGCGCGCGAGCTCCGCGTCGAGCCGCGCCTCCTCCTCGGGTGGGAGAGCCGATGCCTGCACCGGCCCGCCCGATCCGCTCGGCCGGCCGCGCGACCAGTACCAGGCGCCGACCGCCAGCGCGAGGGCGCCGACCGCGATCCCTCCGATCGGCAGCACCCACGCCAGCAGGTCGAAGCCGTGGGTCGCGGGCGTCGAGAGCACGCCGGGCCCGTAGTTCGCCACCATCTCGTCGAGGATCTGCTTCTCGGTCCACCCCTCGGCGATCCGCCGCCGGATCTCGCCCTTCATCTGCTGGGCGACCGGGGCATCCGATTCGTCGAGCGTCTCATGGCAGACCGGGCACACGAGCTTGGTCTCGATGTCCGCCTCGCTCGGCCGCGACGCGGCGACCGCCGGCGCTGCGAACGCGAGCACGGCCAGCAGTGCGGCGACGATCCTCACGTGCGAAGCGCGCGGTCGGCTCCGGCCTCGAGCGCGGCCGAGGAGACCGGCCCCAGCACGTGGTCGACGATCCGGCCGCGACGGTCGACGAAGAACGTCTGCGGCGTGCCCTCTCCGACCCCCCACGGATCGACGGTCGAGCCCGTCGGGTCGAACACCATTGGATAGGTCGCCCCGTAACGACGGGCGAACGCCTGCGCCGGCCCCTTCGACAACTCGTCGACATCGACGCCGACGACCACGACGCCGCGGTTCGACCAGGTGCCGGCAAACGAGACGAGACGCGGCATCTCCTCCTTGCACGGGGCGCAGTCCGACGCCCAGAAGTTGACCACCACCGCCCTGCCGCGCAACGATGCGAGCGACAGCTCCCCGCCGCCGGTGAGCCTGGCGAGCTTGAAGTTCGGAGCCTTGACGACCTGATGCCGGGCGACCTGCGGCGCGACGGAGGCCGGCTGATGGGTCAGATGCCAGACGAGGACCCCGGCGAGCGCAGCGACGGCGAGAACTGCACCCGCCCGCACCAGCGCACGCGCGCTCACGAGCGGATCGCGTTCCGGATCGCCGCGTTCAGCCGGCTCGCGGGGACCGGCCCGACCACGTGCGGCGGGATCACCTTGCCGGAACGATCGACGATGAACGTCTCCGGATACCCGGTCACGCCCCACCGGTCGCCCTGATTGCCGGAGACGTCGCGAACAACCTGGTAGTTGACCCCGTACTTGCTCATGTACTGCTCGGCGGACGAGGCGAGATCCTTCGTGTCGATGCCGACGATCACCGCCTGGCCACGCCAACGGTTGGCGGCGTCGCGCAGCGCCTTCGCCTCCAGCGGGCATTCGTTGCACCACGAGGCCCAGAAGTTGACGACGACGACCCTGCCCCGATACGAGGCGAGGTCGAACTTCGGGCCACCGCCGAGCCGCGGCAACTCGAGCGACGGCGCCGCCACCGATTCGCCCTTGTCGACCTTCGTCGCGATGCCCTTGTTCTGTTGGTGAGCGACGTCCCACACGAGCAGACCGAGCAGAGCGGCCACCGCAACGACGGCGACGGCCCGGACGGGACGCATCAGATGATGTCGACCGTCGTGCCGACGTCGACGTGGTCGAAGAGCCACTCGGCGTCCGGCACTTCCATCCGGATGCAACCGTGGGACGCGCTGTAGCCGATCGACGCCGGCTCGTCGGTGCCGTGGATGCCCACGCCTGGCACGGACAGCCCCATCCAGCGCGTGCCGAGCGGATTGCCCGGGCCCGGCGGCACCGGCTGCAGCCCACGCGCCCAGGCGTCCTGGGTCGGCGGGTACCACCAGGGGTTTTCCCATTTGACGACGATGTGGAAGGTGCCCTTCGGCGTCGGGTAGATCGCCTGGCCGGTCGCGACCCGGAACGAGCGAACGTACCTGGCGCCGTTGTAGAGCGTCAGGCGATTGAGTGCCCGGTTGATCACGATGTCCGGGCCGAACGATTCGGCGGTGACGGCGGGCCGGACCGTGCGCGTGTGCATTCGCACCGGGAGCCGGGAGTTCGCCTCGAGTGCTGCCATGATGCGCACCGTCAAGGTGCGGACGTCCAGCTTCCGGCCGACACGCTCCTTGGTCACCCGTGGGCGGCCCGCCCGGAAGGTGAGCGTCGCGTCGACGGCCGGACGAGCGAACCGCCGGCCGACCTGGCTCACCCATGCGCGCAGCGAGGCTCCGCGCACGGCGACGACCAGCCGGGCGTTCGTGCCGGGCGCCGAGATGCGCGCGCGCGCGACCGCCGTCGCCACGTATGCGGACGCAAAGTCGGCAGGCATGAGCGTCAGCGTGCTGCGGTCGACGACGACTCGCAGCGGTTGTGCGAAAGCCGCCTGCACCGCCGACACGGCTTCGGCCGGCGCGAGCCCTCCCACCTTGACCCCGGCCACGCGAACACCGGTCGGGATCACCGCCGGCACAGCCGAGGTCGAGGTGGCCGGTGCGGTCGTCGTGGGCGCGGTCACGGTCTCCGTCGCCGTCGTGGTCGTCGCCACGGTCGTCGTCGGAGCGGTGCTCGTCCCGCTCGTGGTCGTGACGTCGGCGACGACGACGCCGGCGAACGTGCCGGCGGCCACGAAGCCGGCAACGAAGAGTGCAGGGAAAAACAGCCGCTTCACGGGCGACTCAGTGTACCGAGCGCCCGACGAGCCATCTCGGGGTCATCCGACACGATCGCGTCGACGCCCACCTCGGCAAGCCGGCGCACCCCATCCGGATCGTTGACCGTCCAGGCGAGAACCGGCGCTCCGAAGCGGTGCGAGGCCGCGATGGCGGCCCGCGAGCAGAGGGTGTGGTGGAGCGAAAGGACGTTCGCGCGCGACCGCCGGATGAGCAGCGGCAGGCGCAGCGGCATCGCCTGACGAAGAGCGGCCGCGCCCGCCCTCGACACCGCTGCCGGCCAGCGGAACCGGGAGACTCCGTAGCGATCGCTCGGGTAGCCGATCGCTCGAGGAAGCGACGGAGCAAGCTGGGCCAGCCGCCGTGTCGTCAGAGCAAAGGCGGTTGAGACGAGTGCACGCTCTTCGAGGCCGTGCCGGCGAACCGCCTGGACGATCGCATCTTCGTACCCGGGGGCTTTGGCGTCCACGTGTGCTCCGACGCCTGCCGCCGCGAGGAACGCGAGAGCGTCGTCCAGCGAGAGCTGATCCGCCGGACGCTCGCGGGCCGAGTGGGCGAGGCGAAGGTCGGGACCGACGTCGAACTCGACCAGATCAGCGCGCGCGGCGACGGCGGCCTCGAGCGACGCGAGCGTGTTCTCCGGCGCGCGGGCCGCGGCACCACGATGGCCGATCACGAGAGGCTGTCCACCGGCGCGGCGCAGGATCACGGCCGCCGAATCACCACGATCGCGCAGTCGTCCGCAAGCTCGCCTCCCGAGAACGCGCGGCAGTCGGCCACGAGGGCATCAGCGAGCTCCTGGGCGCCGAGGCCCGCGGCGGAGGCGAGCACGCGGTCGAGGCGCTCGACGCCGTAGAGCTCGCCGCTGTGTCGCGCCTCGACAAGACCGTCGGTATAGACCACGACCGCCTCCCCGGGTGCGAGCTCGAGCCGCACCTGGTCGTACTCCTGTCCTTCGGCGATGCCCAGCGCGAGGCCTCGACAGCGGAGCTCCTCGACGCTTCCGTCGGGGTGGACGAGTCTCGGCCGGGGGTGCCCGGCGCTCGCGCAGGCGATCCGTCCTTGCGAATCGGCGGTCAGATACGCCATCGTGATGAAGGCGCCTCCGGCGATCTCGGCGAAGACGACCTCGTTGGCGTGCGCGAGGAAGTCCGGCGGTTCGGCGTGGCGACGTGCCAGCGAGCGGAACACGAACTTCCCCATCGCCATGTCGGCGGCGGCATCGATCCCGTGACCGGTCACGTCGCCCAGCACGACCGCAAGCCGGCCGTCCGGAAGCTCGAGGAAGTCGAACACGTCTCCGCCGACCTCGACCTGCGCCGCCGACTCGTAGCGATGACCGACGTCGAGACCGGGCACCGAGGGCGGCTCCTGCGGCAGCAGCGACCGACGCATCGTCTCGGCAAAGTGCGTCAGCTGTTCGTGCAGCCCCGCGTTCTCGAGTGCCAACGCCGCCTGCTGCGCGAGTGAGCGAGCCGTTGCGAGCGCGTCCGCACCGATCGGCTCGGCGGGGTCGAGCGAGATGATCGTCAGCTCGGCGAGCAGCTCACCCTTGGCAGCGATCGGAACAACCGCGGCGCTCGAGCCCTGCGCGAGGAACGGCACCAGGAGTGCGTGCGCCCCTCCGAGCCGCCGCGCAGCGTCGGCGTCGAGCAGCTCCGGCCCGGGTTGCCGTCGAGCTCTGAACGCCTGGGGTCGGGAGAGCACCGCCCCGAGCGCCTCTCGCAGGCGCTCGTCGGCGACATGAACGGCGCGAGGCGCCAGCACGTCGCCCCGTGCGTCGGGAACGCGGATCACGGCTGCGTCGACACCGAGCGCATCGACGACGGTCGTCGCGATCGCCTCGGCCGTCCGTTCGAGCGAGAGGCTCCTCGTGAACGCATTCGAGATGTCGTAGAGCGAACCGAGCCGCCGTCCCGCCTCGCGCGCCGACCGGAGGGCAGTCGAGCGGTCCTGTGACAGCTGCTGGGACTCTTCGTGGAGCCTCGCGTTCTGCACGGCCACCGCCAGCTGAACGGCCAGCGCTGCGAGCAGCGAGGCGTCCGTGTCTGCCAGCTCTCCGCCCTGCGGATAGGCGATCAACAGCCCGATCAGATCGTCGCGAACCTGCAGCGGCACCGCGATCGCACCCGGCTCTCCCGTCGCCTGCAGCGCGGCGCGCACACGCTCGAGGCCCGGTTCGCGACTGTCGAGCGTCACGTGCACGGAGCTGCGCGCCCGGAACGGCCCCAGCATCGAGGTCAGCAGGGTCGTCGCAACCTCCAGATGCCCGGGCGGGAGCGATCGTCCGGCCGCGGCATGAACCCGTTCGTCGTCGCGGAGGTACAGCCCGAGACCCTCGAGCGGCAGGAGCTGGGCGAGGCGCTCGGCGGCGGTGTCGAGGGTGTGCGCCAATGAAAGGCGGGAGCTCGCCTCGCCGACCACCCGCAGGAGCGCCCGGGTCCGCTCGAGCTCCCCACCCTGCTCCTCGAAACGCTCGCCCTCGCGAAGCGCGTGAGCGGAGCGGGCCGCGAAGGACGCCAGGGCGGCGAGCTCCTCGACCGACGGTGCGCTGCCGTCCGGGAAGAAGAGCTGCAGGACCCCGGTCGGGGGCTGCCCGAGCGGCAGTGCTGCAACCTGCCGGAGCGCGACCGGGAGCCGTGCGTCTGCCAGCACCGCCGGCGGCGGACGTTCGCGCAACGAGACCTCGGCGATCGCGGCGGCGCTTCGGGTCAGCTCATCTGTCAGCCCGAGCGCCCAGGCGAGCTCCGGAGCGCCGTTCTCGGTTCGCCGCCAGAGCGCCCCGGCGCGGGCGCCGGCCGCATCGACGGCGATTCGAACCGCCTGTCGGGCGGCGCGGTGGACGTCGCCTCCGGCAGCGAGCGCGTCCCCGGCGAGCCCGAGCATCCGATCCCCTGCCCAGGCCGATCGTGTGCCACCGTCGGGTGCGTGACTCCGCACCGCGAGCGCCAGCTGTGTGGCTGCGAGCCCGGCGAGCAGGCGGTCGTGCTCCACGAACGCCGAGCCGATGCGCACGGCCTCGAGCGACCCGACGACGCGATCCTTCACGAGAGCGGGGACGGCGAGCGTTCCGAGGGCCCGCGCCCGGGCGGCGGCTCGAAGGGTCGGTGCGGGGACGCGACCACGGACGACGGCGTCGGCCGAGACCCGGGTCGCTGCGAGCTCGGCCCCGAGCGCGGAGCCGCCCGGCGCGACGGCTCGCGCCTCGAGACGGCCCTCCTCGTCGAGGACGCGAAGGACGACGGCGTCGGCGGCGAGCGCCGAGCCGGCAGCGTCTGCGAGCACGTCGAGCGCCGATCGCAGGTCGGCAGCCGCGGCGACGCCGGCTCCGGCCTCCGCCAGCGCCGCGACCGGCCCGAGTCCCCTTTCGACCGCCATCCGCCCGCTGATACTGCCTGGATCGAGCAACCTCTACTGCTCGGGCACTAGACTTCTCGCGTGACCGAGCCTGCGCGTGGACCAGCCCCAGCTGTCAGTGAGGACACGCCTTCGCTCGATCCACTCGCGATCGAGCGGGCCTACCGGCGCGAGCGTGCAAGGCGACGGGCACGGGTCGAGCGACGGCATGCAGCGCGCCGCTCCGGGCTTCGCTTCTGGGTGACGATCCTCGTCCTCGTGTTCTTCGCGGCCGTGGTGATACTGGCGGCCTGGCAGCAGGTAGAGAGCCTCTTCGGCGTCTAGAGCAAACGGTGGAGCCTCCCGACTTCTTCGACATCGACGCTCCGGCGGCCGGATCGCCCGGCCCCGACGACCGGTCCGAGTTGGCTCCGAGCGGACTGTTCGCGCTCGGCGAACGGGTGACGTGGGTCGCCGGGCTCGTGCTTGCGCTCTCGTCGTTCATGGGCTGGTACGCAGGCTCGGGCGTCGGGATCAAGCTCGCCGTGATCGGCTGGCACACCGGCACCCTCGGCAAGCTGGTCTTCTTCATCGGGGTCGCGGTACTCGCGCTCGTGGTCTTCCGCGAGCTCGGATTCGAACTGCCCCCGGCGATCCCGGAGAGCCTGCTCGTGCTGGCGCTCGGCATTCTCGCGACGGTCTTCGTCCTGATTCGCGTGATCTCGATTCCCGATGCGGTGCTGCCGGCGGACGGGCGCGGGATCGGGATCTGGATCGCCCTCGTCGCCGGCCTCGGCGTGATCGCCGGCGGCCTGCTGCGCGCGCTCGAAGAGCTCTAAGAGGGCCTCTACGGCTAGGCGGGAAGCAGCTGCCGCGCGCGTTCGATCAGCTGCTGCGGGTCGAAGGGCTTCCCCACGAACGCCTTGGCGCCCCGCTCGCGGACCTGCGAGCTCGACGCCTCCACCTGGCCGCTGAACATGATCACGGGAACGGCGCCGTACAGCTCCTGGAGCCGCTGCAGGAGCTGCCAGCCGTCCGTCCCCGGCAGCACGACGTCGAGCAGCACGAGACCGGGTGTCCGCTCGGCGGCAGCCTCGAGCGCCTCGTCCGCGCTACTCGCCTCGACGACGTCGTATCCCTCGCGCTCCAGGTTTGCGCGCACCACCGCACGGAGCGCCGCGTTGTCGTCGACGACGAGGACGCACGGGCCGTTCTCGGACCCGCCGGGCCCGGAGCGGTCGACGAACTCCTCCAGATCGCTGCGGAGAAAGCGACGGTGGCGACCCGGTGTGTAGAACGCCGGGACACGCCCCTGGTCCGACCACTTGCGGATCGTCGACTGGGCGACGCCGAGGAATTTGGCGGCCTGGCCGAGAGTGAGCCAGTCCGGGTCACCGCGCTTCGGCTGTGGAGGAGTCACCTCGAAAAAGTAACCAAAGCTGCTCGTATCTAAACACGCCCCCTCGATTCCTAGGGCGTGGTCACGGTCACGGTGACCGTGGAGCGGGCCGCAGGCTCGAGCGGGAGCGGCTGCAGCGTGCGGACCAGCGTCTGCGTGCCGCCCGGTTTCGGGTTGTCGTGGAGCGACTCGCCGACGGCGATCCCGACCACGAACGCGAGCAGCAACCCGGCCCCGATCAGCGCCCAGGGCGGAACCCGGCGCCGGCGGCGACCGCGCCGACGTGGACGTTCGGGTGCGCCGGTCACGGACGGTAGTCCGAGGCGCCGCGCGCGTAGTGATGGAAGGCGGCATCCATGACCGTGCCGGCCTCGCTGGGCGGCTTGCCGTCCGGATCTGCGTCGTCGATGAGGTCGCCCACCCACGTATCCGCGCCGTCGTAGGCGTCTGCCAGCTCGGCAAGCGTGAACGTCTGGCCGACCCGGCCCCGGAGGGCGGCGAGCACCAGGTCGATCTCGCGGATGAGCTCGTCGTACCGACGGCGATCGGCCCGGCGCGCCTGCTCGACGCGGCGCCGGCCGTCGTCCCATTGATGCCGGGCAACCTCGAGCTCCACGGTCAGGGAGTACAGCAGGTCGACGGCCAGAGCGATGGGAGCTCGCCGAGGATCCGGTCGCCGAGCTCGTAGCCCGGCCGCGCGAGGGCGAAGGCCGCGTGTGCGTGCAGGCATTTGAGGCTCCCGCCTCGGGTCGTGCCGCCGATCCCGGCAGCGAGCTCGGGCCGGATCGCCCGCTGCTCCGCATCCGCCCGGGCGAGGCTCGCGGCGAGCGCCGGGTCATCACGGGCTGCCTGCGTGAACCGCTCAACCCCTCCTGCCGCCTCCAGTCTGGAGACGGCGGCGACGAGGCTGCGGCAGGTCAAGTAGAACTGGGTCGGGAACGGCGCTCCCGTTTCGTCGAACGCGAGCTGCTCGGTCACCGCCGGCCGCCCGAACGGGCACCGGACGGCGACGCACCGGAACGCCCGAGGCTCGCGGCCGAGCTGCCGCGCCACGAGCTCGCGGTCGTCCATGGGCCGAACCTAGTGCTTTTTGCGCCAGGCGGGGATGCCCTTGACGATGAACAGGCGCTCGCCGGGCTTCACCAGCCCGAGCCTCCTGGCCTCGCGGACGAACTGGTCGCCGGTGCCCGCGCGCGCGATGCGACGCTGCAGGCGCGTGCGCTCCGCCTGAAGCGCCCGTACGTCGGCCTGGCTGCTCTCGAGCTGATGCTTCGCGTGGAAGTACGCGTGTGCCGGCTTCCAGTAGAGGAACGCCACCAGGACGAGGCCGCCGATCGCGAGTAGCCGGATCCCGCCGAGACGCAGCATGCGTCCCGTTTCGGCAGCGGCCGGCGGATCCCTACGGCGTCAAGCGACGTCGACCTTGATCACGTTCGTCGAGCCGGGCAAGTTGACAGCTGTCCCCGCCGTGAGGACGACCCGGTCGCCGACGTCGACCGTCCCGGAAGCCAGCGCGGATTCGATCGAGCGCGCCCACAGGTCCTCGACGTCGTGGGTCTGCGGCATCAGCACCGGCGTCACACCCCATTCGAGCGCGAGCTGCTGCACCGACGTCTGATGATGTGAGAGCGCGACGATCGGACGGCGTGGTCGGAGCCGCGCGACCGCCGACGCGGTCCGCCCCGTGAAGGTCGGGACGAGGATCGCACGAGCACCGAGCGCCTCGGCGAGATCGCAGGCAGCGTTGGACATCGCCGTGCCGACCGTCGTCTCGTCGCCGGCCTCCGGCATCTGGTGGCGGTACCCCATCGACGGCTCGACCGCGCGGGCGATGCGGTCCATCGTCGCCACCGCCTCCACCGGGTAGTTGCCGGTCGCGGTCTCCGCGGAGAGCATCACCGCCGAGGTCCCGTCGAGCACCGCGTTGGCGACGTCGCTGGCCTCGGCACGCGTGGGCTCCGCATGCTCGATCATCGATTCGAGCATCTGGGTCGCCGTGATCACCGGCTTCCCGGCCTCCAGGCAGCGAAGGATGATCCGCTTCTGCAGCAGCGGCACCGTCGCGGCGCCGATCTCGACACCGAGATCGCCGCGCGCGACCATCACGGCGTCGGCCTCGTGGAGAACCTCGTCGAGCACCTCGATCGCCTCGGCCTTCTCGATCTTCGCGATCACGTGCGCGGCTGAGCCGTGCTGCCTGATGATCTCGTGCAGGTCACGAACATCGGCCGCCGCACGGACGAACGAGAGGGCGACGTAGTCGACGTTCAGCGAAAGGGCGAACTCGAGGTCGACGAGATCCTTCTTCGTCAACGACGGAATCGGGATCGGGACGCCCGGCAGGTTCACGCCCTTGTGCGACTTCACCTCGCCGCCGACGAGCACACGGCAGCGTGCCCGTCCGTCCGCCACCTCCTCGACGGTGAGCCGCACGAGCCCGTCGTCGATCAGCACGTCGTGGCCCGGGCTCAGCACCTCGCCGATCACCGCCGGGGCAACGGGGAGCTCGCCGTCGAGGGCGCGCTGGTCGCCGACGACGACGACCTCCTCGTCCTTCAGCAGCACACGCGGCACGGGCAGGTCACCGATCCGCAGCTTCGGCCCCTGCAGGTCGGCGATCACCGCAAGCGGCTTGCCCGTCTCGTGTTGTACGGCCCGGACCACTGCCGCGCTCGCGGCGTGGTCCTCGTGAGTCCCGTGCGAGAGGTTTAGCCGCACTGCGTCCACACCGGCCTCGACGAGCGTCTGCAGCACATCGTGGGTCGACGAAGCAGGCCCGATCGTGGCCACGATCTTCGTCCTCCGGCGCTCGACAGGCGTCACCGCGTTCCAGACTAGATGAAGCGCCGAGGCCGCTCGTTCTCCGGAACGACACCAAGATCGTTCGCACCGACGATGACGAAGCCGCGTCCGGCGCCTACCCTCACGGCATGTTCATCGCCATCGGAAGCGCCGCCCCGAGACTCGAAGCCGACGCGTTTGCGCGTGGAGAGGAACGTCGCAGGATCGCGCTGGCCGAGTATCGCGGTGGCTGGACCGTGGTGGCGTTCGGCGTGCGCCGCTTCGATGCACTCGAGCTCGCCGCTCTCGAAGAAGCGTTCGCCGCGGACGGCGCCGTCGTGCTCGCCACTACCCCGGACGACTGGCACGAGACCGAGAGCACGTACCGGAACGAGTCCGTCCGCTTTCCACTCTTGACCGGCGTCGCCGAAAGGCGGCGGATCACGATGATCGTCGACCCCGGCGGCGTCGTCCGTCACGTCGGGCTCCGCCGGACGCCGCGCGAGACGCTGGCGTCGCTCGAGCGCCTGCTCGGCGCGACCTCTCTCCGCTCAGCCGCGTAGCGAGCTGCGCGGAAACGCCTCCCAGCCGGGATAGCGGGCGTTCGCGCCGAGTTGCTCCTCGATCCTGAGCAGCTGGTTGTACTTCGCCACGCGGTCGGAGCGCGCCGGCGCCCCGGTCTTGATCTGGCCGGTCCCGAGCGCCACCGCGAGGTCGGCGATCGTCGCGTCCTCGGTCTCGCCCGAGCGGTGCGACATCACGGCCGTGTACCCCGCGTCGTGGGCGAGACGCACGGCGTCGATCGTCTCGGTGAGCGTTCCGATCTGGTTCACCTTCACGAGAATCGAGTTCGCGACACCGCGCGTGATCCCCTCGCGTAGCCGGTCGGGGTTCGTGACGAAGATGTCGTCACCGACGAGCTGGACACGATCGCCGACCTCGCGCGTCAGTGTCCCCCATGCGTCCCAGTCGTCCTCGGCACAGCCGTCCTCGAGAGAGACGACCGGATAGCGGTCGATGAGCTCCGCCCAGAATCGGGCCAGCGTCTCACCGGTCTCGGTTCGACCTTCGAAGCGGTAGACACCGTCGTCGAACACCTCGCTCGACGCGGGGTCGAGGGCGATCGCGACGCGGCTCCGGTGGCCCGCGCGCTCGGACGCCTCGAGGATGACCTCGATCGCCGCTTCGCTCGAGTCGAGATCGGGTGCGAACCCACCCTCGTCGCCGACGGCGGTCGAAAGCCCGCGCTCGTGCAAGAGGCTCTTCAGCGCGTGGTAGACCTCGGCTCCGATCCGGAGCCCTTCGGCGAACGACGTCGCGCCGACCGGCACGAGCATGAACTCCTGGAGGTCGATCGAGTTGTCGGCGTGCACGCCGCCGTTGATGACGTTCATCATCGGCACCGGGAGCGTCACCGCGGCTTCGCCTCCGAGATACCGCCAGAGTGGCTGTTCGGCGTCGGCCGCTCCGGCTTTCGCGACGGCGAGCGAGACGCCCAGGATCGCGTTCGCACCGAGCCTGCCCTTGTTCGGGGTCCCGTCGAGCTCGATCAACCGAAGATCGAGAGCCCCCTGATCGCCCGCGTCCGTTCCCCGGACGGCGTCGGCGATCTCCGTGTTGACGTTGGCGACGGCATCGGCGACGCCTTTGCCTCCCCACGCCGACCCGCCGTCGCGAAGCTCGACGGCCTCGTGTGCGCCGGTCGAGGCGCCCGAGGGCACCAGGGCGCGACCATTTGCGCCTGACTCGAGGACGACGTCCACCTCGACGGTCGGATTTCCGCGCGAGTCGAGGACCTGCCGACCCGCGACCGCTGCGATCCTCGTCACGCGCCCGCCTCCTTCAGTTTTGCCTTGTCGTAGTAGCCGTCCTGCTCGTCGAGCGGCAGCATCTTCCAGTCGGAGCCGTCGGCAGCAGCGATCCGCTCGGCGAGCTCGACCCGCGCGCGGAACCGCTTCGCCGCCGTCCGGAGCTCGAGCTCGGGGTCGACGTTGACGCGTCGGGCGACGTTGACGAGCGAGAACAGAACGTCGCCGAGCTCGGCGGCGACACGCGGCGCCGGCTCACGCTCCGCCGGCGGCTCCTCTTCGGGCAGCTCGGCGCGCAGCTCGCGTAGTTCGTCCTCGAGGTCGGCCAACGCCCCGGCGAGGTCCGGATACTCGAAGCCGACGCTCGTCGCGCGCCGTTGTAGCTTTCTTGCATAGAGCAGCGCCGGAAGGTTCTCGGGGACATCGTGGAAGATGCCCGCCCGGTCCTCCTGCTCGACCTTCAGCTGCTCCCAGCGCGACCGAACCGCGCCGGCGGTCTGCACGGCCTCACCCCCGAACACGTGTGGGTGGCGTTGGACGAGCTTCGCCTGAACGTGGCGGATCACCTGCTCGAGGTCGCCGTGTCCGCGCTCTTCGAGAAGAAGCGCGAGAAAGACGCACTGGAAGAGCAGGTCACCCAGCTCGCCGAGGAGCTTGGCGTCGTCGCCCGCGTTCGCCGCGTCGGCGACCTCATACGCCTCCTCGACCGTGTGCGGCACGATCGTGCGCGCGGTCTGTTCGCGATCCCAGGGACACTCGCGACGCAGCCGCTCGGTCAGCTCTTGCAGCTCGTCGAGCGCGCCGGCGAGGGACACGGCGGGAACTTAGCCGTTAGCCGGTGGTCGTGGCGTTCGTCGTCGTCGAGACGGTGCAGGGATCCGGGCTCGGCTGGTAGCCGCTCTGGTACTTGATCTTCGACCCGGAGCAGTAGCTCTTCTGCAGCTTCGTCACGTAGTCCTGAACGGCTGCATTCTTCCGCTGCTGCAGGAGCGTCTGCCGAATCGACGCTGCAACCTTGGCCTCGGGGGTGACGGACTTCGGCTTGATGCTCGACGTCGGCTCGAGGACGAACCAGCCGTACTGGGCGTTGTGGATCGGCGCGTGCACCTTGTTGGTCGGCGCCGAGAAGAGAACCTTGTCGAACTCCGCGACCGTCTGGCCCTTGGTGAAGGTGCCCTTCCCGCAGGTCTGCTTCGAGCCAGGGTCGAGGGAGTACTTCTTGGCGAGGGTGCACCACGTCTGGCTCGTCCCGTTCTGCAGCTGGCTGTACAGCTGACCGGCTGTCTTCTGATCCTTCACGAGGATGTAGCGCACATCACGCGACTCCGCTTTGGAGTACGACTGCTGGTGCTGCTGGTAGTAGGTCTGGATGTCGGAGTTGGAAACCTTGATGCCGGCCGTCGCCTTGTTCTGGAGCGCGGTCTGGAGCAGCTGCAGCTTGATCTCCTGCCGCACCTCCGGCTCGGTCAGCTGCTGCTTCTTCAGCTGGGCCAGGTACTTCGCCTGGCTGTTCCCGAAGTACTGCTTCTTGATCGCCGCGAGCCGGTTCGAGACCTGCTTGTCGGTGATCGTGATCCCGTCCGAGGCTGCGCGCTCCTGCTCCTCGGCCTGCTGGACGAGGAGGTTGACCACCTGGCTGCGGACGGCCTCGTAGTTGGTCGTTCCCTGCTTCGGAAACGTTTGGCCGTTCGCCACGATCGCCCGCTTCGCCTGGACCAGCAACGCGGCGAACTGCGCCTGGGTGATGTGCTGGTTGCCGACCAGGGCAACGTCGTCGCTCGAAAGCGACGCGCTCGAGCCGCTGCCGCACGCTGCCAGGAGCGCCGCAGCGACGAGCAGAAACGAGAGACGGAGAATGGTCTTCTGCATAGAAAAGCGCCGCACTAAGCCGCTCGGCGCGCCGCCAGCATAGCATCGACCAAATCGAGCGCCGCCTTGAATTCATGGTGTCTTAATGACACTTCACGGGTTCCTGACGAATACACAGCAGTGTCGACGAGACCGCGCAATTCGCGCAGTTCGGCGGAGCCCAGAACGACCGGACCGACAGATGCGCGACCGCCGCGGAAGACGAGGTAGTCGGCACCGAGGTGCGCCAGCTTCAGCTTCGCCTCCTGGATCGCAAACAGGTTCGCGACGGGATCGGGCATCGGCCCGTAGCGGTCTTCGGTGCCGACGCGAAGCTCGTGCAGCTCGTCCTCGGACTCGGACAACGCGATCCGCCGGTGTAGGTCGATCTTGAGCGCCTCGGCCGCGATGTAGCCCGCCGGGACGTACGCGTCGACACGCACGTCGACGCGAACCGGGCGGGCAGCGACGCGACGTTGTCCGCTTAGCTCGGCCACGGCCTCGTGCAGCATCTCGACGTACAGCTCGAACCCCAGCGCCGCAACGTGGCCCGACTGCTCGGCGCCGAGGAGATCGCCGGCACCACGGATCTCCAGATCGCGCATCGCGATTGCGAAGCCGGCGCCGAGCTCGGTGTGGTCTGCGAGCGTCGCCAGCCGCGCCCGCGACTCGGGCGTCAGCTCCGCCTGGTCGGGATAGAAGAGGTACGCGTGCGCCAGCTGATCGCTTCGCCCCACGCGGCCTCGAATCTGGTAGAGCTGCGCGAGCCCGAGCAGATCGGCTCGCTCGACGATCAGCGTGTTCGCCTGGGGGATGTCGAGGCCCGACTCGATGATCGTCGTCGAGACGAGCACGTCGGCGTCGCCTGCCAGGAACGTGAGCATCTTGTCCTCGAGCTCACGCTCGCGCATCTGGCCGTGCGCGACGAGGAAGCGCAGGCCGGGACAGAGCTGCCGGAGCTTCTCGGCGGCCTCGTCGATCGTCTCGACCCGGTTGTGCAGGTAGAACGCCTGCCCCTGCCGTGCCACCTCGCGTTCGAGCGCCTGCTTGATCAGGTCCTCGTCGATCTCACCGACGTACGTGCGAATCGGCCGGCGGCCCTCCGGCGGCGTCTCGATCACCGAAATGTCGCGCAGTCCGGACAGCGACATGTGGAGGGTGCGCGGAATCGGCGTCGCCGAGAGCGCGAGCACGTCGACCTCGAGACGAAGCGAGCGCAAGAGCTCCTTCTGGGCGACCCCGAAGCGCTGCTCTTCGTCCACGATCACCAGCCCGAGCTCCTTCGGGATCACGTCGCGCGAGAGGACGCGATGTGTCCCGATCAGGACGTCGACCTTCCCGTCGGCGAAGTCGCGAAGCACCTGCTTCACGTCGGCCGGCCTGCGGAAGCGCGACACCATCTCGACGCGGACGGGGAAGTCGCGGTAGCGGGCGCGGAACGTGTTCCAGTGCTGCTGCGCGAGCACCGTGGTCGGGGCGAGCATCAGCACCTGCTTGCCCGAGACAGCGACCGCGAACGCAGCGCGCAACGCGACCTCGGTCTTGCCGAAGCCGACGTCACCGCAGACGAGGCGATCCATCGGACGCGGCGCCTCGAGATCCTCCTTGACGGCCTCGATCGCGGTGCGCTGATCCTCCGTCTCGCGGTACGGGAACTCCGCCTCGAGCTGCTCGACCCACTCGTGCTCGACGTCGTACGCGACTCCGGGCTGAGTCTGCCGCTGGGCGTAGAGCTGGAGCAGATCGCCCGCGAGCTCGCGGAGATGCTCGCGCGCCCGCGACTTCAGGTTGTCCCACGCCTTGCCTCCCAGCTTCGACAGAGCCGGCGCTCGCGCGTCCGCGCCGATGTAGCGACTGACCTTCCCGATCTGTTCGTGCGGGACGTAGACGCGGTCGTCGCCACGGAAGGCGAGCAAGAGGTAGTC
This sequence comes from uncultured Thermoleophilia bacterium, assembly GCA_963742605.1. Lineage (GTDB taxonomy): Bacteria > Actinomycetota > Thermoleophilia > Gaiellales > Gaiellaceae > PALSA-600. Next base: position 276,041 of record CAVUNA010000006.1, on the reverse strand, counting down.
GCGGGTGACTCCCGCGACCTCCTTCGTCTCGAAGCCGAGCAGCTGGGCGACTCCGTGGTCCTCGTGCACCACGTAGTCGCGCGTGCGGAGGTCGGAGAAGCTCTGCAGTGCGCGACCCGGCGCGGTCGCCGCGCGCGAGGGCCGCTTCCGGAACACCTGCGTGTCGGGGAGCAGGGCCACACCGAGATCGCGCCACACGAAGCCGCGGCGCGCCGGGGACACTGCGAACGTCAGCTCGGCGGGCCCCTCGCCCGGTTCGAGCATCGTCGCCGAGACGCGTCGCAGGAGCTGCTGCTGGCGCAGCGCCTCGCCGCGGTGCGGGAAGGTGACGACGACGTCGAGCTGCTGGCGGAGTAGACCGCCGAGCTCGTTCTCGGCCTCGGAGAGGCCACGTGCAGCCAGGGCCGGCCGCTGCGCGTCGAAGCTGAAGCGCTGCCCTTGCGGCAGCGGGCCGAGCTCCGCGGCGCCGGCGAGATCGACCGGCTCGAGCCCCTCCTCGGCCCACACCGCCCGCACCTCGTCGAGCTGCCACACGATGTCGGGCGGGGCGCTGAGCGGCGGCACGAGGTCGTCCGGCACCGCTGCAAGAGCACCGTCGTCCTCCGGCCCGAGGTCGAGCTCGACGCTCTCGCGGCGGCGCTCGGCAGCCGGATAGACGACCGCTTCGTCGATCTGCCGCAGCGCGCGCTGGGTGAAGGGCGAGAAGACGCGCAGCTGCTCGATCTCGTCGCCGAAGAGCTCGATGCGCACCGGCTCGCGACCGGTCGTGCCGAACACGTCGACGAGGCCGCCGCGGACGGCGAACTGGCCCCGCTCCTCGACGCGTTCGACCCGCTCGTAGCCCGACGACGACAGGTGCTCGGCCAGAGCCTCGAGCCCGGGCTCGTCGCCGCGGGCAACCCGAAGCGGCGTCGGGCGGGCTGCGCTCGGAGGCAGCCCTTCCGCGACGGCGGCGGCCGACGCGCAGACGAGGCCGCCGCGTTCGAGCACCTCGAACGCGCGCGCGCGCTCGCCGACGAGATGCGGAGGTGGTTCCAGGCCGGAGCCGAAGTGCACGCCGCGGGACGGGAAGAGCGCGACGGCGTCCTCGCCCAGAAACCACCCGGCCGCCTCGGCCGCATCGCGCGCATCCGCGTCCTCGGGGAGCAGCGCGACGAGGCCACGCCCGAGCTCGGCGTGGAGCGCCGCGAGCACAAAGGGCAGGATCGACTCCGACACACGCGCGCGCTCCGGGAAGGCGACGGCGTAGTCCTGGAAGCGCGTCTCTGCCCGAAGCCGTTCGAGGAGACCGGAGAGCACCGTCGTTGTCGGCTTCACAGTCAATTGACGCGCCGCTGCGCGGCCTCCAGGCCGTCGGCATCCAGTGCCTCGACCGCGTCGGCTGCTCGATTCACGATCGCCTCCGCGTCGTCGTGCGGCGCGAAGTCGGACAGCACCCAGTCGGCGAGCGGACGGGGGTCGCCCCGTTCGGGCCGCCCGACCCCGACCCGCAGCCGCAGGAAGTCGGGCCCGCCGAGCCCCGAGGCGACCGAGCGCAGCCCGTTGTGCCCGGCAAGGCCTCCGCCGCGGCGAAGCTGAAGCCGCCCGATGCCAAGGTCGCTCTCGTCGTGGACGACGAGGACCGCGTCGGGCTCGATCTTGAAGAAGCGCGCCGCGGCCTGCACGGAACGGCCGGAGTCGTTCATGAATGTCTCCGGCTTCAGCAGCGCCACCTTGTGACCGTCGATGCGGATCTCGGCAAGGCGGCCGTTGAACTTCGCCCGCCACTGACCGTCGTGCCGGCGCGCCAGCTCGTCGACGACGAGCCAGCCGACGTTGTGGCGGTTGCGTGCATGCTCGGGACCGGGGTTGCCGAGGCCGGCGACGAGCAGGTCGAGCGAGGTGCCGTGCCGGCGCGGCCAGAGCCGCATCGCGATCAGCCTTCGGTTTCGCCGTCGCCTTCGGCGACGGGTTCCGCTTCGGCGGCAGGCTCTGCTGCACCCGGCTCGGCCTCACCCTCGGCGAGCTCCGCGGCCTCCGGCTCCTCGACGCGGGTGGCGTGCGTGACGCTCGCGAGGACGGTGTCGGGATCGTCGAGGAGCCTGACGCCCTCGGGCACCTGGAGCGCATCGAGACGCGCCGAGTCGCCGATCGCGAGCGCGGTGATGTCGAGATCGAGGTGCTCCGGGACTTCCATCGGCAACGCCTCGACGGTGACCTCGTTCGTCACCTGCGAGAGAACGCCGCCCTCCTTCACGCCGACCGCCTCGCCGATGAGCGCCACGGGCACGGTCGCGTGAATCGGTTGGTCGAGACGCACCTCCTGCAGGTCGACGTGCGTGATCACGCCGCGAACCAGGTCACGCTGGAACTCCTTGAGGACGGACGGATGTACCTTCGCGCCGGCGTCGTCGACGACGACGTCGAGCACCGCGTTCAGTCCGCCCGCGGTCGTCAGCGCCGCCCGGAGGTCGCGCTCGGGGATGCTGATCGCGACCGGCCGCTCGCGCCCGTAGAGAATCCCCGGGATCAGGCCCCGCCGGCGCAGGCGGCGCGACTCGGAGGAGCCGAGGATGTCGCGGTGCGAGACCAGCAACTGATGGCGCTCGGAAGGCACGGCCGAGCAGTGTACCGAGCGACGAACCGGTGGAGAGCTCCAGCCCCCACCCGGTTCGCCGCTTGCTCTGCCTAGACGTTGATCAGATAGAAGCCCGAGGGCGGCTCGCCGACCGGGAAGACGAGGTCGGTGGCCTGGACGTCCGCGTGGGCCCGAACGGCCTCCTCGTCGTCCGCGTGAGCCACGACCTGCCCGTCACGCATCGCCACCCACTTGCCGTCGTACGCTTCGAGGTCGTCGCTCATACCAGGGCGCCGCCGCTCTTGTGGTACTTGAGGATCCCCTCGGCGGCGCGGTAGGCGAGCGCACCCACCGTCCCGGTCGGGTTGAACCCTGCGTTCTGCGGGAAGTTGCACGCACCGACGACGAACACGTTCTGCGCGTCCCACATCTGCAGGTAGTTGTTGACGACCGACGTGTCGGGGTCGGCCCCCATGATCGCGCCGCCCGTGATGTGGGTCGACTGGTACGTCGTCGTGTCGAAATGAGCGGGCAGCGCGCCCGGCCCGCCGGAGATGACGTCGCCGGACGGTGTCGGGCCTCCTTTGTAGTGGGTGGCGTTCGGGAGCATCTCCTGCATGATTCCGAGCGTCTTCGTCCCTGCGTACGCGATCATCGCCCGCTCGTTCGGCTGCCAGTCGAACGTGAGCCGAAGCAGCGGATTGCCGAACTGGTCGCGGTAGTGCGGGTCGAGATCCATGGAGTGCATCTGGTAGGCCGGCGACTCGCCCTGGAAGCCCACGCTGACGACCCGCCTGTAGTACTTCTGCACAGCGGCCTTCCACTCGCTGCCGAACGCCGGCGTGCCCGGCGGGACGCTCAGAGCCTGGATCGGGCGCGCGCCGCTCGAGCCGACGGTGATCGAGCCGCCGCCGAGGAAGCCGAGACCGGTGTGGTCGAAGTTGTCGGCGTTGAAGTCGTCGAGCGCGCAGGACAGCGCGCCGGCACCCATGTACCGCTTGAACTCCTCGTTCGAGAACCAGCCGCTCGCGCCGCCGCCACCCGTCTGGTAGCAGAAGTTCCGGCCGACGACACCGGTCGCTGTCGTCGAGTCGTACGGCGTCCCGAGCTTCGAGTTGAGCAGCAGCCGCACGTTGTTGAACATGAACGCGCCGAGCACGATCACGTCGGCCGGCTGCTCCTGCAGGTTGCCCAACCCGTCGTAGTAGAGGATGCTCTGCGCCGACTTGCCGTCGTTCTTGATCATGAACGCGTTCGCGTACTCGATCACCTTGAAGCGACCGGTCTTGTGGGCGACGGGCAGCACGGTCACGGTGGGGTCGGCCTTCGCGCCGACCTCGCAGCCGAACCGCTCGCAGAACCCGCAGTAGACGCACTGTCCACGCTCGATCCCGTCGGGGTTCTTGTACGTGCTCGGCAGGTTCGCCGTCGGCCCCGTGAACGGGTGGTATCCGAGCTTCGTCGCCGCCTGCCGGAAGAGCGCCATCAGCGGCGTGTCCTGCGGCGGCTTGACGGGGAACTCGCGTGAACGCGGTCCCTCGAAGACGTTCCCGCCCGGGATCATCTGCCCCTTGAGGTTCCCGGCCTTGCCCGCGATCCCCGCCATGTACTCGAACTTGTCGTAGTACGGCTCGAGCTCGTCGTAGGTGATCCCCCAGTCCTGGATCGCCATGTTGGCCGGGATCGCCGCCGCGCCGTAGCGATCGATCGTGCTCGTTCGGATCGTGAAGTCGCGCGGATGGAAGCGCCAGGTCTGGCCGTTCCAGTGGACGCCGGCCCCGCCGATACCGGTGCCCGGGAGCCACGCGCCGAGCTGCCGGATCGGGAGGGCGGTCTCGCCCAGGTTGTGACGGAACGTCCACGTCTCGTTCGCGGTGTTCTGGAAGAGATCGTTGCGGATCGCGTACCGCAACTCGTCGCGCGGCTGCCAGTCCGGGATGCTCCGGTCGTGACCCCGCTCCAGGCCGACCACGGTCAGCCCGGCCTTCGTCAGCTCGGAGGCGATGATGCCGCCGACCCAGCCGACGCCGACGATCGCCACGTCGACCTTCTTGTTGACTGCCACCGCTACTGCCCTCCGTTCGACGTGTTGGTGGATGCGTCTCCCGGAACACCCGAGCCGGTCCTACCCGCGGCGGAAGAGACAGCCTGCTTCGCGTAGGTCGGATTCATCGGCAGCGGCTTGTTCGCGTACGGATACGGCTGCGAGGTGAAGATGTACTTGTAGTACTCGTCTCCACGGCGAAGCGGGTCGCCGGGAAAGCCGACGAACTTCCAACCGACCATGTTCCTGTTCCCGCCGTAAGCCGGGTCGGCGAGCATCCCTTCGAGGACGTTCTGCCGGAAGAGCGCGTAGAAGTCAGAGCTCGCAAAGCTCGTCGCGCCTGCAATCGGGATCGTGGCCTTCCCCGTCTGCAGGTCGGTCAAAGCCGAGGTCTGCTGCGCAGCCGGCAGGTCCGGATACGGCTTGCCATAGGCGTTGCGCACGTAGGCGTCGAACCCCGGCAGGAACGCCCGGTAGACGTCTGCGGGCGTCATCGGGATCTGCCAGCCGTGGCCGGTATCGGCCGGGGTCGTGAACGGGCCGTTGAGGTAGAAGCGGTGGCCCTGACCCCAGCTGCCCGAGAGCTGGCCGTCGATGTAGTACCCGACGCCTGCCACGCGCGCTCCGGGCCCGAGGTCGTCGGTCGGCCAGATCGTCTCCGCCATGGCCGTCACGTAGTCGAACTCCCACTTCGTGAGGAACATCAGCGCCGGCGGCGGCGAGGCCTTCTCGGCTGCCTCTGCGGGCGCGCCGTTGAGCAGGCTGCCGGCCGTCACGCCGGCGACACCGGCAACGGCTCCGCGGTGCAGGAGCCCGAGTCGCGTCATCCGCGCCGAAACGGGGGCCTCCTGCCCCGGCGGAACGGTGCGATCTTCGTCAGCCATCGCTGACCTCCGATCTGCCTGCCCCGTCGAATTGTTCGCGCCCGAGTGGTGTTCTCGGGGGCCGTGCGCTCACGCCCCGCTCCGACGAGGCGGCCCTACTCAGAACGCATAAAACGCTAACAGAACGACTAGTGCCGGCCGAGCAGCGATTGGGGAGAGCACCTACGGTTCTCTCCCCAATACCCCTCTCTCCCTCGGCCCACCGCTCGCATGGCGCTCTTGGCCTCCCGCCGGGCCAAGCCCGGCTCCGGCCCCGAACGTGAGCCGTTCGCCTTACGGTGCCGAACCGTCAGGGTCCGTTGACCGGGGAGACCGAGGCCGAGCTTGGCTCGGTGGGAAGTCCGGCAGCGCTTCGTGTTGTCACGTGACAAGGGAGAGTGGGGCCTCGGGGGAGAACCGCAGGTTCTTCCCCCGAACTAGAAAAGCTGGTTCTCCCCGCCGAAGATCGCGCTGACCGAGTCGTCGGCGAAGACGTTCATGATCGTCTCGGCCAGCAGCGGCGCGACCGTGAGCACGGTCAGGTTGTTCGGCTTCGCGATCGGGTCGATCGGCACCGTGTCGGTGACGACGATTCCGGCGATGTCGGCGTCGGCGAACCGCTCGAGCGCGCCGCCGCAGAACAGGCCGTGCGTCGCGAAGACCCACACGTCGTCGACGTCATGGGCCTTGAGCGCGTTCACGTTCGCGAGCAACGTGCCCCCGGTCATGATCACGTCGTCACCCAGCACGGCCTTCTTGCCGCGAACGCGACCGGTGATCTCCGTCACCTCGGCGACATCGTGTGCAGGGCGCGTCTTGTGCATGAGGGCGAAGTCGGCGTCGAGCATCTCCGCGAAGCGGACGGCCATCTTCGCCCGGCCGGCATCCGGCGAAACGGAGACGATTCCCTCCCCGACGAGGCCGAGATCGCGGAAGTGCCGTGCGAAGAGCGGCAGTGCGGTCATGTGATCGACCGGGATCGTGAAGAACCCCTGGATCTGACCGGCGTGCAGATCCATCGTGAGCACGCGGTCGGCGCCCGCGAGCTGGAGCATGTCGGCGATGAGGCGTGCGGAGATCGGCTCGCGCGGTTTCGCCTTGCGATCCTGCCGGGCGTACGGGTAGAGCGGGATCACCGCCGTGATGCGCTTTGCGGAGGCGAGCTTCGCGGCCTGGATCATGAACAGCAGCTCCATCACGTTGCGGTCGACCGGCTCCGAGCCTGTCTGCACGAGGAAGACGTCCGCTCCGCGAATCGATTCGTCGAACCGGCAATAGGTCTCGCCGTTCGCGAACGTGCCGAGGTCGATCTCGCCCAGCTCGACGCCGAGCTGCTCGGCGATCCGCTCCGCCAGCACCGAGTGCGAGCGGCCGCTGAACACCATCAGCCGCTTCTGCGGCCCACGCTCGATCCAGTGGCCGGGCGTGGCCTCGGTCACGGGCTCGAGTGCCTCGAGGCCGGGAAGGGCGAGCTCACTCGTCGCGCTGCTGACGTGCTGCATACCCCTCCTTGTTCTCCTGACGTTGCCGCGCGATCGCGAGCGCTCCCGGGGGAACGTCCTCTGTGATCACCGAACCGGCTGCGATCCATGCACCATCACCGACCTCCACTGGAGCGATGAAGCCATTGTGGATTGCGGTTCTGACGTTGCTGCCGATCGTCGTACGCTTCTTCGGCTCTCCGGGACGGTGGCCGAGGTTCGCGGTGATTGCGCCGGCGCCGATGTTCGAGTCCTCGCCGACGTCCGCGTCGCCGATGTACGACAGGTGCGGGATTTTGCTGCGATCTCCGATCCGCGAGTTCTTGATTTCCACGTAGGTGCCTGCCTTCGAGGACTCGCCGAGGCTCGTTCCGGGGCGAAGGTAACAGAAGGGCCCAACGATCGCGCGCTTCCCGATCTCGGCGTCGACGGCGACGGTGTGGGGGTGGATCTCCGCGCCCTCCCCGATGCGGGTCCGACCGCGGAGCACGGTGAACGGGTTGATCGTCACGTCCTCGGCGATCTCGACGGAGGGATCGATCCAGGTCGTCGCCGGGTCGACGATCGTCACGCCGGCCAGCATGTGCCGCTCGTTGATGCGGTCGCGCAGGACGGCGGCGGCGAGCGCGAGCTCGACGCGCGTGTTGACCCCTTCGGTTTCGTCCGGATCGGGCGCGACGTGAGCCGCGACGCGCTCACCGCCCCCGACCAGGATCGAGATCGCGTCGGTGAGGTAGAGCTCGCCCTGGACGTTCTTCGGCTGGAGCCGCTCGAGCGCCGGCCAGAGGGCATCCGATCGGAACGCGTAGATCGACGAGTTGACCTCGGCGATCTCGAGCTCCTCGGGTGACGCATCCGTGCCCTCGACGATGCGAACGACCGAGCCGTCGGCGTCTCGGACGATGCGCCCGTAGAGGCGCGGGTCGGACGGCCTGGAGGTGAGGATCGTCGCCGCGGCGTGCTCCGAACGGTGGGTCTCGAGCAAGGCGGCCAGCAGCTCGGGCGTGAGCAGCGGCGTATCTCCGGAGAGCACGAGCACGTCGCCGGTGTAGTCGGCGAGTGCGGCCCTGGCCGAGCGCGCAGCGTCACCGGTCCCGAGCGGCTCGGGCTGAATGACGACGACGACCGGCGCATCCTCGAACTGGTCGCGCCCCGACGGGGAGGCGACGACGACCACGGGGTCTGCGCCCGTCGCGACCGCGCTCTCGATCACCCAGTCGACGAGTCGTCGCCCGAGGATCGGGTGGAAGTGCTTCGGCACCGACGAGCGCATGCGGGTGCCGAGGCCTCCGGCCATGATCAGGGCTGCGAGCGGCGGATCGGCCATATCGTCGTCGCCTCAGCGAGATGGCTGGGGCGCCAGGATTCGAACCTGGGATCGCGGGACCAAAACCCGCTGCCTTACCGCTTGGCTACGCCCCACTGCGACCCGAGTATAGGGAGCCTCTACTGGTGATCGGTGAAGAGGAAGAAGAGCGCGACGATCGCCAGGATCGCCACGACCGCGATCGCGACGGCCTTCACGATGCCGAGCGCAAGCGGCACCAGGAGGACGAGCAGCTGCGACGTGGCGAGGATCCAGCTCCCCTCGCGGACGTAGTCGGAGCGACTCGACCGGCCCGCGAACCACCAGAACACGCCGGTGATCACCGCGAACAGCGCTGCCTCCCACCAGCCGAGCACACCGAAGAGGTAGAGGAGCCCTTCGAAGGCCGCGATCCCGAGCGAGAGCCGGATGCGGCGGTGACGGAGCCAGCGGCCCAGGCGTGTGGAGCCGTGCTCGATCGCGTAGGACATGGTCAGATCACGCTAGCAGGCTGGATTGGCGATCCAGCACGAGCCGATCTGCGCCACCGCATCGCGTGCCCGCTCGGCCGACTCGCGATCGTCGAACAGCCCGTACACCATCGGCCCCGCGCCGCTGACGTCCGCGCGGAACGCCCCCTCGGCCCGCAGCGCCTCGGCATGGACGGAGCTCGCCAGGTCGTTCGACGGCAGCCCGGCGAGGTCGTGCGCGACGCGAACGCGGCCGAGCGCTTCGCGGAACGCCGACGCGCGCTCGCTGAAGCCGTCGCCGCCGCCTCGGACGTCGAACGCGTCGTAGACGGCGCGCGTCGAGTGCTTGCCGGCATCGTGCGGGAGCAGCAGGCAGACCACGAACTCCTGCGGTATCTCGACCGGCTCGAGTGTTCCACCGACGCCGCTCCCGAGCTGCGGCCCGGTGCGCAGAAAGAACGGAACGTCGGCGCCGAGCGTGGCCGCGAGCTCGTGCAGCCGATGCTCGCCGAGCGGTTTCTCGAGCTGGGCGTTCGCGAGCCTCAGCGCGGTGGCCGCGTCGGAGCTGCCACCTCCGAGCCCGGCGGCGACGGGGATCCGTTTGTCGATCACGGCACGCCAGCCGTGCGGAGCGCCGAGCGAGCCGAGTGCGGCACCGACCAGCGTGTCCCCGGCAAACCCTTCGATCGACGTCTCGTTCGCCGGCTCGACGGAGATCGTGTCGGCGAGGTCGAGCCGCTGGAAGATCGTCAGCAGCTCGTGCAGCCCGTCGGGGCGCCGGGCACCGACGAGCAGCGCGAGGTTCAGCTTGGCGTGCGCCGCGCCGGTCACGCGAGCGCCTCGGCGAGCGCGACGAACTCGGGCGGTGAAAGCTCCTCTGCGCGGACACCGGCGCCGCGTCCGATCGCGGCGAGCCCGGCGACGGCGTCCTCGCGCGAGCAGAGCCCCGCGAGCGCGACTGCGTTGGCCAGCGTCTTTCGCCGATGCGAGAAGGCCGCCTCGACGAGGCGCTTCACGCTCTGGGTCGCGGCCGGCGCGACCCGACGGAAGGCGACCAGCGCCGAGTCGACCTTTGGCCGCGGTCGAAACACCTCGCGCGAGACCGGGTGCAGTCCGGTGCGTTCGGCCGCGAGCTGAACAAGGACCGAGACCGCTCCGTACGCCTTCGTCGACGGGTCGGCGAAGAAACGGTCGGCGACCTCACGCTGCACCATCACGCACCAGGTGCGGAGCTGGTCGAGCGCAAGGCTCTCGACGACGACGGGGGTCGCAACGTTGTAGGGCAGATTCGAGACGAGCTTCATCGGAGGCGGCTCGAATGTCGACGGGTCGAGCGCGAGCGCGTCTCCCCAGTGCACGCGTGTTCGCGGGATCCCTATCAGCTCGCGTTCGAGGCGCCGGTCGATCTCGATCGCGTGAACGAAGGTGACACGGTCGGCCAGGAAGCGTGTGAGCACACCAAGCCCGGGGCCGATCTCGAGCACCACGTCGGCCGGGTCGAGCGCCGCGAGCCGGGCGATCACGCCGAGGATGTTCGCGTCGGTGAGGAAGTGCTGCCCGAGAGCTTTCCGCGGCCGAACGCTCACAACCCGAAGACGAAGTCGGCGTTTGCGTCGATCTGCGCGACGAGCTCGGCGAGCTCGACACCGCGGGCCTCTGCCAGTGAGGCATACGTGTGGACGACAAAGGCCGGCTCATTGCGCCGGCCGCGGACGGGCTGCGGCGCGAGGTACGGGCTGTCGGTCTCCGCGAGCAGGCGGTCGATCCGCACGACCCGTGCGGCCGCGCGGAGGTCGTACGCGTTCTTGTAAGTGACGTTCCCGGCGAAGGAGATGTACCAGCCGCGACTCGAGGCTTCGCCGAGCAGCGGAGGAGAAGAGAAACAGTGCAGGACGACTGCGCCCTCGTGGGCCGCGAGCAGCGCGAGCGTGTCGTCATCGGCGGCGCGGGTGTGGATCACCACCGGCTTCCCGCTCTGGGCGGCAAGCTCGAGCTGCGCCTCGAAGAGCCAACGCTGCGCGCCGCGCGGCGCATAGTCACGAAAGTAGTCGAGACCGGTCTCGCCGACCGCAACTGCCTTCGGATGCCCGAGGAGCGTGCGGAGCTCATCGACATCGGCCTGCGTCGCGGTACCTGCTTCGTGTGGATGGATGCCGAGCGACGCGTACACGCCTTCCTCGGCGTCTGCGAGCTCGAGAGCAGCTCGCGCGCCGGCGACGGTCGTCGCGACGACGACGACGCGGCCAACCCCGGCGGCGCGCGCGCGGGCGAGTACCTCGGCCGCGTCCTCGGCGAGATGCGCGTGAGTGTCGATCACCCGCCGTCGACGCCGTCGGCCATGCGACGCAGCTCCTCCTCGACGACCGACTCGTCGAGCTTGCGGAAGAGCGGCTTCGGTTCGGCGAGCTGTTGCCCCGGCGTGAGCGCGCTCGGCTCCCAGCGACCGACCCAGTCGGCGTAGTCGCCGGTGAGCACCTCGTGCGTGCGGCCGCCCTCCTCCTGCACCTCGCGAAACTCGAGCGGGCCCGCAAGCGTGCCCTCGTTCCCGAGGAGCTCGTGCACGATCTGTGACGTGTGCGGCAGGAACGGCGTGAACATCGTCTTCAGGCTGTCGACGGCCCGGAGCGCGACGTAGAGCACGGTTCCGGCGCGCTCGCGGTCGGTCTTCACGAGCGCCCACGGCGCCTGTTCGGAGAGGTACTGGTTCACGGCCGACGCCAGCCGCATCGCCTCGGCGAGGCCCGCGCGGAAACGCCCCTCCTCGATGTGGTCGCCGATCGTGGCGAAGCCGCCGTCCACCGCCGCGAGAACCGCGTCGTCCGCCGGCTCCAGGGAGCCGGGCTCGGGGACGCACCCGAAGTTCCGGTGCGCGTTGGTCAGCGTGCGGTTGACGAGGTTGCCCCAGTTGGCGAGCAGCTCGTCGTTGTTTCGGCGAACGAACTCGGCCCAGGTGAAGTCGGTGTCCTGCGTCTCCGGGCCGGCGGCGACGAGGTAGTAGCGCAGCGGGTCGGGGTCGTAGCGGTCGAGGAAGTCGCCGACGAAGATCGAGTGCTGGCGGCTGGTCGAGAACTGCTTGCCCTCCATCGTCAGGAACTCGGACGCGATCACGTTGTCGGGAAGCTCGAGCGGCGCGAGGCCGGCGCCGTACTCGCCGCCCGTCCCGTACCCGAGCAGGATCGCCGGCCAGATCACGGTGTGGAAGACGACGTTGTCCTTCCCCTGGAAGTAGGCGTGCTCGGACTCGTCGTTCTGCCACCAGCTCCGCCATGCGTCCGGATCGCCGCGGAGGGACGCCCACTCGATGCTCGCCGACAGGTACCCGATCACGGCGTCGAACCAGACGTAGATCCGCTTGTTCGGGTCCTCCGCGTATCCGGGGATCGGAATCGGCACGCCCCAGTCGAGGTCGCGGGTCATCGGGCGCGGCCGGATGTCATCGAGCAGGCCGAGCGAGAAGTTGCGGACGTTCGGGCGCCACTCGCCATGGCCCTGGATCCAGGTTCGGATGGCGTCTGCGAACTGCGGGAGGTCGAGGAACAGATGGTTCGTCTCGCGAAACTCCGGCACCGCGCCGTCGACCTTCGAGCGCGGGTTGATCAGGTCGGTCGGGTCGAGCTGGTTCCCGCAGTTGTCGCACTGGTCGCCGCGCGCCTCGGGGTAGCCGCAGATCGGACACATTCCCTCGATGTAGCGGTCGGGAAGCGTGTGCCCGGTCGTCGGCGAGAACGACACGAGCATCGACCGTTCGATGATCGCGCCGCGCTCGTACAGCGTCCGGAACAGGTCCTGCGTGACGCGCTCGTGGTTCAGGGTGGTGGTGCGCGAGAAGAGGTCGTACGAGAGCCCGAGTCGCCTGAAGTCGTCGCGGAACGAGGCGTTGTAGTAGTCGGCGACCTCAGCGTAGGACTTCCCCTCGCGGTCGGCGGTCACCATCACCGGCGTACCGTGCTCGTCCGTCCCGCTGACCATGAGGACGTCGTTCCCCTTGAGGCGGTGGTAGCGCGCGAAGGCGTCGGACGGGACGCCGAACCCCGCCACGTGGCCAAGGTGGCGGTGTCCCGCCGCATACGGCCAGGCCGGCGCCACCAACACCTTCTTCCGCTCGTTCGACACTGGCGGCAATCATACGAACGGGTCTTGTACGGCCCCTCGAGCGCAGTCCGAGCACTCCGGCACCGAGGACGGCGAACACGCCCAGCGCCGCCATGCCGACCAGGCCGGCGATTCCCGTGTCCGGGCGGCGATGGTCCCCGGGGCGGGCGGGAGCCACCGGTTCGCGCGGGCGACTCGGCGCAGTGGTCACGGGACGCCTCGGGTCGGCGGCGACCGGGACCTGCCCACCGCGTCTAGCCGCGATGTGCGCCGCGCGAACGGGACGTTGCGGGGACTGTCTCGTTCGTCGGCTCGTCGCCTGGCGCGCACCTGTGGTCGCGGCGGCCTGGTGCGGTAGCCGAGGGGGATGCGAGACACGGCGTGGTTGGGCCGGGTCGCGCACGGCGCGCACAGCCGGAGGTGTAACCGGGACGGCACGGCTCGGCTCCGGCTCCGGCTGCGGCTCCTGCTGCGGCGCGGACGCGGCCGGCCTGCCGTCGCGAGCGGCAATCCGTGCGGGTCGTGGCACCGGAGATCTCGCGTGCGCCGGCTCGGCCGCCACGGGCCGTGGCGACGGAGGCGGCGTCGCAGCCGGGGCCGCGGCGGGCGCCTCGGACGGGACCGTGGTCGACACCGGATCGGCCGAAGCGGCCGAAGCGGCCGGCGCCGACGCGACCGCCGCGGTCACGGGTGCAGCCGGCTCGGTGGGTGTATCGCCGGTCGTCGGCGTCGCCGGCGGAGGCACGGGCGACGACACGGCCTCCGACGGCGGCGCCGTCGAAACGCGGGCCGGTAGGAATCCGGCCGGGTCGAGGTACCCCTCCTCGTCGGTCGCGACCCGGATCCCGAGGTGGACGTACGGAGTCGCCACCTCGGGATCGCCGCTCGGGCCGATCGTCCCGACGGGGTCGCCCTCGGCGACCGCCGCACCTTTCGTGACGACGAGCGAGCCGAGATGCGTGAGCGTGACTGCATAGCCGTCCGAGGTGAGGATGGTGAGGCTCTTGCCGGAGGTAGGGACGGTCCCGGCGAACGAGACCGAACCGCCCTCCGGCGCGACGACCGCCGAGCCCGGATCGCCGGCGATGTCGACGCCGCGGTGCTGCCCCGCGGCATACGGATGGGCCGGATCGAAGGAGAACGGCTGCACGACCGTGCCTGCCGCAGGCCACGTCCACGCGGATGCAGCCGGGACGAAGAACAGCGCCGCCAGCACGGCAGCCGGAATCACGTGTCGCATCGGCACCTCCCGAGGTCAATCGTTGTCAGATCGGAAAACGTCTGACCACGGTAGGCGCGGCGGCCTCAGGGCGTCAAGCGAGTTGACGAAGTTGTCACAGAGTGCGCCGGTACAGGTCGTTGCGGGACGATCCGGTGAGCCTGGCAACCACGTCGGCAGCGGCGCGGCGCGGCGTTCCGGCCGCGACCAGCTCGCTCACCGCACGCACCGCGTCCGCACGGTCGGGGACGGAGACGGACGGCCCGAGGACGAGCGAGATCTCGCCTTTCGGCGGCTCGGCAAAACGCTCCGCGAGCTCGGCTGCGGTGCCGCGGACGACTTCCTCGAACCGTTTCGTGAGCTCACGGCACACCGCGACCGGACGCTCCGCGTCGTAGGACGCGAGCGAGCGCAGCGTCGCCGGCAATCTGCGGGGCGACTCGTACGCCACGACCGCCCCGTCCCAGCCCGCGAGCTCGTCCCACAGTGCGCGCCGCTCACCCTCCTTTCGCGGGATGAAGCCGACGAAGATGAAGCGCGTCCCGCCGAGGCCGCTGGCGACCAATGCCGTTGCCGCCGCCGAGGGGCCGGGCAGTACCGTGACGTCGAGGCCCGCGTCACGCGCCGCGCGCACGAGTCTCGTGCCGGGGTCGGACAGGCCGGGCAGGCCGGCATCCGAGACGAGCGCGATCCGCTGGCCGGCCGCGAGCCGGGGCAACACCTCGCCCACGCGCGCTGCCTCGTTGTGCTCGTGGAACGAGAGCAGCTTCGCGCGAATGCCGTGACGGTCGAGGAGCGTTCGAGTATGTCGCGTGTCTTCGGCGAGGACGAGATCAGCCTCCCGAAGCTCCGCGAGGACGCGCAACGTGACGTCGTCGAGGTTCCCGATCGGAGTTGCACAGACCGCGAGCGGCACTAAGGACCTCTCCGGCCGCGAATCAGGCGATCGCCTCGAAGGCGACGAGCCCGGCTCCGATCAGGCCGGCCGAGGCACCGAGCTCGGCGCATTCGATCTCGAGCTCTTGGCCTGCGGGTGCGAGGGCCTCGGTGAGCACGGCCAGGCGCGCGTTCGGCAGGAGCTGGTCGAACGCTGCGACGCCGAAGCCGCCGCCGATCACGATCCGCTCGGCGCCGAAGATGTTCACGAGCGATCCCATTGCGACGCCCAGGTGGTGCCCGATCTGCGCCACGGCCGGGTTGTGGTCGCGGACGAGGTCGTGCGCATTTGCGCGCGGACCGATGAGTTGCTCCGCCAGCTTGTCGGCGGCGCGGCCCGAGCAGTAGGCCTCGACGTGACCGCGGCCGGAGCACGCGCCGGCGCACGGCAGGCCGTCCTCGACGATCACCATGTGCCCGAGCTCCGTCCACGCGCGGAAGAGGCGACCTTCCGCGATCACGCCGCCCCCCACCCCGGTCCCGAGCGTCAGCATCACGAGGTTCTGGACGCCCTGGCCGGCCCCGTGGCGAAACTCCGCATAGGCCGCGCAGCTCGCGTCGTTCTCGAACCCGACCGAGAGCTCGAGCCTGCCCTCCATCTCCGCACGGAACGGAACGTCACGCAGAGGGATGTTGACCGCTCCGAGCGCGACGCCGGCGCGGTGGTCGATCCGCGACGGGATCCCGAAACCGACCGCACCGATGCCCTCGCTGGGGAGCGACCGGACGACATCTGCGAGCTGGTCCAGCAACGCCGACTGCGAGGTCGTCACCGTCGGCTGCTCGACCGTCTCGTGGACCCGTCCCGCCCTGTCGACGACGCCTGCGAGGATCTTCGTCCCGCCGAGGTCGACGCCGATCACACGATCAGCGTTCATATGCGCTCGGTAACCTAACCCGCCGGATGGCGTCGGACCCGAAGCCGTATCGCGTCTATCGCGGCGGCCGCGTCAAGGGAAAGGTTCCGGCACCCGCCCGTCCCAGGGGTGCCACTCGCACGCCGACGGACTACCGTGGACCGGGAGCGGCGCCGAAGCGGCGCCGGATCGGGCGCGGTCGCCTGGTCGGGCTCATCGTGCTCGTCCTCCTCCTCCTCGTCGTCGCGTGGGCGATCGCGGGCTGGTTTGCCATATCGAGCGGCGTCTCCGACGCGAACGCGCGACTCGACCCGAATGCCAAACTCGCGCTCTCGCGGCAAAGCGGCCTGCTGATCTCACACTCGACCACGGTCCTCTTGCTGGGGACCGACAACGCGCGCGCGGGCGGCCGCGAGGGCGATCGACACTCCGACTCGATCATGCTCCTGCGCACCGATCCGTCCCACCACCGTCTCTATTACCTCTCGATCCCGCGCGATCTGGTCGTGCCGATCCCGGGCGCGAGCACGCAGAAGATCAACGCGGCGTTCCAGATCGGTGGGCCTGCCCTCGCGATCAGGACGATCCACGACTTCACGAGCCTGCCGATCAACCACGTCGTGGTCGTCAACTTCGCCGACTTCAAAGATCTGATCAATGCGCTCGGAGGCATCGACGTCAACGTTCCGAAGCCGATTCGTTCGAACCGTTTCGACTGTCCGTACGCAACACAGGCGCGCTGTGACGCGTGGCCGGGGTGGCGCTTCGAGAAGGGCACACAGCACATGAGCGGAGAGCGCGCGCTGATCTACTCGCGGATCCGCGAGAACGAGCTCGACCCGTCGGAGACCGACTTCACGCGCGGGGCGCGCCAGCAGGCGGTGCTGAACGCGGTCTCCTCGAAGCTGACCTCCGTCGGGACACTCGCGCGTCTGCCGTTCTCGGGCTCGTCGTTCGTGAAACCGCTCACCACCGACCTGACCACGAGCCAGCTGCTCCAACTCGGTTGGGTGAAGTTCCGGTCGGACGGGTCAAGCTCGGTCCATTGCCGCCTCGGCGGCGACTTCGGCGGCGGCGGCACCGGCGCGCCGAGCGAGGACAACCCGACGACGATCGCGATGTTCCTCGGCAGGTCGGCGCCGCAACCGCCCACCGGCCAGTTCGAGCCCGGCTGCGTGATCGGCCACCCGCTGCAGTAGCCGAATAGAAAGCTTTCACAGAATGAGATTCGTCGATCCGGGTGCGATCGGCGAGTGCGATGCAAGGACGCAGGGAGCGTTCATCTGAGACATACGGACGCGACCGAGAGCTTCTAAGCCTCGGCGGCCTTCTTCGTCTCCCCGTCGCCGCCCTTGGTCTCCGACGACCCGGAACCGGACGAGTCTCCGGAGGACGACGAGTCCGAGGACCCGGCACCCTCCTTCGCCGCGGCCTGCTTCTTGCGCCCGTAGTCGGTGGAGTAGAACCCGCTCCCCTTGTAGTGGACCGCGACCGGGTGGAGGACGCGCTGCAGCGGCCCTTCGCCGCAGACCTCGCAGGCCCCGGGACTGTCCTCCGTCATGCCGTGGATCACCTCGAACAGATGCCCATTGGGGCACTTGTATTCGTACAGCGGCATGGGAGCGGCAAGGCTAGCAGCGGGGTACGCTCGCGCACGTTGGCGCGAGCCCTCGCCGTCCTCGTCCTCGTGACACTGGTCGTCCCGGCGGCGGCCGCCGCGCATGCGCGGCTGATTCGCACCGTTCCGGCCGACGGCTCGGTCGCCGCGAAGGCGCCGCACGCGGTGGTCGTCGAGTTCGACGACACGATCCGCGTCGGCTCGGGGAACGCCGCGGTCGCGAACCTGTCGCGCCGCTCGGTGCTTGCCGGTCCTGCACGGGCCGCGGGGCGGGCCCTGATCTTGCCGCTCGCACGTGACCTTCCACGCGGCGCGTACACGGTCCGTTGGAGCATCGTCTCGGAAGACGGCCATCCTGAGCAAGGGGTGATCGCGTTCGCGGTGGGCACTGCCGAGCCGCGGCCGGAGCCGGTGCTCGGCGCCTCGACACCGACCGGGCTCGGCGACGTGGCCCTGAGGGCTCTCTACTTCGTCGGTCTGCTGGTCGCCGCCGGCGCGACCGTGTTCGGGCTGCTCGCGCGAGGCCTGCTGGGAGCGCGGCTCCGGCGACCACTGGCCGGGCTGCTCTTCGCCGCGCTGGTCGCGGCGTTCGTCGGCGCAAGCGGCCTCGAAGCCACCGCAGTATCCGGGACGAGATTCGCACTCGTGACGAAGGCCGCAGCCGTCGTCGCGCTCGCCGGAGCGGCGGCTGCGGCGCTCGCACCCGCGGTGCCGGCCCTCCTCGCCGCCGCCGGCGCGTGTTCGCTCGCGCTCACCGCGGCGCCGGCGCTCGCAGGGCACGCTCTCGACCGCGACCAGCCCGCGGTGATCGCCCCGCTGCTCGACGTCGCACACACCCTGGCCGCCGCCGTCTGGCTGGGTGGGCTCGTCGCCGTGATCTGGGTGTTGCCGCGATCGTCGAAGGACACCTGGGAGCGACGTGCCGTCCTGCGACGGTTCGCGTCCACGGCACTGCTCGCCGTGTGCGCGATCGCGCTCACCGGGCTGGGGCGCGCGCTCACCGAGCTCGGCAGCGTCGAGCAGCTCTGGTCGACGTCGTACGGACGCGCGCTGCTCGTCAAGACCGTGCTCTTCCTGCCGCTCCTCGCCGTGGGCCGGGTCAACCGCTCACTCATCGAGCAGCGTTCGCCGCTGCTCACCCGGTCGGTTGCAACGGAGATCGCAGTGATCTGCGCGATCGTCGTCGTCGTGGCGGTCCTGACGCAGCTGCGGCCGGGCTCGGAGGAGCCGGGCACGCCGCGGTCAACTGCGGCGCTCGGCGTTGTCCCGGTTTCGCTGCGGCTCGCCGCCGACCGCCTCGAGGAAGCACGGCGCATCCTCGAACGCCACGAGCCCTGAGGGAACACCGCGAGGCCGACGCGAACGCGACGTCACCCGGCGTGCAGTCGCGATTGCCCCGGCCGCACCGACGACACCTCCGATTGCGAACGAACGGAGCCTGCCGCCATGCCGGGCGCGTTCCATGCGAGCATCGTACGCGTGCGCATCACTGCCATTGGCGATCTCATCCTCGACGTCGTGGTCTCGCTCGAGGCTCCGCTCGTGCAGGGCGACGACCGACCCGCCACGATCAGGGCGGGCGCCGGTGGCCAGGCGGCGAACGTCGCCGCGTGGGCACAGGAGCTCGGGGCCGACGCGCGCCTCGTCTGCCGCCGTGGCGACGACGCTGCCGGAGAGCTGGTCGCGCGCGAACTGCGGGCGCTCGGCGTCGAAGTCGCAGGCCCCGTGGGCGGCCGGAACGGTGTCGTCGTCTCGATCGCCGCATCCAAGGACCGCACGATGGCCTCCGACCGGGGCGGCGCCACCGACCTCGATCCGCACGAGCTCGACGACGCGTGGTTCGATTGCGACGTGCTGCACATCTCCGGCTACGCGCTGCTCGTCCTCCCGGTCGCGGACGCTGCCGTACGCGCAGCCGAGATCGCGCGGTCACGCGGCGCGCTCGTCTCGGTCGACGCCTCGACGTACACGCTCGCCGACGAGGGCTTCCGCGAGCGAGTACGTCTGCTCGCACCCGACCTCGTGTTCGCGAACGAACGCGAACGCGCCGCGGTCGGTCCGCTCGACGCCAGGCTGGTGCTCAAGCGCGGCGCGGACGGGATCGTCGTCGACGGGCGCGCGTATCCGGCACATCCGACGAGCGTGGTGGACGCGACCGGTGCCGGAGACGCTCTCGCCGCCGGTTTCCTCGTCGGCGGCCCGGAGCTCGGTCTCGAGGCGGCCGCCCGCTGCTGCGCGAAGCTCGGGTCGATGCCGTGATCGTGCTCGCCGACGAGGTCCGGGAGGCACGGCGCGACGGACGCGGCATCGTCGCGCTCGAGACGACGCTCGTGGCCCACGGCTTCCCGCCCGGCGAGGGCGTCGCGGTCGGGCTCGCCTCGGAGCAGGCCGTCCGCGACGGCGGGGCGGTGCCGGCGACGGTCGGCGTCCTCGACGGTGCGGTTCACGTCGGGCTGACCGCGACGCAGCTCGAGCGCTTCGATGCAGCCGCGCGCAAGCTCGGGCCGCGCGACATCGCCGCCGCTGCCGTACAGGGCGCGCCCGGCGCAACGACGGCCGGGGGCACGCTGACGGTCTGCCGCGCCGCCGGCATCCGCTTCATGGCGACCGGGGGGCTCGGCGGTGTTCACCGCGGCTGGCCGACGCCGCCCGACGTCTCGGCCGATCTGCAGCTCCTGGCGACGACGCAGGCACTCGTCGTGTCGTCCGGCGTGAAGTCGCTGCTCGACGTCGGTGCGACGGCCGAGCTCCTGGAGACGCTCGGTGTGCCGGTGCTCGGCTGGCGCACCGACGAGCTGCCGCTCTTCTTCGCCGTCGCGGGCGGCCCGCGCGTGTCTGCGCGTGTCGAGTCGGCAGCCGAAGCGGCCGCGGTGGCGGCTGCGCACTGGGAGCTCTCCGGCGGAGGCCTGCTGGTCGGGCGTCCGCCCGACGAGAGCCTCGACGACGTCGAGCCGCTGATCGAGCAGGCACTCGCAGAGGCCGACGCGCAGGGAATCCACGGTCAGCAGGTGACGCCGTTCGTGCTCGCGTTCCTGCATGCGAAGAGCGACGGACGAACGCTTCGCGCGAACCGCGACCTGATCGTCGGGAACGCGCGGCTCGCCGGTGAGATCGCCGCGGCCGCGGCCTAGCCCATTCAGATCAGCCAGCGCCCGTTCTGCTGGACGAGCCTGCCGTCGGCGTACAGCCTGCCGCCCGGACGCAGGTCCTTGACGAGATCCCAGTGCACGGCGCTGAGGTTGATGCCACCGGTGAACGAGTACGAGTTCCCGAGCGCAAGATGGACCGTGCCGTCGATCTTCTCGTCGAAGGCGACGTTCTTCATGTAGCGCTGGATGCCGGGATTGCAGCCGATGCCGAGCTCGCCGATCCGTCGCGACCCGTCGTCGGTGTCGAGCGTGCGCAGGAGGTGCTCCTCTCCGGCGCGCGCCGATGCGTCGATGATGCGGCCGCCTTCGAAGACAAGCCGCGCGCCCTCGACCTCTCGGCCGCGGTAGACGGCGGGGAACTCCGAGAACTCGATCGTGCCTTCGGCCGAGTCCTCGAGCGGCGAGTAGTACACCTCACCCCCCGGCATGTTCACGTGCCCGGCTTCGACCTCGCCGGTGCGACCGGCGAGCGACAACGTCAGGTCGGTTTCGAGACCTGCGATGCGCACCTCATCGGTCTCGTCGAAGACGTCGGCGATGCGGCGCATCCGCTCGGCCTCCGCGTCCCAATCGCGTAGCACCGCCTCGAAGATGAAGTCCTCGTACTGCCCGATCGACATGCCGGCATCCTGCGCGCCGGCCGGCGTCGGGTACTCGGCGATGACCCAGGGCACCTCCATCGCCATCGTGCGCGTGCGCACCGGGCGAGTCGACTCCTGCACGGCCGCGTGGCGCTCCTCCGACAGCTCCGCGCCCTCGCGTGCATTCTCGGGCGCCCAGATGACGATCAAGCCGTCGGCCTGTTCCCAGATCATCCGCTGGAGCGGCGCCGTCTCCCGCAGGATCTCGAGCGGCGCCTCGCGTGCGAACGGCCCACCGACGAGCTCGAACGCGAGCTGGAGCAGCGTATGCGCACCCTTGCGGGCCGTCTGCTCGATCACGGCCTCGATCAGCGGGCGCGCAAGCGGCGTCGAGCGCACGACGATCTGCGCGCCGGCACGCGCCGACACCGACCGCTCGACGAGCAGCCGCGCGTATTCGTCGATCCTGGGGTCTCGCATCTGCCGCAGTTGTGAGTGTCCGCACCGCGACGCGACGCGGCAACGGCCGTTTTGGACAGTTCCTTATTCGAGTGTGTGCAGAAATTCCTCGATCTCGAGCGCGGGCAGCGTCTCGATCTTGGTCGAGCCACGCGAGCTGAGTGCGACGGAGACCTTCGCGATCGTCGCGATGTCGGGCGCCTCGACGACGTTCACGAAGTCGAACTCACCGAGCGTCGCCCACTGGTGGAGGACGCGGCACCCGAGCTCCTCGACGTCGTGGTTCACCTGCCGCAGCCGCTCAGGGTTCGACTTGAGGGTCTGCACGCCCTGCTGTGTCAGTGTCGACAGGAGGATGAAGATCGGCATCGCGTCGTCTCCCTTGCGTTGTGCGACGGGACTTTGACCGGCGGGACCCTACACGGGCCGCCTGGTCGAGATAGAGCATCGCGCCACCCAGGTAGAGCAGCGGGCTGAGGACGAGGTCTGCAAGAGCGAGCGCGATGCGCTGGCTGCTGTCGCCTTGCGTCCGCAGCAGCGTGCTGAGGGTCTGGC
The DNA here is from genome assembly GCA_963742605.1 of uncultured Thermoleophilia bacterium. GTDB lineage: Bacteria > Actinomycetota > Thermoleophilia > Gaiellales > Gaiellaceae > PALSA-600. The sequence goes on along the minus strand of CAVUNA010000006.1, from coordinate 253,854 downwards.
CGGCGACGCCGACGACGATGACGAGCGCCGCCAGCGAACCGAGCGCGTGGACGTAGTCGGCCGTGCCGAGCTCGCGGCCGCGAATCAGAGCAGGCCTGAAGCTGAGCCGCTCGACCAGCGCAGCCGGCACGGCGAGCCCGATGAAGGCGAACCAGGCGATCCCGGGCAGCAGATAGATGGCGCGAAGCGCCGGGAACGGCAGGTAGACGAGCAGCGCGATCGCGAACACGGTCGCAGTCGGCCGACCCCCGTGAACGAGCACGCAGGCATAGACGAAGGCTGCGGAGATCAACGGTGACGCAATCCAGAACGCCAGCGCCTGCACACGTATCGGTTGGTGGACGACGAACTGGTCGACGAGTGCGAGCGGTATGCCGAGCGGCAGCGCCGGCCAGAAGCGGTGCCCGTAGAGGCGAATCGTCTCGGCGACCAGCTGACCGACCGTGCGATCCTGCGGCGGCAGCGGCGGCGGCAGATCAGGCATCGAGCGCCTCGAGCAGCACCGGGACCGCGGCGGCAAGCGCGGCGAGAGCGTCGTCGATGCGCCAGCGGGCACGATCGGGCTCGGCGACCGCGTTCGACACAGCCCGGAGCTCGACGGCCGGCACGCCGGCGAGGGCGGCCGCGCGGAGGACACCGAACCCCTCCATCGCCTCGACCTCGTACGACGCACCGCCGCCGACGCGACCGGTGGTCGCAACCGGCACGACCCGCGCTTCCGGAAGGGCGCGCCTGGCCGCGGCGAGCAGATCGGCATCGGGGGACTGGCGCTCGACGCGCGGCATCGACGACGAGGGATCGATGACGTCGCAGTACACCGCCTCCGAACCGAGAACGAGCGTTGCGGTGGACAAGCGCTGTGCACCGGCGATGCCGACATGGACGAGCGCGGTCGGCGGCCGACGCGCGAGCGCGGCGCTCGTCGCGAGCGCCGACTCGACGGGACCGATCCCGCAGACGAGGGTCGGTACGCCGTCCAGATAGTCGAGCTCGCGCTGGGTGGCGGCGACGACGAGGATCACGGCCCGACGCCGGATGCAGGCTCAGCCACGCCGAGAGTCTACGATCGCAGCATGGGGTATCAGTGGATCGACCTCGCGAATCTCATCTTCGAAGAGCGCCCTCAGCGAGAGGGAGAGAGCGCGGCGCGCCAGGCCGGCGATCTCACGGGTGTCGTCGGGCTCAAGCAGTCGCGTGCGCGGCTCTGGCGGTACCCACCGCACACCACCGGCAGGCGGCACCAGGATCACGCGCAGGAGGAGGTCTTCGTCGTTCTCTCCGGGACGGCAACGATGTTGCTCGGCGATCCGCCCGAGCGCGTCGATCTCGGCCCGGGAGGCGTCGTCGCGGTCGAGCCGATGACGCCGCTGCAGCTGCGAAACGAGTCCGACGAGGACCTCGTCGCGTTCGTCTACGGCGCGCCGCCGCTGCAGGAGGGCGCGGACTTTCTCGACGAGGCCGAGCTGCCGCCGAAGGCGTAGCCGGCTTCTCGTCGGAGCCGGCAGGACCTGCGGGCAGGGCGAAGCACTCTCGCGGCGCGCATCCCACGTGCCGCCTCCTCCGCACGTGGCGCGGAGGGTCGAACCGAGCTCGCACGCGGCGCCCTCCCGGCACGTCCCGGTACGTCGTACGGGTACAGAGTCGCACCCGTCTCGACGATTCGCATCGGCTGTGGAACGAACGGCGCCGATTTGTTGCACGGTGCCTGGCCCCGAACCGGCGCCGGCACTTCCGTGCCAGGCACCGGTTCAGACGGTGACGGCCGACTCGGCGCGCTCGAAGACGAGCGCGCCGTTCTCGGCGTCGACCCGGATCGTGTCGCCGTCGACGAAGTCGCCTTCGAGCAGCCGGAGAGCGAGCGGGTTCTCGAGCAGCCGCTGGATCGCCCGCTTGAGCGGACGGGCCCCGTACGACGGGTCCCAACCGGCCTCGGCGAGCACCTCCTCGGCGGCCGCCGTGAGCTCCAGGTCGAGGCCACGGTCGGCGAGCCGCTCGCGCAGCCGCTCGAGCTGTAGCCCGACGATCTCGTCGATCTGCTCGCGCGTCAGCGCGCGGAACTCGACGATCTCGTCGATCCGGTTCAGGAACTCGGGCCGGAAGTGCTCGCGCAGCGCGTCTGCGCTGCGGATGTTCGACGTCATGATCAGCACCGTGTTCCGGAAGTCGACGGTTCGCCCCTGGCCGTCCGTCAGACGGCCGTCGTCGAGCACCTGCAGTAGCACGTCGAACACCTCCGGATGCGCCTTCTCGATCTCGTCGAGCAGGAGCACGCAGTACGGCCGGCGGCGTACCGCCTCCGTCAGCTGGCCCCCCTCGTCGTACCCGACGTAACCGGGCGGCGCGCCGATCAGGCGCGCGACCGTGTGCCGCTCCTGGTACTCGCTCATGTCGAGCCTCACCAAGGCCCGCTCGTCGTCGAACATGAACTCCGCGAGAGCACGCGCGAGCTCGGTCTTCCCCACGCCAGTCGGGCCGAGGAAGATGAACGAGCCGATCGGCCGATTCGGATCCTGCAGGCCGGTGCGTGCGCGGCGCAATGCGTTCGCGACCGCGGCGACCGCCTCGAGCTGCCCGATCACGCGCTGGTGCAGACGCTCCTCCATGTGAATCAACTTCTCCGTCTCGCCTTCGAGCAGGCGATCGACGGGGATCCCGGTCCAGCGGGCGACGACCGTCGCGATGTCGTCCTCGTCGACCTCCTCCTTCACGAGCAGATCGTCCTGCGGGCGATCCGCGAGCACCTGCTCGAGCTCGGGGATCTCGCCGTAGCGGATCTCGGCGACGCGCTGGAGATTCCCGTCGCGCTCGGCGCGGTCGGCCTCCATTCGCAACTCGTCGATTCGCTTGGTGGCGTTCTTCACTCGTTCCAGGACCGCCTTTTCACGCGCCCAGCGGGCTGCCAGCTCGTCACGCCGCTCCTTCGCCTCCGCGAGCTCGCGCTCGAGCGGCTCACGCGTGGCGGGCGACTCCTTCGCCATCGCTGCGAGCTCGATCTCCAGCTGCATCACCCGGCGGTTCGCCTCGTCGAGCTCGAGCGGGCTCGAGTCGATCTCGATCCGCAGGCGCGACGCAGCCTCGTCGACGAGGTCGATCGCCTTGTCCGGGAGGAAGCGGTCGGCGATGTAGCGATGGCTGAGCACGGCCGCCGCGACGAGCGCGGCGTCGCGGATGCGGACGCCGTGGTGCGCCTCGTAGCGCTCCTTCAGCCCGCGCAGGATCGCGATCGTGTCGGCGACCGAAGGCTCACCGACGAACACCGGAGCGAATCGTCGCTCCAGCGCGGCGTCCTTCTCGATGTGCTTGCGGTACTCGTCGAGCGTAGTCGCCCCGATGCAGCGCAACTCGCCCCGCGCGAGCATCGGCTTCAGCAGGTTCGCGGCGTCGACCGCACCCTCGGCCGCACCGGCGCCGACGATCGTGTGCAGCTCGTCGATGAAGAGCACGATCCGGCCGTCGCTCGCACGGATCTCGGTGAGCACCGCCTTCAGGCGCTCCTCGAACTCGCCGCGATACTTCGAGCCCGCGAGCAGCGCACCGATGTCGAGCGCCCACACGCGCCGGTCCTTGAGCCCTTCGGGCACGTCGCGCGCGACGATTCGCTGCGCGAGCCCTTCGGCGATCGCCGTCTTGCCGACTCCCGGTTCGCCGATCAGCACAGGGTTGTTCTTCGTGCGGCGCGAGAGGATCTGAATCACGCGCCGGATCTCCTCGTCCCGGCCGATGACCGGGTCGAGCTTCCCCGACTCCGCCGCTTCCGTGAGATCGCGGCCGAACTTCTCGAGCGCCTGATAACTGCCCTCGGGGTCCTGCGAGGTGACCCGCTGTCCCCCGCGCACCTGCTTGATCCACGCGAGGATCTCCTCGCGCGGCACCGGCTCGAGCGCGAGAAAGAGATGCTCGGTCGACACGAACTCGTCTTCGAGCTGCTTGCGCTCGTTGTCGGCGCGGTCGAGCAGGCGCGAGAACGCCGCCGACAGGCTCGGCTGCTGCGTCCCGCCCTGGACGCTCGGCAGCGCGGCGATCTTGCTCTCCGCGTCGGCGCGGAGCCCGCGCCAGTCGGCGAACAGCTCCTGATCGAGGAGCGCGAGCAGCAGGTGATCGGGCGTCAGCTCGGGGTTGCCGTTCCGCAGCGCAAGCGCCTGCGCCGCCGCGACTGCCTCTTGCGACTTGATCGTCAGCTTGTTGAAGTCCATCTGTTCAGTCCCTCGTCGTCGGTGGTTGCGGCGGGCGGTAGAGCACCACCTCCCGCCGGTACGACCTGTGCACGTCGTCGAGCGCGCGCTGCATCTCCAGCTCCATGCGCTCCAGCCGCCGGCGCATGCGCTCGAGCTCGTCCTCGAGCCGGAGCACGCGCTCGGCCCCCGCCAGGTTGAGGCCGACCTCGGTGGTCAGCCGCTGGATCAGCCGAAGACGCTCGACATCCGCATCCGAGTAGAGGCGCGTGTTGCCGGCGGTCCGCTTCGGCCGTACCAGGCCCTTCTGTTCGTAGATTCGCAGCGTCTGCGGATGCATGCCGACCAGGTCGGCGGCAACCGAGATCATGTAGCGCGGGCGGTCGTCCATGAGGGTCAACCGGTCGTCTTTCGCAGCTCTTCGAGGAGCTCGCGCTCCTGCTTGTTCACTCGCTTCGGAACCTCGATATGCAGCCGGGCGAGCACGTCGCCCTTCCCGGAGCCCTTCAGCCGCGGAGCACCACGGCCCTTGATCCGGAGCAGCTTGCCGTCCTCGGAGCCCGAGGGGACCTTGAGCGACACGGCACCCTCGGGTGTCGGCACCTCGACGTTGCCGCCGAGAGCGGCCGTCGGATAGGAGACGGGCACCTGCACGATCAGATCGTCGCCCCGGCGTTCGTACACCTTCGACGGCTCGACGCGGGTGACGACGTACAGGTCGCCCGCGGGCGCGCCACCGTAGCCTGCCTCGCCCTTGCCGCGCAGCTTGATGCGCGTCCCGTCCTTGACGCCGGCCGGGATCTTGACCGTGAAGCGCTTCGTGCGCCGCTCGCGACCCACGCCGCCGCACGTCGGGCACGGCGTCTCGACGATCGTTCCCATGCCGTGGCAGCGTGGGCACGGCTGCTGCAGGGCGAACAGCCCCTGCGACGTCGCGACGACGCCCGTGCCGGCGCATTGCGGACACGTCGTCGGCGCGGTTCCCGGTGCAGCGCCCGTGCCGTGACACGTGTGACATGCGAGCTCGAGCTGGACGGGAACGGTCGTCTGCACACCCTTGAGCGCGTCCTCGAATGACACTCGCACCTCGACCTCGACGTCGTTTCCGCGCTGGCCGCGCTGCGGGGCCGGACCGGAGCCCGCCCCACGGCCGCGGCCGAAGAGCCCGCCGAAGATGTCGCCGAGATCGAAGTCGTTGAAGTCGAAGGTCGTCCCGCCTTGACCGGGACCGCGGCCGTTCGCGCTCCCGACGGTGTCGTAGGCCTTGCGCTTCTCCGGGTCGGAGAGAACGTCGTAAGCCGCCTGCACCTCCTTGAAGCGCGCCTCGGCCTCGGCGTCTCCCGGGTTCTTGTCCGGGTGGTACTGGCGCACGAGCTTGCGGTAGGCCCTCTTCAGCTCGTCGGGGCTCGCATTCTTGGCGACGCCGAGCGACTCGTACAGCGACTTAGCCACGATCCTCCTGCTGCGGGCCGGCCGAGATCACAACGCGCGCCGGCCGCAGGACGCGGTCGCCGAGCAGGTAGCCCTTCTGCAGCACCTGGATCACCGTTCCCTCCTCCTGGTCGGAGGGCTGCGAGAGCAGTGCCTCCTGCGAGTGCGGGTCGAAGCGCCCGTCGGTGGCGACCTCCGAGAGCCCCTCGCGCGCCAGCAGGTCGGCGAGCGAACGGTGCACGAGCCGGACGCCCTCCTCCAACCTTGCCTCCTCATGCTCGGTCGCCGCCTCGAGGGCACGCTCGAGGTCGTCGAGCACCGGCACGAGCTCCTTCATCAGGCGTTCGTGGGCGCGCGCGGCCAGCTCCTGCTGGTCGCGCGCAACCCGCTTGCGGTAGTTGTCGAACTCGGCCTTGAGTCGCTGCAGCGCGTCGAGGTACTCGTCGCGCTCGCGAGCGACCGCCTCGACGGGGCCCACCGCCGGCTCCGTTACCTCCTGCTCGATCACCGGCTCGACAGCCTCCTGCTCGACATTCTCGTCGGTCACGACTCGTCGACCACCTCGTACTCGGCGTCCTCGACGACCTCGTGGTCGGCGTCGCCGGCCTCGCCCTCGCCGCCGCCGTTGCCGGTGGTCTGCTGCGACGACGCCTGCGCGTACAGCGCGGAGGCGGCCTGCGTCCAGGCCTCCTGCAACGCATCGGTCTTCGCCTTGATCTCGGAGACGTCCGACGACTCGAGCACGCCCCGCAGCTCCATGATCCGTCCCTCGATCGTGCCCGCGAGTGCAGCGTCGAGCTTCTCGCGCTGCTCGTTGAGCGACTTCTCGATCTGGTAGGCGAGCGACTCCGCCTGGTTGCGGGTATCCGCCAGCTCGCGCAGACGGTGAGCGTCCTCGCTGTGCGACTCGGCCTCCTTGATCATCCGGTCGATCTCGTCCTGCTTCAGACCCGAGCCACCTTCGATCCGGATCTGCTGCTCGTTGCCGGTGCCCATGTCCTTGGCCGAGACGTTGATGATCCCGTTCGCGTCGATGTCGAACGCGACCTCGACCTGCGGCATGCCGCGCGGCGCCGGCGGGATGCCGACGAGCTGGAACTTGCCGAGCGTCTTGTTGTAGGTCGCCATCTCCGACTCGCCCTGAAGGACGTGGATCTCCACCGACGGCTGGTTGTCCTCCGCCGTCGAGAACACCTCTGCCTTGCGCGTCGGGATCGTCGTGTTGCGCTCGATCAGCCGCGTCATGACGCCGCCCTTGGTCTCGATCCCGAGCGACAGCGGGGTCACGTCGAGCAGCAGCACGTCCTTGACCTCGCCCTTGAGCACGCCCCCCTGAATCGCCGCGCCGACGGCGACGACCTCATCGGGGTTGACACCCTTGTGCGGATCCTTGCCGATCAGCTCCTTGACCTTGGCCTGCACCGCAGGCATGCGGGTCATGCCGCCGACGAGCACGACGTGATCGATGTCGGAAGCCTGCAGTCCGGCGTCCGTGAGCGCCTGCTTCGTCGGCGCGACGGTGCGCTCGAGCAATGCATGAGCGAGCTCCTCGAGCTTCGCGCGCGTCAGCTGCAGGTCGAGGTGCTTCGGCCCCTCGGGCGTCGCGGTGATGAACGGCAGGTTGATCTGCGTCGTCATCGTGCTCGACAGCTCGATCTTCGCCTTCTCTGCCGCCTCGTAGAGACGCTGCAGCGCCATCGGATCGACGCCGAGGTCGATGCCCTGGTCCTTCTTGAACTCCGCGATCATCCAGTCGACGACCGCCTTGTCGAAGTTGTCGCCGCCGAGGTGGTTGTCGCCGTTGGTCGCCTTCACCTCGAAGACCCCCTCGCCGAGCTCGAGCACCGACACGTCGAACGTGCCGCCGCCGAGGTCGAACACGAGGATCGTCTGGTCGGCGCCTTCCTTGTCGAGCCCGTACGCGAGCGCCGCAGCGGTCGGCTCGTTGATGATGCGCAACACGTTGAGGCCGGCGATCTTGCCGGCGTCCTTGGTCGCCTCGCGCTGGGCATTGTTGAAGTAGGCCGGGACGGTGATCACCGCGTCGGTGACCGTCTCGCCGAGGAAGCTCTCCGCGTCGGCCTTCAGCTTCTGCAGGATCATCGCGCTGATCTCGGGCGGTGCGTACTCCTTGCCGCCCGCCTCGACGCGCACGTCGTCGTTGGGGCCCTTCACGACCTTGTACGGAACGATGGTCATCTCCTCGTCGACCTCGTCGAACTTGCGGCCCATGAAGCGCTTGATCGAGAAGATGGTGTTCTCCGGGTTGGTGACCTGCTGCCGCCGCGCGGGGGCGCCGACGAGCCGTTGACCGTCCTTCGCGAAGCCGACGACGGACGGGGTTGTCCGGCCGCCCTCGGCGTTCGGGATCACGGTCGGCTCGCCGCCCTCGAGGGTGGCCATGCACGAGTTGGTGGTGCCCAGGTCGATGCCGATCGTCTTCGTCACGAATACTCTCCTTGGATTGCTGGCAGTCAGAAAATCTAAGCGGACTTATAGCAGATTTTGCCTGGGCCCGGTTCTGCGATCATGGCCGACGTGGAAGGCGAGGTGCAGCGCGAGCTCGAGGCGACGCTCGCCGCCCGCGCCGAGCTCGGGCCGGGCCACGACGATCAGCTCGTCCAGGGCTTCGTCGACCGCATCGAGCGGGAGATCGACAAGCGGATCGACGAGCGGATCGCCGGCCGCGAGCCCCCGAAACGGGCCGCCTCGCCCCTCAACCCCGGCAATCTCGGGGTCTGCATCCCGATCGTCGTGCTGGCCGGCGTCTTCGGGCACACGGCCGGCGTCGTCGTCGCCCTGCTGGCACTGGCGACCGTCTTCCTGGTCGCCGAGCTCAGGCGTTAGCGAACCGCCCCGATCAGGATGCCGCCGGCGACGATCAGGACGGCGCCGGCCAGAAGCCGCGGGCCGACGTGCTCGGACTGCCGGATCAGCAGCGCCGAGAAGGCGACACCCCAGAGCGACTCGGTCGCAACGAGCGGCGAGACGACCGTCACCCGCCCGTGGAAGTACGCCGCGAACAGACAGAGGTAGGAGAGCCCGAATAGCACCCCGGCCGGTGCGAATCGCCCGAGCTCGCCGCGTGTCGGGGCACGGCGCGTCCAGATCCCCGCCACGATCGCGCCCGCGAGCAACGTCGCCGCAGCCGCCGTCTCGGGTGTTGCGTGCCCGTGCAACGCCCGGACGAGGTTGTCGCGCGTGGCGAACAGGACCGCGGCGAGACCCGCGTAGACCAACCCGATGCGGCGGAAGCTCTCGGGCCGGTCTCGCTCGCCCGCGAGCAGGACCCCGCCGCCGACGATCGCCAGGGCTCCGATCACCAACGGCGCACTCACCGGCTCGCCGAGGAAGACGAGCGCGATGGCCACAGCGACGAGCGGCGCCGTGCCGACGGTGACCGACGTGCGCGACGCACCCGTCTCCTGCACGGCGCGCGTGAACAGGATCTGCGACGCGCCGGGGGCGATCAGCCCCGCCAGGAAGAACGGCCAGACGCCGTGGAGCGTCGGTCGCCACGCCGATGCGACGAGGGCGACGAGCAGCGCCGGCAGGATCGTGGCGAGTGCCGCGGCGCGCGACTCACCGGCGCGGAGGCCGAGGCGGATCGCGACCGTCATCGCACCGAAGAGCGCCGCCGACGCGACCGCGAGCAGGACCGCCGTCATGACGGGGCGTCGCGTGGCCGGCGCACGAGACGCGCGAGCGTCGCCGCAGCAGCCGGCTCGGCGACGACGATCCCCGCCATGATCACCAGGGCACCGAGGTAGCCGGTGACGCCGAGCCGGTCGCCCGCGAGTGTGAAGCCGAAGAAAGCAGCCCACACCGGCTCGAGCGAGAAGGCGAGCGCGGTGCGGGTCGCGCTCGTCCGCCGTTGCGCCCAGGATTGAGCAAGGAAGGCGAGCGCACTCGCGAACACCCCGGTGACGAGCAGCGCACCCCAGACCGTGGAGCCGTGCGGCACCCCGACCTGACCGGCGGCCACGGCGATCACAGCAAGCCCGACGAACGCCGCGAGCATCTCGACGAGCGTGAACGCGATCGCGTCGTAGACCGGCGCGAAGCGCTCCATGAGCACGATCTGCAGCGAGTAGACCGCCGCACCGGCCAGGACGAGCAGGTCGCCGGATGCAGAGCCCCGGTGCACGCCGGCCAGCAGTGCCAGTCCGACCGTGGCGAGCACGACGCCGAACAGGGCGGTGCGGCCGAGCCGATCTCGGTAGAGAGCGAGCGCCAACACGGGCGTCAGGACGACGTACATCCCGGTGACGAACCCCGTCGACGAGACCGAGGTTCGCTCGAGCCCCGCCGTCTGCAGCGCGTAGCCGGCTCCGAGCAATGCGCCGGCGACGAACGCCGCGCCCGCGCCCGACCGGCCGAGCGACCGCAGGCGGCCGACGCCCGGCACCGCGAGCGTGACACCGGCGATCGCGAAGCGCAGGGCAAGGAACGCGAACAACGGATAAATCGCCACCGCATCCTTCACCTGCACGAACGTCACGCCCCAGACGGCGGTGACGGCAACAAGCACGAGGAGCGCGGGCATCGCGCGATTCAACCTGGTTCGCACCGCTACCGTTGCTCCGGTGCCAGTCCTCGACAGTTTTCGCCGGCCGCTACGAGATCTACGGATCTCCGTCACCGATCGCTGCAACTTTCGGTGCGTCTACTGCATGCCGAGGGACGTCTACGGAAGCGACTACCCGTTCCTCGAACGCCGCGAGCTCCTCACCTTCGAGGAGATCACACGGCTCGCCGGCCGGTTCGTCGACCTCGGCGTACAGAAGCTCCGCATCACCGGCGGCGAGCCGCTCGTGCGCCGCGAGCTCGAGCGCCTCGTCGCCATGCTCGCACCACTCGGCGCCGACCTGACCCTGACCACCAACGGCCTGCTCCTGCCGGCGAAGGCGCAGCTCCTCGCCGAAGCGGGGCTGAAGCGCATCACCGTGAGCCTCGACTCGCTCGACGATGCAACTTTTCGAGCGCTCAACGACGCCGACGTACCCGTCGACCGCGTGCTCGACGGCATCGCCGCAGCGGCCGCTGCCGGCCTGCCCGTCAAGGTGAACTGCGTCGTCAAGCGCGGGGCCAACGACGGTGAGATCGTCCGGCTCGCCCGACACTTCCATGGAACCCCGCACACCCTCCGCTTCATCGAGTACATGGACGTCGGGCACACGAACGGCTGGCGCCTCGACGACGTCGTACCGGCCGCCGCGATCGTCGCGGCGATCGACGCAGAGCTGCCGCTCGTCCCGGTCGAGCCCGCCTACCGCGGGGAGGTCGCGCGTCGCTATCGGTACTCGGACGGCGGCGGCGAGGTCGGTGTGATCGCGTCGGTCACCCAGCCGTTCTGCGGCGACTGCACGCGCGCCCGGCTGTCGGCGGAGGGTCGACTGTTCACCTGTCTGTTCGCCGTCCGCGGACACGACCTGCGTGCGCTGATCCGCGGCGGCGCGTCGGACGAGGAGCTCGCAGCTGCGCTCGGCGACCTCTGGCGGGTGCGTACCGACCGCTACTCGGAATTGCGTTCCTCGGCCACCGAAGAGCTCGAAAAGGTCGAGATGAGCTACATCGGTGGGTAGACTCGTCGCCGTGCCCCGCTACATGATCGTCCGTACCTTCGACGTGGTCGAGGAAGAGATGCCGGGAGTCGGACGCCGGTCACGCGAGCTCGTCGATTCCGAGTTCCCGGGGATCATCTGGGAGCACAGCCACATCGTGGTCGACGAGACCGGCAAGGTCCGCTCGTTCTGCGTCTACGACGCCCCGGACATCGACACAGTTCGCGCCCACTCGTCGCGGCTCGGCCGGCACGAGATCGACTCGATCGACGAGATCGCGGGCGACGTCACGCCTGCCGACTTTCCCCCCGCCTGACATCCGTCAGGTGGAACGACGCCGCGCTCGCCAGCGCGAGACGGCGGCGGACGGCGTTGCGTCGTTCCGTGTCCTCGGCAGGAACGAGCTCGAACGCCTCGCGGTACAGCTGAGCGGCGTGGTCCTTCGCCCAACCGCGCTCGGCGATCTCGGCCGCGCGGATGAGCTGCTCGACGGCGCGGTCGTGATCGCCCGCCCCCCGCCAGTGACGGGCCATCGCACCGATCGCCTCGCCGGAGCCGCCCGTCGTCTCGCCGAAGAACGCGGCGACCACCGCGTGCCGCCGGGCGCGTTCGGCCCTCGAGAGGAGGTCGTACGCGACGTCGCGGATCAACCCGTGGGTGAACGCGAACTGCTGCTTCCCCTCGATGATCGACGACGTCTCGCGCCGCACGAGATCGCGGCGTTCGAGGGCGTCGAGCAGCGGTAACAGGTCGCCGTTGCCGCCGTTCAGTGCACGCAGCGCCTCGAGCCAGAACACCTTGCCGACGACCGCTGCGTCGAGGAGCAGCGCTCGTTCTTCGCCCGGCAGCGCGTCCAGCCGGGCCGCGACGATCTCGCGGATGTTCGTCGGCAGCGCACCGGATGCGACCTCTCCGACACTCGCGGCGAGCTGTTCGATGAACAACGGGTTGCCTTCGGCGATGCCGAGCACCTCCTCGGCCAGGCGCTCGTCCGCCAGTCGCCGGGCGACGAGCGCGCGCGAATCGTCCTCGGTGAGCGGGCCGAGCGTCAGCGTCGTGTAGCCCGCCAGCCCCGATCCCCACCCCGCACGCGTGTCCAGCAACTCCGGACGCGCCAGCGTGACGAAGAGCAGCGGCCCACGTACGCGCTGCGCGAGGGCGTGGACGAGGTCGAGCATGTTGCCGTTCGCCCAGTGGATGTCCTCAAAGACGAAGATCGTCGGCTGCTCGCGGGCGGCTGCCTCGACGAACGCGCGGACCGAATAGAAGAGCGCCTCGCGATCGTCGGCCTCCGTTCCCGCGTCGATCCCGACGATCGCGCCGAGATGGCCGGCGACCGCGACGGGATCGCTCTCGGTCCCGGTGAGCAGCTTTGCCGATCGCGCGTGGAGCTTCTCGGCCACGACCAGGGGTGTGTCGCTCTCGAACCCCTCACCGAGCTGCAACACCTGGCCGGCGAGTGCCCCGTAGGTGCTGCTCTCCCGATAGGGAAGCGACCGGCCCGCGACGACGCGCGCCCCGGCGGCCGCCGCGTTGCGGGTGAACTCCGCCGCGAGAGTCGACTTGCCCACGCCCGGAGGGCCGAAGATCGACACGAGATGGGGCAGGCACTCCGCCGCGGCGCGCTCCCACAGCGAGCCCAGGATCGACAGCTCACGCGTCCGGCCGACGATCCCCACACTCGCGACCGGGCGCAGGCCCGCCTCGATGGTCGCGCGAACGGCGATCCAGGCGCCGACCGGCTGCCCCTTCCCCTTCGCCACCACCGGCGCGGTCGGCACGTACTCGATCACATCCTTCGTCGCACGGTGGGTCGCGTCGCCGACGACGACGCCGTTCAGCGGCGCGGCCGCCTGGAGACGCGACGCCGTGTTCACGACGTCGCCGGCGACCATCGACTCACCGAGCGCGGGCCGTGCTCCGAGCGAGACGATCGCCTCGCCGGTGTTGACGGCGATCCGGATCTGTAGATCGCCGTCCGCGAGCTCGCCGGCACTGTCACGGACGACCAGCGCCGCACGCACCGCGCGCTCTGCGTCGTCGCCGTGAGCCAGGGGCGCGCCGAAGACGCCCATGACGGCATCGCCGATGAACTTCTCGACGACGCCGCCGAAGGACTCGATCTCGCGTCGAACCCGCTCGTGGTACGGGGCGAGCACGGCACGAACCTCCTCGGGGTCGAGCTTCTCCGCCCTCGCCGTGAAGCCGACGAGGTCGACGAAGATCACCGAGACGACACGGCGCTCGTCGCTCGGCGGCCCCCCGTCGGCGATCGGAGACCCGCACGAAAGGCAGAAGCGGGCGACCGGAGGGTTGTCCTGCCCGCACGTCGGGCAGACGATGTTCGCGGGTGCTGATGGCTGCAAATCGGCGTCTTTCAGCGGTTTTCGATCCTAACGACCGCGACGGCCTCTCTCGCGATTAGAATTCGACAGTCGTGTCTACGGTGGTTGCAGCGGGCCGCCGGTACCTGCCGCGCGGCTGGGCCGATCTCGGTCGTCAACTCGGGATCTGGTTCGGCTTCGCCGTTCTCTACCAACTGGCGAGAGGACTGGCAGACCGGAACCCCTCGAGAGCGTTCGCGAACGGCTACCGCGTCCTCGATCTCGAGACCGTGGTCGCCCACCGACTGTACGAGCTCACGTTTCAGCAGTTCGTCGATCAGCGCCACGTGCTCGAGACGGCCGTCTCGTGGACGTACTGGAACTCGGAGTTCACGGTCGTGGGCTTCGCGGTGCTCTGGGTGTACCTGCGCCGCCACGAGGCGTTCGTCGGCTTCAGAAACTCGATCCTGCTTGCGAACACGATCGGCCTGCTTGGTTACGTCCTGATGCCGACGGCGCCGCCGCGGCTGCTCGGCGTCGGCTTCGTGAATCAACACCGGGACGGCCTCGTGCAGCTCGCAGCGAACCCGTACGCGGCCATGCCGAGCCTCCATGCCGGGGACGCGCTGATCGTGGGCGTCGTGCTCTTCAGCGTGTGCCGCTCGTGGTGGGCGAAGGCGATCTGGGCCGCATGGCCCTTCTGGGTCTGGTTCGTCGTGATGGCGACCGGGAACCACTTCTGGCTCGATTGTGTCGCGGGCATCGTCGTGGCATTGCTCTCGATGATGGTCGTCTACAACCGGCGGATCCGCGGCGCGTTTGCCGCTCATCCGGCCTAACCGACCGTCGGGCGACGCGCGACAGGAAACCGGTCGGGCCGGTGATACGGTCCCGGCGTTGAGCAGAGCGGCCGCAATCAAGGACGGCTACACGACCGGCGCACGCACGCTCGCATCCCGGTCGGTGCTCGGCTTGACCCGCACCAGGGTGACCCCGAACACGCTCACGGCGAGCGGCGTCATCCTCTGCGCCGCCGCCTCGGTCCTGGTCCTGTTCGAGGGCCGGAACGAGCTGCTGTTCTACTGGCTCGCCGCGGTCGTGTTCGTCCTGGGCTCGCTCCTCGACATCCTCGACGGTGCGCTCGCCCGCGCCGGCGGCAAGACCACGCCGTTCGGTGCGTTCATCGACTCGACGACCGATCGTGTCAGTGAAGGTTTCATGCTCACTGCGATCGCCTACGTCCTCGCGGTGAATCACCACCCGGTGTTCGTCGCGGTTGCGATGGCGGCGATGCTGGGCTCGTTTCTCGTTTCCTACACACGCGCCAAGGCCGAGACGCTCGGGCTGCGCGGCGACGTCGGCATCGGCTCTCGAGCGGAGCGCGTGGTCGTCATCACCGCGGGTCTCGTCCTCGCTCCCTGGGGCATGCTCGGCTGGGCGCTCGTCCTTCTCGCCGCCACCGCATGGATCACGGTGCTCCAGCGCGTCATGCACGTCCGCAAGCAACTGATGGAGGCACATTCACAGTGAGTGAGATGAACGGCAACGGCCGCCCACAGGACAAGGTGCGCGTCGCCCTGATCGGCGTCGGCAACTGCGCAAACTCGTTCCTGCAGGGCTTGACGTACTACCGCGAGGCAAACCGAGACGAGTTCGTCCCGGGACTGATGCATGTCGACCTCGGCGGCTACCACATCCGCGATGTCGAAGTGGTCGCCGCATTCGACGTCGTCAAAGGCAAGGTCGGCGTCGATCTCGCCGACGCGATCTGGGCACACCCCAACGACACGATCAAGTTCGCAGAGGTCGCACCGACCGGCATCTCGGTCTCGCGCGGGATGACGCACGACGGACTGGGGAAGTATCTGTCGCAGATCGTCGAGAAGGCCCCCGGCCCGACGGACGATGTCATCGGCATCCTCAAGGAGCGTCAGGTCGACGTCGTCGTCAATTACCTCCCGGTCGGGTCCGAGGACGCAACCAGGTGGTACACGGAGCAGATCCTCAGCGCCGGCTGCGCGATGGTGAACTGCATGCCCGTCTTCATCGCCCGTGAGGACTACTGGGGCGAGCGCTTCCGCAAGGCGGGCCTGCCGATCATCGGCGATGACATCAAGTCGCAGGTCGGAGCGACGATCACCCATCGCGTGCTCACGACGCTGTTCCGCGAGCGTGGCGTGCACCTGGACAAGACGCTGCAGCTGAACGTCGGTGGCAACTCCGACTTCCTCAACATGCTCGAACGGGAGCGGCTCGAGTCGAAGAAGATCTCGAAGACCAACGCGGTCACGTCGATGCTCGACTACGACCTCGGGGCGAAGAACGTGCACGTCGGCCCGTCCGACTACGTGCCGTGGCTGACCGACCGCAAGTGGGCCTACATCAGACTGGAGGGGACGAGCTTCGGTGATGTCCCGCTGAACCTCGAGATGAAGCTCGAGGTGTGGGATTCGCCCAACTCGGCCGGCATCGTGATCGACGCCGTCAGGCTCGCCAAGCTCGCGCTGAACAACGGCATCGCGGGCTCGCTGGAAGGCCCGAGCTCCTACCTGATGAAGTCACCGCCGCGCCAGATCCCCGACGACGACGCGATGGAGCTCGTCGAGGAGTTCATCGAGCGCAACCGGCGGGAGATCACGACACCCGCACCGGCGGAGGTCTAGAGCCGAATTCGCATCTGCCTCGTCACGCCGTTCGCGTGGTCGCAGCCGCACGACGTGAACGAGCACGTCGCAGGCCTTGCGGAGGGGCTCCGACGGCTCGGGCACGACGTGACGGTCGTCGCACCCTCGACGCGTGCGGCCGACCTGCTGGCGGGTCGTCGTGCCTTGCTGCACGGCGAGAGCGCCGACGTGATCGCCGTCGGGCCGGCGATCCCGGTCTCGACGAGGTCGCAGATGGGCGTTCCGGTCGGAGTGCAGGCGAACCTACGCCAGGCACTCGAGCAAGGGAGCTTCGACGTCGTCCACGGCTTCGATCCGGGGCTCCCGTCTCTCTCGTACCTTGCCCTCCGCGACGCGGACTCGTTGGCAGTGGCGACGTTCACGTCGGCGAACCGGCTCGGCTACCCGCCTGCGCGATCGTTGCGCGAGAAACTCCTGGCGCGCCTCGACCTGCTGATCGCCCTCTCGCCGGCCGTTCGCGACGCCGCAGAGGAGCGTTTCCCGGGCGACTTCCACATCCTGTCGCCGGGCGTCGACACGAGCCTGCACGTCCCCGGTGTCAAGCAGAAGACGATCGTCGTCGAGCTGCGCCCGAACGAGCGGATCGTCGCGCGCGGCGTCCTCCTGGGTCTGCGCGAGCTTCCGGACTGGAGCGTCGTGCTGTTGCGGACCCGCCCGCTGATCGGCCGGCCCACGATCCCGCGCGATCTCGCCGGACGCGTCCAGCTGCGCACGCTGCGCGATGGAACGGCACGCGCGACGCTCCTGGCCGATGCATCGATCTTCGTGCCGGGGATCGACGGGCTGCCGCGCGTCGCCCTCGAGGCGGCGTCCGCCGGTTGTGCGATCGCACGACCGCATGGGGTCGAGTCGCAGCCGGAGCTCGCAGCGGCAGCCGCGGCTCGGCTGGCCGAGAACGACGCCCTACGCAAGCAGGAAGGCGCCAAGGCCCGAACCGAGGCAGAGGCGAACGACTTCGCCGTCGTCGCAGGACAGCTTTCCGATCTGTACGGAGGCCTCCCGATGCGCCGGCGGCGACGTCAATACGCCGACCCGCTCGGCGATCGCCCACTCATCGTCGCCGACTTGCACATGCACACGTCGTGGTCGCACGACTGCTCGACCGATCCGGCTGAGCTGGTCGACCACGCCGAGGCGCAGGGGCTCGGCGCGATCGCGGTCACCGACCACAACGTGTTCGGAGGCGCGCTCGAGACCGCCGACTACGCGTCGGGTCGCGAGCTGATCGTCATTCCCGGCGAGGAGGTGAAGACCGAGGGGCAGGGTGAGGTGATCGGGCTCTTCCTCGAACGCGAGATTCCGCGCGACCTCAGCTTCGCCGACACGATCGCGGCAATCCGCGAGCAAGGCGGGCTCGTCTACCTGCCGCATCCGTTCGATCGACTGCACGCGATCCCCGACCCTCGCACCCTGCATCGGCACCTGGCGGACATCGACGTGTTCGAGGTCTACAACGCGCGGCTCCTGCTCGAGGCCTACAACGACGAGGCGCTCCGGTTCGCGCGGAAGTACAACCTGACGATGGGAGCGGGATCGGACGCCCACGTGCTGCAGGGCGTCGGCACCGGAGCGCTGCGGATGCGCGCCTTTCGCGACCCGGAGGAGTTCATCGTCTCGCTTCGCCACGCGGAGGTCCTGCGCCGCCCGAAGTCGCTGGCGTACCTTCAGTCGCTGAAGTGGGTGGCCCAGGTCAAGGAGAAGGTTCGTTAGAGGAGAAGGACCTCCCTGCCGCCGTGCCTGCCGTGACGACCGACGACATCTACCAGCGGTACCTCGACAAGGCGATCACCGAGATCAACCGCCTGCACCACGAGATCGTGGAGGCGGCCGACGGCGGCTTCGCCGCCCAGCCGACCGGTCATCCGCTCGCCGACATCTTCCTGCTCAAATACGGCGCCCAGACGTCGGAGCTTCGCGAAGGGCTCGCGTTTCGAGGACGGGCCGGCGACGCGATCATCAAGTCGCTTCGCCGCCTCGGCGTGGATGCATCGGAGGTGTACGGCACGAACTGCGTCAAGTTCGCAGGCTGCGACCTCGAAGTTGCCGCGGACTGGTTGAGGCGCGAGCTGCGCATCGTCGAACCGAAGCTGGTGATCGTGATGGGCACCGACGCGCTGGAGTTCGTGAACAGCCTCGGATTCCCGCTCGCCCGTCCGCTCGAGGGCACGCACGGCGAGCTCCAGCGGTTTACGCCCACGATCGAGGCGCTCGCCGTCCCCGACATCGACTCCTCACTGGACGAGGCCGAGACGAAGACCGCGTTTTGGAATGCATTCCAGCCAGTCGGGCCCTGGTGGGCCGCACTTCCGCCCTACTAGCGCTCGCGCTCTTCGCGGCGCTCTTCGCCTACGACAAGCTCTCGTCCCAGCTGTGGAACGCGGGCCTCTGGTGGGACGTGGCGTGGATCGCCTGCGTGCTGATGCCGGCGACGTTCGCGCTCGTGCTGCTGGCGCTGCCTCTGCGGCGGTGGGCGTATCTCCTCCCGGCCGGCCTCGTGTTCGCCGTGCTCGCGGCGGTGCTCACCGCAGTGGACGCGGCCGTGCTCGCGAACTTCTCCAGGCTTGCAGCGGCGACGCTGCTCGGCTGGTGGTTCCTGCGTTACTTCGAGGAGCTGTCCTGGGTCGTCCTCGTCGCCTGCGTGATCCCGTGGGTCGATGCCTACTCGGTCTGGCGCGGGCCGACCAAGCAGATCGTGTCGCATCACGAGCACGTCTTCACGGTGCTCTCCTACGCGTTCCCGGTGCCGGGCGAGCACAGCGCGGCCAACCTCGGTGTCCCGGATCTGCTCTTCTTCGCGCTCTTCCTCGGCGCGGCGGCGCGGTTCGAACTGCGTGTCGTCTGGACCTGGATCGCGCTCGTGGCCGGGCTCGGGGCGACGATCGCCCTGACGGTCTGGCTCGACCTGTCGGGCCTGCCCGCGCTGCCCGCGATCGCGCTCGGCTTTCTGCTGCCGAACGCCGACTTGCTCTGGCGGCGCCTACGACGGCAGCCCGGGGTCGGTGACGGCCCTGATGTAGCGAGCGGCGGAGCGGCGCACGACGTCTGAGCCGTCGGGGACGACACGTCCCCACCAGGCTCCGAAGATCGAGTCGAACGGGAACGGCTGGAGCGCAGCCGCGATCGCCTCGACCTTCGACGGCGGCAGCGGGACGAGGTTGGGGTACGAGTACATGAAGCTCACGTACCTCCGGTCCGGGATCACCTGTACGACGTCACCGGAGAACAGGATCCGGCGGTCGGCCCAGTGGAGTACCTGGGCGCCGGCGAAGTGCCCGCCGCAGCGGATCAGGGTCAACCCGCCGCCGAGCACGTGTGTCTCTCCGCTCCACGGTTGCACGGCCGGGTCGGGGCGCGCGACATGAACGACGTCTGCCTCGTGCAGGAGGATCGGGCAGCCGAACGCGTGGGCCCACTCGACCATCGCGGCGTAATAGTGAGGATGCGAGATCGCAATCGCAGCGAGGCCCCCTTCCGCCGCGACCCGCCGGATCAGCCCGTCGTCGAGGTACGGAACGCAGTCCCAGAGCACGTTCCCGGCCGCGCTCTTGACGAGCAGCGCACGCTGACCGATCGCGAACGAGGGCGACATGCCGATCCCGAGCACACCCGCGTCGTCCCGAACATCGGCCTGGTGGCTTGCGACGACGTCGTGCCACGTCAACCACAGCTGTCCCTCGTCCGCCGGAACGTACTGCCGCGGGTCCTCGCAGATCGCGCACGCACCTGGCGGTTCGGCCGCCTCGGGGTACTGCGTCCCGCAGGCCTTGCAGACCCAGGTGCTCACGGCGCTCGTTGGAGCAGCGCCACGCACTCGACGTGGGGCGTGTGCGGGAACATGTCCACGGGGCGTGCACTGACGAGCTGGTAGCCGTAGTCGTCGGCCAGGCGCTTCGCGTCGCCCGCCAGCGTCGTCGGGTTGCAGGAGACGTAGACGATCCTCGGTGCGCCGATCTCACCGAGCCGACGCAGCGCCTTGCCCGCGAGCCCGGCGCGGGGCGGGTCGACGATCACGAGGCTCGGGTCGCCCGCGCGCTGGCGGAGCTCGCTGAGCGCGTCCCCGACGTTGCCGGCGAAGAAGGCGGCGTTGCCGATCGAGTTCAGCTCGGCGTTCTCGATCGCACAGGCGACCGACTCCTCACTGATCTCGATGCCCCACACCGTCAGCGCATGCGCGGCCGCCGTGAGCCCGATCGTGCCGATCCCGCAATACAGATCGTAGATCGTGTCGGTCCCGGAGAGCTCCGCGACCTCGAGCGCGAGTGCGTAGAGCTGCTCGGCCATCTCCGTGTTCGTCTGCAGGAAGGCGTTAGGGCGTACCCGGAACCGCAGGTCGCCGATCCGTTCCTCGATCGCGTCCTCGCCCCAGAGCAGCTCGGTCGGGAGGTTCGTCACCTCGGCTACACCTCGGTTGACCGACCAGTGGATCGAGCGAACCTCGGGGATCTCGGTCAACACCTCGATCAGGCGCTCGCGATCGAAGCGCTCACCGCGGGCGGTGACGAGCTGGACCAGCGCCTGATTCGTGTTGCGGCCCTCGCGGACGACGAGATGGCGCAGGTACCCCTCCTGCGTGCCCTGGTCGTAGGGCTGGAGCCGCTCCTCGCGTGCCCAGGCCGCCACCCGGTTGCGAATTGCGTTGCCGGCGTCGCTCGTCAGCCAGCAGTCCTCGATCGGGAGCACCTCGTCCCACCGCCCGGCTCTGTGGAGGCCGAGCGTCGGCCCGTCTTGGCCCGGCGCGAACGAGTACTCCATCTTGTTCCGGTAGCGAAACTGCGAGGCGGCGGGGACGATCGGCCCGAGCGGTGGGTTCGTGAGGCCGGCGATACGCTCGAGCGAGTCTGCGACCCACTGCTCCTTCGTCGCGACCTGGGCGTCGTAGGCGAAGTCCTGGAAGCGGCAGCCTCCGCAGGCGGGATAGTGGCTGCACGGAGCGTCGACCCGCTGCGGCCCAGGGACGATGACCGCGGTCACGGTCGCCTCGGCGTGACGGCGTTGCACCTTCGTCACCCGCGCGCGCACGGTGTCGCCGGGCAGCCCGCGGCGGACGAAGACGACGAAGCCGTCGAGGCGTGCGACGCCGTTGCCGCCGTAGGCGAGCGAGTCGACCGTGAGCTCGAGCTCCTGGTCGCGCTGAACCGGGGCGGCCATCCCCGGAGGCTAGCCGTGCGTCTCTACGCGAGGACGCTCACATAGACGGAGCGCGTGCGCGGCCCGTCGAGCTCGCAGAAGAAGATTCCCTGCCACGTCCCGAGCGCCAGCCGGCCCGCCCGCAGCGGGATCACCACCTGCGGCCCCATCAGCGCGGCCCGGATGTGCGACGGCGCGTTCTCCTCGCCCTCCTCGACGTGCTGCCAGCCCCAGGCGTCGCCGACGATCCGTTCGAGAGCCGCCTCGAAGTCCCGTGCGACCGCCGGATCGGCATGCTCGTTGATCGTCAGACCTGCGGTCGTGTGCGGCACGTACACGAGCACCGCCGCCCCGCCCGCTCCCTCGACCGCGCCGCGGACGTCTTCGGTGATGTCGAGGAGCTGGGTCCGGCGCTGGGTGGTCACGGTCAGCTCGCGCACCGCCGCTTATCCTACGGCCCGTGTCCGTCGATGCCCCGACCGGCCGTGAGCTTGATGCCCTGCGCGACGATGCCGACCGGTTCGTCGCCGAGCTGACCGAAGAGTCCTACCTCCACTACGCCGGCCTGAAGGAGACGCTCGACATCGAGCCGATCTACGAGCGGCACGAGGAGCTGACCCGCCTCGACACGGCACAACGTCTCGTCGGCGCGCCGTCCGAGCTGTGGCGGTTCGCGTGTGAGGGCTTCCTCGGCAACCTGACCCGCGAGCACCAGGCGCGCGCCGCCGCCGTCGAGGCATCTCTCGAGACGACAATCGACGGCGAGAAGATCCCGTACCGGATGCTTCGTGTGGCGATCGCGAACGAGCCGGACCGCGATCGTCGTCGGCGGGTCGAGGCAGAGCGCGTCCGGCTGCTCGACGAGCACCTGAACCCGGTGTACCTGGAGGCGCACGCGATCGATCGCGCCGCCGTCTCGCAGCTCGGCTCTCCGAACTCGTACGACCTCTACAAACGGTTCGGCTTCCGTCTCGACGAGCTTCAGGCCGAGTGTCGCGAACTGCTCGACGAAACCGAGTCGCTCTGGCAGACGGAGGGCGACCGCCTCTTCCGCGCGCGTCTCGGGGTCGGGCTCACCGATGCCGGCCCGTGGGACGTCCCCCGGCTCTTTCGCGCGCCCGAGCTCGACCGGATCTACCCGAACGACGCGATGGTGCCCGCCCTCCAGGCGACGCTCGAAGGCCTCGGTGTCGACCTTCGCTCCCAGTCGAACGTGCATCTGGACGTCGACGTGCGCCCGAACAAGTCACCCCGCCCGTTCTGCGCTCCGATCGAGGTGCCGGATCGCGTGATGCTCGTCATCCAGCCGATCGGCGGCAAGGACGACTGGGAGGCCCTGTTCCACGAGGCCGGTCACACCGAGCACTTCGCGCACACGGCGGCCGACGCGACCTTCGAGGCCCGGCGGATGGGCGACATGGCGGTCACCGAGGGTTGGGCCATGCTGTTCGAGCACCTCGTCACCGAACCGGCGTGGTTGAACCGGCGCCTCGACGTACCCAAGGTCGCAGAGCTCGCCCACGAGGGAGCGGTGTCGCTCCTCTACTTCGTTCGACGGTACAGCGCCAAGCTGCTCTACGAGATCGAGTTCTTCCAGGCGGAGGAGGTCACGTCGATGCGGGGGCGGTACGCGGAGCTGCTCGGCGACGCGCTCAAGCTGCAGATCAACCCGGAGAGCTACCTCGACGACATCGACGGGAGCTTCTACGTCACCGGCTACCTCCGCTCGTGGGCGTTCGAGGCCCAGCTTCGCGACTTCCTGCGCAGCGAGTTCGGCAACGACTGGTTCGCACGGCGTCAGGCAGGAGACCTCCTGCGCGAGCTCTGGTCACTCGGTCAGGGCCCGACCGCGGATGAGCTGCTGAAGGACGTCTCGGGAGCGACGCTGGAGCTCGCGTCGGTCGGCGCGCGGGTGCGTGACGGCCTCGCGCAGTAACCCCTCGGACGAAGCGCTTCTGGCGCTCGTCGTAGGGGGCGACGAAGAGGCGCTCGCGGCGCT
Source organism: uncultured Thermoleophilia bacterium (assembly GCA_963742605.1). Classification (GTDB taxonomy): domain Bacteria; phylum Actinomycetota; class Thermoleophilia; order Gaiellales; family Gaiellaceae; genus PALSA-600. The sequence continues at coordinate 230,553 of CAVUNA010000006.1, read as the reverse complement.
GTACGACCGCTACGCGGGCGTCGCGTATGCCGTCGCGCTGCGCGTGGTTCGCGACACGGGGCTCGCGCAGGACGCTGTCCAGGACGCGTTCCTCGCTGCGTGGCGGACGGCTGCAGGGTTCGATCCGGCACGCGGCACGGGGTCGACGTGGCTGCTCACGCTCGTCCACCGCCGCGCCGTCGACGTCGTCCGCCGGGAGCAGCGGCGACGCACCGAGCCGCTTACCGAGGGCGCCGCGGACGCAGGCGGCGCGGTCGACGAGGACGCGGCGATCCGAGACCGCCGGCGGGTGGTCCAGGAGGCGTTGGCCCGGCTGCCACCGGATCAGCGCCAGGCGCTCGAGCTCGCCTATTACGGCGGATTGACACAAACGGAGCTGGCCGAGCAGCTCGGTCTCCCGCTCGGCACGGTCAAGAGCCGGATGTTCGCGGCCCTGGCACGGCTCCGGGATCTGCTCGGAGAACCGCCCTAGAACCGCCCTCGAGGTTTGGCCGGAATAGACCTGGGGGACGGCACGTTTCAGATGACATGCGCACCCTGACCGAGATCAAGAGAGAAATAGACAGGCTTTCGGATCGCCGCTCGGACGTGATGCGTCGGCTGTCAGAGGGGTATGACGCCTCGCTGGCTGCGGAGCACAAGGCACTCGAGGAGCAGATCGCCGATCTGTGGGACGAGCAGCGCCAGGCCCGCGCGACGCTTCGCTTCGGCGAGCGGGATCAGATCATCCAACGCGCCAGGCAAGAAGAGCGGCTCTCGCGCGCCGCGTAGCGGCGGCGCACCTCGGGTACCGTCGTACCCGAGGTGCGTATCGCTTCGGGGATCGTGCTGCTTGCGGCGCTGGTGCTCGCTGGTCCGAGTGACGGACGGGCGTCGCCGCCGCGGGTGACCCTGATCGGCGACTCCGTGGCGGAGGTTCTGGCCCAGAACCCAGGCCCGGAGCAGATGCTCGCCGACGGCTTCGACGTGCAGCTTCAGACCGACGCCTGCCGCAAGCTGGTCGACCCGGGCTGCTACTCGGAGAGCCCGCCGAGCGCCCTCGACGTCGTCCAGAGGCTCGGGCCCGACTTGGGGCAGATCGTCGTCGTCGACGTCGGCTACAACGACATCGCGGCGACGTACGGAGCCGGCCTCGACGAGGTGATGAACGCGCTCGTCGCGGCAGGTGTGCAGCACGTGATCTGGGTCACGCTCAGCGAGACGCAGGACGCGTGGTCCGAGATCGATCAGGTGATCCGCTCAGCGCCGGCACGATGGCCGCAGCTGACGGTGGCCGACTGGGCGCCGGTTGCCGCGGGTCAGCCGTGGTTCAACGACATCGCGCATCTGAACTACGACGGGGCGGTCGCGCTCGCGACGTTCCTGCATCCCTATCTGTTGGCTGCGTGCGGTGCGGCGTGCGCGCCACCACCGCCGCCGCCGCCCGTGTTCTGCGGCCTCGCCAGGACGGTGAACGGCTTCGACCCGGTCAGTGCCGTCAAGGGAATCTCCTGCCCCCGCGCGCGTGCAGCCGTGCGCGACGTCGAACGGGGCGTCAACGGCCCGTGGGTGTGCTCTCGCGCTGTTCACGCGACCTTCGAGCTCGACTGCCGCACGTCCGGTGCCGAGGTCCAGGTGCTCGAAGCCGCGCCGGTCGCGCCGGTCCGCCACGGTCCCATCGTCACGCTCGCCAACTGGTCGTTTCGACTGCACGGACGGGCGCTCGAGGGGCTCACCGGCCATGGACGGTGGATGACGCTCGTCACGCGCCCGCCGTATTGCGTCCCCGACGTGCCGCGGCAGGTTCTTGCCGCGCTGCCGCTCCGCCGGACGACACCGGCCGGCGGCTGTTACGCGCCGCGCTAGGGCCGCGCTACGATCCGCACACGGGGCGTTAGCTCAGCTGGGAGAGCGTCGGCTTTGCAAGCCGAAGGTCGCCGGTTCGATCCCGGCACGCTCCACTCCTTGTGTAGAGCCGATTTTGCGCTAAGTACTCGCAAATCGGCTCTTTTTGAATCTCCGCCGTGTTGCCCCCACGACACCGCACGTCGCCATATCGGTCCGTTTCCGCACGGTCTAGCCACGGTCCGGCCGGTTGGCACGGTCTCATTTCAGCCGCATAGAAATAAGGACACCTCGCCGGTCACTTGTGCGTCCCAGGGCCCACGGACGCTGGCCCCGAAGAGGACTCTGGGTCACACCTTCGTGCTCCGTTGGCAGAGCCACTGTTCGGGATATGACGTAGCCGTGATGCGCATGTTGCAGTCGGCACGACGTGTGTGGAACGATGCCCGGCAGGAAATGACTGGTCGGTGGTCCCTTCGAGCAGGTTGCCTCGACGTGGTGAGGGGTTCAGGCCTCCGTTGGATCGCATCTGGGTCGTCCGCCTTGGTGCTTGGAGCCGTCGTCGCGAGTGCGGGCGAGAGCGAAGCCTCGAGGCTGCGCCTACACGGCGGCTCGACACAATGCGCTCCTGGATCGGTGTCAGCAGTCATAGCCGGCAAGCACCGCTGCCTAAAGGCCGGACAGACTTGTAAGCGCAGCCTCGACAAGCAGTACCACCGCTACAAGTTCCACTGCCACTCGGGTCGGCTGGCACGAATGAAGGCCGCGCCTCCGCCGCCCCCTGCACCGCCTCTGCCCGGGCAGCGGGTCGACGTCGGCGGCTACCGCCTCTACATCGAGTGCATCGGAACCGGCACTCCGACTGTGATCTTCGAGGCGGGGCAAGGAGGCGCAGCAGCCACCGCTCCGTTGGAAGGCGCGACCGGCATCCGTAAGTCGATCTCGGCCGAGACCCGCGTCTGCGCGTATGACCGGGCTGGGCTCGGCGCGAGCGAGCCGCGTCCCGCCACCATCGCACCCACCGGCACGCAATACGCTCGAGAGCTCCATGCGCTGCTCGCCGGCGCCAACGTCCCCGGGCCATACGTCCTCGTCGGCCCTTCGTACGGGGGCCTGATCATTACCGCGTACGCGTCGAGCTTCCAGACCGACACTGCCGGACTCGTCTTCGTAGACGCTGACACCTGCGACCAAATCTGCAGCTTCGGCGCCCCCGAACCCGGGACGTTCGATCTCGCTTCGGCCACCTTCGGAGACCGGCCAACCGCCGTGCTACAGGCCGAGTTCGGCTTTCAGACCGACGGCCGCAGCCTCGTCAACCGTTCCACCAACCGCATCTTCGCGACCGCACTCAACAGCGGACATGCGATCATCCACGATCAACCTCAGGTCGTGACCGAGGCAATACGTCTCGTTGTCGCAGCCGCCCGTACAGGTACGCCCCTACCGCCGTGCGAGCAATCAGGCCTTCCTGCCGCAGGCGGGCGGTGTGAGGCCTCCGGCTAGACGCACGGACAGCCACCCCGAGAAGGCGTGATGAAGTACATGCTGTTCACGTACCGGGACCCGAGCGTTCAGCTCGACCCGGAGCAGAGGTCGTCTGTCCCGGCCGCGGTCGCGGCATGGTGCGACGAGATGGATGCCCGAGGGGTACGCCTTCAGGGACACGTGCTCGGCGCGCTCCCCGAGAGCCGGACGATTCGCCGTCGAGCGGGTACGACGACGGTCAGGGTAGGGCCCGTCACCGAACAGAACGTCCGAATCGCCGGCTTCAACATCCTCGAATGCGCCGACATCGAGGAGGCTCTCGAAGTTGCCTCCAAGAACCCCGGCGCCGAGTTCGGCATCTTGGAGTTGAGACCGATCGACTCCTGGTCAGATACGGGCGATTCCGACTAAGCCGGAGGTTCAAGCAGATGGCTCAATCGCTGAAGTCCGTCAACGTGGTCACGCTCTTCGTCGAGGATCTGCAGCGTTCGAAGGAGTTCTACGAGCGCGTTTTCGAGGCTGCCGCGGCCGACGAGGGACACGGCACGGTCATCTTCGAATTCGACAACCTGTTCTTGCGCCTGCTCGCGCGCAGCGAGGTCGAGAAGGAGACGCTCGGGCGGGTACCCCTGGCCGATTCCGATTCGGGGGCGAGCTTTCAGTTGGCGACCTTCGTGGACGACGTGGACGCTCTCTGCGCCGATCTCGCCGAGCGTGGAGTCTCGATCGTCTTCGGTCCGGTCGACCGACCCTGGGGTGTGCGCAACGTGGCGTTCCGCGACCCAGACGGCCACATCTGGGTACTCAGCTCCGATATCCCCGGCAAGTAAGCCGCCGGCGCCGCGCCCTCGCGAGAGTGTCGATGCTGTGACGAGTGCGACGAGCTGAGTCGAGCGCAGCGTGCCTCCGGCGCGCTCGATGATTCGCTCGTCTTCGGCTTGCAGCGCCACTCGGACTTGGGGCGTGAGACGGTGATGGATCGCGGTCGTCTCGAACCTCGCCCAGAGCTCCTCGGCGGTCTGCTCTTGGATTCGTCGAACGGCCGTAAACGTTGCTGGTCCGAACAGCTTCCCCGCTTCAGCTACTGCGAGGCCGGGATGGGCGAGCCAGGCCCAGACCTCCGACACGTTCTCGCGTCGCGCCTCCACTCCCGCCCGGATCGTCGCCAGGTCACGCAGCGCGGGAAGCTCGCCGGCAATCTCGGGTGCCAGCCGCGCGAACACCTCCTCGAGTTTCTCGACGGCAGTCCCGTCTGCCTCGTCGCGCACGCTGACCGGCTGCAGCAACGCCAAGGTTCCCCCGGGGCGGAGCAGCGCGGCAGCCTTCGCCCACCCGAGGCTCGGGTCGACCCAGTGGAACGCCGATCCAGAAAAGACCGCGTCGAACAACCCCACCGGGAGTGAGACGTCCTCGAACCGGCCCGGGTGGAAGCGGACGAGGTCGGAGTCGTTCACGCGCCGCCGCGCGACTTCGATCATGTTGGATCCCGGTTCGACCGCATCGACGCGCAATCCACAGGCAACCAACTCCTCGGTCAGTTTCCCGGTCCCCGAACCCACTTCGACGACTCGAGCGCCAGCGCTGAGACCCGCGAGCTCGACCGCGGCCCTGACGATCTCACGGGGATAACCGGACCGGTGCGTGTCGTATGCCTCGGCAAACGCATCGAACACACCGCCATGCCGCCATGGCTCGGCCATCAAACGAGCACAGCCCGAAGCTCGTCGACCGAGGCGTTCTCGACCGTATCCCGCCGATTGTCCACCGGGCCGCCGACGAACCGATCACCCCGGTACCGCGCGTAAATGTGCGCGTGAAGGTGGGCGAGCGTGTTGCCATGGATCTCGTAGTTGATCTTCTGCGGCTGGAGCAACCGAGCGAGCCGCTCGGCTGCGAAGAGCACGTCCTGCCAGAACCCCTCCCGCTCCGTCCCGACCAGCTCGTAGGGCTCGACGACGTGCCGCTTGCTGACGACACAGAGATACCCGCGCGTCGCGGCACGTTCGTCGGATGTGATCCAGGTCGTCTCCCGCTCGACGAGTACTCCAAGAGGATGTCCGCGGAGACAGATCGGACAGCCGCTGCCGTCTACCAGCGAACGCCAGCGATCGGGTTCATCCCAGATCGATCCGCCGAGCTCGCCCTGCGGGCCCTCGCTCGCAATCCCGATGCGCGACGTAACGTCCGGTCCGTCCGCGCTCACCCGAGCAGCTTATGACGGCGCCGGCGCGACCACGGCGGAGCCGGCGGACTCCCAGTAGCGGTTGAGGGCGCCCTGCACCTTGACGAACCAGACGATCGCCGGGATGAGGAGGATCCCTCCCGGGAAGAGCCAGAGCCCGGTCCAGCCCGTCATCGGAGGCTGCTTCCCGTCCCTCGCATACATCTTCCCGATCTCCGACGGGATCACGAAGGCGCTGACCGGGTTGATGACGATCCAGATCACCAGGCCGATGACACCGCCGAGCCCCTCCCCGGTGCGCTGCTTCAGCTCCTCCTGCGTCTTGAAGGCCCAGTACCAGCCGTACAGACCGAACGTGAGGATGAAGAGCAGGATCCCGAAGCCGATCCCGCGCCGGCTTCCGAGCGGGCCTGTGTTGCCGGTTGCCGTGAGCGGGTTGCTCATCCTCCGGATCCCCTGCGCGCGACCGTAACGAGCCGTGCCGCGACGCGTCAAGCGAGGACAGCAGCGCTAGCCCGGGACCTTCAGCGTGCCGTCGGCGGCAAAGCGAGCCGCGGCCGCGCCGAAGTCCTCGCGCGAGAGCTGCTGGACGAGCTTCAGGCTCTGCTCGCTCGAGTCGAGCACCGGGATGCCCGGATCCTCGAGCAGGAGCGACGTCCAGTGCCCGGCGGCGATCGTTCCGTCGCCGCGGAGCGTGACCGCGATGATCCCCGAGTCGGAAAGCGTGCCGCCCATCCCGAAGGTGTGCCAACCCGCGAGGTTGCCGAGCGAGTACGCGATCAGCTTGCCGTGGTACCACTGCACGCCGCGGATCACGTGCGGGCCGGAACCGACGACGAGGTCGGCGCCCGCGTTGATCACTGCGTGCGCGAACGCACGGCTGTTGCCGCGGTTCTCGCCCAGGAAGAACTCGGTTCCGTGCGGGACGTGGTCGGCGGTCGAGCCCTCGGCCCCGGCGTGGATCGCCACCACCACGACGTCGGCCTCGGCGGCCGCCCGCTTCACGAGCTCGACCGCGGCCGGGATGTCATCGAGCCGTGAGGCCCACTTGTACGGGGCGAAACCGAGGAATGCGATCCGGATGCCCTTGACCTGAAGCACCTCGATCTCCCCCGGCTTCCCGTCCCAGGCAACGTGGGCCGCGCGGAGCGCCGCAAGCGTCGACGCCTGCCCGGCGGCACCGTAGTCGTCGGCATGGTTGTTGGCGAGGTTGACGATGCGGATGCCCGACGCGGGCAGCGTGCGGGCATACGCCGGTGGAGCGCCGAACGCGTAGCAGATCCCAGAGGGCGCACCGGCACACTTCGCCGAAGACCCGTTCGACAACGCCTCCTCGAGGTTCACCCAGCCGACGTCGGCGGCCCGGAACACGGGCGCGACGTTGGCCAGCATCAGGCGTCCCTGCTCGGGAGGCAGTCCGTAGCTGGAACCGAGAACGGTGTCGCCGGCCCAGGCAATCGTCACCTTCCCGCTCGGAACGGCGCGCTTGCGCAGGGCCGTGTGCGTGACGTGGCGGGCGACCACCGCCGACGGCCTTGGGCTGCTGCCGCGTGCCGCGAGGGCGCGGCTCAGCCCGAGCGCGACCCCGGCGGCCACGACGATCGCGCAGGCGAGCGCGACGAGCCGCCGCCGCCGGACGGCACGGCGACGCGCAGCTCTGCGGCGGGCGTGAGCCGGCGAGGCCGGCATTCGATCATCGAGGCGCGGAGTCAGCGCCCAGACTGATAGCAGGTCGCGTCACGGGCGGGAGACGACGATCGTGCGACTCGCCGCGCCCAGGTACCCCGCACCCGCCTGATTGACGCTGAACGCGACACGCAGGGCGGATCGTCCGTGCGGCAGAACTGCCGTGAACTCGACGCGCGAGCGTGCGCCGAGACGAACGCGTTTGATCGTCGACCACTTGCCGGCCGGCGTGCGCCGCTGCAGCTGAACGATGCGGTACGGGAACCCGCGACCCGCGCCCACATGGACGTTGAAATGAGCCCCGCGGCGGGCAAAGGCGATCGCCGGATGGACGCCCACCGAGACGGGTGCGCTCGTCACGCCCTGCCAGAGCGCCCGGTACGCCGTCGCGATCTTGGGCTTCGCGAGGTACGCCCAGGAGCCGTCCGCGGCGGTGAGCACGACCGCCACCGACTGGAACGAGGTGGTTCCATAGGGCTGCGCGAAGACCGTCACCGGCTGACCGGCGGCCCGTGTCGGGATCGTTCCGCGGAGCACCACCGCGCGGCCGAACACAAGCTCGCGCGCGGCGGGCGCCAGCGTCACGCCTTCGGTCTGGAACGTCGCATCGCTGCCGGCCGTCGTTCCGGCGTCACTCTTCGCGACGAGCCGGTAGTGGTACGTCGCTCCGCTGGCGAGACTCTTGAGCGCAGCAGAGACATTCTTCGCGCCCGAGCCGGAGCCGGCGTTCTGCGACGACGTCTTGGAGCCGTAGGCGATCGAGGTGCCGTACTCGAACCACCACGTCGTCGAACGGCTCTTCGGGTCGACAGCGCCGGTCAACGTCGCGGTCGTGACGCTCACGCTCTGCGCCGACCCGGTCTGCACGCCGGGCGGAACCGAGGTCGAGAACGTCCGGTCGACGCCGGCGGTGGCACCGGCGCTGTTCGACGCGACAATCCGGTAGTGGTAGACGGTCGCCACTTTCAGCTTCGTCAGCGAAGCCGACTCGTTCTGGGCCGTCCCGCCGGAGCCGGCGCTCTTGGTCGCCGTTCGCGTGCCGTAGCTCGTCGAGGTGCCGTATTCGAAGTACCAGTTGGTCGAGAGCCCGTTCGGCGTCACGGTGCCGTTGAGCTTGGCCGTCGTCGGCGCGATCGACGACGCGGCGCCTGTCGAGACGGACGGCGCGCCGCTCGTGGTGAACGTCGCATCGGCTCCGTTGGTGGTTCCGCCGTCGGAGGTGGCGACGAGCCTGAAGTGATAGGTGACGCCCGCCTGCAGCCCGGTGACCGCTGCCGAGACGGGGGCGGCGTTCGTCCCGGAGGCGCTCTTGGTCGACGTCTTCGAGCCGTAGCTCGTCGACGTGCCGTACTCGAAGTACCAGGTGGTCGAGCGGCCGTTGGCGTCGACCGACCCGTTCAGCGTGGCGGAGGTCGCATGCAGGCTCGACGCCGCTGCGGTGACGACACCCGGCGGCGAGAGCGTGGTGAAGGTTCCCTCCAGCCCCTTGGCCGTGCCGTCGCTGTTCGTCGCCTCGACGAGATAGGTGTAGGTCGTACCCGCCGTGAGGCCCGTGAGCTTCACGGAGACGGCCACGTCCTGAGTCCCGGAACCGGCGCTCGAGCTCGAGGTCTTGGTCAGCTTCGTCGGGTCGGAGCCGTACTCGAAGAGGGCCGACGTCGCCTTGCCGCCCGGGTTGACCGTTCCGTTGACGAGCGCGCTCGACGGCCCGACCTGCTGGGCGGCGCCGGTGATCGCGGTCGGAGCGGCATTCTCGGCCGCGCCGGCCGGGAGCACGGCCGCCAGGGCGACCAGCGCCGCCAGAGCTGCCAGGTGCACGGTCCTCCGAGTCGCGCGACCCATCACTCCGGGACCATCTCGCACGGGGATGGGGCTTTTTGCGACGGCTGTGTAAAGCGCGGGTAAATCAACCGCTTTCGGGCCCGATCTCGTACGGTTGGAGGTCCACAGCAAGGACGAAGGGAGTCGAGATGCTCGGGGTGATCGTGACATTCCAGTACGACGAGGGCTCCTTCGACCGGGCGCGGATCGAGGGCGTCGCCGAGAAGGCGCACCCGTCGTTCCGCGACCTGCCGGGTCTCCGCCTCAAGGCCTTCACCGTCGACGAGGAGAACCGGCGAGCGGTCAACGTCTACCTCTGGGAGGCCGACGACGCCGCCACGTCGTTCTTCGGCGACGAGCTCAGAGAGCGTGTCACGGGGCTCTACGGCGTGGCGCCCCGCATCGACTTCGTCGACGTCGCGGCCCTGGTCGACAACGCGGAGACCGCGATCGCGCAGTAGCCGGACGCGTCATCCCGCCGGTCGACGTCGAATCATCCCCGCGGCCGATGTCCGCGTCCGGTAGGCGTCGTAGCCTCCGTGTCATGAAACGGCGAGTCTTCTTCATGCTCCTGGTCACCGGCCTGATCGTCCTGGCGCTCGCCGGGTGGACGCTCAAGGGCGCGCGCCGGCTCACCGGCGGTGGTCGCTCGACGACGCTGCCGCAACCCGCTTAACCTGGTTAACGATCGGGCTGGTAGCTTGCCCGGGTGAGCGGCCGCCCTCTCTCCGTCGACCCACCGGACCTCGGCACCATCGCCACCGCGAAGCGGATGGCAGGCCTGTGGCGCGAGCAGGGCCGCCTCGTCGTGGTCGGGCTCGTCTGCGCGTTCATCTACAGCGGGCTCTCGCTGGCGATCCCGATCGTCGTCCGCCACGCGATCGACAACTCGATCGCTCCGACGAACGGGCACCACGACCCGCTCTGGCCGTACCTCCTCGCGATCCTCGGGCTCGCGATCGTCCGCTTCTTCATCAACTTCACGCGCCGGTACACGACGTCGCGGACCGGGATCCGCGTCGAGTGGCGAATGCGCGAGCTTCTCTATCAGGCGTACCTTCGCTACCCGCGGGCGTTCTACGACCGCCACGCAACGGGGCAGGTCGTCTCGCGGGCGACCAACGACCTCTACCCGATCCGGTACTTCATCGGCTGGGGGATGACCCAGGGGATCCAGTCGGTGATGATGATCATCGGGATCGCGGCCGTCCTCTTCTTCGTCAACGCGAAGCTCGCCGCGATCGCGCTCGTCGCCATGCCCCTCGTCGCCGTACTCGCCTTCATGTTCGCCAGGCGGGTGATGCCGATCTCACGCCGGGTCCAGCAGCTCAAGGCCGACGTCACCGAGGCTGCCGACGAGGCCGTGGTCGGTATCGAGATGGTGCAGGCGTTCGGTCGCGAGGACGACATCAACGCACGGTTCACCACGAAAGCGGTGGCAGTGCGGGACGGCGTCCTCCGCCAGGCGCGTGTCGAGGCCGCGTTCCTGCCCGGCCTGCTCTTCCTGCCGACGATCTCGATCGCCGCCGTCGTCCTCTTCGGCGGTCGCGACGTGATCGGCGGAACGCTGACATACGGCGAGTTCTTTCTCTTCTACCAGCTGCTGCTGCAGATGGTCTGGCCGCTCGAGGCGCTCGGCTGGATCCTGTCGCTCGCGCAGCGGGCGACCGCATCCGCCTCGCGCAGCTTCGCCTGGCTGCAGGGGATCGAGCCCATCCCCGAGCCCGACCGGCCGCGGTCGCTGCCGGCAGGCGGGCTAGGCGTGACATTCGAGGCGGTTCACTTCTCCTACGGCACGGGCGCCGAGGTGCTGTCGGGCATCGACCTGTCGCTCGAGCCGGGCGAAGTCGTCGCGGTCTGCGGGCCGACGGGCGCGGGGAAGTCGTCGCTGCTCAACCTCGTGCCCCGCTTCTACGACCCGACGTCCGGTCGGGTGCTCCTCGGCGGAGTCGACCTGCGCGACCTCAGGCTGGCGGAGCTCCGCTCCGCCGTTGCGATCGTGACGCAGCGGCCGATCCTGTTCTCGATTCCGCTCCGCGACAACCTGACCGCGGCGCGACCCGACGCGCCCTGGGACGAGGTCGTCGCGGCGTGCGAGGCCGCGGGGGTCGCGCACTTCGCCGCCGGCCTGCCAGACGGCTATGACACGCTGATCGGCGAACGCGGCGTCAACCTCTCGGGTGGCCAACGGCAGCGCGTCGCGTTGGCGCGAGCGCTGATCGCGGGTGTGCGCGCAGTCGTTCTCGACGACCCGATGTCGGCCGTCGACACGCAAACCGAGCGACACCTGATCACGCATCTTCGCCCGGCGCTGGCCGGCCGCACGGTCCTGGTCGCGACGCAGCGGCTCAGCACCGTCCTGATCTCGGATCGGGCGGTCGTGATCGATGACGGCGTGATCGTCGAGCAGGGAAAGCCGCTCGAGTTGCTCGACGCCGGTGGCCCGTTCTCGAGCCTGTTCGGCGAGGAGGTGCTCGCGGCGTGAGGACGTCCCGGAAGCGCCGTGTCGGGCTGTCGCGGCTTTCGCGTTACCTGCGAGGCCACAGGTTGCGTGTCGCTCTCCTGGCGCTGGTCGGCGTCGGCAGCGCCGCGCTGCCGGTCGCCGCGCTCTTCGTCGTCCAGGACGCGATCAACAACGGGATGCTCGAGCACGACAGCAGCCGCCTCACCCGCGACGTCATCGTCTACCTCTGCATCAACGCCGCCGCGTGGATCCTCTCGACGACGCTGGTGCGCGGCCTCGCCGGCGTCGGCCAGAGCCTCGTGCTCGGCCTGCGACGCGACCTGTTCGATCACCTGACCTCGCTTTCGCTTCGCTACTTCAGCGGGCAAAAGGCCGGCTGGATCATCGCGCGGCTGACGTCGGACGTCGACGCGCTGTCGGACGTTCTCTCCCAGGGCCTGACGACGCTCGTCGTCAACACGCTCACGCTGATCGCAGCGACCATCGGGCTGTTCATCCTCGACTGGCGCCTCGGGCTCGTTGCGCTCGTGATCCTGCCCCCGGCGCTCGTCCTCACACGCTGGTTCCAGGTGAAGTCACACGCGGCGTTCCTGCGTGTGCGGGAGACGATCGCCGGGATGACCGCGCAGATCGCGGAGTCGGTCTCCGGCATGGCGGTGATCCAGGCGTTCAACCGCGAGAGCGCCTTCCTCACCGAGTTCGACAGGTCGAACGCAGCGAACCGCGAGACGAACACGCACGCGCAATACCTGAACTCGCTCTTCTTCCCCGGAATCGAGCTGCTCGGCGCCGTCGCGATGACGGCGATCCTGTGGGTCGGCGGCCGGATGGTCGCAGACAAGGACCTGCTGATCGGCACGCTCGTCTCGGCGGTCTTCCTGCTCAACCTGATCTTCCAGCCGCTCCAGGAGCTGTCGGATCTGTACGGACAGGTGCAGTCGGCAGGCGCAGCGATGGAGAAGATCTCCTTGGTGCTCGACACCGAGCCGGACATCCGCGACGTGCCGGGCGCCGTCCAGCGTGAGATCGAGGGCGATGTGCGACTCGATCACGTGACGTTCTCCTACGGCTCCGAGCCGGTGTTGCACGCGATCGACATCCACATCCCTGCCGGCGGCTGCCTCGCGCTCGTCGGCGAGTCGGGCGGCGGCAAGTCGACCACGGCGAAGCTCGTCGGGCGCTTCTACGACCCTGACGACGGCGCGATTCGCATCGACGGCCACGATCTCCGCGAGCTCGAGCTCCGTTCGTACCGGCGGCAGCTCGGCGTCGTGCTCCAGGATCCGTTTCTCTTCGCCGGGACGATCGCCGACAACATCCGGTTCGCGCGCCCGGAGGCGACCGACGCCGAAGTCGAGGACGTTGCGCGCGCGGTGGGGATCGACCGGATCGCACGCCGGTTCGACGAAGGGCTGTCGCACCCGGTTCGTGAAGGCGGCTCCGGGCTCTCGGCCGGCGAGCGCCAGCTGATCTCGATCGCCCGCGCGCTGCTCGCCGACCCGCGCATCCTGATCTTCGACGAGGCCACGTCGAACATCGACCGGCCGACGGAGATCCTGATCGAGAACGCGCTCGACCGCCTCCTGCGTGGACGCACGTCGATCATCATCGCCCACCGCCTGGCCACCGTTCGCCGCGCGGACGAGATCCTGGTCGTCGAGCACGGAAGCATCACACAGCGGGGACGTTTCGACGAGCTCCTCGCCGCCGACGGTCCGTTCCGCCGGCTCGCCCGCGACCTCGAGGGCGCGGCGGTCGACTACTCGCAGGCCGACGAGTCGACCGACTCGGCAAGCGGCAGTCGGGCGAGCAGCTGGGCGAAGGTATCGAGCTCCGAGCCCGAATAGCGGCTCGTGAACAGCTCGTCGACGCCCCGGTAGTGCGTGACGGCGGCGGCGCGCAGCTTCGCCCGGCCGTCGTCGGTGAGCTTGGCGTACGAGACGCGCGCGTCGGACTGGCACGTCGCCTTCTCGACGAAGCCGGCGCGCTCGAGCCCTTCCAGCAGCCGCGTGATCCCCGACGCGGTCAGGAGCACGCTCTGCGCGAGGTCGACCCGTCTCATCATCAGGCCCTCGGCGCGCGAGAGGTGCAGGAGCACCTCGTAGTCGTGCAAGGTGAGCCCGTGCTCGCGCTGGAGCTGGGCCGACATCTCCCGCGTGATCGCCGCGTGGGCGCGCAGGAAGGTGACCCAGCCGGTGAGATCTGTCTTGCGTCTCTCGGTCGTCGCCATAGTTGCGCCCTCAAGTGTAGCGCCCGGCCGGGTCGGCGGACGCTCCCGATAGGGTTTTCGATATGTCGGCGACGGGCCAGGGAATCGTGGTCGAAGGGCTCGTCCGGCAGTTCAAGGACGTCCGCGCGGTCGACGGCATCGATCTGACCATCGAGCCCGGCCAGATCTACGGCTTTCTCGGGCCGAACGGGGCCGGGAAGTCGACGACCGTCCACATGCTGACGACGCTGCTCCCTCCCACGTCCGGTCGAGCGACGGTGGCCGGCTTCGACGTGGTCGAGAACGGGCCCGCCGTGCGGGCGAACATCGGCGCCGCGCTGCAGGAGACCGCGCTCGACCCCTTTCTGAGCGCGCGTGAGCATCTGCGGCTGCAGGCGTCGCTGCACGGGATCCGCGGGGCAACGCGCGTCCGCCTCCAGGACGAGCTGCTCCAGCGCGTCGGGCTCACGCAGGCCGCCGACCGGAAGGTGAAGACGTACTCCGGCGGCATGAAGCGGAGACTGGACCTCGCCCTCGCACTGATCCACGGGCCGTCGACCCTGTTCCTGGACGAGCCGACGACCGGGCTCGACCCGCAGAGCAGGGCGGCGCTCTGGGAGGAGGTCGGCAGGCTCGCCCGCGAGGAGGGCGTCACGGTGTTCCTGACCACGCAATACCTCGAGGAGGCCGACGTGCTCGCCGACCGCGTCGGGATCATCGACCACGGCCGCATCGTCGCCGAGGGGACACCGGCAAGCTTGAAGGCCGAGGTCGGCAGGTCGACCGTCGAGATCGTCCCCGAGCAGAGCTCGGAGCTCGCCCGGCTCGGAGGCATCCTCATCCGCTTCGGCACCGAGACCGCGGCGCGGCCCGGCGCGGCCGCGGTGCGTCTCGACGGCCACGGCGGTCTCGCCGACGTCGTGCGCGCGCTCGACCAGGAGGATGTGCGCGCGGCCGCGATCAACCTCCATTCACCCTCGCTCGACGACGTGTTCCTGGCCAAGACGGGCCGGAACCTCGAGGGCGCCGCCGACGACGAATCGTGATCGAGATGACGCAACACGTCGCCCTGATCGCGAGGCGATCGCTCGTGCGCACGGCACGTCAGCCGGGGACCTGGATCCCGCCGCTGACGTTCCCCCTGATCCTGATGGCGGTCAACTCGAACGGACTGCGTGCGGCGACGCACCTGCCGGGATTCCCGACCCGGTCGTTCCTGTCGTTCTTCATGCCCTTCGCGTTCATGCAGGGAGCACTGTTCGCGTCGGGTATCGCGGGCACCGACCTCGCGCGGGACATCGACACCGGTTTCCTGAACCGCCTCGCGCTGACGCCGGTCCGCGGCGGCGCCCTCCTGCTCGGGCAGATCGGCGGCGCAGTCGGGCTCGGCGCGGTGCAGGCGGTCCTCTACCTGAGCGTCGCGCTCGCTGCGGGCGTGCACATCGATGCAGGCGCCGGCGGTGCCGCGCTGATCCTGTTGCTCGCGATCGGAACCGCGGCGGGCTTCGGCTCGCTCGGGCTGTGGCTCGCGCTCCGCACCGGCTCGGGCGAAGGCGTGCAGTCGATGTTCCCGCTGCTGTTCTTCCTCCTGCTCATCTCGAGCATGAACCTGCCGCGCAACCTGATCGAGGTGACCTGGTTCCGTGATCTCGCGACGATCAATCCGGTCAGCTACCTGATCGAGGCGCTCCGCTCGCTCGTGATCGAGGGCTGGAACTCGGAGGCGTTGCTGCTCGGCTTCGGCGTCATGCTGGCGCTGATGGCCGTCTCGATGCTGCTCGCGGCACGGCAGCTCCGCCTCAGGATGACGCGCACGTGAGCTCCCGGCTCGAGGTCGCGGCGGCACTCGCGTACCGGCAGACGACGGTGCTGCTGAAGAACCCGTCGCTCTTCCTGCCACCGATGCTGTTCCCGCTGATGAACTTCGTCGCGTTCGCGGGCGGCCTCTCCCGCCTACGCCACGTTCCGGGCTTCACCTTCCCGGACGGCTACACGGCGTTCGTCTTCGTGTTCGTCCTGCTGCAGTCGGCTGCCTTCGGCGGGGTCTTCACCGGCTTCGCGATCGCCCGCGACTTCGAGCGCGGCTTCGCGAAAAGGCTGCTGGTGTCGGCGCCGCACCGCGCGGGGATCATCATCGGCTACGGGCTCGCCGCCTTCATTCGCTGGTCGATGATCGCCGCCCTGCTCACCGTCGTCGCGCTGGTCGCGCACATGCAGATCGGCGGCGACGGCGTGGACATCTTCGGGCTCTACTGCCTTGCCGTGATCTTCAACCAGGTCGGGCTGCTGTGGGCCTGCGGTGTCGCCATGCGGTTGCGCAGCGTCCAGGCGGCGCCGCTGATGCAGACGCCGGTCTTCCTGGCGCTCTTCCTCGCGCCGGTCTACGTCCCGCTCGCGCTGCTCCAGGGTTGGATCCACAACGTCGCTCAACTCAACCCGTTGACGTACCTGCTCGAGGCGGGACGAGGGTTGATCTCCGGCAGCCCCGACGACGTCGGCGTCGCCTTCGGCGCCGCGCTCCTGTTGTTCGCCGTCTTCGCGGTGTGGGCACGAACCGGCCTCACCCGCGCCGAGCGAGCGGGCTAAGAGTTCGTTTCGGAATGACGCTCGTCGATCTGGGCGCGATGGGTGGGTGCGATGCAAGGACGCAGGGAGGGGCAATAGCCGAGGCTATTGGCGCGACCGAGGACGCGGCAGCGTGCCCGCCCAGCGTGTCCAGGCGGCACAGACTTCATTTCGAAACGAGCTCTAAGAGCTTTCCCAGAGCTCAGAGGCGCCCGAACGTCGAGACCTGCTCGAGCCGGCGCCTGCGGCGCATCACCTCCCCGCCGTCCGAATCGTTGCCGACGGCCGTGTTCCCCTCGACGGTGTCCAGGCGATCACCGCCGCGGGGCGCAATCACGATCCCGACGTGATCGGGCAAACCGCCGTCCCAGTCGAACACGACCAGGTCGCCGGGCGCGGGCGGCACCCCCTCGGCGAGGCTCCGGCCCGTCCCGCGCAGCCATGCCTCGAGCGTCGGCACGTAGGCGACACCGCGTGGCGATGCCCCCGCGCCGTGCCACCCGCGGCACAGCGTCACTCCGGCACCGATCGAGAAGCAGTACGAGACGAAGATCGCGCACCACGGAACTCCGTCGACGCCGTACCAGCGGCCGAACATGGTTCGGTTCGAGCCCGGCGGGCTCTCTCGGACCCCGACATGCCGGAGCGCCTCGGCCAATGCCCGGCGCCCGGGCCTCACTGCCGCAGCAACGTCGGTCGCGCTCACAGCGCCTCCCCTCGTCGCCAACGAAGGCGATCCTACAGCGTGCCGCTGAAGGTGTCGCAGCCGCTCGGCTCGCCGCGCTGGTAGCCGCGCAGGAACCACCTCTGCCGCTCCGCAGACGAGCCGTGCGTCCACGTCTCTGGATTCACCTGACCCTGCGTCTCCGCCTGGATCCGGTCGTCGCCGACGGCCGCGGCAGCATCGAGACCGTCCTCGATGTCCTGCCGCGTCAGGTCGACGATGTAGCCGGTCGCCACAGCGTGCCGCGCCCACACGCCCGCGTAGCAGTCGGCCTGGAGCTCGGTGCGCACCGAGCGGCTCTGCGGCCCCTGTGAGCTGCCAGGCTGGAGCGCGCCGAGCAGGTCCTGCACATGGTGGCCGTACTCGTGTGCGATCACGTACGCCTCGGCGAACGGCCCGCCGTGGGCACCGAACCGGCTCTTCAGCTCCTCGTAGAAGCCGAGGTCGATGTACACCTTCCTGTCGACCGGGCAGTAGAACGGGCCGACGTCCGTGGTCGCGGTCCCGCAGCCCGTGCCGGTCGCACCGCTGAAGAACACCGTGTCGGCGAGCTCGTAACGCTTGCCGTGGGCGCGGAACCAGCCCTGCCAGTACGACTGGACGGAGTTGATGTCGGCGACGATCCGGCAGTCCTGGCGCGTGTTTGCGTCGGCTCCGGTCCTGCAGTCGGTGCCGAGCACGTTCGACGCCGACTGGTCCGGCGACGAGACGGTGATGCCTTCGAGCGCATTGAAGGCGTTGCCGCCACCGCCGAGCAGGACGATCGCCAGGTAGACGAGCAGGCCGACCACCCCGATCCCGCCCCCGCCGAGAGCGGCAGGGCCGCCGAAGCCCCCCGAGCCGCGACGATCCTCGACCTGCGACGGATCGAGCACCTGCCCGGGCCGGAAGCGCATGCGGCAACGATAGACGGCGCCCGGCACCGTCATGTGATCACTATCTCTTATTTGACGGATGAGATTCCGTTATGTTACTTGTTCACCATGCCTATGCAAAAAGCCGCCAAGAGACTCATCCCGCTGTTCGTTGCCGCGGCCGCGCTCGCGGTCGCCGCCGCAGCCGCCGCGCGCACCACCGGCACCACGCTGTCGTTCGTCGCCTACTCGACGCCGAAGCCGGTGATGGCGAAGATCATCCAGGCCTACCAGCAGACCCCGCCCGGCCAGGGCGTCTCCTTCACCCAGTCGTACGGCCCCTCGACCAACCAGGCGAAGGCCGTCGCCGCAGGCCAGCCGGCAGACTTCGTCTTCCTCTCTGCGGGCGACGACGTCAACCTGCTCGTCGACGCCGGGCTCGTGAGCCCGAACTGGGACAAACAGGGCTACGACGGGATCGCCGCGAACACGGTCGTGGTCTTCGCCGTCCGCAACGGCAATCCGAAGCACATCAAGGGCTGGGCCGACCTGATCAAGCCCGGTGTCCAGGTCGTCACCCCGAACCCGTTCAGCTCCGGTTCGGCGAAGTGGAACATCCTCGCCGCCTACGGTGCGCAGCGCGCGCTCGGCAAGACCGACAAGCAGGCGACCCAGTACGTGAAGGAGCTGTTCCAGCACGTCGTCTCGCAGGACACGTCGGGCTCGAATGCCACGAACACCTTCCTCTCGGGCAAGGGCGACGTGCTGCTCACCTACGAGAGCGAAGCGATCAACGCGCGCCTCCAGGGCAAGAACATCCAGTACGTGATCCCGCGCCAGACGATGTTGATCCAGCTTCCGGTCGCGCTCGTGAAGACGAGCAAGAACCCGGATGCGACGAACAAGTTCCTGCAGTTCCTGCGCAGCCCCGCGGCCCAGAACCTGTTCGTGCAGTACGGCTTCCGACCGGTCGACCCGCAGGTCGCGAAGTCGGCCGCGGCCGTGAAGGAGTTCCCGGCGCGGCCGGGCATCTTCAAGATCACCGAGAAGGCAATCGGCGGCTGGCGCGCGGCCGACAAGAAGTGGTTCGCTCAGGGAGCGATCATGTCCCAGATCGAGCAGAGCGTCGGGGGGCCAAGCTCTGGCTAGCGTCACCGTCCCTCGCAGCTTCGCGGGGCGCATTGCACCGCAGACCAGGGAGAGGGCCGAAACGGCCCTCTCGCTCGGTTTCATCACCACCTTCCTGACGGTCATCGTCGCGCTGCCGATCGCGGCGCTCGTCTGGGAGTCGCGTTCCGGCGGGCTCCACGGCTTCTGGGACGCGGTCACGCAGCCGGAGGCGGTCGCCGCGCTGAAGCTGACGCTCGGCATCTCGCTGATCGTCGCGCTGATCAACGCCGTCTTCGGGACGATCATCGCCTGGACGCTCGTCCGCGACGAGTTCCCGGGCAAGTCGATCGTGAACGCCGTCATCGACCTGCCCTTCGCGCTCCCGACGATCGTCGCCGGCCTGCTCGTCCTCGCGCTCTACGGCCCTCACTCGCCGGTCGGCGTCCACCTCGCATTCACGCGGTCGGCGATCGTGCTCGTGCTCTGCTTCGTGTCGCTGCCGTTCGTGGTGCGCACCGTGCAGCCGGTGCTCTACGAGCTCGACACGCAGATGGAGGAAGCGGCGCGCTCGCTCGGCGCCCGCGAGCACACGGTCTTCAGGCGGATCGTGCTGCCGAGCATTCTCCCCGGGATCCTCTCGGGCGTCGCGATGGCCTTTGCGCGCGTCGTCGGTGAGATCGGCTCGATCGTGATCATCTCGGGGAACCTCCCGTTCAGGACCGAGATGGCGTCCGTCTACGTCTTCAACCAGGGGCAGAGCGGCAACAGCGTCGGCGCCTCGGCGGTGGCCGTCGTGCTGCTCGGCGTCTCGTTCGCGGTCCTGCTCGCGATCGGCGCGATCCGCCGACTGGCCACGAGGCACGAACGTGCCTAGGAACTGGCGCACGTATGCCGTCCGTTCGGCCGCGCTCGGGTATCTGGTCGTGATCCTGGTCGCGCCGCTCACGATGCTCTTCTGGCGTGTCTGGGCCGAGGGGATCGACAAGGCCTGGGCGGCGATCACCGACCCGGATACGATCCACGCCTTCAAGATCACGCTGATCATCTGCGCGATCGCGGTGCCGCTCAACACGGTCTTCGGCATCGTCTGCGGGCTCGCGATCGTGCGCCGGCGGTTCCCCGGCAAGGGCCTCGTGAACGCGTTCGTCGACCTGCCGCTCGCGCTCTCCCCCGTCGTCGTCGGGTTCTCGCTCTACCTGCTGTACGGCCGTACCGGCTGGTTCGGGCCGTGGTTCACCGACCACGGCATCCAGGTGCTGTTCGCCCTGCCGGCGATGGTGCTCGCGACGATCTTCGTCTCGGTGCCGTTCGTCGCACGCGAGGTCGTGCCGACGTTGCGCGAGATCGGAAACGAGCAGGAACAGGCTGCGTACACGCTCGGCGCCTCGAGCTGGCAGACGTTCTGGCGTGTGACGCTCCCGTCGATCCGCTGGGCGGTCATCTACGGCGTCGTCGTCACGACTGCACGCTGCCTGGGCGAGTTCGGCGCCGTTGCGATCGTCTCCGGGAACATCTCCGGCAAGACGGAAACCGCGACGCTGCGCGTGCAGGACTACTACGAGAACCTCGACCAGGCCGGCGCCTACGGCGTCGCGCTTATGCTCTGCGCGCTCGCGATCGCGGTTCTCGTCATCATGACCAAGCTGAAGCCGAAGGAGGGAGTTGCCCAATGATGTGGCCGGTAACGTTGCCCGCTTCCTGGGTCGCGAGCACCAAGCGATGCAAGGACGCAGGGAGTCCCGATAGTTTCACTATCGGGGCGACCGAGGACACAGCAGCGCGCCGCGTGATCGCGGGCCAGGGAGCCGGCGAACGTTGCCGGTCGCATCATTAAATGTCGATCGAGGCACGCAACGTCTCGAAGCGTTTTGGGACCTTCCAGGCGCTGGACGACGTGTCGCTCGAAGTCGACGGCGGTGCGCTCACGGCGCTGCTCGGGCCGAGCGGCTCCGGCAAGTCGACCCTCCTGCGGATCATCGCCGGGCTCGAGCAGCCGGACTCGGGCGAGATCCTGCTCGACGACATCGACGCCACCTCGTCGCCGCCGCAGCAGCGCGGCGTCGGCTTCGTCTTCCAGCACTACGCCGCGTTCAAGCACATGACCGTTCGCCAGAACATCGCGTTCGGGCTGAAGATTCGCAAGCGGCCGCGCGCGGAGATCACGAAGCGCGTGGACGAGCTGCTCGACCTCGTGCAGCTGAGCGGCTTCGGCGGCCGCTATCCGGCGCAGCTGTCCGGCGGTCAGCGGCAGCGCATGGCGCTCGCGCGTGCGCTCGCCCCGGAGCCGAAGGTCCTGCTCCTCGACGAGCCGTTCGGTGCCCTCGACGCACGCGTGCGCAGCGAGCTCCGCGTCTGGCTGCGCCGCCTCCACGACGAGACGCACACCACCACCGTGTTCGTGACGCACGACCAGGAGGAGGCGATGGACGTCGCCGACCGCGTCGTCGTCATGAACAAGGGGCGTGTCGAGCAGGTCGACGCGCCGCGGGTGCTCTACGACGCACCGGCGAACGAGTTCGTCATGGGTTTCGTCGGCCAGGCGAGCCGCTTCGGCGACGGCTGGGTGCGCCCGCACGACCTGGAGGTCGTGTCGGAGCCCGACGACAGCACCCGCGAGGGTCAGGTGCTGCGCATCGTGCACCTCGGGTTCGAGGTGCGGGCCGAGCTCGTCGGCGACGACGGCGAGCCGTTCTCGGTGCAGCTGACGCGCGACCAGGCGGAGGAGCTCGAGCTCGAGCAGGGCCAGATCGTCTACGTCCGCCCGAACCGCACCCGCGCGTTCGTCTAGGGGCGCCTAGATGATTGATGCCGCGTGCTCGCGTGTCCGGATGCGCGGCCTGGCCGCACTGGGCCGCTGCCGGCCATAACCGCGCCGGCGTAGCCGCCGCGGTCAAGCCGTCCGCTTCGCGCCGTCGCACCGGCACCGATGGCGCTGCCATCGCCACCGGCACGCCGCCGCGCCCCAGCACACCCAGACCACGCCCCGAAACAGACGATCCCGTGGCATCAACCATCTAGTGGGGCGCCCAGGCGTCCGGGTCGGCCGCCAGCTCGCGGACGTTGCCGGGCAGGGCGCCCGCGGCCAGGTCGGCGAGAGTCACCTGCTCGAGGACACCTCGCAGGCTGGCCCGCACGGCGATCCACACATCGCGGAGCGGCTCCGCCGTCCCGGCATAGGCGAGCGCCTCCGGACGCACGCCGCGGACATTGGCCAACGGCCCGTCGACGGCGCGGATCACATCTGCGAGCGTGATCTCGTCCGCGGGCCGGGCGAGCCAGTAGCCCCCGTCCGCACCACGCTTGCTGGCGACGAGACCGGCGTTTCTCAGATCGACGAGGATGTTCTCGAGGAAGTTCGTCGGGATCTGCTGTG
Organism: uncultured Thermoleophilia bacterium; assembly: GCA_963742605.1. Taxonomy (GTDB): domain Bacteria; phylum Actinomycetota; class Thermoleophilia; order Gaiellales; family Gaiellaceae; genus PALSA-600. Next base: position 208,253 of record CAVUNA010000006.1, on the reverse strand, counting down.
CCCGGCCGAGCCGCTCGCCCTTGACCGGGCCAGCGCCGGCTGCGGCCAGCTCTACGGTCGCGCGGATCGCGTAGTCGGCCTTCGCCGAGACCTTCATGCGACCCGGTCGAACTCGTCGAGGAGGATCCGGATCTCGCAGACCTCCCGGAAGCCGAGCCGAGCCAGGATCGGCCGCGACATCGGGCTCGCCTGCGTGACCAGCGCGGGTGTGCCGCGGCGGACTGCGTCGTCCCAGCGGGCGGCGACGAGCGCACGGTAGGCGCCGCGGCCACGTGCCCCGGGCAGCGTGGCCCCGCCGAACAACGTCGCGCCGTATGGCGAGAACGAGGCCGTGCCGCGGGCGACCGGCTCGCCGTCGACGAGCGCGATGTAGACGACGTTGTCGTCGTCCTCGGGCGCCTCTTTCTCGGCCGCGACCGGCTCCGGCATCCCGAACGCGACGGCCGCGATCTGCGCCGCAGCCAGCCGGTCTTCGGGCGTCGTCGCACGGCGCACCTCGACGTCCGGGCGGGCTGACACCGGCGGCTCCGTCAGCACCATGCCCACGGCAAGCGGCGTCGCGTCGTCCACCAGGCCGCGCTCGAGCAGGCGGTCGACGAGGTCGTGGGGGGTCGCGTGCGTCCCGACCTCCCAGGTGCAAGCCGTGCGCTCCTTCGAGCGCAACCGGGCGTGGATCTCCTCGCGCGCGTCGTCGACCTCGTTCTCGGTGAGCCGGAAGCGCTGGGCGACGTTCCAGCCCGGCTCGTCGCCCTTGCCCATCCAGAGCACGTAGCGGCCCGTCTCGTCGCGTTCGTCGGACGGCCCGAGCGGCGTATAGGTGTTCGCGTTCTCGGCCAGCTCGAGTAGGTCTGTCACTCAGCCAATCTAACGGCGGCCGACTGCTTCGACGGGTAGAGCTTCGAGTGCCAGGCGCGGCGGTAGATCGACGTCAGGTGCTCGACGCGTTCGATGTAAGCGCGGGTCTCGGGGAACTGGATTCCCTCCCCACGCGCACGCCAGCGGTCGACGTTCCCCTGCCCGGCGTTGTACGCGGCGAGCACCAGCTGCTCGCTCCCGTACTTCTTGAACAGATTGTCGAGGTACCACGCGCCGTAGCGGATGTTGAGCTCGGGGTCGAAGAGATCCTGTGTCTTGAACGCCGTCCCGCCCGTGCGGATCGCAATGCCACGAGCCGTCGCGGGCGTCAGCTGCATCAGGCCGATCGCCCCGGACGACGAGACCACGCTCGCCCGGAACTTCGACTCCTGGTAGATCACGGCTGCGACCAGGGCCGGATCGAGCCCGTGTTCGGCCGCGTGAGCCCGGACGTACTCGGAGTACCGGAGCGGGTATCGAATGCGCTCGTACCAGGCTGGATTCGCCCGGTCGACGTACAGCACGAAGCCGGCGACAACTGCGAAGAGCACCGCTAGCGTCAGAACGACGTTGCGTCTCACCCCGGTTGCAGCTCACGCATCACGGACTCGACGAAGGCGTCGAGCTCGTCCAACGTGCCGGTGTTCGAGAACGCGAAATCGGCGCGCGACACCTTCTCCCGCTCCGGCAAGAACCTGCCGTCGCGCTCGTCGACCGCGATCTCCGAGCGGGCACGGCGCAGCTTGGTGGGCGCGGTGATGACGACGACCTTGTCGAACCGGGTCTCGCCGCCGACCTCGTAGAGCAACGGAACCTCGGTCACGCAGACGCCGGGAGCGTTCGGGAGCCGGGCGAGGTCATCGCGCCATTTCAGATACTCGGCGGCGACGAGCGGATGGAGCAGCTCCTCGAGGAACGCCAGCGCATCGCGGTCGTTGAACACGGTCGTCGCCAGCGCGGTGCGGTCGATCTCCCCGTCGGGCGCGACCACGCCGTTGCCGACGCGCTCCACGATCTTGTCCTTGACCTCGGGGTGGCGGAGCAGGTGGTGGACGATCTCGTCGCTCGAGACGGTCGCCGCTCCATGGCGCGCGAACGCCTTCAGGGCCTCGCTCTTTCCGCTCCCGATGCCGCCGGTGATCGCGACGGCGACCGGGCGGGTCACTCCTCGACGACGGCCTCGGCCTCGGGAACGACCTCGGCCTCGGCCTCCGGCTCGGTCTCGCCGGCTTCGTCGACGACGACGTCTTCGTCCGGCTCGACCTCGCCTGCTTCGTCGACGAGGTCGTCCTCCTCCTCGACCACCGCATCCTCGACCTCGCCGTCCGGACCATCGGCGAACACATCCTCGGAGAGGTCGAGACTCGGGCGTGTGTGGACGGACTCGGAGCCGTCGGCCCGCGGCTGAACGGGATCGGTGTCCTCGACTCGCTTGAGCGAGAGCGAAAGCCGCCTGCGGTCTCCATCGACCTCGATGATCTTCACGTTCACCGGCTGGCCCTGCGAGACCACCTCGCGCGGATTCTCGACGTGATGCTGCGCGAGCTCCGAGATGTGCACGAGGCCTTCGACGCCCGGCAGGATCTCGACGAACGCACCGAACGTGACCACCTTGGTCACGCGCCCCTCGACGACGTCGCCCTCGTTGTAGCTCGAGAGCACCTGCTGCCAGGGGTCGCTCTGGGTCTGCTTGAGGCCCAGCGAGATGCGCTGACGGTCGCGGTCGATGTCGAGCACCTTGACCTGCACGTCCTGGCCGATCTCCAGCACCTCCGACGGATGATTCACGTGCGACCACGAGAGCTCCGAGATGTGGATCAGGCCGTCCATGCCGTCGAGGTCGACGAACGCGCCGAAGTCGACGATGTTGGAGATCTGCCCCTCCACCACGTCGCCCGGCTGCAGCTTGTCGAGGATCTGCTGCCGCTGCTCCTTGCGCTCCTCCTCGAGCACGGCGCGACGCGAGAGCACGACGTTGTTGCGCGAGCGGTTGAGCTCGATCACCTTTGCGCGCAGCTCCTGGCCGAGAAACTCGTCGAGATCCTGAACGCGACGGATGTCGACGAGCGAAGCCGGAAGGAAGCCGCGGACACCGAGGTCGAGGATCAGGCCGCCCTTGACTACCTCGATCACGCGACCGTTCACCGGCTCGCCGGATTCCGCGGCGCCTTCGATGTTCTTCCAGGCGAGCTCGAAGCGTGCGCGCTTCTTGGACAGGATCAGCCGGCCCTCGGCGTCCTCCTTCGTGAGCACGAGCGCGTCGATCTCGTCGCCGAGCGTGACCTCGTCCGACGGGTTGATCGAGCGGCGGATCGAGAGCTCGGAGACCGGGATGACGCCCTCGGACTTGTAGCCGATGTCGACCAGGACCTCGTCCTTGTCGACCCGGACGACGGTGCCGTGCACGACCTGCCCCTCGTTGATCTCGGGGAAGGTCGACTCGTAGTCCGGAATCAGCTCGCCGTCGGGCCCTTCGACCCAGACACCCGGCTCCTGCTGCATGAGGTCGTTGCTAGCCAAAGCGGCCGCGAAGTATAGCCACGTCTCCGTGGAGGGAAACCTGCGGTTTCCCTCCACGAGCCTCCCTTCCCTTTTTCTTTGCGCCTCTGCGACGCCGCAGCTCGCCTCTCGCCCGGTCAAGCCGGGCTTCGGCGGCAACTGATCACGACGTTTCAGACGTAACGCGAGTACGACGGTTGCGACGGCTCCTCCGGTGGCCGCCGGAGCCCGGCTCGGCCGGGCGGGAGGCGCGGCACGACTCCGCAATGGCACGGCCCGAGGAAGGGAGGCCCACGGAGGGAAACGTCGTTTCCCTCCGTTACTTCGCCTCGGCCCAGTTGTCGCCGACGCCGACGTCGACGGCGAGGGAGGGATCGAGGTCGTAGGCGCCCACCATCTCGGTCCGGACGAGCTCGCGCACTTTCGACAGCTCCGTTTCGGGCACCTCGAGCAGGAGCTCGTCGTGGACCTGCAGCACCAGGCGCGACCCTCTCCCCTCGTCCGTCAGCCGCCGGGCGATGCGGATCATCGCCACCTTGATGATGTCGGCATTCGAGCCCTGCATCACGAAGTTGACCGCGACGCGCTCGCCGAAGCCGCGCGTCTGACGGTTCGAGGCGCGCAGCTCGGGGACCGGGCGCCGCCGGCCGAGCAACGACGTCACGTACCCGTCGTGTGACGCCTGCTCGATCGTTCGCGCGATGAAGTCCTGCACGTGCGGGAAGCGCGCCAGGTAGGCGTCGATGTAGCGCTGCGCTTCGTCACGCGGAATCTCGAGGTTCTCGGACAGCCCGAAGGCCGAGATGCCGTAGACGATCCCGAAGTTGATCATCTTGGCGATCGAGCGCTGCGCCGGCGTCAATGCTGCAGGCTCGACGCCGAGCACCTCCGACGCGGTCGCAGTGTGGATGTCCTCGCCGCGCTCGAACGCTGCGCGCAGCTTGGGCTCGCCCGACACGTGCGCCAGGATGCGCAGCTCGATCTGCGAGTAGTCGGCCGACAGCAGCCGGTGGCCCTCGTCTGCGATGAAGGCCGAGCGGATCTCACGCCCGAGCTCCGTGCGCACGGGGATCGACTGGAGGTTCGGATCGGATGTCGAGAGCCTGCCGGTGGCCGCAACCGTCTGGTTGAAATGCGTGTGCAGACGCGCGTCGTGCTCGGAGATCAGGGACGGGAGCGGCCGCAGGTAGGTGTTCAAGAGCTTCGTCAGCTCCCGCCATTCCTCGACCACGGGCACGAGTAGATGGTCGTCGCGGATCGACCGGAGCACCTTGGCATCCGTCGAGTAGCCGGTCTTCCCCTTGCGCCCGGCGGTCAGCTCGAGCTTCTCGAACAGGATCCGGCCGAGTTGCTGGGGCGAGCCGATCACGAACTCTTCCCCGGCGAGCTCGTACGCGCTCGCCTCGAGCTCGTCCACGCGCTCGGACAGCCGCGCCGTGATCTCACCCATGCGGTAGGTGTCGATCTTCACGCCGGTCGCCTCCATCTGCGCCAGCACGGCCGACAGCGGCAACTCGATCGTGCGGTAGAGATCGGTGAGCCCGCGCTCCTCGAGCCGCTCGAGCAGCGGCTCCCGGAGGCGCCGCGGCGTCTCGGCGGCGCGGACGAGCGCGGCGGTCTCGTCCTCGGTCTCAGGCGTCGGCCTCAGCTCGACGCCGTACTCGGCGGCCAGGTCGGCCAGCTCGTACGACGCCCTGCCGGGATCGATCAGGTAGGCCGCAAGCAGCGTGTCGTCGCGTGCCGAGACGCCGTTCGCCTTCGCATCGTGGACGACCAGCTCCGCGTCGTGCAGGTCACCGGCAGGCCGAGGCCCGATCACCACCTCGCCGTCCGCCGCGACGGCCGCGCGGTCTCCCTCGGCCGCGTAGCCGACGACGCCGCGCAGGTCGAGCGCGCCCTCGCGCCACGGCACGAGGATGCCCGTCACCTCGAGCGGCGCCGACGGCACGGCCGCGTCCAGCTCGTCGATCCGGTTCAGGAGCCCGCGGAACTCGAAGCGGCGAAAGATCTCCTTGAGCTGCGAGCGGTCCGGCGGCGAGAGCACGAGCTCGGCCGGGTCGCAGTCGATGTCGAGGTCGCGGCGCATCGTCGCGAGCTCCTTCGAGACACGCGCCTGATCGGCATGCTCGAGGACGTTCTTGCGGCGTGCGGGTGACAGCTCGTCGGCGTGCTCGATCACGCTCTCGACCGAGCCGTACTGGGCGATGAGCTGACCGGCGGTCTTGTCCCCGATTCCCGGCACGCCGGGAATGTTGTCGCTCGTGTCGCCTTTCAACCCGATGAAATCCGGTACCTGCTCCGGGGTGACGCCGTACCGGGCCTCGACCCGCTCCGGGGTGTAGACGTTGACGTCCGCGACGCCGCGCGGCGTCATCATCAGACAGACGTTGGCGCTGCACAGCTGGAACGCGTCGCGATCCGTGGAGACGACGCACGTCTTGATCCCCTCCGTATCGGCGCGCGTGGCGATCGTCGCGATCACGTCGTCGGCCTCCCAGCCCTCGAACTCGAGGTTGCGGTAGCCGAATGCATCGACGATCGGGCGAAAGTGCGGGAACTGCTCGCGCAGCAGGTCCGGCATCGGTCGCCGGCCCTCCTTGTAGACCACGTCCGCCGCCTCGGCGACGGCGGCACGATGCACGGGCCGCGAGTCCCACGCGACGGCGACGCCCTTCGGCCGGTAGTCGGCGAGCAGCTTGAAGAGCATGTTGGTGAAGCCGAGAAGGGCGTTGGTGGGCTGTCCGTCGGTCGTCTGGAGCTCCTCGGGCAGGGCGAAGAAGGCGCGGTAGGCGAGGTTGTTGCCGTCGACGAGGAACAGGTCGCTCCCGCGAGCAGGTGCATCGTCGAGCTCGAGCTCGGCTCCGGTCAGGGTCTTTGGCATGACTTTTTCAACGCTATCGTCCGACGCCCGTGGCGAAGCTCGAGATCCACCCATTTTCGGACGAGTTCCTCGACGAAGCTGCAGCGCTCCTGCGCGTGCGTCACGAGCGACACCGGCGTGCGGAACCGCTCCTTCCCGAGATCGACAACTTCGCGGCTCAGCTCCCGTCGGGGAGCGGAGCGGTCGCGACACGCGGCGGGGGCGTCGTCGCCTACCTGGTCGCCGAGCTCGACGAGGAGCGGGCCGTGGCAGGCCTCGCCGGGTGCGCGGCGTCGGAGCCGGAGGCGTTGCGCGATGTCTACGCGCACGCGGCCCGCGAATGGCCGTCGCGTCACGTCGTGTACGTGCCGGCGACGGATGCCACCCTGATCGAGCCGTGGTTTCAGCTGGCGTTCGGCTGCCAGTTCAAGACCGGGGTCCGCGCGACCAGTGTTGAGTCCCCGGTGGAGTTCGGCGGGACGATCCGCTCCTCGACCCCGGACGACCTCGCGGCCGTCGCCGGTCTCGAGCAGATGCTCTGGCGGCTCCAGGCCGGATCGCCCAGCTTCTCGGGCGTCGACGTCGATGCGGAGGACTTCGAAGGCGCGTGGGCCGGGCACTGGAGCGAGGAGGGCTACCCGCTGCACGCCGTCGCCGAGCTCGACGGACGCGTGGTCGGCCACCTCGTCCTCTACGAGCGGCCGAGTGGAGATCTGCGGATCGCGGAGGGGAACATCGACCTCGCGCTCGCGGGAACGCTTCCCGCCGTGCGCGGACGAGGAGTCGGGTCGGCGCTCACCGCGCACGCGTTGACGTTCGCGCACGAACGCGGGTATCGCTCGATGACCACCGACTGGCGATCGGTGAACCTGCTGTCGTCCCGCTTCTGGCCGCGCCGCGGCTTCAGGCCGACGTTCCTCCGCCTCTACCGCAGCGTTCCGTGACGCGCGTTCCGCTGCTGGCGGACTCGCGGCTCATCGTCGCCGACACCGGCCCCGACGACGTCGTCCTACGTGCGCCGAGGCCGCCGGCGTCCTTGCGCGACGTTCCGGCCGCCGCGCGCGAGGCGCTCGGCTTTCCACTCGCCGGCCCACCGCTCGCCGAGCTCGTCCGGCCCGGCGCGGCGGCCACGATCGTGATCGAGCAGCCGGTCCTGCCGATCCCGGGAGCAGCGACCGACCCGCGTTCGGCTGCGATCGCGGCGGTCGCGGACGAGCTCGGGCGGCTCGGGGTCGGACAGGTGACGATTCTCGTCGCCGGCGGACTGCTCCGGCGGACGACACCGCGCGAGATCGCCTCACTCGTCACACCCGCATTCCGGCGCCGCTTCCGCGGCCGGGTGATCGTGCACGACGTCGAGAGCGAAGACCTCGTTGGGCTCGGTGAGCTCGGCGAGGTTCCCCTTCGCGTCAACCGTGCGCTGATCGAGACCGACCTGGTCGTGACGGTGACCGCTGCAGAGACGGTGCTGCACGGCGGTCCCGCGGCGTTCGTCGCCGCTTCGGGACGCGAGTCGCTGATGGCGGCAGAGGCGCGCTCGCTGCTCGAGCCGAGCACGTCCGCGGGCTGGCACATCGCGCGCGAGCTCGAGCGTCGACTCTCGGAACAGGTCGCCGTCTTCGGCGTGTCGCTGGTGCTCGACACGCCGCAGCTCGCGGGGCCGCTCGCGGGTTACCCGTCGAACCAGGAGGCAATCGACCGGCTGCTCGGCTCGCGCATGCGGCGAATCCTCCAGCGTGCCCCCGGCGGGCTCAGACAAGCAGGTCTCGAGCGGATCCCGCGCGCGATCACCGCGGCGGCCGTGTTCGGCGGGCCACCGTCCGTTGCGCATGCCGAGGCCCTGCTCCGCGGGACCCTGTTCAAGGGCGTCGAGCTGCGCGAGCCGGTCGATGCCGTCGTGATCGGCCTCCCGCCGACGACGCCGTTTCTGCCACGCGAGCGCCCGAACCCGGTGAGCGCTGCCTACCTCGGGCTCGGCCTCGCACTCCGCCTGTGGCGCGACGCGCCGCCGACGGCGGCCGGCGGCACCGCGATCCTCGTGCATCCGTTTCACCGTCGGTTTCCACGCCCGACGCAGACGCCGTACCGTGCCCTCTTCGTCGAGCCGCGCCCAGCCGGCGATGCGACCGTCCTCGCCGAGGCCGAGCACGCCGCGACGGCCGACGTCGCGGCACTCGAGAGCTACCGCGCCGGCCGCGCCTCGCATCCGCTCCAGCCGTTCGCCGAGTGGCGGGGCTGCGCAACGACCGTCGAGGGACTGGGCGCAGTCCTCATCGCCGGCTGCCGGGACGCGCATGCGGCGAGACAGCTCGGCTTCATCGGGGTCCAGGGTCTCGGCACGGCGATCGAGATGGCGAAGGGGCGCGGCGCCGAGCGGATCGCCTACCTGCTGACGCCGCCGTACTTCCCGATCGTGGTCGGCTGAGGAGTTTTCACTCCTCGCCGAGGTACGTCTTGCGGACCTGCTCGTTCGTCTTCAACGCCTCGGCCTTGTCGGCCAGCGCGATGCGGCCCGTCTCCAGCACGTAGCCACGGTCGGCAGCCTCGAGCGCCATCAACGCGTTCTGCTCGACGAGCAGGATCGACGTGCCCTGCTGGTTGATCGTCGTGATGATCTCGAAGATGCGCTCGACGAAGATCGGCGCGAGCCCGAGCGACGGCTCGTCGAGCAGCAGGAGCTTCGGCCGGGCCATCAGTGCGCGGCCGATCGCGCACATCTGCTGCTCGCCGCCGGACATCGTCCCAGCACGCTGGTTGCGCCGCTCGCGCAGGCGCGGGAACAGCTCGAAGACGCGGTCCATGTCCTCCCGGATCCCGGCGCGGTCGGAACGCTGGAAGGCGCCCATCTCGAGGTTCTCGGTGACGCTCATCCGCGGAAAGAGTCGACGCCCCTCGGGCGACTGGGCGATGCCCCGCTTCACGATCTCGTGCGCCGGGACGGTCGTGATGTCGCGGCCGTCGAAGCGGATCGTCCCCTGGCGCGGCCGGTTGAGCCCGTTGATCGACCGAAGCGTCGTCGACTTTCCGGCTCCGTTCGATCCGAGCAGGGTCACGATCTCGCCCTCACGGACCTCGATCGAGATGCCCTTCAGCGCGTGAATCGAGCCGTAGTAGGTGTGGACGTCGGTCAGCTCGAGGATCGGCGCGCCGTTCGTGCTGGTCACGACAGCCCTCGCTTCTTCATGTCCTCGACCGCGGCCTTGCCCAGATACGCCTCGATCACCCGCTCGTCCTGCTGTACCTCGCGCGGGCTGCCCTCGGCGATCTTCTCGCCGTAGTCGAGCACCGACACGCGGTCCGACACGCCCATCACGACGCGCATGTCGTGCTCGATCATCAGCACGGTCAACTCCTGCTCATCGCGCAACCGGCTGACAAAGGCAGTGAACTCGGCCGATTCCTGCGGATTCATCCCCGCAGTCGGCTCGTCGAGCAGCAGAAGCTGCGGATCCGTTGCGAGCGCCCGCGCCACCTCGAGCCGTCGCTGGTCGCCGTACGGAAGGTTGCGCGCCACCTCCTCCGCCTTGCGGCCGAGGCCGGTGAACTCCAGCAACTCACGCGCACGATCCCGTGTGGCCTGCTCTTCGCGCTTCACCGACCGCGTGCGCAGGACGGAGTTGAACAGGTTCGCCTTCATGCGCGCATGACGGCCGACCATCACGTTCTCGAGCGCCGTCATGTTCTGGAAGAGCCGAATGTTCTGGAAGGTCCGACCCATGCCGCGCTCGGTGATCGCGTGGGGCGGCTTGCCGGTGACGTCCTCGCCGAGGAACGTGATCGTGCCGGAGGTCGGCTTGTAGACACCGGTGAGCATGTTGAAGAACGTCGTCTTGCCGGCACCGTTGGGGCCGATCAGCGAGATCACCTTCCCGCGCGGCACGGTGAAGTTGACGTCGTTGACGGCGATCAGCCCGCCGAACTCCTTGCGCACGTCCACCGCTTCGAGGACGTTGCCGGCGCTATCGGGATCGACAACGGCAGCAGCAGCGGCGTCGCTCAAAGCTCTGCCCCTTGCGGGTCGTAGTGCGCCTCGTCGTGCGTGATGTCGTACAGCGGTTGGTCGTGGACGCCCTCGTGGAGCTCCGCGGCACGGCGTCGCGATGGGAGCAGACCTTCTGGCCTGAACAGCATCACCACGATGAGGATCACGCCGTAGATCCCCGATGCGTACAGGGGCACGTCGATGTTCGGGTGCCAGCCGCCGAAGTGGATGTTCGAGTTGATCCACGCGCCTGTGTTCGCGAGGCCCTCCTGGTTGAGGTACGCAAGGAACGCCGCGCCGACGATCACCCCCCAGACGTTGCCCATCCCGCCGAGGATGACCATGCAGAGGATGAAGACGGAGATGTTGAAGAAGAAGTCGCCCGGGAAGGTCGCGCTCTTGTAGGCCGCGTAGTACGCACCGGCGATCCCACCGAAGAATGCGCCGCTGGCGTACGCCCACGTCTTCGTTCGCATCAGGGGGATGCCCATCGCCGCAGCGGCGGTCTCGTCCTCGCGAATCGCGATCCACGCGCGGCCGAGACGCGAGTACTGGAGCCGCAGTGAGCAGAAGACCGTGAACAGCAGCAGTCCGACGGCCGTCCAGAAGAAGACGTCCGTCGACTGGATCTGATGACCGAGGACTTTCGCGTTGCAGCACTGCAGGTAGTTGGCCGGCAGGAACCCGCCCGTGGCGGTCGAGATGCGGTGCCCGAACCCGAGGGAATCGAGCGGCGTGATCCCGTTCGGGCCGTTGGTCACGTTGAAGCCGAAGAGGCTGTCGCCGTTGCGCGCGATCTGGGGGAGGATCTCGCCGAACCCAAGGGTCACGATCGCCAGGTAGTCGCCGCGCAGTCGCAGCGTCGGCAGTCCGATTGCGATGCCGGTGAGCGCGGCGATGATGCCGGCCAGCGGCAGCAGCAGCCAGATCGTGACGTGGATGCCCGGCAGGTGCGGGTCGATGCCGACCGCGCCGAAGTGCCAGGTCGTGTGCGGGAACTGCAGCGACGCGAACCACGCCGCGGTGTACGCACCCATCGCGTAGAAGGCGACGTAGCCGAGGTCGAGCAGGCCCGCGTAGCCGACGACGATGTTCAGGCCGACGGCCATCATGATGAACACGAGCATGTACACGCCGGTCGCGACGTCCGGCCACACGCCGAACACCGGCACGGTGAACATCTTCCCTGCGTAGAACGGATAGAAGACCGTGAGCAGGAGCGCGACGCCGGCAAAGGTGTAGTCGCGATGCTTCGATGGCACCCAGGTCAGAGCGAAGGCGATCGCGAGCAGAACGGCCAGCGACCGTGGCCCGGCGATCAGGAAGACGACCACCATGGCTGCCTGCGCTGCCAGCCGGTACGGCAGCGGCGGAAGACGGTGGATCCAGTACAGCGCGCCGATCGTCAGCGTCCCGTACGCGAGCGCGTTGTCCACGAAGTAGAGCGCGATCGAGAGCACGATGATCGCCCCGATCGAGGAGGCGGCGCGCTGCTCCACCGGCAATGCCCGCCAGCGCGCGCGAAGACGGTTGCGGAACCCGATCTCCTCGCCGGTCGGTGCCGCGCCGGTGTCGGCTCCGCCCGTCATCCACCCTCGGGCGTCTGTTCGCCGAGCAGCCCTTCGGGCCGGAAGACGAGGATCAGGATCAGGATCGAGAACACGATCGACTCCGTCCAGTCGGAGCCCGGGGCGTGCCAGTTGAGGCCCTCGTTGAACGCCTGGATCAGCCCGATCAGGATCGCGCCGAGGACCGCACCGGGCAGGTTCCCGATCCCTCCGAGGACGGCGGCGGTGAACGCGATCAACCCGAGCTGGAAGCCCTGGTCGAAGCGAACCGTCGTGACGTAGAACGCGTACAGAACGCCCGCGGCGCCTGCGAGGGCGCCCGCGATCAGGAAGGTGAAGGAGATCGTCCGGTTGACGTCGATCCCCATCATCGCGGCGGCGTCTTTGTCCTGTGCCGTCGCGCGCATCGCCTTCCCCTGCCGCGTGCGCTGCACCAGCCAGAGCAGGCAGAGCAGGACCGGGACCGTGAACAGGATCACGATCAGCTTGTCCCACGAGTACGTGACGCCGCCGATCGAGAACACGTTCGAGGTCGGGAGCACGCTGGGCGCCGTGACGTAGTTCGGGCCCTTCCAGGCCAGGCCGATGTCCTGGATGATGAAGCTGGCCCCGATCGCGGTGATCAGCGGAGCCAGCCTCGGCGCGTTGCGAAGCGGCCGGTAGGCAATGCGCTCGATCGCCGCGTTGATGAGACCGCACGTGGTCATCACCAGGACGAGCGTCGCAATCAGGATCGGGGCGATCACCCACCCCTGCCCGGCTTCCAACCCGAAGAGCGACGTCGAGTACGTGATCGCGAACATGCCGCCGAGCATGAACACGTCGCCGTTCGCGAAGTTGATCAGCTCGAGGATCCCGTAGACCAGTGTGTAGCCGAGCGCGACGAGTGCGTAGACGCAGCCGGTCGTCAACCCGATCAGCAAGATCTGGAAGAAGTCGCTCGGTGTCTTGACGAGGTTGACGCCGAGCCAGAAGAGCAGCAGCGCAACGAAGACGAGCCCGATCGTCGAGATCAGTCCGGGCCGTGGAATCCGTCGTGCGAGCGTCGGGGCGGAGGCGTCGGCGGCCACAGTCGGGGCGACTTTAACCGCCGCGAGCAGAAAAGTCTGCGGCTGATCGACCGCCCCGAACACGGCTACGATCGACACTAGGCCGAAGTGGAGGAATTCATCGTGGAGGAACCCATGGTTCCCCCACGAGCCCGCTCCTTCAGCGCACGCCGCCGCGAACGCGCACTGCGCCTCCCAGCCGGCAAAGCCGGCCTCCGGCGGCGGCCGATTACGTCCCGAACACGGCTACGATCGACACCAGGCCGAAGTGGCGGAATTGGCAGACGCGCCGGACTCAAAATCCGGTTCCCTTCGGGGAGTGTGGGTTCGATTCCCACCTTCGGCACCTGACCGCCTCCCCTAGACGGGCGTGCCGCTAGCCGGGTGCGCTCGCGGGCATCGGCGTCCGCTCCTCACGAACGTCGGAGCGGAGGATCGGAGACGACGGCCGGAAGCCCCAGATGGTGCAGTAGACGCCGAGGAACAGCTCCCAGACCGCCTCCGGGATCGTTGCCACGCCCTGCAGCGAGTGCAGCGTGTTGCTCGGATGGTCACCGGCGAACAGCATGGCCGTCCCGGAGATGATGATCAGCGGCCCGCCGATGAGCCCGAGCCACGTCCACGGCCGCGGCACGAGTTGCGTGCGGTACATCATGTAACCCAGAATCAGCCCGTTCCCCCAGCCGACGACCCAGCCCGGCCCCAGCAGGAACGTCCAGTCCTTGATCGCCGCAAGCGTGTAGGCGACCGTCGCCTCTGAGGTACCTGCAACCTGCTGCTGCAACGTGGCGATCCCGAGCATCGCGACGATGCCGACGAGGATGAACGTGCACTCGACAACCCTCGCGGTCACGTAAGCGATCGACAGCCCTTCGAACTGCCGCCTCATGATCGGGACGATCACGACTGCGGTTCCGATGTTCGCGATGATGAGCAGCAGCTCCAACAACGCGCCGAGGTAGATCCGGTTGACGTTCCCCGAGCCCGCGATGAAGCCCACCGGATGACGGAGCGCAGGCTCGTAGAGCAGCAGCGCCGGGATCGACGTGATGAAGGTGATGAGGTAGAGCACGCCGAACCAGCGCGCCCTCTTCTGATCTAGAGACATCGCTAACCCCTTTCCCCGGCGAAGGTCACGCAGGGATCATTACCGCACCGAGTGGCGCTGAGGTCCGCTCAGGGTGCCTGGCTCCGTTCCAGCGGGTACCTTGTGTGAGACGGGCCGCAACAATTGGCCCGCTCGGAACGTTTGCCGGCGGTGATTCAGACAGCCGGCGATGTCCGCCCTCAGCAGCGCAGGTCGGAGCCTCCATCGGTTGGTCGCATTCCGTGACCACCGAAGCTCGAACTGAAGGAGTGCTCGTGACCACAGTCCGTCCGATGAGTCGACAGCTCTCACCTGCCGATCGAAAGACGAAGACACAACGCCAGATCGACGTGGTCGACGTCCAGTTGACCAAGGAGTTCTCGCGGTTGCCCGCCGAGGTCGTTCACGGCGAGGTCGCTCGCGTCTCCGAGCAACTCCTGGCGCAAGCCCACTTCACCGACCACGTCGCCGTGCTCACCGGCCGTTTCGCCGCCGAGCGCCTCAGAGCTCTTACCATTTCCGAGTGAGCGCCGAGCAGCGAATCTCGGTTTGGGCGGGGGGAGCCACCCGTAGGGCGGCTCCCCCCACAGCCCTTGCTACTTGCGCCCGTGGTGGCGCTTGTGACTCTTGTGTCCCTTCTTGCTCTTGTGACTCTTGTGGCTGCTGTGGTTCTGTGGCTTCAGCTTCAACGTGACCACCTTGACCTTCGGGCTCGAGTGCAGCGGAGCGTGCGCGCTCGGCTTCGAGTGCCCCGGTGACCAGCTGGTCTGCCCGCCCGTACAGCCGCCCGCGATCGCCTGACGCACGATGTTGAACGACGGCTTCGGCGAGCCATCGGGATATTCGAGGCCCGACTGCCACCCGCCCGACGTCGGCGAGACGTTCAGGTTCTTCTCGTCGATCAGATGGAAGAAGAGGACATCCGCGATCGAGGGGTCGCAGGCGTAGAGCTTGACGACGCGCGCGTAGTACGTCGCCTGCTGCGCCTCGGAGACGGTCGCCGAGGACTCGGCGCCCGTGTATTGCGGGTTGCCGGTCTCGTTGCTCTGGTAGCCGACCTCGTCGACGACGAGCTTGAGACCGTTGAGCGTCGTCGGCTGCGCGGTCCCGTGGAATGCGTCGTAAACGGCCTGCTTCACCCGGTCGAGCTGCGGGATGCCGTAGAACCCGGGATCCTCGTACGCCGCGCGGTCGGGCGCCGGCGGCGGCTTCGCGTTCGGGTTGGGGTACGGATGGACGGCGAGGGCGTCCATGATCCGCGTCTTGCGGCCCGAACCCTTGAACGCGGTACCGACTCCACGGATGAAGTCGAGCGGCTTCGTCGAGGTCGAGCTGACCGAACGGGGCGCGAGCCCCATGCCGATCACCTCGATGTTCGGGTTGATCGCCTTGAGGACGTCGTAGCACTGGGCGAGCGTCTTCTCGTACGAGTCAGGGCCTGCGTTCGGATCGCTGGCAGTGTGCTGAGGCGACCAGAAGCGCGTTGCGTTGACCTCGTTGCCGATCACGAACTTCGTGATCGTCGGGTACCGCGTTGCGACGGCGCCCACCCACTGGCAGAACGTGGTGGGATCGGGCGTCTGCGCATGAGCCGGGTAGAGCGAGAGGATGACGTCGACACCAGCGGCAGCGGCTGCGGGTGCCGACCGATCGAGGAACGCCTGATCGCCGATGACTGTCGGATCGCCGCTGAATGTCAGCGTCCATCTGTTCTCACTCATCCCGCCGGCCTTCAGGCTCGTATAGATCGCGGTGCCACCGTCGTCGGCGAACTTCGATGCATCCTCGGCGACACCGAAAGCCGGCCCCGAGGTGGCCCCGGCGGTGGTCTGCGCCGAGGCTGTTCCGAAGGCGGCGGCAAGGGTGAGACAGGCAGCCGCAATCGCGGCCGCTCTCGACCGTGTTCTCACTTCGTCCTCCTAGGTTGTCGATCGGGTCGGTTGCGCCTCGTGAAGCTGGGGCCGCCCGGCCACGATGGCTCCCTCTGTTTCGGCGGGGATCAACACGAGGACATCGCGGGATCGAGTGAGCGACGTCGCCAGAACGAGTGAATCGCTCGGCGGACGTACCACGAACGAGTGAGTGCTCTGCCCCTATCGGGTGATGAGACGGGCCGACCTAAAGTCGGGGGAGACCGCAGCCGATGAAACTCGACATGGACAAGGCGACCACCACACCGACGCGCGAGTTCGCGGTCGCGCGGGACGATCTCGGCACCGTTCGGATCGTGAACGACAGGACCCGGCACACCCTTGCCGCGCTGACGCGACGCGAGGCAAAGCAGCTCTCGAAGGAGCTGCGGCGCGTCCTCAAGAGCGCGTAGCGGCCCCCGTACCGGCGGGCCCCGAGGAAGACCGACACGGCAGAGCCGCGACAGCGGCTGCCGCCGCGGTGCAGGTTGCGGGCCGCCGGCGACCCGCAACCCTGCGGCGCGGTCACATGTTCGGACAGTTGGCGCTGCCCGAGCCGTTCGGTGTCGTCGACGGTGTCGTCGTCGACGGGGCAGTCTGCGTGGTCGACGAGGGCGTCGTCGTCGTGGCCGTGCTCGAGGACGAGGTACCGCTCGACGATGAGCCGGTCGCGGCATTTGCGATCGCGACCACGCCACCGGCAATCGCACCGGTCGCGAGCAGGCTCGCAACGATCTTTCGGAGTCTCATCACTTCGCCTCCTTTCCTTGTCGTCTAGCGTTGCTGGTCGATTGCATTCCACGCCTTCCGCCTGTGAGTTCCGTGTGATTCGGTGCAGAGTTCGCTGCTGACGCCGATCGCCGTCGTCACCGCGGTTGCAGCCCTCGCGACTGGCTGCGGCGGCAACTCGACGCAGGCCGCGGGCGGGGACCTGGTTTCGATCGGCGCCGGCTTGCACGGCCCCTCCGGCCTGCGTGCGACCGTCTACGCGCGCGGCATCACGCACGTGTCGGCGTTCGCATTCGACGAGCGCTGGACGGTTGTGGGCGACTGCATCGGGCGCAACCGGGCATGCAGGCGACGGCGTCTTTCTGGTCGCTCGCCGAGGCGCCCACCCCGTCAGGGTGGTCACCGGCCCGAAAGGCCCGCTCGGTCTCGTCTGGGTCGGGACGAGCCTGTACGTGAGCTCACTCGGTGCGGTGACGCGCTTCTCGGATCTCGAGGGAACACGCTTCCGGGACCGGCGTACGGTGTTGCGCGGGCCCGTCGCGGGTGGCGAGAACAACAACATCGTGCGCGCACCCGACGGGCGGCTCCTGATGGGCATCTCGTCGACCTGCGACCACTGCGTCCCGCCCTCGCACTGGGCGGCGACGATCGTGTCGTTCCGACCCGACGGCGGTGGGCTCGTCACGTTCGCGCGCGGGATCAGGGCCGCCTATGGGCTGGCGTTCTACCCGGGGACGAGCAAGCTGCTCGCAACGATGAACCAGCGCGACGACCTCGGCGCCAGGACGCCCGGTGACTGGCTCGCACTGGTCCGCCGCGGTGAGAACTGGGGCTTCCCCGCGTGCTACGGCCAGGGCGGCGAGGCGTGCCGGGGCGTGCCGGCACCGATTGCGGTGCTCGACAAGCACGCTGCCGCCGGCGGGGTCGCGGTCCTCACCACGGAGCTCGGCGGGAGCTTCGACGGCTCCGCGCTGGTGGCGGAGTGGCAGACCGGCAAGGTGCAGCGCGTCGCCCTCGAGCGCACGGCGACCGGCTACCGGGGGACGGCCCGGCCGTTTCTCACGGGCATCACCGATCCCCTGCCGGTGGCGACCACCGCCGACGGGGCCGTACTGGTCGGTGACTGGTCGACGGGGACGATCTACCGGATCGCCGACTGACGAACGTAAGCGATCAGCGGACGATGAACGTCCGCGACACGAGCACGCGTTGCCGCGCCGGGGCCAGCGCAGCATGCAGCACGACCATGTATGCGTAACGCCCACGTGCGAGCCGCTTCAGCGGGAATCGGACGAGCGGCGTCCACGCGGCCTTGGCGTACCCGTGCGTCGTCAGCACGGGCTTGACCTTGAGCGCCTGACGCACCGAGAGCACGCCGCGGCCGGCGGCCGGCACGATCGATGCTCGATACGTGGCGTCCTCGCCGACGCGAACACCGAAGCTCCAGACCTTTTGCCGCCACCAGTGGCTGACGTTCGTCGGGCCGAACAACGCACGGGCGCCGACGACGGTGTTGCTGTGACGCCACGCGACCGGCGCGCCGGCGCAACGTGGGCGAGCGGCGAGCGCAGCCTTGACGATGGCGTACGACGGTCGCTTGGAACCGTCGGCGCGCTCGAGACCGCTCTGGAACCCGCCCAGCTGCGACTCGTCGATGAACGGTGCGAACAGGACGGAGGAGATGGAGGAGTCGCACGCCGCGTGGGCGATGATCTGCCCGTAGACCGTGGCCTGCGCGGCGTCGGAGGTGACCGGGACCGTCTCGGATCCGCTGTACACCGACTGGGACGACGCCGGCACCGCGGTCTGCCAGCCGATCTCGTCGATCGAGATGCGCAGCCCGTTTTCGATCGTCGGCTGTGCCGTGCCGCCGAACGCGTCCCACAACGCCTGCTTGACGCGCGCGAGGTTGGCGAAACCGGCGTTCGGCCAGTCGAAACCGGTCGCGAGCGAATCCCGATTGGACCGCGGGTACGCGTGGAAGCCCAACTC
Organism: uncultured Thermoleophilia bacterium; assembly: GCA_963742605.1. GTDB lineage: Bacteria > Actinomycetota > Thermoleophilia > Gaiellales > Gaiellaceae > PALSA-600. The sequence continues at coordinate 189,722 of CAVUNA010000006.1, read as the reverse complement.
GTCCATCAGCGGCTTCGTGCGCCCGCTTGCGCGGTACGCAGCTCCGAGGTCGGCGATGAAGCGCACCGGCGAGCGTGACGCGTTGCTGGACGCGCTCGGATCGTCGTTGCCGCGACTCGACAGAACGCCGCCGACGACCGTCACGCTCGGATCGACCGCCTTCAGCGCGTCATACGTGTCCGCGAGCATCCGCTCGTACCCGATCGCGGCAACTGCCTTCCCTTTGACGTACTGCGGCTGCCAGAAGCGCGGCTGATTCGGCTCGTTCCCGACGACGAAGGTGTGCACCTGTGGGTAGCGAGTCGCCAGCGACGCGACGAACGTCGCGAACGACTGTGCGCGCGCTGCCGACAACCCGATCGCTCCCGCGGCGGCAGGCCGGACCGCGAGCCGGATCTGCACTCCGTCGGCGGCCGCCGTGACGATCGACCGGTCGAGGAAGGCGCGGTCGGTGATCAGCGCCGGATGGGCCGCATCCCACGTGACCGTCATGCGGTCGTCGCGCAGCCCGAGTGACGCGAGCTGCGCGAAGAAGGCCGCCCCACCGTCGCTCGCGTACTTGCCCGTGTCGTCGGCGACGCCGAAGCGGAGCGCCTGGGGCTGGCCGACGGCCGACTGTACGACGAGGCCGAAGCCGGCGCAGAGGACCGCAGCGACGATCGCCCGGCGACGCATCGCGGTGTTATACCGGGGCGGGAAGACGGCCTGCACTGGGGTTTTGGCGGCGTTTGGAGGGGTTTTCGAGGATGAGGGGTGCCTCGAACGAGGGATACCGTACCCACGATTACCCCGAGATGCCATGCCCCTAAACGGGGATCAGTTCGCATCGGCGCTCCGCGCGAGCAGTCCCGCGCCCGCGACCACCAGCAAGAAGGCGACGAGACGGGCCGCTCCGACGGCTCCTCCGGGCAGGCGCTCGTGGTAGAGGGCGAGCCCGGCGACGATCGGCAGGGCATTCGTCGCCAGCGTGTTGAGCCCGGCCGTGACGAGCGCGCCGCCGCGCTGGAAGGCGAGCTGGAGCGCGGCGAACGCGGCGCCGTGGGAGGCGAGCACGACCGTGATCAGGATCAGGTCGCCGCCGACGGCCGCCTTCGTGGCGACGTCGCCGGCTGCGTAGAGGGTGCCGGCCGCAAGCCCGAGAGCCGCACCGCCCGCGAGGGCCCGCGAGACCGGGCCGGTGAGGACCGCGACGCCGACGATCGATGCGGCGAGCCAGAGCAGAACGGCACCCGTTGTCGCCGTGTGCCCGGTGACGATCCCGCCGGCGAGCGACGCGGCGAGCAGCACGAGCCCGGCGATCGACAGCGCGACGGCAGCTCGCTCGCGAGCGGAGAGGGGAACACCGCTTCGCCGCTGCACGACGAGAGCGAGGAGCCCGATGCCGCCGGCCGAGACGCCCTGCACGAGCGAGAGCGGAGCGAGCGCAAGCGCACCGATGTACAGACCCCAGCCGAGGAGACCCGTGGCGAAGCCGACGAGCCAGCGCGGACTGCGCAGCAACGCCTCGAGCGCGCGGAGCGGGCGGCGCAGCGTCAGTGGCGGCAGCGTCGCGACGGCGCCGTGCTGGACGACCCAGCCGAAGTTGAGTGCGACCGTCGACGCAAGCGCAATGCCCAGTCCGGCTGCAAAGGTCAGCGGCGTCCTCCGCCGAACGGCAGATACGCCTCCGCCGCGAGGGCGGCGATTCCGACACGAGGGAGATCGCGCCGGTGCTCGTAGACGACGAAGCGGCGCTCCCATCGCGGAAAGAACTTGCGGTTGAAGAGCAGGAGGTTGTCGAACTGGAAGTGGCCCTTCATCACGAGCAACGCGCGCCGCTGTACCTCCTGGATCCCGGTCAGGTCGGCGCCCGGCGCGAGCAGCCGTGCGAACGGCGAGAAGTTGAGCGACACGCGCTCGTAGCCGTTCGCGCGTGCCCAGGCGATGCTCTCGCAGATCAGCCACTCGTTGAAGCCGTTCGGGACGTCGCGGAGCCGTGGCATCGACGACAGCGAGAGCGAGTGCCCGGCACCCGCGATCGCGAAATGCAGGAACCCCGCGGGCCGGCCGTCGCGATCGAGACCGACGACGAAGACCGCATCGTCGTCGCCGAGCGAGAAGAGCGCGTCGAGCGCCATAGCGAAACCACGCTCGGGCTCGTCGCCGCGCCAGCGCAGCGCGATCGACTCCAGATCGGCGCGGAGGGACGGGTCGAGCTCGCTCGGGTGACGCGCGACGGCCGTGTAGCCCGCGGCGTGCAAGCGGCTGACTGACTGCCTGACCTTTCGGATCGGACGGCCGTCGAGCGAGAACGAGCCCGCATCGACGATCGCCTCATCGCCGTGATACAGCGCGTTCAGACCGTGCCGCCGGTACAGCCCGAGCCGTCCCTCCGAGGCGCCGAGGACGGCGATCCGCCAGCCGCGTCCGCGGGCGTGCTCGACGAACGCTCCGACCAGACCCGGCAGGTCGGCCTCGGGACCGATCGGATCGCCGGAGACGATCGCAACCCCGTGGACGACGCGGTACGCGAGGACCGAGCGCTCGCCTGCACCGAAGAAGTACGACTTGTCGCGCCGGAGGACAAACGGGGCAAGCGTGTCGGTGCCGTGCGCGTGCACGAGCTCGCGAACCAGCTCACACTCGCGTCCCTCCTGCAGAACGCGATGACGCCACGGAGCGATCAGGGCGGCGATCACCCAGATCACGCCGAAGCCAGCAAGCAGAGCAAGCGAGAGCGGGAACCAGTCGCCGAATGCACCGACGAGGTGCGGCGAGCCACCGAGGTTGAGCCCGAGCGCACCGCGCGCGATCTCGTTCAGGACGAAGCGCGGGCCGAACGGCTGGTCGGCGACCATCCTGTTCAGCCAGAGAGCGGCCGTCCCGAAGCCGGCGATGATTCCCAGGATGATCACCGCCCGGGCGAGTGCGATACGCCACGTGTCGGGCGCACCGGGGCCGTCGAACGAATCGCGGCGCGCGACCAGGGCCAGCAGCACGACGGTCGAGGCAAGCGTTCCTGCGTTCAGGCCGTGCAGGACGTGCAGCGTCGCCGACAGCGCAGCCAGCGCCGTCGCGACACGCCAGGCACGACGTCGGCGACGGGCAAGCCCGCGCGCCGCAACGATCAGCCCCAGGCCGACGAGGGTTGCCGCCGCCCGGGTGAGCGGCCCGACGGCGTCGGGCGTCAGTGCCCGCATGACCCCTTCGTTGTCGCCCGGCAGGATGCCGTGCACGAGGTCGAGCGCTCCGGCGAACGCGACGAGCGCGGCGATCAGCAGCGGGCCGGTCGGACGCCTTCGATCGGCGCCCGCGAGCAGTGCTCCGCCCAGGGCCGCGATCGCGGCGGCCGCGTAGACCGACGACGACCGGGCGGCGGCGTCGAGCGCCTCCTGCGACGGGATCTGGCGCACGACTGCGATCGACGTGGCGAGCGACGCGTACTGCCAGGCGCCGACGCCGACCGCGAAGAGCCCTGCCGCGGCGAGACGAGGGATGCGCGCCCAGCGCCCGATCGCACCGAGGAACATCGCCGCCACGCCCCAGACGACGACGAAGGTCAGGAGCGGCACCGAGGAGTGACGCGCCAGCTCGTCCAGGGGAAGAGCTTCCCCGACGAGCGGACGCAGCCCGATCAGCCCACGGCCCGCATAGAGCCAGCCCGTCGCGGCAATGACCACCGCGAACGAGAGGGGGAAGGCTGCCGCCCTACGCACGCACGTCCCCGAGATGACGCGATGCGACGAGGTACGCCCGCGACGCGTTGCCGCGCCAGAGCGCCCAGTTGTGCCCGCCGCGCACGGTGCGGAAGAGGTGGTCGACGTGCTCGGCGGCGAGCGCAGAGGCGAAGGCGGCATTCTGCGGCCGGAATCGATCGTCGCTTCCGCTGTAGAACCAGATGAACGCGTGCGCGCGGCGGAGGGCGGCCGCGGAGGCGGCGAGCGTGTCGAGCGGGCTGTTCGACCGCAGCAATGAGCGCCGGTGTCCGAAGATCGACCCGATGTCGTCGGCGCGTGCGTATCCCGACCAGCTCTCGAGCACGGCGAACTCATGCGGATGGCGCAGGCCGATGTTGAGCGCGCCGTAGCCACCCTCCGAGAGCCCGGCGAGCGCACGCCAGCGAGGCGATGCGATCGTGCGGAAGCGCGTGTCGATCGCCTGCACGAGGTCGCGCGAGACGAAGGTCGCCCAGCCCTGATTCCTGCCGACGCCGTTCGCCCACTCCTTGTCCGTGAACGAGCCGGTCGAGCCGAACGGCATGACGAGGATCAGCGGCCGCGCGCGGTGGAGCGCGACGAGCTCGTCCTCGACCACGCCCATGCGCACGGTCTCGAGGAACGCCGCCGGACGGCCCGGCACGCCGTGCAGGAGGTACATGACGCCGTACCGCCGCCGTGGGTGCGTCGCGTAGCCGGGCGGCAGGTAGACGTCGACGGGCTGTCTGCGCCCACCGAGAGCGGCGCTCGCCAGGTAGAAGCGAGTCGTCGAGCCTCTCTGTGCGACCCACGCCGGATCGCGCGGCGGGGCGAAGCCGCGATACAGCCAGAAGTTGTCGACGTAGCGGAAGACCGCGATCCCACCGACGGAGAGGAAGGCCGCGAGCAGCGGCACCAGGAGCCACGCCGCGCGCACGCGTAGAGGCTTGGGAGCGACCACGGGAACGTTGTATTGCGGCGCGGATTTGCGCCGCGTGGAGGCCGTGTTACGCGGCTGTTACGGCGTCGCGGGCGCGAGATGCGCCAGGGCGAGGCGCAGCCACCCGACAGCATGGCGTTCCCACAGAGCAGTCGTATGACCGCCCGCGTACACCTCGAAGACATGCGCGATGTGCACCGCCTTCAGCTCGCGGTCGAGCCGGACGTTCTCGGCCAGGAAACGCGTGTCATGGTTGCCGACGTAGAACGCGACGAAGGGGTGGCTCTCCTTGATCTCGGGCACCGAGGTCGTGACGAGCGTGTGGAGGCTCGCCCGCGCGTTCGCGGCCTGCGAGCCGCGGTCGAGCTTCACGAGCCCGCCGGGATCGGTCGGCACGAAGTAGCCGGACCACGACTCGATCGCCGCGTACTTGTCGAGGTGATTGAAGCCGATTGCTGCGGCGCCGTAACCGCCTGCAGATACGCCGATAATCGCCCGGCCGCGGCGGTCGGCAATCGTCCTAAAACGCGAGTCGACGACGCGCACGAGCTCGCTCGAGACGTATGTCTCCCAGTTGCGGCCTTCGCCCCAGTCGAGGTACTCCGCGTCGGTGTCGTCGTCACGGGCGCCCTGTGGCGCGACGAGAATCGCGGGCCTCCCGGTCGCCGCCAGCGCGCTCGCGACCCAGCGCAACGCGGAGTAGCTGACGGAGGTCGCCGGGAGACCGTGGAGGAAGTAGATCACCGGGTACCGCCGCGCGCCGGCCGAGTAGCCCGGAGGCAGCACGACGCGTGCGTGCATCGTCGCCTTCAACGCACTCGAATGGAACGCAACGTCGAGCTGTGTCTGTGCCGGTGCGGGCGTCGCGGCGAGCGCGAACGCGCCGGCAAGGACGACGGCGAGCAGCGCTACCCTCGGAGTGTGCATGTGCTCGCGTCCGTGTTCAGCGCTCTGATTCTTTCGGGCTTCTCGCAAGTGCAAACCGGTCCTGATGGCGGGCAGGTGCTGAGCGGCGTGTTTCCCGGGGAGCTGCGGCCCGGGCTCGTCTATCTACCTCCGGGCTTCTCGACCGCACGCCGCTACCCGGTTGTGTACCTGTTGCACGGCATGCCGGGCTCACCGAGCGAATATCCGGAAGGGACGGGGCTCGTGGGTTTCGCCGACGATGCGATCTCCTCGGGAGCACTGCGTCCCTTCATCGGCATCCTCCCCGCCGCCGGCCCGGACGACCGCTACGACGGCGAATGGGCCGGGTCGTGGGAGTCCGACCTCGTCGACCGGATCGTTCCCTGGGTCGACGCGCGGTTTCCGACGCTCCGGGACGCGCGAGGCCGGGTGATCGCCGGCCTCTCGGCCGGCGGTTTCGGCGCCGTGAACATCGCCCTTCGCCACCCCGGCCTGTTCGGGACGGTCGAGTCCTGGAGCGGCTACTTCGACCCGCTGCACGACGGCCCGTTCAAGCACGCCCCCCGCGCGGTGCTCGCGGCCAACGACCCGACGCTGCTCGCCCGCTCCGAGGCGGCGATGCTCCGCCACGACGGCGTGCGGTTCTTCCTCTCGACCGGCCCGGCACACAGTCACTGGTTCCGCCCGCAGCAGACGACCGACTTCACGCGCGAACTGCGCGCGCTCGGCCTCGACGTCTCGTACCACGTGTACGCGAACAAGAAGGGCGAGTACGGAACACAGCTCGCTGCCGGGCTCGGCTTCGCGCTGCATACGTAAACTCGTCGCTTCATGCGTATAGGTGTCCTCACCGGCGGCGGCGACTGCCCCGGCCTGAACGCGGTGATCCGCGCCGTCGCCCGGCGCTCGTGGGAGCGCGGTGACGAGGTGATCGGGGTCCGCGAAGGCTGGCGAGGCATGATCGACCAGCTCTTCCAGCCGCTCGGCCCGGGCGAGATCTCCGGGATCCTCCCGCGCGGCGGCACGATCGTCGGCACCACCCGTACCAACCCGTACAAGGTGGAGGGCGGAGTCGAACGGGTCGAGGCAGCCTTCGCAGAGCTCGACGCGCTCGTCGCGATCGGAGGCGAGGACACGCTGGGCGTCGCCTCCCGGGTGTACGCCGACTTCGCAGCCCCGGTCGTCGGCGTCCCGAAGACGATCGACAACGACCTCTCCGGCACGGACTACACCTTCGGCTTCGACACGGCCGTCCACATCTGCACCGAGGCGATCGACCGCCTGCACACCACCGCGGAGTCGCACAACCGCGTCATGGTCGTCGAGGTGATGGGACGCCACACGGGCTGGATCGCCGTGATGAGCGGCATCGCCGGCGGCGCGGACGTGATCCTCATCCCCGAGAAGCCGGTGGAGCTCGACCAGGTGTGCGGCGAGATCCGCAGGAGGCACGCGAGGGGCAAGAACTTCTCGATCGTCGTCGTCAGCGAGGGCTGCGAGCTTCCGGGCGCGGAGGACAAGGGCGAGGTCGACCAGTTCGGCCACAGGCTGCTTGCGAAGCGGGGAGTCGGCGAGCAGCTCGGCGAGGAGATCGAGAGCCGGACGGGCTTCGAGACGCGCGTGACGGTGCTCGGCCACGTGCAGCGCGGCGGCAGCCCGACGGCACGCGACCGCGTCCTCGCCACGCGCTTCGGGCTGAAGGCGTCCGATCTCGTCGCCCAGGGCGCCTTCGGCCAGATGGCCGCCCTGCGCGGCGACGACGTGATCTCGGTGCCGCTGGCCGAGGCGACGGCGGAGCTGAAGACCGTGCCCGACGAGTGGTACGACGTCGCACGCACGTTCTTCGGCTGAGAGCTCCTAAGTCTCTACACCTCTGCGAGCGGGAAGCTGCGGTTCCGCCGGGGCGGCACGAGGAAGTTCTGGCGGTGGGTCGTCTGAAGGACCGAGTTGAACCCCTGGTTGCGATCGCGCGGCGGGAACGGGATCGTGCCGCCGGGCAGCACGCCGTCCATTGCGAGCCGATTCCGGCGAAAATCGTCGCCGGTCGGGTTGAAGACGACGAAGTGCACACCGGCCGCCGGGACCGCGCTCGTCTCGTCCGCGAGGACCGACCAGGAGAACGGGTTGTCGAGCGTGTTGAAGTCGGCGCGCACCGGCACGGCCGCACCCTTCGGGTACACGGTGCCGTCGGCGGCGACGACCGCGTGCTGGAGCCGCGAGGTCGTCTGGATCGAGGCGCTGTGGCCGATGCGGCTCGACCGGCGGTAGTCGCGATGCACGTCGGCGACGTTCGAGACGTCCTTCGGGCCCTGCGCCACCGTCTGGGTGCCCTGCGGCACGTCCAGGTTCGGCCGGAAAGCGGTCGTGACGCGTTCGTCGAAGTCGAAGTTGAGGTACCACGTTTCGAGGTCCTCCTGGATGTGCGACAGGTGCATGTGGGTGCCGTTGCGGAAGTAGTCGCTGCCCCTGAAGTCCACGTAGCCGAGCGTCTCGAAGTTCGCGATCTTCCCCGGCCCCATCCCGGCGCGCTGTGTCGACGTGAAGCCCAGGAACAGCTCGGAGGTGTCCGGGATCAACTCCGACCCGGGCACGCCGGCGTCGACCGCAAGCCGCTTCGGCAGCGACTGCCCGCCGTCGAAGCCGCCGCCGGCGAAACCGCGGCGGATCGACGTGATGTCGAACAGCTTCGTGTCGCGCAGGCGCTTCGCGGCGTCGTCGATGTGGGCGTGCGTGTCGGAGCGAAGGAGGATGGCGACGTCGTTCGCCTCGAGCCGCGTCGCCGGCGGATCGCTCGGAAAGCGGTGCGCGTCGAAGACCACCGGCCGGCCGGCACGGCGGTCGTAGGGGAGCAGGCGCCTCGTGGCGTCGGGTACGAGCCGGTGGAAGTACGGGAGCCCCCAGGCCACGGTGACACCGAGCCCGGCGGGAGAGGGGACGTAGTCTGCGTCGAGACCGTCGAGCGTGTTCGTCAGCTCCGTCTGCGCATCGGCGAGCCCGGCGCGATCGGTCGTGAGCCTCGCCGTGATGATCTGGTGATGGAGCGGCGGGACGAGCACCTCGATCTCGTTCGACTGCACGATCCGGACGCCGTCGAGCAGGTGCTGCTCGGGCAGGGCAACGACCACGGTGGGGCGGGTCGGTGAGCTCGTCGCCAGTCGGTCGACGAGCTCGTAGATTCCGGTCGCGCCGACGGCGCCCGCGGCGGCGCCTGCGAGCACCTGCTTCCGGGTGAACCGCATCGCTACGTGGCTTGGCTCGGGCGCACCAGGACGAGCGACTTCAGCTCCTGGTGCAGGTACCGGACCACGTGGTTGTACGTCAACGGCGGCGCGACGTGCTCGGACAGGGTGTAGAGGTTGCCGTACCGGCGCCAGAGCAGCAGCAGGTGCCACTCGTCCGCGTCCTGGTTGACCGTGTACATGGTCGCGGTGATCCCGCGCTCGGTGACGGTGCCGTGGGGGTCGGCGAAGCACGGCACGTTGATGCTCTCGTTGCCGCCGGTGCGGCACGTCGGGATCTTCGTGACGCCCGGGTAGCCGCGCAGGTTCACGTGGAGCTCGCCGCCGGCGGCGCCTCCGCCCGTCTCCTGCCAGACGAAGCTCTCCAGGTAGCTGCGGTCGGGCGAGACGGCGTTGATGTTGTTCCACTTGTTGCCGATCGCTCCGATCAGCGGATCGGGCAGCCAACCCGGGCAGTAGACCGGAGCCTTGATCCGGTCGGCGAGATGTTGCCAGGCGGTCAGGTTCGAGCAGACGAGCTTCGCCGGCGTGGCGGGCGCGGCCTCGGCTTTCTTCGCCTCCGACGAGCAGCCGGCGGCCACCAGGCCGCACGCACAGGCAGCGATCATCACGGCGAGGAGGGCTCTCACGCCGCCATGGTAGACGGCCTGAGCTGAGCCTCAGGCGGCCGTTTTCAGACTTCTAACGGACCTTCCAGCGACCGAGCCGTGCGGCGGCGGCGTCCCGCGAGTCGAGACCACACCGGTGCCACACCGCGGCGGCGCCGGCCGAAGAGCTTGGGCCTCGTCATCAGAAGATCCGGACGCAGTTTCCACCGTTGTTCCTCGCTTCAGATAGCGCTCGATTCGCGTTCAAGAGCAGCGCTTCAACGATGTCCCCAGCAAACTGGTGCTGGCCCAGACCAGCAAGTTCGGTGACCCCGGCACTCAGCGTGAAGCCTCCAACTCGTTCGCCGTCCTCGAGCTCGAACTCCGACTCATAGAAGCGGACACGAAGAGCGTCAACCTCTCTGGCTGCCTCGAGCGCCCCATCACCAAGCCAAGCAAGCAGGAAATCCTCACCACCAACACGAGCCGCCAAGCCGCTCGCGCCAATCGCACTTCGCATCAAGTCCGCGAGACCAAGAAGCACAACGTCCCCGAGCGCGTGACCGTGCGCAGCGTTGATCCCGCGCATGTCGTCAACATCCAGCACGGCAATCGACAACACCTCGCTCCGCAGGTCCGCTTGCTCACAACGGTCCTTGAGCCATTCCCTTGCCTCCCGATGGTTCGCAAGTCCTGTGAGGTCGTCCATCTGTAGATCGTAAGCGCCGCGGGACCCGAGTTATCCGGTTCGGCTGATCGGCAAGGGAAACTTCCATCCGCCCGGCACCGGGATGTAAGAGTCGAGTAAGGGTCCTCGTCGACGGCAATCCAGATCGCCTGAGAGCCGGTACTTGAGAACACAACAACTCGAGTAACGAGGAGATCGGAAATGAAGAACGCGTTTGGCTTCACCGTCACGGCCGCGATCGTCTTGCTCCTGATCGGCGCGGCGATTGCCGGAGCCACGCCAGCAGCCCAGGTGACGACCGCTCGGACCGGCTTGGGCCGGGTCGTCGCTGATGGGACTGGCCGCACCCTGTATCTGTTCGAGAAGGACACAGCCACTCGCAGCGCCTGCTCGAGCACGTGCGCGGTTTACTGGCCGCCCTTGCTCACCGGACGCGGAGCGCTGGTGATCAAAGGAGTGCAGCGGTCACTGCTCGGCACGATCAGGCGGCCCGACGGGACCCGCCAGGTGACCTACGCGGGACACCCGCTCTACCGCTTCTCCGGAGACACCGGACGCGGCCAGACGAACGGTGAAGGACTGCACGATTTCGGTGCCGGCTGGTACGCGCTCACGCCCTCTGGCAAGAAGATCTGATCGCGACTGAGGACAGCCTCGCAGACCGACCCGGGGCGGATCGCCCGGCGAACACGCAGCGATCCGCCCTGTCGCCGATCAATCACCAAGCAGCAGGTAGCGGCCTGATGTCCGCCACTCACAGTTAGGGTTAACGGCCGTGCTGGAGGGCTCGGGTCAGCTTGTCCTTCGCGAGATCGAGGATCGTGATCTCGGCGTGCTGTTCGAGCACTGGACGGATCCCGACGCGATACGGATGGCCGCGTTCACTTCGCCGGATCAGAATGATCGAGCCGCCTTCGAGCGACGGTGGGCGCGGCTGAGGAGCGACGTGTCTACGACGAACAGGGTCGTCGAGATCGACGGTCGAGTCGTGGGTCACATTGCGAGCTTCGACTTGGAGGGTCGCCGCGAGATCACTTATTGGATCGGCCGTGACGATTGGGGCCGCGGCATTGCCACGCGTGCTCTACACGAGTTCTTGCAGCTGGAGGCAAGCCGGCCGCTCTACGCTGGCGCCGCGAGCGACAACGCCGCGTCGATTCGTGTGTTGACGAAGTGCGGTTTTCGCGTCGTGGGCGAGGGGCGCGGGTTCGCTCATGGGCGCAACGAGGAAACTGACGAGGTCGTGCTCCGACTCGATGCATGACCCCACGGCGTCTACGACACAGCGTTCAAGCCGAAACGGCTCGCCTGCTGACCCCCTGCGTTTTCAGACTTCTAACGGTCGGTGCCCGACGAGCCTCGAGACCTCGCCGCCCATCACGAGCACGGCGTCGACACCGGCCCGTTCGAGGGCGAGCACTTCCTCGCGTGTCGACACGTCGACCTGCGCGATCGCCAGCTTTCCGGCCGGTACGTCGGGCAGGAGCTCGAGCACCGCATCGAGCGGGTCGGCCTCGTCGTCGGCGCCGGTCGCCGAGAGCAGGAAGATCTCGGGGTCGAGCTCCTCGAGCGCCGTCTCCAGCTCCTCCTCGTCGCGGACGTCGACGACCGCTTCGACATGACCGTGGTCGAGCTCCGCGTCGGGGCGAATGCACACGGCGTCCGCATCGACCGGCGTGCCACCACCGATCCAGAGCAACGGGAGCGACGTCGCGGCGCGGATCCCCTCGACGGACGAGCGGAGCGCGATCGCCTTGGCGCCCTGCGCCTCGGCAGCGCGTGCGCCGTCCGCGTCGTCGACGCAGACGATGATCGCGATCCCGTCACCTTCCGAGATCCACTGGCTGAGGCGGCGTGACGCAGGCACCTGCTTCACCGAAGCGTAGAGCAGGCGGCAGGCGGCGTCACGGGAAGAGCCGCGGATGGGCGGGTGCCAGGCGATCGCGGTCGGCCCAGTCGTCCCGGGCCGGCGCGAACACCTCGACGATGGCGGCCCCGTTCGGCCCGACCCAGACCTGATGCGGGACGTGGGCGCGAATGCACCAGGTTGCCCCGGGCTCGAGCTCGCGCTCCTCTTCGCCGATCCTGAATCGCACCGACCCGCCGATCAGGACGCCGACCTGCTCGTTGACGTGCTCGTGCTCCGGAACGTGGACGTCGGCGTCCAGCTCGAGGTACGAGAACGTCGTCAGCTCGCCGGCCACGGAGCGCCCGACGACGCCCGGCCAGATCTGCAGCGGCTCGATCTCGTCGAGGTGATCGAACGCAGTCATACGCCGATCGGGTGCCAGACCGTCTTCAGCTCGAGGAAGGAGGAGATGTCGGCCAGCGACTGTCCGTCCGGCCGGCCGATCACCACGCGCTTGACGTTCTCGGCAGCGGCGATCTCGAGGTCGGCACGAAGCCCGTCGGCGCCCGTCAGATCGATCGCGTTCACGTCCATGTGCGACGCGAGCCAGGGAGCCAGCTCGGCACGGTAGCCCGTCAGCAGGTTGACGACGCCGCCCGGCACATCGCTGGTCGCGAGCGCTTCGGCAAGCTCGATCGCGGCGACCGGCTCGGGCTCGGAAGCAAGCGCGACGACGGCATTGCCCCCGGTCAGTGCCGGTGCGACCCGGGAGACGAGACCGAGCAGCGGCGGCGCGTCCGGCGCGATCACGGCGACGACGCCTGTCGGCTCCGGGATCGTGAAGTTGAAATACGGACCGGCGACGGGATTCGACGATCCGATCACCTGAGCCAGCTTGTCGGCGAAGCCTGCGTACCAGACGAGACGGTCGATCGAGCGCTCGACCTCGTCGCGGCCGCTGCAGAGCTCCGCGAACTCGGTGACTCTCGCTTCCATCATCTCGGCAATGCGGTAGATGACCTGGCCGCGGTTGTAGGCGGTCGCGGATGCCCACTTCCCCTGGGCCGCCCGCGCGGCCGAGACGGCATCGCGAACGTCCTTGCGCGATGCGCGCGCCACGTTCTGGCCCTGCGCCTCGTACGTCCGACCGCTCTCCGACCGCGGGAACGCGCCGCCGATGAACAGCTTGTAGGTCTTCTTGACCGGGAGGCGTGCCATCAGTCAGGAACCACTAGCCCGCAGGTCTATCAGAGCGAGCGTGCCATCAGCACGTCGTCGACGTCCTCGCCGTCGAGGTGGAATTCACCGCGGAGCACGCCTTCGACGACGAACCCGCACGAGTCGTAGAGCCGCTGCGCCACGGTGTTCGGACCGAGGACGCGCAACGTCAGCCGGCGTGCGCCGCGCCTCGCGGCCTCCGTGGCCGCGGCCTCGACGAGTGCCCGCCCCACACCGCGTCCCTGCAGCACCGGGTCGACAGCGAGCCCGTTCACGTGCTGGACGTGGCGGCTCGCCTGCAGCTCGGTCGCGGGACGGATCGAGATGTAGCCGGCAACGGCGCCGTCGACCTCGGCGACGAGCACGTCGGCAGGCGACGTCCGCGCACCGAAGAACGGCGCTCCGTCCGGAGGCGGTGGCGACGGACTGGTCGCCGCACTCCAGGTCGCGCGGTCGATGCGCATGAGCGCCGCCCCGTCCTCGGATCGCGCCGGTCTGATCTCAGTCGTCGAAGGCGAGGTACGGCTCCAGCCCGTGCAGGCCGCCTTCGCGGCCGAAGCCCGATTCCTTGTAGCCGCCGAACGGGCTCGTCGGATCGAAGCGGTTGAACGTATTCGCCCACACGACGCCGGCCCGGAGCCGCTCGGCCATCCAGAGGATGCGCGAGCCCTTCTCCGTCCAGATGCCGGCGGAGAGACCGTAGGGCGTGTTGTTCGCCTTCTCGACGGCCTCGTCCGGCGTCCGGAATGTGAGCACCGAGAGCACCGGCCCGAAGATCTCCTCCTGCGCGATCCGGTAGCTCTGGGCGACATTGGTGAACACCGTCGGGGCGAACCAGTAGCCCTTCTCCGGCAGGCGGCAGGGCGGCTGGTAGATCTCCGCGCCCTCTGCCCGCCCGGCGGCGACGAGCTCCTCGATCTTGTCGAGCTGCATCCGCGAGTTGATCGCGCCGACGTCGGTGTTCTTGTCGAGCGGGTCGCCGACACGGAGCGTCTCCATCCGGCGCTTCAGCTTGTCGACGACCGTCTCGTAGATCGACTCCTGCACGAACAGACGCGATCCCGCACAGCAGACGTGGCCCTGGTTGAAGTAGATGCCGTTGACGATCCCCTCGACCGCCTGGTCGACGGCAGCGTCGTCGAAGACGATGTTCGCCGCCTTGCCCCCGAGCTCGAGAGTCAGCCGCTTGCCCGTTCCGGCAAGGCGGCGCTGGATCGCCTTGCCGACCTCGGTCGACCCCGTGAACGCGATCTTGTCGACCCCGGACTCGACGAGCGCCGCACCGGCCCGGCCGTCGCCCGTCACGATATTGACGACGCCGGGGGGCAGCTCGGCCTGGCGGAGAACGTCGCAGAAGAGCAGCGCCGTGAGCGGTGTCGTCTCGGCGGGCTTGAGCACGACGGTGTTCCCCGCCGCGAGCGCAGGCGCGATCTTCCACGACAGCATCAGCAAGGGGAAGTTCCACGGGATGATCTGCCCGGCGACGCCGAGCGGCTTCGGCCGGCGGTTCGGGAACGCGTACTCGAGCTTGTCCGCCCAGCCGGCGTAGTAGAAGAAGTGCGCGGCCGCGAGCGGCAGATCGACGTCACGCGACTCCTTGATCGGCTTCCCGCCGTTCAGCGATTCGAGCACGGCGAACTCGCGCGATCGTTCGGCGAGGATGCGCGCGATCCGGAACAGGTACTTCGCGCGCTCGGAGCCGGCCAGCGCCGACCAGGCGCCGAAGGCCTCCCGCGCCGCCTCGGTCGCCGCGACGACATCGGCCTCGCCGGCCTGCGCGACCTGCGCGAGCGGTGACTCGTCGCGCGGCGAGATCGTCTCGAAGAACTCGCCGGAGCGAGGTGCGATCCACTCGCCGCCGACGAACAGCCCGTAGCGCTCGCGCAGCGTGAGAATCTCGGTGCTCTCGGGTGCGGGCGCGTACGTCCAGCCGGCAGGCACCGGCGAGCGGTCGGGGCGCTTCTCGACATCAGTCATTCGTGAAGTAGTCCTTCGATTGGTAGGCGCCGGTCTTCTCCTTGCGCAGCTGCATGAGAATGTCGTTGACGAGGCTCGACGCGCCGAGGCGATACAGATCCGGCGTCAGCCAGTCGGGGCCGAGCGTCTCGTGCACCTGCACGAGGTACTGGATCGCGTTCTTGGAGGTGCGGATCCCGCCGGCGGGCTTCATCCCGACCTTGCGGCCGGTCTCCGCGTACACGTCGCGAATCGCCTCCAGCATCACGAGTTGCACCGGCAGGGTCGCGGCCCCCGGGAGCTTGCCGGTCGACGTCTTGATGAAGTCGGCGCCGGCGGCCATCGCGAGCAGCGAGGCGCGGCGGACGTTGTCGTACGTGCCGAGCTCGGCGACCTCGAGAATCACCTTCAGGTGTGACTCGCCGCACGCGTGCTTCACCTGCACGATCTCGTCGTAGACCTGTGCGTAGCGGCCCGAGAGGAATGCGCCGCGGTCGATCACCATGTCGACCTCGTCGGCGCCCATCGCCACGACCTCCTGGGTCTCGCGCACCTTCACGTCGAGCGGGCTCTGGCCGCTCGGGAACGCGGTCGCCACCGACGCGACCTTCACACCGGTGCCGCGGAGACGCTCGACCGCCGTCGGCACCAGGTTCGGATAGACACAGACAGCGGCGACCGAGGGGACGTTGGGGTCGCTCGGATCGGGTCGCACGGCCTTCGAGCAGAGCGCCGACACCTTCCCCGGTGTGTCCTGGCCCTCGAGCGTGGTGAGATCGCAGCAGCGAATCGCGAGCTCGAGCGCCCACACCTTCGCGTCCTTCTTGATGCTGCGCTTGGCGAGCTCGCCGGCGCGCTCCTCGACGGCGACCTGGTCGATCGAGCCGATGCGGGGCAGCCGCTGCTTCAGCGGCAGCTCGAAACCGCCTGGGAGCGCGGGCGCCTGCGCCATACATCGAGTGTACGCGTGCCCATGTCGTCCTCGCAGACGACGCCGAATCGTCCTCGCCGCCGACGCAATCGCGCCGCCTCGACCCTAGATTCGGTGCGAGAAACCGAGAGAACGAGACATCGTTTCGAGGAGGACGGAGATGTACGCACATGTCGGCGCAAAGGCGCCCAGGTGGGGCGCTGAGGCCTACGTGAAGGACGAGCCGGAGCCGGTGCCGGTCGAGCTGCCCGGCGACGAGTGGCTCGTCCTCTTCTTCTACCCGCGCGACTTCACGTTCGTCTGCCCCACCGAGCTGGCGGCTTTCGAGGAGCTGCGACCCGAGTTCGAAGCGGCGGGCGCGCGTCTTGTCGCGGCGAGCACGGACAGCTGGTGGGTGCATCGCGCGTGGTTCATGACGAACCCGTGGCTCGGCGAAGTTGCGTATCCCGTGATCGCCGACACGTCCCAGGAGCTGGCGCTGCGCTACGGCGTCCTGCTCGAGGACGGTGCAGCGCTGCGTGCGACGTTCGTCATCGACCCGGAGGGGATCATCCGGCACGCGGCGGTCACCGACGTCAGCGTCGGCCGCAGCGCGACGGAGACGCTGCGCGTCGTCCAGGCGCTGCAGACGGGCGAGCTCTGCCCGGCGAACTGGCGCCCGGGGCAGGCGACGCTCAGGGCCGCCTAGGCTCCGGGGTCAGACCCGGGTCTGACCCCCTACGCACCCACTCGTTGAACGGTCAATGATATGCTGCCGACATGGAAACGATGAACACCGCACTCCCCACCGTTCTCGATCTTGCGCTCACGCGCACGATCGTCATCCGCGACGTCGACGCGGCGCTGGGCGCGCACGGGCTCGCCCTCGCGGATCTGGCCCTGCTGCTCGAGCTCTACGACGCGCCCGACGGCCGGCTCCGGCGCGTCGAGCTCGCCAACCGGCTCGGTGTCACGCCGTCCGGCGTGGCCCGCCAGCTGCAGCCGCTCGAGCGGATCGGGCTGGTCGGCCGCGAGCCCCACGCACGCGACGCGCGGCTGGCGCTCGTCGTCCTGACCGACACGGGTCGCCGCATCGCCGAGGAAGCCGTGCCGACCGCCGAGGCCGCCGCTGAACGCGCGCTCGCGCGTTACTGGTCGGACGCCGAGCGCGAGCGACTCGCGAAGCTGATCGCGGCCGTTCGCTAAGCCGGCGGCGCGAGGTCGCCGCGCAGCTGGTCGACCGTCTCGACCGCTCGTTGATCCGAGACGAGCAGCCGATTCCACTCCGCTCCCTCGAGCGTCACGACGATGCATGGTCCGCCCCGGTAGAGGGCGGCGAAGTCCTTGCCTCCCCCACCCCGCCACGTGCCGAGCGCGATCACGCCCGGAATGCCGGTGCCCGGCGCGCGGAGACCACGAAGCTCGCGGAAAGGAGACTCGGACACGCGGAAGTCGCGGACGCTCGACCACGGGACGCGGACATCTCCCTGTAGCGCGCCCGCCTTTTCGAGGTCGTTGAGCCTGACGACGAGCTCAGGTCCCTCGTGGCGCAGCGCCGCCACTACAGACCCAGGCGCTCGAGCATCGTCTCGTTGCGCCGCCACTTCGGGGCCGACTTGACCTGAAGCTCGAGATACACGCGCCGGCCGAGCAGCTGCTCGACGAAGGGGCGGGCGTGGCGACCGATCTCCCGCACCATCGTTCCGCCCTTGCCGATCAGGATCTGCTTCTGGCTCTCCGTCTCTGTGTACAGCCGCACGTGCACGTGACCCTCCTCGATCGATACGACCTCGGCGGTGACCGCGTGCGGCACCTCCTCCTTCGTGAGCCGCAACGCCTGCTCGCGCACCGCCTCGGCGATACGCGCCTCGAGCGGCAGGTCGGTTTCGGTCTCGGGTGGGTACAGCAGCGGCCCGTCCGGGAGCAGCGAGATCAGGTCGCCCCGCAGCTCGTCGATGCCGTCTCCCGTCGTCGCGCTCACCGGGTGGAGGGCATGGAACGGGCCGAGCGTCGCTGCCTGCTTCATCTGCGAGGCGATGTGCCCCGCCTTCAGCCGGTCGACCTTGTTGACGACGATGATCACCGGCACGTCGAGAGCGAACACGTGCCGGGCGACGAACCGGTCGCCGGCGCCGATCCGCTCGCGGGCGCTCACGACGAGCATGATGACGTCGACGTCCTCGCCCATCGTCTGCACGACCCGCTGCTGCATCCGCTCGGTGAGGGTGTCGATGGGACGCTGCCAGCCGGGCAGGTCGACGAGCACGAGCTGTGCGTCGTCGTTCGTGAACACCCCGCGGATGCGGTGCCGCGTCGTGTGTGGGACCGAGGAGACGATCGCCACCTTCGCGCCCACGAGCGCGTTGACGAGCGTCGACTTGCCGACGTTGGGGCGGCCGGCGACCGCGGCAAAGCCCGACTTCACTCCGGAAGGCTCCACGCGTCCGGCACCAGCTCGTCGGCCGACCAGGTCGCGATCGAGCCGTCCTCGCGCCGGAAGCTGACCTCGCCGATCCGCCACTCGTAGAGCCACTGCCTGCAGCCGCCGCACGGCGAGGCGGTGATGCCGATCGCGGCAATGTCTCCCGGCCTCACGCCCGCAACTGCGGCGGCGACGATCGCCGACTTCTCCGCACACACGCCAAGCGGGTATGCGGCGTTCTCGACGTTGACGCCCTCGAATTCCCGGCCGTCGACCGCGCGCACGACCGCTCCGACCTGATACCGCGAATACGGCGCATACGCACGCGCCGCGACCGCCTCCGCCTTGTCTACGAGCTCCCTCACGAGAACACCTGGAAGACGATCAATGCCGCCAGCGCTCCGAGCAGGCCGCCCGATGCGACCTCGAGGACCGAGTGGACACCCGACTCGACGCGGGTCTGTGCCACCAGCACCGCCATGATCAACGCGAGCGACGACACCAGGAACCGGTGCGACGCTCCGGCGAAGTAGGTGGCCGCGATCCAGCACGCGAACGCGACCGCAGCATGCCCCGACGGAATGCCGCCCCGGAGCGGTGTCCCGCGGCCCGTATACGCCTTCACCGCGATCACGCAGATCACGACCAGAACCAGCACGACGAGCGTCAGCTCCGCCGGTGCCTCGCGGAGGCGATCGAGCAGATCCGACGAGCGATCGGCCACCTTGCCCGCGAAGACGAGGTACCCGATCGCGAGGGCGTTGACCGACGCGAGCAGAACGGCACCCGCTGCGATGTCCTTCGCCAGTTTCGCCATCGGATCGAACGACGTCGTCGCGATGTCGATCGCACCTTCGATGGCGGTGTTGAGCATCTCCGCGATCAGCACGAAGGTGATCGAGATCAGGAGCGCGATCAGCTCGAGCTTCGTCACGTTCACGATCAACGCAAGCACGATCACGACGAACGCGACCGCGAAATGGATACGCATGTTCCGCTGGGTGCGGAGCACGTGGATGATCCCCTCGGTCGCATAGTTGAACGAGTCGAAGAGGCTCGGCGAACGCCGTGGGCTCAAAGAAACGCTTCCTCGAGCTCGGACATCGCCGCGCCGTGGTCGTACCCGAGCAGGTGCAGCAGACCGTGCACCAGCGGCCCCCGCCAGTCGTCACCGACGACCTGGGGGCAGATCACGACGTCGCCGAGCTGGCGCGGCAGCTCGCCCGGCAGCTTGGACGTTCCGTCGATCGGGAACGAGAGCACGTCCGTCGCCTCGTCGACTCCCAGGTGCTCCTGCTTCAACCTTCGGATCTCGTCGGGCCCGACGAAGGCGATCCCGAGGTCGCCGGTCACGATCTGCTGGGCCGTCAACACCTCGCGGGCGAGCTGCCTGGCGGCGGGGGCATCGACCGGGATGCCGCTTCGGTTCTCGACCTCGATCACGATTCCCGTCATCGATTGCGCTCGTCCGTGTGCTCCTTGTACGCCTCGACGATTCGCTGCACGAGCTTGTGCCGCACGACGTCGCGATGGCCGAACTCGATGAACGCGATCCCGTCGATGTCGACCAGCACGTCCCGCACGTGCACGAGTCCCGAGCGCTGCTCGCGCGGTAGGTCGATCTGCGTGACGTCACCGGTCACGACCACTTTCGAGCCGAAGCCGAGACGCGTCAGGAACATCTGCATCTGTTCGGGCGAGGTGTTCTGGGCCTCGTCGAGGATGATGAAACTGTCGTTCAGTGTCCGGCCGCGCATGAACGCGAGTGGAGCAACCTCGATCGTGCCCCGCTCGATCAGGCTGTTCGCGCGGTCGGGGTCGAGCATGTCGTAGAGCGCATCGAAGAGAGGGCGAAGGTACGGGTCGACCTTCGCCATCAGATCGCCTGGAAGGAACCCGAGCCGCTCGCCCGCCTCGACCGCCGGCCGCGTGAGGATGATCCTCGCGACCTCGCGCTCGTGCAGAGCTGCGACCGCCAGCGCCATCGCGAGATACGTCTTGCCGGTCCCGGCCGGGCCGATCCCGAAGGTGACCGTCGACCGGCGGATCGCATCGACGTAGCGCTTCTGCATGACCGTCTTCGGAGCGATTCGCTTGCCGCGGTGCCGCCAAACGACCTGGTCGAAGACCTCGCGAACGTCCGTCTCGGCGTCGAGCGCACCCAGAACCGCGTCGACGGTGTGCGCGCCGATCTCGTGCCCGCCCTCGACGAGGTCGACGATCTCGTCGAGCACGGTCCTGGCCTCCGCGACCTGCTGGTCGTCGCCTTCGAGCGTGAGCTGGTTGCCCCGCAGCCGGATCGTGCAATGGAGCCGTTCGCGGAGGGCGTCGAGCACGCCGTCGGAGATCCCCGCCAGCTCGGCGGCAACCGCGTTGGAGACGTCAAACGTGTCCTGCATCCCGCACCTGAGTGTAGGGCGCGCCCCGGAACTTCCGCGCGACCCCGAGGCGGACGTCTATGTTCCGCCGGGTGGAGCGGAAGTGGTGGACGTTGCTCGCGGTCTGCACCGCGACCTTCATGCTCCTCCTGGACATCACGATCGTGAACGTCGCCCTCCCGGCGATCGAACGGTCCCTCAACGCGTCGTTCTCCGATCTCCAGTGGGTGGTCGACGCCTACGCCCTCGCGCTCGCGACCTTCGTTCTGACGGCCGGCTCCCTCGCCGACCTGTTCGGGCGGAAGCGGCTGTTCGTGATCGGGATCGTGCTGTTTACGATCGCGTCGGCCGCCTGCGGGCTCGCAAACGACTCGCTCTTCCTGATCATCGCTCGCGGCTTCCAGGGTGTCGGCGGGGCGATCATGTTCGCCACGGCGCTCGCCTTGATCTCCCAGGAGTTCCACGGGCGGGAGCGAGGCACCGCCTTCGGGATCTGGGGCGCGACGATCGGAGCGGCTGTCGCGATCGGCCCATTGGCCGGAGGGATGCTCACGTCCTGGCTGTCGTGGCGCTGGATCTTCTTCGTGAACATCCCGATCGGTGTGGGCGCAGTCGTGCTCGCAGTGCGTCAGCTCCAGGAGTCGAAGGATCCGGAGCACAGCCGACTCGACCCGATCGGGCTCGTGACGCTGATCGGCGGGCTCTTCTGCCTGATCCTCGGCCTGATCGAAGGCAACAAGCAGGGTTGGACGAGCAGCGTGATCATCGGACTGTTCGTCGCCGCGTTCGTACTGCTGGCGTTGTTCATCGTGTCTCAGGCGCGCGACCGGACGACGATGATCGACCTGTCCCTCTTCCGCAAGCCCGCGTTCGACGGCGCCCAGGTGACGGCGTTTGCGATCTCGTCGTCGCTGTTCGCGATGTTCCTCTACCTGACCCTGTACATGCAGAACGTGCTCGGTCTCTCGCCGCTCCAGACCGGCGTGCGCTTCCTGCCGCTGAGCGTGATCTCGTTCATTGCGGCGCCGATCGCGGGTCGGCTGTCGACGCGGGTACCGATCCGGTGGCTGCTCGGCTCCGGCCTCGCTCTTGTCGCGCTCTCGATGTGGCTGATGAGTGGGATCACCACGAGCTCCGACTGGACGACCCTCCTTCCGGGCTTCGTGATCGGCGGGATCGGAATCGGGATGGTGAACGCACCTCTCGCCTCGACGGCGGTGTCGACCGTCAGGGTCGAGCGTGCCGGAATGGCATCGGGGATCAACAACACGTTTCGACAACTGGGGATCGCCACCGGTATCGCAGCGCTCGGCGCGGTGTTCGCGAGCCGCGTCTCCGACAAGGTGGTCGCGGGGCTCCATGGCGTCGCGGACGCGCATCGGATCGCCGGCCAGCTCGCGAGCGGCCAGGCTGCGAGCGTGATCGCCTCTTCGCCGGTCGCGCAGCGCGCTCAGATCGCTGCGGTCGCGCGGGCATCGTTCGTCTCCGGGCTGAACGACATTCTCATCCTCGGCGCGAGCGTGGCGGCGATCGGGGCTGTGCTTGCAGCGGTGCTCGTACGCCCGCAGGACTTCATCGCAAGCGCCGGCCCACCGAGCGAAGCGGGCGGCGGCTAAGCCAGCTTCTCGCGGACGAGCTGGCCGACAGCCGAGCCGTCTGCCCGACCGGCGACCTGAGGCATCACGTCCGCCATCACCCGTCCGAGGTCCTGCAGGGAGGTCGCTCCGTTCTCGGCGATCGCGTCGTCGACGA
This sequence comes from uncultured Thermoleophilia bacterium, assembly GCA_963742605.1. GTDB lineage: Bacteria > Actinomycetota > Thermoleophilia > Gaiellales > Gaiellaceae > PALSA-600. The sequence continues at coordinate 167,203 of CAVUNA010000006.1, read as the reverse complement.
TCCGCTCGAGCTCGTCCTCCGACAGCGGCTCGGGCATGAACTCCTCGAGCACGGCGAGCTCGGCCTCCTCCTTCGCCGCCTGCTCGGCACGACCGGCGTCGCGGAACGCCTCGGCGGCCTCGATCCTCTTCTTGCGCTCCCGCTGGAGCACCTGGAGCTCCTCGCCCTCGGACAGCGGACGCTGCAGATCCTTCTCGGCAGAGCGAAGGCTGGAGAGGATCAAACGCAGCGCGTCGCGGCGCTCGACGTCACGGGCGAGCATCGCCTCCTTCACCTCGTCTTCGATCTGCGCGATCAGGCTCATTCGGGGTCTCCCAGCACGTGCCAGTGGAGGTGAAAGACGGTCTGGCCTGCGCTCGGGCCGACATTGACGACGACACGGTAGTCGGTCAAGCCCGCGCGCTCGGCCGTCTCGGCGACGAACGCCAGCATTCTCGACGATTCCTCGGCCTCGAACGCCCCGACATCGCGGAACGTGTCGACATGCCGCTCGGGGATCACGAGCAGATGAACGGGCGCCTGCGGTGCAATGTCCGCGATCGCGACGAAGCCGTCCCCCGTGTGCACGTGGTCGCCTTCCTTGAAGAGGCGGCAGAACAGACAGTCGGCCTCAGGCGGCAAGGATCCCCTCCTCGGTCACCGCAGCCGCCCGCACGCGCACGAGCTCGCCGACCGGCGCGTCGACGAACCACGGCGAATAGTCGTCGCCGTACCCGCGTCCCGGGCGGTCGACGAGAACCGTGTCCGTCTCGCCGACCTTGCGACGCCACCGCCGGGTCGAGAGCTCGTGGGACAGCGATCGCAGACAGGCACCGCGATCGCGCTTCACCTGCGGCGGCACCCGATCGTCGTGCTCGGTCTTCGTTCCCGGGCGAGGTGAGTACGGGAACACGTGCACCGCGCTGATTCCTGCGCGCTCGACGACGTCGATCGTCCGCGCGAACGCAGCGTCGTCCTCGGTGGGGAAGCCCACGATCACGTCGGTGGTGAGATTGAAGTCGTCGAGCGACTCGAGCCGGCGCAGGTACGTTGCCGCGCCGTAGCGGCGCTGCATCGCTCGCAGCACGCCGTCGTCACCGGATTGCAGCGGGACGTGGAGGTGCCTGCTGACGGTAGGCGTCTCACGGAGCGCGGCGACGAGCTTCTCGTCGACGTGATTGATCTCGATCGAGCTCAGCCGCAGGCGGGCGAGCCCGGAGACAGCGCCGGCTTCGCGGACGAGTCGCGCGAGGTCGTAGCCCGCCGCGCGATCACGGAAACAGCCGAGGTTGATGCCGGTGAGCACGACCTCCTTGTGACCCTGGTCGACCCTGCGACGGATCTCGCGCAGCACGGCATCGGCGCTCCGGCTCCGGGACGACCCTCGAACGAGCGGGATCACGCAGAAGTTGCACGAGAACGAGCAGCCGTCCTGGATCTTCACGAAGGCCCGGATGCGGTCGAGACGCGACTCCGCCTGCACGCAAGCGATCGCGCCGACGTCGCCGGCGACGAAAGCAGCGGTCTCCTCGCTTCTCTTCGCGACGACCGTGACGCCGTCCGGGAGACCTCGGAGCGCAGCGGGCGGAAGGTTCGCGGCGCAGCCCGTCAGGTAGACACGAGTGTGCGTTCGCGCGGCTCGAGCTGCCGCCTTTCGGCTCTTGGCGAGGGCCTCGTTCGTGACGCAACAGCCGCTGATCACGGCGATGTCGGCGCCGCCGTCGTCACGCTCGCGATGGCCGTCCGCGAGCAGCGCATCGCGCACGGCCTGCACATCGGCATGCGACACCTTGCAGCCGAGAAAGTCGACGCGGAACGTCGCCACTGCGTTGATCGTACTGCCGCTTCAGGCGCGGTGAAACACGTCGGCGGCCCAGCCGTCGAGAACCCGGCGGTCGGAGTGGAGCCAGCCGATCGGCTCCGGCCGGTCGGAGAGCAGGTAACCCGACGCGATCAGCGTGCCCGCATCGACCCGTTCGGCGGCCGAGGTCACGCCGGCGAGCGAGATGTTGACGACGGCGATCGACGCCGACGGCAAGACGTCCTCTGCGCCGACGAGTCGAGCGTCGATGGGGACGCCGTTCGCATCGGCGTTCGTTCGTGTCGCCTCGACCGCGGCCGGCTCCACGTCCACACCGAAGACGGGTGCGAAGCCGAGCCGGGCGGCGGCGATCGAGAGAACGCCCGAACCGCAGCCCACGTCGAGCAACGGCCCAGGCTCGATGTCCTGGAGCAGCTGGAGACAGAGCTGGGTGGTCGGATGCGCGCCGGTGCCGAAGGCGCGACCGGGGTCGATCACGACTGCGAGCGCCCCCGTCGGCGACGGCTCCCACGGCGGCCCGACCCAGAGGCGGCCGACCTCGACCGGCTTGTGAAACGCCTGCCAACGGTCCTCCCAGCCATCCTCCACGTCGGTCGACTGGGCGGCGCCGAACACGTGCCAGACCCGCTCCTCGCCCGCCGCATCGGTGTACGCGACGAGCTCCGTCGAGCCCTCGTGCTCGACCTCCTCGAAGCCGTCGGGAAAGAGTGCGAGCATCGTCGCACGCGCCTCCTCGATGCGCGCGTCGCGGATCTCGACGGTGACGCGACGCAGGCTCAGCGGAACGCGCTCTTCAGCTTCTCGAAGAAGCCTTCGTCGTGCTTGTAGGTGTGCTCGTCGCTCGCCGCGTCGAACTCGGCAAGCAGGCGGCGCTGCTCGTCCGACAGACGCCTCGGCACCGCGACGTTCACGAGCACCCGATGATCGCCGCGGCCGAAGCCCTGGAGCACCGGCATGCCGCGACCGCGGAGGACGCGGACGTCTCCGGGCTGGACGCCGGGGTCGAACGACAGGTCGACGTTTCCGTCGAGCGTCTCGACCGCGATCTCGACGCCGAGGGCGGCCTGCACGATCGTCAGGTCGACCTGGGAGAAGATGTCGTTGCCTTCGCGCACGAAGCGTGAATCCGGAAGAACGTGCACCTGGACGTACACGTCGCCGGCCCGTCCGCCCAGCTCGCCGGCATGGCCCTCGCCCGAGACGCGGATGCGCTGGCCGTCGTGGATCCCTGCCGGGACCTTGACGTCGATCGTGCGCCGCTCCGCGAGCCTGCCCGCGCCGCTGCACGCCTTGCACGGATGTTCCACGATGCGGCCGTGCCCCCCGCACTGGGGGCACGCCTGCGTGCGGACGAACTCGCCAAAGACGCTGCGCGAGACGTGCTGGAGCCTGCCGGACCCGCCGCAGCGGGTGCACGAGACCGGCGACGTTCCCGGCTCGACGCCGTCACCGCCGCACGTCGCGCACGGGACGGCCACGTCGAACGGCACGGCGACGGTGATGCCCCGCGCCGCGTCGACGAGCGAGATCTCGATCTCGGAGGCGACGTCCGCACCCCGCCTCGAACGGCGTGTCTGGCCGCCGAACATGTCGTCGCCGAAGAACGTCGCGAACAGGTCGCCGAGCCCGCCGACGTCGAAACCGCTCGGCGTGAAGCCTCCCGAGCGGAGCCCGGCATGACCGTAGCGATCGTAGAGCGCGCGAGTCTCGCTGTTCGTCAGCACCTCGTACGCCTCGGCGGCCTCGCGAAACCGCGCCTCCGCGTCGGGCGCCGTCGAGACGTCGGGATGGAGCTCACGGGCCAACCGGCGGAAGGCCTTCTTGATCGTCGCATCGTCGGCGTCGCGTGGGACGCCCAGCACTCCGTAGAGGTCGCGGTCGGTCGTCGCCATCAGTCCTCCGAGTAGACATCCTCGACGAAGCGCGAGAGATCTCGCGCGGCCGAGCGCACCGATCGCAGCGCCTTGTCGTAGTCCATCCGCAGCGGCCCCAGCAGGCTGACCGTTCCGAGTGTCCGGTGCGCGAAGCCGTAGGTTGCACCGACGAGCGAGAGGTCCTTCAGCCCCGGCTGTTCGAGTTCCTCGCCGACCCGCGCGAACGGACGCCGCGGATCGAACCGCTGGGCGAGGACGTCGAGCAGCGCCGCGCGCTTCTCCAGTGCGTCCATCAGGCTGCGATAGGCGCCGATCTCGTCCTCGCGCATCTCGTCCAGCAGCCCCGCAGCACCGCCGACGAAGAGCATGCGCCCCTCGTCGGCCGCATGGTCGAACGACGGCCGGATCGCCTCGAGAAACAGCCGCTCGCGGGGCGACAGCCCTTGCTCCTCGAACGCGAGACGAACGGCGCGCGAGCCGATCCGCACGCCCGTGAGACGGTCGTTGAGATAGTCCGCCGCCCAGGTGGCGAAGCCCGGGTCGACCTCCTCGGGAAACTCGGTTCGCAGCTTGGTGACGCCGCCGAGTGACGTGATCACGACCGTCATCACGACCTTCGGCTGGAGCATCAGCACCTCGACGTGCCTGACCGTCGCGGCCTGGAGCGGTGGCGCCGAGACGAGGGCGAGGAGCCTCGTCACCTGGGCGAGCATCTCGGTCGTCGCCTGCAGGGCCTCCTCAACCTCGGCCCGTGCGAGCGGGAGATCGAGCGAGAACTCACCGGCCCGCGGCTCCTGACGCTCGAGCAGCCCGTCGACGTACAGGCGGTAGCCGGCCTCGGTCGGCACCCGTCCGGCCGACGTGTGCGGGTGCGTCAACAGACCGATCCGCTCGAGATCGGCGAGCTCGCCGCGCACGGTCGAGGCAGAGACGGCCAGGCCCGAACGCTCGACGAGCGAACGGGAGCCCACCGGCTGGCCGGTCGCGACGTACTCCTCGACCACTCGCCGCAGGATTCCCTGTTGCCGGTCTGACAGGGGCTGGCTCATCTGCTCATGGTAGGAGCGAGCAGGCGTGCCGTGACGCCGCCGCCGAGAAACCGGCCGCGCCGGGTCAGCGAGATCTCGCCGCCGGCGGTCGAGACGAGGCCTGCGCGGTCGAGGCGTTCGAGCTCGGGTTGGTCGATCGCGGCCCGGACGGCGGCGAGCGGCAGCGATTCGTCGAGCCGGAGCCCGAGCATGAGCCGCTCGGCCGCCTGGACGGCCGGGGTCAGCTCCTCGATCTCCCGTGGCGGCCGCCGACCGCCCTCGACCGCGCCGAGGTAACGCCCGAGAGACGGCGTGTTGCGGGTGCGACGACCGGCGACCGTGCCCACGGCACCGACCCCGAGCCCGAGGTAGTCGTGGCCGAGCCAGTAGCCGAGATTGTGCTTCGCCCGCAGGTCGCGCCCCCCAGCCCGACTCGGCCCGAGGCAGAAGTTGGCCGTTTCGTACCAGCGGTACCCGGCACCCGTCAACATCGACACGACGGTCTCGAAATAGGTTTCCATGGCCTCGGCCTGCAGGTCGAGCGCAGCTCCATGTGCGTGGGTGAAGCGCGTGCCCGGCTTGGCCTCCAGCTCGTACGCCGACACGTGCTCCGGCTCGAGTGCGACGGCCTGGGCGAGGTCGGCAGCGAGATCGGCGGCCCCCTGCCCCGGAATGCCGTAGATGAGGTCGATCGAGATGTTGTCAACACCGGCATCACGAAGAGCGTAGACGGCGCGTCGGACGTCGTCAGGGGTGGCAACACGCCCGAGCACCTCGAGCAGGCGCGGCTCGAAGCTCTGGGCGCCGAGCGACACCCGATCGACGCCCGCGCGTCGGAGCAGCACCGCGAGCTCGGCGGTGACCGTCTCCGGGTTCGCCTCGACCGTCAGCTCCTCGGCGCGGGGCAGCGAGCCGAGCAGTTGCGCGAGCGCGCCCTCCTCGGTGAACGTCGGGGTGCCGCCCCCGAGGTACACCGTCTCGAGGTTCGGCGCGAGGACCGCGCGTTCGAGCTCGAGCTCCCGCAGCAAGGCCCTCACGTACCGCGGATGGTCGGCCCGCCGCCCGACCACCGTCACGAAGTCGCAGTAGCCGCAGCGTGACGAGCAGAAAGGAAGGTGGACGTAGAGGTGCCGAACCCCGGGTCGCGGCGCAGCGAACGTCACTGCTTGCGTGTTCCCTCGTTCAGGTTGAGCACCGCGAGGAACGCCTCCTGCGGCACCTCCACGCCGCCGACCTGCTTCATCCGCTTCTTGCCGGCCTTCTGCTTCTCGAGCAGCTTGCGCTTGCGGGTGATGTCGCCGCCGTAGCACTTCGCGAGCACGTCCTTGCGACGCGCCTTCACGGTCTCGCGCGCGATTACCCTGGCACCGATCGCTGCCTGGATCGGCACGTCGAACATCTGGCGGGGAATCTCCTCGCGCAGCTTCTCCACGAGCGCCTTGCCGCGCTCGTAGGCGAACTCACGGTGAGCGATCAGGCTCAGCGCGTCGACGGGCTCGCCGCCGACGAGCACGTCCACGCGCACCAGCGAGCCCGGACGGAACCCGTCGAAGTCGTAGTCGAAGCTCGCGTACCCGCGCGTACGCGACTTCAGCTGGTCGTAGTAGTCGAGAACGACCTCGCCGAGCGGCAGTTCGTAGACGAGGTGAACACGTTCGGGTGAGAGGTACTCCATGTGATCGAAGCGCCCGCGCCGGTCGTTGTTCAGCTCCATCATCGTGCCGACGTACTCCTTGGGCACGATGATCGACGCCTTGATGAACGGCTCCTCGACCTCCTCCGCTCCGTCGGGCAGGTCGGACGGCGTGTGCACCTCGCGCCAGTCGGGCTCGTTCAAGAGGCGGACCCGGTAGGCGACGTTCGGGGCAGTGACGATCAGGTCGAGGTCGAACTCGCGCTCGAGGCGCTCGCGCACGATCTCCATGTGCAGCAGCCCGAGGAAGCCGCAGCGGAAGCCGAAGCCGAGCGCCTGCGACGTCTCGGGCTCGTAGAACAAGGCTGCGTCGTTCAGCTTCAGCCGCTCGAGCGCGTCCCGCAGTTCCGGGTAGTCGTCGGAGTCGGTCGGGAAGAGCCCGGCGAACACCATCGGCTTGACGTCCTTGTAGCCCGGTAGGGGCGACGATGCCGGCGAGCGGTCGGCGGTCAGCGTGTCGCCGACGCGTAGCTCCGAGACGTCCTTGAGCCCGGTGATCACGTAGCCGACCTCGCCGGCCTGAAGCTCCGGGACGGGACGCATCACCGGCGACATGAATCCGATCTCCTGCGCCTCGAAGCGCGTGCCGAGGGCCATCGCACGCAGCGCCTGACGCGGACGGAACACACCGTCGACGACACGAACGAAGGCGACCACTCCGCGGTACTGGTCGTAGGACGAGTCGAAGATCAAGGCGCGCGGCGGAGCCTCGAGCTCTCCCTCGGGCGCACCGATGCGCTCGACGATCGCATCGAGAACGGCGGCGACCCCGTCGCCGGTCTTCGCGGAGATGCGGAGGACGCGATCGGCGTCCTCGCCGATCAGGTCGGCGACCTCGGCTGCGGCACGGTCAGGGTCGGCCTGCGGGAGGTCGATCTTGTTGACGATCGGAATGATCTCGAGGTCGTTCTCGATCGCGAGGTAGGCGTTGGCAAGCGTCTGCGCCTCGATTCCCTGGGCTGCGTCGACCACGAGCAACGCTCCCTCACACGCTTGCAGGCTGCGCGACACCTCGTAGGTGAAGTCGACGTGGCCCGGGGTGTCGATCAGGTTGAGCTCGTATCCGCGCCACTGGACGCGGACGGCCTGCGCCTTGATCGTGATCCCGCGCTCGCGCTCGAGGTCCATCGAGTCGAGCAACTGGTCGCGCATGTCGCGGTCGGAAACGGTGTCCGTGAGCTGGAGAATGCGATCGGCGAGCGTCGACTTGCCGTGGTCGATGTGCGCGATGATCGAGAAGTTGCGGATGTGTTGCTGGTCCATGATGGGTCGGGCCGCTACGATCGGCGGCCCCGCACTGAGAGTAGCGCCTGCATCTCGCGCACCCGTAGAAGCGCGCAGGAACCGACGTAGGCGGCGACTCCAAGGGCGAGGGCGAGGCCCAACGAGACGAGCTGGGCCGGCAGCGAGCGGCCGAGCGCTGCGTCGAGCACGTGCCACACCGGCCAGGCGACGACGGCGAGCACGGCGCCGGCGAGCACCATGCGGACGAACGACGACAACGTCGCCAGGAGCTGGAGCCCGCCGTACTGGCGTCGTAACAGCGCGAACAACGCGACCGTCCCGACGATGTTCACCACCGCGGTCGACAGCGGGATCCCCCAGACTCCGAGGTGGTAGAAGGCGGCGTCGAGAGCGGCGTTCACCCCGAGGTTCAGCAGCGCAACGAGCGTCGGGATCCAGTTCTCCTGGAGGCTGAAGAAGGCGCGGTTCAGCATCAGCATCGCTCCGTTGAACGTCAGCCCGAGCGCGAACGCCGCCAGCGCTCCTGCGACGACAGTGGTCTGGCCCGGCTTGAAGGCGCCCCGCTGGTAGAGAAGACGCACGATCGGCTCGGCGAGGACGGCGGCGATCACCGACGACGGGACGAGCAGGAACGCGATCTGCCGTAATCCACGCGAGACCGTCGCCGCGTGCGCCACGAGGTCTCCACGCGCCGCGTGGCGCGAGAGCGTCGGGAAGAGAACGGTTGCAATCGCGACCGAGAACACACCCTGCGGCACCATGTAGAGCAGGAATGCCTTGTTGATCGCCGCGGGCGCAAGGTTGGGGTTGATGAATCGCGAGGCGAAGAAGGTGTCGATCAGCGCGTTGACGTTGATCAGGCCGAGCCCGAGCGTGACCGGCACCATCAGCTTCAGGACGCGCCAGACGGCAGGGTCGTGCCAGTCGATCAGCACATGCAGGCGGCCGTCGAGCCCGCGAAGCCAGGGAAGCGGTATCAGCACCTGGATGAACGTCGCGACCAGGATCGAGCCCGCGTAGATGTAGAGCTTCGCGTCGGCGGTCGCCACGGACGGTACGCCGATAACGAGCCCGATGATGATGGCGACGTTCCAGACGACCGGTGTCAGTGCCGGGATCGTGAACTGGTCGTACGAGTTGAGGATCCCGACGATCACGCCCGAGACCCCGAGCAGCACGACGATCGGGAAGAGCACGCGTGACAGGCCCACTGCGAGCTGCGGGTCGGAGGCGTGGAACGGCCGCAGCAGCAGCGGCGCGGCCAGCATCAGGAGAGCGGTGAAGCTGCCGAGGCCGAGCAGGATGAGCCAGATCAGCGACGACGCAACGCGCCAGGCACGCTTGCGCTCGCCCTTCTCCAGCAACTCGCTGAAGACGGGGACGAATGCCGACGAGAGTGCAGCGTCCGCGACGAACGCTCGGATCAGGTTCGGGAGCTGGAACGCGATCGTGAATGCGTTGATCGGCCCGCGTGCCCCAAAGTAGTACGTGGCGACGATCTCGCGGACGAGCCCGACGACTCTCGACACGCCGGTCGCGACGGCGAAGATCACCGTCGAGATACCGAGCCGGCGCCGCGCCGACTCCAGTGCGACGGCTTCGTCGGCGGACAGCGAAGGCGTGGCGAGCTGCGTCAGCGGATCGACCGACCCCCAGGTCGGCAGCCCGCGGGAGCGTCGGCGCTCGTTCCGCGCATGCAGCCGCTGCTCTCGTTCCGACGCCAGGCGCGCCTCGTCCACCAGCATGAGCATAGGGAGCGCCCCAGCCGGTTCGGGGGCACCGAGTCGAGCGGAAAGACCGCTCTGCTACCATCGTTCCGCCCGCCCGAGCGGGCATTTCTTCGCCGATGCCCAACATCAAGCAGCAGAAGAAGCGCGTGCGGATCGCAACCGAGGAGCGCCTCGAGAACCTCCGCTACCGCTCGACGATCAAGACGCTGACCAAGCGCCTCGCCACCGCCGTGGAGGAGGACGACGCGTCGGTGATCGCGTCGGCGCACAGGAGCCTCGAGCACCTGATCGACCGCGCCGTGGCGCGCGGCGCGTTGCACCGGAACACCGGCGCACGCAAGAAGTCGCAGGCCGCTCGTCTGGCCTCGGGCTCGCGCACTCCGGCTTGATCCGCCCGCTCCGCACGGACCGTCCTCGCGGCGTCAGCGCTGCGTGATCTCGACGAGCGCCCGCTCGAGCTCGAGGTCGTTCGCGAGACGAGAACCGCCCTTGAGCGCGTGGTCGAGGTCGGCGAGCCGAACCGTCGCGCTCCGGAGCTCGTCGACGCTGAAGTTCCGGGACTGCGCGTACAGCTTTCGCACATAGAACGGGTGGAGCTTGAGCCGGGCGGCTGCCTCCTTTGCCTCGACACCCTCTTCGTCGAGCCGCTGGACGGCACGGAGGCGTCCGACGTGATTCGTGAGCGCTCCGACGACGCGCGGGATCGTCCGTGAGCGGGGATCGCCGCTGCGCTCCAGCATCCGCTCGGAAGCGCTGAGGACTGCGGCGACATCCCGTGTTCCCCACGCGTCCGTCAGGACGAAAGCCGGTGATTCCGCACGTTCGGCCACCAGCTCCTCCACCTCTACCGTCGTCACACGGCCGCCGGCGGCCCAGGTGGCGAGCTTGTCGACCTCGGCGGCAAGATCGTAGAGATCGTTCCCGACGAGCTCGACGAGGAGCCGGCAGGCATCGCCGTCGGCCGGTGTCGCGCGGAGCTTGAACTGCTCTGCGACCCAGCGCTCGAGCCCGCGCTGCGGCACGTCCCACAACAGCACTTCGCCGTGAGGCTTGACCGCTTTGGCAAGTGGCCCGTCCTTCTTCAGCTCGCCGGCGACGAGCGCGAGCACCGTGCTCGGGGTCGGCGCAGCGAGGTAGGCGGCCACCGCCTTGGCGTCGTCCACCTTCCACGCTTCGACCGCGGACACGACGATGAGCCGTTCGCCGGAGCCGAAGAGACCGAGCGCGTTGCAAGCGGCGACCGCGTCTTCGCCCGACGTCTCGGCAGCGTCGTGCAACTCGACGGCATCGTCGTCGAAGCGGGCGCGCAGCCGCGCGACAGCCCGATCGACCTTGGGACGGTCGTTCCCCGCAATCAGGTACGCCGCCTTCAGCTCCTCCGCCACCGCCGCCAAGCATAGGCCGTGAGGAGGAGCGGCCCGGCCGCCGCGATGACCGCCGGTCCGCCGCGGAGCTGGGAGAACGGAACCGAGGCGACGAGCCTCGCGCAGGCTGCAACATAGGCGGCGATCCAGCCGTCGGCCCAGGCGAGCGTCTCGGCGATGCCGGGTGCGACCGGGTCGATCGCGGCTGCGACGAGCGCAAGGCCGAGCAGGAGGCCGATGACCGGTTCGACGAGGCCGTTGGCGACGATGCCGAGAATGGGCACGGCGCCGAACCGGAGAGCCAGCACCGGGGCGGTCGCGATCCCGCAGGCTGCGGAGACGGCTGCCGTGAGCCGCACCGAGGCCGGCAGCGGATACCCCTCGAGCAGCTCGGTCAGACGCGGCACGAGGACGAAGATCGCAACCACGGCCGTGAACGAGAGCTGGAAGCCCGGGTCGAAGAGCTCGTAGGGGCTCCAGGCGAGCAACACGAGCGCAGCCAGGAGCAGCACATGCCACCCGTCACGGTCACGTCCCGCGAGCCAGGCGATCGAGACCGCAGCACCCGCGACCGCGGCCCGGATGACCGACGGCTGCGGGCCGACGGCGAGCACGTATGCGCCGATCGCGGCGAGCGCGCCGAGATGCCCCACCACTCGCGGGAGCCCGAGCAGGACGACGAGCGCCAGCACTCCGGCGGCGATGAGCACGACGTTCTGGCCCGACACCGCGAGCAGGTGGTAGAGGCCGGATCGCCTGAAAGCAGCCTTGAGCCCGGGCGAAAGCCCTTGGTCGTCGCCGAGCACGATTCCCTCGACCACCGCGCGCCTCTCGCCGCCGAGCCCCGGCGCGCAGGCCCTGCGCAGCCACGCACGGAGACGGTCGGCGACGCCGCCCAGCCCGCCGCGATGCCCGATCACACGCCACTCGTCGACGTGCAGCACCACGTGGACTCCTTGCCGGCGCAGCCAGAGCCGCTCGTCGAAGCCTCCGCCCGGCGGGGCGGCAGGCGGCAGCTTCACGACCGCCAGGGCGCGGATGCGGGCACCCTGAGGAGGGGCGCGGCCGAGGGGCAACTCCAGCTCGACTCGCTCGTTCAACGTCTCGGTTCCGAAGCGGCGGGCGCGCCCGAACAGTCGTTGGCCGAACTGCCCGACACGCGGCTCCGAGGTGACCGTGACCATGAACCAGTCGGCCTCGGCGGCGTGGATTCGGAGCGGACTGCGGTCGAGGACAGCCAGTCGAGCGCTCCCCCACGCCCACCCGGCGACGCCGACGAGCGCGGCGGCGAGCACGAGCCGGGCCGGCTGTGGGGTGACGACGGCGAGCGAAGCCAGGGCGAGGAGGGCGACCATGACGCCAGACGGCGCGACCGTCAGGCGCGACACGTTCGACAGCGCCAGACCGCCGACGGCCGCCGCGGCAACCACATGCGCCGGGAGCAGTCGAGTCACGGCACGACCAGGCCTTTGAGCTCGTCGAGCCGTGCCGGCCCGATCCCGGGAATCGCGTCGAGCTGCGCCACGGACGTGAACGGCCCGTGTTCCTGGCGATAGGTGACGATCTTCTGTGCCGTCACCGGACCGACGCCGGGCAAGGTGTCGAGCTGCTCCGCCGTGGCGATGCTGAGCGAGACCGGCGCGGGCGGGCCTGCAGCGGTCCCCGGGCCCGCGGCGCCGACGGGCGCCGCCCCCGCGCCCCGCGCGGCCACCACGACCTGCTCGCCGTCCGCCAGCGGCGCGGCCAGATTCACCTCGGCGCGCTCGGCGTGCCGCGTAAGCCCGCCCGCGTGCGCGACGGCGTCGGCGACTCGTGCCCCACGCCGCAGGTGATAGAGACCGGGTCGCCGGACGGCGCCGACGACGTCGACGACGAGCCCCGGCACGGACCCTCCGGACGCCCCGGCGGCCGCAACCGGCGCGCGCGGCCGGAGGGGTGCGACCTGAAGCGCGGCGCCGGACGCGGGAGCGCCGGAGGAGGCATGTCGCCAGACGACAACGGCGACAACGAGCGCGAGCAGGGCGATCGCCGCGAGCCGGCGGCGCTCGGCAGTCAGGTGGAACGTGGGCACGTAGAGACCGTGCCTGGAGAGTCGTCACGCGTGGGTGTCGCGTCTGTCACGACTCCGCACCAATTCATCCACAGCCGGCAAGGCACCGCAGTCCGGTAGCGGCCGCCTGCTAGACGACGAAATTGACCAGCTTGTCCGGCACGACGATCGCCCGGACCTCCTCGCCGTCGAGATGGGCCTGCACCTTCGGCGACGCCTTGGCCCGTTCGATCAGCTCCGCTTCGGAGAGGCCGACCGGCACCTCCACGCGGTCTCGCACCTTGCCGTTGACCTGCAGCACGAGCTCGATCGTCTCGTGCCGTAGCAGCGCCTGGTCGGCCACCGGCCAGGGCTCCAGCCACAGCTTCGAAAGACCGAGCGCGACCCAGAGCTCCTCGGCGACGTGCGGAACGTACGGCTGGAGCAGCGAGACGGCCGTCTCGGCGGCGAACCGGGCGGCAGGATCGTCCGGAGCCTTCGAGAGTTCGTTGATCAGCTCCATGACGGCGGAGATCGGCGTGTTGAAGACGAACCGCCGATCGATGTCGTCGGTGACCCGTGCGATCACCTCGTGCGCCTTCCGCGCGAGCGGCGTGTCGACGCCGGCGGGGGACGCAGGCTGAGCCGCCGCCTCGTGCACGACCCGCCAGAGCCGGCGGATGAAACGCACCGTTGCCTCGATCCCGTCCGGCGACCACTCGATGTCCTGATCGGCGGGCCCCTGGAAGAGGATGTAGATGCGGATCGGGTCGGCGCCGAAGCGGTCGATCAGCTCGTCGGGGGTCACGCCTCCCTTGGACTTCGACATGCGCTTCCCGTCCTGCAACACCCAGCCCTGGTGGAACAGGCGCTGGAACGGCTCACGCACGCCGATCAGGCCGAGATCGTTCAGCGCCTTCATGAAGAAGCGCGAGTAGAGCAGGTGCCCCTTCGCGTGGTCGATGCCGCCGATGTACTGGTCGACGGGCATCCAGTAGTCGGCGATGCGCCGGTCGAACGCCGCCTGCTCGTCGTGCGGGTCGGTGTAGCGCACGAAGTACCACGATGAGTCGACGAAGGTGTCCATCGTGTCGGCCTCGCGCCTCGCGGGCTTGCCGCAGCGAGGGCACGGGACGTTGATCCAGTCCGTCGCCTGGGCCAGCGGCGGCTCGCCCTTCGGACGGTAGTTCTCGACCTCGGGCAGGAGCACCGGCAGCTCGCTCTCCGGCACCGGCACGGCGCCGTCGTCCGGGCAGTAGACGATCGGGATCGGACAGCCCCAGTACCGCTGGCGCGAGAAGCTCCAGTCGCGGAGGTGGTAGTTGATCGCGGGCTTCCCCTTCCCCGCGTCGGACAGCCAGTCGACGATCGCGTCGATGCCTTCGCGCCACGGGAGTCCGTCGAAGCGGCCCGAGTTGATCAGCGAGCCGCTCTCGTCGACGACCGGCACGATCGGCAGGTCGTACGCCTCCGCAAACTCGCGGTCGCGCTCGTCGTGCGCGGGCACCGCCATGATCGCGCCGGTCCCGTACTGCATCAGCACGTAGTCGGCGACCCAGATCGGGATCCGCTCGCCGGTCGCCGGGTTGATCACATGCCGTTCCGTGAAGACACCGGTCTTCTCCCGCGACGCGCGCTCCTCCGTGGGTCGCGCGGCGGCGATGCGGGCGTAGGAACGAACCTCGTCTGCGAGCTCCGTGCCTTCGACCAGCTCGTCGACCAGCGGCGACTCCGGAGCGACCACGAAGAACGTGGCGCCGAACACGGTGTCCGGACGCGTCGTGAACACCGGAATGTCGCGGTCGAGCTCGTCGACCCGGAAGAGCAGTTCGGCGCCTTCCGAGCGGCCGATGTGATCTCGCTGGATCTTCTTCGTTCGCGCGGGCCAGTCGATCGTCTCCAGGTCGTCGAGCAGCTCGTCGGCGTACGCGGTGATCTTGAAGAACCACTGCTCCATGTTCCGCGCCTCGACGATCGCGCCACAGCGCCAGCAGCGGCCGTCGACGACGTGCTCGTTCGACAGCACCGTCTGGTCGTTGGGGCACCAGTTCACCGGCGCTTCCTTGCGATAGGCGAGGCCGTGCTCGAACAGCTTCAGGAACAGCCACTGCGTCCAGCGGTAGTAGGTCGGCTCGTGCGCCGAGACCTCGCGATCCCAGTCGATCGCCCAGCCCATGCGCCGCATCTGGTTCTCGATCGACGCGATGTTGCGTTCGGTGATCTCGAGTGGGTTGCCGCCCTCTCTGATCGCCGCGTTCTCGGCCGGCAGCCCGAACGAGTCGAAACCCATCGGCCGCAGGACGATGTGGCCGGTGCGCCGGCGGAAGTGCGTGACGACGTCGCCGAGGGTGTAGTTGAGAACGTGCCCCATGTGCAGCGTGCCCGAGGGGTACGGCAGCATCTCGAGCATGTAGTAGTGGCGGGGGTCTTCATCCGCACCAGGCGCGGGGTTCTCGACGGCGAACGCGCGCTCGCGCGCCCATTCGTCCTGCCACTTCTTCTCGATTGGGTGTGGGTCGTACCGTTCCATGTCGGGCTCCAGAAATGAAAAAGCCTCTCGCGCGAGAGGCCGTGGGAGGGCGTCGCGGCCTCCACGCCGCGCTCGCTCCCTGGGTCAGGTAAGCAGGTTCACGGTCGTCAGTGTAACCATGGGGCCGTGCGCGAGCCAGCCGTGAGACCCGCCCTCGACGGGCTCCTTCCCGACGGAGCTGCGATCGCAGGATCGGACCTGGTGCTCGGCGGCGTCACCGCATCTGAGCTGGCGCGCAGGTTCGGGACGCCGGTCGTCGTCTACGACGAGGCGACCCTGCGCGCGCAAGCGCGCGCCTACCGCGCCTCCGCGCCCGACGCGCTGATCGTCTACGGCACGAAGGCCTTCCCTTCCGTCGCGCTCCTGCGACTGCTCGGCGACGAGGGGCTCGGCGCCGACGTCTCGACGGTGGGCGAGCTCGAGTTCGCACGACGTGCCGGGATCGGGGGCGATCGGCTCGTCGTCCACGGCAACAACAAGGAGGACGAGCTCCTCGAGCTCGCTGCGGCCGACGACGCACTGCTCGTCGTCGACTCGCTCGACGAGGCCGAACGTGCCAACGTGGCGGGGATGGATCGAACGCTCGTGCGCGTGACGCCCGGAATCGAGGCGGACACCCACGAAGCGGTGAAAACGGCGCACCACGGCTCGAAGTTCGGGCTCGTGCCCGACCAGGCGGTCGAGGCGATTCGTGTGCTCGACGGCTGCGTCGGCGTGCACATCCATGTCGGCTCTCAGCTGCTCCACCTCGGCGCCGCGCTGATGACGGTCGACTGGGTGGCGGCGTTCGCCGCACGCACGCGCGCAGAGCTCGACTGGACGCCGCAGATCGTGGATCTCGGCGGGGGGCTCGGCGTTCGCCACGTGCCCGAGGAGCCGAACGTGAGCATCGCCGACTTCGTCGGCGGCCTGAGGAGTGAGCTGCAGCGCGCCTGGGAGCTCCACGGTCTTCCCGAGACGCGGCTGATCCTCGAGCCGGGGAGGTCGCTGGTCTCCCGTGCGGGCGTCACGCTGTACTCGGTCGGCGGGGTGAAGGAGACGGGCACGGCTACCCGCTACGTCGCGGTCGACGGCGGGATGTCCGACAACCCGCGGCCCGCGATGTACGGCGCGCGCTATACGGCGCTACTGGCGAATCGAGCCGACGAGGAGCCCGCCGGCGCCTTCGCGATCGCGGGGAAGCACTGCGAGTCGGGCGACGTGCTGATCGAGCGCGTCGAACTGCCCGAGCCTCGACGCGGCGACCTGATCGCGATCCCGGTCACCGGCGCCTACACGCTCGCGATGAGCTCCACCTACAACGCGGTGCCGCGGCCGGCGGCCGTGCTCGTCGCCGACGGCGAAGCGACGCTGATCCGCCGGCGCGAGACGATCGACGACCTGCTCGCGCTCGAGGCGTAGCGGCTACGCCCTGATCAGGCGGCGAGGGCGCGGCAGCCGCGCCTCGTTGACATGCGGGTTGTGCGGTTCGGCGAGCTGCGGCGCGCCGAAGGAGGCACGAACACGACCCTGGTCAGGCTCGCCGTAGAGCGTCGTCCGCTGTCGCGGGACGCGGCCCGCGCTGCGAATCAGCGCCTCCATCTGCTCGGGCGAGAGCTCCTGCCCCCACCCGGCGCCGGCCGCGCGCGAGATCGACTCGTTCATGAGCGTCCCGCCGAGGTCGTTCACCCCGGCGTTGAGTGCCTCGACGACGCCTCGCGGTCCCGCCTTGACCCACGACACCTGCACGTTCTCGAACCAGGGATGGAGCGCGATCCGTCCCACGGCGTGCATCGCGAGCAGCTCACCGAAAGTCGGCCCGCGTCTCGCACCGCCGCGCAGGTAGAGCGGCGCCTCCATGTGCACGAACGGGAGCGGGACGAACTCGGTGAAGCCGCCGGTTTTGCGCTGCAGCTCGCGCACTGCGAGCAGGTGGTGCGCCCAGTGCCTCGGTCCGTCGACGTGCCCGAACATGATCGTCACGTTCGAGCGCAAACCGGCGCGATGCGCCGCCTCGTGCACCTCGAGCCACTGTGCGGTGGAGATCTTGTCGGGGCAGATGATCGCGCGCACGTCGTCGTCGAGCACCTCGGCGGCCGTGCCCGGAAGAGACGCGAGACCCTCGTCTCGCAGGCGCTCGAGATACGCCCCCAGTTCGACACCGAGCGTCGCAGCGCCCTGCCAGACCTCGAGCGCGCTGAAGGCATGCACGTGCAGATCGGGAACCGCGTCCTTGATCGCGCGCACGACCGACGCGTAGTAGTCGCCGTCGAAGGACGGATGGATCCCTCCCTGGAGGCAGATCTCGGTCGCTCCGCGATCCCATGCCTCGACCGCGCGCCGGACGATCTCGGGATGCGGCACGAGATACGGCTCGCCGCGCAGGTTGGCTGCGAGCTTCCCTTTCGAGAACGCACAGAACCCGCAGCGGAAGTAACAGACGTTCGTGTACTGCACGTTGCGCGTGACGACGTACGTCACGACGTCGCCGTTCGCCTCGCGCCGCAGGGCGTCGGCGCGCGCGAGCACGCGCTGTCGCTCCTCTCCACGGGCTTCGAACAAGCGGACGATCTCGTCCTCACCGAGCTCGTTCGCCGTGTCGAGCGGCAACGCATCACGGCGGACGAGGAACGGAACGGATGCCGTGGCGCCGGCCGACCATTCGTCTTCTCGCGCGAGCGACATCGAGTCGGCGAGCTGCAACACTCGCGGCAGGACGTCCCGGTCGACCCATGACGGATCGACGAACCGCGGGTAGACGGTCAGCCGCGGTGCGAGCTCGAGCCCGCGCGAAACGCAGGCGGCCCGGAGCAGCTCGACCTCCGGCCAGGGCGCGTCCGGATTGACGTGATCGATCGTCACCGGAGACACCCCGCCGAAGTCGTCGATGCCGGCATCGAGCAATGAAGCGAAGTCTCCGGTCAGGTTCGGCGGCGCCTGGACCGACACCTCGGCCGGGAGCAGCAGCCGCGCGCACGCGATCGTCCAGAGCAGCTCCTCCAGTGGCGGCTCGGGCGATTCGGCCATCTTCGTGCCCGGCCACGCGCGGAAGTTCTGGACGATCACCTCTTGCACGTGGCCGTGCTCGGCGTGCGCCGCCGCGATCGCTTCGATCGTGGCGAGGCGTTCGCTACGTGTCTCGCCGATCCCGATCAGCAGGCCGGTCGTGAAGGGCACGCGGGCCTGGCCGGCAAGACGCAGCGCGCGCAGGCGTACCGTCGGGTGCTTGTCGGGCGAGCCGTGGTGCGGGCCGCCACGCTCGAGCAACCGCTCGGAGACGCTCTCGAGCATCAGGCCCATCGACGCCGAGACGGGCCGCAGCCGCGCATAGTCGGCAGCCGTGAGCACGCCCGGGTTCAGGTGCGGGAGGAGACCGGTCTCGTCGAGAACGGCACGGGCGGCCTGCTCGAGATACTCGACGGTCGTCGTACAGCCGAGGGCCGCAAGCTCCTCGCGGGCGACGCGGTAGCGGAGCTCCGGCTTGTCACCGAGCGTGAACAGCGCCTCACGGCAGCCGGCAGCGGCCCCGGCGCGCGCGACGTCCAGTACCTCGTCGATCGTCATGAACGCGCGCTCACCCCGACGCGGGGGGTGCGCGAAGGTGCAGTAGTGGCAGACGTCGCGACACAGCTTCGTCAGCGGAACGAACACCTTCGGGCTGAACGTCACCAGGCTGCCGCGTGTCTCCCCCCGAACCGCACGCGCTTCTGCCTGGAGCTCGTCGAGCGGACGGTCGAGCAACTCCACCGACCCATGTTAGAGACGCGGCCCGAGGCCGCCGTCGTTACATCCGCTGACTCAGCGCCAGCACGTCGTCGACGAACGGCGTCGTGACCTTGTACACGCCGAACTTGCGGACGGCCCGCTCGCCCTGATACCAGCCGGCGAGAGCGAGTCGCTCGTCGCCGCCGAAGACCGTGAGCAGGTGTTTCAAATAGGTGACTCCGACCTCGACGTCTCCGTCGACCGTGCGCGGGACCCGCTTGCCGATCAGCACCGTTTCGACGTAGTCCCGCGTCGACGGGAGCGTCTGCATGACACCGACGGCGCCCGACGACGACACCAGCCGAGTCTGGTAGCCCGACTCCATCCAGGCGACCGCTCGCACCAGGTGAGGATCGACCCCGAGCCGGCTCGACCACGTGTCGAGGATCGTCCGGACGTTCTGATGCTGGGCGACGAGCGACGGCGCAGCGGCGCGTGCGGGAACCAGGAGACGCTTGCCGATGACGATCGGCTGCGCGGCATCGAGATGATTCTGCGCGGCGAGCGCGGCAACGGTCGTTCCGAAGCGGGTCGCAATCTGCGTGAGGTTGTCCCCGGGCTTGACGATGTACACCTGGGCCGCGACGGTCGTGTGCGAGCGCACCGGGACTGCGTCGTGGTTGACGATCGCCGCAAGCGTGTGCGGACCCACGACCCCGTCCGCGGTCAGCCGGAGATGCTTCTGGTACCGGCGTAACCCGGCCGCCGTCTCCTTCCCGAAGTAGCCGTCGAGTGCTCCCGTGTAGACGCCGTCCCGCGTCATCAGGAACTGGAGGACGGCGACGTCCCAGCCGAAGTCACCCGCCTTGATCGTGCGCGCACCGAACAACGGCCGGCCGAGCGGGCCGAGCGCAAGCCGCGTCCTGACGGTGGCGACGCCAACGGGAAGGCCGACCTTGCGCTGGAAGGCATGCACCGCTGCGGCGGTCCTCGGGCCGGCGACACCGTCGATCGGGCCGAGATAGAGCCCGTGTGCCCGGAGCGCGACCTGCAAGCCCGCGATCTGGGGGTTGGCCGCAGCTCGAGCAACCGCAGGCGCCAGCAGGAAGATCAGTGCAATGAGGGTCGCGGAACGGCGCACCAGAACCGACACTTCGGCCGGGCCGCGCAACCTCCTTCTCTAGGGGTGCAAGAGACGAACGGGGCCGAAGGGCACCCAATGACCCTCGTGCCACCGTTGCAGCCGCACCCGGGTGATCGGGAATCTCGTCGTCGGCGTCGTCCGCACCGTGATCCCGGGCGCGAGGAACGGGTTCGTCGTCTCGTTCATGTTCGTCGCGGCGGTCATCAGCCCTTGCCGGGTCAGATTCCTGCCGGCCGCCTGGAGCGTGTCGACCAGCGAGTAGGCCGCGGCCATCCCTGCCACGACGAAGCTGTCGGACGTGCTGCCGCCCGGGAGATACGCCTTGACGATGCGCTGGGCGAGCCTGACGCCCGCGTCGGCCGCGAACAGCGGTGTGGTCGGGTCCTTGGCCCAGAGGATCGAGATCGCGCCGTCGGCGGTGTCCTGCGGCTCGAGACGCATGATCGACGAGGCAGAGGCGACGTCGCTCACGTAGATCCGGGGATGCCAGCCCAGCTTGTCCGCATGGACGAACGCCTGGATGGCGAACTTGCCGGACGCGAAGACGCAGAGCGTGTTCGCTCCGCTTGCCTCCAGTCGCGTGATCTGCGACTGCACGTCGGAGCTCATCGGGTCGTAGCCGACCGCGCGCACGATCAGCTTTCCTGCCTCGGCGCCGAGGCCGCGGCGCAGGCCGTGGAGGAGATCCCACCCGTACGGATCCGATTGGTAGAGCACGGCGACCTTCGTCTTCGCCGTACGCTCCGCGAGGATGTGGCGGGCGTACACCGCGCCCTCACCGGAGTACGTCGGCGGATAGCCGATCGTCCACGGGTACCGCGCGTAGTCGCTGCCGAGCGTCGTCGCGCCGGATGCCGAGAACACCTGCGGCACCCCGGCGGCGTTCGCGACGGGGCGGATCGCGAGATTGCTGTTCGTCCCGACGACCGAGAAGAGCGCGAAGACGTTGTCCTGCCGGATCAGGCGACGTGCGTTGGCAGCAGCGCGCGCCGCATCCGAGCCGTCGTCGAGATACGCAAACCGGAGCTTCCTGCCGAAGACGCCGCCGCGCGCGTTCACGTACCTGAAGTAGGCACCGGCACCCCGGAGCAGGCCGGAGGCCGACGCCGTGTCACCGGTGAGTGGGCCACTCGAACCGAGCACGATCTGCGTCGGCGTGACGCCTGGCGTGCGCGGCGACGCGGCGGCCGCGACGCCGACCGGGACCATTGCGAGCAGCGCGACCAACGCGCCCAGCGGCGGCACCCTCCCCATCCAGCACGAGGGTAGCCGGGATCGAGAGCCGCTCAGGAGCGGTCGGCCAGGCGCGCCCGCAGCCCTGCGATCTGCTCGTCGTCGAGACCGGCGCTGCGCAGGTACTCCTCGACCGTGCCGTAGCGACTTTCGAGCTCGGCGAGGGTCTGGGCCATCGCCTCGGCGGGTGTCCGCATCAGCTTTCGTCGCCGCTCTCGCTCGATCTCGTCGGCGCCGCCCTCGATCCAGGCCGGGCCGTTCGGCGCGAGATTCTCCTCGGAGACCGCATAGTCGGCAGCGATCACCGCCGTGTCGACGTCCGCGAGTCGCAGCAGCAGCGCCGAGATGAGACCGGTGCGGTCCTTGCCGCCGGCGCAATGGACGACCACCGTCCCCTCCACCCCCGCGACGGCGCCGAGCGCAAGGCCGACCCGGTCGCGAAAGCGCTCGAGAAAGTCCACGTACGACCATGCGTAGTGGTCTGCGACATCGTCCGACGCATCGAGGCTCGCGTTCAGCTCCGCGACGTACTCCTCGTCGAGCGTCTCTCCGAGCAGTGGCACGTGGACGACTTCGACATCGACCGGCGGCGGCTTCTCGCCTTCACGCTCGACCGGCCAACGCAGGTCGACGATGCGTACGACGCCGTGATCTGCGAGCGACCGCCAGCCGATCTCGGTCAGGTCCCCCACATTGTCGGAGCGAATGACCGACCCGCTCGCCGTCGTGCCGCCGCCCGCGGTCGGCAGGCCGCCCAGGTCGCGCACGTTCACACACCCTTCCCAGTGGAGCGAGGTCAAGTGTCGGTGCCGAGGTATGCCTCGATCACAGAGGGGTCGCGTTGGACTTCCTGCGGAGTCCCCTCGGCGATCTTCCGTCCGAAGTCGAGCACGTGAATGCGCTCGGCGATGTTCATCACGAGCCCCATGTGGTGCTCGACGAGCAGCACGGTCAGGTCGAAGTCGTCACGCAGCCTGCGCACGAACGTTCCGAGCTCGGCGACCTCCTCGTGGTTGAGCCCGCCCGCCGGCTCGTCGAGCAGGAGCAACCGCGGCTCGGCGACCAGGGCTCGCGCGAGCTCGACGCGCTTGAGGGTGCCGAACGACAGCCCGGACACCGGCCGCTCGGCCAGATCCTCGAGTCCGACGTAGCGCAGCACCTCGAAGGCGCGTGTCCTCGCGGCGCGACCGCGGAACGGGCCACTGCGCGTGTGCCCGCCCACAAGCACGTTGTCGAGAACGGTCATCGTCTGGAACAACTCGACGTTCTGGAACGTGCGCGCGATGCCTCGACGCGCGACCTTGTGCACCGGCGTCCTGAGCAGGCTTTTCCCGTCGAGGCGGAGCTCCCCCGCATCCGGCTTGTACAGACGGGTCACGACGTTGAAGAGCGTCGTCTTGCCGGCACCGTTCGGGCCGATCAGGCCGACGATCTGCCCCGCGTCGACATCGAGCGAGACGTCGTCGATCGCGACGATGCCGCCGAAGCGACGCGTGACGTTGCGGATCTCGAGCAGCGCCATCAGCCCCGGAGCTTACGCAAGCTCCTGCGGGTCGGTCACCGGCAGGCGGCACGCGAACCGTTCGCACAGGTAGACGGCCGGCAGCCCGTCGACGAGCCCTCGGCCGGCGAGCAGTGGCACGTCGTCGGCCGGCCCGAAGGCGATCACGTCCGTCGCCGCGGCCCGGTCGACCGCGACGCGGGCGACTGGCGCGTCGGGGGGCCCGGCGATCGCGACCTCGCGGCGCGGCGCAAGCTGCTGATCGAGCGCGACGAGCGCCCAGCCGAAGGCGGTCGGTACGCGAGTGAGTGCGTCGCGCACGAGGCGGAGCACCTCGACCCCGCTTCGCTCGAGCTCGTCGTCGCCCCAGATGCGGGCCAGACGCAGTAAGACGTACGCCAGCATCGAGTTGCCGCTGGGCGTCGGATGGTCGTCGAGCTCGATCTTCGGTGCGATCAGCTGCTCGCCGTCGGCGGGCACCTGGACGAAGCCGTCCCGGTCCGGTGTGGCGAAGAGGTCGAGCGCGGTCGTCGCGAGACGATGTGCGTGACGCAGCCACGTAGGGTCGCCCGTCGCAACGTGGAGCTCGAGCAGCCCATACGCGACGTCCGCGTAGTCGGAGAGGTACCCCGTTCCCTTGGCCACGCCGTCACGCCACGTGCGGTACAGGCGTCCGTCGGACGTCGACAGCGGCCCGAGCAGGAAGTCACCGAGGCGTTCGGCGGCGGCGAGCCAGTCGGCGCGGTCGAACGAGCGTGCTCCGACTGCGAGCGCCGCGAGCATCAGCCCGTTCCACGACGCGATCGCCTTGTCGTCGCGGAGCGGCTTCCGGCGCAGCTCTCGAAGCTCGAACAGTTGTGCTCTCGTCGCGTCGTCGAGCTCGCCGCGAAGCACGAACCGCCCGTGCTCGAAGGGCTCGAGCAGCTCCTCGGGCGCGCCTTCACCGCGAGCCCAGGTGAACGTCAACCCCTCGATCCCGTCGGTGTCTGCGTCCTGCGCCGACGCGAAGCCTCCCACCTCGAGCGCCAGCTCGCGCAACGCGTAGTCGATCGTCTGCTCGGCGACTCGCCGATACCGAGGGTCGCCGAAGCGGCGCCAGGCGTGGATGTAGACGGCCGCGAGGAGCGCGTTGTCGTACAGCATCTTCTCGAAGTGCGGCACGAGCCAACGATCGTCGACGGAGTAGCGATGGAAGCCGCCGCCGACAAGGTCGTACATGCCGCCGCGCGCCATCCCGTCGAGCGTCGTCCTGGTCATCTCCTCCTCGTCCCGTCGAAGCAGGAACTCGAGCACGGGAGCGGGCGGGAACTTGGGTGCACGACCAAAGCCGCCCTCACGGGCGTCGAACGCGTTCCGGAGCTCGCGCTGGGCATCAACCAGCAGCGACTCCGTCAGCGGCTCGTTCGACGAATCCAGGTGCGCGCCGGCCCGAAGATGCTCCGCCAGCTCGGCGCCGGAATGCTCGACCTCGGCGCGGCGATCGGCCCACGCCTCGGCGATCGCCCCCAGCACCTGGCTGAATGCCGGCAGGCCGTGCCGCGGCTCGGGCGGATAGTAGGTGCCGCCGAAGAACGGCTTGCCGTCGGGGGTCAGGAAGACGGTCATCGGCCAGCCGCCGCCGCCGGTGAGCGCGACGACGGCGTCCATGTAGACGGCATCCACGTCGGGGCGCTCCTCGCGGTCGACCTTCACGCACACGAAGTGCTCGTTCATCAACGCTGCCGTTGCCGCGTCCTCGAAGGACTCCCGCTCCATCACGTGGCACCAGTGGCACGCGGCGTAGCCGACGGAGAGCAGAATCGGTCGATCCTCGGCGCGTGACCGCTCGAGCGCCTCGGGGCCCCACGGATACCAGTCGACGGGGTTGGCGGCATGCTGGAGGAGGTACGGCGAGGTCTCGTGCGCGAGCCGGTTCACGTGGCTAGCGTAGGCCGATGGCACAACTCCCCGCCGGAACCGTGACGTTCGCCTTCACCGACATCGAGGGCTCGACACGGCTCTTGCAGGAGCTCGGCGACGCGACGTACGCGACCGTCGCCGCCGACCACCGGCGGATCGTCCGGGCCTCGTTCGGCGGGCACGGCGGGACGGAAATCGACACGCAGGGCGATGCGTTCTTCTACTCGTTCTCCCGCGCACGCGACGCAGCGACAGCCGCCGTCGAAGCCCAGCGCGCCCTGCGATCGCACGCCTGGCCCGACGGGAAGGAGCTCCGGGTGCGGATGGGGCTCCACACGGGCGAGCCGCACGTCGGCGACGAGGGCTACCTCGGCATCGACGTCGTCCGGGCAGCGCGAATCGCCGCCGCGGGTCACGGCGGCCAGATCCTCGTCTCCGAGACGACGCGTGCGCTGCTCGGGAATCAGCTCCCCGAGGGCGTGGCGGTGCACGACCTCGGTGAGCAGAACCTCAAGGACATCCAGCACGAGCACATCTTCGAACTGTCGGTCGACGGCCGCAGCTCGGCGTACAAGCCGCTGAACACGACCCAGCCGACGTCTCGCTCCGACGACCTCTCGACGCGTTTCGAGGAACGCATCCAGAGCTACGTCGAACGGCAGCTCGAGCGCGCACTCGGCGGCGAAACGGCCGCACAGGGCGAGCCGCCGGCGTCGCCGACCAAGCTCGCGCTCAGCGGGCTCGGCATCGCGTTCGTCGGGCTCGTCGTGCTCGCATTGTTGATCGCACTCGTCGTCGTCCTCGTCAAGCTCGTTTTCTGAGCTTGCGGATTCCCTCGACGAGGAGCGCAATCGAGAACGCGATGCCGAGCGCGACCGTCACCGCGAGCAGCGGACGATCCTCGAAGGCCTTGCCGCCGAAGTAGCCGAGCAGGCTGCCGTAGAGCGCCCAGAAAATCGCTGCGATCGCCGAGAAGACCGCAAACCGCCGCCACTCGTAGCGAGTCAGCCCACAGGTGAAGGTGGTCGCCGTGCGGCCCCCGGGGACGAAGCGCGAGACGACGATGATCACGCCGCCGCGCTCGGCGAGCTGTCGTCTCGCCCAGTCGAGCGTCCGGGTGCTCTTCTCACCGTTGAAGAACCGGCGGCGCATCGGCTCGCCGGCATAGCGCCCGAGTGCGTAGGAGGTGTTGTCGCCGATGAACGCGCCGACGGCGGCGGCCGCGATCACCCAGCTGAGCGTGAGCTTCGGCCCGGTCGTACAGAGGATGCCGGCGAGGATCACCGCCGTCTCGCTCGGCAGCACGGGCAAGACGGCGTCGCCGATGGCGAGCGCGAACACGATGAAGTACGCCTGCGGTGCATCCCAGAGCAGGTTGAGGATCGAGTCGAACACGCGGCCCGGAAGCGTAGACAGCGGTCAGACGAACGTCTGACGTACGAAAGCGTGACGAGAGTGCGGCGAAACCCGCACGCGGAGCGGCCGGATCGCCCACGCCGCAAGCGATTGCGACGCACCCCGCTCTACGGGTTCAAAGCGACAAAACGAGGCGCCGGGGTCAGACCCGGGTCAGACCCGGGTCTGACCCCACGTCACGCCGGCCAGCGCGCAGCGCGATGCACTTGCCCGTCGAGCGGGCGGCCGAGGACGTCCGAGAGCCAGCGCGCCACCGCGACCAGCGCGTCGAGGTCGACGCCGGTTGCAACCCGGTCGCGCTCCAGCTGCCAGACGAGGTCCTCCGTCGCGACGTTCCCGGTGGCCTGCGGCGAGAACGGGCAGCCGCCGAGGCCGCCGACCGAAGCGTCGAGAACCGCCGCGCCCGCCTCGAGCGCCGCCCACGCACAGGCGTAGCCGGTGTTGCGGGTGTTGTGCAGGTGTGCGCCGACGGGCGGGCCGAGAATCGACACCCGCTCGAGGAGCCGCAGCACGCGACGCGGCGTCGCCACACCGATCGTGTCGGCGAGGACGAGCTCGTCGGCGCCGGCCAGCCGCTCGCAGAGCGCGGCGACCACCGCCGGGTCGACCTCCCCCTCGAACGGACATCCCCACGCACACGAGACCGTGACGGTGACCGGCACGGCTGCGGCCGCGACGATCGACGCGACGCGCGCGACCGCCTCCTCGAGCGACGCGTTCGCGTTCCGGCGGTTGAACGTCTCCGTCGCCGCGAACCCGCAGTTGACCCGGTCGAGCCCGACGGCGCTCAAGCGCTCGTAGCCGCGCTCGTTGAGCACCAGCCCGGAGAGCTCCGTGCCGTCGTGCCGCTTCACCGCCGCCACGACCTCCTCGGCACCGCTCATCTGCGGGACGAGGTCGCCGCGGACGAACGACACCGCTTCGACGCGAGGCAGCCGTGCGGCGACGAGTCGCGAGACGAGCTCCGCGCGAACGACCGGCGCAAGCACCTCCGGCTCGTTCTGGAGACCGTCGCGCGGCCCGACGTCGCAGATCGTCACCCGCACGCGGCCACCGCCGATCGGACCTCCGTTACGAGATGCGCTTCCAGGCCTCGGTCAGCACGTCGCCGAGGATGCCGACGATCTGCGAGAACTCCTCCTCGCGGGCGACGAGCGGCGGCGAGATCTGCACCACCGGGTCGCCGCGGTCGTCGGCGCGACAGATGAGGCCGCGCTCGAACAGCTCGGGCGAGAGGAAGCCGCGGAGCAGCGTCTCGGCCTCCTCCGCACTGAAGCCGGCGCGGGCACGCGTGTACTCGGACTCGACGCCGGCCAGAGTCGTGCGCCGCTCCTTGTCCTTGACGAGCTCGAGCGCCCACATGTACCCGGCACCGCGCAGGTCGCCGACGATGTCCAGCTCGAGCAGCGTGGCGAGCTGCGAGTGGAACGCGTCCTCGTTTGCGGCGACGCCGGTGACGATGCCGTCGCGCTCCATGATCTCGAGGTTCTTGAGCGCGACCGCGCACGAGACGGGGTGCCCACCGAACGTGATCCCGTGCGAGAGCATCGCGGTCTTCTCGGCGAACGGCTCGAACACGCGCTCACCCGCCAGCACGGCGCCGATCGGCGCGTATGCCGAGGACAGCCCTTTCGCGCACGTGATCAGGTCCGGCCTGATGTCGTACTTCTCGCTCGCGAACCACGACCCGACGCGCCCGAAGGCGGTGATCACCTCGTCGGCGCAGAGCAGGATCCCGTAACGGTCGCAGATCTCGCGCACGCCCTGGAAGTAGCCGGCAGGCGGCGTGAACGAGCCGCCTGCATTCTGGATCGGCTCCATGATCACCATCGCGACCGTCTCCGGGCCGGCCTGCACGATCGCGCTCTCGAGGTCGTCGAGCAGGAACACCGTGAATTCGGCCTCGGTCTCGTCGAGTGGACGGTGGTAGCGGTTGGTGTTTCTCACGTGCAACACGTCCGGAACCAGCGGTTCGAAGGGCGTGCGCAGCGCCGGGACACCGTTGATCGAGAGCGCGCCCATCGTCGTCCCGTGGTACGCCGTCCGGCGCGCGACCGCCTTCCAGCGCCGCTCGCCCCGCGCCATGTGGTACTGCCGCGCGATCTTCCACGCCGACTCGACTGCCTCCGACCCGCCCGAAACGAAGAAGGCGCGGTTGACGCTGTCCGGGCTCAGCTCGGCGAGTTTCGCGGCGAGCTCGATCGAACGCGGATGTGCATACGACCAGTTGGTGTAGTACGGCAGCTCGCGCATCTGCTCGTGCGCCACCTGCCCGATCTCGTCGCCGTACGAATAGCCGATGTTCACGGCGAACAACCCTGCGAGCGCGTCGAGGTAGCGCTTGCCACGGTCGTCGTAGAGGTAGCAGCCCTCACCGCGCACGATCACCGGCACCTCGTAGCCCTGCATGCGCGTGAAGTGCAGCCACAGGTGGTCGCGCGCGGCGGCGCGGTGGTCGATCTCGGGCATCGGCTGAGGATACGCCTTGGTCACGAAGTCACCTCTAGTCGTCGTCGTAGTCGTGGACCCGTCGCGGCGTGACGCGCACGATCAGCCGGTCGACCGGGGTGTGCCAGTCCTTGCCCGTGTACTTGCGCGACATGCGATGCATGTGGTGGGTGCCGACGTCGTCCTCGAGCTCGGCCACTCCCTCGACCTCGACGTACCGATACGGATTGTCCGCGTCCCAGACGAGGACGCTCACACGCGGGTCACGGTGCAGGTTCTGCCCCTTCGCGCGTTTGTTCGTCGTGTTGAACACCGGGCGCCCATCTTCCTCGTCGACCCAGACGATGCTCGTCTGCGGCGAGCCGTCGGCGCCCAGCGTCGCGACGACCGCGAAGTTCGTGGCGCGAAAGAGCTCGAGTTGATCCTCCGTCAGGCTGGGCACGGGCGCCGACGCTACTTGACCGTCGTCGGGATGTCGGTGATCTTGCCCGCCTTCATCTGCGCCTCGACCTTGCGCACGGCAGGCGGGATCCCGGCCGGCGCCTTGGCCGAGAACTTGCCGATGCCGACGCCGTTGATGTCGATCCCGTAGACGACGTCACGGCCGCCCTGGAACTTCCCTGCCTGAGCGGTCTGAATCGCGTCGAACACCGCCGTGTCGACGCGTTTCAGGGCCGAGGTGAGGACGTACGGCCCGATGTAGCCCTGATCCGCGTCGACGCCGATCCCCCAGACGTTCTGTTCCTTGGCCGCGTCGAGCGCGCCGAGCCCGCAGCCGCCGGCGACCTGGAAGACGACGACCGATCCGGCCGCGATCTGGTTGAGCGCGACCTCCTTGCACTTCGACGGGTTGGAGAAGTCCTGCGAGTACCCGTTGAGTGTCTCCACGCCCGGGAAGGCCGCCTTCGCACCGGCCTGGAACCCGGCGATGTAGCGATCGACCGGCGGCTGCTTCTGCCCACCGACGGTCGAGACCACCTTGCCGCCGCGATCCTTGGCCGCGAGGCCGGCCGCATAGCCCGCGAGGTAGCCGGCTTCCTGCTCTCGGAAGAGCAGGCCCTCGACATTCGGCAGGTTGTCCTCGTCGGCGTTCGAGACGTCGATGATCGCGAAATGCTTCTTCGGGAACTGCTTCGCGACCGCGGCCATCGCCTGGATCTCGGTGAACCCGACACCGATGATGAGGTTGTAGCCCTGCTGCGCGAGCGCGGTCAGATTCGGGATGTAGTCGGCCGACGAATTGGCGAGGATGACGCGGCCCTTCACGCCGAGCTGCTTCTCCGCGCGCAGCATTCCGACGTACGCGAGGTGGTTGAAGCTGCGGTCGTTCAGGCCGCCCGTGTCCGTGGACAGCCCGACCTTGAAGCTGCTCGCGGCGGTCGTGGTCGTTGCCGTCGCCTGCTTCTTCGAGCCACAGCCGGCAGCGACCAGCGCGAGCGCGATCACGACGGCAAGGAGGGGTGCGGTCGCCTTCATTGCCGGCGATTCTACGGTCGCGCCGCATCCGCGAGGATTTCCCGCCAGCGCGTGAACAGCACCTGGTGTGCGCCGTCGACCAGCCGGAGCTCGGCGTCCGGAAGTCGGCGCTCGTACTCGAGAGCGATCGAGGGCGGGGTCACCCGGTCGCCGGAGCCCCACCACAGCGACACCGGAGCACGGACGTCCGCCAGTCCGAACCCCCACGGCCGTCCGAGGTAGGCGAGCTCGCGCGCGAGCCACTCGCCGCCGCTCCGAAACGACTCGACGCGGCCGCGGGCGTAGGCGGCGTCCGTGACCGGATCACCGGTCGGGGGCGTCGGCGACCGGCCCCAGCGTTCGAGGCCGTTCGCGGCGAGCCGCGGCGACACGCGCGCGAGCCTCATCGCGGCTCGGACCGGCCCGGACAGCAATTGGACGCCGTCGGGCACCGGCATCGAGGCGACGAGCGCGACCCGCGTGACGCGCTCCGGCGCGACCGCGGCCACCGCCAGCGCGTGCGGGCCGCCGGCCGACCACCCGACGACGGCAAACCGTTCGACGCCGCTCTCGTCCGCGACCGCGAGCAGCTCGCCCGCGAAGCCGAGCAGCGTCCGACCTGGGACCGGACGGCCGGAGCGGTCGACGGCAAGCAGGCGGATGCCGAGGCCCGCCGCGATGCCGTCGTCGGGGTGCCGCGAAAGCTGCGAGTCGCCGCCTCCGTGCAGGTAGACGACGGGAACGCCGGCAGGATCGCCGGCGTCGTCGACGATCAACGCGCCGTGACGATCAGGGTCGCGCTCATGCCGAGCGCGCGATGATTCGCGAGCGAGCACCAGAGCGAGTATCGCCCCGGGACCAGCTTGAGCGAGAGGTCGCGGTACCTCCCGGAGGCAACCGTCCCGATCCCGGCGATGTGCCGCGAGCCCTGACGCTGCAGGCGCAGGTCGTGCGCATCCTGTCCGTCGTTGACGAGCTCGACGACCGCCGGCCCCGCCTTGACCCGGAGGCGCGACAGGACGAACGAGTACTCCCGGGCCACGACCTGGATCCGGCTCGGCGGCGGCGACGCCGCATGTAACAGACTGTTACTTGCGAGGAAGAGCGTCGGCACGAGGGCGGCCGCTGCGACCGCGAGCTTCACTTCACCAGCGTCGGCCGCGGAAACTTCTTCGCGTCCGGGATCACGCGTTCCGCGTCCGTGTGCAGCCATTGCTCGAGCAGCGACGAGTAGACGGAGCGGAAGTCGGACGTCGGCTTGAGGTTGCCGTCCGCATCGAGCGTGTTCAGGCCGGGGAACTCGCCCACCTGCACACCGGCGGCGTGCGTCCCGATCAGGAACCCGCAGCCGGCGGCGCCGTGGTCGGTTCCACCCGACCCGTTCTCCTGAGCGCGCCGCCCGAACTCGCTCCAGACCAGCGTCAGCACACGGTCGGCGATGCCGCGAGCCTCGAGGTCGCGCTGGAACGAATACAGCGACGCGGCCGTGGTGGTGAGCGCGGGTGCGAGCTCCGTCGTCTGGTCGGCGTGCGTGTCGTAGGAACCGGTCGCCTCGAGCGAGACGCAGTGCAGCGGCAGGCCCGCCGCGATCATCGCCGCCACACCCTGAAGCTGGGTCGGGAAGGAGTCGCTCGACGTCGGATAGGTCACCGGCGGAGTGAGCTTCTTGCCGGCGAACGGCAGCAGCTGCCGGCGCAGGCGGTCCGACTGTCGCGCCACGTTGGCCGCGGTCGCGAACTGGACGTCGTGCGAACGGATCGCACCGAGCTGCCCGATCGCGTCCAGCAGGCGGTTCTGCACCGTCCCCCACACACCCGGCGTCCAGAAGTCGTACTGCCCCGGCGCGTCGATCGTCGCCACCGGCACACGGGCCGTCGCGAGGCTGGGCAGCAGCGAGCCGCCGAGCGACAGTCCCTGCAGCGGGTTGTCCGGCGAGCCGATCGAGTCGAGGTAGCGCCCGAGCCAGCCGGTGAGCAGCCGCGGATCGGTCGCGCCCACCTCCCAGTAGTGGCGCGAGGTGAAGTGCGACTGGTCGGGATGGTCGTAGCCGATCGCAGGCAGCACCGACACCTTGCCCTCGTCGTGCAGCTGGGCGACCGGCGCGAGCGACGGGTGCCACATCAGCCGCGGGTCCTCGGTGAACGGTGTACCGCCGGTGACGGCGAGCGCGGTCCGGTACTTGGCATAGAGCGGATCGCCCTGCGGGTAGAGCAGCGACAGCGAGTCGGCTCCTCCCTGCAGGAAGACGGTGACGAGGATCGGCTTCGGCGTGGCCGCCGCGGCGTTTGCGATCCCTTCGTCGAAGATCGACAGCTTGCCCGCGCCGTAGACCGACAGCGCCAGCCCCAGCGAGCGCGAGACAAAGCCGCGGCGCGTCAGTCCGGTGCCGGCGGGAACGGGCATGCCCGGCTCGATCGCGGGCAAGCCGCGCCCGGCGACCGCACGGAGCAGGTCGGCGCGGTTGCACTCGTCGCAGACGATTTGCTTCGTCATGCCGTCTGCAGGTCGGGTGACATGGCCACGAGCTGCCTGAGCGCGTTCTGAACGAGCACGGGATACTGCTGCTGCTTCCAGCTCGCGTTGCCGGCATCGCCGAGCGCGCGCTTCGCGAAGGTCTCGAGCGCGTAGTACGTCCCCTCCGACAACGGCGGGTCGTTCCAGAAGCTCAGCGCGCGGTCGACAAGCTGCTTCGCGTCGTTCGGCTCCTTCGCTTTCTGCGGGTCGAGCGTACGGTCGCGCAGCATCCGTTGCACCGCGTACCAGCGGCCACGGAACGTCGCCGTGTCGAGCCAGCGCGTGTCGTCCCACCCGGCGACATTGGGCGGGTAGAAGAGCTGTTGGCCGCAGAGATCGCCGATCCACGCCCAGTCGGTGGTCGTGATGCCCATGCCGAGCCGCCGCAAGAGCCCGGCCGTGTGCACGATCGGCGGCTTCATCAGCCTCGGCCCGAGGTAGAGCGTGGGATGACTGAGGATCGCCGTGACCACCGGCTTCACCTGGTGGCCGTTCGTGTAGATCGCCTCCAGCGACGCCTGCGTCCCGCGGTCGGGCGGCGTCGGCACGAAGTAGCCCCACAGCTTCTGGACGAAGAACGACGGGTGGAGCTTGTGCGAGATGCAGAGGTCGACCGCATCGCGCCAGTCGAAGTTCCCGGTCTTGCCGAAGACGCGTTTGAAGCCGGTGTCGTGCCTTCCGGCGTCGAAGTGGAAGTCGTACGGGCCGACTCCCCTTCGCCAGCGGTTTTCCCAGCCGGTCAGCGCTCGCGCCTGCTCACGCACGTCCCGCTCCGTGTACGCACCGCGATCGGCGCCGAGCGTGAACAGCTCCATCATCTCGCGGCCGTAGTTCTCGTTCGGCGATCCCTTCTCGTTCTGCAGCCCGTTCAGCCACTCGAGCATCGCCGGGTTCGCGGTCACGTCGCGCAACAGGTCGTGGAACGATCCGAGCGCGTTCCTGCGGAACAGGTCGTTCTGCTGGAGCATCAGCTTCTGACTGCCGACGCCGGCGTTCGACGTCGCGAACCAGTCGTGCCAGATCAGCGTCATCCGCTCGACGAGCGGGCGGCTGGTGCGCACCATGCGGTCGAGCCACCACGCGTGGTCCTCGCCCCACGCCGAATACGGCGCGAGCGGGTGCCCTTTGTCGTCGTGCGGCTTGGGCCCGACGAGCCGTTCGCCGCCAGGGTTGGTGAGCCGATGGACTGCGCCGGCGAGCCCGAGCTTGGCGAGCGCCTCGGCCTCACCCTTGCGCGGCCCGAAACCGGCGCGCCAGAGCAGCCGCTCGGCCTGCGGCTTGCCGAAGGGACCACGGTAGACCGGCGACGACACCTCCGGTAGATGTTCGGCCGGCCCTTGCGCGGCTCGGATCCCTCGAACGGGTGGCCGACGCCGCTACGGCCGGCGCCAGACGAGCAGCACACGCGGCTCACCGTGTCCGTCGTAGCTCTCGTCGATGCGGTCGACCTCGAACCCGATCTTCCGGTGGAAGGCGACTGACGCCTCGTTCACGGGCGAGGTGACGGCGCGCACCACGGTGCGCGGTGCGACCGCCGCGAAGAACTGCTCGTACAGCACCCGCGCGATGCCGCGACCGCGCTGCGCCGGATCGATGCCGACGAAGTGCACGTACGCCTCGTCCGGGAACGTCTGCGACCGGAAGCCGCAGAGAAACCCCAGCAGCCGTCCATTCTCCTCCGCCGCGAACGAGGTGTCGGCGAAGTGGACGAAGAACAGCTTCGGCAGCATCGCCGCCATCGGCCGGCCTCCCCACCACTCGTCGACGACCGCGATCACGCGCGCGTAGTCGGCCGGCTCGAGCGGGCGTGTGAACCAGGCCATACGCTTGAGCGTATGCACATCCTCGTTCTGGGCGGCACTCAGTTCCTCGGCCGGCACGTCGTCGACGTTGCGGTCGACCGGGGGCACACGGTGACGCTCTTCAACCGCGGGCAGACCCGACCCGAGCTCTACCCCGATGTGGAGAGGCTCCGAGGCGACCGGGACGGCGACCTCGACTCGCTCGCGGGCCGCGACTTCGACGCGGTCGTCGACACGAGCGGCTATATCCCACGCGTCGTGTCGGCAACGCTGGACGCGCTGGGCGACGTCGGGCACTACACGTTCGTGTCGTCGGTGTCGGTGTACGCGTCGCTGGCCGAGCCGGCAACCGAGGACGCGCCGACGGCAGTGCTCGAAGAGGAGACGGAGGAGTTTCGCTCGCCCGCGTACGGGCCGCTGAAGGCGCTCTGCGAGTCGGTCGTGCGGGGACGGTTCCCCGAGGCGTTCATCCCGAGGCCGGGCCTGATCGTCGGGCCGTGGGACCCGACCGGGCGCTTCACCTACTGGCCGAAGCGGTTCCTCGACCCCGGCCCCGTGCTCGCGCCGGCCCCACCGGCTGCTCCGTCGCAGGTGATCGACGCGCGCGATCTCGCGGCGTGGATCGTCGACGCGGCCGAACGCGATCTCGCCGGCACCTTCAACGCAGTCGCACCGCCCACGACGCGCGGCGAGCTGATCGAAACGTGCCGGATCGCCGCCGGTTCGGACGCCGAGGTGGTCTGGGTCGATCCCGCGTTCCTCGTCGAGCAGGACGTCGGCGAGTGGATGGAGCTGCCGTTGTGGCTGCACGATCCGGCGTACGCGTCGATGCTCTCGACTCCGGTCGAGCGGGCGCTCGCGGCAGGGCTCTCGGTCCGGCCGCTCGTCGAGACCGTCGCCGCCACGCTGGAGTGGATCGCGGGGGGCGACGACGATCCGTCGGATCCACGTCCGGCCGGGCTCGCTCGCGAGAAGGAGCAGCGGGTGCTCGAGGCGTGGGCCGACCGGCGCCCCATGCGGTAGGTTCCGGCCGCAGTGCTGCTCACGATCTCCCTCGTGATCGCCGGGCTGTCGACCGGCCAGAAGCTCGGCATCGCGGCGGCAGGCGCCGCGTTCATCGTGTTCGCGCTCATCTGCTCGTTCGTCCTGCCGAAGCGCAACCCGAACTTCCCCGGCCGTCACATCGGGTGGTACATCGTCGTCGTCGC
Organism: uncultured Thermoleophilia bacterium; assembly: GCA_963742605.1. Classification (GTDB taxonomy): domain Bacteria; phylum Actinomycetota; class Thermoleophilia; order Gaiellales; family Gaiellaceae; genus PALSA-600. Next base: position 131,605 of record CAVUNA010000006.1, on the reverse strand, counting down.
CTGTTTCGTGATCGGGATGCTCGCCGTAGTGCTCACGCTCGGCAAGGAGAAGCCCGAGGCCGCAGCGACCACGCCGACGACCTCGTCCGTCACCACGACCGCGACCACGACCGGCCCGACGGTCCAGGGTGACCCCGTGGCCGGCAAGAAGGTGTTCGAGACCGCCGGCTGCACCGCGTGCCACACGTTGAAGGCGGCCGGCTCGACCGGGACGGTCGGGCCGAACCTCGATCAGCTCAAGCCGGCCGAGGCGGTCGTGGTGCACCAGGTCGAGGTCGGCGGCGGGCCGATGCCGGCGTTCAAGGATCAGCTGACCGCGAAGCAGATCCAGGACGTCGCGGCCTTCGTCTTCACCTCGACGCACTGACCGAGCGAAAACCGCCCCAGAAAACAGCGAACCCGCTCTATTGAGCGGGATCGCCGCAGGTCGTACGGTGCCGGACAGTGTCAGGGGGAGCCGGCAACCGCATCGTGGGACAGATCAGGCCGGGCGGCCATCACTCGGAAGGGTGATTCGAGGCTCGGCCTAGGCGCCCAGCAGTCGCCGGCTCAGCGTCTTCGCGGGTGTGCGAAGGACGACATAGGCGTGGACCGGCCGGGCGCTCCCGAGTTGTGTCCCGGCGAAGATCGCGCCCAGGGTCTGATCGGTCAGCCATAACAAGCCGTGCGACCCCGAATGACACCGGGTGCACAGAACGGCAATCAGCTTCCCCGGCCGTGCAGGCGTGCCGAGACGGATCTCCTGCGTGACGCCCATCCTGGCGAGCTCCGGTGTGAGCGTGAGCTTCCAGTCGACGGTGTTGCTCAAGCGCAGCCACGGTTTGCCGGCCGGCGCGTGCTGCGAACGGCCCTGGAATTGCCCGTCGAAGCCCCAGCCGCCGGCGTTCGAGGTGTAGAGGCAGTAGCCGGCGCAATTGGCCGACTTACTCGTAGCCCCCGCCGCAGCGCCGACGAACAGGCTTGCCGCGACCAGCGTCCACACCAGCGCTCGGATCTGCCGAACCACCGCGACCACCTCCAGTCCTGATCGAGCGGAGAAGGAGGGATTCGAACCCTCGAGGCAGGGATTTCCCCACCTAACGCCTTAGCAGGGCGCCGCCTTCAGCCACTCGGCCACTTCTCCGGGCGCGCGAATCGTAGATGAAGGCTTTTGCGAATGCCCGGTACGCTGTCGCCCGCGCGGAGGGGTGGCAGAGCGGTCGAATGCGGCGGTCTCGAAAACCGTTACCGGCGGTTCCGTCGGTCGAGGGTTCAAATCCCTCCCCCTCCGTTTCTGAGCCGAAGACCCGCGTGCTGAGCGGGATTTTCGGCCATTCCCAGCGGCGCGGCAGCCTGGGTCGGAGCGCCTCAGCGGTTACGTGATGTCCGCGCGATCGTCCCTGCGATCGCGCCCGATCGCACCCCGTCTATAGCGAACTTGAGGGCCGGGGCGGTCGGAGCTAATGGTGTCCGTCAATGGCGACAACGCGGAGGAATCCCGGGTCAGCTGGACGTCCCGACGTCACCGGAGTGGTCGTGCGGCACCGGCGACACTGCAGCGATGCCACCCCTACGGGCAGAGTCTGTTCGTGCCGCCCGGCATTGCAGGCCCAGGTCTGGTCCCCACGCGACCGCAAGACCGTCCGCAAATCCTTCCCAACCCTGGCCGAAGCACGCGCCTGGCGGCAAGAGACGCAGGTCGCTCTGCGTAAGGGGACCATGCGAGCGCCCTCGTCGGTTTCTGTCGGCGAGGCCGCAGCAGAATGGCTCGAGCGAGCGGACGCGGGCTTGATTCGAACGCGGTCAGGAGACCCGTACAAGCCGGCTGCACTGCGCGCCTACCACCACGCCCTTGACTGCCGGATCCTGCCGCGTTTCGGCCAGAAGCGCCTGACCGCCGTAACCCCAAACATGCTGCAAGACTTCGCAGACGAACTGCTCGCTGCCGGCCGCTCGCCAAGCACCATCCGCAACGCCCTCCTCCCCTTGCGAGCGATCTACCGTCGTGCGCTTCAACGGGGCGAAATCGCGATCAACCCGACCCTCAACCTGGCGCTGCCAGCCGTCCGCAGTCACCGCGACCGGGTCGCCCGCGCCGACGAAGCAACAGCCCTCCTCGCAGCGCTGCCGGCCAGCGAACACGGCGCTCTGGGCAACCGCGCTCTACGCCGGCCTTCGGATGGGAGAACTCCAAGCACTCGACTGGACAGATATCGACCTCGACCTAAACCTGATCTGCGTCCGGCGAAGCTGGGATCGGAAAGCAGGATTCATCGAACCCAAAAGCCGCGCAGGCAAACGTCGAGTCCCGCTCACCCAAACTCTGCGCCGGCACCTCCTCAACCACCGGCTCCAGCAAGGAACAGGCGGCGAAGGACCCGTCTTCCCCAACAGCCACGGCCTGCGGGCATTCAACCCCGACACCCAACCGACGCGCCAAAACCGCCTGGGACGCCGCAGGACTCCAACCGATCAGCCTCCACGAATGCCGCCACACCTACGCCGCGTACATGATCGCCGCGGGCGTCAACCCAAAAGCCCTCAGCACCTACATGGGCCACTCCAGCATCACGATCACCCTCGACCGCTACGGACACCTACTCCCCGGAAACGAAGCTGAAGCAGCAGGACTCCTCGACAGCTGGCTCAACGAAAGCGGTTTCCTAAACCGCGTGCGCAAGTTCGATTCTTGCCAGGGGCATCAGCCGTGAGCCTGAGGACGTCGAGCAGGCTGCTGCTCGTGCTCGTGCGAGTGAGCCTGTCAGCGTAGAGAGCAAGGGCATGGAGAAAGTTCGGAGCGCCTTGCTCGGTGCTCAGCGTGGATTGAACGTCGTGCGGCTGGCGCAGCAAGGGGCGGAAGATGACGTCGCGCGCGTGATCACCGAGCACGCTGCTGACTGGGCGGTCGAGCTTGCCGCCGAGGGCGAGAGAGCGCGTGAGGCTGAGCGTGCCACGATCGACGCGCTCGCAGATGCCCTTCGTCGACTCGGAGACGCTGGGTCTGCACGGCTCTGGCTCGACACGAGCGTCGACGAGGGTCGCTTCGATCGACGTGCACGCGGTGTGGTCGCTGCGAGCGCAGCGCCGTCATCGAGACGGACCATCGCGAACGCGAGGCGCTGACTGCTGGCGAGTTGCTCGCGTAATTGAGCGAGCTTGTCGACCCGCCGACGTCGACGCAGACGTCAGCGTCACCGCTCGTGCAGGCGCAGCAGGCGTAACGCGAGCCTCCTTACGCCAAGCGACCCGCTCAGGGCGGGCCGCTTGAGGTCGTGCTCGTGCTCGACGAAGTTCAGCGCTGCGCGTTGAGCGACGGGTCGAGCCACTCGATCGCGGCGCGCTCAAGCCGTGCGGCGTCGTCGAACGGCACGGTCGAGATCGAGCAGCGCTGCAGATAGTCGGTGATCTGCTGCTCGACGTGGTCGGGGTAGTAGCGGCCGTCGCGAGTAACGCTGAGCTTGCGATCGACGAGTCCCAGATGCACACCGAGCGTGCGACGAAGCGCGCTGCTTCCGGCGCGGTTGCGTAGGTGCTGCTTCGTGACGCGTCCTGCGATCGTCGCGCTCGACATGCCGACGTACAGCACACGATCGCCGTCCCAGAGCACGTAGACGCCGGGGCAGTCGGGCAGTGACGATGCGGCCGCGACGCTCTGCTTCGTCGCGAGGAGATGCTGCAGTGCGCTGTACGTGTCGGGTGACTCTGACATGGAAGCCGCCTTCAGTTGAGGTTTATCGAGACGCGACAGTAGCGACTTCTTTCGCTTATGGAAAGTGCGTCTTAGCAGGGGTTTTCGTTCGTTCGCATTCGTTCGCATTCGTTCGCGTTCGTACTCCGTCGAACGCATCCCGGCGACCGTGCCAGAGGCTTGATGCGAGCGCTCTGAGAGGGCGTCCGATGTGCTCCCTACGCTGCCGCCGTGCCCCTCGATCTGCAACGCGTGATCCGTCTCAAGGGCGCGATCGACGCGGCCCTGGACGTGCCGACAGTCGGCGCGGGGTGGGCGAGCGCGAAGGCACTTGTCGAGACATATGGCCGCATGTGGGCCTTGTGCGTGGAACTGATCGAAGGGAACGAAGAGATCGAGATCGAGTTCCTGGACTTGTTCCCACGCGACGTGATCGCCGCGACCGTTGGTGAGACGCACGCCAAGAGTTCGCCAGCGGCGAGGTTGCGCGCCTGCAACTCGCTCAACTCTCGGGCTGGCTCGGATCGTGGCCCTCGGCTGAGCAGCTTCTCAACGAACTGATCGTCGCGCTTGAAAAGGCTGAGGCGACGACCGACGATCCCGCTGAGAAGACCCGACTGCGGGGCGCGCTCGACACACTCAAGGGCGCAGGCCGTGAGATCGCGATCGGCGTCGTCACGGCGTATCTGACGCGCGTGCCCTTCTGACGTGCGAGACGCGATCCCGATCGCAGTGCTTGTTCCATAACTTGCAAGTGATATTGCTTGTTGTCACAGCAGATAACGTCAACTGGGGTCGTTCCGGTTTCTTTCCGCGAACCGGTCCGCTGACTACGCGGGTCCGACTGCGCCCGACGTGATCTAGTCACCCTTCCCCGCGGGAGCACGACTCTGTCGTACCTCCCCACTCGAGGTTGCGCGAACCCTCGGATCGAGACCGGCGTAGCCGATGTCCACGAGCGCGTTGATGAGAACGATGAAGAATGCGCCGTAAAGGACGACACCCATGATCACGGGCAGGTCGAGGCGACCGATCGCCTGGTAGGTGAGGAGCCCAATCCCGGGGAGTGCAAGTACGACTTCGACCACCAGTGGTCCGCCGCCGATGAGCGCCCCGAGGTCGAGGCCGAACAGGCTGACGTACGCCAGATTCTTCGATTCTGAGAACACTCCGCAAGCGAGTTTTGCGACGATCCAGGGCGCTGGTCCAAGTCCGGTTAGGTCCATTCGCCCACGCCCGAGCCGTTCGAGCTGCGAGCGACCCCGCGCTGCGTAACGAAGGCACCATTTCCGGACATCTCCATCGGTTCTTGCCAGGGGCTGGTGTGCGGACAGGTTCACCAGGAAATGCGGATCGAATCTCGATTCATGGAACATCAGCACGGGGGATGTGTGGTGCGGCGCTCGGCTTGACGGCACCATTACGTCTCGTTACGTTAATCATCTAGTGAGAAGAGGTATCTCAACAAACGGAACCGGATGATGCAGTACGCCGAGTCCGTCGCAGCGGCTGTCCTGCGGAAGCACGGGACACTGAGTCTCGAAGAGGTCAAGGTCGATCGCCCTCTCTCACACGAGGTTCGCATCCGGACTATGGCGACCGGCCTGTGCCACAGCGACTTGCACTTCATCCAAGGCCGCAACCTTCACCCGATGCCCGTCGTCATGGGACACGAGGCTGCCGGCGTGGTCGAGGTCGTTGGAAGCAATGTCACGTGGGTACGCCCGGGGGATCACGTCGTCACATTTCCGGCTGGGTTCTGCGGCTTCTGTAGATCGTGTCGGGCGGGTCGTCCGACGCTCTGCCCAAATGCCTACAACTTCGGTCGAAGCGAAAGCGATTCTCCCCGCCTGTGCCTGTCTGGCGGTGAAACGGTGCACCAGTTTGCAAACCTCGGCACGTTCGCCGAAGCGATGCTCGTACACGAGAACCAGCTTGTGACGATCAGTCGGGAGATGCCGTTCGATCGGGCTGCGCTCATCGGCTGCGGCGTCTCTACGGGGCTCGGAGCAGTGCTTCGGTGTGCTCGGGTCGAACCCGGAGCCGACGTCGCGGTGATCGGGTGTGGGGGGATCGGTCTCAATGTGGTCCAGGGGGCGGCGATCGCTGGCGCAAACCGGATCATCGCGATCGACCACAATGCCGAGAAGCTCGATCGGGCAATCGCATTTGGTGCGACTCACCTAATCGACATCACCGATGGGGACACCGTTGAACGCGTCAAAAAGCTGTTGCGAGGCGCGAGTGGAGTAGACCACGCCTTCGAAGCGGTCGGTTCGAAGGCAACGTGCGAGCTTGCGATCCAGCTGCTGAGTCGAGGTGGAACGGCGACCATCATTGGGATGTTGCCAGAGGGCGAGACATTTGAGATCAACGGGCTCGATCTCGTCGGCACTGAGATGCGCGTCCAGGGCACGAATACGGGGACAGTTCGCTTCCGCGACGACTTGCCGTATTTCATCGATCTCTACATGCAAGGTCGCTTGAAGCTCGACGAGCTTGTCTCCCAGCGCGTGCCTCTGAGCGAGATCAACTCCGGCTATGAGCGAATCGCACGGGGGGATATCGCTCGGACGGTCGTCGTCTTCGAGTAGACGGACAGTAAGCAGCGCCGACGGCACACCTGCAGCCGCGGGACAGATCAGTTCTCGGTGTGGATCGCTCATGGGAAGTGGATCGCTCACGGGAGCGGCACCGCCGTCCAGAGGCGATTGCCCGCGAAGAACGGCGACGACGTTCTTGGCAGCAAGGAGCGCCATCGCTGCGCCCACTTCACTCGTTGCCGAGCCCAGATGCGGTGTCAGTACAGAGTTTCGGACTCGAGCAGTAGCTCATCTATCTCGGGCTCGTGCTCGGAGACGAGAGTCCGCCAACGCTAGTTGCCGTTAGCTAGAGCATCTACGAGCGCGGCCTCTTCGACGATCGGCCCGCGAACGGTGTTGACCAGGAATCCTGTCGGCTTCCTCGCTTGTAATGCGTCCGAATCGATTAGGTGATGTGTGTCGGCGGTCAAGGGGCAGTGCACAGTTACAAGGTCCGCCTCAGAGGGAAGGTTAAAGAGCTCAACGCGTCCCGCTCCTGCGAGTGTGGAATCTTCGCGGTAGCCGGAAGCGGACGCGTGATCGCGATGTGGAACGAGTTCACTGGGTAAATGGACTTCCCTCGACGAACGAGCGAAGCTCAACGCCTGCTGCCTTGAAGGCATGGTAAATCGTGTAAATGTCGTAGCCGATACTGAAATGACGAACGCCAAGTTCGACGTAACGTCCTGCGTCGGCGACTGATGCGATTTCGGCACGGCACGGCACGCCCGCGCGATGAGCAGTCTCGATTACGTTCCGCTCCGCCTCAAGTACATCGCTGTGGGACGTTTCCCCGGGTCGTCCGATACTCATCGCAAAGTCAGCTGGCCCCCACTGGACGAGATCGACTCCGGGGATACGAACGATTTCCTCGATGCAGTCGACTGCGGACGCCTTCTCGATCATCACGGCAACAACCACTCGTCGCAATGCCTCAACGTACTCGGGTGTACCGCCGTAAGCCGGAAGTGCGTGACGTCGTGCTCCCACACCGAACCGCCCACCGTGCTCCGGAGTGTCCGGCGACAGCGACAACACGAACCGCTGGACGTCCTCGGCCGATCGGGCGTCGGCAAACAAAACGCTCTCGAAGCCAGCTCCGACAGCGCGTTGTGCAACGAACGCGTGGTTCTCGTAGTCGACCTTGATCATGCTTCCAAGATTCGAGAGCTCCGCGGCGCGACAAAAGTCCTCAAGCCCTCGAAGGTCGTAGGCCGAGTATTCGGCGAGAAACTCGACGTAGTCGAAGGCGCCGGTGTGGCCAACCACCTCGACGACGAGCGGATCGCACAGGAAGAGGTGCGTCCCGATTGTCGGCGTGTTCGTCTCGAGTAGTTGTCGCAGCCGGTTGCTTCGCATCATCGCTCCAGTATCTTCGGATGCCGTTTGCCGAGGCTTTGCCAGTCGAGCTAGTCGAGATGCCACACCTCGCGAACTGCGAACAGCCGACCGTGTTCGTCGACCGAGCGAGTCATGATCGCTCTGATGTACTCGTTCCATCGAGCGGTTGCCTCGGCCCGTTCGAGCTTCTCTAGAGCGGCGGCGACCGTCGGCTCGCACTCGGCATAGCCGATCATTTCGGTTCCGCGCCGGAAGATCGAGTAGTTCGAGAATCCCGCTTCCTTGATTGCCGCCACGACTTCGGGCCAGACATCGGAGTGTCGGCGTTCGTACTCCTCCTCCATTCCCGGCGCGAGTTCGAAGGTGAAGCAGAATCGTTCCATTTCAGTTGCTTTCCGTCGGACTGTCGAGGAGCCGCAAGAGATTCTCGCCCATGATCCGGGCGATCTCCGCGGATGTGCACTTCGCCAGTGGCGCGGTGTCCAGTGTGCGCTCAAAGGACATGTGGTCGAGCACCGGCGGGAAGTCGGAGCCCCAGACAAGACGGTTCGGCCCAAATGTTTCGAGGACGAGATCGATAAAGGGTCGGGTGATTGCCCCGAAGAGGTCTCGGGCCGGGTCGCTAATCGCGTAGAGCCCGGAGAATTTGACGAAGACGTTGGCCGATTGCGCCAGAGCCAAGAGTGGCCGGAGGCGCTCTTCAGCGGCAGCGTGTGTCGAGACGGATTCGTACTGACCCGGTAGGCCGAGGTGGCTGATAAGGACGCTGCACCCAGACAATCGGTCGAGGACCTCCGAAATGACTGCGATTGCTTTCGGCGGTGCGTTGATGCTCAGAATCACGCGTTGAGTCGACATTGCTTCAAACGTCTCAGCCGGCCAACGCGAAATCTCTTGCGCGGCTGCTCCTGTGATGGCGTAGAGGGAGAATCCGACCGCGCCTCTCGTGCGCCACTCTCTGAGCTCGCGAGAAGACGGTGCGCGCTGGGGAGCCAGATAGACCAGAGGTTTGACCCATTGATGTGTCTCAGCGAGCCGAAGAATGTGTCGGTTGTTTCCGGCGAAGCGCGACTCGCCTTCGAACCCGACGACGAGGGCCCTCTCGACGCGGTGGTCGCGTCGCAGCGCTTCGTAGTGAGCCAGGTCGTCTCCGATGTAGTCTGAGGCGTCGGACTGCCTGGCCGAGTTGAAGAGATGGATGTGCGCATCGGCCAAAGTCGCCGCCAATCACGTACCGTCACCGGGCAGCAGCGCGCCTGGCACCTTGGTCTGGAGCATGTGGAGCGAGGTCGAACTTGCGAGAAACAGCGAACGGCGTTCCTCTCCGCCCCAAACCAGGCTCCCCAACGGCTCCGGTGTTTCAATGATCCCGAGGCGATCGCCGTCGGGAGCGAGGACCTGAATGCCTCCGGGGGCACTAACCCAGAGATTGCCATGCTCGTCGCACTCCATTCCGTCCAGCCAACCTGACGCGCCCGGCGATGCGCCACCGAAGATGACGCGCCGGTTCTCAAGGCTGCCGTCGGGGCGGACGTCCCACACCTTGATGTCTCCTCGATCGGTGTCGTTGACGTACAGCCGATCCTGAGAAGGCGAAAAACACAGACCGTTTGGGTTGAGGAACTCGTCTTCGTCTACGAGGAGCTCTATAGATCCACCTCCGGGGCAAATCCGAAACAACCCCTGGAAACTCAGGTCGCGCTCGCGCCTCAGCCCCGTTCGATCGTCATCGCGACCGTAGGACGGATCGGTGAAATAGATTGAGCCATCAGCACTCCGGACGGCAAGGTCATTGGGGCTGTTGAGGTACTTCCCCTCATAGTCGAACGCGAGAATCTCCCGTGTCCCATCCGGCCTGATCCGGGCGACGGCTGAGCTCAGCCCCTCGCAGACGAGAAGGTTTCCCTCGCCATCGAAGGCCTGGCCGTTGCCCTTGAAGTTAGGCCGGCTCACGAGTTCGACGCCACGCTCCGCCGACCAACGCCAGCGGCTATCGTCGGGGATGTCGTTGAAGTAGAGGCTGTCGGTTACAACGTCCCAGGTCGGGCCCTCCGTGAACTCGAAACCCGACCCGAGCTGGGCTAACTCCTGCCCTGGCTCGATGAGGTCGCTGAGGTCACGCGTAGCGTGTTTCACGAGCTTCCTTCCGCGAAATGCACCGTCTGAACGCCGTCCCCGCGTCCATGCTGAAGTACGTGTTCGTCCTCCGAGCGGAACGGGATTTCACGCAACAGCCAGCTCAGAGCAAAGGCGATGACTGCGACGGCCGCAGCTACGAGGAAGACGGGGCGGAGAGCGGCGGCAACGGAATCGATGTACACGAGACGAGAGTGGGCGGGAAGTCTGTGGATGAGTTTCGGCCCAATGTCTCGAGCGGCACCCGCTTCACCTGGCGTTCGAATTGATAATTGGTGTGTAAGCGACGCGGCAAAGATCGCCCCGAGGATCGAGACTCCGACGGCACCACCGATATGGCGGCAAAGGCTCGAGCACGCGGTTGCGACACCGACGTGCTGCCTCTCAACGGCGTTCTGAATCACCATGATCAAGACGTACTGAATACCGCCGAGACCCAGGCCCACCCCGAGCATGCAGATAGCGATCGCGAAGGTCGACGATCGTGCGTCGACGCGAGACAGCGGGTAGGCCGAGATAGCGATGACGAAAGTGCCGACGATCGGATAGATGCGGTATCGGCCGAACCGCGCAATCAGCTGGCCGGTCACCAGCGATGTTACGACCATCCCAATCATCATCGGCGTGAGGATGAGCCCGGAGTTGGTCGGGCTCTCACCCTTGACGACTTGAAGGAAGAGCGGCAGGTAAGTCGTGAAGCCGAACAGCGTGAACATCACAGTGAACCCGATCGCGATCGATACGACGAAGATCCGGTTCTGAAAGAGAACCGGTGGAATGATCGGATCTGGGTCGCGCCGCTCATTCACGACGAGCAGGACAAATGCCAGGCAAGCCGTGGCTGCCAAGGCAAGTGTCGAGGAGGACGTCCAGTCGGCAATCGACTGGCTTGAGCTGAACATCAGGACGACCGAGAACAAGAACAGTGCGAGGAGGGTGGCGCCCAAGTAGTCGATGTGACGTGCGGCTGAGCGGCCTGGCAGTCGAAACCACGCGGCTACTCCTGCGAAGGCGAAGAGGGCGAGGGGGACGTTGACGAGGAAGATCGATCGCCACGAGAGAGCGTCGACGATGATCCCGCCGAGCACGGGCCCGAGCACGGCGGCGGCCGCGAGTACAACGCCAAAGAGACCCTGGTAGCGACCGCGTTCGCGTGGTGGCGCGATGTCGGCGACGGCCGCAAGCGATGTCACGAGCAGTCCGCCTCCGCCGATCCCTTGCAACGTGCGGAAGGCGACGAGTTCCGCCATGTCCTGACTGAGACCGCATAAGAGCGAAGCGACGAGGAAGATCCCGATGGACCACTGAAGGAGACGCTTCCGCCCGTACAGATCGCCAAGCTTGCCGCACAGCGGGGCGACGATGGTTACGGCAAGGAGATAGCCGGTCACAACCCACGAAAGGTGTTGCAGGCCGCCGAGATCGCCGACGATCGTCGGCAATGCGGTTGCGACGATCGTCTGATCGAGCGATGCGAGAAAGATCACGATCAATAGCGTCGCGACGACGCCGCGGTGATGCGGCGGGCGGCCGGGAGGAGACATCGGCTCACGGAGCGTGTCCGCCGCCATCTCAGACTGGGCTCGACGCTGCGACGTTCTGCAGTGCGTCGAGCGCCAGATCGACATCGGCCTCGTTGTTATAGAGGTGGAAGGCGGCGCGAATGCGGCCATCGCGAGTCAGAAGACGAACGTTGGCGCGTTCGAGTTGTTCCTCGGTGACTGGAATCTCTGCAGTGACGATTGCCGAGTTGGAGTCTCCGAGCCCAAGACCCGCGCGAAAGCGGTTGGCGAGGGCCAGGTTGTGACGGTGGATCTCGTCGGTTCCAACCTCAAGCAAGGCCTCCAGCGCCGGCTCTGTTCCGACCCACGAGAACCACACCGGCGACAGGTCTAGCCGTCGCGCCGTGCGAGAGGCCGGCATCGGCAGGCCGAAGTAGGCTCCGCCAAATCCATCGGGTGCGTACCAGTTGGCGTTGAGAGGCTTCAACCGTTCCAGCAGCTCGTCGCTGACAGCCAGAAACGCAGTGCCGCGTGGAGAGAGCAACCATTTGTAGGCCGCGCAGATCAGGGCGTCGAAGTGACTTCCGTCGAGTGGAAGCCAGCCGCACGCGTGCGTTGCGTCGACGACCACGAACGCGTTGTGCGCTTTGGCAGACGCAACGATTGCATCGAGGTTTGCGACCTCCCCGGTGACGGAGGAAACGGCACTTACGAGGACGACGTCTGTTGTCCCGTCGATTGATTCGGCGAGGCGGTCGGGCGGGACTGTCCTGATCTCGGCGTCCCATGCGAGCCATGGCCATAGCAGTGAGCTGAACTCGATGTCGGAGGCAATGACCTTGGAGCGTGGGAGTGCAGCCGCGATCAGCCCGGCAAACGGCGAGACAGCCGACCCTGTCGCGACTTGGTCGATCTGCACGCCAACGAGACGCGCGAAAAGAGCTCGAGATCGTTCGGTCGCCTCATTCCAGGGGATCGAAGACATGCAGCCTCCCCGCCAGCCCTCGAGAACCGTTTGTAGTGCCTGGTAGGCAGCTCGCGGCGGCAGGCCGTAACTCGCGCTGTCGAGGTAGGCGCAATCGAGTTCCCAATCTCCGTTCCTACGGATGCTTGGAAATGCGGGGGGCGCGTCCTCTGTACTCGTGATCGTCACGTCGACTGTCGCGAACGCATAGATTCATCAACCGCGACGGCCGAAAGCGGACGACCGCCAACGACTGGCTCAAAGGTTAGTGAGAGCAAGTGCCGGGAGTAGTCGGCGGCGGGAGAGACGAAGAACGCATCGGCCGGTGCGTGCTCGACCACCGTCCCGTTCCGCAGCACGAGTACTTCGTCCGACAACACCTTTGCCACCGCAAGGTCGTGCGTAACGAGGATTGAGGCGAAGTTCAGTTCCTTCTGGAGCTCGACCAGCAAGTTGATGATCTGTGCTTGGACTGATACGTCGAGCGAGCTTGTCGGCTCATCGCACAGAAGGACCGTTGGCCGGGCGGCCAGCGCACGTGCGATCACGATGCGCTGCAACTGTCCGCCGCTGAACTGGGCTGGCCGGTCGTCCGTTCGCGACCGTGCGATTCCTACGGCATCCAACAAATCGCGCACGCGTGTCTTCCGCTCCGATCGAGCGAGACCCTTCATCGGTTCGCTTATGCTCCGACCGATCGAATGGAACGGATTCAGCGCCTCAAGCGGCTGCTGAAAGACGATCTGAACCTTCGAAGGCACGCCCGAACGGATACGCGGTGCCGCGCCAGCGACCGCGATTGTCCCTGATGTCGGCCGGTCGAGTCCGGCGATCAGACGAACGAGAGTCGTCTTTCCTGCTCCGCTCTCGCCGATGACAGCAAGCGTCTGACGATCACGCACGTCGAAGCCGACATCAACGAGCGCTCGGCGCTCCGCGGAACGACGACCGAAGGTGCGGCTGAGTCCGCGAACGGAGACCACCGCCTCAGCCATGCGAGAGTTCCGCAACCGGGCTATCAGTTAGCCCACGCTCGAACGCTCGGTGGCAAGCGGCGCTATGGTCGCCGAAGTTTCGAAGTCTCGGACGCTCGCGGCGGCCTCGCTCGTCAACGAGAGGGCATCTCGGGCGAAGACACACCCCGTCGGCCACGCCCCTGGATGCGGCGGAGCCCCATCAATCACTTGCAGTGGTCGCCGCCGTTCCGATGTCAGAGAGGGCGAACAGTTCAGCAACGCCGCTGTGTAGGGGTGTTGCGGGGCCTCAAGAACGGCCTCGGTCGGGCCCTCTTCCATGATGTTCCCCGCGTACAGCACAAGGATCCGATCCGGAAACTTGCCGATCAACCCAAGATCGTGGCTGACGAGTACAACTGCCGAGTCCTCTGCCTTTGCAGCGCTGCTCAGAAGGGACAGGACCTCGAAGCGGACGTGGGCGTCCAGCGCAGAGGTTGGCTCGTCGGCAATCAAGAGTGCCGGGCGCGGCATCATCATCATCGCGATTGCAACGCGCTGCGCCATGCCGCCACTCAGCTGGTGCGGATAGAGCTGCAGCACCGCTTCGGCATCCGTAAACCCCAGCTGCGTCAACAGAGAGAGAGCTCGCTCGCTTGAATCGACGTTTGAAAGCAAGCCGAGTCGCCGCGGACCTTCGACCAGCTGTTTCCCTACTCGAATCAAGGGGTCGAGCATCGCTGCTGGGTTCTGAAGGATCATTGCCGTGTCCCGACCGGCCAACGAGCGAAGGGCGCGCATGTCTGCGAAGTTGACTTCGTCCCGGTTCGCGACCTGCAGCGTTCCGCTCGCTTCCAAACCTCTCGGTAAGAGCCCGAGCACTGCACGCATGGTGAGTGTCTTTCCTGCGCCGGTCTCGCCGACGACGCCGAGAATCCTTCCTGGCGACGCAGAAAAGCTCACGCCGGAAACGAACTCAACGCCTGAGTCTCGATGCCTGACAGTGAGATTGTCGACGACGCTTTCAGAGCGACGATCCATCACGACTACAGCGCACCTTCGTTGACAAGTCGGCGAAGACCGTCACCGAGGATGTTCGCCGAGACCACGATGAGGAGAATGGCGAGTCCGGGAAACAAGACGACCCACCAGGCCGTTGCGAGGGTGTCTCGACCCTGCGCGATCATGTACCCGAGGCTTGCGGTCGGCGGCCGGACTCCGTAGCCGACAAAGCTGAGTCCTGATTCCCAGAGAAGCACATAGCCGAATTGCAGGCTCATCAGCACGATCGGCACGCTGCTGACCGTCGGGAGAAGGTGTGTCGTGAGGATTCGCCGGTGGCTCGAGCCGGCGAGTCTCGCGGCAGCGACGAACCCTCGCTCCCGCTCTGCTTGGACTCGCGTCCTCGTTACTCGTGCATATGGCAGCCACGCAACAAGGCAAAGAAGAAGGATCAGCGTCCAGGTGTGCGCTTCGAACGCGGCCGAGGCCGCGATGAAGAGGAGCAGAGGCGGGACGGCGAGCGTGAGATCGACGACTCGCATCAAAATGCCGTCGGTGAGGCGACCGAAGTAGCCCGCTACCAATCCAACCGTCACACCGATGAACGCGCTGATCAGTACAACTGCACTGCTGATGATGAAGCTCGTTCGGATGCCGCTGACGATCCACGTCGCAATGTCGCGCCCAATCGCGTCGGTACCGAGCAGGTGGCCCGGTGATCCTGGTCGAACGAGAGCGGCGTTCAGATCCTGATTGTTCGGATTCGGAAGCAGAAATGGTCCATGATCCCGACGAGCGCCAAACAACCCATAAGAGCGCATCCGACCGCAAGTGGATGCGCCATCCATGTCCATAGGCGCCGCTGCCGACGGATCCGGGTTCCTCCAGCCTGAGCCGCTGAAAGCTGAACGGCGGTGGGAGAAGGGACTTCGGAACGATCCCGGTCATCTCTTACGCCCCTGCAGCGCGCGACGGACACGCGGATCGAGCCCGACGACCAATACATCTGCGGCGAGGTTGAGCAATACGTACGAAGCCGCGACGACGACGACAATCGCACCGATGACGGGGTAGTCACGGTTGTTGACGGCGTAGGACAACAACGAACCGATGCCGGGCCAGCTGAACACGATCTCGACAATCAGCGTTCCGCCGATCATCCACCCGATCTGCAGGAAGAGCAACGTTATGAATGGCGGCGCGGCGTTTCGGAGCCCGTGACGGAGAACGATGTCTCGGTCAGATATCCCCTTTCCTTCTAGGGCCTTCATGAAATCCATTTCGCCAATGTCCAGCAGTTGGCTACGAAGGAGACGGAAGAGGGCTGGCGAGAATGGGATCGCAAACGCAACGACTGGGAGGATCCAAGAGCTGAAACCAGCTGCGCCCAACGCAGGGAACCACCCAAGCCAGACAGAGAAGACCAATGTCAGGAGAAGCGCGAGCCAGAACTCGGGTACGCCTTGAAAGACGAAGAAGCTGCTCTGGATAGTCTTGTCGCCGAGGCTCCGAGAGCGAAGCACGGAGAGGACTGCCCCAGGGACTGCTAGCAGTAACCCGAGGGACATCGCTGCGACAACCAGACCCAATGTCCAGGGCAGTGCGTGAAGGACCAGGCCAAGTGCGGATTTCGTCTGGAGACTGTAAGAGCGGCCGAAATCCGCTCGCGATGCATGCTCAATGTAGGACAGGAGGCGATCGATCATCGGCCGGTCGATACCGAGCTGGTGGCGCATTTTCGCCACCTGGGACGGGGTTGCGAAGAGTCCGAGCCGAGCCTGAGCGGCGTCTCCTGAGAGGTTTGTGAGCAGAAAGCTGATGACGATCGCGCCGACGAGGACAATGACTCCTTGGGCAAGGCGGACCCCGATGAATCGGACCACGCGATTCAGTCTCCCGGGCTCCGCCAGATGCCGTCACGCGCCTGAGCGCCGCATCGCCAGCGTCGAACTGGACGCCCTCCCGATGTTCCGACTAGTGACATAAAGCGTCTCAGCACTCGGAAAACTACCAATCGGCCGGATTCTGGTCAACAGCGGCCTGGAACGCCGCTTCGTCCAAGCGGCTATCCGCTGATCGTTCGCTCTGCCCCGTCGTAGCCAAGCCGTTCAGAGAGCTCGGCGGCCGCATGTTGAAGGCTGGTCACAAGCTGGCAGGCGGCTCTTTGGGAAACGTGAAGCCGGGCTGCTGATGCTCAACCCGCAAGCGATCGGAGCGTCTGGGACGGGTACGGCGACACACCTGCCTGCTTCTTGGTTCTCGCAGTCGTCGAGGGCGTCGCCGCGCGCACGCGCGCACGTCGGATCTCACGCAGAAACGCATCGACGTCGACGATCGTGCGATCGGTGATTCGAGGCATGCCAGCGAGCTTCAGAACCTCTTTGACCTTGTCGTCGCTCATCTCGGCTGCGATGACCTTGCCGAATTGCAGATCAGTGAAGTGGGCATCGCTCACCCTCACGCGCCGCGAGTCGGATGACATGCCGACTCTCGACAACAACGCTATGTGTGTAGTGCGTCCCATCGCCGACGCCGAGGTTTGCCGTTTCGCCGGCCTCGTCCCGAAGGGATGCTGCGATCGGACGAGCAAAGGCTATGAGCCGATCGAGGTCGCGAGTCGCCTTCGGCCGAAAGACACTTCCCAGACGAACAATGTTGCTCTTTGCATCTCGCTCAACGTAATCTCGCCGCTCAAGAGAGACGAGATAGCGATAAGCGGTGCTCTTTGGGAGCCCGGCTCGCTCCGCGATCTCTGTCGCCAACAGTCCGTCTTGAGCATCTTGCAGGAGGTCGAGGATCTCGCAGACTCGCTTGACCGCCCGAATCGCGTCCCCGCCGTCACTCGTCTGCGCGCGTGCGGAAATAGAGAGACCTCCTCGACACCACCCGAACGGGTTCGACGAGCACTTGCGCGGCCTCTTGCAGCACACCGCGAAGCTCAGATAGACGACGCTTCGAGATTCGTTGCATTGGTGCGCTGATGCTCAGACCGCACGGCACAGGTGCACCCCGTATGGGGACCGCCACGCATCGCCCTTCGATTTGGTTTTCTCGATCATCGATCGCATAACCCTGGCGCCGAACCCGCGCCAGCTCGGCCAAGTAGTCGTCGACATGGGTAATCGTCCGATCAGTGATCGCCGGCATTCCCTCGGACTCGAGTATCGCTGTGACCTCCTCGTCAGAGAACTGGGCGGCGATCACTTTCCCGATCCCGGTCGAATGGAGCATTCCTCTCTCGCCAACACGCGCAGCCAGCCGCATCATCTGGTTGCTCTCGCAAACCGCAGAATGAACCCATCGCCCCCCGTCAATTACGCCAAGGTTCACCGTCTCGTTCGTCACGTCGCGCAGTTCCACCAGCACCGGCAGGCTCCGCGCAACGAACTGCTCCAGCTGATGACTCGGCTTTGACCGAAAGGCGAGGCCGAGCCGAAACGTGTTGGTCCGCTCGTCCCGCTCAACCTGGAGATGAGCCTCAAGCGCGAGGAGATAACGGTACGCAGATGTCCTCGGAAGTCCGGTGCCGGCTGCGATCGAGGTCAGGGAAGGGCCCTTCGCAGGATTCCGTCGGAGCAGATCGAAGATGTCACACACGCGCTCGACCGCACGGATCGGCGGAAGTCTTCCCGTCTAGCCCCTCTACGGCTTCCTCGCCCGATCGCGTCGACACGACAGCTCCAACGCTCCTTCCGCGCCCTCGGCCTCGCGACATCGGGGTCTCACCCATCGGCACGATTCTACTGTCGAGAACCGCCACGTGGAACACAACCCAAGCCAGTTGGGAGTCACTTGGGCTTCTCCAGCGGAATCCCGTAGAGCGCGCTCGCGTTCCCGGCCAAGATTCGCGACCTTACGTCGACCGGAAGCGATGACGGTAGCGCCTCGTCGGGTGAGTCGAAATCCCAATGTGGATAGTCGGAGGAGAACATCAGTTTCTCGGCCATCCCAGACCGATCGAACTGGTCGACGAGTGCGTTGATCCAACGCGGGTCTTGCGGTTCCTCGATCGGCTGTGTCGTGAACCAGAAGTGGTCGCGGAGGTATTCCGACGGTCGACGGTCGAGGTGCGGTACCTCATCCTTGAGAACACTCCATGCAGCGTCGAGCCGCCACGAAAATGGCACGGCCCATGTCCACCCGAGTTCGACGAGCACGACCTTTAGACGCGGGAACCGCTCGAACACTCCCTCGAAGATTAGGCTCGCAACCAGCGTGTAGACGGCCGCGAGGAAGCCTGTGTGTTGTTCGAAGTAGTAGGTGTAGTACCCGGACCCGGTTCCGTGATACGAACGCGAGAAGCTCGGATGGACAGCAATTGGGATGTCAAGTCCATGTAGAGCCTCATACATGTCCCAGTACTTGACGTTTCCCATCGGGTACTCGGTGTGGCTCCCCCATCCACGCCTGAACGAAACGGTCGCTTTCGTCTCGGCACCTGTCGATCTCAGCCGCGGCGGCAGCGGGCTGTTCGACCGGCACGACGATCGCCGCGCGCCACCTGGGATCCGCGGGAAACCAGTAGTCCCGCGTCCAGTCGTTATAGGCATGTGCGAGTGCGATCGACAGTTCGGATGGGGGTCCGCCCGTTGCGAACGCCAGCCCATAGTTGTTGAGGATCCCTGCCGTAATCTCGAACTCGTCGAGCAGTTGCGTGCGTGCGAGCTCAGGGTCGCTGCCAGGCATCCGCCCGTCAGCCGGCCGAGAGTCGACGCGGCAGCCAGACGCTCGGATGTGCGGCACCGAGCCACCTGGGCCATGATTGCGAAGACCGATCGTCTCCAAGTACCTCCGCCAGCGCTGCGGAAGATATTGCGCGACCTCGGGATCGAGTGCGGTCGTGACGTTATGGACATCACAATCGATAACCGGCGGGCGGACGCGACGACCAGCCGGTTTGGTCTTCGACAGGGCTCCCGGCTCGACACTCACGCTGACGTACCACTCTTGGGCGGGGAGTCTGAAACCGAGGCAAGCGTGACGACGAGGTAATCGCCTTCGACACTCACCGGGATGACCTCCGCCCGGTAAGGCCCGGGACGACGACCTGTGGAGTACGACGCCAGCGAGACTGACGAATCGGAGTTGATCTCCCCCGCATCCGCGACGTCGACCCGGTAGGCCTTCACACGGGTTCGGGCTGGATCGAAGTACGACCGACCGGTTCGGAGATCGAACTCCCATCCGTGCCAAGGGCAAGAGAGGACCTTTACGCTGCCGTCGACTCGGTATTCGCCGGGAGCACTGGCCTCGACCAGATCGAGGACGTCTCCGAGACAGAGCGGTCCTCCCTGGTGGGGGCAGCGGTTGAGAATGGCATAGAACTCACCGCCGGCATTGAACACCCCTATCGAGCGCCCGTCGACGTCGACGATCAGCCTGTCGCCGTCCTGAAGCTCCTCGACGCGAGTCACGACATAGCGCCTGGCCGACGACGCTGGTTCCTGATTGCTCAAAGCCGATACCACGCTCGTGCGTTAGCACTTAGGAGCTTTGCCAGACGGCCGGGGTCGGAGATTGCGTCGAGGAGCAGCGCTGGGTCATCGCCGTGGGAGTGCGGGTAGTCGCTCGAATAGAGTAAGAGTTCGTCTGACTGAAGCCACTCGAGAATAAGGGTCAGTTCGCTTACCGATTGCACGTCGAGTGGAGAGGTCGAGAACCTCATGTGATCGCGAACGATCTCTGACGGTGGCCGGCTCACCCATGGGATTTCGCGCCGAAGCCCTTTCCAGTCTTTGTCCATGCGCCACAACCAGGCCGCAAGCCAGGCAAATCCGCTCTCAAGGACAGTGACACGCAGCGACGGGAATCGCTGGAAGACACCTTCGGCCACGAGACTCGTGACCTGCGAGGCGTACACCTGGAGCTCGGCGGCGTACTCCTCGACGTACCAGGTCGGCCAGCCGGTGGCGGACGGCGCTCCCTCCGAGGTACCACCCCAGTGAAGGCCCACGGCGAGATCGTGTCTGACAAGCGACTCATAGACCGGGTGCCAGACACGATGGCCGTATAGGCGATCGCTGCGAGCCGGCAGAAGCGCTTGAACGAACTTGGGATGGTCACCGACTCGTTCGATTTCGGCAGCCATATCCTCAGGGCTTCGGGCCGGCACGACAATCGAGCCTACGAGTCGCTCATCGCGGTCGAGCCATTCGGCGATCAGCCAATCGTTGACGGCCGAAGCGAGCGCCTTCGCCCAGTCGGGATTCCGGATCGAGTCAACGGCGTAGTAACAGGTGAGAACAGCATGTTCGAGTGCGCAGGGGTCAAGGATCTGCTCTTGGATCAGGTCGAGCGACGACGCGGGCGGGCGCCCGTCAGGAGGCCGCCAGTCCTGCCGGCAAGTCGATGGAGCGTTCGGCGGGTAGGTGATGTCTTGCCCTGCCGGGGCCTGCCACTCCCGTTCAGCGATCACCTGTTTCCAGAGCCTGGACAGGTACGGAGACAGTGCCTCATAGGAGGGGACATTCACGTGGACATCGCAGTCGATCACCGGCCCGTTCCAATGGCTCCGCCATCTGAAAGGAGTCGAAGGATCGTGCACGAGCGAATCGGTCATTACGTTGCTTGCGCTCGAGACCACGGTTCGACGGCTACTTTATGGCGCGTTTCGGCCGACTCGTAGAGCGCGTCGATCACTGCTTGCACGATTAGTGCATCGTCAACGGTTACTCGCGCCGATCGGCCGGTTTCGATCGCGGAAACCACATCGGCGATCTCGCGGTCGACGGACTCCTGCATCACCTGGTCGAGCGACTGGCTATTTCGCTTACCCCGAGATGCGGGCGTCCCGCGGAAGGGGTCGAACTCGATCGAGCCGTTTTCGCCTCGGACCTCGAACCGATAGATCACTCCCGCACGATCGAGTCGGGCGTCCGCGCGCAACAGATACTCGAGGCCGCTTGCGAACGAGATTGTTGCGTCGACGAAGGTTTCGCCGTCCCAAGTGGAGGCCGAGGCTGGATCAGCCAGCTGCTTGATCTGGTTCGCGGCGAGCCAGGTGGTTGTGAACCCGCGTGCAGCGACGGGCTGTGGTCGGCCACAGACCCAGCGGACGACATCGATCATGTGGACGCCTGAGCCCGCGAGGATGCCGCCTCCGGCAATCCCTCTGACGAGATGTGACCCCAAAGTTGGGACGCCGCACTGAAGCGAACCAATAGCGAGTATCGGCTCGCCGATTTCGCCGCGCTGGACGGCCGATGCTGCGTGTTCGGCTGCCGCCATGAATCGCATGTTGAAGCCGACGGTGAGTAGACGTCCGTTTCGGTCGGCGGCATCCGCGATCTCCCGCGCTTCGGCGAGGTTCATAGCAAACGGTTTCTCGCACAGAACATGCGCTCGAGCTGCGATTGCTCGAAGCGCGACAGATCGGTGCGTGTTTGGCATCGTGCAGATGCAGACCAGGTCAGGGCGCTCGCGGTCAAAGAGCTCCTCATAGCTCGTGAAGGCATTCGGGATGCCGAACCGCTCTTGAGCGTGGCGCAAAGTCGTTCTGTCGAGATCACAAATTGCGGCGACGGCCACACCGGCCTGTCGCTCGAGCGCGGCGAGATGCAAGCGTCCTTGGATACCGCATCCGATGACTGCTGCGCGGATCACGCTCTCACCCTCCTCTTGAGGCGCTAAGAGAGCAGCGGAGCCTTGTGAGCTCCGCTGCTTTCACCCCGAACCCCACGTGCGACGAGGAACTACGAGTAGTAGATCTCTCCGAAGTACTCTGTTGCCTGATCCGGCGGAACATAGAAGCCCTGGAGATTCGAGTGCACGATCGCGTTGACAGGCTCGTGGACAATCGGATACCAGAGCGCCTTTTGGCCGGGCGAGAAGAACTCTTGCAGCTCGGTCAGAGCCTTCTGATGGCCGGGGCCGTTTGCTGAATGGTTCGCGGTGTTGACGAGTTTCTTGAGGTCTTGGCCCGTGTAGTGGGCGTTGATTCCCAGGTAGCCGGCTTGCAAAAAGAGGGGGTAGCCGGTGACGTCTCCGTACGATGCATACGCCATCGGCGGTGGACTGGTTCCGTAGACATTCTTGACCCACGTCGCGACGTCCTGAACCTGAGCGTTGACGGTGATGCCCACGTCCTTGAGCTGCGAGACGAGCGTTTGCGAGACGAGCTCGGCCTCGAAGCCGCTGATCGCGGACAGCAGGGTGACTTTCAACCCGGACCCGTGACCCGACTCCTTGAGGAGCTTTCGTGCTTTATCTGGGTTGTAGACATACGGCGTTGACGGCGGATCGTATCCCTTCTCCTGTGGTGCGACGAGGCTGAGCGCCGGTGTGACGCCGCCCTTGGCGAACTTTGCGTTGACGATCGCTGGGCTGTTGACGCCGTACATGATCGCTTGCCGGACACGGACATCGGTGCAGGGTGGCGTGACAACAGGAAGAGCGAAGCCTGCGGTTCGAATCGACGAAACCGTCAGGACCTTGAATTTCTTGTTGCCCGTGAACTGTTGGAGAACAAGCGGAGGTTGTCCGAGGATCATGTCAAGGTCGCCGGCCTTCAGACCGTTCAGCTTCGCTGCTGTTTCGGCCACTGTCTCCATGAAGATCGACTGGAAATAGGGCCCCTTTCCCCAATACGACGGGGCGGCCACGATCTCTGTGCCTTGCTGCGTTGACTGTCCGAGCACGAACGGTCCGGTTCCCACCGGAGCGGTTGCAACCACGGACGGCCCCTTGGCTAGGACGGCTGGGGAGACCATGTAGAGGATCGTTGCGCTCCGCAGGAGGTCCGGCGCGGGATTCCCGAAGACGACATGGAGCACCGACGGATCCGAATCGTCGAGCGTCAGGAATTTCGGAAGCAGGAGCGCCTGCAACCCGCCTGCGTTCGCGGCGTAGTACTCGAAGTTCTTTCGCATCGCCGTCGAGTCCCACGGTTGTCCGTCGTGGAATTTCACTCCCTTCCGGACGGTGAAGCTCCACTTTCGGTTGTCGCTGCTCGACTGCCAGCTTGAGGCGAGGAGCGGTTGGATCTTGTAGTTCTTGTCGTAGTAGACGAGCGGTTCGCATGTGTTACGTGCGACCCGGAACTCAGTTCCGAGCGCCGCCTTTGCCGGGTCGAAGGTCGACGGAGGCGCGTCCTGCGCCACCGTGTACTTGCCCGTTGGTTTCGACGGTGGGCCAGCGCCGACGGCTGCGCTAGCTCGTTCGACGAGCGAGTCTGCACCCGTCGCGCCGAACCACAGGGCGGCCAGCGTCGCAACCGATCGAGTCGCAAAGCGCCGCCGGTCCATTCGAAGAATCTCCTCCATCACGAGTCGCTGTTCTTCGTCCACGACAACCTCCTGCGTGCCGGTAGGTGAGACTCGGAATCCAGTAGAGTGGAAACTACAGCCTTGCAAGAACGAAAGTCAAGGTGGTGACAGTGTCGTGCGCGGAGATCCCATCCGTGCGAGCGCTGGTCTTGGCGTGGGTTGCTTTCGCTCGTCAGTGGATGAGACAGATCGCATCGACTTCGACGTCGAAATCAGTAAAAGGTGAGAAGATCGTTGTCCGCGCCGGAGCGGGTTCGGCAGTCACCAGGTCCGCATAGACGCGGTTGTATTCGGATAGGTCTGTCCCCGGCCTGAGGTAGACCCCGATCCGGACTGCATGGTCGAGATCCGTTCCGGCCGCTTTCGCCACGGCCCGCAGGTTGCTGAAGCAGCGGCGAAGCTGCGACTCGAGCGAGCCGCGTTGAACCGTCCCGGCCGGGTCGAGCGGACCCTGCCCCGCGAGGAAACAGAAGTGACCGGCGACGATCGCCTGCGAATAGCGGCCGGCGGGTTGAGGTGCCTCCACAGTGCTGGCGGCTCGCGCATTCGTCTGCGCCATCGTGACCTAGACCTCCATCGGTTGGGTTGTACGTGGAAGGTGATAGGGATCGATCGGGCAGATACCCGGGGTCGCAACCGAGATCGTTTCGGCGGCGACGTCACCGAAGGCTGCCTTCCAGGCAAGCGCCCCCTTGGCAACGATGATGCGCATCGAGGCCGGGTCGATGGCTACCGACGTGAGTTGTTCTTTGTGGAATGGCGGCACGCGCAACTCGGTCAGAACGACCGTGACCCCGCGCACCTCGACAGCAGCCGTTCTCCCCATCGTGAACGTCCGGTCGGTCATCCAGGTGCCGCGGGTCGTGTAAACACCATCGCTCGTGCGAACCACCGTCCCGGTGATTCGGACCGGGTCGCCATGGCGCCGGTCAGTCTTTCCGCCGACGTACAGATCCACGCTGGCACCAACGCCGAGATCGTGCGCAGTAATCGCCGCCTCGGCGTCTGCGATGATCACGACCGCTCCGGCCGCGTCGTGCCGCAGCAGCCCACTGAGCAGTGTGGTCCCGTCTCCCGGGCTGCCTCCGCCGACGTTGTCTGCGACGTCTGCAAGCACGACCGGCGTGCGTCGTGAGGCAATCGCTCGAATCACCGCCTCCTCGGGGTCGACTCCCCTTATGTCGAAGTCGGACTCATGTTCCCGAATATCCTCAGCAGTGGCCCGGAGTACCTCGAGCCCAGCGTCACGCAGTTCGGGCGAATGGACGACGAGCACGCTGACACCGGCACGAGGAAGGTCGCTGTAGCAGTAGCCGGGAAGAATGTTGACTCGCGCGACGCCGGCGGCATCGGCGCGCTCGACCGCTCTCGCTTGAAGTCCTCGCATCGGCTCCGAGTCGGTGGCCTGCGCAAGCGGCGTTGTGAGGATCGGCAGCTTTGCGAGCGAGGTCTCGAGCTGCTGCCCTTCCAGCATTGTCCGCAGGAGTGACGCGACTTCGCGTCCGCGCTCTCTCATGTCGATGTGGGGGTAGGTGTCGTAGCCGATCACGACGTCGGCGCCCGAGACGAGCGCCGGAGTCGGGTTCGCATGAAGATCGAGGACGCATCCGATCGGAGCAGTCGGCAGTACCTCACGCACCGCACGGACTAACGCCCCTTCCGGATCCTCCTCGCCCACGGCGACCATCGCCCCGTGCAGATTGATCAACACTCCGTCCACCTCGCCGACGCGGTCGATCGCGCTCCGACTCCTTTCGAGGATGTGCTGCCACGCATCTGAGGAGACGGGACCCCCCGGCCATGCCGACGCCGCTAGACACGGGGCGAATCGGAATCCGGTCTCGTCGAGAAAACCGCCTATCACCGAACCCGAGTCACGATTCGCCTCGATGAGCGCCTTGCCCTCGAGCAGTTCGAACTCTTCGAAGTCTGAGAGCGTCGTGAGTCCCGACGCATATGTGTTCGTCTCGTGGAAGAGGCCAAGCAGTGCGACGGTGGGTCGGCTCACACGCTGAGTTCCTCGAGCGGTGCACGGGCGGAGGCGAGGGTGCGCAGTGCGCGGTTCGCCCGTTCGACCGTCGCTTCCATCTCGGCCTCACCGTGGGTCGCTGAGACGTACCAGATCCCTCTCGTCGTCACCCATACGCCACTGTCTGCGAGTGCGCGATGCAGCTCAAACGTCCCAAGGGCTGGGTCGGCCCCCGCGGCGATGTTCGGCGCCACGTGAAACGCAACCGGGAGCCCCTGCACCACCAGTGGCACACTCAGCTGGTTCCCGAGGTCGTCGAGAGCCGCCATCAACGCCTGGCCGTACTCAGCGATTCGCTGGTACGGGGGATCGGCCCGAAGCTGCGTCAGCGTCGCAACGACGGCCGCTGACGCCATAACCGATCCGTTGAAGGTTCCCGAGTGATTGACGCGGCCGTCAGAGATCAGGTCCATCAAGTCGGCGCGACCGGCAAAAGCGGCGACGGGCCAGCCGCCCGCCAGCGCCTTTCCGAAGGTTGCGAGGTCGGGCTTGACCCCGTAGTACTCGACCGCGCCGCCAAGCGCCAACCGAAAACCGGTAATGACTTCGTCAAAGATAAGAATGACGCCATGCTTCGTGCAAGCGGCGCGGACCGCCCCGAGGTAGCCGCGGACCGGCTCGATGGCCTCAGCGTTGAACATCACCGGCTCCATGATCACTGCGGCGATTTCTGACGCTCGCTCGGCAAGCAGCTGCTCGAGCGATGCGAAATCGTTCCAGCGGAGAAGGATCGAGTCAGCGAGCGCACTGGGGTTTTGTCCGAGGCTTCCCACCCTCACCTCGTCGGTGTCGGGCGCCAGCAAAACGTTGTCGAGCCAGCCGTTGTAGTCGCCTACGAAACGAACGACCTTCTCCCGGCCGGTCGCAGCGCGCGCCACCCGCAACGCCGCGTGCACAGCCTCGGAGCCAGTCATCGAGAATCGCACCCGCTCCGCCCAGCCGGTGGTGGAGCAAAAGAGCTCTGCGGCTTCGACCTCGAGCGAATGCTGAGCGCCGAAAACCATCCCGTCCCGGCATGCCGCCATCACGGCGTCGTCGATCGCGCGGTTCGCGTGACCAAGAAGCATCGGTCCCTGTCCAAGGACGTAGTCGATGTACTCATTCCCATCGACGTCCCAGATCCTCGGACCCAAACCGCGAGAGAAGTACATGTCGGAGCACAGGAGCCGCACATTCGAGTGCACCCCACCTGGCACACATTTCGAAGCGCGCATGCTCAGATCGCGCGATCGTCGTTCGTTCCGTTCCATCTGCGACCTCTCTTAGCTTCGTCGACCGAGCCGTCTCGAAGGCTATTCTATCTAGCGATCTCGCACTTTCATAGAGTGGAACAGATAGAGAGACCTGTGTGAGGTCGACCAGAGCTCCAGAAAGCGCGCTCATAAGGAGGCAGCCGGATGGAAACCAGGTCGGACGCCGAGGACGCCCCGCCATACCGACGGGTTTCACACCTCCGGGAGCAGCTGCTGCCAGGGGAGTTTACGGTCGGGGGCTGGTGCATCGTCTCGAGCCCACTCGTTGCCGAGGTCATGGCGCTCGCGGGTTACGACTGGGTTGTCGTCGACCGACAACACGGCCTGATCGGCTACGAAGCAATGGTCGAAATGATTCGAGCCCTCTCGCTCTACGGGATCCCCGCGGCTGTTCGGGTTAGTTGGAACGACGAGGGGGAAATCATGCGTGCGCTCGACGCGGGCGCAGAAGCAGTGATCGTGCCGATGATCGACAGCCCCGGCGACGCAGCACGTGCGGCCGCCGCGACGCGCTACCCACCAGCCGGAGTGCGAAGCTGGGGTCCTGTACGGCCGGCGCTTCAGGACGCCGAGTTTTCCCCTGCAAGAGCCAACGAGCGTGTCATGTGTATCCCGATGGTGGAAACCAAGTCAGGGATCGAAAGTTGCACGGAGATCGCGGCGTTGAGCGGCGTCGATGCGCTCCTTGTTGGGCCGGCCGATCTTTCCCTTTCGACTACCGGGTCGCTTGAACGAGGGTCAAGCTACGAGAATCACATCGCATCGGCCCTCGACGCCTGTGCCGCCGCCGGGATACCGCTCGGGACCACATCGGAAGCCCCTGAAGAAGTCCAAGGTCTTCGCGAGCGAGGGTTCTCGTTTGTCGCGCTCTCCTCTGACATTGTGCTGCTCCGCCGCGCAGCAGCAGAGTCGCAGCGAACCGCCCGCGGGGGGTCGACCAAGTGAACGAAGGACGGTCGCTTCCCCCTGAGGTGCTTGTCCGAATCGCGACTCGACTGCTGAGCGGATGCGGAGCCGAGCCGGAAGCCGCCTCACTCGTTGCTGATTCGCTCGTCGGAGCAAGCCTGCGTGGGATCGACTCCCATGGGATCGTCCGCCTTCCCGGTTACCTCGAACTGATTCGCAGAGGCGCGATCGACCCACGTGCCCGGCCCGAACTGGTCAGGCAGACCCCCGCCCTCGCGATCTTCGCGGGTCGCCGCTCATTCGGACAGGTGGCCGCCCACGTGGCGACCAGAGCAGCAACCGATAAGGCCAAGGGGTTAGGAATCGGAGCGGCTGCGCTTTCAGGTGTTCAGCATGTCGGGCGGCTCGGCGAATTCTCCGAGCTTGCAGCCGCCCTTGGATGCGTGAGCCTCACCTTCGTCAACAGTGGCCCACCTGGTGGCCTCGTCGCACCGCACGGCGGCCGCGAGCGGCGAATGGGCACAAACCCGCTCGCCTTCGGCATCCCAGCGGCAGCGCGCCCTCCAATCGTCGCCGACTTCTCTCCCGCCTCCGCGACCGACGGAAAGGTTCGGATGACACTGAACGCCGGCCAGTCGGTGCCGGAAGGCTGGTTGCTTGACGCCGCCGGGAACCCGACCACACGCCCTGCCGACCTCTACTCCGGTGGCGCTGTTCTCCCCTCGGCAGGCCACAAGGGCTTTGCGCTGAGTCTCCTCGTAGAGATTCTCGGCGGGCTGCTGACCGGCGAAGGCTGTGCCTCCACTGGCGATGACCCAGGAAACGGCTTCGTCATGATCGCGATCGAACCGTCCTTCTTCGCAGAGTCACCGTTCGGGGTCGCGGTGGATCAGGTCATCGACGCGATCGAAGGCTGCCCTCCAGCCGCGGGCTACACACGAGTGACCGTGCCGGGGGGCCCCGAGCTAGAGACCGAGAAGAGCCGCCGCCGATCAGGAATTTCGATCGACGCTCACACCTGGCGCGAACTCGACCGTGAGGCGGATGGCCTCGGGCTCGCGCTCGAATCCCTTTGCAACTCCTAACTAGAGGAGACCGACCACGAGCGGCGCAGACATTCGAGTTGGCATCAAGCTCTTCGGTCAAGCACGGGCGATCGACGAGCTTCGCCATGTCTGGCAGGTTGCCGATGAGGCCGGATTCGATCACTGCTGGGTGTCGGATCATTTCGCAGCTATCGGCGACGAACCGTCGCTTGATGTGTTTGAGGCTTGGACGATGCTCGGTGCGATGTCCCAGCTCACCTCACGGGTACGGATTGGCTGTCTGGTGACCGGGAACAACTTCCGCCACCCTGCGCTGCTGGCGAAAAGTGCAGTCACCGTCGACCACCTATCCGCGGGCCGCCTCGAGTTCGGAATCGGTGCAGCCTGGTTCCAGGCCGAGCACGAAATGCTCGGCATTAAGTTCGGGACCGCCGGTGAGCGTTTGGCACGGCTCCGCGAAGCCTGTCAGGTGCTGAAACTGCTCTGGGGCGATGACCGGCCGTCTTTCGCGGGCGAGTCCTATGTCCTGAGGGAAGCTGTCGGGGACCCGAAGCCGGTACAGCGCCCCCACCCCCCGATCTGGATTGGTGCTACCGGTGAGCGGATAGCACTGCGGATCGTTGCTGAGCACGCAGATGTCTGGAATGCACCGGGTGACGCCCCGGCCGAATTCCGACGACTCTCCACGATTCTCGACCATCACTGTGAGCAGGTTGAGCGAGACGCAACAACCATTAGGCGATCTGTCCAGTTTCGATTTGAAGGACAGATCGACGACACCTTGGAGACGGCACAGGCATACGCAAAGGCCGGTGCTGATGACCTCGTCCTCGTGCTGATGGGCACTCGAGCGGAATACGCAAGACAAGCCGAGCAACTCGCCAGTCTGCTGCCGAGGCTAAGAGCGCTGAGATGACCGCTATCGACTGCGGCTGGTGGCTCGAGTGCCGCTCATGCGGCCGAACGGCCGATACTGAGAGGACTTCGTCCAGGTGCGGCGGCTGCGGAGGCGATCTCGTCGTCGACTACAGCAGCGCCCGGTCAGTCGGCTCTGGCCCTGGAATCTTCAGACACGCTGAACGCCTTCCCGTGGTGGACGCCGAAAACGCGGTTTCGCTCGGCGAAGGAGACACGCCGCTCATCGATTTGATCCACGCAGTCGAGTCGTGCCCGGCCGAGCGAGTGCGCATGAAGTGCGAGTTCTTGAACCCGACCGGTTCATTCAAGGATCGGATCGCCGCCGTCGCGGCCACCGTCGCACGGGAACGGCGGCTTCTTGGCCTCGTCGGAACCTCATCCGGGAACGGGGGTGCCGCGATCGCCGCGTATGCAGCACGCGGCTCGCTGCCGCTGACGCTGTTTGTCCTCCCTGGAACGCCCGGCCCAAAGCTTCTTCAGATCTCCTGCCATGGGGCTTGCGTGATACCGCTCGTCGGCCTTGGTGAGGATCCGCAGGTGACAGCAACCGCTCTGCGCCGAGTGATCGATTTGGCCGACCAGCGCCGGCTCTACCCTTTCGTCACCGCTCGGCAATTCAGTCCAGAGGCGATGGAGGGCGCAAAAACCATCGCCTATGAACTCGCCGAGCAAGCACCAGAAACGACCGCGGTCTATGTCCCCGTCGGCGGAGGCGGACTTCTGTCTGCAGTCTGGCGAGGCTATCGCGACATCCAGGGTTCTCTCCGTCATCTGCCGAGGATCGTCGCGGTACAGCCATCCGGTTGCCCTACGGTCCGCGCGGCGCTCTCCTCCGAACCAGCCGTCGTTGCCGGAAAGGCGCGGACACGTATCTCCGGACTGCAGGTGGCAACCCTGCTGGATGCAGTCGACGTCGTCGAAGCGGTCAAGGACAGTGGGGGCCACTTGGTCGAGGTCGACGATCGCGAAGTCTGGGATGTGCAGCGTCGGCTCGCTGCTCGTGACGGGGTGCTAGTCGAGCCTGCTGGTGCTACTGCACTCGCTGGCCTTCAGACGGACATCCGATCGGGCCGGATCACCCAGGCGGACAACGTGGTCGTAATCGGCACCGGTGCGGGGTTCGAGGACCCCGCCGCGCTTCGGCGAGTGGCATCGACCAGACCTGGGCGAACGATCTCGGTTGACGAAATCGACTCGGTGCTCGAGGGCTGAGAGCTCTAGGGTCGATCGACCTCTTCAGGCTGACCCGATGCAAGTGAGCGCAGAATCGCGTCATTCACTGCGACCGCTTGCATGGCCTCGATAACCGAAATCACGAAAGGACGGTCGTCCAGAACGGCGCGCGTAAAATGAGTGATCTCAGCGGTGAGATCACCTTGCAGTCGGTTGTTCACTATCGGCCAGTGAAGTCCGTCGGGGAAGAGCAGCGAGGCTCCGTCAAAGACCCGGACGCCGTGATCACGGGCGTCAACCTCGACTCGTCCATTCGTACCGAAGATCTCCAGTCGGCCGTCAATCGCGACCGGGTCATTGTCAGCACGCGTCCAGCCACTGAATAGGTGACCGATGCCACCACCGTCGAAATCAACCAAACTCAGCACCGCGTCCTCACCTTCAATCGCTTGAGATTGCATCAACTTCGACACGGCGCGCGCATACACGCGGCGAATCGTCCCCCCGCTCACCCACTGGATCGCGTCGACGTCGTGAACCCCGACGTAGAAGAGCACGCTGCTCGCGCCCTGCAGCCGGCGACCGTAGCTACGAGTTCCGATGCGACCCGCAGAGGCATGCAGCAGTTCGCCAATCGCACCGTCCCTGACGGCGGCGGCCGCCGTCACGTATCGAGGATCGAAACGCAGGATGTGGCCGACGAGGAGGCGCCCTCCGCCGCGTTCGGCTGCCTCCGCGATGGCACGCGCTGCCTCAAGCGTGTGCGCCATCGGCTTCTCGAGCAGGACCGCCCGACCTGCTTCGAGCAGCGCGACCGTGACGTCACGATGTGATCGATCCGGGAGCGCTACGACATAAGCATCGATATCCGTGCGCTCGAGTGCCGCCTCGACGTTCGGTAGATAGCGGGAGCCGTACGCCTCGGCCGCGCGGCTCGCGGCGGCCTTGTCGATGTCGACGATTGCGGCCAGCTCAGCCGACTCCGCCTCCGCAATGGCGCGGGCGTGCAGCGACCCCATGAGTCCTGCGCCGACGACCGCAAAGCGCAACCGAGCGACCAATCGCTAGCCCCACCTTGTACGGTCCATTCAGTGAGAATACGAGACCGGCAGTCAGAATGGCAAACCTCAATGCGAGGCGACGGTGAGGGTTCAATGCGTCTGAGAAATCTCGGCCGAACAGATTTCAGGGTCAGCGAACTCGGCGTTGGGATGTGGGGGGTCGTCGACTGGTCAGACACCGACCGGATCGAAGCGGAGGCCGCACTCCAGCTCGCGATCGACCTCGGCTGCACGTTCTTCGACACGGCCCTGGCCTACGGCGAGGGGAAGAGCGAACAGCTACTTGGACGACTCATCGCGGCCAATCCGGGCAAGAACCTCTTTATCGCCACGAAGGTTCCGCCTCGACACCTGACTTGGCCGTGGAACCGAGTTCAGACGGGAGCCGACGCCTACCCTTCTGATTACGTTCTCTCGTGCGTCGATCAGAGCCTGGCGAATCTCGGCGTTGACCGGATTGGACTGCTGCAGTTTCACGTCTGGGAAGACGCCTGGGCGCGCGACGAGGGGTGGCAGATTGCCGCGAGCCGCCTGCGCGAGGAGGGATCCGTCGAAGCGATCGGGATCAGTGTCTACCAGTGGGAGCCGACGAACGTAATCCGAACGTTGCAGTCCGGTCTGATCGATGCAGTACAAGTGATCTACAACGTATTCGATCAAGCACCAGAGGATGAGCTGTTCGCTGTCTGCCGTGATCGAGGAATCGGGGTTGTCGCACGGGTGCCGTTCGACGAAGGATCATTGACGGGCTCTCTATCGCCACAGAGCCGGTGGATAAAGGGGGACTTCCGCGAGACGTACTTCCGCGGCGCAAACCTGACGAGGACATTGGAACGGGTCGACGCGCTCCAACAGGACCTGCCCGCTCAGTTGGCTTTGCCCGAAGTCGCACTCAGGTTCGTCCTCTCGAATCCGACCGTCACGACTGTGATCCCCGGAATGCGAACCACGGAGCATGTGCGCGCGAACGTGCTGGCAACCGAGGTCGGTCCGCTGCCAGAGGACGTCCTTAAGAGTCTGAGACGCCACCGGTGGGACCGTACGCAGGCTGAGTGGTACGGGCTTTAGTGCTCTACCGTCGCTGGATGAACCCGGGGCCGAGATCGGAAACCGACGCACATCCCAACATGCCGAGCGCCCTGTCGATCTCCGTCTGAAAGATCTGGAGCACCCGCTCTACGCCCGCCTGGCCATACGCGGCCAAACCGAACATGTACGCCTTCCCGATGAGGCAGGCTCTTGCGCCGAGCGCGATCGCCTTGACCACGTCTGCTCCGCGCCAGATGCCTCCGTCGACGAGTACCTCGGCTCGTCCCTCGACCGCGCTCACCACCTCGGGCAGGATCTCTATTGTCGGCCGCGCGCCATCGAGCTGTCGTCCACCGTGATTCGAAACGACAATTCCATCGACTCCAAGCTCGATCAGATCACGGCAGTCTTCTGCGCGCATCAGACCCTTGACGACCAAGGGGCCTTCCCAGCGTTCCCTGATCCATCGAAGCTCTGCCGCGGTGACTGGTCTCAGCTGCCGGATCGTATTGACGAAGTTGCGGACTGACACGCGGGTCGGGCCGAGGCCGCCGTCGCCTACCTCACCTCGCACGAACGCTGCCAGCCAACTCGGCTTCCGCAGCGCCCCGAGGACGAGGCGAGCTGACAACGAGGGTGGGATCTCGAGACCATTTCGAACATCTCGCT
Source organism: uncultured Thermoleophilia bacterium (assembly GCA_963742605.1). Classification (GTDB taxonomy): domain Bacteria; phylum Actinomycetota; class Thermoleophilia; order Gaiellales; family Gaiellaceae; genus PALSA-600. The sequence goes on along the minus strand of CAVUNA010000006.1, from coordinate 98,111 downwards.
CGCGGACCGACGCGATCGTCGCGTCCACGGTGACGCAGAGAACGCGGTAGCCGGCGCGCCGGGCTCGTTCCAGCGTCGCGCTTGTCGATTCACGATCGGAGACGAGATACAGCTGATACCAGAGCGGGCCGGCGGCGGCGGCGGCGATCTCCTCTAAGGAGTAGCTCGAAACGCCACTGACTGCGTAGACCGTCTGCGCGTGACCTGCGGCTCTCGCAACGGCGAGCTCGCCCCCGCTGTTGACCATCCGGGCCATGCCGCACGGCGCGAGCAGGAGCGGCATCGCGATCTCGTCGCCAAGGACAGTCGTTGAGAGGTTGCGGTCGCTCTCGTCCGCCAGTGTCCGGGGACGGAACCAGATCCGCTCGTATGCATCGCGGTTAGCACGAAGTGTCAACTCATCTCCGGCGCCTCCGTCTATGGCGTCGAAGATTGGGCGAGGGAGCCTCCTGGCCCGTTCGCGCATCTGGGTGGTGTTGAGGACTCGCTTCGCGCGTACCGCGTCCCGATCGAGGGTTCCTTGCCGATGCGATCGATTCATAGGGCGGACAGTGGTTCCTCGACAAGCCCTCTGTCGCCATGCCAGGCGGCTTTCGCGATCGCAAGCAGCTCCTCTGTGTCGAGCGGACGCGGATTGTTGTCAACGAGTCTTGTGATGCCGGCCGCGTCGGCGGCGATTTCGGGCAGTTGGTCTTCCGTGACTCCGATCGCTGCCAGTGTCGACGGGATGCCGATCTCGTCGCAGAGCGCCGCAACAACCTCAGGTGCGGCGCTCGGGTCGGGACGCTCCCCCAACAACCTCGCGATCGTCGCGAACTCGGTTTCGCGGGCCGGCTGGTTGAACGCCATAACGTAAGGGAGTAGCACGCCGACGCCGAGCCCATGAGGCGTTGCTGTTCGCGCACCAACCGGGTACTGGAGTGCGTGCGCAGCCGCGGTACCAGCAGTGGCAAAGGCGAGTCCTGCGAGCAGACTGCCGAGGGTCATCAGCTCTCGCGCCTGCTCGTCGTTCCGCTGCACCATGCGGACAAGCCCTCGTCCTATTCGCTCGATCGCTGCAAGCGCCATCAGGTCGGACAGATCGTTCTTCCCGATGAAAACGCGCTCGGCTATGACCTCGCTGAGCTCGCCTGACCTCCGGACCGCGCTATAGGCCTCGATCGCATGGGCGAGGGCGTCGATCCCGGTATGTGCGGCAACAGACGGAGGGCAGGATGTGAGAAAGGCTGGGTCGCAGATCGCGCATACCGGGGTGAGATACGGACTGGAGACGCCAACCTTCAACAGGCGATCAGGGTCCGTGAGGACGGCGACCGGGGTCACCTCCGAGCCAGTGCCGGCGGTTGTTGGGAGCGCGATGACGGGAAGGCCTGGGCCTGGCACCAGACCCTCGCCGTAGTAATCGCTGACGGGGCCGGGGTGTCGTAGCAGCAGCGCGACAAGCTTCGCGAAATCGATGACGCTGCCGCCGCCGACCGCGACGATTACCTCCGGTTGATGGGAGGCAGCAAACTCCAGCCCGAGAGGGAGCGTCGCAACGGGCACATCAGGCTGGCAGTCCGCGTAGACAGCCAGGGTGAGATTCTTGTCCCGCAGCGACCGGACAACGCCGTCGAGGGCCGGCGAGCTGGCGAGGTGAGGATCCGTGCAGAGCAAGACGCGATCGCCGTGTTCGCTGGCGACTTGCCCAGCGGCCTGGGCCGCACCTTGTCCGAAGATGATCTGGGGCGACGGTCGCAGAAGACCGAACGGGTTCATGACCGCACGAGTTCCTTCTCGAGCCGCGTCGCCTCAGCCCAGACCGCTTCGGGGAGAGGTATCCCGTCGACCGCTCTGCGCGCGCGCAGCGCTTGCGAGCGCTCGCCCGGTATACGGACGTCGCCGTTCGATCCCCCTGAGGTGCGAATCTGATCGAGATAGTCGGCGAACCGACCATCGGTCACATCGAGACCGATGGCATCGGGGTCGATATACAGAAACAGATCTCCCTTGTTACAGACACTTGTGCTGTCCAACGTCCCGGCGACCCCCGTTCCGAGCCCGGCCCCTGTCAGCATTCCGACCAGGAGCTCGAAGGCGAGCCCGAGCCCGTAGCCCTTCGCGCCGCCAAACGGGCTGATCGCACCTTGCGATGCTGCGACCGGATCGGCTGTCGGGCGTCCTTCGGAGTCGACTGCCCAACCCAACGGGATCGACTCGTGGCGATGAACATGCTCGAGGATCCGGCCCATCGACACCTCCCCGGTCGCCATGTCGAGCACAAACGGAGCAGGGCGCCCGGGCAGGCCAATCGCAATCGGATTCGTTCCGATCATTGCCCGCGCCCCACCCCAGGGATGCACGAGCGCCTCGCTGGTCGTCAACGCGACGCAAATGTGACCGTGATCGGCCGCTTCCTCGACGTAAAGGCCGAGCATCCCCAGGTGACTGCAGTCGGAGAGCAGGCCGAGGGCAACACCAACTTTCGTCGCCGCCTCGCGAAGCCTCGCAATCGCGGCGAACGCGACGACCGGGCCCAATCCCCGACCTCCGTCAACGTGCACGACAGCGTCGGTTACCCAGCGAAATTGAGGCGTCACGACCGGTTCCGTGACGCGGTTACGGAGCCGTTCGACGATGACGGGCAGCCGCTGGATGCCGTGCGACGGGAAGCCGCGAAGATCGCCCTCGACTAGGACGTTAGCCTGGACGCATGCATCGTGTTCGGGAACGGACAAGGACTCAAGGACACGCTCGATCAGCGCACGCTCTTCCCTCGCCGACACGAGCCTTGTCCCAGTCTCTGCCTCCGTCACCACGCCTTTGACTTCCCGTTGCATCCAAGACTAGGTTTCGCTTCGCGAGACTATCAATTTCACTCTCAGGAACAGTGAGCGCCGATGAAGATTACCGACATCAAGGCCTACACCGTCTGGGTTGGCTTTCGCAACCAGCTCCTCGTCAAGGTCGAAACCGACGAGGGCATCTACGGCTGGGGCGAGTCTGGAGCATCAAGTCGAGAGCTCGCGGTCGAGGGCGCAATCCGTCACTTTCGCGAGTTCCTCATCGGGAAGGACCCGATGCAGCGCGGCCGGATCTGGCAGGAGATCTACCGCAGCCACTACCACGAAGGGGGCCGCGTCCTCCAGGGGGCACTGGCCGGGATTGACATTGCCCTCCACGACATCGTCGGCAAGAAACTCGAGGTGCCGGTCTACGACCTGCTCGGCGGCAAGCAACGGGACTATGTTCCGCTGTTCGCAACCGCGACGCCGGGCCGCGGCGAGGACATGTTTCGCCGGGCGAAGCTCTTGCGTGAACTCGGCTGGGAAGTGATCCGCTTCGCCTGGGTCGACCCGGACGACAGCGACGACGCGGAACTCCACGACCCTCGTCCAGGGATCGCGCGAACAGCGGACTGGCTGCTGCGGACGCGGGAAGCGCTTGGCGGAGAACTCGTCCTCGGGATCGATTGGCATCATCGGCTGTCCGTACCGGAGACAGTCTCCTTCTGCGAAATGTTGCCTCCGCACACGCTCGACTTCCTCGAGGAGCCGATCCGCACTCAAAGTCCGAAAGCGTACGAAGCTCTACGGCGGATGATCAACATCCCGCTGGCAATCGGCGAGGAGTTCACCGACAAGTGGGACTTCGTGCCGTTCATTGAAGAGCACCTGACCGATTTCGCGCGTATCGACGTCTGTAACCTCGGAGGCCTGACCGAGGCGATGAAGATCGCGGGCTGGTGTGAGGCGCACTACCTCGACGTGATGCCACACAATCCACTCGGCCCGATTTGCACCGCTGCCTCCGCACACTTGGCGATGGCAGTCCCAAACTTCGCATGGCTCGAGGTGTTCGAAACCTTCCCAAACGAACCCAGCACGCACTACGACCCCGAGATCTTCCCCGTACAACCCCACATCGAGCCGAATCGCCTACACCTCACTGACGCATTTGGCCTGGGCATCGAGGTGAACGAGGAGGCGCTGCAGGCCGCCTTTCGCTTCTCCGAGGCGCCGCATTTTCGCAGGAGCGACGGCTCAGTCACGAACTGGTAGCCGTGGCCGATTCGCAAGCCAGCCGCCCACGTCTCCGCGACCGGGTCGCGATCGTCACAGGAGCCGCCAGCGGCATCGGCGAAGCGACCGCCAAGCGGCTGGCGGCAGACGGCGCCTTCGTCGTGCTCGCCGATCGAAATCCGGAACGGCTCGAGCTCGTCAGGACAACAATCGGACCTCGCTCACGCACCGTCGTCGGTGACATCAGTCTCGAGGAGACCGCCACGGCACTCGTCTCGACTGCGCGTGAGGCGTTCGGAGGCGTCGACATCCTTGTCAACAACGCTGGCGTCTACGACTTCCGAGACATCACTGAGACGTCCGAAGATGCGATCGACCGAGTCTTCGGCATCAACCTCAAGGGTGCGATCTGGTGTTGCAAACACGCGATACCAGCGATGCTCAAGCGAGGCGCCGGCGCAATCGTCAACGTCAGCTCAGTCTCTGCATTCACCGGCCACCAAAACGAAGGAAAATCGACCTACCTGTACGGCATCACCAAGGCAGGGCTGGCTCAGTTGTCGATCTCGCTCGCGACGCGATACGCATCTGAGGGGATCCGAGTCAATGCGATCTGCCCGGGCATCGTCTCGACTCGAATCCTCTCGCCGCTCTATCCCAACTGGTCGGAGGACGAACAAAGACGATCAATCGAAAAGGGAGCGGAGGCGATGACGCCGCTTGGCCGGGCGACTCGCCCCGACGAAGTCGCGGCGGCAATCGCCTTCCTTGTCTCCGATGATGCGTCGAGCGTGATCGGGACGGCGCTTATCGTCGACGGCGGATTCCTCGTGACCTAAGCCTCGAGCTCGGCGATCAGGGCGACAACGTCGCCCTGACGCGTCGGAGGGAGAGACTTGATCGCCACGACCAGGCCGCCCATCGGCGCCTGAAGCACGCTTGGCTCTGCGTCGGGCTGTTCAGGGAAGAGCAGGCGACCGATTTCTTGGCCCTCCTCGACCTGGTCAGCTAGGTCAACGCGCGTTTCGAAGAACCCACTGACGGGAGCGACGACGTAGTTCTCGTTTCCCCTCGTCGTCAGATGGACGACTTCGTCGAGCCCGAGTGAGGCTCTCGTCTCAACCGTGCCTTCCAGGATCCGGAGTTGCCGAAGGACATTCTTGATTCCTGACTCGGCAAGCGCGATCACCTTGCGAGAAAGGAAGCCGCCGCCGCCAAGTTCAGTTGTCACGAGCAGCTTTCCTTGACGCTCGACCTCCCAAGGCAGGAACCCCGACCCGCCCGCGTTCACGCCCGACATGTGAAAGGTTGTGTTCCAAGCCAGCATCGCTTCCACGATGGCCGCTCGCTGCTCGGGATCTGCGATGCGATCCATAACCGTCATCGGTACGAAGCGGAGCGTGCGACCGCCGCTATGGATGTCGAAGACGACATCGGAGAGCGGAATGAGGAAGCGCGTGATGTAGTCAGCGAACACTTCCTCCGGCGAGCCAACAGGCGAGCCAGGGAACGTGCGATTGAGGTTCGCGCCGCTCGGCCAAAGGCGGCTCCCAGCGGACGAGGCGGCCACGGAAAGCCGAGGAACGAGAATGATCCGACCGGAGATCTGATCAGCTTGGATCTCTCGCGCAAGATTAAGCAGCGCGATCTGCCCCTCGTACTCGTCGCCGTGGTTTCCTCCACAGATCAACGCGGTTCGGCCTTCACCGTTCGCGATCACGACGAATGGAACCGCAACATGGGTCCAGGCCGCATCGTTGCGCGAGTCAGGCACCAGGATCTGGCCGAAGTGCTTTCCGGGAAGGTCGAGCGGAACCGTCGTCCGCACAGTGCTGCCTGTCACACCCGGCGTCCCATCGAGATTGAATCAGTTCCGTCTGGAAAGATAGTCTTTCTCATCAGGTGATCAACCGTAGCGAATCTGGGAAATCAACGTCAAGCAACCCCGACGCGATCTTCACGATCGATCGACTGCAGGTGGATGAGTCTTTCTTGAGTGATGGCTCTCAGCAGTACGTCGGCAACGTCAGAGAAGGAGGTCACCGATGTTGCAAGCGTTCATCTTCAGCGAGGTCGCGGTCACCGTCCGCCATTGGTACGAGGTCGGTGGAAACCCGGATGAAGAGGAACACGGGATTCGACTTGAGATAAGGGGACTCAAGCCGCACTCCCGGAGAGGGTCGCTTGCCGCCCCTCAGATCATCGAACTAGACGAGATCCTCTGGAGAGCCGACCTCTTCGATCTCATCGGCGATGAGCCAGGAACGTTTCGCCGTGCCCACCACCACACACGATTCGATGGCATCGAACCGCTCGACCGAGCCTGGGACGACGACCTGTCGGCTGACCCACTCGGCTGGACAGCAGAACGCCTCAGTGACATTTCAGCCCTGGCGAGAAACGCAGGATTCGAGCTTCGTGATCCGGATGGCGAGAGAGAGGACGTCAGCAGTCACCTCTCCCTGATCATGGACGCCGTGCAGCTCGCGTCGCCAACGCGTTGCCAAACACCGGAGCAATGCTTGGCGGAAACGCGCGATACCGAAGAGCTAATCCTCAAGATGCTGGCAGAGCGACGAGAACGAGCTGGTCCGCCTCATGATCCAAGGCGTTAGACCATTGACCGAGAGACGCACGGTCCTTCAACACGAGTGCCGATCGCGGAGACATGAGCAGAGGGAACTTGGTGGCGCTGTTATTGCAGGCGTGGCTTCGAGTTAGTGCGCGTGAGTTCGTCCGCAACATCAAGAGTCTGTATCCAATGAGAGGCTGAGAAGAATGGAAACGTGTTACGTGAACGGCCAATGGGTGATGGCGACTGAGGCCGCAGTGCATCTCTTCGACTCGGGAATGATGTTTGGCGAAACCATCACCGAGACACTTCGCACCTTCGACGGGGTTCCGTTTGAGCTCGAACGTCACATCGACCGTCTAGAACGGTCGCTCTATCTCGCGCGCATCGATGCGCAACCGCGTCCCCAGCTCGCATCGCTCATCAATGAATGCGCCGAGCGAGGGACGAAGTCGTTTGGCGAAGAGGTCCTGATCAAGGTGGACGTCAGCCGCGGCATCTTCGGTTACTACCGGGACCCGTCTCTCGAATACGCCAGTTCACACCTGTTCCTGCACGCACTCCCAGTTCCCTTTTGGCGCTTCGAAGGCCATTACACCTCTGGTCTTGCCGTCGCCTATCCGGTGACCCGCCAGATGCCCAGCCAAACGCTAGATCCACGAATCAAACATCGCAGCCGGTTGTTTCAGGCGATCGCCGAACTGGAAGCCGCGCAGGTCGAAGAGCACGCCGTGGCTCTGTTGATGGATCTCGATGGGTTCGTCGCCGAGGGCACCGGCTGGAATCTCTTCGCTGTGAAGAATGGGTCCGTTGCGACCCCCACACTGGACAATTGCCTCGACGGCATAAGCCGGGCCGTCACGATTGAGCTCTGTCACGAACTGGGGCTGCTGGTCTCCGAGACGAGGCTTCTGCCGTTCGACGTCCAGCTTGCCGACGAGCTGTTCGCCACTGCGACGTCCTACTGTCTTCTTCCAATCACCCGTGTGCACGGCAGAGCCGTCGCTGACGGCCGACGCGGCCCGGTGACGACTCGCCTGATCGAGGCCTGGAGTAGCCGGGTTGGCCTAGACATCGTTGGCCAGGCGCGCACTTCCGCTCGGCGAGAAGAAGCCAATGTCGGAGCGTGACATCTTCAGCCTTTCCGGTCGTCGCGTACTTGTGACTGGAGGGAGTAGCGGGATCGGGCGAGCGTTGGCAGCGGGACTTGCCCAAGCCGGAGCTGACGTCGTCATTGTTGGACGACGTCGAGGACCACTGGAAGAGACCGCTGCCGCGCTGTCAGCATCTGGATGCAAAGCCTCGTTCGAGGTATGCGATATCACCTCTGAGAATTCACTTCGCGATCTCCCAGAGCGCGTCGGCAAAGTCGACATACTCGTGAACAACGCCGGTCGAAGCGACCATCGCGTCTGGACGGACGTTCAACGCGACGACTGGAACTCGATCTTAGAACTGAACTTGCGGGCAGCTTTTGTCGCCTCGCAAGTCTTCGCGCCGGCAATGGTGGATCAGCGCTGGGGCCGCATCGTGAACATCAGTTCTGTCTACGCAACAAGGGTTCCGGACCTCGCCAATTATCCCGGTCGCCCGACAGTGGAGGTTCCTGCCTACGGGGCTAGCAAAGCCGGTCTTCTTGCTCTGACCCGGCATCTTGCCGCAATCCTTGCCCCACATCGCGTGACCGTGAACACCATAAGTCCCGGAATGTTCACGACTGCGGCTACCCGAAAGCTACTTACCGCGTCTGTTCGTGAAGCAATGCAAGCGCGAATCCCGATGGGGCGACTCGCTCAGGATGTGGACGTTGCCGGTGTGGGTGTCTTTCTTGCTTCGGACGCCTCGGCGTATGTCACCGGGATCGAACTCGTTGTGGATGGCGGATTCTCTCTGTGGTAGCCAGCGGAGTCGTACCGTCGCAAGACGGCCTTTCAAGTCGTCTGTCACGCGCTCGCAACTCACTCTTCGGCCAGGGCATAGAGGCCGCGGTCCTCACCGACGCCGAAACCGTTCGTTACCTATCTGGCATCGCTGAGCAGCGCTGGGGCGCAACTCTCGTCCTCCTCCCCGAGGAGTCTGTTCTGATCCGGTTCACCGAGGAATCTCCGTCGCCGGTCGATCGGCAGATCGTCCTTGAACCGTTTCCCCGCGATCAACCGAAGCCTCTCCACCGACTGACGCTCGAGACCGCCGGGTCGCTTCTTGGGGAGGCCGCGCAAGGTGGAGCTCTCGGTGTCGAGCTTGCGACTATGCCATCGTGGGTCAACTTCCTCGTGAATGAAAACAAGGCCTTCAGTCGGCAGGTTGATGTGAGTGAGCCGATTGCGCGGCAGCGACGCGTGAAGGATCGCGACGAGTTGGCCATCATCCGGTTCAACTCGCGCCTCGCACAGACGGCGTACGAGCGTGCACGTGAGCTCATTCGCCCAGGGGTCTCCGAACTAACGATCTACGAGGGGATGATCGCTGCCGTCCAGGAGCTGGTTAGTAGCTCAGTCAGTGTTCTTGGCGACTTCGCATCTGGTCCTGGCGGCGGCGCGAGAGGGGGAGCACCGACGGGCCGGGTACTTGAAGACCGCGACGCCTACGTCATCGACTTCCAAATTGGAGTCGGCGGATACTGGGTGGACCTGACTAGGACGTTCTCCGTGGGTCGTCCTACCCGCGAGTTCGCGGCGGCGTACGAACTTGTGGCGCAGGCGCTCGAATCCGCGGAAGGGTTGCTTGTTCCGGGCACGCCGACGCGCGAGATCGACGAGGCGGTTCGGGACACTCTCGCACGCAGACCCGACCTAGGCGGCGGGGACTATTTCCACATGACTGGGCATGGCGTCGGAGTCGTCTCTCATGAGCCGCCCTGGATTGGGAGCGAGACAGACGATCTGCTTGTCGCCGGCGATGTGGTCGCGATTGAACCTGGGCTTTACGACGACTCTCTTCGCGGTGGCCTGCGCCTCGAGGACAACTATCTAGTCGGTGAAGCATGTCCGGAGCGACTCTCTAGCTTCTGGCGACACCCGGACCAGTACGAACAGCGTAGTTGATAGCCGGCGGCCCATCCAGCGGATCGAGACGTCGGCGATTGCTGGGGACAGCGTATCGTCCGGGGATCGAGCGACGCCCGCTACGCTCATCTCCGGGCCCTCCGCGACTTCGGATATCGAACTTAGCCGTGTCAAAAACGTCCGCGGCCTGCGCAACCTGATCAATCCTCGTCGGAAGGTGGCCCGAATCACGCGACCACACGCGCCTCAACAACTCCCAAGTCAGAGTTCTCGACCGCGATAAGCCTGTCCTCGCCCTGAATCCAGTGGGTCCGCACCAGGCTTCCGAGGAGAACGACGTCAGCCGATCGTAGACCCCGACCCCTGTCGGCAAGCGTGTTCGCCAACCATACGAGTGCTCGTAGCGGGTCGCCAAGAATCTCAGCTCCGTGGCCAGAACCGACCTCGATGCCATCAACGAGAAGACGCGCGTCGATCTGTCCCAGTCGTGAGACATCACAACCTGTGCTCTCGGAGCCAAGGATGCACCCAGCACCGAAGAAATCGTCGGCAATAAGTTCCGGAGCCGAGAGCGATGGCGAGCTGACATAGCGGTCATCGACGATCTCTATCGCCGCCATCACGGACTCGACCGCAGCAGCGACGTCGGAGATGTCGAACGGAGAGCGGCTGACGGGAAGATCCGCCCCAATCCGGACAGCGATCTCGCACTCAACGCCCACTCGAACATAGCGATCAAGGTCAATCACGCCCGGGGTCGCCTGGATGCAGTTGGCGAAGAGGCCACCGGCACAGGGCTGCGAAATGTTCAGGTAGCCCTGCATCACCGAGGTTGTGCAGCCGATCTTGTAGCCCGCGAGATCCCCCCAGCCCGCGGCAATGAGCTTCTCATGCAAGCTCTCCTGTACGACATACGCCTCGGCTTCGTCTACCGGCGAATCGCCTACCGCGAAGCCTTCGAACGCGCGAGAGTCGAGTCGGTGGCGAAACAGGAGCGCCGCCGCCCCGTCGTCCCTCGGCACGCGGGCGGACTCGCCACTCAGTCTCATCCTTTCACTGTCATGTATTCACGCCATGAGTTCCAGACAACGTCAGTTGGGCTGTTTCTGACCCTCTCGTCTGTTCTATGAGACTATCTGGGCCATCAGGCAGAACGACAGTCTTGCGAAGGGACATCGCGCCATCCCGCCTCACACTCCCGCGAAAGCCGTACGTACAGTCCGCGGCTCCTTCATTAGCCCAGCTTCCGTGGCACCAGCCCTGATCAAAACCCCAACCGTCGTCGATGGGCGGCTCTCCCAGTAGGCAAGGCTGCTGATGTCCGTCCCACGCTCAAGCTCATCGGATCGAACGCGTCGGGTAGCTCTCGTGACCGGCGGTTCCAGCAACATCGGCGCTGGGACTGCGAGACGTCTCGCCCGCGACGGCTGCGCGGTCGCGGTCAATTACCGCTCAGCGGAAACGGCCGACGATGCCGAGCACGTAGTCGAGACCATCCGACATGAGGGCGGCGACGCCGTTGCCTACGAGGCCGACATCGGTGACGAGGTCGCCGTCAAAGCAATGATCACTGCGGCGTCCGAGGAGCTTGGCCCGCCAACTGTCCTTGTGAACAACGCAGCAGTCTGGGTTGCCTCCGAGATCTCTTGGCTCGAGATAACCGCCGACGCCTGGCAACTCACGCAAAACGTCAACGTCTACGGGGCGTTCCTTTGCGCGCGTGCGGTCCACCAAGGAATGGTCGACGCGGGCGGCGGCGCGATCATCAATCTTTCGTCCGTTCGCGCATTAGTCGGCTCAGAGGGCAATCTCCACTACACAGTGAGCAAGGCAGCTCTGCTCGGGCTGACCCGATCGCTTGCACGAGCCCTCGGCCCTGACGGAATCTCGGTTAACGCACTTGTAGTCGGCGCGATTCAAACACCTGATGAAGCGGTGTACGGGCCGACGGATTTCATTGATCAACGGCTGATAGATCGTCAGAGCATCAAGCGGCGAGGAACTGTCGACGACGTGAGCGATGCAATCGCGTTCCTAACATCACCATCCGCACAGTTCATCTCCGGTCAATCGATCGTGATTGACGGGGGCTGGGTGATGAGCTAGCTCGAATATCCGCCAACCCTCGCGCGGTGTGCGCCGTGCCCGCTTATAGAGTGACAAGGCTGGTCACCCCGTCACGATACTGGTCATCGGCCACTCGTTTGAGCTTAAGACATCGGATTGGGGAGATAGTCGAGCGGAGGCAAGCACGGCGCCTCGGTGCTGCGGCTCTTGACGCAGGGATCAACAGATGTACTCGGCCGACAAGTACAGCAACGGACGAGCGCGCAGGAGCTGATCGGCGATCTGCATGTGGCCTCGGGCAAAGCTCGGCGCTTGGCCGCTGGAACATCGCCGCCGTCCACGACTATCAGGGCGCTGTCTCACCCGGAGGTGGTTCGTTCGGACTCTGGAACGCCTTTCCCGGGCACTTCATCCCGATCCCGATGGACGATGGACTTCCGTCATTCGTCCAAGGAGTCTGCGTCAGAGGGGTTGGAGTAAGCGGAGGCACCGGCGCAGACGACTGCGACCTTGCAGAGGTAGCCGCTAGCTTGATCTCGTCGGACCTCCTTCAAGAAGCTTGAGCTGCGAACGTTGAAAAGTGCGCCCGTCTTAGGTTCCTTCACCAACCAGAAGAGAGATCTTGGCGTTGTCCCTGGATCCGAGCCATTGCCGTGCGGAAAAGGAACTACGCTTTGCCAGCGATGCGCGCGACAAGGATCAACCACGTGTCGATTGACGCCGAGAACGTCGAGGAATCGAGCCGTTTCTACGAGCGGGTGCCCCAACCAGTAAGAGAACTCGTTGGCAGGCGATCGATGAGAATCGCGTCGACGATCGCATCGGAATTCACCGTCGCCGAATGAGGCCGCACACGCGGCAATTCGCCCCTCACGGCCATCTTTTCTCGAAAACCGTTACCGGCGGTTCCGTCGGTCGAGGGTTCAAATCCCTCCCCCTCCGCTCTACCACTCGGTTTCCGCAGAGCGGTGCGGGTTGGCGCGGCACACGAGCTGCTCCGCGAGCGTCATAGAGCGCCTGCAATCGATCTCGTTTCTAGACATCGGTTTCGGCTGTGATCTGGCCGTCTTTGACTGCTTTGGTGAGCGTGTTGTAGTCCCGCTCGTTTTGGTTGGCGTACGACTCGGCGAACAGCGCGATCGCGCGGTCGAAGGTGTCGGTGGTGCCGAGGTAACTGCTGATTGCGATCGCGTCGCCGGAGCGGGCGTGGGCGCGCGCGAGCTCGGAGCCGCAGATCCCCGCGTAGATGCGCAGTAGCCGGGGGCTCATCAGCTCGACGAGGGCGGAGCCTTTGGCATCCCAGAGCTGGCGCACGTAGAAGTCGCGTTGGACGCCGTCGAGGCCTGGGGTGCGGATCCAGCCGAGCATGATGTCGCTCGCCGCTTGGGTCAGCCGCTGTCCTTCGACGACCCGTTGGCCGTGGTTGGCGTACTCGCTCTTGCCGAGGAACGGCTCCAGCACCGAGGCTTCTGCCTCCTTGAACTGCAAAAACAGCGGGTCGCCCTGGTCGCTGCCGAGCAGCAGCATGATGTAGGCGCGGGTGCCGACGCTGCCGACCCCGACCACCTTGCGGGCGGCGTGCACGTAGCGGTAGCGCTCCAGCAGCCGCCGGCGGTCACCGGTCAGCGTCCGCCGGTAGGAACGGATCCCGTTGCGCATGAACTCCTCGGCCTCGCCCAACCCCTCCTCACCGACGAGCTCCTCGAGCGGCGTCACCACCGGCGGGTCGGCGGCGATCCGCGGCTCGCCGTCCACCAGCTCGGTCAGCTTCGTGAATGCCTTCAGGCTGTCCTTCGATTGCGTCTTGGCCAGGTTCTGCTCCGCCCGCTTGCGCTCCTTCGCGCTCACCGCATGCTGCAGCTCACCGAACAGCTCCTCGACATCCACCCGCGTGTACCAGAGCTCGAGGTTGCCCATCCCGGCGTAGCGGGCGATCGCCTCGCGGTAGGCAGACCCGACCGCCAGGTTGACTGCCTCCCGCTGCTTGTCGTCGAAGCCGCGGTCGCGACCCGCAACCGCAAAACTGGCGGCCAGCCGCTTCACATCCCACTCGAATGGGCCCGGATGTGTCTCGTCGAAATCGTTGATGCTGAACACGATCCGCCGGTCGGGCGCAGCGAAGCCACCGAAGTTCGACAGATGCGCATCACCGCACAACTGTGCGTTGAGACTGGTCCTCGGCATCGCCGAGAGGTCGGAGGCCATCAGGTAGGCGGCACCACGGTAGAACGTGAACGGCGAGACGAGCATCCGCCCGTAGCGGATCGGCACCAGCTCCGGCACCCGCCTCTCCGCCTGCTCCTCCAATAGCTTCACCGGGCTCGGCCGTCCCGCAGGCGGCTCCCACGCGGCATGCACAGACCGCGGTACCTCACCGCGGACAGCCTTCCCCCGCGCCGCGCGCTCGGCCTCCGAGAGATGCTCAACCCGCCCAGGCTGGCCCGCCTTCTTCACCTTGTCTTGCGAGCTCACATCGGTACTCATCGAGAAACCTCCTTTTCGCGAACTGATCTCCTGCCGCCGGTTGCCTGGTCAGGCCGACGCGACCCTTGGGCGGTCTCGGACCATGTGCCGGCGCGTCCGGCAGAAGCCCGGGGCGACCGGCGTGCGGTCGCCCCCGGCTTGATGAGCCCGCTCGTGTCCGGTCTCACGCACCGATCCCGTGTGCGACGGCGTGGATCGACGCGTGCTCGTGCAAGGCCTGCTCGTCGTCGTGCGAGGCCGGCGGCTTGAGGTCGAAGACAACCTTCTTGACGGTTCCCGTGAAGAGATATGGCGCCTTGTCCTCGTAGGCCAGGTCGACGACGAGGCCGTTGTCGCGACTCACGTCCATGCCGGCGTAGGACGTCAGCATCATCGGCGCTGTCTTCTCGACGCGTCCTTCGCCGATCTGCTCGCCGTTGGCCCAGAGCGTGACGTTGCCGCCAGAGCCTGGCTTCGGCTCGTCGGCCTCGAAGAGCATCTTCACGCTGACGTCGCCGGCCGGAAGTGGTTTGGTCGACGTCTGCCTGTAGCTCTCGACTCCGAGGAACGAGTAGGTGTGGTTGAGCCTGCCCTGCTCGTCGACCCAGAGACCGAAGCCGCCGATGAAGTCGGCGTTGGCGAGGATCACACCCTCGGCGCCTCCGTCCGGGATCTCCAGCTCCGCCTCGATCGCGTACGAGCGTCCGGCCACGCGGGGCACGAGTCCCTTCTGGATGTTTTGGACGTCGCCCGCGAAGGTGTAGCGGGTCACCGTCGGCAGCGGTGGGAGGATGCCGAAGAACACGCAGATGGAGCCGAGTAGCGGCAGCGCGCGGTTGCGCTCCGCTTCCTTCCAGAACAGCTCCTTCAGCTCGGCGAGCTTCTTCGGGTTCTGCGCCGCGATGTCGTTGGCCTGCGTGAAGTCGTCGGGCAGGTAGTACAGCTCCCACGTGTCCTGCTCGGGGTCCCACTTCCCCGGAGCGAACGGGGCGAGTGCCGCCGGCGAGAACTCCCACGGCGCCTTGTCGAGGCGCGCGCATGCCCACCAGCCGTCCTTGTAGATCGCCCGGGAGCCGATCACCTCGAAGTACTGCACGGTGTGCCGCTCGGCGGCGTTCGGGTCGTCGAACGTGTACAGGAAGCTCGTGCCGTCCATCGGCTCCTGCGCGATCCCGTCGACCACCTTCGCCTCCGGGATGCCGGCCGCCTCGAGGATGGTCGGGCCGATGTCGATGCAGTGCGTGAACTGTGAGCGCAAGTCGCCGCCCGCCTTGATCTTGCTGGGCCAGGCGACGACCATCGGGTTGCGCGTGCCGCCCAAGTGGCTGGCCATCTGCTTGCCCCACTGGAACGGGGTGTTGCCGGCCCACGCCCAGGCGGCGGCGATGTGCGGGGCGGTGTGGTCGTTGCCCCAGGCGTCGATGCCGCCGTACTTGTCGATCAGCTCGAGTTGCTGCTTGGGCTCGATGTCGACGCCGTTCAGGAACGTCATCTCGTTGAACGAGCCCGTCGTGGTGCCCTCGAGGCTGGCGCCGTTGTCGCCCCAGATGTAGAGGATCAGCGTGTTGTCGAGGTCGCCCATTGCCTCGACGGCGTCGAGCAGGCGGCCGACGTTCCAGTCGGCGTTGTCCATGAAGCCGGCGTAGACCTCCATCTGGCGCGTGTAGAGCTTCTTTGAGGCGTCATCGAGCGAGTCCCAGGCGTCGAAGAGGTCGGGCCGCTCGGTCAGCACTGCGTCCTGCGGGATCACCCCGAGCTTCTTCTGCCGCGCGAAGACCTCCTCGCGGAGCTTGTCCCAACCCTGGTCGAACTTGCCCTTGTACTTGTCGGCCCACTCCTTCGCCACGTGGTGCGGTGCGTGGGCGCAGCCGGTCGAGTAGTAGAGGAACCAGGGCTTCTCGGGATCCTGCGCGCGGACGGCGTGCAGCCACTCGACCGACTTGTCGGTCAGGTCGTCCGGGAAGTAGTACGACTTCCCATCCGTGCCTTCCGGCACGCCGACGTTCGTGTTGTCCACGGTGATCAGCGGATCCCACTGGCCTGCGGCGCCGCTCAGGAAGCCCCAGTAGTGGGTGAACCCCCACGAGTTCGGCCAGTGGTCGAACGGGCCTGCTGCGCCCTGCTCGCGGTCCGGGGTCATGTGCCACTTCCCGAAGCCGCCGGTGACATAACCGTTCTCCTTCAAGACCTTCGGGAACGGCGCGCAGGTGCGCGGCACGGCACCGGTGTAGCCCGGGAACGGGCCGGGGAACTCCGCGACCGAGCCCATCCCGACGCGATGCTGGTTGCGTCCAGTGAGCGTCGCCGCCCTCGTCGGCGAGCAGAGCGCGACCACGTGGAACCGGTTGTAGGTGATGCCCATCTGCCCGACCCGGGTCAGGTTCGGAGTGGCGACCGGCCCCCCGAACGTGTCGGGCTGGCCAAATCCCGCATCGTCGATGAGGATCAGCAGCACGTTCGGTGCGCCCTCGGGCGCCTTCGCGCCGGGGATGATCGTCCAATCGGCGACCGACTGGTCGATCGTTCGCCCGATCGTGCCGCCGAAGTTCTTGTCGGGGATCGGCAGCACCGTCCGGTCGGGCACGAATTTGCCCATCGCCTCGGCGAGCCCGTCCTTGAGCGCCTGCACCCCCTTCTTGTCCGTCTGCACAACGGACTTCGCGAGCGCACCCGGAAGCGCCTGCTCAACCGCGAGCCGCTCCGAGTCATCAAACGCGGCGATGATCCCGGCCGTCCCCGGCGGCAAGTTCTCACCGATCTTGTCGTGCATCTCCGTCTCGAGGCGCTTGTCGACGAACTTTCCGATCAAGCCGCCCGCGACCGCGCCCGCAGCAGTGACCGCGAGCAACGGCGGCGCGGCGAGGCCCACCAGAAAACCGACGCCCCCGCCCCACTCAACGCCCTTACGGCCGCGATGATCCGCTGTCTGCGCGACCGTGACGGTGCCGTCATGGGCGTGCGTGATGAGGATCGCGGCCTCGATCACGACCTTCTTGTCCTCAACGAGCTTCGCCAGCGCGTCGAAATCCTTCATCGCCCCGTCGATGTCCGGATAGCCACCCACGAGGACGTCGGTCGATGTCTCGGCCATCATCTTTCTCCTTTCAGTGCGTCATCCAAGTTCGATCACGGGCAATTGCTCGCGCCTCCTGCGGCTGGCGTTCGCTCCCACGAAGTAAGGGGCGCGAACTTGCCACTGCCAACGTTCCCAGCCTTACCCAGCTCTCTCATCCGCGCCAAGCCCGATTGGCCTGCGCATTACTACTCAGGCGTAAAGCCCAGAATGTGGCCGGTCCCTGTGCACCACGGCTAACTTCCGCACTCGTCCTCCCAAGAGCCAGAGCCAACGACGCCGACCACCACTCTTGAAGTCGGCCGAACTACTGCTCCAACCCACTGTGCTCGGGGCGGAAGGCTTGGCGAAGCCGGTTCCTAGGCCCCGCACAACCCAATCGCGGCGCCGATCGTTGAGACGCGGCACGCGGAACCCTACACCCAAACCCGCCTCGCAGAACCGCCGCGTAAAGGCCCGGGCGGCGGGGCGCATTTGCCGGCGCCGCCTCGTCGCGTGGGGACTAACGGTCTTCTTCGGACTGCCGAAGCGATGCCTGATACTCCGCGATCACCGTGCGGGCCTTGTCCAGGTCGGAGTCGTGGACCAGGACCGTCAGCACGTCCCCGGCCCGCCCGCCCATGATCGGCCGAAGCGAATTCACATCCGGGAGCGGCTCGACGGCGCACTTGATGCCCGCGGCCCGGAGCCGTTCGCAGATCGCGTCGCCCTCGTCCTCGTCACGTACTTGCATCAGCGGCTGAGGCTCGTTCATGGGCCCGACTCTACGCGAGTCTGACCGCTTCCAGGTCGTGCCCGAAGGGGAGCGGCTTGCACCGCTCCCCTTCGGCCGACTACCCGTTCTTCCAGTCGAGCTCGGTGACCGAGCCGCCCTGGATCGCAACGTCCCGCGCGCGGGCGGTGCCGTCGACCCAGAGGGTGTAGGCACCCTCCTCGATCCGGTCGAAGACGGCGGCGAACGCCGGTCCGCCGCCGCGGCTCCGCTCGAGCACGTCCTTGTGGCTCCGCCGGTCGTCGTCGCCACGGCGGCTGATCTCGATCTCCCTGCCGTGGAGCTCGGGGTCGGTGTACACGACCAGCGCCCCGAGCTCACCTCCGATCTCGAGCACGACGTGCTCGGGATGCGCTCTCGCTGAGTGGTTCTCGCCCATCGTCAGCTGCTCGGCGTCGAGAAGCCGTCGTGCGGCAGGCCGAGGTACGGGAAGGTCGACTGATAGCGGTCCGCCGACGGCGTGAGCTGCTCGCTCACGACCGACGCCGCCCCATCGGGCGTGTACGACGGGTTGACGAGCGGGTACGTCACCCCAGCGATTGCACGAAGCTCGATCGTGACGACGTCGTCGAACACACGCCGCCCGTTCGGGAAGCCGGCGACGTCGCCGCCGAGCAGGCCGAGCGGGCTCGGCTTCGCCGCCGGCGGCACCGCGACGTTCAGCCGCAGCATGTCGGCCGGCGTGGTCCCGGTGAAGTTCTGGAATCCCGGGACGATTCCCGGCGGGATCCCGGTGAGGAGAATCGCGACGAGGTCGGCGCGATCGGCCGTCAGCTTGGCGAGGTTCGGGAACACGCCCGGATAGAGAACGGGCAGCAGCTTCGCCAGCTCCGGCTGCTTGACGTACTGCACGAACGCCGCGTCTGCGGCAGGAGGAGTCGCGTTCCACAGGTCCTTCTTCCCGAGCGGAACAACCACCTCGTTGAACAGCGGATTCCCGAGCCGCGACACCTGGGCCCACGGGCCGATGCCACGGCGGCTGTCGTCGAAGCCGTCGATGATCTGGACCGACTGGCGGCTCGCTGCGCCCCAGATGCCGAGCACCGACTTCGAGCTCGTCGCATCCGTCGGGTCCGTCCCGTCCTTCGTCAGGTTCTTGATCGGGATCTGCATCGCGATCGTGTGGACGTTCAGCGTCGCGAGCGGGTCGACGCTCGCCGCTGCGGCCGACGGGATCAGATGCAGGTTCTGGAACGGACGGAGATCGCCGAGGTCGAAGATCGCACCGAGGTCGACGAAGAAGCCGTCGTTTCGCTGCCCCGCGAAGACGGTCTCCCCGGTCGGCAGGGTGTGCACGGCCGCCTGGGCGAGCGATGCGTAGTTCGGCGTCGACCGCGGCCCGATGTTGCAGGGCGGCGAGGCCAGGCTGTCGGCGATCAGCGTCGGATACGGCCTGATCGTCGACGAGATCACCTTCGTCACGTCGTAGAACTGGCGGTTGTTCCAGTTCGGATCGTCGAGCGAGTTGATCGGGCCCGTGTTGTAGAGGAACGTGTTCGGGTTTCGCAGTTGCGAGTCGAATCTGAACTGGTAGGTGATGTCGGGACGCGCGTCGCCGTCGTTGTCGATGTAGATCGAGTAGAGGACGTCGTCGCCGAACTCGAAGAAGTTCGGTCCGCCCGCCGGGTTCTCGAGCGGGATGTAGTTGGTGATGATCGTGACCGTGTCGGGTTGGTCCGGGCTGACGAACGCGTACGTATCGGTGTTGTCGGCAACCGGGTCCTTGCTGATCTCTGGTGCTTCGCGATGAGACGACATCTACATCACGCCTTCGCGTCCGACTCGGTGACGCGCGCTGCCTTCAGCAGCCGTCGCACGAGCCCGCGGTCGCGGTACGTCGTCGCCTGCTCGCCGTGCATCACGGTGACCTCGCCGCGTGCGGCATCGCGCACGTAGACGACCACCGGCTGCTTCGCAAGGGCGCCGGGCGCGCCGACGACCTCCGTGCCCCCGTCCGTCGCCGCGCGCGCGAGCCCGGGCGCTCCCACCACTGCGGCGGTGCCCGCCGCGACGCCGGCCGATTTCAAGAACCTCCGGCGATCCACTGGTTCCATCTCACTCCTCCTCGATCCGAGTCGTGGTCACCGGCGATTCGCGCTTGCCCTCGCTTCGGTTCGGGCGAATTGGGTCGCAAATTGCGGGGTTTTAGTGCAAGCCCGCTGCAGCAGCGTCGAACCGCTCCCTCGTCGCAGGCGAACTCCGCGCGTGGCACGGTCGGCGGTGAGGGGAGCTCCGGCGTTCGAGACGCTCGACGAGGCCGTCTCGCTGCTCAGGGACGGCGGCAGGCGCGTCTCGCTCGCAAGGAGGCAGCTGCTCGAAGGACTGTTCACAGTCGACCGCCCGGTCACGGCCGAGGAGCTCGCGCAGGGCCTCGGCGGTCGGATCCCGCCGTCGGATCTCGCGGTCGTCTACCGGAACCTCGAGACGCTCGAGGAGCTCGGGCTCGTCTGCCACGTCCACCTCGGGCACGCACCGGGCCGGTATGCGATCGTGCGCGGCGAGGCGTGCGAGTATCTCGCGTGCGAACGTTGCGGGATCGTGAGCGAGATCGAGTCCGAACGCCTCGACCAGGTGCGGCGGATGATCGAGGAAGAGTTCGCGTTCCACGCATCGTTCAAGCACTTTCCGATCGGCGGGCTCTGCAGTCGCTGCGCGACCCTCGTCGACGCGATGGAGCGAAGGACGTGAGCTCGCGGCGGCGCCCTGCGTGGGTGAGCATCCTGTCTGCGGCGGAGTGGGTGCGTCTCTCCGGTTTCGGCGCTGCGGTCGCCGCGCTGCACCTGATCGGCTGGAGCCTCTTCGTCTACTACTCGCGCGCCAACCCGGCACTCGCGGGCCTCGGCACGCTCGCCTACACGTTCGGACTGCGGCACGCGTTCGACGCCGATCACATCGCCGCGATCGACAACACGACGCGCAAGTTCCTCCAGGACGGCAAGCGGTCCCTCGGCGTCGGTTTCTTCTTCTCACTCGGCCATTCGACGATCGTGCTCTCGCTGGTGGGCGCGCTCGCGATCGCCGCCAGGACCGTCAACTCGAGCATCCCCTCGTTCCAGGACTGGGGCGGTTACGTCGGCGCCGGGGTCTCCGGCACGTTCCTCTGGATCATCGGCGCCCTCAACCTGGTCGTGCTGCTCGACGTGATCCGCATCTTCCGCGAGATGCGCACCGGCGCGTACGACAAGGATCGGCTCGAGCAGCGGCTGCTCGACCGCGGGCTGATGAACCGCTTCTTCCTCGCGCGCATCTCCGGGAGGATCCGCTCGAGCTGGCAGATGTACCCGCTCGGTGCGCTCTTCGGGCTCGGGTTCGACACGGCGACCGAGGTCGGCCTGCTCGCGCTCACCGCGGGCGTCGCGACGAATCACCTGCCGTTCCTGGCGGTGCTCTCACTGCCCATCCTGTTCGCGGCCGGCATGTCGCTGATGGACACGGCCGACGGCGCCTTCATGAGCCAGGCCTACGGCTGGGCGTTCTCGAACCCGGTTCGCAAGGTCTACTACAACATCACCGTCACGACGCTCTCGGTCGCGGTCGCGCTCGTGATCGGGACCGTCGAGCTGTTGCAGGTGTTCGCGACCAGGTTCCAGCTCGACGGCGGCTTCTGGGGCTGGCTGGCGAATCTCGACTTCGGCCACATCGGCTACGCGATCGTCGCCGCGTTCGTCCTGACGTGGGCGATCTCGGTCCTCGTGTGGAAGAAAGGCCGGATCGAGGAGCGCTGGGGAGCGATGATCGACGGGTAGTGCGACAGCGCGCGGCGCGGTTGGGGAGAATGGTCTCCGTGCCGCGCACGATCAAGCTCTCGGGGCTCGCGATCCTGTTCTCGGCCGGCCTGCTGCTCGCGGCGGCGGTCGCGGTCACGGGTCGGGCTGCGGACACGACGACAACCGAGACGACCTCGGCGCTCGACACGACCTCGCCGGCCGACACGACGACACCGGCCGTGACAACCGTGATCACGACCCGGACGGTGCAGGTCACGACCACGCGGCCGTCGATCACGGTGACGCCCCCGACGACGACCGCGTCCTCGAGCTCGGGCAGCGGCACCGCAGACTGGATCTGGGTGCTGCTCGGCGTGCTCGCGGGTGCGCTGGTCCTGGTGATCGTGCTGCTCGCGCGGCGCGGCGGCGGAGCCGGGAAGGTTCCGCCGGAGGAGCGCCGACGCCGGCTCGACGGTGCGGTCGGCACCTGGGCTGCACAGGGCTGGGCGCTCGAGAGCCAGAGTGCCGACTCGGCAGTGCTCCGGCGTGACAACGAACTGATGCTCGTCAGCGTCGACGACGCGGGGCACGTCAGCACGCGGCCGCTCAGCTCGTCGTAGAGCCGACCACCTCGCACACATCGACGCTGACGAAGGTCGCTGGCGCATCCGGCATGTCGCGTCTCCTCGCGGCTGGTGGACGAACGACTCTCGCACCGGAGCCGCGACCGGTCTAGTAAGACACGCGCAGGGTGGCGATCAGGATCGAAGACCTGCACGTCGTTCGCGGCGGCACCGAGGTGCTGCGCGGCGTCTCCCTGACGGTCGCCCGAGGTTCCGTGACCGGGCTGCTCGGCCCGAGCGGCTGCGGCAAGAGCACGCTGATGCGCTCGATCGTCGGCGTCCAGATCGTCGCGAGTGGAACGGTGGAGGTACTCGGGCTGCCCGCCGGTTCCACCGCGCTGCGACGGCAAATCGGCTACGTCACGCAGGCGCCCTCGGTCTACGGCGACCTCACCGTGCTCGAGAACCTGCGCTACTTCGCGCACGTCGTCGACGCAGGACCGGATCGCGTGGGCGCGGTGCTCGACTCGGTCGGGCTCACCGGCTTCGCGGCGCGACTTACGTCCACGCTCTCGGGAGGGCAACGGGCGCGCGTGTCGCTCGCGAGCGCACTCCTCGGCGAGCCCGAGCTGCTCGTGCTCGACGAGCCGACGGTCGGTCTCGATCCCGTCCTGCGCACGGAGCTGTGGCAGATGTTCCACCAGCTCGCGCACGACGGTGCGACGCTGCTCGTCTCCAGCCACGTGATGGACGAGGCGGGCGAGTGTGACGAGCTGCTGCTGATGCGCGACGGCGTGCTGCTCGAGCAGTCGACACCGGACGAGCTGCGCCGCGCCACCGGGCAGGACGATCTCTCGAAGGCGTTTCTCGCGGTGATCGAAGCGTCGGAGAGGGATCGATGAGCGCACGGGTGACGTTGGCGACGGCGCAACGCGTCCTGTGGCAGATCCGCCACGACCCGCGCACGATCGCGCTGCTACTGGCCGTGCCGGCGCTGCTGCTCGTGCTGCTGCGCTACGTCTTCGACGGCCGGCAGGCAGTCTTCCAGTCGATCGGTGCGCCGCTGTGCGGGCTGTTCCCGTTCATCGTGATGTTCCTCGTGACCTCGATCACGATGCTGCGTGAGCGCACGACCGGGACACTCGAACGGCTGATGACGCTGCCCCTCGCGAAGCTCGACCTGCTCGCAGGGTACGGGCTAGCGTTCGGCCTGCTCGCGGCGGCGCAGGCAGTGATCGTGTGCGTCGTCGGGTTCGTCTTTCTCGGTCTCGATGCGCCGCACGGCGCGTGGCTCGTCGGCCTGCTCGCGATCTCCAACGCGCTCCTCGGCATGGCGCTCGGTCTGTTCGTCAGCGCCTTCGCCGCGACCGAGTTCCAGGCGGTGCAGTTCATGCCGGCGCTGATCTTTCCGCAGCTGCTCCTGTGCGGCCTCTTCGTCGCGCGGGCCGACATGGCGCCCGTCCTCTATGCCGTTTCCTGGGCGCTGCCGCTGACGTACGCCTACGACGCGCTCGCGCGGGCGACCTCACTCCAGCCGCTGGGTGCACGACTCGTGCTCGACGTGCTCGTCGTCGTCGCGTGCACGCTCGGCGCGCTCGGGCTCGGTGCGCTCACGCTGCGCCGCAGAACCGCCTAGCTCTCGGCGCCCTGAAGCTCGACGAGCGCTCCGAGTGCGGCCCGCACGCGCGCCACCCCGTCGTGTCCGACGGCTTCCTCGAACGCGGCGTCCACTCCGTCGACCGCGTTCCGGATCTCTGCCGCGGCTGCCGTGCCGCGATCGGTGAGCACGAGCGAAAGACGGCGACGATCGTCCTCGTCCGGGACACGCACGACGTACCCGCGGGTCACGAGCGTGTCCACCAGTTGGCTCGCCGCCTGCTTGGACACTGCCTGCGCGACCGCCACCTCGCGGAGCGGCGTGCCGCCTTCGCGTGCGATCCCGCCGACCACACGCGCGCCCGAGCGCGGCATGTCGTCGAAGCCGGCTGCGACGAGTGCCCGCCGAATCGCCAGACCGTAGGTGCGCCGTGCCTCGGCGAGCAGGACCGGCAGGACGAGCTCCTCGTACCACTCGGGCTCGGCGGCCATGCGGCGGAGCATATCGTCAACCTCCTTGACCGTCAAGGGCGTTGACCTTGTGTCGGATACGCTGCCCGACGCTCGGAGAGGTGTCCGAGCGGTCTAAGGAGCGCGATTGGAAATCGCGTACGTGCTGAAAGGTGCGTCGAGGGTTCAAATCCCTCCCTCTCCGCTGACGTCGGCGGGCTCGGACGTCGCCGCCCGAGCCCGCCGAGTCGCTCAAGCGTTCAACACCCGTCGCACTGATCGGGAGCGTTGCCCGCGACGATGCTGCCGGTGATCGCGGCGGGAAGGCCCACCGTGTAGATGCCGCCGCCCTGCGCCGAGAGCCCCGGGCCGACGATCAGCCGGTTCCCGATGACGATCGAGCCCTGCAAGGCGAGCGGCGAGGTCGGGCCGCCGAAGAGCAGGCCGTTCCAGATGCCGCCACCCTGCGCGAAACCCGTCGCGCCGTGCGCGGTCCCCACGTTGCCGCTCACGAGCGTGTGCCGCAACGTCAGGGGGCCGTTGTTGACGATGCCGCCGCCCTGAACCGTCGCGGCTCCATTCGGCGCGCTCGCGGTCGCGGTGTTCCCCACGACGAAGCTGGCTGAGATCGTCGGCGCGACCGTCCCGCCGAAGAAGAAACCGACCGCGCCGAGCACCGCCGCGTCGCCGGTCGCGGTCGTCGAGGTGATCGAGTTGTCGGCGATCCAGCTGTTCGAGATCGTCGCGTCCCAATCGGCCTCGATCGCTCCCGGCCCGCTCGGGCCGGTATCCGCACTCGAGAACGCCTGCACGGTCACGCTGTTGTCGCGAACGACGCTGTTCGCCAGCGTGAGCGGAGCGGCTCCGCAGGCACACAGCGCGGCGTCGGCCGCAAACGGCTCGCCGAGCGGGCTGTCGGCCACGGCGGAGTTGCCCGCCAGCGTCGAGTTCGTGATCGTCGTCGGCAGAGCACCGTCGGCGATGAAGACGCCGCCGCCGAGCGCGTGCGCCTGGTCGGTGCCGCCGTCCTGTTCGGGAAACGGATGCGCGTACGAGTTGGTGACGCTCGCCTCGTTGTCGTCGATCGTGCTGGCGTCGACGGTGAGCGAGCCGTTCGGGTCGACGTTGATTCCGCCACCCTGGGCGAACCGGCCCGTCGGTGGCGCGGCAGACGCGGAGTTCCCCGAGACGACGGCGCGCTCGAGCGTCAGCGATGCGTTCGACTCGACCGCGATCCCGCCGCCGTTCGACTGGTCACCGAACGCCTGGTTGTTCGTCACCGACGTGTCGACGATCGACATCGTCCCCCAGTCGTCGATCCCGGCCGCATCCCCGAACGACGCGTGGCACGGGCCAGTCGAGCAGACGGCTTTGACGCTCGGAACGAACGTCGCGGGGTGCGCGCGGTTGCCCGTGATCACGCTGCGACGGATCGTCACCGTCGTTCCCGGAAACGCCTCGATCCCGCCGCCGAGACCGGTCGCCGACGCGTAGCCGGGGCCGCAGGTGGGCACGTCGGGCCCGCAGTGCGGACTCTGCGGGTCGGTCGTCGTGTCGCCGCCGGTGATCGTGAGCCCGGTGAGCGTCACGGTCGGGGTGGTCGAGCTCGACCCGATCGTGAGCACGGGACCACCGCCGGCGATGCGTGTGACCGCGGCCGCCTGTCCGACGAGGCTCACGCTGTCAGTGATCACGATCCCGCCCGCGTACGTGCCGGGATTGACGACGACCGTGTCGCCGTCGTGCGACGCATCCACCGCGGCCTGGATCGACGGGTAGCAGTGCGTGCCTCCGACGCAGAGGACGTTCCCCTGCGACGACGCGCCGGCGCTCGATGCAACCGAGACCGACAGGATCGCAGCCAACAGCAGGCAGGGTCCGAAGCGCTTCATCTTGCCCCCTCTTCTCGTGGTCTTCGAGCGCTCGACCATGCGCGTCGGAGCTATCCGTTCGCTATCCGACGACTACGGTCCCCTGTCACAGAGCGCGCCGAGATCGACGTACTGTGCCGGCCCCGCGAACCGGCGGCAGCCGAAGCTGGGCGAGAAGTAGTCGCCGCCGAGGAAGTCGCCGTAGACGGCGTACGGCGCGGCGCGCATCAACTCGGCCTCGAGCTGCTGGAAGCGACGCGCCCGCCGGGCGCCGCGCAACGCGTGTGCCGCGGTGACCTGCCGGCGGAACGACGAGCTGCTCCAGAGCCCCGGCCCGAGAGCGGCACCGTAGGAGCCGGTCTGCAGGGCCTGCTTCAGATACTGCTCGGGGTCTGCGACGCTCGTCCCCCACTCCGCGAGCAGCAAATCGGCGCGCTTCGCGGTTGCGTCGTAGCTGAACGTCGGGTCGCAGTCGGCGGTGATGATCGACACGGCGATCCCGATACGCGCGAGATCCGTGCGCACGAGCTGTGCGACCGTGCGCTGGCGTGGGTCGCCGAACGCGCCACCGGTGCAGTAGTAGAGAACAGCGGTCCGGTGCGCTGTGCCCGCGAGTTGCCGGGCGCGTGCCAGGTTCGGCCCGTCGACGGGGTAGAAGCTGCCGGCGGGATACCCCGGCACCGCCGACGGGATCATCTGATCGGCAGGCGCGTCGTAGTACAGCCGCGCGAGCGTCGGCCGGTCGAGCGCCTCGTTGACTGCCTGCCGCAAGCGCAGGCTCCGGAACAGCTGTCGACCGGTGTTGAGGACGATCCCGTCCATGAAGAGCGACGGCGTCTCGTAGAAGCGTTGCCTGCCGGCCTTCGCGGCGGCACTGTGCGGCCCGTAGAGCTGGTCGAGCAGGTTGGTCGGCTTGAGCGGGGAGAAGTCGTCGTCGAGCGCCGGCAGCAACGCCATCGCTCCGCCCTGCGCGTCGGCGATCGCCTGCGTGGTCGGCACCCCGACCGTGTAGACGATCCGCGCCGCACGCCGCTGGCGCGGCCCGTGGTAGTTCGGGTTGCGCAGGAGCACCGTCCTGTTCCCGGATGTCGAGGCGACGTAGTACGGCCCGGCCGAGGGGACGGGACCGGTGGGCGTGCTCACCGGAACGGGAGCCTGGGTCGAGGGAACGGGGCAGAAGTACGGCAGCGCGAGTCGCGCGAGAAAGTCGCCCGCGGGCTGCTCGAGCGTGATCGAGAGCCTGTCGCCACGCGCAGTGATCCCGGACACATGGGCCGCCTTCCCGCTCTCGAACGCGTCGGCGCCGACCACGTCGGACATCCAGTACGCGGCAAACGACGGGTTCAGCTTGGGCCAGAGCGCCCGCTCGATCGTGCGGGCGAACGTCTCGGCGGTGACGGGCTGGTTCGACGGCGGTGAGAATCGGTACCCGCTCCTGATCGTGAACGTGTAGGTCCGCCCGCCGTTCGAGAGGACCGGCATCGCCGCGGCGATCTCCGGCACGAGCTGCGACGAGCCGTCCGGGTAGCGGAGGAGGTTCGAGCACGTTGCCGCGTCGAGCTGATACTCGAGCGTCGAGTGTTGATGGGTCGGGTCGGGGGAGAACTCCCACGTGGGCGTCGAGATGTTCACCTCGAACCCGTGGATCGGAGGAAGTGCCGGCGGCGTCCGGACCGCTGCCGACCACACGAGACCGTCGTGATACGCGACGGTGGCCGGCTGATTGACCGTCGTGATCCCCCGGCGCGCTCCGTTGTCGCCGGTCAGCGTCGAGAGACCGCTCGGAGCGGTGTTCGCGACCCAGACCTCGGTGCCGGTTGCGCTGATCCGTTCCGGATCCGCACCGGCCGGGACGCTCGCGAGCACGCTCAGATCGTCCGGGCTGAGCTTGTACACGACCCCGTCGGGCACCTTCGAGACCCAGACGAAGCCACCCCCGACCGCGAGGTCGCTCAGCCAGCCGTCGAGACTCGCGCGTGCGACGCGTGCGTTTGACACCGGGTCGATCTTGTCGACGATGCCTGCACTCGCCTGCGCCGACCAGAGATCGCCGTCCGCGAACACGAGCCACGATTCCTGGTTCGGCTGGCCGGGCGTGTCGGCGATCTTGTGGATCACCGTGCCGGTCCGCGGGTCGATGCGGGCGATGTCGAGCCCCTGGGCCAGCCACAGCGACCCGTCGCCGAAGGCGATCCCCGTTCCGTTCCCGCCCGGCACCTCGAAGCGCTTGCTCACCTTGGCCGTGCGTGCGTCGACGCCCCAAACGTCCGGGCCTTCGGCATTCGTCACCCAGACGGAGCCGCCGCCGGCGGCCATCCGCACGCCCGGCGTCCACGGAAGCCTCACGCGGTTCGTGACCCGCCGCGTCGCCAGGTCGACGCGAACGAGCCGCTGCGCATCGACGAGCAGGACCCACGCTGCGCCCGGTGTGAACACGACGTCGGCGCCGTTGTCTCCGACGGCGTCCTTTCCGAGCGGGACGTCGGCGACGAGCCGGTGCATCCGCGCGTCGACGAGGTTGACGGCATCGCCGCGAAGCGGCAGGGCAGGCTTTGGTGAACCGCGTGCGTGCGCATGGCCGCCCGAGAGCAGCACGGCCCCGACGACCGCGGCCGCGACGACGACCGCCAGGGTGACGGCCGCGATCACGGTACGGCGCCGACTGTGGGTCGTCGCGATCACCTCGCCGCGGACTGCTGCACGGGCGGCCGCCGTGAGCTCGCCGCAGCTCGCGTAGCGATCGGCCGGAGCCTTCGCAAGCGCAGTCGCGAAGACGGCGTCGAAGGCAGCCGGCAGCTGCGGCTTCACGACCGACAGCTGCGGCGGCGGCTCGTTGAGATGCGCGAAGACCACGGAGAGCTCGCTCTCGCGCGCGTACGGCCGCATGCCGGCCAGGCATTCGAAGAGCACGCAGCCGAGCGAGTACACGTCGGCCCTCAGGTCGATCGTCCCGCCCTCGATCTGCTCCGGTGGGACGTAGTCGATCGTGCCGACGAAGCCTCGCTCGCCGGTGAGGCTGCTCACCGACGACGCGTGTCGCGCGAGGCCGAAGTCGCAGAGATACGCGTGCTCCCGGCCGTCGACCGAGGCGACGAGGATGTTGCCGGGCTTGACGTCGCGGTGGACGAGGCCGGCCGCATGAGCTGCGTCGAGCGCCTCGGCGACCTGCGAGATCAGCGCGAGCGTGCGGTCGGGCTCGAGCGCTCCCTCGCCGCGGAGCAGCTCGCGCAGGTCGGGCCCGTCGATGTACGCCATCGCGAGGAACAGCCGGCCGTCGACCTCTCCCGACGTGATCGTCGGGGTGATGTGGGGATGGTGGAGCGACGCCGCGACCTGCGACTCGCGCAGGAAGCGCTGGCGAAACCGCTCCTCGTCGGCAAGCTCGGGTGCGAGCACCTTGAGCGCGATGCGGTCACCGGTGCGGATGTCCTCGGCGAGGTAGACGGAGCCCGTCGCGCCCTCGGCGATCAGGGATTGGACGCGAAAGTCCCCCAGAATCGTGCCGCGAGTCAGTGACGCCCGCATCTGCCGGGTGGCGTCAGTCGTGCACGCGGGCGATGACGTCCTCGCGCTTGAGCACGCGGACGCGGTGCGACGAGCGGGTGAGCCGAACCTCGTAGCCGGCGTCGCGGGGGTACAGCACCTTGTCGCCCGGCTCGATGGCGGAGACGTCGGGCCCGACGGCGGCCACGATCCCGGTTCGGATCTGAGCCGCCTCGTTCACGGGGACGATGAGACCGCTCGCCGTCTCGCTGTCCTCGAGCGGTTGGACGACGAGGTAGTCGTCGAGCGGCTCCAGCGTCGCGTCGGTCAACGGGCCACGTTCCAACACACCTTCACGATACTCGCTGGATGCGCATCGGTCAGCACGACGTTCCCGTCTCGAACCCGGAGAAGATCTTCTTCCCGGCCCGCGGCCTGACGAAGCTCGATCTCGTCAACTACTACCTGGGCGTCGCTGATCACGTCCTGCCGCACCTGCGTCGGCGGCCGTTTCACATGAAGCGGTTCCCGAACGGCGTCGATGCTGACTTCTTCCACCAGAAGCGTGTGCCTGCGAACCATCCGGATTACGTCGACGATGTCCACGTCAGCTTCCCGAGCGGGCACTCGACGGTGTTCGCAATCGTCGACAACGCCGCGGCGCTCGCGTGGGTCGCGAACCTCGGCTGCATCGAACTGCACACCTGGCACTCGCGGGTGCCCGAGATCGAACAGCCCGACTACCTGCTGATCGACCTCGACCCGACCAGCGACGGGCAGTGGGCGTTCGTCCGCGAGATCGCGCTCGTCGTGGGCTCGGTCCTCGACGAGCTCGGGCTTCGCTCGTATCCGAAGACGTCGGGCTCGACGGGCCTGCACATCCTGGCGCCGATCAGGCGCGATGTGCTCTTCCCGGACGTGCGCCGCTTCGCCAAGGCGGTCGCCGAGGAGGTCGAGCGCCGGATCGGTGACCAGCGGGTCGCAACCACGACGTGGCGCGTCGCCGATCGCGTCGGGGTGTTCGTCGACTTCGGACAGAACGCGCGCGACCGTACGATCGCATCGGCGTACTCGGTGCGTCCGACGCCCGATGCGCGCGTGTCGGCGCCGCTGCACTGGGAGGAGGTCGGCGGCGTCGAGCCGGAGGCATTCACGCTGGAGACGATGCCGGCGCGGATCGAAGCGGCGGGCGATCCGATGCGAGGCATGTGGCGCAATCCGCCGTCCCTGCGCACGCGGTTCGACCGCCTCGGCGTCGAGCCTCCCGCGTAAGACGTGGTGCCAGGCACCGGGTTTCGACGCGGCGGCTTCGTGACGCAGATGTAACGACTCACGCACAGGGATTGCAGCAGGCCGGGATCGGTGCGATCGTCGAGTCGAACGGCGCGCCGGGACGACGTCGGGAGGACACCGGCGCGGGCAGGGCTCGACCCGCGTGCGCGCACGCGGCCGCAGGGCGGCGGATGGGATGTTCGCCGCGGTCGCCGAGGAGGCGGCCGAACGCGGTGCCAGGCACCAGCGGCGCCGGTGCGACTACGCGAACAGGGACTCGACGCCGACCGCGTCCGGATCGCGCGGCGGCCGCAACTCGCGCCACGTGCAGTCCCGCGGCTCCTTGTCCTCCCGCCAGCGGATCAGCTTCGAGCCGTGGCGGAACCGGCTGCCCTGCACCTTGTCGTAGCGCACCTCGACCACCAGCTCCGGCCGGAGCGCCGCCTCTTCGAGCTCACCCGATCCCCACCGGTTCGGCTCCGAGAACCGCCGGTCGGGTGCGTCGACGAGCAGCGGCAGCACGCGCCGCGCTACGTCCTCCCGTGTCCGCGCCGCCACTGCACACGAGCCGACGTAGTCGAGCTCACCGTCCTCCCGATAGAGCCCGAGCAGCAGCGTCGCGATCTCACGCGCGTCGCCCTTCCACCGCAGCCCGACGACGACGCAGTCCGCCGTCTTGTGCTCCTTCACCTTGACCATCCCGTCACGCGAGCCCGGCAGGTACGGCGCCTCCAGATGCTTCGCGACGACACCGTCGAGCCCGAGCGCCTCGAACCGCTCCAACCACCCGCGCGCATCGGCGACATCACGGGTCGCGGGCGAGTGCCGGAATCCCTCGAGCCCCTCGACACGCACACGCCGCTCGGCGAGCGGCAGCCGCCACACCTCCTCCCCGTCCCAGAGCAGCACGTCGAAGACGACGAACTCGGCCGGGATCTCCGCCGACAGCCGCCGAATCCGTGACTCCGCCGGATGGAGCCGCATCTGCATCGCATCGAAGTCGAGGGCGCCGTCACGCGCGATCACGATCTCCCCGTCGAGCGCCGAACGTGGCGCGAGCAGCTCGCCGAGCGGCCGCAGCTCCGGGAAGTAGCGCAGCAACGGCCGCTCGTTGCGCGACCACAGCTTCAGCTCGCCGTCGACGTTCTCGAGCACGCCGCGGAAGCCGTCCCACTTCGGCTCGTACTGCCACCCGTCACCGGTCGGCAGCTCGCGTACGAGCTGCGCCTCCATCGGCGGGAACGGGATCGCGGCTGCCGGCATCGAAGCGAAGCGTAGGGTTCCGGCGATGACCCGCGTTGCGATAACGGGAATCGGCTGCGTCACGCCGCTCGGCCTCGACGCGCCGAGCACGTGGAAGGCGGCGCTCGCCGGCGAGAGCGGGATCGACTGGATCCAGGCGTTCGACACCGAGGGCCTCCCCGTTCGCGTCGCGGCCGAGGTGAAGGGGTTCGACCCGACCCAGGTCGTCTCGGCGAAGGATGCCCGCAAGCTCGAGCGGAACGTCCTGCTCGGCGTCGGGGCCGGCCGCGAGGCGCTCACCGACGCCGGCCTGAACGGCTACGACCCGGCCCGCGTCGGCGTGATCTTCGGCTCGGCGATCGGCGGCGTGCCGGGCATCCTCGAGCAGGCGGACACGCTCCGCGAGCGCGGTCCAGACCGCGTTTCGCCGAACTTCCTGCCCAACGTCCTCGTCGACTCCGTGTCGGGCCAGCTCGCGATCTCGCTCGGGCTGAAAGGCCCGAACTATGCGGTCGTGTCGGCGTGCGCGACCGGCTCGCACGCGATCGGCGAGGCCGCGGAGATGATCCGTCGCGGTGGGGCAGATGCCGTGCTCGCGGGCGGCACCGAATCGTGCATGGTGCCGCTCATCCTTGCGGGCTTCACGGCGATGCGCGGTCTCGCCGTCGAGGACGAGCACCCGCCGCACGCCTCCCGTCCGTTCGACGCGACGCGCGCCGGGTTCGTGATGGGCGAGGGTGCCGGCGCCGTAATCCTGGAGCCGCTCGAGAGTGCGGAGCGGCGCGGCGCGCGCATCTACGCCGAGGTGCTCGGCTACGGGGCGTCGAACGACGCGCACCACATGGCACAACCGGAGCCGGAGGCGACGGGTGTCGCAGCGATGATGACCGCTGCGCTCGAGCGCGCCGGCGTCGAGCCGGAACGTGTCGGGTACATCAACGCGCACGGAACCTCGACGCCGCAGGGGGACGCTGCCGAGACACGCGCGATCAAGCAGGTGTTCGGCGACCACGCATACCGGCTCGCCGTCTCGTCGACGAAGTCGATGATGGGCCACACGTTCGGTGCCGCCGGCGCGATCGAGGCGATCCTCTCGGCGCTTGCAATCTACGACGGCGTGCTTCCGCCGACCATCAACTACCGCGAGCCCGACCCCGAATGCGACCTCGACTACGTCCCGAACGAAGCCCGGCCCGCCCAGATCGACGTCGCGCTCTCGAACGCGATGGGCCTCGGCGGCCACAACGGCTGCGTGCTCCTCGGCCGCGGATGAGGGTCACGCTAGTTCGTCACGCGACGCTCCTGCTCGAGACGTCGGGCGGGCGTGTGCTCGTCGACCCGATGCTCGACGACGCCGGCACGCGACCGCCGATCGAGGACACGCCGAACCAGGTGCGCAACCCGCTCGTCGAGCTCCCGACCGACGCCGCGGCGATCGTCTCCGGCGTCGACGGTGTGATCGTCACGCACCTACACGAGGACCACTTCGACGAGACGGCCGCGCGGCTCCTGCCGCGCGACGTCCCGCTGCTGACCCAGCCCGCGAGCCTCGAGACGTTGCGCAGCAGAGGCTTCGAGGCGGTGACCGCGGAGCCCGACGGCTGGCTCGGCCTCGACGTCGCCCGCACCGCCGGTCGCCACGGCACCGACGAGATCGGAGAGCTGCTCGGCCCCGTGTCCGGCTTCGTCGTCGACGGCGTCTACGTCGCGGGCGACACGATCTGGTGCGACGAGGTCGCCGACGCGCTCGAGCGCCACCACCCCCGCGCGGTCGTGGTGAACGGGAGCGGAGCGCGTTTCATCCAGGGCGACCCGATCGTGATGAACGCCGCGGACGTGCGCACCGTTCGTGGCGCGACCGACGCAACTGTGGTCGTCGTTCACCTCGAAGCGATCAATCACTGCCTCGAGCGCCGCGACGTGTATCGCGCGATCGACGGCGTCGTCGTCCCGGACGACGGCGACACGATCACCGTCTAGCCGGCGACGACCGCGACGGTGAGCTCGTCGATCGAGGCGAGCACGACGTCGGCGAGCGCGAGCGACTCGGCGTCGGGCGGGAAGTGCAGGTTCGGAATCGCGACGACGCGCAGCCCGGCTGCTTTTGCCGAGCGGATGCCGTTGTGGGAATCCTCCACGGCGGCCGCGTGCCGCGCCTCGATCCCGAGCCGCCGCGTCGCCTCGAGGTACACGTCGGGCGCCGGCTTGCCGCGGCCGACCTCCTCCGACGAGACCGCGACCCGCACGAGCGACTCGAGCCCTCCGGCCTCGAGCACGAGGTCGATCAGCTCGCGGTTCGACGACGAGGCGATCGCGAGCGGCCATCGTGCGCCGATTCGGTGCACCGCCGCCAGCGCGCCGGGGATGAACGGCGGGCCCGCGGCGTACCGCTCGCGCATGCGCGCAACGACTGCCGCGTTGGCCTGCTCCGGGGTGCCCGGCAGGCCGACCTCGTCGACGAGGTAACGCGACCACTCGGGGGAGCTCATCCCCATCATCGCGCGCGTCGCCTCGGGCGGGAACGGGAGCCCGGCCTCGTGCACGAGCTCGACGCGAACCTCGTTCCAGACCTGCTCCGAGTCGACGATCACGCCGTCGAGGTCGAACACGACAGCGTCGATCACAGCGCCCGGTATCCGCGGTGGACGTACACGAGCGAGTCCGGAGCGCGTCCGTGCTCGAGCCGGGCGATCTCGCCGACGAAGAAGCTGTGGTCGCCGGTGGAGAAGAAGTCGACGGTGCGGGCGACGATCCAGCCGACCGCTCCGACCAGCAATCGCGGATCGTCCTCCCGCACCTCGATCCCGTTCCACAACGCGATCGGCGGAACGCTGCGTGCGAAGTGCTGGGCGAGGTGGTCCTGGTCGCCGGCGAGGATCGACACCGTCCACTCGTCGGCATGGCGGATCACCTCGTGCAGCGACGCCTCGAGCGCGATCGAGATGCCGATCAGCCGTGGTTCGAGCGACAGCGAGACAAGCGAGGAAACGGTCAGCCCGGCGCGGCGCCCGTCGACCTCCGCGACGACGACCGACACGCCGGCCGGCCACCGCCGGAACAACTCGCGCTGTTCTGCCCCGTGCTCCTCCTCCACGGGGGACGAGACTAAAGACTCACGAGTCCGGGGCGTCGCTCGTCGGGAAGCTCGGCGCCAGGCCCGACGACCAGCGCGAGCGCTTCGACGACGAGCGGATCGAACTGCGAACCGGCGCACCGCCTGATCTCGCTGAGCGCATCGTCGGTCGATCGCGTCGTGCGGTAGAGGCGGTCGGTGGTCATCGCCTCGTACGCATCCGCGACGAGCAGGATGCGCGAGCCGATTGGAATCTCTTCGCCGGTGAGGCCGTCCGGATACCCGTGGCCGTCGTACCGCTCGTGGTGGTGGAGCACCCACGTGGCCACCGGCTCGATGCGCAGCGACGTCAGCATGCGGTACCCGACGAGCGGGTGCAGCGCGATCGCCTCGTGCTCCGTCTCGGTCAACGGGCCGGGCTTGGAGAGGATGTGCTCCGGCACCGCGACCTTCCCGAGGTCGTGGAGCAGGCCGGCGATCCGAAGCAGCTCGACTTCCTCGGCGGTGAGCCCGAGGCAGTCGCCGATCCGCGCAGCGAGCTCGCCCACCGCATGCGAGTGCGTGCCCGTGTACGCATCGCGCACGTCGATTGCGCCGGCAAGCGAGACGGCCGCCCGCAACCGGGCGCGCCGGTCGGCGTCGTCCTCGCGCCGGGCGGGAACCACACCGTGGCGGTACAGGCGAACCGCCGCCTTGCCTTCGGCCTTCGCCTCGTAGAGCGCGCTGTCGGCAGCCCGGACGAAATCGGCGCGCGCGAGCCCCTCGGACGGGTACGTCGCCAGCCCCGCCGAGATCGTGATCGTCAGCCCACGCTCGGTCTTCACGCGGCCGATCCGCGCCACGGTGCGGGCGGCGGCTTCGACCGCCTCCGCGTCGTTCGCGGTGCGCATGAAGACGGCGAACTCGTCGCCGCCCAGGCGGAACGCGGAGCCCGCTTCGTGCAGGCACTGGCCGACCAGCGCGAGGATCCGATCGCCGACCGGATGCCCGTGCTGGTCGTTGATCGACTTGAACTCGTCGACGTCGAGGAGACACAGTGTGAGCGGGCGCCCGGTCTCGTCCGCATCGGCGAGCAGCCGCTCGAGCTCCTGTTGGAAGTGACGGTGGTTGCCGAGCTTCGACAGCGGATCGGTGAGCGCGAGCTCCATCGCCTCGAATGCGTGCAACACCGATCGCTGGTAGAGCGAGATCGCGAGGAACGGTCCGACGAGCGTCGCGGCCAGGACGGGCGAGCGCTCCCACAGCACGCACAGCATGAGCGTGGCCGAGGTCATCGCCGCGAATCCGACGACGGTCGCATGCACCGTGTGCTCGGCAACACTCCCCAAGCCCTCGCCCGTCGAGATGCTGACCGCGAGCGCGACGAGAACGACGTTCAGCGCGTAGAAGGTCGCAGAGGCGGCGACCACCTGGACGACGAACCAGCCGACGTGATGCGTGTTCGAGATGTGCGAGGCGATCACGCCGGCACCGGCCCCGGAGATCGCGAAGACGGCGGTGTTGTACATCACCTTCAACCACGGTCTGCGCTGCCAGAGCTCGATCGCACCGCGCGTGATCGCGCCCAGCAGTGCGGCCGCCGCCCAGCCGTACAGACAGCCCGTGCCGACGATGAACACAGCGGCCAGCGAAATGCCTCCGGCGCGCACGCCTCGGATCGGAACGGGAAACGCCTCGACGAACAACGAGGCGGCGAGCAGCACCGCCAGGCCGAGCCAGGTCGAGTCCGGAAGCCCGTCGGTCGCGAGCGTCAGTGTGCCGAGCCCGACGAGGGCAAACGCGCCGGCGCTGACGAGCGAGAGGTACACGAAGAGCCGCGGAGCCACGTTCGGCGGCCCCGACCCGTCGGCGCCGCGCCGGTCCACGCTCGGATGAGGGGATCCGGCCACGGTCGCAGGTTCAGGTCGCCCCCAGGCGCCTAACCCAGGAAGACGGACATGGACCAGTGGATGCCGGCCCCGAGCGCGGCCAGGACAACCGCCAGCAAGAGGGTGGTTGCTAGCACGGTCCGTCGATTCAGCTGGAACATTCCTGTACTCCTTCGCCGCCTAGTGAGTCGTTCGAAGCATCGGGGGTGGGCCGGCCGCAACAACCCCCAAAAGAGGGATCCGACCAGATGGTTGATGCCAGGGGATCGTCTGTTTCGGGGCGTGGACTGGGTGTGCTGGGGCGCGGCGGCGTGCCGGTGGCGATGGCAGCGCCATCGGTGCCGGTGCGACGGCGTGAAGCGGACGGCCTGACGGCGGCGGCGGCTACGCCGGCGCGGGCAGGCCGGGAGCGGCCCAGTGCGGCCAGGCCGCGCACCCGGACACGCGAGCACGTGGCATCAATCATCTAGTTCGGCTTGCACTGGTGGTCGCCGAGGCGGGCGATCGCAGCGTTGGCGCGAGCGTCTGCGCCCCGCTGGTAGCGGCCCGGCGACGAGCCTTCCCACATCACGTCCGGGGTGACCCCGGGCCCCTCGACGGTGGCGCGGTACTTGACGCCCTTACCCGCCGGATGCGAGCCGTGCGGGTTGAAGCTGTAACAGAAGGCCCCGGTCCCGGTGTGCGTGAGGAAGCTGTTCTCGCGGTGCCAGCCGGAGCCGTAGCGCGAGTCGAACGTGTCGACGTAGACGTTCCTGCCGAACGTGTCGAGCGGTGCGCCGCTCGAGGTCGAGCGGAAGCCGTACACGGCGGTGCCGCCGTACATCAGCGTTCCGAAGAGGTGATCCCACCGATGCCACGACCAGTCCGTGTCGATGTCGAGCACCGGCAACGCGCCCGTCCAGTGCGAGAGCCGAAGCTCCCACGCCCCCTGCGTGCCGGTCGGCGTGACGCCGTAGTCGGGCAGTCCGCGCTGCCACGCCTGCAAGGCCCAGTACGAGCCGTCGGGCGCCGTGCAGGCCGCCAGCTTCCACGCCAGTGGCGGCCCGTCGTAGGCACCGCAGTCGCCGCCGAAGGTCTTCCAGTAGTCGCGCCGGTACTTCCCCCAGCCGCCCGAGTAGTCGAGCTGGAACGCGACCTGCTGGCGCGTGGGAGACGGAGCGATCGCGTTCATCGCGCCCCAGGCGAGCACGCGCCGGACGTGCCCATCCGCCGTGTAGGTGACGAGCGCCTCGCCCTTGGCGTTGACCTCGAGTGAGATGCCCTGGGCGTTCCGGCCAATCAACTGCGACGCCTGCGCAGCGGTCGCTGCCGCAAGCGCGACGAGCAAGGCGAATGACAAGACGAGTGAACGCACGCCTGTTCGAGGTATCGACGGACCCGTGGGGCGGACAAGCCCTCGTTCGCGGTACCCCGTTTCGCGCATTTACTATCGCCCGACTTATGACCCGTCGCGAAGCGATCGAGCTCGGGATCACCGTCGTGCTCGTGGCAATTGCCGCGATCTGCCACTACGGCGGGCTCGGCGCGGTGGCGACGTTCCTGCTCAGCGCGGTCGCGCTCGCGGCACTTGCCCGCCTCGTCGGACAGGGAACCGAGCAGCTCGGAGCCCGGCTCGGATCCGGCAGCGCCGGTGTCGTCCAGTCCGCGCTCGGCAACCTGCCGGAGCTCTTCATCTCCCTGTTCGCCCTGAACAAGGGGCTGGTCGTGGTCGTCCAGGCTGCGCTCGTCGGCTCGGTCCTCGCGAATAGCGTGCTCGTGCTCGGGATCGCGTTCATCGTCGGCGGGCTGCGCCACGGGACGCAGCGGTTCAGCTCCCAGCGTGCGCGAACGATCTCGATCCTGGCGTTGCTGGCGGCGGCGACGATGGCGGTGCCGTCGATGACGCGGGTACTGCACACGTCCGCTGCCGAGCACGAGCAAACGCTGTCTCTGATCTGCGCGGGAGTACTCCTCGTCGTGTTCGTCGTCACTCTTCCGATCTTCCTGAAGCCCGCCGCGGGAGAGGAGCACGAGCCGCCGCACTGGAGCGTGTCGACGACCACCATCGTGCTCGGCTCCGCCGCGGTCGGTGCGGCGTTCACGTCGGACTGGTTCGTCGATGCACTCACACCGGCGATCCACACGCTGCACATGAGTGAGGTCTTCGCCGGGCTGGTGATCGTCGCGATCGCCGGCAATGCGGTCGAGAACGTCGTCGGCGTGCAGCTCGCGGCTCGCAACAAGCCCGACTTCGCGATCTCGGTGATCATCAGCTCGTCGCTACAGGTCGCACTCGCGCTCACACCCGCGCTCGTCTTCATCTCCCTCGCGTTCTCAACGCACCTCACGCTCGTCTTCCCGCCGCTGCTCGCGTTCGTGCTGCTGATCAGCGCCGTGCTCGGTGCACTGGTGGTGAACGACGGCGAGTCGACCTGGCAGGAGGGCGTGATCCTCGTCGGCTTCTATTCCGTGATCGCGGCCAGCTTCTGGTGGGGCGCCTAGACCCGCAAGTAACAGACTGTTACTTGGTCACAGTTCTGTGATGGTCGCCCCGGTCAAACGGACGAGGTCGGCGGGGGCGAGCTCGAGCTGCAGGCCGCGCCGGCCGGCGCTGACGAGGATCGTCTCCCAGGTGAGCGCCGAGGAGTCGACTGTCGTCGGCAGCCGTCGCCGCTGGCCGAGCGGGCTGATGCCGCCCGCGACGTAGCCTGTGGCGCGTTCGGCAGCCGCCTTGTCGGCGAGCGCCGCGCGCTTGCCGACGGTGCGGAGATCGAGCTGCCGGTCGGCCGGAAGCACGAAGGCGCGGAGCGAGCCGCCGGCGTCGACGATGAGCGTCTTGAACAGGCGGCCGGCGGGGAGGCCGAGTGCAGCCGCGACCGCGACTGCGTAGTCACCGTCGCCCACCTCGACTCCCTCGTACTCGTGGAGGCGGTAGACGATGCCCGCGCGCTTCGCCGCCTCGACGGCCGGCGTCACTCGCCGAGCTCCTCGGCGAGAAGTGCCAGCGCGAACAGCCGCCACGCGAGCTCGGTGTCGGCCGCGAGGAACAGCGCGCCGTCGCGCGCACGTGGCAGGTCACGCAGGCGGATGACGAGCGCGTCGATGCCTCGTCGCAGCTCGTCGAGCCGCTCATCGTCGTAGAGATCGGCGGCGAGCGCCTTGACGGCGCGATCGTCGATGCCCAGCTCGCGATGCGGGTCTCCCCCGGCCGCGAGCAGCAGCAGCGCGCGCCGTCGCGCTGCGCCCAGCTCCTCGACATCGAGCGACACCCGCTCGCCGGCCAGGTACGCGAGCACCGGCAGCGGGTCGCCGAGCTCGCCGGCGTCAACGCGTTGGAGCAGCTCGTCGACGGAATCCATCGGACTACGATGATGCTATGGACGAGGTTCTCGAGCGGGCAGAACAGTGGCGCGCAGCGGGCGAGGACGTCGCGCTCGCAACCGTGATCGGCTCACGCCGCAGCGCCCCGCGGCCGCTCGGCTCGAAGCTTGCGATCGGCGCGTCCGGCAGGCTGTTCGGCTCGGTCTCGGGCGGCTGCGTCGAGGCAGACGTCGCCGAACG
Source organism: uncultured Thermoleophilia bacterium (assembly GCA_963742605.1). Lineage (GTDB taxonomy): Bacteria > Actinomycetota > Thermoleophilia > Gaiellales > Gaiellaceae > PALSA-600. The sequence continues at coordinate 57,493 of CAVUNA010000006.1, read as the reverse complement.
GGCGAAGCCGGTTCTCGAGGGCGAGCCGCCGCATGTCGTCTCGTACGGGATCGCCGACGAGCAGGCGTGGAGCGTCGGGCTGCCCTGTGGTGGCGAGATCGACGTGTTCGTCGAGCGGTTCACCGGCGCTCCGCCGATCGTGCGCGGCAGCAGCTACGTCGTGGTCGCGGGAGAGAACGTCGGCGAGCGCTGGCACGACGACGCCCGCTCGTCCACGCACCTGCGCGAGGAAGAGTCTCGGAGCGTCTTCGTCGAGTCGATCGCCCCGACGACCCGGCTCGTCGCCGTCGGCGCCGGCGACATCGCCGAGGCGATGTGTGCGCTCGCCCGCCCGCTGGGCTGGCACACGGTCGTCGTCGATCCGCGCGCCGGGCTCGCCACGCGCGAACGGGTGCCGAGTGCCGACGAGATCGTCGTCGAGTGGCCGGATGCGATCGAGGTCGACGAGGACACCGCGGTCGTCTCGCTCGTGCACGAGGAGCGACTCGACCTGCCCGCGCTCCGCCGGGGCGTCGAAGGCGGAGCCTTCTACGTCGGCGCACTCGGGTCGCGGCGGACGCAGGAGAAGCGCCGCGAGAAGCTCGGCGACGTTGCGGATGCCGTCCACGGTCCCGTCGGCATGGATCTCGGCGGCGAGACATCTGCGGAGATCGCGCTCGAGATCATGGCCGAGCTACTGGCGTCGCGAAAGAACGGCGCCTGACGCGGCGACGAGCAGCGTTCCGCCGACGAACAGCGTCCAGTTCTCCGTCGGGTCGGTGCCGAGCCAGCCGGCGACGCCGGCGAGCCACACTGCGAGGACGACCGTCCCGGCCCCGCTGATGAGCAGTCTCGGAGACATCGACCTCCGAGCCTAGATGCTTCTAGCCGTCAGCGGAGAACGAGAGCCGCCGCGCCGGGACCGTCGCTCTGAGGGCCGCGGCGCCGACGATCTCGATGCGCACGCGCTTCCCGGGGATCCGCTGTAGGTGCACGAGGTAACGGCGCCTATTCCGGTCGCTCCCGTGCAGCCACGCGGTCGCACCGTCAGCGCGCACGCCGAGCGCACCGATCGCGACCGTACGATCGAGCCGCGGCTCGCGCAGGACGAGATCGCCGTGCACAGACCGCCCGTCGGAGTCGGCGGAGATGCGAAGCGAACGTCTGCCGGAAAGCTGGAGCATTCCCTCCGACGCAACTGCGCCGGCCGAGTTGACGACGTCGACATTGGCGTGGAGCCCTGAGCCGAGGTCGCGCGCATCGCCGCGGAAGCGCACCGCGATTCGATGCATCCCGAGAGCAAGTGGAGGGATCGGGGTGACGAGCGCAACCCCGTGGCGGTTGGTCGTAGCGCGATACGTCTTCTTGCCGATCTCGAACGAGATCCTGCGACCGGGAAGGACGATCTTGCTCGCCGAGACACCTCGACTCAGACGCGCACGAAGCCGTAAGAACCCGAACGGCGCGCTCCGCGCACCGGTGTAGACGACCTTCGTGATGCTCCGCGCCGGCGGTCGTGAAGCAGATGGCACGGCTGTTGGTGTCGCGGAAGCGGCCGACGCGGCTTTCGGGGATGCGCTGACGAGCGGCGCGCCGCTGACGAGGCTGCAGTCGACCGTGCCCGCGTTCACCTGCGCCACAGCGGCCTTGAACGCGTCGTAGGAGCCCTTACGGGTGCCGTCGGCCCACAGCAGTCCCGATTGCCACCCACCGAGCACGGGCTCGTCTTCCAACATGAAGTTGAAGTCGGCGGCGACGTACGGCTCGCAGTAGGTCATGCGCAGCTCGTCGGTGAGCTGCGTCGCCTGATCAGGTGCCGGGCTCGAGTCGGGCGGCCGTGCCGCAGGCGGTTCCGGAGAGACCAGATCCGGAACCGCGCCGGGCCAATCCTCGACGCCGTAGTAGAACGAGCTCTTCGAATCGGGGATCAAGGTCTGGTAACCCGTCTCCAGGTACCAGATCGGCACGCCGTCCTGGGGCAGCGGTTGCGCCGTCCCTCCGAACGCCTCCTGCAACACGGACAGCAGTCGCCCGAGGTCGCCGAGCGAGATGATCGTCGGATCCGCATGCACGACCCAGGGCCGCTCGTTCGAGCTGATCGGATACGGGTGTTGGCCCACCGTGTCGAACAGCGGCGCGGTGCGGCCGCTGGCGCGATACGCCGCTCCCATGTCCTCGATGAAGGTCGTCGGCGAGTGCGAGATGTTCGAAAACGCGTTCGGGTTGTCGTTTCCCCAGACAGATGTCGCCGGCGCGACGACGTTGATCGACGGACGTAGTGCGTGCAGAACGTCGTAGCAGTGCGCGAGGAGAGCTTCGTACTGCTCGGGCGCCCCCTCACCCGGCGCGCCGAACTGCGGCCGCCAGAACCCGCTGAGGTTCGGCTCGTTCCAGATCACGACGTCGTTGATCGACGGGAAGCGCGTGATCGCATCTGCCAGATACGAGCAGTACGCATCACGACTGCCGTCGTCGACCGGCGGATACCCCTGGTTGAACACCGCAAGCACGACCCTTAACCCCTCGGCCTCGCCGACGACGCGCGCGAGCGCCGCTCGGTCGCCGGACGACAGCATGCGTTGACCCGGCGTCCAGTTCAACGTGACACGAACCGCGTGTAGCCCAAGGTCGTTCGCGGTTGCGGCCATCGAGGCCGTGTTCCACTCGAACGAATCGTCGGAGACGCCGACGAACATCCCCGGTTCGGCATTTGCAACTGGCGCCGCAACCAGCAACACACCCGACGCGAGGACGATCACGAGTGACCACCTCATGTCTCGTCAGCACCGTAGCAACCCCTTTTCGGGGCCGCGGAGGGGAACCGTCACTGCTTCGCGGCGTCCGCCTCCTGCAGCTGCTCGACCCACTTCTCGTGGTGTTTCAGCGCCCACTCCTCGTCCACCCACCCGCGCGTCATGCCGCTGAGGGCGTGCCGCGTCTTCGGGTAGATCAGTGACAGCCACAGGTGCCCGACGAACAGGAAGAACGAGATGTACATCAGCCAGTCGTGAACGAGCAGGGCGTTCGCGAGGCGAAAACGCGTGTCGCGCTCGCCGTACCAGAGGAAGAACCCCGAGATCGTGAACAGCACGGCGAATGCAGCGGTGACGATCGCGTTCAGCTTCTGGCCGGCGTTCAACCATCCCTGCGGCGCGCGTCGACCGCGGAGCCAGGCCCGATCGTCGGCGTCGAACCGGTCGATCTCGCGCGCGGCCCGCACGAGCTCCCGCCTGTTGCCGAAGAGCACGACGAGCACCAGCGCGACGATCCACGCAACCGCGGTGTAGATGTGGATCGCCTTCAGCAGTGGCCGCCGGTTCACCGCCTCGGAGAGGCTCGGGAGATAGAGGCAGAGCCCGGATCCGAGCAGGATCAGGAACGCGCTCGCGTGGACCCAGTGCACGAGGCGCAGCGTGCGCCCGAAGCGAGGCACCCGCCTCGTGTCAGCTGCCATAGCCGTTCGACCGGCCCACCCACGCGTTCTGGTCGTAGCCGTGTTGCTCCCAGAAGCCCTTCGGCTGCTCGGCGACCAGCTCCATGCGCGTCAGCCACTTGACGCCCTTGTAGCCGTACATCTCGGGGATCACGACTCGCGCGGGCGCGCCGTGCGGCCGCGAGAGGGGCTCACCGTCGAGATCGAGTGCGAGCATCACGTTGGGCAGACGAGCCTGCTCGAGCGTCAACGAGTCCTCGTACGGCACTTCGAGCGACACGAACCTGATCGCCGTGGCCTGCGGCAGCGGTTGCGCGGCCGCGAGGATGTCGTCGAAGCGCACCCCCGCCCAGCGCACGTTGGACACCGTCCAACCGGTCACACAGTGGAAGGTCGAGACCTGCTCGGCCCGCGGTAGCGCTCGAAGCTGCTCGTAGGTGAGGCTGACCGGATGGCGCACGAGACCTCCGATCTCGAGGCGCCAGGCGCGCTCGTCGAAGATCGGCATCGAGCCGGAGATCGTGTAGATGCGCCAGCCTCCGACCGGAAAGAGGTTCCCGAGCAGCTGCGAGAACGCGGAGGTGAACGGGGCGAGCGGCCGCGCCGCCCAACCCGCCCAGCCGAGCGACGAGATGCCCCCGGCCAGCAGGACGAGGAACGCGCGACGCCCGTATGGGCGCGCGGTATCGGGCACGTCGCTCAGGGGACCACCTCGACCAGTAGACATGCCGGCCTCGTCCCACGTTACGTGGCGAAACGGATGAGAGGGTTAAGGAGACGGGGCAGTGACGGTGACCGTCACCGGCTTGGACTTCTCCACCACGGTGATCACGCGCCACTCGACCGTCGTGGCGAGGTCGGTCACCACCTGCGTCACCGTGCGCGCGGGGGCCGTGACGACATGGGTGACGTAGGTCGGGACTCTCACCGTGCTCGTGCCGTAGGCGGTCTCGGTCCGGACGACGGTGACGCCCGGGGTCGCCTCCTTGCGCGTCACGAAGACTCGCTTCACCTCCGGCACGCGCGTGGTGACGGCCTTCCCGACCTCGCGGACCGTGACCACCCGCTGGACGGTCTCGATCGTCGACGCGGTCGTGCGCGGGACGCCCGCGCTGGCCGAGGAGAGGCTGTCGGCGCCGAGCCAACCTGCGACCAGCAGCCCACCGAGGCACAGAACCGCGAGCGCCGCCTTCTGCTCGAATGGCACGCGGTCGCGCCACCAGGCGCGCCAGGATCCAGGTTGGTTTGGACGTCCGTTCATGCCGCCGCGGGCGCGACTGTAACGCCGGGCCGCTGACGCACGCGACCGACGATCTCGCACATTGCGACAATTTGGTCAAGGAACGCGGGCACCGCCCTCGAACCCACGAGGATCAGGGCGGTCGTCCTCATCTCGGTCTGCGCTGCGGGCTTCCTGCTCGGCGGCGTCTGGGTCGCCGCTGCGGCTGCGGCGATCGCACCGCTCGCGCTCGGCGCCGTGCGGGTCGTACGCGCGCCGTAGCGTCACTCCTTCCGATCCATCTCGTAGTATCCCCGCGGCGAAGCACTCCCCCGAACGACAGCAGGGTCATGGCGAGCACTTGCAATACGTATGCGGCGCGGCGGAGCCCGAGATGACGGGCTGCCGCTGCATACGCGCGTTGTCGCTGTCGCTGGTCGGGGTGGGCCTCTACCTCGCGCTCGCGGCGTCGGCCGACGCAGGGTCGTCGGGCAAGAACGCGACACCGCAATTCCTGATCGTGTGCGTCCAGACGACCGGTTCGAACGAGAACCGGGGCGATCTGAACATCCGCCTTGGGTGGTGCAAGATCGGGAACGGCCAGATCTACAAGATCCCGCTCGCGGCGTCGGCCGGGCCCACCGGGCCGAAAGGGACGACCGGTGCGAGCGGCCTGGCTGGACCGGCCGGCCCCACCGGCGCGGCCGGCGCGCAGGGACAGCAAGGAGCTCAGGGGCCGCAGGGCCCGGCCGGGTCGGGCACCGGCCCGACCGGCGCAACCGGTCCCGCCGGGCCGAAGGGTGCAACCGGTGCGGCTGGGCCTGCGGGTGCTCAGGGGCCGGCCGGAGCCGCGGGCGCGAACGGCGCGACGGGTGCGACCGGGGCACAAGGGCCACAAGGCGCGCAAGGCTCGCAGGGAGCCCAGGGTGCCAAAGGCGCGACCGGTGCCACGGGGCCCGCCGGGGCGAAAGGGCCGACCGGGACACAGGGCCCGCAGGGTGCGCAGGGGACGAAAGGTGCGACGGGCGCCACCGGAGCGCAGGGCCCGACCGGCGTCAAGGGTGCGACCGGAGCGACAGGCGCACAAGGACCAGCCGGCGCGCAAGGCCCGCAGGGCCCGGCCGGCGCGAAGGGCGCAACGGGTGCCACCGGTGCGCAAGGGCCGGTAGGCGCCCAGGGCCCGCAAGGCCCTGCCGGCGCCAAGGGCGCAACCGGCGCAAAGGGGACAACCGGCACGACCGGCGCCAAGGGCGCAACCGGAGCAAAGGGCACGACCGGCACGACCGGCGCCAAAGGCGCAACAGGCGCCAAGGGACCGACCGGGACGACGGGGCCGAAGGGCGTCACGGGAGCCAAGGGCGTTACGGGAGCCAAGGGCGCGACCGGGACCACCGGCGCGAAGGGCACGACCGGCGCGAAGGGACCAACCGGGACGACGGGACCGAAGGGCGTCACGGGAGCCAAGGGCGTGACCGGGGCGAAGGGCCCGACGGGCGCCGCCGGTCCTGCGAACCCGACGATCGTCATCGGAACCGCTGTGGTGAGCGCGTCCAACGCAGGGTCGGCGACGACCGTCACTGCAACCGCAACGTGCGCGACCGGCAAGGCGCTCGGTGGCGGCGCAACCGTTACATCAGGGCAGGTGCAAAAGGTCGCGTTGCTGCAGTCGTATCCCGAGTTCGACGACAGTATGGACCGCGATCGGCGTCGTGGGCAACGACCTGAGCGCCGGCAAACACGATGACGGTCCACGCCTACGTGATCTGCCAGTAGCTCAGCCGCGCAGAGCCTCGAGCCAGTCCAGGCTCTTCCCACACAGCGAACGCGCATCGGCCGGTCTGACGTAGGTGATCGCGCTGTCCTCCGTCGCGGGGCTCAGCACGATCGGGCCGACGCCGAACGGCGGTATGCCGCCGCTTCCCGGCCGCAGTCCCGGCCCGTCGTAGCGGAAGCGCAGGGTGTGCCGGCCCGGCGCGAGCCGGACCGAGCCGATGTACGTGAACGTGTCGGGCCAGTTGAGCGAGTCGCGCGCGCGGCCGACGCTGCGGCCGTCGACGTCGATTCCGACCGCGGACTTGAACGACCCGCCGACCCAGACGCCGTAGCTGCCGCCAACCGGCGACGCGAAGCGCGACGTGAACGAGTACGGCGACGTCAGATAGAGAACTTCCGGCGACGGCGATTCGCCATAGTCACCGAACGACGAAGGCAGCCCGACTCTCCCGTTCGACTCGATCACGACCGCAGGTGACCGTTCGACAGCAGCCAGCTGACCGTGGTGTGCGGCCGCCAGCCGCGCGATGCCCAGAACCCGGCCGCACGACGGTACCGCGGCCGGCTGCACGCGGCTCCCGAGCGAGAGGTGATCGACGATCGATCCGGCATACGCCGGACGCTGCCACACCTGGTAGAAGCGGCCCGTCCAGACGGGCACGTACACCGACGGCGGGCGGCTCGTCGCTCCGGAACGCCGCAGAACGAGCGTCCGGTACGCGAGCACCGACCCGAGAGTGAGCTCATCGAGGTCCGGCGAAGAGCCGGTCACCGGCATTCCCCCGGCACGCAGGTCGATCGGGCGTCGCCGCAGCTCGGACGCAGACTCGGCATCCATCGCACGGAGGAAGTGTCGTGCGCCGTACGGCTCGTACTCCGCCAGCAACGTCGGGCCCTCGCCGCTGAAGCGGTGGCCGATCGTCGACAGCTCCGCCAGCCGCGAGCTCGGTGCGAGATCGACGTCGCGGTATTGCAAGGCGTTCGACCAGAGCAATGCGCCGAGGAGCACCGCTCCACCCGCAATCGCCTCGACACGGCGGCCGCTCTCGTAAAGCGCCGCTGCACCGGCGAACGCGACCGCAAGCACGATCGGTGATGCCGACGCGAGCGCTTTCCCGCCGATCCACGGCGATCCCAGACCGGCGTAGACGACGCAGGCGAAGGCAGCACTCCCGACCGCGAGGGGCAGCTCGAATGCACGACGCCGGATCGCGACGACGACCGCGAAGAGGGCGGCAGCGGCGACGAGTGCGACGAGGGCACGCGTGATGTCGAGGTTGTGCGGCGTGACGCGGAAGTCGCCGGCCGGCCAGATGCCGAACGCCTGCAGCCAGCTCAGGCGATGAAGCAGGTTGCCGAGCTCGTCGGCGCTGGTGAAGCCGCCGGACCTTCCCAGCCAGCGAACGGCGACCCAGAGCGACGGGATCGAGAGGATCACGGTCACTGCGCCGAGCGCGAGTGATGTGCGGACGGCGCGCGACGAGCCGTCCGAACGCCAGACGAGCACGACGAAGACGGCGGCCGCAGGAACGATCCAGGCAGCACCACCAAGGCTCAACACCGCGAGCAACGCCGCGAAGCCGACACCGAGCGGCGCGACGCTGCGAAGACGACGGTCACTCCGAGCCGTGAGCGGGACGAGCGCGGCGACCAGCACGAGGATGACGGCAGTCGCGAGCTCCTTCACTCCTCCCCAGAGCGCGTAGCCGTAGAGCAGCGCGGCCTGCGCGCCTCCGAAGGCGACGAGCGCGCGCAGCCTCGGTGAGGCGACGACACCGACGACCACCCCGTAGAGGCCGCAGGCGAGGAGTGCCGCCATGAACGCCAGGTACGGCTGCCACAGCCAGGCGGCGTCCTGGGAGACGAGCTCCCTGCCCACGCCGAGCGGAAGCAACGAGCCCAGCGGGTAGCCGTAGGCGAGGCTCGTCGACAGCGTCGCCTCGTACGTCGACGGAGGCAGCCCGGCCGTCTGGTAGCCGTGCTGCATCGCACGATCGAGCATCGCGAGATACGTCGCGGTGTCGTCGAGCTTGATGTAGCCACCGAAGGTCGCGTGGCCCGAGAGCACGAAGGGGGCGGCGAAGACCGCAAAGACGCCGACCGCCGCCGCGAGCCACCATCCGCCGATCCGGCGGCGCCAGGGAAGCGAGAGCCCGATCCCGGCAACCGCGAGCGCGACGACGAGCGGAGTGGCGAGCGGCGCCGTCCGCCCTCCGATGATCGCGAACTGCGCGGCCACGATGACGACGACGAACCCGAGCGGCAGAAGCAGCGGCGACGGGATCTCAACCCCGGCCGCACGTTCGGCGAGCAGGCCGCAGCCGAGCGAGAGCACGCCGAGGACGAGCGGAAAGACGAGCCAGGCGATCAAGATCGTCATCGCACTGCTCGCGACCGACGAACTCTTAACCGACAGGCACGATGCGATTGGCGGCCACGAGCCGGCGCGCGGCGCCGGCCACCGGGTCGTAGACCTCGACCTGAAGGTCGCTGCCCGGGTACGCAACGTAGACGTTGGTCGGACGGCCGCGAGCGTAGAAGGCGACGCCTCCGTTCCCGACGTCGACAGCGACCGAGCTCGCATTCTCCGACAGCGCCTTCGTCACCGCGAACGCGTCGCTGATCGGGTAGGTGCCGATCGTCAGGTAGGGATGGTCGGTGCCCACCTTCGCTCCCGCAGGGAGATAGCGGACGAAGAGGTGACCGCCCGGAGCACGGGTCAACTCGTACGTGACACCGGGACGAGGGCCGACCCAGTAGATCGGGTGACGCCGCGCAACGGAGAGCGCTCTCAACTGGGGCACGGTCGCCGCGGTTGCGACGGCGCTCGACGATCCGCCCGCCGACGACACCCGGGCGATCTCCCCCGAGACAACGAGCCGCCGCGCCTCCCCGGCGGCCGGGTCGTACACCTCGATCTGCGAGCTCGTGCCGGGGAATGCGAGGTAGACGTTCATCGGGCGGTTCGTCTCGTAGAAACCGACGCCCCCGCCGGGGACGGCCACGCGAATCGCCCCGCTCTCACCTGCGAGCGTGTTCGTGACGGTGTACGCGTTGGCGATCGGGTACGTGCCGACGGTCAGATACGGCTCGACGGCTCCGACGGGCACTCCGTGCGGCAGGTAGCGGATGAAGACGCGTCCGTCGGCCGTCTTCGTCAACTCGTAGGTGAAACCGGACCGCGGGCCGGCCCAGTAGATCGGCGACGAAGACGAGCCGGCGAGCGACCTCAGAACGGCGGGTGTCACCGGCACGGCGCCGGCGCGCACGGGAGCAGGCTTGGGCGAAGAGCTGCCGCTCGCTCGAATGTAGACCCAGACCCCGAATGCGATCAGGAGGGCGACTGCGACGACCGCTCCGACCCGGAACTGCGGGCGGCGGGTGACCGTTTGCGACTTCGGCGCGTGCGAGGTGGGCTCGGCGGTCACCCGGCCCATCATCTCATCTACTGTCGGACGAATGCTGGAGCTTCGGCCCAACTGCGAGCTGTGCGACAAGGATCTCCCGCCGGCTGCCGCCGACGCGCGGATCTGCACCTACGAGTGCACGTTCTGCGCGACCTGCGTCGAAGAGGTGCTCCACAACGTGTGCCCGAACTGCGGCGGCGGTTTCGAGCCGCGGCCGATCCGGCCGGCGCAGGCCTGGCGGCCCGGTGCGGGCCTCGCCAACGACCCGCCGAGCGACCGGCGTCGCCACTCGCCCTACACCCGTGCCGAGATCGCCGCCTTCGTGGAGCAGGTGGGTGGCGTTCCGGCCACGGAGCGGTGAGCCCCGACCGTCAAGCGAGCGTGACCTCCTGCCGATATGCGTCGGATGGCGTCTCAGCCCCTCCCCAGCCACACCCGACTGGTCGAGCTCACGCGGACAGCAGTGCTCGACTCTCCGCTTGCGTTCAGCTCCGAGCGGTGGAATGGCGACAGGATGATCTTCTGGGAGGCAGCGATCGAAGCGTCCGGGACGACGTTCGAGGTGACGGCGGCCGTCTTGAACGGCCGCTACCTGAGCGTCGTCGTCATGCGTGAGGGGACGGTGCCGCCCGACCGCCTGCAACCGGTCTCGGAGCTCTGCTTCGGGCTCAACCGCGACAGCCCGTTCACCGCTCTTTTGCTGAGCCGCCAGCTGAACCGCGTCGTCGCCAAGTACGACTTTCCCGACGCCGACGAGGTCGACTGGCGATTCATCGCCAACCTGATCTCGCTCGCGGTCGAGGGTGCGACGGCGTTCGAGCCGCTCATCGCCGATGTCATCGCGGGCGGTGATGCCCGGGCGGCACTGGATTCGTTCCCCGGGTACACATGGCCCGACCCGACCCCGACCGACGTGTGGCACATCGACATGCTCGAGCGGACCGCGTCCCAGCTCGGTTGGCCGAAGCCCAAGCGCATCTCTCCCGTGTACGCGATGGTCCTGTGCGAAGCAGGGCTCGCGCACGTCGACGCTCTCTACGAGCAGGTCTGGATCTCGAGCTACGTCTTCGACAAGAACACGCCGCCCGGGCCGCCCGAACGCCTGCCCGCGGTCGCCGAGCTGCTCGGTCTGATCTCCGACGAGGCGATGCCGTGCGCACTCGCGCTCGACTTCGAGTCGGGGAACGTTCGCACACGCAGGAACCTGCCGCTGGCGGGAACGCGGATCGGCGATCCCGGTTCGCTGATCGCCAATGCGGTGTCGATGACGGCCGGCTTTGCGAACTACTGGGCGCCGGTCATCCAGCGCGTTGCGACGAGCAACGTCGCGCCGGCCGTGGCCATGAGCAGCCACCTGCGATCCGGGTTGAAGGTCGCCGGTCTGTAGACCGGACGATGCGCGACGATCGGGCCTGGCCGTCCGAGCGGTAGCCGGCTACGCGGTTGTAGCCGATCAGACTCCAACTGGTAACCCACGTGACGGACCGCCGTTGAAAGACTCGGCGCGGTCGTTCATCGAGAGGGAAGGGGAACCATGTTGCGCACACGCGTACGCGGCGCCGTGCTCGCATTTGCCGCGCTCGCAGTCATTGCCGGCGTGATCGGCGCGTCGGCATCGTCGGGGCAGGGCAGTGTCAGGACCGCCACGCCGATCCAGCATCTCGTCGTGATCTTCCAGGAGAACGTCTCCTTCGATCACTACTTCGGCACGTATCCAGAGGCGGCCAACACCGACGGCTCGCCGTTTGCGGCGGCTCCGGGAACGCCCGCGGTCAACGGATTGTCGAATGCGCTGCTCGCGCACAACCCGAACCTCGCGCCGCCGAGGCGGCTGGACTCGAGCGCGGTCGGGCTTCCGGGCGACCCGGGCGGCCAGATCACCTGCGACCAGGACCACAACTACAGCGACGAGCAGCAGTCGTTCGACAACGGCCTGATGGACCAGTTCGTCCAGAGCGTCGGCACGGACGGGGGAACGCACAACCCGGGCGGTGGGACGACCTCGGGCGGAGCGCTCTGCGATCCGAAGATCGTCATGGACTACTACGACGGCAACACGGTGACCTCGCTCTGGAACTACGCCCAGCACTACGCGATGAGCGACAACTCGTTCGGCACCACGTTCGGGCCGTCTGCCCCGGGCGCGATCAACGTCACCTCCGGAAACACCGGCGGGGTCGACACCGCGCACGAGGCGAACAGTCCGTCGGTCGCGGCCGCGACTGCTCCGGATGCCGACATCACGCCGGACGGCCTCGGCGGCTTCTCGCTGACCAGCGACGCTCAGCCGTACTGGGACGACTGCTCGACACGTGACGCCGTGGCGCTCAAGGGCGCGAACATCGGCGACGAGCTGAACGCGGCAGGGCTCTCCTGGGGTTGGTTCCAGGGCGGGTTCGTGCCGACGACGAGCTTCGCCGTCGCGTCGGCGGCCACCGGTCACACCGGGCAGTCGACGTCGACGTTCATCCCGGACGAGTTCTCGGGCTCGTTCACGGGCAAGGTCGTGCCAACCGGCGCGTCCAACCAGGCGCTGTGCGATGCCGATCATCCGGTCGGGGTCGCCCTCGGCGAGACGAGCACCACGCACCAGTTCGGCTTCAAGGACGACTACATCGCCCACCACGAGCCGTTCCAGTACTACGCCAGCACCGCGAACCCGCACCACCTGAGGCCGGCGAACCTGTCGAGCATCGGCACCGACACCCAGCACTTCGTCGGAGGCGTGCCGCAGTTCGACACGGCGAACCACAACTACGACACGAGCGACTTCGATTCGCTCGTGGCCGCGATCACCGCCGGGACAGTTCCCGCGTCGGCGCTACCGGCGGTCACATATCTGAAGGCTCCCGGGTACCAGGACGGTCATGCGGCGTACTCCGATCCGGCGGACGAGCAAGCGTTCATCGTCCGCGAGATCAACGCGCTCGAGAAGACGCCCGACTGGTCGACGACCGCGGTGATCATCAGCTACGACGACTCGGACGGTTGGTACGACCATGTCTACAGCGGCGTCACCAACGGCTCGCTGTCGCCCGCGGACAACCTCACGAACACGGTCAAGGGAGCGATCAGCGCAACCAATCCGACGTCGCAGCAGTGCGGATCGAAGCCGCAGGCCAGTGCTCCTCTGGCCGGCGAGCAAGGTCGGTGCGGGCTCGGGCCGCGCTTGCCGCTGATCCTCGTCTCGCCGTGCGCGCGGCAGAACGGCGTCGACAGCAACCTGAGCGACCAGTCCTCGATCCTCAACTTCATCGAGTACAACTGGCACCTCCCGGCGATCCCGGGGTCGTTCGACCAGGCGCTCAAGAACGTCGATCAGGCCGAGCGCATCCCGTTTGACCTGGCCGGTCTGTTCGACTTCGACAACTGCCACGCGCCGTCACTCCCGCTCGACCCGGTCAGCGGCCAGATCGACCTGAGGGGCGCGAACCTCTCTGGTCACGCCTTCATTCGGGCCAACCTCTCGGGTGCGCTGTTGACGAACGCCAACCTGGCAGGCTCGATCATGTTCGGAGCGTTCCTCGAGAACGCGAATCTGCAAGGCGCCGACCTGCGGAACGGCAGTGAGAGCAACGCCGACTTCACGAACGCGAACCTGCAAGGCGCGAACTTCTCCGGCAGCAACCTGACCGGGGCCGTCTTCCGGCACGCGAATCTCAAGGGAGCGCAGCTCCAGGCCGCGAGCCTGTACGGCACCGTCTGGTCGGACACGGTGTGTCCCGACGGCACGAACTCGGACGCCGACGGCGGAACCTGCTCGAACCACCTGTGACGCACCGGGGGGTGGGCGGCACGAGCCGCCCACCCCCCGCTTACATCGAAGAGTGGCTGACGATCGACCCGGCAGGCGAAGACCGATCGAACTGCCGCAGCAGAAGGACGATCTGCTCGCTGCACTCGAGCCGGCCGCACTCGCACATGAACTCGAGCGGCAGGTCGGCGTCCACGCCCTGGGTGACCGCGGCGTCGTAGGTCGTCTGGTTGACGACCCGGCGGACGACCCTGACCCGCCGCTCCGTTGGCTGTCGCGTTGCAACCGGCATCGAGCCCATTCTCCCCGATTCGGGCAATTCTCCAAACCATTTACCCCGTCGTTGCGTCTTAATTCGAGCCGGCGCGACTTTCCGACACGACGCGAACCGGTAGGGCGGGCGGCCCGTGGAAGGTTGTCCCCCTCTGTCCTCGAGCCGCCCGCCAACTAGCTCCAGCGGGGGCTGAGAGGCTAGAGACCCTTCTTGAGCGTCAGCACGCTCACGTACGCAGCCTTCAGCGCACGCGGCGTGACCGCGCCCGACCGGGCCGCCGCGACGAGCGCGCCGTACGCCGAGCTCGAGGCGCCGTCGGTGTCCGCGAAGCTGTCCGAGGAGCCTGCCGCGAGCACCAGGTCGTCGCCCGCCTGCACCGCCTTCACCGCAGCCTTCGCCGTGGTCATGAACCCGTTCACTCCCGGCGTCTGCAGTGCGTCGGTGACGACGGCGCCCGTGAAGCCGAGGCGGCGGAGGTCGTTGACGGCGTCCGGCGACAACGCGGCCGGCAGGTTCGAGCCGAGCGCGGGATAGACGGCGGTCGACATCATCACCAGCGGGATCCCGACCTGGATCGCCGCGGTGAACGGCGCCCAGTCGACCTTCAGCTGGCGAGCCGTCGCGGTCACCTTCGCCACGGACTGATCGGTGTTGAGCGTCGCGTAGCCGAGCCCGGGGAAGTGCTTCGCGGTCGCGAGCACGTGACCGCGCGCCAGGCCGGCGGCGAAGGCCGGCCCGCGAGCCGCGACCACGGCCGGCGTCGACCCGAAGCTCCGCGGCGTGATGAAGCCGCCACGGCCGACGTCGAGGACGGGCGCCAGGTCGGTGTTCACCCCGAACGCGCTCAGGCTACGGGCGGTCGCGAACCCCTGGGCCGCGGCGATCGTCGCCGAGCGCATCTGCGGCGCCGACAGGGTCGGCGCCCCGGGCAGCCGCTTCACGATCCCGCCCTCCTGGTCGACGGCGATCAGGAGCGGAGGCCGGTGCCCCGCCCGCGCAGCGGCCTGCAGGTTCGAGACCAGCTCGGTCGGCCCGGCGCTGCCGTAGTTGGTGTTGAAGAGCACGACGCCGCCGATCTCACCGTCACGGACTCGCGCGAGAAAGGAGGCGCTCGGCACCTGTCCCTGCATGCGCACCAGCATCAGCTGACCGACCATCTGCTCGATCGTCGGTGACGTGTCGGCGCCAGCGCGTCCAACGACGCCCGTCGTCGACGCGACCGCCAGCAGCACCGCAGCAAGAAAGAAGCGCTTCAACCCGAGGATCCTCGGGTGGATCGTTCCAAACGCGGGTTAGGAGAAGATCAAGCGACTACGCAGTGGCAGGGAACTCGCGGATCGTCTGCCGCCGAAGCACCTCGAGCCCGACGAACGCGAGCACGAAGACCACCAGCAGCGGATAGACCCGCTGACCATCGGTCGGGCCGGTGATCAGGATCAGGAGAAGCAAGAGGGCCACCGCCGCGTAAATCACCCAGGGATGGTCGCGCGCAGTTGGAGCAGAGACGCGCCTGACCCATCGCGCCGGCCGCGACGGGCCTGCGATCCAGGCGGCGAGCATGACGAAGACGCCGTAGATGAGGCCGTTGACCCCGACATTACGCAGCAGTTGCGTCTCGACCGCCCAGACGACATCGATTGCGCCCTTGTCGACCGTGTTCTTCGTCAGCGCGTCGACGAGGTAGTTGCCTGCGAACCGACGGACGACGAGCACGATCAACCCGACGGTAAACAGGCTCACGCCGACTCCCATCAGCACCTGCCGCCGGCGACCGGTTGCCAGGTAGACGGCGGCCGCGTACAGCGCGAGCACGAGGAAGAAGAGGAAGTAACTGAGGAAGCGGACGACCTTGACCGCCTGACGTGCGGTCTTGAGCTGGTTGCCCTTCAGGATGGTGATCTGCCCGGCGTCCGGGGGCAGCTGCTGGGCGAACTTCCCGACGAGACCGCCCTGTTGTTCGAGCTGCATGACGAGCGGTCGTAAGTTCAACACCACGTTTCCGTTCGTGTTCTGCAGGATCTGTCGCTTCCCGTCGATCACGGCCAGGAATAACGTGTGTGCCCGGCGGATCGACTCTTTCCACAGTGCCTGCACGCGTGGACGCTGAAGCAGCGTGTCGGCGGCGCGGACGAGGAGCTGACGAAGCGCCCCCGCAAGCGGAGCGGCGACACCCTTGATCGCCGGCGGCAGGTTCTGCTCGAGCTCGGCCGCGACGTCGACGTTCTGGTACAGCTGGTCGACGAGATAGACGGAGATCGCGCTCCTGACCTGCGGATTCTCGAGCATCTGCACGCTCGCATTCGTGAAGTTGTTCGTGTCGAGTGCCTGCCGCTTCACCCAGATGTTCAGCGAGGCGACGAGCGCGATCACGGCGGCGAGGACGACGAGCACCCACGGAACCCAGCGATGCCAGGACGCCGGCTGCTGCCGCGTCACGGGGGCGTTGGTCGCAGCCATTGACTGCCTACGCTAACGCTTCGGCGAGCCGGCTGCACTGAGTTCGCCCTGGATCGGTCCTGCCACAGCCGGGGCAGGCTGCCCCGGCTGTGGTAATTGCGTTAGCTCGATCTCCCAACCCCCACGTTCGGAGAGAGCACGCGTGCCGCCAGGACCTACGTGTTCCCACCTCGAGTCGGTTTCAATCCGATCTGATCCGACGCGATCGTCTAGGGTCGGCGGCGTGTTCCCGGTCATCATCCTCGCGCTGATCGCGATCCCGGTGCTCGTGATCGCAGTCGTCACCGTCAGGAAGAGAACGGCGGCCGGCGAGCACCCGGCGGGTGAGAGTGCAGCCGACCGCGCGGAGGTCGAGCGCGAGTTCGAGGAGGCGGAGCGCTACCAGGCCGAGTGGCGTCAGGAACAGCATCCGCGAGACGACGCGCCGCTCTGACCCGCGCGGCGACTCACGGGCGTCGCAAACGTTTCACGTGTTAACGCCTCTTAACGCACGTAACGACGGCGTCTACCGCCGGACCTGTGCATCGACAGCTATCCGAAAGGAGAACGTCGATGAGGTCATCAACTCGCTTGGGTCTCGCGTTCGTGGTGGCGCTCGCGTTGTCGGCCGTGTTCGCCGGAACGTCGTTCGCGGCGGGGACGAACGGTCGTGACCAGGGGCACGCGGTGTTCGTGCTCACCGACAACACGTCAGGGAACCAGGTCATTGCCTACGACCGCGCCGCCGACGGCTCGCTCACGCAGGTGGGTGCCTACTCGACCGGCGGAACGGGCGGCGTGCTCGACGGCTCGGTCGTCGATCACACGGCATCGCAGGGGGCACTCGCGTACGACTCATCGCGGGGACTGCTGTTCGCCGTGAACGCGGGCAGCTCCACGCTGTCCGTCTTCCGTGTGCTCGGAGACCACCTCGCTCTCACACAGGTCGTCCCGTCCGGCGGGAGATTCCCGGTCAGCGTCGCCGTCCGCGGCGGGCTCGTCTACGTCCTCAACGCTCTGAACGGAGGCTCCGTACAGGGCTTCGGCGTCTACGGTGACTTCCTGCTTCCCTTGCAGGGTTCGAACCGGCCGCTCGGGCTGAACCCGTTCGCGACTCCCCAGTTCACGACCACGCCGGGGCAGGTCGCGTTCTCGCCCGACGGGTCGAAGCTGATCGTGACGACGAAGGCGAACACCAACGCGATCGACGTCTTCCCCATTGGGCGCGGCGGCTACCCGTCGTTCGTACCGGTGGTCAACGTCGAGCCGGGAACGGTTCCGTTCGCCGTCAGCTTCGACGGCGCCGGGAACCTGGTCGTCGCCGAGGCGGGCACGAACGCCCTGGCGACGTACAGCCTCCACGCGGACGGCACCGTCTCGCTTCTGCACAGGGTGCTGACCGGCCAGTCGGCGACCTGCTGGGTCGCCGCCGCAGGCTCGTTCTTCTACGCATCGAACGCCGGCAGCGGCTCGCTCAGCGGCTTCGCATCCGGGGCCGGCGGGTCGCTCTCGCTCCTGGGCAACACGTCGACCGACGCAGGCACCGTCGATGCGTCGGCGACTCCCGACGGGTCGTTCCTGTACGTGCAGACGGGCGCGCAGGGACACGTGAACGCCTTTCACGTCAACCCCGACGGATCGCTGAGCGCAATCGGCTCGGTGACCGTTCCGGGCGCCGTCGGCGGTGAGGGGATCGTCGCCCTTTAAGAAGCGTGTATTTCGCAGTGCCCTGGCCGCTCGGTTGATCAGGGGACTGCGGTAGGGGGTGAGAAGGGCCGCCGATTGGCGGCCCTTCTCGATGCCGGCACCGATCCCTCTAGCCGCTGACGCGAACCTCGCTCGCCGAGGCCCGGAATCCATCTCCCTTCGGCGCGCACGAGTACGGCCCGACACCGACGGGCCCGTCGAGGTACAGCGTGCGGAAGACGCGCCGGCTTCCGTCCGACTCGACGGAGACCTCGATCGTGCCGTCGACGCGCACGGCGAACAGGCGTGCCCCGGTCGTGTCCCACCGCTCGCGCGACCAGTCCGACTCGTCGCGGGTGTGCACCGCAGAGAGCCACAGCTCGCCGTCGACTTCGACTCCGGCCTTCAGCCAGCGCTCCTCGGAGGCGACGACCATCAGCCCGACCTGGTCGTAGCGGTCGCCGAACTCGGCGTGCACCGCCAGCTCGAGCGAGAAGTCCGCGTCGACCCGAGTCAGGAGCGCGCAACCGCTGTGGGCCGACGGAACTCCCTCCGTCTTGCGCCAGAAGTCGGTGCCGCCCGGACAGCGCCAGGTAACCGAGCCTGCCGTCGACTCCGAGGCGACGGGATCGCGGCTCCACTCCCAGCTGCGTCCGAAGAGCTCCGTCACTCCGAGAGGCTCTCACAGAATGCGATTCGTCGATCCCGGTCCTGGCGAAGTCCGGGTGACCCGTGGATAGCCTGTGCGGATGAGCTCGGATCGCACCAAGGATTGGTTCGTCGCGAACGTTCGCGAGTTGCGCTGGCAGGAGAACGAGCTGGGCACGACCTGCGAGTTCGACAAGCAGCGCGAGCGTTTCGACGAGTTCGGTATCAACCTCACCGTCTTGCGACCGGGCCAGCCGATGACGATGTACCACCGCGAGCGCTACCAGGAGGGATTCCTGGTGCTGGGCGGCGAGTGCCTGTTGATCGTCGAGGGTGAGGAGGTGCCGATGCATCAGTGGGACTACTTCCACTGCCCGCCGGACGTGGCGCACGCGATCGTCGGCTCGGGCGACGGGCTGTCGGTCATCGTCGCCGTCGGCAGCCGGGTCGGCCCCGACGTGATCCTCTACCCGCGCGACGAGACGGCGTTGAAGCACGGGGCCGGCGTCGAGCAGGAGACGCCGAGCCCGAGCGAGGCCTACGCGCGCTTCACGCGACCGGCGCCGGACGTCCCGTTCCGCGACGAACTGCTCACCCTTCGTCCGGCGCGCTGAGCACGGCCCCGAGTAGGTCGTCGAGCTGCGCCGTGGCGAGGCAGATCGTGCTGTCCGCTCCGCCGTAATAGAGCCGCACCTCTCCGCTCGCGGCGTCGTGGACGACGCCACAGGGGAACACTGCGTTCGGGACGTCGCCAATGCGTTCATAGGGGGCGCGCGGTGCGAGGATCCAGGCCGGGAGTCGTCGCAGGACGCGGGTCGGCTCGTCGAGGTCGAGCAACGCCAGCCCGATACGGTAGAGGGCCCCGTCGACGGTCTCCTTGACGCCGTGATAGATCAGCAGCCAGCCGTGCTCGGTCTCGAGTGGGGGCGGCCCGATCCCGATTCGCAGCGAGTCCCACCAGGCGCCGTCGCGCGGCTGGAGCACCTGCTCGGGTGCGCTCCAGTTGACGAGGTCGGGCGACCGCGAGAGCACGATCTCCCCGCGGGCGCCGCCGTACTCTGTCTTCGGGCGGTGGAGCAGGATCCAGCGACCGTCGATCCGATGAGGGAGCAGCGCTGCGTTCTTGTCCTCCGGGTGCTGAATGATCCCGTAGCGCTCGACGGTCTTGAAGTCCTCGGTCGTCGCGAGATAGACGGCAGGCCCGGCCGGCCCGTAGGCGGTGCAGGTGATGACCCAGCGCTCGAGCTCCGCGACCCACACGACCCGCGGATCCTCGAAGCCCCACTGCTCGGTCGTGATGCCGGGAACGGGCGAAAGCAGCGGTTCGCTCTCGACCATCCAGCCGTCGATGCCGTTGGCGGAGCGGGCGGCCGTGAGGTGCGAGATGCCCCGTAGGTCCTCGACCCGGGCGAGCAGGATCGTCGTCCCGTCGATCGCGGCTGCCGCCGGGTTGAAGACGGCGTTCGCCGGATACGGCCAGTCGTCGGCCGACAGGATCGGATTCGCGGGGTGGCGATCGAACAGCTCGTGAGCGCTCACGCCGCTGCCGCCGCACCGTGCAGGGCAGGTGCGGGGGCCGAAGCGCGAACGCCCACGGCGTCGAGGCTGAGCGCAGCGCTGTGGAAGACGAGCGTCGACTCGGCGCCCTCGTTCAGGTTCAAGTCCTCGGTTCCGAGCCCGTCGCTGCAACCGCCCGTTGCGAAGTCGTACATCGGCCGGTGCAGCCGATTGCGGCCGAGGAACCACTCGAACGAACGCCGCGCCCGAACGCCGTGCTTGGCGTGGTGCGTGACGGCGAACGCAGTCAACTCTGCTTCCACCAACGCCGCCGCCTCGAGCGGTTGCTCGTCGCCGAAGCCGGGAGCTGCTTCGCCGCGGCTGCGTCCGTGATGACCCGGCAGCCGAAGCAGACCCTGCTGCAGGCCGCACTCGTCACCGAACCAGCGCAGGGATTCGAGGCCGATCTGTGTCAGGTCGTCGCGACCGAGCGCGCTGCCGCAGCTCAATAGAGCCTGCGGCAGCCGGGCGTTGTCGTAGGTGAGCTTCTCTTCGAACCAGCGCCAGTCGTCGGAGGCGTTCTGCTGGTAGGCGTCGGCCAGTTGCTCGGCGAGGCGCTCGAGCAGTCGCCGAGCATGGAGATCGAGCCGGTCGGGATCGAGGCGCGCGAGCCCGAGCGCCGAATACGCAGCCGTACGCAGCGACACCTCGCCCTTGAGCGACGCGACGAGCCGTTCGAGTAGCCGAGCGGAAGGCTCGACAACTGCGGGTATCCAGGCAGTGGCCAGGATCTCGCCCAGCGCCCAGATCGAGCGGCCGACGTGGTCGCCGAGATACGGTTCGTCGAGCCAGCAACGGTCGTAGCCCATGAAGTTGCGCATCCCGCCCGGCCCTTCGGCCGCGTGCAGGAAGGCAAGGGCGCGATAGAGGATCGCCGTCCACGTGCGCTCGTCCTCGCGATGCGCCAGGGCCAGGGAGACGACGGCAAGCCGTGCGACATCGTCGACGCAGTACCCCGTGTCACGGTTCGGAATGATCCCGTCCGCGTGCTGCACGATTCCGACGTCGTCGACGAGCGTCAGCAGGTGATCGGTGCGAAGGCTCGTCAGCCGAAGGTCGGTGACCCCCGCCGGTCGCCGCCGTGGGGCGAGTGCGGTCGCGTCCCGCAGCACCGTGGCGGTCGCCTCGGCGACCGACGGCCACGCGAGCGAAGACGCCATCCGCACCGCCTCCGACCGTGCTGCGACGAGCGTCTCGGGCTCGTCGAGATAACCGCAGACAGCGTCGGCAAGGCCGACCGGGTCATCGAACGGCACGAGGCGGCCTGCGCCCGAGCCGAGCATGTCCTCGGCGTACCAGTAGGGAGTCGAGACGATTCCGCAGCCGGCGGCGATCGCGAACGTCAGCGCACCGGAGGCGATCTGCTCTTCGCTGCGATACGGGGTCACGAACACGTCGGTTGCCCCGAGCAGGTCGGACAGGTCGTCGATCGACAGGAACCGATCGTCGAACTCGACGTGCTCGGAGAGATCGAGCTCGAGCACACGTCGCTCGAGCATCAGGCGGTAGGCCTCTCCCTCCCGGCGCTCGATGTCCGGATGGGTTCTTCCCGCGATCACGTACACGATCTCGGGGTGGCGCTCGATCATCGACGGCATCGCCTCGATCACCGTTTCCAGCCCCTTGCCGGGCGAGATCAGACCGAAGGTGGAGAGCAGGAAGCGGCCGTCCGTCCGCGCGTAGACGCCCGCCTCGGGACGAGCCGTGCGCACGCCGGCGCGCGCCGTCAGACGGGACGGCGCGCCGTGCGGCACCACCCGAATCTTCTCCTCGGTGCAGGCGCCGCACTCGACGAGCAGTCGAAGCGCCGTGTCGGTCATCACGATCACGAGCTCTGCCTCCGCACACAACTCCGTGAGCACCTCCAGCTGATGCGGCGTCGGCTTCGAGAGCACCGTGTGCAGGGTCACAACGAGCGGCTGTGCCAGCTCCTCGGCGAACGAGAGCACGTAGTCGCCGTCGCGGCCGCCGAAGATCCCATATTCGTGCTGCAGCAGCACGGCGTCGACGTCGAGGCGCCCGAGCGTCCTTGCGGCGCGCACGTAGTCGCCGCGGACCGCCTGCCCGATCATCGAGATCGGGCCGCCTCCCTGAGGGCGAGACGGCTCGTTGACGATCGGCACCACAGCGACGTCATCGACTCCCGGGACGTCGACCAGCGTCTCGCGCAGATCGGCCGCGAACGCCCCGATCCCGCACACCCGCGGCGGATAGGTTGAAACGATCGCCGTGCGCACGCGTTAGCCGCGCGACTGCATGCGCTGCGGCTCCTGCACCCCGTCGCGCGCGGCCGTGGGCTTGCGGAACGCACCGTTGAACGCAGCGCGCAGCTGATCGAGGACTCGCCTCAAGCTCTTCGTCATGTGTCGCCCCCTCTGGTTAACTCCCCGAAGCGCGATACGGCGGGCTCGTGCGGGAGTCGGGACACGGGGACGCTGAAGCCATAGTAGCTGGAGTCACCTGCAGGCTCGAGACGCGCTGCTCAGCCGTTACGCGACGAGCCCGGCGCTCAGCCAGCGGGCGTTCTCGCCGATCTGCTCCGCCGGATCCGCGCCCATGTGGCCGGCGACGTCGTCGATTTTGACGATGCACCCGGGAACGTTCGCGGCGAGCCACGCGCCGTGTGCGGGCGGCGCGAGCACGTCGGTCATCCCGTAGCGGATCAGCACCGGCACCGAGATCACCGCGAGGTCGAAGCCCCACGGCCGGAGCAGCGCGAGGTCGTCGTCGACCCAACCGCCGACACCGTTCGCAGCCTGCTCGAATATCGACTCGCGAATGATCTGCATCACCTCCGGACGAGCCAGATGCGCTCGATCCGACTCGCTCAGATCGAAGTCCTGGAGGACAGTTGACGGGTCGACAGCGACACGTTCCTCTGCTTGCTCTTGCCAGGCTTGGAGCTCGCTCGTGAGGACGTCCTCGCCGGCAAGTGCCCAGCCGACTTCCTTGACGTTTTCCGGGTCCTGCCCCGCGAGCCAGTCGTCCTGCTCGAGCCCCGGTGTGCCAAACGGCGCGACACCGACGTCGCAGGTCGCTCGCAGGACCCGATCGGACAGCAGCGCCGCGCACGCAAGCACATGTGGCCCGCCGCCCGAGCCGCCGGTGACCCCGAACCGATCGAAGCCGAGTTCGTCGGCGAGCGCGCGGACATCGTCGACCTCGTCGACCACACGACGGCCGCGGCGGCGATCCGACCTCCCGTACCCGGCGCGATCGTGCGTCACCCAGCAGACGCCAAGT
This sequence comes from uncultured Thermoleophilia bacterium, assembly GCA_963742605.1. Taxonomy (GTDB): domain Bacteria; phylum Actinomycetota; class Thermoleophilia; order Gaiellales; family Gaiellaceae; genus PALSA-600. The sequence continues at coordinate 34,084 of CAVUNA010000006.1, read as the reverse complement.
TCGACGTACAACTCCTCAACCGGCCAGCGACTGAAACGACAGCCGGGCGTGCCATGCAAGTCGAGGATCGGAAAACCGCCCGGATCGCCCCAGACCGCAAAGGCCAGGGTACGACCATCAGGCGTCTCGAGCGTCCGCAGCGGCTCGCCCACCCGGCGAGCATACGGAAGGCGCGATAATCGCTGCCGTGCAGGTCGAGCCTCTCCTCGGTGGCGCGCTCGGGTCGGCCAACGACAACTTCGTCATGGTCGAGTGGACGGCCGAGGTTGGTGACCATTGGATCGCGCCCCTGCACGTCCATGACCGGGACGACGAAGCGTGGTACGTGCTCGAAGGGGCACTCGGCTTCCGGCTGGGTGGCGACAACGTCGAGGCTCCTTCCGGCTCCGCCGTGCTTGCTCGACGGGGAACGCCGCACACCTACTGGAACGCGGGTGCGAGCGAGGCGCGGTATCTCTTGGTGATGACCCCGCGAATCGCACACCTGATCGAGGAAATCCATCGACCGGGTGCTGATGTTGCCGCTGTCTTCGCAGCGCACGAGTCGCGTCTCGTCTAGGTCGCCGTCGCCTCGCGAGCGATTACTCGATCGGGATCTCGAAGCGAGCGATGATGCCGGGGTCGCCGCCTCGTGCGAGTAGCTCGGCGCGCCGGGCCTCGGCAACATTGCGCCGGAAACGCGCGGCTGCTCGCCGCGCCAAACCGCTACCTCGCCGCCGGATCCACGCAGGATCATGCCTGATCCGAAGCTGGTAGACAGCTCCCGGATGAGTGTCCAGGTCGTCTACGAGACTCACTCGACGAGCGAGGACAACGAGCGGGGTTTCGCGACGGGATGGCTCGGGGGAACACTTTCGTCCACCGGCCGTGAGCAGGCGCGGCAGTTGGGCCAGCGGAGACGTAACGACGACATCGACATCGTGATCGCTTCCGATTTGAACCGAGCCGTCGAAACCGCGCAGATCGCGTTCGGAGACTCGGGCGTTTCCGTCCGCCTCGACTGGAGACTGCGGGAGTGCAACTACGGAGTGATGAACGGCATGCCGCGATCACAGCTCAGTGCGGAAAGGCGGCTTCGGCTCGACGAACCGTTCCCTGGTGGAGAGAGCTGGCGAGAGGCGGTCGAGCGAGTCACGCTGGTTCTGGACGAACTGGTTGAACAGAGGCAGGGCCAACGTGTTCTTCTGATCGGTCACGTGGCGACGCGGTTGGCGCTCGACGAACTCGTCCACGGTCAGGTGCTGGAAGACCTCATCGATGCTCCGTTCAGCTGGCAACGAGGATGGGAGTACACGCTGGCCGGACGCGCGACTCGCGAGCCTTGTCCAGGAGCTCAGAGGGAGTAGGATCGGCCGACGCCAGTCCAGAACGCGAAGGAGTGAGGGATGGGAAATCTCGCTGAAGCGGAGCCCGTGACCGGTGAGGCGCTCCAGTCTCTGCGTGAGCAGGTGCGCGGTCGAGTGGTCGCGGCGGAGGATGAGGGCTACGGCGAAGCGCGCGCCGTCCATAACGGCATGTTCGACAAGCATCCGCTGGCGGTCTTGCAGGCCGAGCAAGTCGGCGACGTCATCGCCGGCGTGCGGTTGGCCTCTGAGCACGGGCTCGACCTATCTGTGCGAGGCGGCGGGCACAGCGGACCTGGATTCGGGACAAACGAGGGCGGCCTGGTCATCGATCTGTCGCAGATGCGCACCGTGCGTGTGGATCCTCGGGCCAAAACGGCTCGTGCTGATGCCGGAGCTACCTGGGGGGACTTCAATTACGCGACGCACACCTTTGGTCTGGCGACGCCGGGCGGGATCATCTCGACCACGGGCATCTCCGGTCTCACGCTGGGCGGAGGCATCGGCTACCTGGCCCGCGGGTTCGGCCTGACCATCGACAATCTGATCTCGGCTGACGTGGTGACCGCCGACGGGAGATTCCTCACCGCGAGCGAGCGGGAGAATGCGGATCTCTTCTGGGGGCTGCGGGGCGGGGGTGGCAACTTCGGCGTCGTCACCTCGCTGGAATATCGGCTTCACGAGGTCGACCAGGTCTTCGCCGGGCCGATCTTCTACAACCTGGAGGACGCCGCCACCGTGTTTCGGATGTTCGACGAGTTCATTCGGGATGCTCCCGAGCAGTTCGGAGGGTTCCCCGGGTTCCAGATCGCGCCGCCGCTGCCGTTCATCCCGGAGAGCCGGCACGGCGACACCCTCTGCCTGGTCGTGGTGCATTGGGCCGGCCCGCTCGACCAAGTCGAGAGCGTCCTGAAACCGTTCCGAGACGTCGCGCCCATCGTCGCCGACGGAAGCGGTCCGCTGCCATATCCGGCTCTGAACGGCGCCTTCGATGCCCTCTATCCGAAAGGCCTCAGGGCGTATTGGAAAGGCGCCTTCGTCAACGACCTTCCCGATGCCGCGATCGCGGCACACGTCGAGCATGGATCCAGGGTTCCCGAACTGACCTGCACGATGCACATGTATCCGATCAACGGCGCTTGCCATCGAGTCGGAGCGAGCGACACTGCCTTTGCCTACCGCGACGCGACCTACGGGATGGTCTTCCTCGCAGGATGGACCGACCCGGCCAACGACACTGAACGGATCAAGTGGCTGCGCGACTACCAGCAGGCGTTGTCGCCTTACTCGGAGCCGGGCGGCTACATCAACTTCATGCAGGACGACGATTACGACCGGATTCGAGACAGCTACAGCCAGAATTACGACCGCCTGGTTCAGGTCAAGCGGGCCTACGACCCCACCAATCTCTTCCACATCAACCAGAACATCGCGCCGTAAGCCGCGGCACATTGGCCACGGGAACGAGACGTGGCGTATACGGTCCATCTCGGTATCCACAAGCGAGAGGATCATCAATGAGCGTCCTGATTCGACACCGTGCCCCGATGAGCACGGCGCAGTACGACGAGCTCGCGCCGTCCCTCGTCGAGCAGGTCAAGAAGCAGCCGGGCTTTCTGTTCCATGTCTCCTATGAGGACGCCGACGGCCTGGTCGTGGCCGAGGTGTGGGAGACCCAGCAGCAGCACGACACCTGGTTCGACGCGAACGTGAAGCCGAACGTTCCGGTCGAGATCGCGCAAGAGGTCGTCAACCTGCACAGCGTTCATACGCCGTAGTACGGGCACGGTCGGAGTTGGGCGCGTCGTCGACCGCCCGACTCCGACAGGGTTTCGGCGCGCCGGGAAGGTGGTTTGCGTGGGCTCCCTGGGTTGGTGATGATTTCTTTGGTATGAGCGATCGCCAAGAACGGGTGCGGGTGGCTTTCGCGGCGTTGGACAGCGGCGACGTCGATCCGTTTCGCGAGTTGCTCGACCGAGACGCGAAGTGGGTGGCGATTCCGCAGAGCGCCGACATAGCGGAGACGCCGATCTGTGCAAGTCGTGCCGCAATCGTCGATCGGCTCCGAGGAGCCCACAACGGAGGGCGTCGGTTTCAGCTCGGCAAGATGATCGAGGCAGGCGATCGGGTGGCGGCCGAGGTGACCCTATTCGCCCCGGAATGGTCTGGGCCGGTGACGCTCTTCAGGGTGTTCACCTTCCAACCTGGTGGTGACACGGTCGTGCGCCTGAACGATTGCATCGACGAGTCCTACGCCCTACAAGTTCTCGTCGCGTAAGGCCCGGAGGATTCCGCGGCGATGACGTTCGGCGGTCACACCAGTCTCCCACTCAACGGCCACGAAAGGAGTCCCGATGAGTACTGACCCTGTTCGGCGAACCAACCTCGCCGCGATCGCGTGCGATCCGCGTCCACAGCTGCCTGAGGGCTTCCGGCGGAACAGCACCCGAGTTGGGGCGCTGCTCGGCGCGGCCCGCACCGGGCTCAGCGTCTACGAGCTGCCCCCCGGCCAGGCTGTCGGCCCGTACCACTACGAAAATCCTGACGAGGAGTGGCTCCTGGTCGTCTCAGGCACGCCAACCCTCCGGCATCCGGGCGGCGAGGACCAACTCGAACCTTGGGACGTTGTCTTCTTTCCGTCCGGTCCGGCCGGAGCACACCTCGTGCGGAACAACAGCGAGTCGACCGCCCGCGTCGCGATGTTCTCCTCGATGGCAGCGGCGGTCGGTGCCGTCGTTTACCCGGACAGCGACATGGTCTGGGTCTGGACAGCAGACGACGCAGTGGACATGGTCGTCAAACGAAGCAGCGCCGTGGACGACGCAGCGCCGTGGACTGCTGAAGAAGGCAAGGCCGACGCCGAGACGTAAGCGCTCGGCCGGCCCACAATTCAGGAATGCGCGCGGGGAAGCCGGATCCGCGGAGTGAGCTCGTCGGTCGTGGCTACGACGCGATTGGTGGGCGCTTCGCCGTTTGGCGTGACCGAATTGTGGGCGATCCGCGCCGCGCGTGGGAGGAAGAACTCGTGTCGCGACTCCAGGACGGGGCGCGCGTGCTCGAGCTTGGCTGCGGCGCCGGTGTGCCTGACACGCAGCGCCTCGCCGCCCGCTTCCAGGTGACCGGCGTCGATATTTCCGTGGAACAGCTACGGCGCGCCCGGACTGCGGTGCCGACGGCGGAGTTCATCGAAGCGGACTTCACTGCACTCGAGCTCGCGCCGGGGTCATTCGACGCGGTCGTCTCGTTCTACGCGTTCAATCACGTGCCGCGCGAGCTGCTCGCGCCGACGTGCGCGCGGATCCGACACTGGCTTGTGCCGGCCGGCCTGTTCATGACCGCGCTCGGAGTCAGCGACACCGAGGCCTGGACCGGTGACTGGCTTGGCGCACCGATGTTCTTCTCGAGCTTCCCACCCGAGACGAACAGGCAGATCGTGCTGGAGGCGGGCTTCAAGATCCTTCGCGACGAGCTCGTTACCTTCCGCGAGCCCGAAGGCGACGTGACCTTCCAGTGGGTGCTGGCGATGCGATAACCCACACGCATCGGCCGAGCTACGCGCGCGGCGCGTACTCCACGCTGGCGAATGGCCAGTCCGATTCGAGCCACTCACCCACGGCGTGCCAAAGGGGCGTGTCCAGGTGTGCGTGGCTCTCCCGCACCCACGAGCGTGCGCGGGCGTCGTTGTCGCTGTCGCGTAGCGGGTAGATGTAGACGCACCCGATCACGTCGCGGCCGGCCGGATCGAGCACCGTGTACGTGAACCCCTTCCGAGTGCGGAAGTCCTCGGCGTGGCGCTGCAGATCCGCGCGGTTGTCATCTGCCGTCATCTCTCGCGGCCAGGAGCCCCAGGGGAACCCGGGCGTCGCCGCGATGTGCTCCATCGACGACGTCCAGGCGTCGTAGTCCAGCTCGTTGTGCTCGGGCCCGAGCGGCTCGAGGACGAACTCGGAAGTCTCGAGACCGAGCGGGACGTCGAAGTCGGACGGAACGAACTCGGCCACTCGATCAATCGTAGAACGTCCGGTCCTTTCGCTACTCGCCGGGGAGCAACGAGAAGATCGTCTTGTCGACTCTTCGTCCGTCGGACTTCGGCATCGACCGGATGACGCCCTCGCGTGTGAACCCTGCCCGCTCGAGGACGCGCTCGGACTGGACGTTGCCGACCTCGACATAGGCAGCGACGCGGTGAATGCCGAGCGTGAACGCATATTCGGCAAGCGCCCGCGCGACCTTCGTTGCGATTCCACGACCGCGTGCCGACGGAAGGAGCCAATAGCCGATCTCGATGACACTCCGCTTCGGGTCGAGATGGTGAAGGGTTCCGCCGCCGAAGATCACGCCGGTGTCAACGTCGGCAACGACGAGCCTTACGAGCGAAGGTGAGCGCGAGAGTCGCGTCGCAAGCTCGTGCCGGCTGAATGGAATGTTGTCCTGCTCGCTCAACTCGCCGGCGGTGAAGGCGGCCGAGAGTCGGTGCAGGTCCACGGATGTCGGCAAACGCAGCGCGAGGTCGTCGAATCGCAAGCCGTCCTCCGGGAAGGAAAGCCGCGGGGTGGGCTCGCCGGATCCCGGCGGGCCGCTCGGACCGGCCGTGCTCACGGGTACTCATTCTCGCGATTTCCGCCGGATGGGTAGCTCAATCGGACTCGTTCGCCGTGCGGGAGCGAATGGCGACCTAGATGAGCTTGCTCATTGCAACTTCGTTCTCCTCAAACCCGAGCGACCGGTAGAGGTTCCGCGCGACGTCGTTGCGGGCTCCGACGTGAAGGGCGATGCGAGTTAGTCCCCGCCGTCGTGCCTCCTCCTCTGCGAAGACCATCGCTGCCTTGCCGTAGCCACGGCCGCGGTAGGGCTCGTCTACGTCGATGTCGTACACGGCCAAGGTCGGCTCATAGGCGTTGCGACGCTCGACCAGCCAGAGGTGGCCCACTTGCTCGCCGTCGACCTCGATCACGAAGACGGAGTGTCCGGCGGGCCGCTGTCCGTCGATCTCCGCGACAGCTCTCGTCCGAGCTTCATCCGCCGACATCCCGTAGTCGCGGACGAGATCTTGAGCGAAGTCCTCCCGCAATAGCGGAAGCCAAGCCACGAACTCTGCGTTCTCCATCGGCCGCAGCTGCAGTGCCACGCTGCGACCCTAACGCGCCCTCAACCGTTAGACCGACCTGGACCCTGCCGGAGGCCTACGCATCGGCCAAACCGGCGGGCCGCCTTCTGGCAGCTCAAACACACCCATGTGCAGGAAGCCGAGCCGCTCGTACAGTGCCGCGCTGCGCTCGGTGCTGGCCTCGATGTACGAGGGTAGCCCAGCCGAATCGGCTCGCTCCAGCGTCGGCTGCATGAGCGCAGATCCCACACCGTGTCCCTGCAGCGCGGTGCGCACCCCGACCGTTCGGACGTAGAAGTGAGGCTCACGTAGGTGTCGCTCCTCCATCGCGCGCTGCACTCTTATCGCGCGGCGGAACCGCGTCCCGAACGCCCGCGTCCACCTGAGCGCCTCCGTCAGTGTCACGGACCTCGGCATCTCCCAGGCCCCGGGTGGCAGCTCGGCCACCGCGCCGTCGTATCCGGATGTCGTCCACACGGTGCCCCCGTTGGGCAGCACGTACTGCTCGATCTCAACCGCGAACATTGTTCGTAGCCGCGCCTCCGGCCGCAGACGGCCCGGCCGAAGAAACGTGAACACCGGGTCGTTGATGAACGCGTCCGCGAGCGCCGCCGCCACCTTCGGCACCTCATCTGCAGCCGCTATCCGGACTTCGATCGGTCTCAACGCGGTGACCATATCGTCACCTTCGAAGACCGATCGGCAGGCTTTGACCGATGGTGTAAGCAAGAGGTTCCTACCGGACTCGTGACCGCCGGCTGCGTCGAGCAGGTCGCCGACATCGCTGCGCGATTGACCCTGATCTACGACGACGGAAGGACCGATCGCCGTCCCCGAGTCCTTACGGACGAACGCGGATGATCGCCTTCCCGTTCCGTCGTGCGGTCGGGTTGAGGGCGGCGACGGCATCATCGAGGCTCGCAACGTTGCCGATGTTGGTCCGCAGTCGTCCGTCTCGCACCCGCTGGACGATCTCACGCAGTTGGGAACGATCGGATTCGACAACGAAGTCGACCGCGAGGCCGTCGTAGGGCCGCCCCTCGGGCGGCCCTACGACCGTCACCAGGGTTCCTCCGGCCCGGATCAGGCTTGCGGACCGCTTCTGGATGTCTCCGCCGATCACGTCGAATACCAGGTCGACGCCGCCGACGTCTTCCAGTGCGTCGTTCTCGAGGTCGACGAACTCCTGCGCACCGAAGTCGAGCGCCTTCTCGCGGTCGGCGGCCCGTCCGGTGCCGATTACGTATCCGCCGGCCTCGCGTGCGAGCTGCGTCACCATCGTCCCGACCGCGCCGGCCGCGCCGTGGGTGAGGACGCTCTGCCCCGCCCGAAGGCGGCCGTGGTCGAACAGTCCCTGCCACGCGGTCAGACCCGAAATTGGCAGGCTCGCGCCCACCGTGAAGTCGACGTCGCCGGGCAGCGGCGCGAGGTTGCGTGCCTCGATCGCCACGTACTCCGCCAGGGTGCCGTCGCGATACCAGTCCGCGAGGCCGAACACCCGCTGTCCCACCGATAGCCCCGTCGTGCCGTACCCGAGGGCGGTGACCACTCCGGCCAGCTCGTGCCCAGGAATTGACGGTGTTCGGTCTCGGTCGCGGCGATCGGTCCAGGTCGACGGCCACTCCAGCTCAGTCGGGACGAATCCCGACGCATGAATCTGAACGATGACGTCGTTTATCGCTGCCGGCGGCTCGGGCCGCTCCACCAGCGTCATCCCAGCCGTTCCCGCAGCCTCGTCCGTCACGACGATTGCTTTCATGGAAATCGTCTCCTCGGTCTGTGTCCTGCCCAGCGCCTTCTGGTCAAAACATGAGGGTGCGGAACTTCAACGAGTCTCGCGGCTGGACGCTCGCGAAAAGCAAGACGCTCACCCGAGCGTCCGGGTCAGAGGCGTCCCGAGAATCGGGGACTGTGGCCGCGTTCAAGGATGCGCGACGATCTGTTCACACTGGCCGATGGGCGTAATGCGCGTCCTCCAACTTCCGTCCGTAGCAAATATTTGCTGCGTCGCGAAGGCACAGCCGGCGGCATCCGGATCCACGGACACCGACGAAAAGTCACCGAACCTGCATTCGTTATTGCTGCTGCCGCACTTGGCCGGGGTAACGACGCCTCCGGTGGCGTCGACCGTGCCTGGGCCGGCGATCTGTACCAGCGGCTGATGGGCATCCCCTTCGGCAAACACGTTTGTGGTCGCCGTCCCGGCAGGGCTATCGGTAAACGCCCAGTTGAGGAACACCTTCTCTCCGCTTGGAGCGAACCCCACCGCGATAGAAGGATTGAAATCGTCGCTGCTGCCGCTGTGGAATGCGAAGGTCGTCTCCACGGTGTTTTTGCTGGGGTCCACCCTCCCGTATCGCACGGTGGGAAAGCCATCATCGTCAGCGTCATGGGCGAACCAAATGAAGGTGCCGTCGAAGTACGGGAAGCTGGTGATGTTGCCGTCGGAGGGATCGATTGTGGCGCTGCCGACGCCGGGCTGATTGACCCTCCGCGATGGTTTCGAGAATGGATCGCTGATGGTCGTCTTCGACAAGCTTGCGCCGGAGCCGCCGCTATTCGTCAGCCGGTACAGCTTGTATCCGGTGCCGGGTACGGCGGCGAGGAAGAAGCTGACCGGGCTGGCGATCATGGGCTTCCCGGCATTGGTGACCGGCGCGGTGAGTGAATCCACCCCGAAGGCGTCGAAGTCCACGTGCTGGCCGGAGTAGATGGTGGATTTGGGCAGTCCGAAGACGGTGAAGATCAGCTTCGGCTCGGTCCGGAGCGAGAGCAGCAGGGCGTTTTGGTCCTGGCCCAGCATCGGAAAATCCAGAAACGCGCCCGTGGGGTAGGCATCTCCATGAAACGTGAGGCGGTAGACGAACCAACTGCCACATGGGTCCGCAGTCTCGGTGGCCGCTACATGGATAGCGGGTGTGGCTGAGGCGCCTGGGTGGCTGACGGTAACCGCCAGACTGAAGCGCTGATTCACGTTGTCGAACTGCACCCGCGGATCGGTCAGGTCGTCGCTGGTCCTCAGAAGGCGCTGCAGAGTGATCGAGCCACCACACAGCACCGCACCCAACCGGTTTGTGACCTGGATCTGGTCGTTGACAACCTCGACGATGTCGCCGGCGCCGACAGCGGCGTTCGGGTCCGGTGGCGAACCGAACGTGCCTTGGGCGACGCCATCGAATGGGCAGGGAAAGATGGCAATACCACATCGACGAATCCGCAATCTCTGCCGAGTCGCAGCCTGCTTGCGGGTACCGGTGGTGGGTCGAGAAGGCGCCGCCGACTCGTCTCCAGGATCGGCCACCTCGTGGTTCGCCGGTAATGTCCTGGCGTCCGGCGACTTTGCCGCTTCAGCGAAGTTTACGCGGAGCGCATCGCCGGTTCCGCCACTTTTCTCCGTCCCGTGGCAGCCGACCATCAGGAGCGAGAGCAGGACAACGATCAGACACTCGCGCTGGCGCATAGCAAGCTCCAGGCTTGAAATCAGCGATCGGCGGACATTGTATTCGCTTCATTCTCTCGGAGTTATTCGTGAACTGGGTTCCAGCGACGAAGACTCCGACTGAATGCGTAGTCGGCGGCAAAGTCGCACCACTAGCGGCGGGGCTGGGATTTGAACCCAGGGAGCCCGTGAAGGCTCAGCGGTTTTGAAGACGGCGGCGTGGACTGCACATTCCTAGATGTCTGAGTGGTGCTCCTCTGTCGGCAAACTCTCCCCCTTCCAGGCACTGAACCCGCCGTCGAGGCTGGCGACGTCCGTGAAGCCGAGCGTCTTGAGCGTGACCGCGGCGAGCACTGCGCGCGTGCCTGACCTGCAGTAGACGATCACCCGGTGGCCCGGATCCAGTTCGGCAACGTGGCGAGGGCTCGCCGGATCGGCGGCGAACTCGAGCAGTCCTCTCGGCACCTGCACTGCGCCTTCGATGTGGTCTTCCCACTCGACCGGTTCGCGGACGTCCAGGGCGACAGCCTCGCCAGTGGAGATCTCCTCGAACGCCTTCTTCGGGGCGACGTTCTCGATCTGCGCGCGAGCTTCTTTGACCAGCTCGACGGCGGTTCTTGGTTTGACAGCGGTGGTCGTCATAGTGGCTCCTCCTTGTCCCTAGTCGGCGCGCCGCGCCCACCTTTCGAGAGTGGACCGGCGCGCTCGTTGAAGATCACTGCGTCGACTAGCCGAGCCGAGCCGTGGTCATCTGCAACTCGGATGTCTCGGGCAGCTTGATCGTGGTCGTCTTCTTCCACTGCTCAGCGATGAGCTCCTCGGCGGCCTGTTCGAGGAACTCTGGCGCCGCCCATTCGTGCACATCGAAGTCGTTCTCGATGTAGCTGTGGCTGAACATGAAGTCCTTGCCGATCGCGATCGCCGCCAGGTTCTGCGGTGACAGGCTCGGCACCATGTCGATGTTCTTGATGTGCCGGTAGGTGTGCTCGGCGTCGAGGTAGAACGTCTGCTTGTCGAGGATGGCCGCGGCGGCGTGCTTGTCCTCGTTCGCCCAGCGGCCGACCTTGATCATGCCCTTCAGGAAGGTGACGACGAGCTCAGGGTGTTGCTCGGCCATCTCTTCGGTGCAAGTGATCACGGCGGGCACGTTCGCGACCTGCAGCGTCCAGTCCGGATACCGGGAGAGGTCTTCGATCGCCTTGAACTTGCCGGTCGCCTCCTGCAGCCGCTGGAAGACGACGCTCTGGGTGTAGATCGCATCGACCTTGCCCGCTTCCAGCGCAGGTTCCAACGGACGGAACGCGAGATCGTGTTTGTGGTCCCGCTTCAGCCACAGCTCCGACGGGTTGTCCATCGGCGCCAGCATTTCCGGTTTGTCGTACCAGTCGTCCGAATACGGGAACTCGACGATCTCGACGTCGTCGCGGGTCATGCCGTTGAGCATCAGCATCAGCTCGATGCCCTGCTCCTCCTGGATCCGCCACCAGTCGTTCTTGATCGTGTTCAGGCTCTTCGTGAGCCCGATCTTCTTGCCCTTCAGATCCTTCATCCGGTAGATCGGATCGCGGGCGCGCACCAACATGCAGCCGCCCTCGTACACATGCGTCGCCCCCAGCAGCCGTGTCCTGCGGATATCCGCATGGACATCGACAGGCGGGAACAGACCGCCGAAGCGGATCAAGTTGTCGAGGTTGTGGATGTAGTGCGGGTACCAGTCGTTCTCGCGTCGGGAGCGAAGGAACGCGTACCTGACGCCGATCTTCTTGAACTCCTCCCTCGTCCAGCCGAGCTCCTGGTCGACGTTGCTCGCAGACACGAGCGGGCAGTTGGTGTAGTAGACCTCGTTCCAGTCCAGCGGCACCGTGTTTCCCTTTTTCACTGTCTGACGGGGCTTCTCTGCCATGACCGTCATGGGCGCCTCCTTCTAGCTTGTCTCGCGCTCACGAAGAGATGCGGGCGCGCCTATCACTGAGCACGCTCCCAGGCCCGCACCGCCGGTACATCCGAGGCCCGCCTGAATGTGGCTGCTCGTAACTACCGATGACGCTACGAAGCGACACCGGCCTCGCTCGCCCGTCCGCCGGACGTCGATCTGGCAGACCCCCTCTCTTCGCTTGATCAGGAGACAGAAGGCCTCGCAAAACCACGACCGTTGAGCGGCGGGGCTGGGATTTGAACCCAGGGAGCCCGTGAAGGCTCAGCGGTTTTCAAGACCGCCCCGTTCGGCCGCTCCGGCACCCCGCCGTGTGGACCTTGTAACACGCCGATCCGGCGGTATCGAAGCGGGTATCGCCACCTAGACTCTCAAGCATGGCGATCTGCGCGCAGTGCGGCACCGACAATCCAGACGTCGCGAAGTTCTGCATGGCCTGTGCGTCGCCGCTCGCCGCGGACACGCCGCCGCCCGAGCCTCCACGGAGGCACGAGGAGCGCCGGCCGGTCACGGCCGTCTTCGTCGACATCGTCGGCTCGACGAGCCGTGCCGAGCAGCTCGACCCCGAGGACGTGCTCGCGTTGCTCGCGCCCTACTACGAGCGGCTGCGACATGTCCTCGAGCAGCACGGTGGGAGCGTCGAGAAGTTCATCGGCGACGCCGTCGTCGCCCTCTTCGGCGCGCCGGTGGCACACGAGGACGACCCCGAGCGTGCCGTCCGCGCCGGGCTCGCGATCATCGGCGCGATCGACGCGCTGAACGAGGAGGATCCGTCCCGCGAGCTGCGCGTCCGCGTCGGCGTCACCACCGGCGAGGCGATCGTCGCGCTCGAGGCGCGGATCGGTGAGGGCCAGGGCATGGCCTGGGGCGACGTCCTGAACACGGCCGCACGGCTCCAGTCGGCCGCCCCGGTCAACGGCGTCCTCGTCGACGAACGCACGTACCGCGCCTGCCAAGGTGCGATCGAGTTCGAGGATGCCGAGCCGATCACCGCGAAGGGCAAGGCCGAGCCCGTGCCGGTGTGGGTCGCCGTCGGCGTGCACGCGTCCCCGATCCGGAGAGGCGCAGAGACGAGCTTCGTCGGCCGCGCCGCCGAGCTCGAGCGGCTGATGACGGCGTGGAACCGCGTGATCGCGACCGACACGCCCGGCTTCGCGATCGTCGTCGGCGAGCCGGGTCTCGGCAAGAGCCGGCTCCTGCATGAGATCTCCGCGCGTGCGGAAGGCGCGGACGTGCGCGTTGGCAACTGCCTCCCGTACGGCGAGGGGATCACCTACTTCCCGGTCGTGCAGATCATGCGCGACGCGGCCGGCGTTCTCTTCGGCGATCCCATCGACGTCGTCTCGGCGAAGCTCGACGTCTTCCTCGACCGGCTGCCCCTGGACGACCTGGACCAGCTCAGGACAATCGCCTCGACACTGTCGAACCTGCTCGGCGCGCCCACCACGCCGCGCGGCTCCTACGCGACCACGGACATCTCCCAGGCCGAGCTGCACTGGAGCATCCGTCGTATCTTCGAGCTCCTCGCGTCGCAACGGCCGCTGCTGATCGTGCTCGAGGACCTGCACTGGGCCGAGCCGACGTTGATCGAGCTCGTCGAGTCGCTCGGCGACCTCGACGGCCCAGTGCTCGTCCTCGCCTCGGCACGCCCCGAGGTCGGCGACACACAGCCGAAGCTATTGGTCGAGCGCGACCGCCGTACGGTGGTTGCGCTCGACGTGCTGAGCGCCGACGACAGCGCAACGCTCGTCTCCGAGCTCGTCGCACAGCTCGAGGAGCGCGGCCTCCCCCGCTCTGCCGTCGAACGGCTCGTCGAAAAGGCGAACGGCAACCCGCTCTTCCTCGAGGAGACCGTCCACATGCTCGCGGACGCAGGGGACCTCGACGCCGATGCGCTCGAGGCGCTGCCCGTGCCGGAGAGCCTGCAGGCGTTGGTGTCGGCCCGCCTCGATGGTCTGCCCGGCAACGAGCGCCGCCTCGCCCAGCACGCCTCGGTGGCGGGCGTGACGTTCTGGTCTGGCGCTGCTGCGCTGCTCGACGACCGGTCGGAGCCGCCGAACGACCTGCTCGAGTCGCTCGCCGGCCGGACCGTACTGCACGAGCACGGCGCCTCGGCCGTCGCCGGTGAGCGCGAATGGGAGTTCAAGCATGTGCTGATCCGCGACGTCGCGTACGGACGGCTGCCGAAGGGCCGCCGGGTCGGGCTCCATGTCCGCTTCGCCGACTGGATCGACGCGCTGCCGGACGGAAGCGAGGAGTTCGTCGAGATCCTCGCCTACCACCTCGAGCAGGCGTGCCTCGTCGCCCGCGAAGTCGGGAGGTCGGAGGTGCCGCCACCCGTCGACCGCGCCGTCGAAGCGCTGACCAAGGCAGGCGAGAAGGCGGAACACCGCGAGGGCCTGCGGGAAGCTCACCGCTTCTACTCGCGCGCCCTCGAGCTGATCCCGGTCGACGAGTTACCCACGCTGCTCGATCTTCGCCTCCGCCGCGCGCGGGCATCGGTCGGGCTCGGCGAGCTGCGCACCGCCGAGGAGGAGCTCAAGTCGGTCGCCGGAGGAGCGGGCGAGCTTGGTCTCGACGCGCTCCGCTGCGAGGCGCTCGTGACGCTCGGCAACGTTGTCGCCAAACAGGGCCAGGCGGCCCGCGCACAGACCTTGCTCGCCGACGCCGAGGATCTGGCGCAAAGTCTCGGTGATCGCCGGCTCACGATCCGCGCATCGCTCGAGTCGGCCTGGTGGGAGGCGTTCTTCGGCGGCGGCGAGGCACCGATCGCGAAGCTGAGATCCGCACTCGAGCTCGCCGAGGCGGACCGCGAGCTGATGCTCCAGATCGAGGGCCTGCTGCGCATCGGCATGAGCCTGATCAATGACTCGCGCCTGGACGACGCCGAGGGGGCGCTGGTGCGTTGCGCGGAGCTCGCCGCCGACCTCGGCTCCGTGCGGGACGCCGCGCGCGCCAACCACATGCTCGGGATGATCCGCTACTACCGGCGCGAGATCGACGTGGCGGAGGGGTTGCTACTCCAGACGCAGGACTGGCTCGACCGCACCAGCGACGGGCTGTTCGTGATCCAGAACCTGCGCGCGCTCGCGCTCGTCGCGCTCGCACGCGGCGATGTCGCCGACGCGGAGACCCGGTTGCGAGCCGCGTATCCACTCGCGCTCGAGAATGGCGGGTACCTCGCGGTTGAGGTCACGCGTCTTCTGACCGTGACGCTGATCCTGCTCAACCGCCTCGAGGAGGCTCGAATGCTCGCCGCGATCGCTCTGGCCGACGTTCCGGAAGAGGACGTCGCCGCAAATGCGTCCGTCCGCCGAATCGAGGCGGAGCTCGCCGCCGCCGACGGCGACGCCGACGGGATGCGCGCCGGCTACATCGCGGCGGCGGAGCTACTGGAAGATCTGTCGGCGTGGCTGGATCTCGGTGAGACCCTCATCGAGTTCTCGGTCTCGCTGCGCGCAGTCGGCGACCACTCGGCCGCCGATCGCGAGCTTGCACGCGCCGACGAGATCTTCGCCTCGATTGGCGCGGCGAAGGCGACCGCGGCCGTCTGGGTGGCGCACCCGCCCGCGGCTACGACTTGATGGTGAACGATCTCGAGCTGGACGCCGGTTCGAAGTTGCCGTCGCCGGGGAAGCTCGCCTTCACCGTGTAGTTCGACCCCACGTTCTGGGTCAACGTCAGCGAGCAGGACGCGACGCCCGACGAGTTGGTCGTCCCGGCGCAGCTCTGCGTGCCGATCGTGAAGGTGATCGAACGGCCGACGATCGCTCCGTCATCGGACGAGAGGTGCGCGGAGAGCGACACCTGGCTGCCCTTCTTGCCCGACGTCGGACCGGTGTAGGACAGGCTGTCCTCTTCGGGCGTGATCTTGAACGTCGCCGAGCCGGTGGTCGGCGCGTAGTACGTATCGCCGGCGAAGCTCGCAACGACCTGGTACGAACCGGCAACGTCGCCGATCATCAACGAGCAGGACGCGACGCCCGACGAGCTGGTCGTGGCGCTGCAGCTCTTCGAACCGAGCGTGAACGTGAGCTGGCGTCCCGACAGCGGTGTCCCGCCGACCGTGTCGGCCGTCAGGACGCCCCTGAGCGTGACGTGATCGCTGTAGTCGCCGGTGGTCGCCCCCGTGTAGACGACGACCGACTCCTCGCGGGTCACGGTGTACGGCTGAGAAACGGTTGTGTTCAGGTAGTCGATGTCGCCGGCGAAGCTGGCGGTCACCGTGTAGCCGCTGCCCGGCGTCAGCGAGACGACGAACGAGCACGACGCCTTGCCGTTCCCGTCGCTCGTGCCCGCGCAGCTCTGCGAGCTCGTGCCGTTCGACACCGTGAACGTCACCGACTTGCCCTGAATCGGGGCGCTGGTGTCGAACTCGGTGAGGTTCGCCGAGAGCGTGGTCGAGTCGTTCCAGTCCTGCGACAGCTCGCCGCTGTACGCCAGCACCGTCGGCTCCTTGTTGATCGTGAAGGCCTGCGGAGCGGTCGCGCTCGTGACGTAGTACTGGTCGGTCGCGTCGCCGAAGCTCCCGCCGGCGTTGAAGGACGATCCCGGGTCGGCCTTGAGCACGACGGTGCAGGAGGCCGTGCCGTCCGCCTGGGTCGTCGTGGTACAGGTCTGCGTACCGGCCGGGCCCGGCGTGACCGAGAAGGTGACCGATCTCGCGGAGACCGGGAGCCCTGTATCGGACTCGGTGAGCTTCCCGGACAGACTGACCGTGGCGTGGTAGTTGCCCACGGTGGCGCCCGAGTAGGTGAACGTCGTCGGAGCCTTGTTCACGGTGAACGCCGCCGGCGTGCTCGAGCTCGGGAGGTAGTACGTGTCGCCGGCGAAGCTCGCCGTCACCGTGTACGGCTGGAGCGGCAGGAGCGTCACGTTCTGGATCGTGCAAGCGACGTTGCCGCTCGAGTCGGTCGTGCCGCCGTTGCAGGTCTGTGTGTTCGTGCCGCCGTCCGTGATCGTGAAGTCGACCTCGCGGCCGCTGACCCCGGTGCCCGGGTTGTCGGACTCGCCGAGGTTCGCGGTCAAGGTCAGGTGATTGTCGTAGTCGACCGCGATCGGGCCGGTGTACGTCAGGGTCGTCGACGTCGGCGCCTGGTTGACCTTGTACGTCACGGGGCCGGTCGCGCTACCGGCGTAGGTGTCCGTGGCCGCGAAGGTGCCGGACGCCGAGTACGTGCCGGGGACGTCGTTGATGATCGGCTGCGGGTTGCAGCTCGCGACGCCGTTGGCATCCGTCGTCGCCAGGCAGCTCTCGGCGCCCATCGACAGCTGCACGGGCTGCCCCGAGATCGGCGCGTTCGTGTCCGAGCGGGTCAGCGTCGCTGCGAGGTCCGCGGTCTGGTGGTAGTCGCGGCTGGTCGCACCGGTCCACGTGAGCTTGGTCGGTATCAGCGCGCCGTTACAGACCCCGGATTGACAGGTCTGACGTGTTGTCGACGTTCGAGCCGGACTGCGTGCTCCCGAACGGGGTCGCGTTCTGCGTGCCGCTGATGTTCCCCGTGCAGCTACCGGACGTCCCGACCGCGGTCGTCAGCTGCTCCGTTTGAGACGCATTCGGATTCCCGACCTGGCTCGTGTTCTGGGTGATCGTGCAGAAGTCACTCGTGTTGGTGCCCTGGAAGCTGCAGCAGACTCCACGGAGCAGCGCGCGCTTCGCCCGGACGACCGGCCGGGTGCCGGTGATGCTGGTCGGCCCGACCTGGGTCTGCGTGACCGCCGGGTTCTTGGCGAGGAACTGATCCTCGGACTGGTTGGCCGTGTAGTCGGCGTGCGAGTTGCTGCACTGGTCGATGTGGCCGATCAGGTCGGCGTGCTGACCCTGCGTGCCCGAGGCTGCGGTCGTCGCGTAGCCGCGCTGGTGCTGGCTCTGCGACGCGGTCGCGCCCAGCGAGCCGGTGTTCGTGCAAACGGGATGGCCCGGGTCGAAGTTCGGCGGGCCTTGCTGGATCGTGAACGTCTGCGACGTGGTCTGGCTCTCCGAGACGGCGCCGCTCGTGGTCGTGCTCGCGCACTGCGCGGCCGTCTGGCTGACGGTCGCCGAACCGTCGCCACCGGGGCTCGACTGGATCACCGACGCGCTCTGCGTACCCGAGTCCCCGATCCGGAGAGGCGCAGAGACGAGCTTCGTCGGCCGCGCCGCCGAGCTCGAGCGGCTGATGACGGCGTGGAACCGCGTGATCGCGACCGACACGCCCGGCTTCGCGATCGTCGTCGGCGAGCCGGGTCTCGGCAAGAGCCGGCTCCTGCATGAGATCTCCGCGCGTGCGGAAGGCGCGGACGTGCGCGTTGGCAACTGCCTCCCGTACGGCGAGGGGATCACCTACTTCCCGGTCGTGCAGATCATGCGCGACGCGGCCGGCGTTCTCTTCGGCGATCCCATCGACGTCGTCTCGGCGAAGCTCGACGTCTTCCTCGACCGGCTGCCCCTGGACGACCTGGACCAGCTCAGGACAATCGCCTCGACACTGTCGAACCTGCTCGGCGCGCCCACCACGCCGCGCGGCTCCTACGCGACCACGGACATCTCCCAGGCCGAGCTGCACTGGAGCATCCGTCGTATCTTCGAGCTCCTCGCGTCGCAGCGGCCGTTGCTGATCGTCCTCGAGGACCTGCACTGGGCCGAGCCGACGTTGATCGAGCTCGTCGAGTCGCTCGACGACCTCGACGGCCCAGTGCTCGTCCTCGCCTCGGCACGCCCCGAGGTCGGCGACACACAGCCGAAGCTGTTGGTCGAGCGCGACCGCCGTACGGTGGTTGCGCTCGACGTGCTGAGCGCCGACGACAGCGCAACGCTCGTCTCCGAGCTCGTCGCACAGCTCGAGGAGCGCGGCCTCCCCCGCTCTGCCGTCGAACGGCTCGTCGAAAAGGCGAACGGCAACCCGCTCTTCCTCGAGGAGACCGTCCACATGCTCGCGGACGCAGGGGACCTCGACGCCGATGCGCTCGAGTCGCTGCCCGTGCCGGAGAGCCTGCAGGCGTTGGTGTCGGCCCGCCTCGACGGTCTGCCCGGCAACGAGCGCCGCCTCGCCCAGCACGCCTCGGTGGCGGGCGTGACGTTCTGGTCTGGCGCTGCTGCGCTGCTCGACGACCGGTCGGAGCCGCCGAACGACCTGCTCGAGTCGCTCGCCGGCCGGACCGTACTGCACGAGCACGGCGCCTCGGCCGTCGCCGGTGAGCGCGAATGGGAGTTCAAGCATGTGCTGATCCGCGACGTCGCGTACGGACGGCTGCCGAAGGGCCGCCGGGTCGGGCTCCATGTCCGCTTCGCCGACTGGATCGACGCGCTGCCGGACGGAAGCGAGGAGTTCGTCGAGATCCTCGCCTACCACCTCGAGCAGGCGTGCCTCGTCGCCCGCGAAGTCGGGAGGTCGGAGGTGCCGCCACCCGTCGACCGCGCCGTCGAAGCGCTGACCAAGGCAGGCGAGAAAGCTGAACACCGCGAGGGCCTGCGCGAGGCTCACCGCTTCTACTCGCGCGCCCTCGAGCTGATCCCGGTCGACGAGTTACCCACGCTGCTCGATCTTCGCCTCCGCCGCGCGCGGGCATCGGTCGGGCTCGGCGAGCTGCGCACCGCCGAGGAGGAGCTGAAGTCGGTCGCCGGAGGAGCGGGCGAGCTTGGTCTCGACGCGCTCCGCTGCGAGGCGCTCGTGACGCTCGGCAACGTTGTCGCCAAACAGGGCCAGGCGGCCCGCGCACAGACCTTGCTCGCCGACGCCGAGGATCTGGCGCAAAGTCTCGGTGATCGCCGGCTCACGATCCGCGCATCGCTCGAATCGGCCTGGTGGGAGGCGTTCTTCGGCGGCGGCGAGGCACCGATCGCGAAGCTGAGATCCGCACTCGAGCTCGCCGAGGCGGACCGCGAGCTGATGCTCCAGATCGAGGGCCTGCTGCGCATCGGCATGAGCCTGATCAATGACTCGCGCCTGGACGACGCCGAGGGGGCGCTGGTGCGTTGCGCGGAGCTCGCCGCCGACCTCGGCTCCGTGCGGGACGCCGCGCGCGCCAACCACATGCTCGGGATGATCCGCTACTACCGGCGCGAGATCGACGTGGCGGAGGGGTTGCTACTCCAGACGCAGGACTGGCTCGACCGCACCAGCGACGGGCTGTTCGTGATCCAGAACCTGCGCGCGCTCGCGCTCGTCGCGCTCGCACGCGGCGATGTCGCCGACGCGGAGACCCGGTTGCGAGCCGCGTATCCACTCGCGCTCGAGAATGGCGGGTACCTCGCGGTTGAGGTCACGCGTCTTCTGACCGTGACGCTGATCCTGCTCAACCGCCTCGAGGAGGCTCGAATGCTCGCCGCGATCGCTCTGGCCGACGTTCCGGAAGAGGACGTCGCCGCAAATGCGTCCGTCCGCCGAATCGAGGCGGAGCTCGCCGCCGCCGACGGCGACGCCGACGGGATGCGCGCCGGCTACATCGCGGCGGCGGAGCTACTGGAAGATCTGTCGGCGTGGCTGGATCTCGGTGAGACCCTCATCGAGTTCTCGGTCTCGCTGCGCGCAGTCGGCGACCACTCGGCCGCCGATCGCGAGCTTGCACGCGCCGACGAGATCTTCGCCTCGATTGGCGCGGCGAAGGCGACCGCGGCCGTCTGGGTGGCGCACCCGCCCGCGGCTACGACTTGATGGTGAACGATCTCGAGCTGGACGCCGGTTCGAAGTTGCCGTCGCCGGGGAAGCTCGCCTTCACCGTGTAGTTCGACCCCACGTTCTGGGTCAACGTCAGCGAGCAGGACGCGACGCCCGACGAGTTGGTCGTCCCGGCGCAGCTCTGCGTGCCGATCGTGAAGGTGATCGAACGGCCGACGATCGCTCCGTCATCGGACGAGAGGTGCGCGGAGAGCGACACCTGGCTGCCCTTCTTGCCCGACGTCGGACCGGTGTAGGACAGGCTGTCCTCTTCGGGCGTGATCTTGAACGTCGCCGAGCCGGTGGTCGGCGCGTAGTACGTATCGCCGGCGAAGCTCGCAACGACCTGGTACGAACCGGCAACGTCGCCGATCATCAACGAGCAGGACGCGACGCCCGACGAGCTGGTCGTGGCGCTGCAGCTCTTCGAACCGAGCGTGAACGTGAGCTGGCGTCCCGACAGCGGTGTCCCGCCGACCGTGTCGGCCGTCAGGACGCCCCTGAGCGTGACGTGATCGCTGTAGTCGCCGGTGGTCGCCCCCGTGTAGACGACGACCGACTCCTCGCGGGTCACGGTGTACGGCTGAGAAACGGTTGTGCTCAGGTAGTCGATGTCGCCGGCGAAGCTGGCGGTCACCGTGTAGCCGCTGCCCGGCGTCAGCGAGACCACGAACGAGCACGACGCGTTGCCGCTCCCGTCGGTCGTGCCCGCGCAGCTCTGCGAGCTCGTGGCGTTCGACACCGTGAACGTCACCGACTTGCCTTGAATCGGGGCGCTGGTGTCGAACTCGGTGAGGTTCGCCGAGAGCGTGGTCGAGTCGTTCCAGTCCTGCGACAGCTCGCCGCTGTACGCCAGCACCGTCGGCTCCTTGTTGATCGTGAAGGCCTGCGGGGCGGTCGCGCTCGTGACGAAGTACTGGTCGGTCGCGTCGCCGAAGCTCCCGCCGGCGTTGAAGGACGATCCCGGGTCGGCCTTGAGCACGACGGTGCAGGAGGCAGTGCCGTCCGCCTGGGTCGTCGTGGTGCAGGTCTGCGTACCGGCCGGGCCCGGCGTGACCGAGAAGGTGACCGATCTCGCGGAGACCGGGAGCCCTGTATCGGACTCGGTGAGCTTCCCGGACAGACTGACCGTGGCGTGGTAGTTGCCCACGGTGGCGCCCGAGTAGGTGAACGTCGTCGGAGCCTTGTTCACGGTGAACGCCGCCGGCGTGCTCGAGCTCGGGAGGTAGTACGTGTCGCCGGCGAAGCTCGCCGTCACCGTGTACGGCTGGAGCGGCAGGAGCGTCACGTTCTGGATCGTGCAAGCGACGTTGCCGCTCGAGTCGGTCGTGCCGCCGTTGCAGGTCTGTGTGTTCGTGCCGCCGTCCGTGATCGTGAAGTCGACCTCGCGGCCGCTGACCCCGGTGCCCGGGTTGTCGGACTCGCCGAGGTTCGCGGTCAAGGTCAGGTGATTGTCGTAGTCGACCGCGATCGGGCCGGTGTACGTCAGGGTCGTCGACGTCGGCGCCTGGTTGACCTTGTACGTCACGGGGCCGGTCGCGCTACCGGCGTAGGTGTCCGTGGCCGCGAAGGTGCCGGACGCCGAGTACGTGCCGGGGACGTCGTTGATGATCGGCTGCGGGTTGCAGCTCGCGACGCCGTTGGCATCCGTCGTCGCCAGGCAGCTCTCGGCGCCCATCGACAGCTGCACGGGCTGCCCCGAGATCGGCGCGTTCGTGTCCGAGCGGGTCAGCGTCGCTGCGAGGTCCGCGGTCTGGTGGTAGTCGCGGCTGGTCGCACCGGTCCACGTGAGCTTGGTCGGTATCAGCGCGCCGTTACAGACCCCGGATTGACAGGTCTGCGTGTTGTCGACGTTCGAGCCGGACTGCGTGCTCCCGAACGGGGTCGCGTTCTGCGTGCCGCTGATGTTCCCCGTGCAGCTACCGGACGTCCCGACCGCGGTCGTCAGCTGCTCCGTTTGAGACGCATTCGGATTCCCGACCTGGCTCGTGTTCTGGGTGATCGTGCAGAAGTCACTCGTGTTGGTGCCCTGGAAGCTGCAGCAGACTCCACGGAGCAGCGCGCGCTTCGCCCGGACGACCGGCCGGGTGCCGGTGATGCTGGTCGGCCCGACCTGGGTCTGCGTGACCGCCGGATTCTTGGCGAGGAACTGATCCTCGGACTGGTTGGCCGTGTAGTCGGCGTGCGAGTTGCTGCACTGGTCGATGTGGCCGATCAGGTCGGCGTGCTGACCCTGCGTGCCCGAGGCTGCGGTCGTCGCGTAGCCGCGCTGGTGCTGGCTCTGCGACGCGGTCGCGCCCAGCGAGCCGGTGTTCGTGCAAACGGGATGGCTCGGGTCGAAGTTCGGCGGGCCTTGCTGGATCGAGAACGTCTGCGAGGTCGCCTGACTTTGCGCCGCGAGGCCGTTGGTGGTCGTGCCGCGCACTGCGTCGCCGTCTGGCTCACATTCGCAGTCCCGCCGCCGGACGAGCTCCACTGGACCACGGTCGCCGTCTGGGTGCCGCCTTCGCTCTGCAGGTCACTCGTCCCCGAGGGTGGCGAGCACGGCTCGGGCCCTGCACGCTGGTTTGCGTCACCGTCGCGTTGTTCTTGCCCGAACCGGTTTGCTGCGGATGTGCAGGTCTGCGGCGAGCGTCCGCCGGCACTGGTCGTCGACGTCTGCTCGGTGCAGGTGGCGTTGTTCCCGCCGCTCGACGAGACCTGGACGATCGTGCACGTCTGGGCCGAAGACGTGGAGCTCGAGCTGACCGACCCCCCGCCTCCGCTCGAGTACAGGCGACCGAGTTGACACCGCCGGCCGTCGCGAACTGCAGGACGCGGTGGGCCTTGGTGCACGTCCAGCCCTTGCCGGGGCACTTCGGCCCTGCATAGTTGCGATGACCCCGCTGGATGACGAAGCCCGTCGGGTTGACGCCGATCGAGCTGAGGTACTGCGCCTCGCTGCCTGCATGCGAAAGCATGGCCAACGGCGAGGCCTGTGCGCCGCTGCCTGCGGTTGCACCGCCCACCAGGACCAGCCCCAAGAAAAGAGCGAGCACCGCCAGCCCGACCCGATCCCTCGTCATCCGCCTCTCCCCCGTCCGCAGTCGCCAGTTGCCTTGCCGCGCAATCGTAGGGGAAACCGCGCACAAAACGCAAGGTTTTGCGAGGAAAAGGCCTGTTAGAGCGCAGTTAGCGGCGGGCGCCAATCTCTTCCGGATGGATCACGCTGGCTCCTGCAACCACCGACGTCGCCCACTCGCGTGGATCGCGCCGGGTTAGCCGAGCGCGACGTAGCGTGCGCCGAGGGTCGTCGCGAGTGTCCGGTGCGCTGCGGTGACGCCGATCAGGGTCGACCGCGCCGGGTCAATGCCGTGAGCGCGCGCAAACGCGAGGGGCAGCCCCGGCAGCGGCGGACGGCACCAACAGGTCGGTGGGCCGGCGCCGTGCGGGCAGACGGCGACCTCGACGGTCCCTGAGAGCCCGGAGGCGGCGCGAAGGAGGATGGCTTCGCGCCCGCCGTCCGGGTCCCAGTCGAACAGCAGCCGCGGCGCGTCGAGGTCGGTCTCGGCGAGTGCGCGCTCGCACTCGGGACGCTCAACTGCCGCGCCGGCGACGAACACCCCGGTGCGCGTCTGCGACGAAGGCGCGCGCACGAAGGCGTGCCGCTCGACCTCG
Organism: uncultured Thermoleophilia bacterium; assembly: GCA_963742605.1. Classification (GTDB taxonomy): domain Bacteria; phylum Actinomycetota; class Thermoleophilia; order Gaiellales; family Gaiellaceae; genus PALSA-600. The sequence continues at coordinate 9,969 of CAVUNA010000006.1, read as the reverse complement.
CTCCAGCCCTCGTCGGCCGAGGGCGGCTCGAGCTCGCGTAGCGCTCGCATCTGCGAGGTCGGGAGCAGCAGTCCCGGCTCGCGCCGCGCCGCCGCCCGCAGCTCGTCCAGTGTCGGCAGGCCACCGAACCGGTCGAGCAGCCGTTCGACGAGGTTGACCTGCGCCTGCGCGAGCGAGATGTCGAGCCACACACAGCGGACGCTCACGCCATGGCGCGCCGCAGCGTCGATCGCATGGCTGCGCGACGCCCGCGTCAGGTAGGTGTTGTCGAGCACGACGCGCCGCTCCCCGGCCGACAGCGCATCGTCGAGTGCGCCGGCGAGCGTGCGCAGCGAACCGCCGCGCTCGTCGCGATTGAGCCGCAGGTAACCGCGTGCTGCGTACTCCTCGGCGATCTGCGTCTTCCCCGCGCCCGGGATCCCCATCACGAGCACCACATCGCCGTCGCCGGCCGGATGCTCGGCCGGGCGGCGACGGCCGAACGCCGCAGCGAGTGTCTGCCGATCCTCCGCGGCGAGCTCGAGGCGCGCAGCGCGCGCGGCCGAGCGGGCCGCCTCCGGCCGCCGCGCCCCCGGGATCGCGACGATGTTCGGTGAGAGCTCGAGCAGCCAGGCGAGTGCGACCTCAGCCGGCAGCGCGCCGCGCGCATGCGCAACCGTCGCCAGCGCGACGTTGCGGGCGAGGCCGCCCACACGGCGTGGTCCTCCGAGCGGCGAGTGCGCGATCACGGCGATCTCCTCCTCCGCACAGCGCTCGACGAGCCCGCCTCGCACCGCGCGGTCGTCGAACACGCTGAGCGCCACCTGCACCGCCGTAACCGGCGCCAGCGCGAGGGCCTCGTCCAGCTGCGCGCGGTTGACGTTGGCGAGCCCGACGCGCCGGACGAGCCCCTCGTCGAGCAGCCGGCCGAGCGCCCGCACCGAGGTCGCCCACGGCGTCCGCGGATCGGGCGCGTGGATCAGATAGAGATCGATCGGCAGTCCGTCGAGCGCCGCAAGGCTCGCCTCGCAATCGGCGCGGAGCGCCTTCGCCCGGCCGTCGGGGATCCAGGCGTCGCCAGGCCGCGTCATCCCGCCCTTCGTCACGATCCGCGCGCGCGTCCCGGCACCGCAGGCGCGAAGCGCGCGGGCCAGCAGCCGCTCGTTGCCCTCGTAGGCCCGCGCCGTGTCGAACACCGTCATGCCGGCGTCGACGGCGGCGGCGACCGTCGCCTCCGCGAGCTCCTCGTCCGCCGGGAGGCGCATGCAGCCGAGGCCTACGCGCAGCTCCGACCTGGCGAGCACGGGCTGCTCAGTCGCTTGCGAGTCGGGCGAGCGCCTGCTCGATCCGGTCGAGGCGCGCGTCGAGACTGTCGAAGCGCGATTCGAGCTGCTCGTCCGACTCCGCCTCGCTCTCGGCCGCGCGTTGCCGGTACTGCATCTCGGCGCGGGCGACGAACGTCGACGTGATCGTGGCGGTCAGGATCGCGAGGTACGCGGTGCCCCAGATCATCACGATCGCCGCGACGAGCCGACCGGACGTGTGCACCGGCGTCACGTCGCCGTACCCCACGGTCGTCACCGTCTGAATCGCCCACCAGAGACCGCGCCCGTACGTCCTGTACTCGTGCGGGTCGAAGGCGCGCATCGCGAGCGCGCTCGTGATGACGACGGCCATCGTGCCGGCGACGATTGCGCTGAGGGCATTGCGAATCGACAACGGCTCGTTCGCGATGCGCGCCACCCCCCGCTCGATTGGCCGCCTCGGCCGGGCCACGTTCAGACGCTAGAGGCGAGCCCGGACGGTGCGGGCGGGGCGCTGTCGCCGCCCCGCCCGTCACCCAGTTCTCTCAGACCTCGGAGTCGATCTCGGCCTCATCGGCGAGCTCGGCGATGTCGATCGCGAGGCCGAGGGCCCGCACGATCTTGCCCAGCGCCGAGATGGTGCGCGTCGTGCCGACGATCGGAGCGATCGCCGTCAGGACGTCGCGGGCGTCGTCCGCGTCGAGGCCGGCGTCGCCCGCCGCGCCGATGTTCAACAGGTACGACGCGGGTGGTGCGTCCGACGCGACGAGCGCGGCGAAGCGCACGAGCATCAACTCGCGCTCGTCGAGGTTCGTCGCCTCGATCGAGTCGGCCGTCATCTCGGCGAGCAGATCGAGAATCGGCGTGTTGGTAGGTTGCTGCGGCATGGGCTCCCCTTCCGATTCGGGTCGTCGAACCGTCCCGGGTACCCGGTCGGTTCCCACGGCAGTCTTCTACCAGAGCCCTTCGCGCGACGTATTACGATCTGGTTCGCCTCCGGAGGAGAACGGGAAGCCGACGGTCGTACAGCACCGTTCGCCCGACGAGAGCCGGTCGAGCGGAAAGGCGGCTCGCAAGGAAGCGCCGCGCCGCAGTCACGGCGACTGGGAGCCCTCGTCGACACGTCCGGACCCGGTCGCGCTGCTCGAGCAGCAGGCGGCGACGCGGGTGCCCGACCTCGCGGCGATCCGCTACGGCCGGATGTCGGCCTCTCCATTGGCGTTCTACCGCGGGGCGGCGCTGATCATGGCCTCCGATCTCGCGCCGACGCCGCGCTCGGGCTTCGACGCGCAGCTCTGCGGCGACGCCCACCTCTCGAACTTCGGCGTGTTCGCGACACCCGAGGGCCGCGCCGTGTTCGACATCGACGAGTTCGACGAGACGAGCACCGGGCCGTGGGAATGGGACGTGAAGCGGCTCGCCGCGAGCGTGGTCGTCGCCGGCCGCGAGCGCGGCTTCTCCGACAAGCAGCGCGCCTCGGCGGTGCGGGCAACCGTCTCCAGCTACCGGTCGGCGATGCGCGACTTCGCGGGCATGCGGAGGCTCGACGTCTGGTACGCGCAGCTCGCCGGCGACGAGTTGCGCCGTGAGCAGGGCAGCGGGCTGGCCCTCGGGCCCGTCGAGCCTCAGGGAGTCGACCCGGAAGAGCTCCTCGCCTGGCTCCAATCGCTCTTCGCCGACTACCGCGAGACGCTGTCAGCGGAACAACGCCGGCTGCTCGACCAGTACCGGCCTCGTCCAGTTCGGGAGCGAGATCGGCAGCGCCGGCACGAGGACCTGGATCGCGCTGCTCCTCGGCCGCGACAAGGACGACCTGCTCTTCCTGCAGATCCGGGAGGCGAGAGAGTCGGTGCTGGAGCCGTTCTTCGAGCCGAGCGAGTTCGAGAACCATGCGCAACGGGTGGTGGTCGGCCAGCGGCTGATCCAGGCGGCAAGCGACGTCTTCCTCGGCTGGCAGCGCGTCGAGAATGGCCCGGACGGCCGGTTCGACTTCTACGTCCGGCAGCTGCGCGAGCGGAAAGCCGGCGCCGACGTCGACCGGATGGGGCCCGACACGATGTCGAGGCACGGACAGTTGTGCGGCTGGACGCTCGCCCGTGCGCACGCTCGCACGGGCGATCCGATCGCGATCGGTGCCTACCTCGGTTCGGGCACTGCCTTCGACGAGGCGCTCGGGCGGTTCGCGGAGAGCTACGCCGACCAGAACGAGCGCGACCACGCCGCGCTGGTGGACGCGATCGCGTCGGGGCGGATCGAAGCCCTCTAGCCGGAGGACGCCGAGCTCGTCAGCGTCTTGCAGGATTCCGCGTTCGAGAACGCGGTCGAGAGCTGGCCGCCTGCGTCGAGCTGCTTGATGCTGTTGTAGGTCGACGTCACGGCGGCGCGCATCGACGAGAGCGTCGAGGTCACGGAGGGCACGATTGCCAGCGCGCTCGTGACGCTGGAGACGTTGCCGACGTCGTCCTGGATCGAGTTGACGCTGTCGTTGATCTGGCTCGACAGCTGGTCGATGTCCGACTTCACCTGATCGCCGTTCTGCGTCGGCGGCTTGCCGAGATCCTTGACGCTCTTCTCGAACGTGTTGGTCGCCGTCTTGAAGTCGTCGAAGGCGGTGTTGATGCTGTCCTTCGAGATGTTGCCGCTCTTGAGCGGCGACACGGCGGAGGTCACCGACTCCTTCCAGGTCGTGACCGAGGAGCAGAAGCTGTTCGCCCATTCGGATGCCGTCTCGGGCTTGCTGCTCTTGCCGCAGCCGGCCGCCGCCAGCACCAGGGCGGCGATCAGCGGCAGAAACAGGATCCGTGAGGAGGTCACGAGGCCGAGCTTACCCCGTCCGTCTCGCTCATGGCGTCGTGACGGTCACCGTCACGGTGACCGGTTTCTGCTTCTCGACGACGGTGATCACGCGCCACTGAACCGTCGTGACGGGCACGGTCTTCGTGATCCTGACGGTGCGCGTCCGCGTCACCGTCGATGTGCGGGCCGGGAGTGTCACCACCCGCGCGCGAGGCGCGGCCACGGTCTGGACGACGGTGCGCGTGCCGTACACCGTCGAGGCGACGCGCACCGTCTTCACGGCGCCGGCCTTGTTCGCCACGTAGACCTTCTGGATCACCGGCACCCGCTTGACGATCGGCTTCCCCTGCGCGCGCACGGTGACGACGCGCTCGACGGTGCGGACGATCGTCTGCGAGCCGTTGTCGCTCGCCTTCGCCGACGGCAGCTTCTGGGCCGCGAACCAGCCGCCGGCGACGAGGGCTCCGAGCAGCACGAGCGCGGCCAGCGCCTTGACGGCGGACGGCACGCGGTTGTGCCACCACCAGCGCCAGAAGCCGAGCTCTCTCCAGTGGTCGCGCATCGCGCGCGCCGCGCGTCAGGCGTCGGCGCGGGTGCGCGCCACGGCGGGAACGGTCTGCAGCAGCAGCCTGAGGTCGTTCAGCATCGACCAGCTGGTGACGTAGAAGTAGTCGAGGGTGACCATCTCCTGGAAGGGGATGTTCGCACGTCCGAGCACCTGCCAGGGGCCGGTCATGCCGGGCTGGAGCCGGAGGCGGCTGCGGGCCCAGTCGTGGACGTGCTGGTCCTCGTCGAGGATCAGCGGCCGCGGCCCGACGAGCGACATCTCGCCTTTGAGCACGTTGATCAGCTGCGGCAGCTCGTCGATCGCGTAGCGGCGGAGGACACGCCCGACGCGCGTCACACGCGGGTCGTCCGGCACCTTGAACATGCGCGAGTCGCCGCCCGGGCGCAGGTGCTTGTTCAGGTGGGCGATCTCGTGCTTGCGCGAGTCGGCGTCGACGACCATCGTCCGGAACTTGAGCATCGCGAACGTCCGGTCGTTCGCCCCCATGCGCGTCTGGCGGAAGAACACCGGCCCGCGCGAGTCGAGCTTGATCAGGACGGCGACGACCGCGAACAGCGGCGACAGAAGGATGAGCGCGGTCAGCGAGACGACGACGTCGAACGACCGCTTCAGGTAGAGCGACGAGCGCGCCATCCGGAACGGCGGCAGGTTGACGAGCGGCAGCCCTTCGACGCCGTGGATGCCGATGTTCGGCGGCACGACCTCGAACAGGCGCGGGACGATGTCGATCTGCACGTCCGACTCGCGCAACGAGCGGACGAGGTCGAGCAGCTGCTCCTCCGGCTCGTTCGAGAACGCGATCAGCACGCGGTCGACGGCGTAGGTCTCGACGAGCTCGGGAAGCTCCGCCTGCGAGCCGAGCATGATCAGGTCGCCGAGGTCGTCGCGCCGCTCCCGCGGCATGTCGTCGACGAACCCGACGAGGTTGATGCCGTACTCCGGATGCTGCAGGTACTTGCGTGCGACGAGCTGGCCGATGTGCCCCGCGCCGACGATGATCGTGTTCTGGACGTACTCGGGCCGGCGCCGGCAGATCGCGCGCGCGGCGCAGCGCGCGAGCGGGATCAGCACGATCGCGAAGGCCCAGAACGCCGTCGTCTTCAAGAGGTCGGGCCTGAAGAGGCCGGTCGCGTGGCCGAGTCCGTAGGCGATCCAGACGGAGACGGTGACGAGGTGGAAGACGCCGACGACGTCGTCGACGGTCGAGTGGTCGGTGCGCTCCTCGTCGCGGTCGTAGAGCTTGTAGATCTTCGCCGCCACCACCCAGGCCGGCAGCGCGATGAGGAAGAGCAGCCACTTCGGCGAAGGCGTCAGGCGCTCGAGGAGCGTGGAGCGGTTGGTGAAGAGGGCCTGCGCCAGGAACAGCGAAGCGATCAGCCCGACCATGTCGGCGACGAGCAGCGCGCGGCGGACGAGCCAACCGCGCCCGCGAATGAGTGTCGCCTCGCCGTCCTCGTGGGGCAGCCCGGCAGGCGAACGCAGCTGCTCGACCGGCTCGACCAGCGTCGAGCGTTGCTGTCTGTCAGCGACAGGCTGTGCCTGCATTCCCCCGATTGCCCCTCCCTCTAGCGCGACACGACCGGCTCACCGCCGCAGGCAGCCTCTTGTGACGCGATACCCAGTTCGAGCGACTCTAATCCGCGATCCGACGGGATATCCGCGACGCAGCCGGCTGTTACCGCATCAACTTGCGGAAAACGCGGGAAAAACCGCCGCTGCTAGCGGTGCGGGAGGAAGCAGTCCCGCGCCGGCAAGCCGCCGTGAATGAAGTACCAGAGGTACTGGAACGGCGTCACGTAGATGATATGGCCCATCCAGCAGATCGGGATGCGTCCGGCGTACTGATGCATGAACGGTGGCCCGAAGGATCGGCGGGCCCAGGACCGCGGATCGCCCGGGATCGGCGGGCCCTGGTTGCCGGTGCTGTGGTCGGGCGTCACGGTCGTCTGGCCGGTGGTCGAGACGTTCGAAGTCCCGACCGGCGGAGGCTGAACGGCGCGCGGAGGCTGGACGATGTGGAAGACGCCCCGGCTGAAGGCCTGGATCGATCCGCTCGCCGAGCCGATCGCGCCGGCGACGCCGAGCGAAAGCGCAATTGCCGCCGTCGCGGCCGCGATCGGAATCAACCGCGGACTGGCCGCGCGGCGCGGGCGACTGACAGGCGCTATCTGACCGACGAGCCGATCGACAAGCTCGTCCGGTGCCTGGGGGCGCTCAGCCCTGAGCCGGCGCTCCAACTCGGTGTCATGGTCGCGTCTGCCGAACATGCCTATCCCCTATACCGGGGTTCGGCCGCGAACCCTTACACGGCGTCAGCGAGACGGCGGAAGGCCGTTTGCCAGATCGGCTAGTTCAGGCCCCTGCGGATTCAACGCTCGTGCGCGTGCAAGCGCAGCGCGGTGTTCGCGCTCCCGACGTGACGACAGCGATGTCGTACCAGGTCTGCCAATCGCCGGGGTCCTTCGCGGCGGACTGTCGCAGCGCAGCCAGCCCGGCTCGCTTCTGACCGATCAGCACGCGGCTCTCGCCGAGCTCCCGGAGCGCGACCGCCGACCACGGCGCCCAGCGGTGGGCCTTCTCCGCATCCGCGACCGCCTTCCGGCCCGTGCCGTTGAGGATCCCGTTCCGGGCGTCGGCCAGGGCGATGTTCCCGATCAGCCCGACGAAGGCGACGACGGCGACGGCCCCGGCCGCCACCCCGAGGATCACGCGCGCGCGATCCTGACACGGCACTTCGAGGTTCGCGCCCTCTCGCCGCTGCCACCAGAACGGCGGCGGTGAACAGTGCGAGCAAGGTCACCGCGGGCATCTGCCAGTCCCAGTCGACGGCGGCGTGGACGAGGAACGCGACATACGCACCGAAGGCGGGCGCGACGAGCGGATGTCTCCGTGCGCGAAGCGCCGCAACGAGCGGTATCGCGAGCAGAGCGACGAGCAGCGCGAGGCCGATCACTCCTCCCTCCGCCAGCGTCTGGACGTAGAGGTTGTGCGCGTCCTGGACGAAGTACGCAGTCGTCCGGTGAGCGAGCCACCAGCGCCCGAAGCTCCCGGCGCCCGAGCCCACGACGGGGTGAGCGCGAAAGTCCGCCAGCGCCGAGTGCCACAACACCGTGCGTCCGTTGTTCGAGAGCGAGAAGAGGCGGCTGTTCAGATCAGTTCCGCCCGTCGGGGTCGAGACGAACGAGTGATACGCGTGACGCACGAGCGTCGGAGGCGATCGATAAGCCGCGAACACCCCGACCAGCGCGAGAAGCGGCAACTGCGACAGCGACGGCACCCGCGACGCGCCTCGTCGTCGAGCTCACCCTGATGCGTGACAACCAGACGACGTATGCAGCCGCGACAGCCGCCTGCCCGGCGGCGAGCAGCGCGAGCTCGAGGGCGAGCCGGTGCCCCGCATGCGCAGCCGCGCTCACCGCGATCGCCTGATGCGTCAAGGCCGCGGCCCGAGAGGCGATCAGCACCCCGGCAGCCGGGATCGGCACGAGCGCGGAGAAACCGCCGAGCAGTCGAAGGCGTTGCGGGCTCAGCGCAAACACGGCGAGGATGCCGACCGCGAGCGCGACCAGTGCGCCGCGGCTGAACGTGAAGTACAGGGTCGAGGTGAGCGGGACGAGCGCAACTGCAGCGAGGATGCGAAGCGCGCGCCCGCGTCCGAAGGTTGAGACGCCGAGCGCGATCAGCGACGCGATCGCCGCGAAGATGCCGAGCGCGTTCCAGTAGCCGATCGGTACGAAGAGGCGGTAGCCGGCGTCGGCGTTGAACGCGCCGCCGAAGCGATCGGGAAAGAGCCGCGTCGCCAACGAATAGACCGAAACGGCAGCGGCGCCGAGCGCCAGCCCGCTCATCCAGAGCGTGAGTCGGCCACGACGGACGACAAGAAGCGCCGCGGTGATCCCGGCCAGGTACTCGAGCGAGCGCTGGCCGTTGTCGATCGCGACGTCGGCCGAGCTCGACCAGAGCGCCGAGGCGAACGTGTAGATGCAGATCCCGGCGGCAGCCGAGAGCCACGCGATGTCGAAGCGACCCCACGCCGGCACGCCGACCGCCAGCGCAACGATCACGATCCAGGTGAAGGCAAGGGCTGTCCAGCCGAACGAGGTCGCGTTGAAGCCGCCGCTCGCCGCCGCGATGCCGACCACGGTGACGAACGGCAGGAGCAGCACCGCCGCCGATGTCCACCAACCGGCGTGGCGCGAGATCGACTCGCCGCCGACACGGGCAATCGCGCCGGCCGTCATTCGGCCGCCCTCAGCGCCGTGCGGACTCGGGTCTCGCGGCACGGCGCGGGGCGCGGTTGCTCGAGGTAGCTGCTGCAGAGTCTGCAGCGCTCGGTGAAGCGCGACCTCGACGGCATTCGTCTGAAGCCCGAGTAGCTCGCCGATCTGGCGGGCGGTCAGGTCGGCGCCGTAGCGAAGCGCGATCAACTCGCGCTCACGCTCGCCGAGCTGTCGCCACGGCGTGGCGAAGATCGATCCGTCGTCGCCGCTTCGGACGTCGAGCTCGCCCGGAGCGACCTGTTCGGGCAGGCTCCGCCATCGGCAGCGGGCTGCTCGCCGAAGTGGTCGCTGATTTGCCGTCGGGCGATCCCGATCAGCCAGGCACCGGGTCGCCCTTGCGAGAGTCGAACCGATCCCGGTAGCGCAGAGCGCGTTCGAACGTCGCCGAGGTGACGTCCTCGGCATCGGGGCCGTCGCCGACCCGGTACGCGACGTACGCGTAGACGCGGCGGATGAGAGGCTGTGGGTCGGCGAACGGATCGCGCGTAGACACCATTGCGACCTAACTCAGACTCATCGGACCACGCTTCAACATCTCGTTGCCTCGACTCCGTCCATCTAACCTGCGGCCTACCGAGCCTGCTCGAGCGCTCTTCTAATCTCCCGTGCGCGGGCATGCTCGGCGGCAGCCTGCTCTCTCTCACGCAGCGCATCCTCGAGGATTGCTCTCGCCTGTCGAGTCGCGTGTACTAGGAGGGTATCCGCAGCCTGACTTGCTGCCCGTAGGGACGCTTCGCTCATGCGTCTTGCTCGCGCTTCACGCCCCTCATCCTCCTCGAACAGCTCACGTTCGTGCTTGGCAGGTGCCTTGGGGGCTACTCGACGCTCGCCATTCCTCCCGCTAATCCGAGGTGTGTCAGAGCCTGACCGCACTCGCTCGCTGACCGTGTCCGGTGTGTCAACCCCAGTCAACAGCCAGGTCGGCGAACACCCGACCGCGCGTGCTAACACGTCGAGTTGTTCGAGAGGTGGGATGCGCGCGTCCCGTTCCCACTGATCGATCTGCCAGAGACGAACTCCGACGAGATCAGCAAGCTGCCGC
>CAVUNA010000005.1:0-8479 GCA_963742605.1 uncultured Thermoleophilia bacterium | reverse complement strand
GATGCTCCGCGTACGGCGCGAACAGCAGGGGACCCATATACCGGTCATAGAGCGCCGGAGTCGAGTGCTTAAAGACGTCCGCCTCTGTCATGGCCTCAGGCTCTCACGCCATTCGTCTGCTGGTGAAACGTCTATCCGTCCGCTCTCACAGCGAGCATGACACCGACGATCAACGTCCACACGCCGAGCCCGGCGAACGCGAGTAGGCCGACATGGTCAAGCGTCCCGCCGAGCACATGACTCGGAATCACCCCCACGATCGCGAAGACGATGGCCCACCAACCGAGCCACCGCGGCAGCACCGCCGTCCGGAACACCACCACGGCGGCACCCAAAAGGAACGCGCTTGTGCCGATCGTAAGCAGGAAGACGAACACCGCGTCGCCAGCGAGGACGTTCAACGCCTGCAGCGCGGATCCGTCGACGTGACCGAAAACATCGGCCATCGCGATGCTGAGACCCGCGTACGTCGTCAATCCGACCACGAGCACACCTGCACCGAGAAGGCACAGCGCGGCGCTCCCTTGAGCGTTCGGCACCCTTGCCGCGAACGTCGCAGCGAAGACCAGGAACAGCAACGCCCCGAGGCTCAGCAGCACACCCGAGGTCGTCTGCGCGGTGCTGTTCTTGCTGTAGAACGCGACGACCTTCGCGACCGACGATGTTCCCTTCGGCGTGTTGCCGGCTGAACCGAAGCCCGCCAGGATCAAGACGACAGCGACTACGCCGCTTAGAGGAACCAATCTCTTTGTGCCCATGAGACTCCCTCCTTGCTCGAAGTCGACGGAAAACTCCGCGCCCGCGAGCCTACGAGGGCAAACAAAGAAGGTCCAGGCGGCACGATCACGCCTGGCGAGTGCGCGACCGCGTCGATCAACTACCGCTCAGGGAACATTCGCGAACTGTGAGCATCTGGCGGTCCCGTCTGGGGCTGTCGTCAGGGTGGTGCCGGTGCTCTTTGCTCGTGACTCGATTTGTGAATGACCGCGCGTGCGTGTGTCTTTCCAGTGATTTGTCCGGGCGAAGGGCCCGGTACCGGCCTGGCGTCCGCTTGCTGGCCTGATCAGAAGCCTGTCCGCGTTCTGAGCGCGTGACCCGTCACAGTTCTGCCGCCCGCGGTTTCCATCCCAGACCGGCACCGTTCGTGCCCCCAACACTTGGGCTGGAGGTCGTTTCGGATGCTCGCAGATCAGCTGGACTACATCGTCGGTGTCGACCCACACCGCGACTCACACGCACTCGCTGTCGTCGCGGCGGCGACATGCATCGGGACGGCGGACCACGTCGAGCTGCACATCCTCGTTCCGCACGCCGAAGCGGCCAAGCACGCGCTCGCCCTCTCACACCTCAGCGTAAGCCGCGAACGCGAGGTCGTAGTTGTTGAGGTCGAGGATCGACCGGGCGTGCTCGCCGACCTGACTCGCAAGGTCGCACAGGCCGGCATCGACCTCGATCTCGTCTACGTCGCAACACGCGACCGTCTCGTCTTTGGCGCTACTGACCTCGCCGGCCTGCAGAGCGCGCTCGCACCCGCCTGACGAGCGCTCGAGTCCTCGTCGGCACCATGGAGCTCTCAGTTCTCGATGCTGAGCTGTCGTCGTCCGCGCTGCCAACAGGGCGTGCTTGAACCGGTTTCGAACGACGCCTCATAACGGGCAACCGCTCGCCTATCCTCGGCGCAGGTCGCGGTGGTCACTCCTGACGAGATCCGTGCGGTCGCGCAGACGCTTCCTCGCAGCTACGAGGTGGTAGTGCACGGTCAGATCAAGTTTCGGGTCGGCCAGATCGTCTGGCTCGCGCTGTCCAAGGACGGCGAGCGTATGGGTTGCGGCTTCGCGAAAGAAATGCGACAAGCCGCAGTCGAGGCGGAGCCCGACAAGTTCCAGCTGCCGAGCGAGAGCGACATGCGGTTCAACTGGATCCACGTTCGCCTCCAGGCGATCGACGCCGATGAGATGCGAGATCTCGTCGAGGAGGCGTGGTCGAGGGCGGTGCCGCTCTATATTGCGCAGGAATACGGTCGTACGCGGGGCTACCGGTAGCTCGTCGCCTATAGAGCCGACCCCGTCACGTCGCCGGTCGACGACGTCCCTCGCTTAAGTCCGCCTTCACCTACGTCGGCGGCCGCGCAACCTACGATCCTGAGCCACTGCTCAGGATCAGTCGCGTGGGAGAACGAGTTCGAATAGTTCTGGCTCCACCGGTACGAACCCCGTGCGCTTGTAGAAGCTGCGAGCCGGCTGGTTGCTCTCCTCGACGACGATCTGAAGCGACTGCGCGCGCTCCGCGATCGCATACCCCTCTGCGTAGGCGAGCAGCCGTCGCCCGATGCCACGACGCTCGTGGCCGGGCGCGACAAAGAGTTGCTCGACGACCATCATCCCCGCTTCCTCGGAGTGCAAGGCGACGTAGCCGGCGGGTTTATCGTCCTCGCGTGCGACGAAGATCACATCGCTGTTCAACACCTCGAGAACTCGCTCGTCGCTCCAGCCGGGCAGACCGCCAAACGTGGCCATCGCGAGCCCGAACAGCACCGGCAGATCAGCGTCCACCCGCGGTGCGACCTCAATCTTCGAGGCCACCAGAGCATCTCCCTCAAACCCCGTGGCGGACTGACGCATCAGACTCTGCCCGAGTCTACGCCCAGTAGCCACAGCGCCGATACCTGGCGGCCGGCCCGAGCTCGCGAACCCTTCTGGGCCCGCTAATGGCCGCGCAACTGGTTACCGCCATCCCAGGTCGCGATCCCCGCCGGGATTGCGCTCGTCGCCGCGCTGGACGAGATTTTCGTTCTCTCGTTGTAGGAGTTCCGGCTCTCCCAACCGACACAATGGTCGAGTCCGCTTAGCTCCGAATGCGCGAAGAGGGCCTGCTTCCGCAGGCCCTCTTGCCGTTCTAATGCACGCGCGTCCAGGTGCCCGGCCAGACTGCGTTGCGATATGGGCACGCATCTCGTCCACCCACCGGCTTGAGCGTCAGCGTGTCCGCTGCCACTGACCACGTGTAGTCCGCTCCCGGCCCGCCGTTGTCGCACCAGCCGCCGCCTTCCTCCAGCCCGTACGGTCCGGCAACGAAGACCCGGAAGGCGACCCAACCTTGCACATGGAAGCGGGTGGGTCCATACGTCCAGTCGGTGTCGAAGATCCAGCCGCGGCCGGTCTTGTCGCTCTGATTCGCGCCGGGGCCGAGCGTGTACTTTCCGGGGTTCCGCGACTGCACCCATTTGCTGTTGAAGTCCAGGGTGTAGACGCCGGCGGGCCCATTCGACGGGGCCACGTCACGCTTCCACTTGCCCGCGAGCGCTTGTGGCACCGGGGGCGGCGGCACCACCCGGGCCCGAACGGTGTCCGTCCCGGTCGCCCCGTCGAGCGCACTGACCCGGACGGTGAAGACATGCAACCCACCGGTCAGCCAGCTCGTGACGAGATAACCGCCGTCGTCCCCGTACGTGTAGGGCGCTTTGTGCTCGATCCACTTGACTTTGCCGTCGATGAGGAACTCGACCTTCGAGACCTGGGCGCCCGGGAGCGTGGTGAGGGCGAGCCAATGGATCCGGTGCGGAAGGACCGTCTTGCCGTCGAGAGTCGACTTCACGGTCAGTGCTCCAGCCGTGATAGACGCATGCCCTGACGCGGCCGATCCGCACAGGAGGGCTGAGAGCGCAACCACTAGGAGTGCTCGTTGCATGACCTTCACCTCTCGCGATAGGAGATACGGCGAGACCAGGTTGAACCAGCGGTGTTGCAACGGTGTGGAAAACGTGTTGCAACGGTGCTTAGCTCGCTGAAATGGAGTTCCTGCTCCTCGGGCCGATCGCCGTGCGCGACGCCGGACAGGCGATACCCCTCGGTGGGCCGAAACAGCGGAGCGTGCTGGCGATCCTGCTGCTCAATGCAAACGAGCCGGTCTCCCGGGATCGGCTGATCGATCTGGTCTGGGGCGAAAGTCCACCGGAGACCGTCCAACGGACACTGGACAGCTACGTCTCACGCCTGCGGAGCGTTCTTGGTGCCGAGCGGCTCGAACGTGGCGCCGGAGGCTATGTGTTCAAGGTCGAGGCGGGCGAGCGCGATCTCGATCGCTTTGAGGATCGACTGGCCGAGGCGCGGGCCACACCGGATCCGAACGCTGTCATCGAGAAGATCGACGAGGCGCTTTCGCTCTGGCGGGGCTCGCCACTCGCCGATCTCGCCTTCGAGCCCTTCGCGGGTCCGGAAATAGCCCATCTCGAGGAGCGGCGCCTCCATGCGCTTGAGGACCGAATCGATGCACAGCTCGCCACCGGAGCCGGCGGTGACCTCGTCGCCGAGGTCGAGCGGCTGGTACAAGCGAATCCGCTCCGCGAACGACTGCTCGCCCAGTTCATGACCGCCCTCTACCGCGCGGGCCGGCATGCCGACGCTCTGTCGGTGCTCCGCACGGCTCGCCGATCGCTCGCAGAGCAGTTGGGGCTTTCTCCCGGGCCCGAGCTTCTCGAGCTCGAGCGTCGGATCCTGCGTCACGATCCTGCCCTCGCACCGCCGAGAACGATCGTCGGTGGGTCGCGCCGGCGACGTTCGTTTGCGATTGCCGTGGCGACAATCGCGGCCGCGGCTCTCGCGGGCGGCATCGTCCTGGACACGCGCGGTGGAGCTCCGGAGGCCCTTCGTGGCGCTTCGAACCGGCTCTTCGTAATCGGCCAGGGGGCGACTCGGTCGATCGGGCTAGGCCAGACACCGGGGGCGATGGTCGCCGATGCCGGGTCGTTGTGGGTGACCGACGCCGACGACGGCGAGATCTGGCGCATCGATCCACAACGAGGCGGGGTGGTAGATCGCATTCCCGTTCCGGGGCTGGGAAGCCTGACCGCGGGCGCCGGATCGATCTGGGTGTCGGCGACCCTCGGCGGCACCGTCAGCCGTATCGACCCTTCGACGGATCGCGTCACACAGACGCTGAGTCTCGGCGGGGCGAACGCGGCGAGCCTCGCCTTCGGTCGAGGGCGTCTGTGGATCGCCGACTCGAACGACAACGCTCTGCTCGAACTGGACGTCTCCAACGAGACCGTCCGCCGCACGTTCCCTCTCGACGTCACGCCGACGTCGCTCGCCGTCGCGTTTGGCGGCATTTGGGTTGCGTCCTACGACGCGGGCATCGTCGAGGAACTCGACCTGCGAACGGGGGCGCTCTTGGCGACCCTGCACGTTGGCAACGGACCGGTGGCGTTCGCAACCGGCGCCGGAGCCCTCTGGGTAGTGAACAGTCTCGACGCAACCGTCTCTCGCATCGACGCGCGGACAGCCTCGGTCGCGGCCGCGATTCCCGTAGGCAGCGGGCCTTCGGCCGTCCAGGCGTCAGGGACTTCGATTTGGGTGGCCAATCGGTACTCAGGAACGCTGTCGCGAATCGACCCGGCCAGGAACAGCGTCGTCGAGACTGTGCACCCCGGAGGGCAGCCGGTTGCACTCGAGCGTCTGGCAGGACGGCTGTGGGTTGCATCAGGTGCCGCCGATACGGGTGGCCGCGGCGGCACGCTCGTCATCGACACCTCATCTGCGTTCTCGACCGTTGATCCGGAGTTCCAGAACTTCGCGGAGCCCTTCCAGTTCGGTCACCTCGCGTACGACGGCCTCGTCTCGTTCCAATCGACACCGGGCCCCGACGGGCTCCGGCTCGTGCCCGACCTCGCGACTGCGCTGCCATCCCCGGGTGACGGTGGCGCGACGTATTCGTTCCGGCTCCGACCGGGAATCCGCTATTCGGACGGCCAGCCCGTGCGGGCCTCCGACTTCAGACGCGCAATCACCCGGGCGATCCGCGGAGGCTCGCCGGGGGCGGGCTACTTCAGAGAGCTGGTCGGTGGCGCAGCGTGCACATCGACGAGATGCGACCTAACCCGCGGCGTCGCCACCAACGATGGAACGGGATCGATCGTCTTCCACCTCATCGCCCCGGACCAGGACTTCCTCTACAAGTTGAGCGTCTTCGGCTATTCGGCGCCCGTCCCGAAGGGAACACCCTTCGGGAATGCGACGTTCGCACCGATCCCGGGCACCGGCCCCTACCGGATCGCCCACGCGACGCCCACTGCGATTCGCTTCGAACGCAATCCGTACTTCAAGGAGTGGTCACATGCGGCCCAGCCCGAGGGCAACCCGGATGCGATCAACTGGCGCGTCGTCGGCTCGCTCGCGCAGGAGGTTCAGGACGTGGAGCATGGTCGCGCCGACTGGATCTTCAGCATCCTGCCCCCATCGGAACTTCGGAGGCTGCGCGTCCGGTTCCCGGCGCAGGTGCACGACACACAGTCCCTCATCGTGGACTTCATCCCCTTGAACACGACTCGTCCCCCCTTCAACGACCTGCGGGCCCGGCAGGCCCTCGCCCTCGCAATCGACCGACGGAAGATCGTGCAGATGTACGGCGGCCCGTCCGTCGCAACACCGATCTGCCAGCCGCTTCTCCCCGGCCTTCCCGGATACCGGCGCTACTGCCCCTACACGTCCCATCCGCAGGCCAACGGCCTCTGGTCTGCCCCGGATCTTGCGCGCGCCCGCCAGCTCGTTGCGGCATCAGGAACTCGCGGGGCCCGGATCGACGTCTGGGCTACGTCCGAGACGCTAGGCGTTCCCGCTGCGGTTCCCAAGTACATCGCTAGAGTCCTCCGGTCACTGGGGTACCGGGCGCGACTCCGCTACGCGACTCTCAGTTCCCTGACTGACGCAAAACGACGGTCGATCCAAATGTCCGTCGACGGAGACTGGCTCCCCGACTACCCATTGCCGTCCGCCTACCTCCCGCAATTCTTCGGGTGCCGCGGCGGCTACTCGCACGGCTACGTCTGTGATCCCAAACTCGACCGAGAGATGCAGCAGGCATCGGCGCTGCAGCTCGAGGCGCCGGCGCGCGCCGCCGCTCTGTGGGCCCGAATCGACCGCAAGCTCACCGACCGCGCCTACTGGATCCCCACGGTGAACGTCCACCCGCCGGAGCTCGTTTCCCGCCGGCTGAGAAACTACGAGTTCAGCCCCGTGTGGGACTTCATCGCCGACCAAGCTCGCCTTCGATAGAGCGGCGAACCGTCTGTGTCAGGCTGCCGAATCGAGGCAAGAGCAATACGCAGAGGGCCTGGGGCGGGTTCGAAAGAAGTTCCTTGAGGACCACCAGACCTAGCAGCTTCAAGCCCAAGCACATGATCGAGATCTGGCTCTCCCCACAGCCAACTTCCGTCGCGGCTCGAAACACGGTCGTCAAGGCTCTCGGGCAATGAAGCCGACAGCTCAAGACTCAGATCACTCTTTGGTCCCACGTAACGAGGTCTGGCGCCGCCGGTAGCGGCGCCAGACTCGTCCGCTATCCGACGAGCTTGTCGTTCGGCACGCCGATTGATGCGTGAGAGTGCATGAAGACAAACCGATCGTCTTCACGCACCGCGACGCCGGATATTCGAACGTGGACGTCCACGCCTTCCCCGATGAACCGACCGGTACCCGCGAACCAAGCCGCGTCCTCACCAATGGGGTGCACCGTCAGTTCATCAACCGTCGCCCTCACGCCAACCTCAGGGACGTTCCCGAAGTTGGATGCAACTTCGGCGCTGCTCCACCATTCCTCAGGATCCGTGCCGATATGCACCGCGCCCGGATCTACGCTCAGACGCCGGCGCAACCCCTCCCCGTCGCCGGCGTTCATCGACGCAAGTAGATCGTCGACAGCGTCGCGAACAGCAGCCTCGATCGTCGTCGTAGCCATCACGCCTCCTTTCCGTCGGCGATTCTGGCCGTCGTTAGCGAGGGAGTCAAGGAGGTGTCCTCTCTCTCTCTCTCCACACACACACACACAGAGCAACGCGCGTGACGGTCGCCTTTCTTGCAAGGCGGCGAAGAGCTTGCGCTCTCCCAACTCCGCGCTCAGTCGCCTCTCGCCCGACAGCGGTGTTGCCGTGACCGCTGGGACTGTCCGAAACTTTGTGTATCGGTGTGGTCGGCCTCGCGACTGATGTCAACGAGTTTCATGCGCTGGTCGAGCGATACTTCGCAGAACAATCACTTTCGGTGATCGACTTTGAGTTCGCAGAGCCGTTGCACGAACGCCAACTGAGGTTCCAAGTCCCTACTCCAATCCTCGAGCTAGCTGACGGCCTGCACGACGGCCATCAGATCGCCCACGACACATTCTTCGTGTATGAGACAGACGACGAGTGAGCCGGGCGGTCAGTGGCTAGACCCGAACACGATGTCGCCCGAACTGTCGCCGTCCCCAGGCCGACCTGGGAGGGGAGGGTGTTGAAACCGGCTTTGACATCGGCCTCAACTGGTTCGGAGTGGGACCGCCGATAGAACCAGACACTTGATGGCGCAACTATCTGCTTGCGGGTCCCCTTTACGACCAAGGTTCCATCTTCAGGAGGACCCAAAAGGTACGCGGGAATTGCGCTGCTTCTACGCTGCCGGGAACCGTTTCCTAAACCGCGTGCGCAAGTTCGATTCTTGCCGGGGGC
>CAVUNA010000004.1:0-9332 GCA_963742605.1 uncultured Thermoleophilia bacterium | reverse complement strand
GCTGCCGCCAGCTTGCCTGGCAGGCTGAGGCGCAGGGTGAGGCGTCGATTGACCTGTGCGGGCCACACCGTGATCCAGCCGACGCGCATCAGCCAGTTGTCATCGCGCAGCCCTGCGACCTCGGCCGTGAGTCGCATATGGTTTGTGGTCGGTCGCCAGAGGTCGAAGGGTGCAATGCCGGTGTTCGCAGTCGAGCGCACGAGCGTCGCGCCGGCGAAGCTCGTCCACGTGCTCGACCGATCGACCAGAATCGGCCCGGCAACCGGGCCGGACGGAACGACGAGCGTCCCGTCGGAGGTGACGCGGATCCGCGGATTCGCGTGCGAATCGACGGGGTTGGCGTGGGGAAGAAGCGCCACACCCGTGAGCGAGCGATTCCAGAGCAGCTGCTCCATGCCCGAGCCGAAGTCGCCGCCCGGGGGCTCGACCAGCGTCACCGGGCCGACAGCCGCATGATCGATCCACTGCGCGTCGGCAGGTAGCGACGTGTCCCTCGCCCGAACGTCGGAGTTGACGTTCCAGGCGGCGGCTGCCGACGCGATCCCGACCTGGGCGGCGAGTGCGACCGTGAGCGCGAGTGTGACACGCGACTTCGGTCGAAGGCCGACGTAGGCGGCGACCGCTGCGAGGGCGACGGCGGCCAGGCTGATCAGCAACGCGCCCGTTGCGACGCCGAACCACGTCTCGAATCCCAGGACGCCCCACAGTGTCGGCGAGTCAGAACTTCGTCCCGCGTAGTGGGAGAGCGGAAAGCGCATCGCGAGCACCGCGAGCACGCCGGCGATCGCCAGCACCGGCCCCTTGGCCCCGCCGCGGCGCGCGTACAGGACGAACGCCAGTGGCAGCAGCGGGATGAAGAAGAACAGGTACCGCTCGCCGAAGTTGCCGGAGATCGTCGACCCGATGAAGATCGCCTGCGCGATCAGGCCGAGAGCGAACAGCGTCGTGATCGTTGCAAAGGCCGACTCGACCGTCGACTGCGGCCGAACGACGCCTCGCACGAGGCCGACGAGCGCGCCCGGCACGAGGACGATGCCTGCGGCAAACGGAATCAGCAGCGCATGCATGCCGATCTGGTGCGCGACGGTGGCGACCGGCGCGCTCAGATGGAAGATGACGTCATAGGTCCCGAGGACGCGTTGAGGTCCGGACGCCACGGCAAGGGCTCCCAGCGCCCCGAAGATGCTCGTCGCCAGGCCCAGCTTGCGCCAGGCCCGACGAAGACTGCCCCGCTCGACGACGAGTGCAGCAACGATCACCACCGGTGCGAGAAGCACGTACTGGACGCGCGCGAAGGTCGCGAGCCCGACGAAGCCGACGAAGAGGAGCTGCGCCTTGCGCGACGGCTCGTCCAGCGCGACGACAGCGACGTACACCGCGGCGAGAACGAGCGGGTACGCGATGGGATCGGCGACGATGAACGAGCCGAACACGAAGTCGGGCGTCGCGAGCGCGAACGCGGCCGCGACGAGCGACAAACCCGTGCCGAGGTCGAGGCGGCGTGCGAGGAAGTAGACCGGGATCGCGGCGAGCGACATGACGAGGACGTGCTCGGCCTGCGTCAGCCGGAGCGCCAGCTCGGGATCGCCGGGCAGCCAGAACGGAACCGCAAGCAGCGGTTCGAGCAGCGCCGGGAAATGGGACGGCACACCGCGGATCACGGGATGGCCCGTCTCCGCGATTCCCCGCGCGAGCGCCGAATACGTGTATTCGTCCGGGAGGTAGACGGGTGTCTGGAGACGGAGCGCCGAGAACACGAAGCGCACGACGGCGCTCAGCCCGACGAGCGCGGCGAGCACCACGGCGACCGGGGCGGTCCGCGCGCGCAGACCGGCAGGGACACGGGTTGCGACGGCGGCGTCCATCCCGACGTCTATCGGCACCCGGCGAAAGAGCCTTGAACGCCGACGGCGGCACGAGGCCGCCGTCGAGCTGTCGGGGGTGTTCTCTGGGCCTAGTGGACGAGCTTGAGCATCTTGAACATCGGCATGTACATGCTGATCACGATCACGCCGACCATCGCACCGACGCCGATCATCATGATCGGCTCGATGATCGAGGTGAGTGCCGCGACGGCGGTGTCCACCTCGTCCTCGTAGAAGTCTGCGATCTTCGAGAGCATCTTGTCGAGCTCTCCGGTCTCCTCGCCGATCTTCACCATCTGGCTGACCATCGGCGGGAAGACGTCGTTCTCGGTCATCGTCTGCGCGATGCGGGCTCCCTCGTTGAGCCGTTGGCGAACGTTGACGAGCGCCTCTTCGAGGACGGTGTTGCCCGCGGTCGTGCCCGTGATCTCCAGCGCCTTGACGATGTCGACGCCTGCCGACACGAGTGTCGCAAGGGTGCGCGAGAAGCGTGCCATCGCCACCTTCAGGACGACATCTCCGATCTTCATCGGCAGCTTCAGCTTGAAGCGATCCCACATCGCCCGCCCCTCCGGGGTCTTCTTGAAGCGTAGGAGCCCGAAGATGATCGCGAAGACGACGGGGAACAGGATGAACCAGTAGTCGCGCAGGAAGTTGGACATGTTGACGACGATCTGGGTGATCGCGGGCAGCTGTCCGTTCAGGCTGTCGAAGATCTTCACGAAGATCGGGACCAGGAACATCAACATCCCGACCAGGACGAGCGTCGCGAACGTCAGCACGACCGTCGGGTACAGCATCGCGCTCTTCACCCGCCGCTTCAGCTTCGTGTCCTTCTCGATCTGAATGGCGACGCGGTCGAGGACGATGTCGAGCGTTCCCGACGCCTCACCGGCCTCGATCATCGCGACGAACAGGCGGTTGAACACCTTCGGATGCCTGGACATTGCGCGGGAGAGCACGACGCCGCTCTCGACGTCCTCGCGGATCTCGGCGATCACCACGGCCAGCTTCTTGTCGTCGGTCTGCTCTTCGAGAATGAGCAGCGCCTGGACGATGCTGACGCCGGCCTGGATGAGCGTCGCGAACTGGCGCGAGAAGATCTGCAGCGACTTGGGCTTGATCTTCGCGAAGCGCGAGCCGCCGCTCGAGGCGGCCTTCTGCTCGGACAGCGACTGTGCGAGCAGGCCCTGCTGGCGAAGCTGGTCCTTGGCGGAGATCTGATCGGCCGCGTGCAGGATGCCCTTCGAGACGAGCCCCTGGGCGTTAATGGCCGTGTAGGCGAAGGCAGTCATTCGTTCCTCACTTTTTCACCGGCCGCCGATAGGCGGACGCGTAGCCGTGTGCGGATGCGTCTTGGAGCCCGGCGTTCGCAGCCGCCACCGTCGGGTACTTGCTCAGGTAGACGACCCAGTAGCCGTGACGGAGCGTCGTGTACTTCGACGAGTAGAGGATCGACGCGCTGGTCAGGCCCTTCGCGTGTGCCTTCTTGACCTCCTGTTGCGCGGCAGCCTTGCTGTCGAGCGAGCGGAGGATCACGATGTAGCCGGCCGTGGAGGTCGATGCTGCGGCCTTGTGCGTTGCCTTCGTCGACGTGACTGGCGGCGGCGTCGCGAGCGGGGCAGTCGGGGTGGCGTTCGCAGGCGCGCCGATCTGCGCCTTGAATGGATCCTTGACGACGAAGTGCGATTGGCGCACACCAGGTCCGTGGGTGAGCGGCTGCGTCCCGGTCGAGACGCCGGTGTTCGCACCGAGCTGCGCCACGAACGGATCCTTGGACGGGAGCTTCGCAATCGCCTTCAGGTCACTACGGATGAGCTCGGGGGTCGGCGCGCCTCCCACGGCGGCGGCCGGAGCAGCCGGGGCGGTTGCCGGCGCAGGCGCAGGCGCCGAGGAGCTGCCGCCCGAGAGCAGTTTCGGGACTTCGAAGACGAGGACGGCAAGCAGGACGACGCCGCCGGCGATGAGGATCACCTTGTCCCGCTTCGACTTGGCAGCGAGCTTCTTCTCCTCGTCGTTCCGCCGTCGCCGAATCGTTCCGGCTGCGACTGCCATCAGCCCGTGCTCCCCGTCGGAGCGCTCGCCGTCGCGGAGGTCGAATCCGTGGTCGGAGCCACCGGGGCGGCAGCGCTGTAGACCGAGGCGTTGGCCAGGATCGTCGCTGCGAGCTGCCCCGTCGTGTTGCCCGGGCCGAGACTGACCGACTGGACGTCGAAGAGCCGACCACTGGCGACGACGGTACCGTCGCGACCGACGCGAACCTGCGTGCGGAGCTTGTTCAGGAACTTGGCGATCTGGAAGTACTTGCCGTCCACCGTGATCGACAGGCCGACCACGTTCGGGGTGACCGCGGCCGCGTTCGGGGACACCGTCGCCACCAGGACGCCGGTGCGCTTCCCGAGCGCGTTCAGCTGGTCGAGGATCCCCGGCTCGTCGGCATCCGCAGGCATCGCCTTGAGCGCGGCTGCTTCCGCCGCTTTGTTCGCAACCGCTGCGGCCTGCGTCGCCGTCGCGAGCTGGGACTGCGCAGCGGAGACCTGGCCCTTCAACTTCGTGACGTTGGAGCGCTTGGGCGAGACGACGCCGACCCACGCAGCCGCCGCCACGAGCACGATCAGCAGTGCGACTGCGACCGCGGAGGCGCGGCGGGAGCTCTTGACGCGGCTGATCACGATGCCTCCTTTGCGGGCAGCGAGTTGACTGCGCCGACGATGGTGAACTGGAAGACGGAGTGCGCGCCGACCGTCGTCACGTTGCTGCTCTGCAGGCTCACGTCGGACAGCCACGGGAGCATCGAGAGCCGCCGCATCAGGCGTGCCACGGAGGCCTGCGAGTAGGTGAACCCGCTGATCGTGAACCCGGTCGGAGCGGCGACGGGTGTCGGGGCGGCCGCCGGGGCGCCGGTCGTTCCGGTCGTCCCTGGAGCCACCGCCACCGGCGGGGTCTCCTGGACCTGCATGCTGACCAGCCACACGTCCTCGGGGAGCACGCGGGCGAGCTTCGTCATGAAGCCGTCCCAGGACATACGAACGGCGTCCGCCGCTGTGAGCTGCTCGATGCGAGCTCTCACGCTCGAGTCGGCGGCGTTCAACGGCTGCGAGACGGCTGCAATACGTGCGTTCAAGGCGTCGAGCTGCGCCTGATTCGTCTTCGCCGAATGCGAGGCGGATTGGTACGACAGACCGAGCACCGCGGCGACCGCAATTGCTCCGGCGGTCCCGCCGATGGCGACCGCGTGCTTCGAGAGCCCACTGCCGATGTTGGTCTGGCGAACCGGCTTGTGATCGGCGGGGAGGAGATTGACGGCCTTCATCGTTAGTCCTCGATTCCAAGTCCGATTGCGACGGCAAACGATCCGATCTGCTCCGGCGTCTCGTCAGGCCCGGTGACACGCGCAAGCGGGTTGCCGATGATCATCTTCACGCCGAGCTCACGTTCGAGCTCCGCGACGAGGCCCGGGATGCTGGTGGTCCCACCCGAGACGAGAATCTCGCCGATGTCGAGCGAGCCCGGCTGCGACTGGTAGAAGCGCAGAGACGACAGCAGCTCACGCACGAGCGACTGCAGCTCGGACTTCACCGCCCGCACGCCTTCGCTTGCCTGCTCGGGCTCGAGGCCTTCGGGTGTCTCGGCGTCGGGCTCGAGCGACAACCTGCGCTTGATGTCTTCGGCCTCGGCGGGCGAGATCCGGAGTGCCCGTGAGAGCACGTTCGTCAGGCTGAAGCCGCCCCAGTCGATGACGCGGGCGAAGGTGCAATTGCGCCCGTCCGAGACGGCGAGGGTCGTCCGCTCGTGGCCCACGCATACGGCCACCACGGCGCTCCGAGCGGACTCGTCCACGGAACGTGGCTCGGTCAGCGCTCGCAGCAGTGCAAATGCTTCGAGGTCGACGCCCGCGACGTTCAACCCGGCTGCGTCGGTCGCGGTCAGGTAGCGGTCGAGCGACTCGCGGTATGCGATGGCGACGACGACGGAACGGTTCACCGTTCCTTCCTCGTCACGCTCCTCGCCGACGACGTGGTAGTCCATGACGGCCTCGTCGATCTGGATCGAGAGGAGCTCGTTCGCGCGGAACCCGATTGCGTTTGCGAGCTGGTCCTCGTCGTCGACGCCGGCGATCTCGATCAGGCGGACGCCGACGCGGGTGTTCGCGAGTCCGAGGCGGACGTGCTTCTTCGGGAGCTCGTACTTCTCGAAGAAGCTTGCGAGCGCGGCGCCGAGGGCGACCGGGTCGCGGACCTCGCCGCCGGACATGATCCCGGCCGGAAGTGGCTCGCGGTGCAGCTTGTGCAGTTTCTTGTCGCCGTTGTTGGTGATGTGGGCAGCCGCGATCTGGGACGAGCCCACCTCGAGGCCGACGAGTTCCGTCGGGCCGTGGCTTGCGGCCTTCTTCTTTGTCTGCTTCTTCTTCGACGCGCTCGGCTTGCTCGTTCCGCCGCCCTTGCGCCCGAAGAGATCGGACAGCTTGATCTCCTGCTTCAGATCCATGGGTTTAGGCCTCCGCCAGTCTCAATCCGGGCTCGGGAGCTTGCGTCCCGACCAAGGTCACACCACGCTCGATCAGACCGACCAGCATCTCGGGCCGGCTCGAGCGGTTGAGCGCCTCCTCGCGCGTGATCACGTGACGCAGCACGAGGCTTGCAAGGGACTGCTCCATCGTCTGCATGCCGCTCGCCGTGCCCGTCTGCATGCCGGAGTAGATCTGCTCGATCTTTCCCTGCCTGATCAGGTTCCGGACGGCATCGTCGGGGATCAGGATCTCGAGCGCGGCGACGCGGCCGCGGCCGTCGGCCGTCGGCACGAGCGTCTGCGTGACGACACCCTGCAGCGTGCCGGACAGCTGGACGCGAACCTGGTCCTGCTGCTCGGCGGGGAACACGTCGATCACGCGGTCGATCGTCTGGGGCGCACTCTGCGTGTGCAGCGTGGCGAACACGAGATGGCCGGTCTCGGCGGCGGTCAGCGCGGTGCCGATCGTCTCGAGGTCGCGCATCTCGCCGACGAGAATCACGTCCGGGTCCTGGCGCAGTGCGGCGCGCAGGGCCTCGGCGAACGTGGTTGCGTCACCGCCGATCTCGCGCTGGTTGACGACACAGTTGCGGTGCCAGTGCAAGAACTCGATCGGATCCTCGATCGTGAGGATGTGCTCGCTGCGGGTGCGGTTGATCATGTCCAGCATCGCCGCGAGCGTCGTCGACTTACCCGAGCCGGTCGGCCCGGTGACGAGAACGAGCCCGCGCGGTTTCGCAGCGAGCTCTGCGAGCTGCCCGGGCAAGCCGAGCTCGGCGAGCGACTTGATCTCGCTCGGAATCATCCGGAACGCGGCGCCGATCGCCTGGCGCTGGAAGAACGCGTTGACGCGGAAGCGCGCGACCCCGGGGAGTGAATAGGCGAGGTCGACGTTGCGCTTCGTCTCCAACGTCTTCTGCTGGTGAGTCGAGAGGATGCGGTAGACGAGCTCGCGCGTGACGTCGGGCGTCAGCTTCTCGAACTCGTCGAGACGCTGAAGGGTTCCGCGAACACGCACGACCGGTTCGGTGCCGGGCGTGACGTGGAGGTCGGAAGCCTCCAGTTCGTGCGCCCGCCGAAGCAGATCGTCGATGGAGTACTCGGTGATGGAGGCCATATCGCGTCTCCTATCGGCAGCGTCGTAAGCTGACTTGAGAGGGTTTTCAGGGAGTTGGAGCGGGTGACTCGCACGAGGCGCCGGCGATGAACCGCGGGGCCGTCTGACGGACCGACACCGGTCGGAGGTCGGGCAGAAAGGATCGGCCCGCCTCGAACCAGATGCGCCAGGGCTGTGCCGAGTCGAGGCAGAACGCGAAGCGCCTGGTCGTACCCGGGCGAATCGTCGCCTCTTGACGTCCGAAGCTCAGTCTTCTCGGCTTGAAACCGTCAGGGAGTGAAACCGTGAACCGCACGACGCCTTTCAGGCGCTTTCCGGCCTGCGGCCAGAGTGCGAGGTAGCCGCGAGGCCCCAGCCAGCCGTCCTGGTACTTCCCGGTTTCGAGCATGCGGAGACGGACGACGCTCTTCGGCTTCCACAATGCAAAGCTCGACGTCGCCGCGATGAGTCGCGCATTGCGGAACGAGGCGCTGACCCCGTACTGCTCGAAGAGGATCGGCGTTCGCAGTGGCCCTGCGCGCGACTCGAGGGTCCCGTCGCGTGCGATCCGGACCGCTGTCGTTGCGAACGCGTCCGTCGGGTTGGCGCCGGCCAGAAGGGCTTCGCGCGTCACCGTGCGATTCCAGTAGAGCTGCTCCGTGAG
Organism: uncultured Thermoleophilia bacterium; assembly: GCA_963742605.1. Lineage (GTDB taxonomy): Bacteria > Actinomycetota > Thermoleophilia > Gaiellales > Gaiellaceae > PALSA-600. The sequence goes on along the minus strand of CAVUNA010000004.1, from coordinate 1,198 downwards.
AAGCCCTGTGGGGGCCGGTCTCGTCGCGACGGCCGTGACGTTGCCCAGGTGGGCATCGTCGACCCACGTCGGGCGCTTGGCGACGAACTCGGACGCGCTGAGGCGCGCACTGTGGACATCGGCTGCCGTCGCCGCGAGCGAGGCCGCGATCAGGAATGCGATGCAGGTGCCGAACGCGACGCGCGCACGGAGCCCGAAGGCGACCAGTGCAGCGACGCCGGCAGCCGAGGCGATGTACGCGGCCACCAGCAGTGACCCCGTGCCCGTGCCGACGAGCGAGTTCAGCCGGACGACCGCCCAGAGCAGCGGCGAGTCGGTGGAGCCCGTGCTGATTGCGAAGCCCGACAGTGGAACGCGCGCGGCGACGATCAGCAGGACTGCTCCGAGGGCGACAACGAGGAGGCGGGCTGGTCGCCCGTTTCGCAGGTAGAGACCGAAGGCGATCGGGATCAGCGGGAGGAGGGAGAAGAGGTAGCGTTCCTGAAAGCGCCCTGCGCCGTTGGAGGCATAGAGGCCTGCGGCGAGCAGCAGCCCGGCGGTGTAGAAGACGGTCATCGCAGCAAAGCTCCTCTCGCCATGCCCTCTCGCTGTCGCCAGACCGACGAGCGCGCCGGGGACGAGCGCGACACCGCCTGCGACCGCGATCAGGAAGAGGTCGGTGCTCATCCAGTGCAGCGTCCCGATCCCGGCGTGCAAGTCGACGACCACCGAGTAGTACCCGAGCGTTCGAGCCGGCCCGAGTGCGACTGCCGCGACGCCTCCTGCGATCAAGAGCCCGATCGACAGCCGGTGCGTCCTGAGCGCCTCTCGCCGCCGTGTCACGATCAAGGCACCGACGTAGGCGGCGATGAGGACGACGTACTGGACGCGGGCGAGCGTCGCGAGGCAGGCAAGCGCGAAGAAGACCAGCTGAGCACGCCGCGTCGGTCGCTCGAGGGCGACGACCGCTGCGCACAACGCGCCGAGCGCGAGTGGGTAGGCGAGTGGGTCGGCGAGCGTCCGTGCCGCATACGCAAAATCGGGGATGGCGACCGCGAACAGCGCGCAGCCCAGTGAGTAACCGGTTCCGAGTCGAAGCCTGCGGGCAAGCAGATACACGGGGATCGCCGCGAGCGACAGGAAGATCGCGTTCTCCACCTGCACCAGGTGGTAGGCGACGCCCGTCGGCGCAAGCGCCCAGAGCGGCGCAGCAAGGAGC
>CAVUNA010000003.1:0-15828 GCA_963742605.1 uncultured Thermoleophilia bacterium | reverse complement strand
TTGCTCAAGAGCCGCATCCTCAGCGAGAGCGACGGCAACGAGGGGGCGCCTCCGCCCGAGCAGAAGCTCTCCACGACTACCGATCCCGCCGAGCCCGCCCCGGCGCCGGCCGAGGCTCAGCCGGTCGACCTCCCGTCGCCCGAGCCCGAGCCCGCAGCCGTTCCGGTCGAGCCCCCTCCCGCCGCGGCCCAGGCGCCGCAGGCTGCTCCGGAGTCACCTCCGGCACCGACTCCCGCCGTCGCCCAGATTCCGACCGAGCTGTTCGATGCAGCCAACGTCAGGCAGCTCGCGCAGCAGCTCGCGCAGGCGGCCGAGACGCTGATCGCACTCCAGACGCAGGTGCAGGGGATCGCGCAGCAGTTCGATCAGACGCGGCAGGAGCTGCGCGAGCAGAAGGAGCAACTTGCCGCGGCCGCCGCCAAGGCCGACCAGGACCGCGCCAGGATCAAGTCGGTCGCCGCGAGCCTGGCCGAGGACGTCGCCAGGCTCGACCAGACGAAGGCCGACCTCGCCGAGCGTCTGAGCGGGCTCGTCCAGGACGAGTAGCGACAGGACGAACGGCCTGGTAACCCTGGTCTTGCACCAGCCGAGGCCCTCGTCATGATTCGGCAGGAGGGAGCTTCTGCTCGGCGAAACTCCTTTCCCGAACGAATGACAAGACGAAGGCGCAGGTCGAAGGCACATTGACGGGTGGTGTCGGGACGAGGTGCCAACTGACCCACCGACCGCAAAGCGCCGCTTCTGAACGAGATTTCGCGCCGCCGGCCCCTCGAAGCCGGCGGCGCGTTGTTTTACGTCGCGCTTACACGGGGCCAACCCGCAACTGACCGGGGCGGCCGATAGTTTCGACATGAGGCTGCTCGCGGTAGTCGCGTTGATTCTCTCGCTCGCGGGCGCGGCGGCCGCGGCACCCCGGCTGCATGCGGCACAGCCGGGTGTGCCGAACTTTCCGAAGGTGCCCGGCAAGTGGTCGCACGTCGACATCAACCTGACCATCCGCCGGCAGCCACACACGATCACTCTCGATCGCGGCAAGATCATCCAGCTGTCGACGACGCAGCTGACGCTCCGCGAGCCGGACGGAACTCAGCCGGTGATCCCGCTGACTCCCCAGACGCTCGTGGTGATCCTCGGTCAGCCGGCGACGATCCTGGATCTGCGCAGGAAGGAACAGGCCCTGACGATGCGCATCGACGGCGGGCCCGCCGTGCGCATCCGGGTGACGTCGCGAGGCTGACGTACCCTCTGGGGTGATCTCATGGCCGGGACTGTTCTCCTGGTCGAGGACGAGCCTTCCGTGGGCGAGCTCGTCCGCGGCTACCTGACACGCGACGGCTACCGCGTCATCTGGGTGCGCTCCGGCGACGAGGCTCTCGTCGAGCTCGATCGTCACCCGGTGAGGCTCGTCCTGCTCGACATCGGGCTGCCGGGCAAGGACGGCTTCGACGTCTGCCGTGACATTCGAGCGCGCTCGCAGGTTCCGATCCTGATGCTGACCGCCCGCGACGAGGAGCCCGATCGGATCGTCGGCCTCGAGGTCGGCGCCGACGACTACGTCACCAAGCCGTTCTCACCCCGGGAGCTCGTGGCGCGGATGAAGGCCGTGCTGCGGCGGTCGGAGCCACAGGAGCGCCACGAATCGATGACGCTGGCCGACGTCGTGCTCGACCGCGAGTCTCGCGACGTCAGCGTTGCGGGAACGCCGGTCGAGCTGACCGCGAAGGAGTTCGACCTGCTCGCGTTCTTCATGTCGAACACCGGGATCGTCGTCTCGCGTGATCTGCTGCTCGACCGCGTCTGGGGCGTCGAGTATCCCGGCGGAACTCGCACGGTCGACGTGCACGTCGCCCAGTTGCGCCGGAAGCTGGGACGGCCGGACATCATCCGAACTCTCCGCGGGGCGGGCTACAAGGCCGTCGCGCCGTGAGGACGCTGCGTGGGCGCTTGTTCGGGGCCACGCTCCTGGCCCTCGCGCTCACGCTCGCGCTGACGATCGGAGTCGGGGCGACGCTCACGCGGCGCCAGGTCGACAAGGCCCAGGCAGCAGATCTCGCGGCGCGCGCCGACGATCTCGCCGCGCAGCGCCGTCGGAACGTCAGCTACACGAATCAGAACCAGGTGTCGGCGAAGGTGCGAGTGATCGTCGACACTCGAGCCCACCTGGTGGCGTACGTGCCGAACGTCAATCGCGACTCGGATGGGCGGACCACCTATCTCGGTACCGCGAAGCTCTACTCCTACCGCACGCTGCCCCACCGCGGGATGCTGCTGTTGCGCTCGCCGAGCTCGGCGGCGTGGCGGCCGTTTCTCGGCGACCTGCTCCTTGCCGCGCTCGCCGGGGTCGGCCTGGCGGCGATCCTCTCGTACCTCGTTGCGCGCTCGATTGTCCGGCCGATCCGCCGGATCGGTGACGCCACGCGCGCGCTGGCGGCCGACGAGCGCCACGAGCCTCTGCCCCGCGAGGGAACCGAGGAGCTGGCGTCGCTCGCCGACGCGTTCAACGCGATGACCGAACAACTCGCCGCCTCGCGCGAGGCCGAGCGCAACTTCCTGCTGTCGGTGAGCCACGAGCTCAAGACGCCGCTCACCGCGATCCGCGGCTATGCGGAGGGGCTGGCCGACGGTGCCTTCGAGCCCGACGAGGCTGCGAGGACGATCACGGTCGAGGCGCATCGGCTCGAGCGGCTCGTCCGCGATCTGCTGGACCTCGCGCGCATGAACCGCAGCGAGTTCGAGGTGGGCAACGAGCCCGTCGATCTGGCCGAGATCGCGCAGGAGGCTGCGCAGCGTCATGAGGCATCCGCCTCGCAGTTCGGCGTGGCGCTGATCGCCGAAGGGGAGGAGTCCTGGGTCGAGGCCGACCACGATCGTCTGCTCCAGGTCGCCTCGAACCTCGTCGAGAACGCTCTGCGGGAGACTCCGGCGGGGGGCACGGTCACGATCCGCGCCCAGTACGGCACGCTCCTCGTCGTCGACACCGGCCCCGGCATCGCCGCTGACGACCTGCCTCGCGTGTTCGAGCGGTTCTACCTCTACGACAAGATCGGCAAGGATCGCCCGGTCGGCAGCGGGCTCGGCCTCGCGATCGTCCGGCAGCTCGTCGTCGCGATGGGCGGTGACGTGCGCGTGGAGAGCGGCCTCGGGCAGGGTGCGACGTTCGTCGTCTCGCTACGGCCCTCGACCTACGGCCGAAGCGTCGAGGTGTCGACCACCTCGAAGTCGGCGCCCGTCAGCTGACCGAGTGCGTGCAGCTGGTCGTTCGACCAGTGCGGGCTCGGCGCCCCGCTCACGTACCAGCTCGAGCCGTTGTCGGCCAGAATCATCCCGTAGCGCTTCATCGCCGTCGCGACGATGCGCGCCTGCGGTGGCAGATGACTGATGTCGACGCTCGCCTTCAGGCGGACGCGCAGCCCCATCGGCGGTAGCGACGGATCGCTGTCGCTGGAGGCTTCGTGCCGCGCCGGATAGATGAACGTGTTCCGTGTGCGCTCGGCGGTGAACCGGAGCGCATGGTCGATCGCTCCGGTCGAGGCGTCGCCGTCCCAGCGGGCCAGCCCGGGGAGGATCGCGAGACCGGCCGCGTCGGCCGACGTCCAACTGGCCGGTCGCATCGCGTTCGAGCGGAGACTCCAGATCGCACCCGATCCGGCCGCCCAGCCGTTGCCCTGGCGGTGCAGCGCGTAGAGCTCGTAGAGCTTGCAGGAGTCGCGGTCGAGGATGATGGCGTGCCGGTCGCCGTCGGTCACGGCAGGCTGTCCCTCGATCGGCACGTTCGCCGGGATCGGATACGGGCCCTTGTCGCTCTCGTCGGCGTAGTCGAACGCGACGCTCGACTTCGGCGTGGCCTTGCCGTGGACGACGACGTACGGGATGCCGATCCGCGACCCGTCCCAGAGGCCGGACCCGAAGTCGGCGTGCACTCCCGAGTCGAGACCGATGGACGCGATCAACGTCGCCGAATTCGACGCCACCGGAAGCGTGTCGACGCGCTGGTTCCAGACGCTCGTCGTCGGGAAGACCGGGCAGCCGCCGAGCGTCGGCGACTTCGGGGTGCTGCCGGCCAGCGCGGCGGTGGCGAGGGCCAGTGCAGCTCCGGCGGCGGCGAGAGCCTTCATGGTTGGAGAAGTAGCACCTCCCACTCGCCGCCGCGTCGCCTGAACGAGTGACGTTCGTGCAGGCGATCGTCACGGTGCCGCCAGAATTCGTAGGCGTCGGGGATCAGGCGGTATCCGCCCCAGGCCGCGGGGCGGGGCGGCTCGGGCGGCTGCGCGGCAACCGCGGCCTCGAGCGCCTCGCGGGAGGCGATCGGCTCCGACTGACGGGAGGCGGCAGCGCTGCGGCGTGATGCGGCGGGCCGCGTCTCCCAGTACGCGTCGGACTCCTGGGGCGCGACGCGCGCGACCGGTCCCTCCACGCGCACCTGGATGCCGGGCCGGTGGAACAGAAGCGCGGCCTGCGGGTTCGCCTCGAGCTCGTGTCCCTTGCGTGACGTGTAGTTGCTGAAGAAGGTGAACCCGCGTTCGTCCGCGCTCTTCAGCAGCACCATTCGAACCGAGGGCCGCCCGTCCGGCGTCGCCGTCGCCAGGGCCACCTCCGAGCCCTCCACCCACTCGTGGAAGATGGCGAGCGGGTCGCCTGTCATGCGGCGCGCGGCGACGGGTTCTTGCGCGGAGCCGGCTGGTCGCACGCCGTCTGGGGCTCGCCTTCGCAGCAGCCGAGCTTGAACCTGCAGCGGGTGCACTCCCAGGTTCCGTGTCGCCACTCCATCTCCGCAGCGCACCGCCAGCAGTGCTCGACGTCCATTGCCCCAGGCTAAGAGGCGCGGAGGACGTTGGTAAAATCGCACGGCGCATGGCGGCGTAGCTCAGCTGGTTAGAGCGTCGGACTCATAACCCGAAGGTCGGTGGTTCGAGCCCACCCGCCGCTACCTGATCCGCTCGACGCTCGGTGGTTCGAGCCCAGCCGCCGCTACCAGACGAGTCACGGAGCCGAAGCAGCGGGCCTTGCGGCACCAACGCTAGGACGCAGGGGAACGTCGGGACTTGCTACGTCGCCCCGGTGGTCAGCAGCAGTCGCAGGAATCGCCGTGCCAGGAGTCGCGTCCTTCTTTCACGGCAACACCGGCGATCACGAGCGCGGCGAGAGGGTCGGCCCACCACCAGCCGACGAGTGCGTTCGCGAGCAAACCGACCAAGAGTGCGATCGAGAGGTATGCACAGATCATGTTCTGGCTTGCCTCGCTCACCGTCGCCGAGGAGTTCAACTTCCGGCCGACGTTGCGCTTCGCTCGCGCGAGGAGTGGCATGGTCGGAGCCGTTACCGCAGCGAGCCCAACTCCCACCCAAGACACGCCAGGCTCGTACCCGCTGACGAGGTCCCGCACTGACGCGACCGCGACGTAAGCGGCGAGCAGGAAGTAACTCGCGGCGATCACCTGTTGAGCACGACGTTCGGCAGTCTCCGAGTGCAGTCGCGAGCCGGTGAAGAGCCAGACGATCACGAACCCGGCAAGAGCCTCGATCAGGCTGTCGGCACCGAACGCGATCAGAGCAACCGATCCGGCGGCGATCCCCGCGCCGATGGCGATGGCGAACTCGATCAGGTGCCAGGCATTTCCACCCCAGGCAAGGAGACGCGCTCGGCGCTCGAGCCGTTCCCGCTCGGGACTGGCAAGCCGCTGGATGCTCCCGATGCTGATCGTCACAGCCTCAGCGTAAATCGCGTTGGGAGTCGCATGCGGCCGCCCAGCGTGCTCTCAGCCGAGAGATGCTTCGGCGAGGCCGGTCCGTCTGAATACTTCTGAGCCAGCCCCGCCCAAGCGCATCGGCCTCAGCAGCAACCGGGCGGGCAGCAGTCGTCGCTGTCGCAACAACCGCCGTTCTCGTTGAGCAGCATCCGCGCCTCCTTTCGTTTGTCTCAGGTCTACGACTCGATGAGTTCCGAGATGAGACGTTGCACGCGGGCGTCGATCTCGTCGCGGATCTGCCGCACGGCCGAAATGTCCTTGCCGTCCGGGTCTTCGAGCGCCCAGTCCTCGTACCGCTTGCCGGGGTAGATCGGGCAGGCGTCGCCGCAGCCCATCGTGATCACAACGTCGGCTGCACGTACGACCTCATCGGTCAGCGGCTTCGGGAACTCTTCGCTCATGTCGACGCCGATCTCGTTCATGGCTTCGACGACCGCCGGGTTGACCTCGTCGGTCGGATCGCTTCCTGCTGACCGCACATGGATGCGTCCTTCGGAGCGGAGTTTCACGAGGCCAGCCGCCATCTGGCTGCGACCGGCGTTGTGGACGCACACGAAGAGCACCTCGGGCTGTTCCTTGATCATTCTCCCCTCCGCCTGGGCGAGCGCGCGCAGTCGCTCCCGCGCGAACCTGTGGGCGAGCACCGGCACGAAGACGTTGATTCGCGAGTTCCCGAGCAGGTCGAGCGAGTCGCCGATGTAGCGGGCGATCGTCTCCTCCGAGAAGACGCCCTTGAACTCGTCGGCCAACCGGGCAGCCGCTTGATCGACGTGGTGCTGAGTTACGGGATCGAGGATCTCGGGCACGAGCCGCCTCCTGGCGCATCGACCGTCATCAATGACCCAATCTTGCACAAGGCATTGATCCGTGTCAATGTGTCGTTGTGCAGACCATCGCCGTGATCGCCGCCTGCTGCCCGCCACTTCTGGCCGAACCGCTGTCGCCTGAAGACGCCGAGCAACTCGCCGCCCCGTTGAAGGCACTCGCCGATCCGGCCCGGCTTCGCATCCTCAGCCTGATCCAGGCACAGCCGGACGGCGAGGCGTGCGTCTGCCACCTCACCGAGCCGCTCGACCTGACGCAGGGCACGGTCAGCCATCATCTCCGAGTTCTCCGCGAGGCCGGACTCGTCGAACGCGACCAGCGCGGCAGCTGGGCGTACTACCGGGTCGTTCCCGAGTCGCTCGCTGCGCTTCGCGCCCTTCTCACGTAGACGGTGCCCGACCGCTCACTCATGCGGGCGGCGGTAGCAGAGGCGATCGGCACGTTCGCGCTGGTCTTCGCCGGGGCGGGCGCAGTCATGGTCGATGCGAAGACACACGCGCTCGGGCACGTCGGCGTGGCGATCACCTTCGGACTCGTGATCATGGCGATGATCTATGCCGTCGGCCACATCTCCGGCGCGCACTTCAACCCGGCGGTCACCTTCGCGTTCGTGCTCACCCGCCACTTCCCGCGGTCACGCGCGGCCGTCTACTGGGGAGCGCAGCTCGCCGGCGCGTTCGCCGCGGCGTTGCTCCTCCGGGCGTCTCTCGGCGACATCGCGCACGTCGGCGCAACTCTTCCGTCGGGCTCGCAGGCGCAATCGTTCTTCTTCGAGCTCGTCATGACCGCATTCCTGATGTTCGTGATCCTCGCCGTTGCGACCGACACGCGCGCAGTCGGCGAAGCGGCAGCCATCGCCATCGGCGGCACCATCGGGCTCGACGCGATGTTCGGCGGCCCGATCTCGGGCGCGTCGATGAACCCGGCGCGCTCGCTGGGTCCTGCATTCGTCTCCGGCGACCTGCATGCGCAGTGGCTCTACATCGTCGCCCCGATCCTCGGCGCGTCCGTCGGCGGGCTTGCCTACCAGTTCGTGCGGGCCGAGCCTCCGACGACTGTCGAGGCCGCGTAAGGCCCCGCAGCGAGCCGAACCCCATCGGGCTCAGACCGAATCGTCGACGCGCTGAAAAAGCAGATGATCGCGCCAGGCCCCGTTGATGTGCAGGTACCTGCGCGCCAGGCCGATCCGATCGAATCCGTTCTTCTCGAGAACCCGCTGCGAGGCGGTGTTGTCGACGAGCGTCCCCGCTTCGAGACGGTGGAGGCCGAGCTCGCCGAAGGCGCGTTCAACGAGCTCGGCCACCGCGAGGGTCGCGAGACCGCGCCCGTTGCGGTCGGCGCTCACCCAGTAGCCGACGTTCGCGCTCCGAAACGGCCCGTACGACACGTTGGACAGCGCGATCGTGCCTGCAAGCGCTCCCGCATCGAGGATCGCGAACCGGAGACCGTCCGGATTCCGCGCGATTTCGCCCTGCGTGGCCAGGGTGAAGAACGACTCGGGGCGCTCGGGGTCGAACGGTGCGAGGAAGGCTCTGTTCGCCAGGCGGAGCGCGAGCAGCGCCCCCGCGTCGGCTTCGACCAGGGGCCGGATGGTGGGCATCGCACCAAGTCTGCCCTCACAAGCGCCTCACAGGTTCTTGCCAGATTCGTTAACACGCGCTTGGATAGTTAGGACATGCGGGCTTGGGCGGCGGGCCTGACCGTTTCGGTCGCTCTGCTCGGCGGCCTGTCGCCGTCGGCGTCGCCGGCTGCCTCGACGGCCCCGGACGTGACGATCATCGGCGACTCGGTGATGACCGGCGTCCTCTGGCATGCAGACGCGGTCGCGATCATGCAGAAGGACCTCCAGGTGCGCTGGGACGTCGCGGTCTGCAGGACGCTCACCGGTACCAGTTGCCCGTTCGAGGGTGAGCGGCCCTCGACGCTCGTCCAGGTCGTCGACAGCGACGGCGTCGGCCTCGGCAAGACCGTGGTCGTCGAGTGCGGGTACAACGATCCCGCGGGCACCTTCGCGGGGGACGTCGAGCAGTCGATCGACGCCCTGCTCGGCGCAGGCGTCGAAAGGATTCTCTGGGTCAACTACCACGAGGCGACTCCGCAACTCGTGGCGATGAACCAGGTGCTCGTAGCGGCGGCCGCTCGTCATCCCGAGGTCACGCTCCTCGACTGGAACACCTACTCACAGGGCCACAACGACTGGTTCCAGACCGACCTGATCCACCTCACCGTCGACGGCGGCGCCGGTCTCGCGACTCTCGTGCACGCTGCCGTCTGGAAGGCACTCGCCCCGCCGCTGGTCGCGCTCGTGCGGCCGCTTCCGCCGGCGCAGGTCGGTCAACCGTACTCGGCGCAGGTCCGGGTGACCGGCGGGAGGCCGCCCTACACCTGGCGGGCGGTTTCCGGGCCGCTGCCGCGGGGCCTCCACCTGCGGCCCGACGGCCGGATCGACGGGACGCCCCGCAAGCCTGGTCGCGTCGAGGTCATGCTGCGGGCGACCGACTCCGACGACGTGACCGCGCTCGAGCGGCAGCAGATTCGCGTCTCACCTGCTGCAAGCTGAGCTTCAGGGCCGGTTGCGGCCGGTCCCGCTACACTTCCGCGGCCCGACGGCAGTGCGTCAGCATGCCTGGGCATCCCAACGACCTCTTAGAGAGAAATGGCCAAGACCGGAGTCAGAGTTGCGATCACGCTCGCCTGCACCGACTGCAAGCGGCGGAACTACCAGACCATGAAGTCGAAGCGCAACACGCCGGACCGCGTGGAGTTCCGGAAGTACTGCCGCTGGTGCGGTGGCCACACCGCCCACCGCGAGACGCGCTAGATGTCAGAGCTGGAATCAGACCGCCGCGCAGCCAGGCGCGCCGAGCGCGAACAGCGCAACGTGAACGCGCGGCCGCAGCCGCAGCGCGCGCAGCCGGAGGAGAAGAAGCGGCGCTCGAACTTCATCAGCGAGTCCTACGCGGAGCTGAAGAAGGTCGAGTGGCCGGGCCAGAACCAGGTGATCCAGGGCACGGTGGTCGTGCTCGTCGCCTGTTTCGTCGTCGGTTTGTTCCTGTATGTCAACGACACGGTCTGGAAGCACGTCGTGTCCAAGGTGCTGCTGGGGCAATAGGGCGCGCATGTTTCGCTGGTACGTCGTCAACACCTACTCGGGCCATGAGAACAAGGTCAAGGCCAATCTCGAGCATCGCATCGAGTCGATGGGTCAGCGCCCGCGTTTTCGGCGCGTCGTCGTTCCGACCGAGCAGGTGATCGAGACGAAGGACGGGCAGAAGGTGCAGGCCGAGAAGCGCGTGCTTCCCGGCTACGTGCTCGTGAACATGGATCTGAACGACGACGCCTGGACGGTCGTGAAGAACACCCCTGGTGTCACCGGCTTCGTCGGCGCCGGTTCGAAGCCCGTGCCGTTGTCGCAGCCCGAGGTCGACAGGATCCTGAAGACGGGTGCTTCGGCCGGCGGCGATCGTCCTCGCGCCCAGGTCGAGTTCTCGCTCGGCGAATCGGTGAAGGTGACGAGCGGCCCGCTCACCGACTTCGACGGAGAGATCGTCGACGTCAACCCGGATCAGCAGAAGCTGAAGGTCCTCGTCAGCATCTTCGAGCGCGAGGTTCCGGCCGAGCTGTCGTTCGACCAGGTCAAGAAACTGGACTAGAGGAAACAGATGGCGAAGAAGGTCCTCACCCTGATCAAGCTGCAGATCCCCGGCGGCCAGGCGAACCCGGCGCCGCCGGTCGGCCCTGCGCTCGGGCAGCACGGCGTCAACATCATGGAGTTCTGCAAGGCGTTCAACGCGCAGACCGCGCAGGAGAACGGCCGCATCATCCCGGTCGAGATCACGGTCTACGAGGACCGGAGCTTCGACTTCATCACCAAGACGCCGCCGGCCGCCGTCCTGATCAAGGAGGCGCTGCGGCTCGAGAAGGGATCGGCCGAGCCGAACCGCGCCAAGGTCGGGAAGCTGACGCGCGAGCAGCTGCGCTCGATCGCCGAGACGAAGATGCCAGACCTGAACGCGCGTGACGTCGAGCACGCGATGCTCGTGATCGCCGGGACCGCTCGCTCGATGGGTGTGGAGGTGGAGGCCTGATGTCGATGCACGGGAAGCGCTACAACGCGGCGCGCGGAGCGATCGACCGGGAGGAGCTGTACTCGCCGGTCGAGGCGATCCGCCTGCTCCAGGGTGCGCCCGAGGCCAAGTTCGACGAGACGGTCGAGGTGCATCTGAACCTGGGCCTGAACGTCCGCCATGCCGACGAACAGCTCCGCGGCACGATGATGCTGCCGCACGGCACCGGCCGCGAGTCGCGCGTCGCCGTCTTCGCCGAAGGTGAGAAGGCCCGCGAGGCCGAGGAGGCAGGCGCCGACGTCGTCGGCTCCGCCGATCTGGCCAAGCGCGTCGAGGAGGGCTTCACCGAGTTCGACGTGGCGATCGCGACGCCGGACCAGATGAGCGTGGTCGGTCGTCTCGGCCGCGTGCTCGGCCCGCGCGGGTTGATGCCGAACCCGAAGACGGGCACCGTCACCTTCGACGTCGCCAAGGCGGTCTCGGACGCGAAGGCGGGCAAGCTCGAGTACCGCACCGACCGCGGCGCGAACGTCCACATCCCGATCGGGAAGCGAAGCTTCGGGGAACGCCAGCTGGTCGAGAACTACGCGGCGCTGATCGAGGAGATCGTCCGCGCCAAGCCGGCCGCCGCGAAGGGCCGCTACATCAAGAAGATCACCGTCACGTCCACCATGGGCCCCGGCATCCACGTCGATCCGTCCGTCACACGCGGGATCGCCGAGGAGCTCGACGCCCAGCCGGCCGGCGAGGTTGCCGCGACGGCCTGAGTCTCGTCAACACGCCCGCGCCAAAGACAGCTGGCAGCCGCTCTCGAGCGGCGGAAGACCAGCCGAGGCGGTACGAGCTCACTGGATCCCTCCAGCGACATCGGCCCGCCGTCAGGTGGGCCGATTCAACGAAGGAGGGAGATGCACAGAGAAGACAAGGAACGCGCGGTCGCCGAGCTGACGGAGAAGCTCCGCGGTGCTGACACGCTGATCGTCGCCGACTATCGCGGCCTGACGATGCCCCAGATCGATGCTCTGCGCGGCAGGTTGCTGGAGCACGGGGCGCGGTTGTCGGTGGTCAAGAACACGCTCACCCGGCGCGCCGCCGAGGCCGCCGGAGCCGATCAGCTGCTCGCACTGCTCGAGGGGCCGTCGGCGATCGCGTTCGTCGAGTCGGACGGCGATCCCGCTGCGGTCGCGAAGGCGCTTGCGGACTCTGCCCGCGATACGAAGGTGCTCGAGATCCGGGGCGGGATCATGCAGGGCCGCACGATCTCCTCTGCAGATGTCGAGGAGCTCGCGAAGCTGCCGTCGCTCGACGTCCTGCGCGGCCAGGTGCTCGGCGCGGTGATTGCACCGCTCACGAGCCTGCTCGCGCTGGTCAACGCGCCGTTGCAGAGCCTCGTCGGGCTGATCGACGCCCGGATCGAGCAGCTTCAGGCCGAGGGCGGCGAGGGCGCTGCGGCGCCCGTCGCAGCCGAGCCGGAAGCGGAGCCCGAGCTCGAGGCAGTGGCCGAGGCTGCGGATCCGCCCGCGGACGAGGCCGAATCCCAGGAACCAGAACCCACTGAAGATCAGGAGGCATGACCGATGGCAGCAGTCGACACCGTGATCGAGCAGCTCGGGAGCATGACTGTGCTCGAGCTGGTCGAGCTGAAGAAGAGGATCGAGGACGAGTGGGGCATCACCGCCGCCGCACCGGTCGCTGTTGCGGCTGTCGCGGCCGGCGACGGCGCCGCCGCGGTGGAGGAGAAGACCGCCTTCGACGTCGTCCTCACGGCCGCGGGCGGCCAGAAGATCCAGGTGATCAAGGTCGTCCGTGCCGTCACCGGGCTCGGCCTCAAGGAGGCCAAGGACCTGGTCGACTCGGCTCCGCAGCCCGTCAAGGAGGGCGTGAACCAGGAGGAGGCCGACCAGATCAAGGCCCAGCTCGAAGAGGCCGGCGCGAGCGTCGAGCTCAAGTAACAGTCTGTTACAACCCGGTGCCTGGCACGCACGTGCCAGGCACCGGGTTACCCCGCGAGCAGCGCCCGGATCCGCGCGGCCTGCACCGTGATCCCTTTCTGGTCGTAGAGGCGGAGCGCGCGCTCGAGTTCCGTGCGCGCCTCGTCCGACCGGCCGGCCAGCTCGAGCACCTCGGCCAGGTCGGCTCGGGCGAGCGCCTCGTTCTCGAGGTAGTCGGTGCGTGAGGCGAGTTCGACTGCCTCGCGGGCGAGGCGCTCCGCCTCGTCGAACTCGTCCCGGAGCGCGAGCACCCGCGCCTTGATGCGCCGGCGGCCGATCTGCGGGTCGATGTCCTCCTGCATCGCCCACACCTCCGCTTGGTCGGCGAGCGCCTCGGCTTCCGCTGCGCGCCGCTGCTCCAGCAACGCGTCGGCGAGCACGATCGCCGCGGTCACCCAGTGGCCGTGGTTGCCGATCCGCTCGAGCATCTCGAGACCGGGCCGAAGCTTCCGCTCCGCCGTCGCAGGGTCGCCGGCGAAGAGCTCGGCCCGCGCCGCCTCGAACCGGACGCTCGCCCCGGTCACCTCGAGGCCGAGGTCGTCTGCGATCGCCTCTGCCTGGGCCACGAGGAGCCGAGCCGCGTCGAATCGCCCCGCCATCGCCTCGAGGTTGATCCGGCAGCGCAGCGCTGCCACCTCGACCCGTCGGTTGCCGGGAAGCCGCTCGGGCATCCGCTCGCAGAGCGTGAGCGCCTCCGGGACGGGTGTCGGGCCGTGCACCGACGCGATCAGGACGTAGCCGAGCAAGTGGCTCTCCTGCTCGCCGTCGCCGGCCTTGCGCGCGTGCTCGGCGGCTCGCTCCAGGTCGTCGATCGCGGCTGCGGCGTCGCCGGCCCAGAAGCGCAGCTGGCCGATCAGACCGAGCGTCCGGGCGAGCCCACCCTCGTCGCCGAGCTTCTCGAATACGCGGAGTGGCTCGGCGAGCAGCCCGCGCACCTCGTCGTGTGATCGGAGCGCATCAGTGAACATCTCGATGTGGACGAGTGCGACGGTCGCCTCGGCCCAGTTGCGCCGGTCGCCGACCTTCGCCGAGCGGTCGCGGGCGTCCGCGAGCACGGTCCGGGCCCGGTCCCAATCACCCGTGTCCAGCAGTGTGCGACCGAGCGTGGGGAGGACGTCGAGGCGGTCCGGGTCGCCTGGCGCGAAGAGCTCTTCCGCGCGACCGAGCAGGCTCGCAGCCGCCCGCAGGTCGCCCCGGGTGCTCGCCCTGCGGCCGGCCGCGGCGAGTCGCTCCGCCGCGCGGCGTGCGAGCGCCTGCGCACCGGGTCCGCCTGGTCCCAGCTCGACGCGATAGCGGTAGGCACGCTCGAGGTGGTACCCCGTCACCTCGTCGAGCTCGATCAGGCCGACTCCGTGCTCGGCCAGCCACATCGCGAATCGCTCGTGAAGCTCGGCACGCACCGTCTTCGGAAGCGCGTCGTAGGCCGCATCGCGGATCAGCAGATGACGGAAGCGGTAGGCATCCTCGCCGGGGAACTGCGCGCGGTCCGGTCGCACGAGCTCGCGGCGGACGAGGGCGGTAAGCGGCGTGCGGAGCTCGGCCGCGGTCGGGGAGAGCGCCTGCACCGCGCCGCGATGGAATGTCCTGCCCTCGATCGAGCCGCGCTCAAGTACCTCGCGCTCGGTCGGGTGGAGCTGGTCGAGGCGGGCTGCGAGCAGTGCCTGGATCGTCGGGGGCACGCTCACGTTCCCATCGGGCGAGTCACGGACGAGGCCGACCATCTCCTGGACGAACAGCGGGTTCCCTTCGGCTGCGGCGAGGATCTGGCCGCGCAGCTCGTGACCGACGTCGGCTTTGTCGAGCAGGCTCTCGACGAGCTCTTCGGCGTCGCCCGCGCCGAGCGGCTCCAGCAGCACGGTCGTGGCGTTCAGCTTGCCACCGCCCCAGTTCGGCCGGCGGTCGAGCAGCTCGGGCCGGGCCATGCAGAGCAGCAGGATCGGCGCGCCGCGGCTCAGGTCTGCGATGTGGTCGACGAGGTCGAGGAAGGCCTCCTCGCCCCAGTGGATGTCGTCGAGCACCGCGACGAGCGGCGCTCGCGCGGCTTCCGCTTCGAGCAGCCGGCGGGTCGCCCAGGCGATCTCCTCGGCCGAGGTCTGGACGCCGCCGTCGCCCAGCACCGCGTGGAGCGCTCGCGTCGCCGACTGGTCGAGACCGAGCTCCTCGAGCCGCTGCTCGCTGTCCCGCCCGAGGAGCTGCTTGACGATCTCGACGATGGGCCAGTACGTGATGCCTTCGCCGTAGGACAGGCAGGTCCCGCGGACGACCGTCGCGTCGACTCCCTCCAGGAACTCGTACGACAGGCGGGACTTGCCGACGCCCGCGGCGCCGAGCACAGTGAAGAGCTGGCAGGAGCTGTCCGTGACCGCTTGAGCCATCGCCGCCCGCAGCCGCTCGAGCTCTCGCGTCCGTCCCACCATCGCGGTGCCGAAGCCACGCGCCGGTGCCCTCGCCGAGACCGATTCGAGTTGGTGCGCTGCGACCGGCCCCGCCTTGCCCTTCAGCTCGAGGGGCGCCACCGCGGTGGAGACGACCGAGCCCCGCACGAGCGCCTCCGTCTCCGGGCCGAGCAGGATCTCGCCTGGTTGCGCCGCCTGTTCGAGTCGCGCGGCGACATTCACAGCGTCGCCGGTCGCGAGCCGCTCCTCCGTACCGGTGACCACCTCGCCGGTGTTGATGCCGATCCGGAGCTCCAGCGTCGTCCCGAAGTCGCGCTCGAGGCCCTCGTTCAGGCCCACCAGCTCGGCGCGCAGGTCGGCCGCCGCCCGCACCGCGCGCAGCGCGTCGTCTTCATGAAGCACCGGCACGCCGAAGACCGCCATCACCGCGTCGCCGATGAACTTCTCCACCGAGCCGCCGTGCCGCTCCACGACTCTCCGCGCCAGCTCGAAATACCGTGCCATCACGCCGCGCAGCGACTCCGGATCGAGTTGTTCGCCGAGGGCGGTCGATCCCGTCACGTCGCTGAAGAGGACGGTCACGGTCTTGCGTTGCTCGCCGGCGCCCGCCGGGCGTTCCGCGAGCAGGGCGCCGCAGGCGTCGCAGAACCGGGCTCCCGGCCGGTTCTCGTGGCCGCAGGCGGCGCAGGCAGGCATGCCGGCGAGTCTAGAAGGCCGGTGCCTGGCACACTGGTGCCAGGCACCGTTTTTCGAGGCGTCAAGCGGGCTGGCTGTGCTACCTTCCTCTGGTCGGCCCGACGTGG
>CAVUNA010000002.1:0-32233 GCA_963742605.1 uncultured Thermoleophilia bacterium | reverse complement strand
TTTTGTTGCTCAGAGGCCGCCGGCTCCTTCAGTGAAGTTCGCAGAGACGACCGTCGCAGGTGTCGTGGTCATCGACCTCGAGCCGCACGCGGACGAGCGGGGCTTCTTCGCCCGTGCCTGGGAGCTCGAGGCGTTCGAGGCGCACGGTCTGACGCCCGCGCTGTCACAGGTGAACATTGCCTTCAACGATCGCGCGGGCACGCTCCGCGGTCTCCACTTCCAGCGACCGCCGGACGAGGACGCGAAGGTCGTCCGCTGCACCCGCGGTGCGCTCTTCGACGTGGCCGTCGACCTGAGGCCGGGCTCGCCGACGTACCTGCGCTGGTTCGGCGTCGAGTTGTCGGCCGACAACCGGCGCGCGCTCTATATCGCCGAGGGCTGCGCCCACGGCTACCAGACGCTCGCCGACGACACCGAGGCGATGTACCTGCATTCTGCGCCCTACGTGCCCGCGTCCGAGGGCGGCGCACGCTTCGACGATCCTGCGTTCGGCATCGACTGGCCGCACGCCGACTCCCGAATCCTGTCGGCGAAGGATCGAGCCTGGCCGCTACTCCGGTAGGCGGCGAAGTCGGACGGTCAGGAGGTCGTCGCGCTCGATCTCTTCGGCGCGGCGGGTCACGTCCTCGAGGTCGTCGAGGGCGTGCAGGAACCGTCCCGCCAGCGACGACGAAGCCTCGCCGACGACGTACCGCACGAGCGCCTCGATCCGGCTCTGCTCGACGACTCGGCCCTCGCCGACGTGGGGAAGCCACTCTCGCCCCTCGGGTGATTCGACGATGTGATCGACCATTGCCGTGGGGAAGAGCCCGGGCGAGATCGTGATCACCCGCACGCCGTACGGCTCGAGCTCGGCGGCGAGGCTCTCACCGAAGTTGGCGAGGCCCGCCTTGGCGGCGCCGTACGCGGCCTGGTACGGGGCTGGCCGGGCACCGACGTAGCTGGAGACGTTCACCACGAGCCCGTGGCCTCGTTCGATCATCCCGGGCACAACCGCGCGCGTACAGAGGAACGCAGAGCGCAGGCTCGACGTGACGTCTCCCCACCATTCGTCCACGTCTGTCTCCCACGACGGCCCGAGCGCACGGGCCGTGCCGGCGTTGTTGAAGAGGACCGCGACCGGTCCGAGCGCCTCGTTGATGCCGCGCACAAGATCGTCCACCGCATCGGCGTCGGTCGTGTCGGCCACGCGGCCGAACGCGCGCACGCCGAGACCCACGAGCTCGCCGGCCGTGTGCTCGACCTCCGAGGCGGTCCGCGACGAGACGGCGACGTCGTAACCCTCCTCCGCAAGGGTGTGAGCGATGACCCGACCGACACCTCGCGAGCCTCCCGTCACGAGTGCGACGGTCATGCAGCGGCGAGCAGCCCCGCGGCGGCCAGCGCGTCGGCGGCTTCGGCAATCGAGTCGAAGGGGAGGCCCGAGCGCTCGGCGACCGCGAGGAGATCACGTGTGCCGTCGCAGAGATTCAACGTCCAGAGCAAGTTGGCCTCGTCGAACGCCCCACCGCCGATTGCCCGGTAGAGGCCGCGCCGTCCAAGCTGCGGCTCGCCTTTCGGGCTCTGATTCACATAGACGCGATTCCGTTCGAGCACAGCGATGACCCCGAGGAGGACATCCAGCGCCTGCCCGAGCGACGCCGCGTCGACGAAGTCGAGATCGTCCGCCGATGAGTGGTACTCGGGGTACTCCCCGGCCGGCGTTCGCGAGAACGCTCCGAAGGGAAGATCGAAGCCGGGCGAGCAGAACTGGCGCTCGTCGCCGCCGAGCGGTGAGAAGTCGCGAAGCCGGTGGACGACCCCGGAGTCGCGCAGCGCGAAGGCTGTCGCGCGGTCGATCTCGGCATCCGCACGTCTCGAACGCTTGTAGGTGATCGGCCCACGATCCCCGACGCAGGAGACGACGAGGCCGGCGGTGATCCGAGCTAGTCGTCGTTCGTTCCGAGCGAGCCAGCACAGCGGCCCGATCGTCCCCGGGCTCCAGAGCAGCCGGTACGAGCGCCGCCTCGGCAGCTCGGCGAGCTGCGCCCCGAGCACTGCGAGCAGCGCCATGCCGGAGACGTTGTCGTTGGCCACCGACGGATGGCAGCTGTATGTCGAGAGGAGGACTTCTTCATCGGTCTCCCCAGGAAGAAACACCTCGGCATAGGTGAGAGCGCCGTCCCGCAGGGACGATTCGATACAGACGTCGTACTCGCCCTCGTCGAGCGCCTCGAGCGCCCGTCTGCTCAGGCAGAAGCCCCAGTTCTCGTCGTAGTACGACGTCCGATACGGAACCCAATCGGGATTCTCGGGATGGGTGAACAGATGCGGCCGGAGCTCTTCGAGCGACATCCGGGCGCGGATCGGGGCGCTGTAGTTGAGTACGTGGAGGCTCGAGTCGTGGAAGTCGACCACGCGGCGGCCGTCGGTGCCCGCAAACCACGCCTCCTGGATGCTCCACTCTCGCGGGACGAACCAGTCGAAAGCCGGCGTTCCCGTCGCGACTTCCGTGATCTCGAGAGGAATGACCTGTCGGATCAGCTCGAAGCTTCGACGCACACCGTCGCCGGTGATCGACCGACAGATCGGAAACAGCTCGGCAAGCAGCCGGTAGGCGGCCGCGCCGTCGCCCGCAACCCTCGAGGCGCGCGCTCCGCGGCTCGTCGGCGACAATGTCATCTAGATGAGGGTCCTCGTCACCGGAACGGAAGGCTACATCGGCTCCCTGCTGGGCCCGATGCTCGCCAAGGGCGGGCACGACGTCGTCGGCATCGACGCGTGCTTCTATCGCACACGACCGCTCTACGACCTCGACGCCGCCGCTCCGCGGACGCTCCGGGAGGACATCCGAACGATCAGCGCCGAGCAGCTCGAGGGGGTGGACGCCGTCGTGCACCTCGCGGAGCTCTCGAACGACCCTCTGGGTCAACTCGCGCCCACCATCACCTATGAGGTCAACCATCAAGGCTCGGTCAGGCTCGCCCGACTCGCCAGAGAGCGTGGCGTTCCACGCTTTGTGTACGCCTCGTCGTGCAGCGTCTACGGGATCGCCGAGCAGGAGGTCGTCGACGAGGAGTCGCCGCTCCATCCGCAGACTGCTTACGCGGAGTGCAAGGAACTCGTCGAGCGGGACGTCTCTGCGCTCGCGGACGACTCGTTCTCGCCGACCTTTCTGCGTAACGCAACGGCGTACGGCGCATCGCCTCGCATGCGCTTCGACATCGTGCTCAACAACCTGTCGGGTCACGCGTGGACGAGCGGCGTTGTGCGACTGGACAGCGATGGAACACCGTGGCGTCCGCTCGTCCACGCAGAGGACATCTGCCGCGCGGTCCTCGCGGCGCTGGAGGCGCCGCGAGACGAGGTCCACAATCAGATCCTGAATGTCGGTGCGCCGGGCGCCAATTACCAGATCAGCGAGCTGGCTAAGGTCGTCGCGGACGCGTTCCCCGGGAGCGACGTGTCACTCGGCACCCGCGGCGGCGATACACGGAGCTATCGCGTGTCGTTCGACAAGATCCGTGCGCTGCTTCCGGCGTTCCAGCCGCAGTGGGACATCGAGCGCGGCGCCGTACAGCTCCACGACGTGTTCGAGCAGGTGTCACTGACGCGCGAGCAATTCGAGGGCCGCGACTACGTGAGGCTCCGCCAGATCGAGTATCTGCTCGCCTCCGGCCAGATCGACGAGGCGTACTACTGGCGCGCTACAGCGCCAGCACAGCCTTCCGCACCGTGAACGCCTCCGCGTAGCGCTCGGGCGCGACGGCCTCCATTCCGCGAACGCGCATCAGCCCGAGGAACGTGTCGCGATCGAACCAATGTTTCCCTGCCTGACTCGTGAAATGCTGCTCGAGGAGCTCGACCTTCCTCGTTGCCGTCGCGGCGGAGAGCGGAACGTACACGTTCGGATTGCCGATGTCGCCGTCGACCTTCGGCACTTCGTACTCGAGAATCAGGTGGTTACGGAACGTGTTCCACGTCAGTTCGCACGCGAGCCTGTGATCCTGGTGAAGGTCGTGCCGCGTGTGCGTGAGGATCAGATCCGGTTCGACACGACTTTTGAGCTCCTCGAAGAGTGCTTTCACTTCCCCGCCGACATAGGGCAGGAAGCCGTCGCGGAAACCGTGTATCTCGACGCGCCCGATCCCGTCGGCGAGAAACGACTCGGCGCTCGCTCGGGCCTCGTCCGCCCGTTCGCCCGACGCCGCGAGCACCACCCAATCGACCTCGATCCCGGGCACACTCGCGAGCCACGTCAGCATCGTCCCACCGCAGCCGATCTCGAGATCGTCGGCGTGACAGCCGATCGCGAGAACGCGCCGTGGAGCTTCAGCCGGAGACAGGCCCAGCATCGACCTCGACCTCCGCAGGCAGCCGACGCCAGGGAGCGTCGCCGGACTCGTGGAGCGCCTCGAGCACCTGGCGATCCTTGATCGTGTCCATGGGACGGAAGAACCCGTCGTAGGTGTAGGCGAGAAGCTCCTGCCGCGCGATCAGCCGTCCGAACGTCTCCTCGACCAGTTCGTCCCCCGGCTCGATCGAGTCGAGGATGTCGCGTCTGAAGACGAAGAATCCGCCGTTCATGCGCAGATCCGAGCTGCTCATCTCGTCGACCCGCGTCACGGTTCCGGTGTCGTCGGCATGAACGAGGTGCGCGTTGAACGGCAGGTGCACCGAGAGGAACAGGGCAGTCTTCCCGGCGACGCGAAGAGTTGTGATCATGTCGTCGAGCGGAGCGTCGGTGAGACCGTCCCCGTAGGTGGCGAGGAACTCGGGCTCGTCGCCCAGGTAAGGGGCGACCGCTTTCAGTCGTTCGCCGATCGTCGTGCTCATCCCGGTGTCGACGAACGTGATCCGCCATTCGTCGAGGTCACGCGAGAGAAGCTCGAGGCTCGTTCCCTCGGCATCTCTCCCGAGCACGAAGTCGTTGAATAGAGCCCCGTTGTACGAAAGGAAGTACTCCTTGACCACCTCGGCCTTGTAGCCGAGGGCAAGAACGAACTCGTTGTGGCCCCACATCGAGTAGTAGCGCATGATGTGCCAGAGAATCGGCTTGCCACCGATCTCGATCATCGGCTTCGGGATGCGTTGGGTCTCTTCGCCCATCCGCACGCCGAGCCCTCCACAGAAGATCACGACCTTCATCTGCCGGTCCTAAGTAAAGGTCCAGGGCAGCGCAGCGTCAACCTCACACCTCTAGCCGGCTGCGATACGGCGCAACTGGCCGACGTTGGCCGCCAGGTAGTAGAGCGCGCCGTCCGGCCCAATGCGGAACCGGACCGGTCCACCGGCGCCGCGCGCCAGAACGGTCTGGGGCGGATTCTTCGTCTGATCGCTCGGAATCGTGACGATTTCCCCGTTCTCCCAGTCTCCGAACACGAAATCGTGGCGCAGGTCGGCGGGCAAGGCCGAAGCGTCGCCGAGAGATGTACCGGCGATGACCGTCGCGAACTTCGGATGCGGTAGCGCGAGCCAGGACGCCGACGGGGTCGCAGGGTGTGATCGATAGAACGAGCGACAGTAGGCAGCGTGCTCGAACAACGGGGTGCGGGCATTCCCCTCGTAACACGGCCAGCCGTAGTTCCGCCCGCGGGTGACGCGCAGGAGCGACTCCCAGTTGTCGAGACCGACATCACCGACCGCGAGAGTCGTCGGGCTACCGGGCAGGAAGGCCATCCGGAACGGATTGCGGAAGCCGTACGCCCAGACCTTCGAGCGATTCGCGTTGGGGTCTCCGTTCCAGAAGGGATTGTCCCGAAGTCCGCGACCGTCTCGATCGATGTGGAGGATCTTGCCGCCGAGCGTGTTCACGTTCTGCGCGAGGATCGCCGACTTCTCCACTCGCTCGAACCCACCGCCGTACCCGGTTGAGATGAACATCGTTCCGTCGGGCGCGAAGGCAAAATCTGTCCCCACGACGTCCAACTGGGCCGGGAGACAGTCCGCCGAGATCGGCTGGTCTTCGCAGGGTCGTGTGTCGTCCTTGCCGACGATCACTTGCTCGCTCTCGTCGTCCACCGCGTCTCCGACCACCTTGATTCGACTGATGCGGACGACCGTCGACTTCACCGAGTTCAGACCACCGAGCCTCGGCGTATACGCGACGTAAACGTACGGATGGGAGGCAAAGTCCGGATCGACTGCAAGTCCGACGATCCCTCGGAAGAACCTCGTGTCGAGCTGGCGGCGGAGGTCGAGGAACGGCCTGGTGGCAACGACCCCTCGCGGCGAGACGATCTGGATGATGCCGGCTTTTTCGGCGACGAGCACGTGGCCGTCGGGCAGGAAGGCGAAGTCGGTCGGGTAGCCGAAACCTCGCGCGACGGTCGTGACCTTGAGGCCGCGACGAAGATCGGCCAGCTTGGCAGGCCTGCCTTCGAACGCTGTGATCTCGTTGCCCATCGTCGATACGTTGAATCTGTAGTGCGACGAGCGTAGGTGGCAGTTCAGCGACGTGTACTTGCACGCCGCAGCTGCCCCACCGCCGCCGGCCAATACGACGATCCCGACGAGCAGCAGAAGGCGACGAGCACCATGACCTGGCCGCGATCGCATCTGCGCCTAAGTAAGGGTAGAGCCCGAAACCGTGTCCCGACCTTCAGGGTTGGAAAGTGGTCGCCATTGGTATCGGGACGACGAGTTGTGCCCCCCATTCGAGGGAGTACTTCAGCTGAGCGCTGATCTCCTTGGCGAGGTTCCACGGCAGAATGACAATCGCGTCCGGGCGCGTCTCGGCAATCCGTTCCACCGGATAGATCGGGATCTGCGTCCCCGGCGTATAGCGCCCTTGTTTGTACGGGCTGCGATCGACCGTGTACTCGAGCAGGTCGGATCGGATCCCGCAGTAGTTGAGAAGCGTGTTGCCTTTGCCCGGAGCGCCGTAGCCGACGACGTGTTTCCCTTCGCGACGGAGGTCGATGAGGAACGCGAGTAGAGCGCGCTTCGATGATTGAACATCGCTCGCAAAGCGACGGTAACGCGCTGGATCGTGCAAGCCGTCGCTCTCCTCCCGGGCGACGAGCTCGGCGACTGCGCCCGTCACCGGCCGGTTCGCGGCAGTTGGAGAGGCATAGACGCGGAGCGAGCCACCGTGGCTCGGAATCTCGTCGACGTCGAAGATCGTCAGTCCATGGGCAGCGAAGATCTCGATCGCCGTCGACAAGGCGAAGTACGAGAAATGCTCGTGGTAGATCGTGTCGTACTGGAGCCCGGCCAGTAGCCGAGCAAGATGCGGAAACTCGAACGTCGCGACCCCGCTCGGCAGGAGCAGGGTCGCGACGCCGCGCACGAAGTCGTTGAGGTCGGGGACCTGCGCGAGCACGTTGTTGCCGATGACGAGATCAGCCTGCCGTCCTTCGTCGACGAGTCGGCGCGCAAGGTCGTCGCCGAAGAACTCGACGATGGTCGGAACTCCGCGCTGTTCGGCGACCGGCGCAACGTTCGCAGCGGGGTCGATTCCGAGCACCGGCACGCCGAGAGGAAGGAAGTGTTGGAGAAGGTATCCGTCGTTCGACGCCAACTCGACCACGAGGCTCTCGGACGTCAGGCCAAGACGCGACGAGATGGACGTGACGTACCGCCGGGCGTGCTCGACCCACGAGTCCGAATAGGCCGAAAAGTATGCGTATTCCTCGAAGATCTCCTCGGGTGGCACGAACGACGGGAGTTGAGCGAGCCAGCACGCGGTGCAAATCCGAACATGGAGCGGGTAGAAAGGTTCCATCGACTCCAGTTGCTCGGCGGTGAGGAAGCTCTCGCAGAGCGGCGACTTTCCCAGATCGACCACCGTGAGCTCGAGCGGCGTCGCGCAGAAGCGGCAGTGGGTTGCCCCGGGGGTCACTCGATTTTCGGTCACGGGTCTCCCCCTCTCGATCTACCGAACCGGAATTGGGTCTGGCGCTCGGCGAAGCAACGAATACGGTACGTGTCGGGATGGACAACGGACGGCGTACAGGTCATCGCCCCTTCGACAGGCCCGGTGCGGTCGTGGTCGGCGGCGACTACCAGGGCCTCGGGATCGTTCGGAGCATCGGCCTGCAACGGGCACCGGTGTTCGTGCTGGATGACGAACGGTCGATCGCCAGGCACTCGCGGTTCGCCACCGGCGCAGAACGCGTCGCATCACTCGAGCAGGGTGACGAGATCGTCGAGCACCTCCTCGGTGTTGCCGAGCGACACGAGCTCGCAGGTTGGGTGCTCTTCCCGACCCGCGACGAGATCGTGAACGCGATAGCCCAACACCGCGAAGAGCTCGCCCGCGTCTTCCGGGTGCCGACGCCGGCCTGGGAAACCGTCCAGTGGGCTGCCGACAAGCGGAAGACCTACGAATTGGCGGTCGAGCTCGGACTACCGACTCCCTTGACGGCGTGGCCGCGCGACGAGACCGAGCTCGCGGCACTCGACGTGACGTTTCCAGTGGCGATCAAGCCCGCCGTCAAGGAGGTCTTCATCAGGGTGACGCGTGCCAAGGCGTGGCGTGCCGACACGCGAGCCGAGCTCGTCGACCTGTTTCGCCGGGCACGATCGATCGTTCCGGACGGACAGGCGATGGTCCAGGAGCTGATCCCGGGCGGCGGTGATCGACAGTTCGCCTTCTGCACCTTCTTCAAGGATGGCGAGACCGTTGCCTCGATGCAGGCGCGGCGACGACGGCAACACCCGTGGGAATTCGGACGGGCCAGCACGTTCGTCGAAACGGTCGAGCCGGACGAGCTCGCCGACTACTCGGCGCGCTTCCTGGCCAGACTCGACTATTACGGACTTGCCGAGCTGGAGTACAAGCTCGATCCACGCGACGGCTCGTACAAACTGCTCGATGTGAACACCAGGACCTGGGGGTACCACACACTCGGCTCAGCAGCGGGAGTCGACTTCACCGCGTGCGTCTTTCGCGATCAGATGGGCGAGACCGTCCCACGACAACAGGCCCGGCCCGGGGTGACGTGGCTCCGACTCCTCACCGACGTGCCGACGGCAGTTGCCGACATGACCGCGCACAGACTCACCCTTCGCCACTATCTGGCCTCGTTGCGCAGGGTGGACATCGAGGCCGTGTGGGATACGAGCGACCCCCGCCCGTGGCTTGCCGAGCTGTCGCTGATTCCGTACCTCGCTGCCAGGCGAGGCTTCTGAAGAAGAACGTGTGGCGAAGCCAGACTCGAATATCGTTGTGATCGGCGCAGGGCCGTACGGCCTGGCCGCCACGATCCATCTCAGGCGCGCCAACGAATCGGTCGACATCATCGGTGCTCCGATGTCGTCGTGGAAGTCGATGCCGGCGGGAATGCTGCTCCGGTCGAACTGGGGGGCGACCTCGATGGTCGACCGCAGCGGAGACCTCTCGCTCGATCGGTTCATCAGCGACACAGCGAGAGCGGGTGGCAACGAGCCCGTGCCGCTCGAGGACTTCATCCGATACGGCGAATGGGTTCAGGAGACCGCGGTGCCAGACGTCGAGGACGCGTCGGTCGCGGAGATCGATCGTCATGACTCGGGCTTCCTGGTGCGCCTCGAGTCAGGGGAGACGCGAACGGCTCGGCGCGTCGTGATGGCGTGCGGGATTGGACCGTTTGCACATCGGCCGGCACCCTTCGACGCCGTCTCGGGTGGGGGGGTGTCGCATACGTCCGAACACCGAGACCTTGCCGTCTTCGCCGGGCGCGACCTGGCGATCATCGGCGGGGGCCAGAGCGCACTCGAATCGGCCGCGCTCGCCGCCGAGGCCGGCGCTCGCGTGGAGATCATCGTCCGCTCGACTCACCTCAACTGGCTCCGCGGCCACAGCGTGAAGAGCCGCCTCGGCTCACTGGGCCCGATCGTGTACGCACCGACAGACGTCGGTCCGCTGTGGTACAGCCGACTCGTCTCGCAGCCCGATGCGTTCAGGCGCCTCCCTGTTGCTGCGCAGACGCGCATCGCGCGCCGTTGCATCCGACCCGCGGGAGCGCACTGGCTCAAGCCGCGAATCGCGACATCTCGTCTGTCGCTCGGTAGAACCGTCGAGCAGATCGTGTTGAACAACGGACGGGTCGAGCTGCAACTCGACGACGGATCGCGCCGCGACGTCGACCACGTGCTTCTCGGCACCGGTTATCGAGTGGACCTCCGCCGGTACACGATGCTGTCCCCTCGGCTCGTCCAGGAGGTCCGCAGCGTCAACGGTTACCCGATCTTGGCCGACGGCTTCGAGTCGTCGGTCGCCGGCCTCCACTTTGTCGGCGCTCCAGCCGCACCGAGCTTTGGACCGATCATGCGGTTCGTATCGGGCACGTGGTTCGCCGGGCGCGAACTCGCCGCCCACACGCGCTCACGGCGCGCAGGCGCTTCGATGCACACTGGGCGAGTGACGTAGGTGCTCATCGCATCGCGTCGCATCGCACTCCTCGACCGGTACCGCGTTCCTTACTCGATTCACGAGGAACCGGGGACGGACATCATCCGGATTCGACGAGAAGAGTCGAACGGCCCTGAGCTGATCTCGGTTCCCGGTAACGCTCGCTCCGCCGAGAACTACGTGTTCAGTGGCGCGCTCGTCCATGCGGCGATCGCCGGACGACCTGCGATCGACGCAGCGATCGCGGCGTCAAGCCGAACGTGGACAGACGAAACGCCGATCCTGGATCTCTCAGGGGCTGCACTCGCCACGATGAAGACGAGCGCAGACGGCAGCATCCTCCTGCCCTTCGACCTTGACGCCCCATTGCTGGCGCTGCTCGAGGAGAGGTACCTCGGTCGCGCCGATGCGATCCAGAAGCTCGCAGCGCGTGGTTACTACGCCACGCGACGCTTCCTTCCGTATCGACTGCAGATGGGGCTCCGCCGCCGATACCGCGTCGTTCAGGACCGCGCGGCGTTCCCCACGTGGCCGACGGAGACATCGCTCCACCGGCTCGAGGCTCTGCTGCTCGGCCTCATCGAGAGCGTTGCGGGCGAACCACTGCCGTGGATCGGGCCGTGGCCCAAGCCGTATCGGTGGGCTCTCGTGCTCACGCACGACGTCGAGCGCGCCACCGGCTACGGCAACATCGACGCCGTCCGAGCGGTCGAGGTCGCACACGATCTTCGCTCGGCCTGGTACTTCGTCCCGGAACGCGACTATCGGGTGGAGGAGGCGTTGCTCGACCGATTGCGTTCGGAGGGGTGCGAGATCTGCCTCCACGGATTGCGGCACGACGGGCGAGACCTCGCCGCGCGGAGCCTCGCCGAGCGCCTTCCGGCGATGCGGGCCTACAGCCAACGGTGGGGCGCTGTGGGTTTCCGGTCACCGTCGACGCTCCGTGACCCGCGAGTGCTCGAGCTGCTCGCGATGGAGCATGATTCCTCCTGGTCGGACGTCGCCCGATACGAGCCTCAACGCGGTGGCACGTGCTCCTGGCTTCCCTATCAGCTCGGAGATCTGGTCGAGTTGCCGATCACGCTCCCCCAGGACCACACGCTGTTCGAATTGCGGCGCGAGCTCGATGAGCGGACGTGGCTCGAAAAGGCTCAGTTCCTTCGGGAGCAGGGCGGGATGGCGCTCGTGCTGACCCACCCGGACTACATGCTGGACGACGATCGGCGATCAGCCTACGGCCGGTTCTTGGCCGCCAACGCCGACGACGAGACTGCGTGGCACGCGCTGCCGGTCGAGATCGCCCAGTGGTGGCGTCGGCGGGCGACGTCCACACTCGTTCGCTCCGACGACACGTGGTCGGTGGTCGGGGAAGCGGCCACCGACGCCGAGGTCCGGCTCGGGCGGCCTCCGCTCCCACCGGCATCGGCATTCGTCGAGGCCGTCCACGCCCGGTAGCCGGCGTCAACCGAGCTGTTCGAGATATGAGGTGTGACGGTAAGGCTCGATTCGCCGCTGCGACGCGTCGCCCATCCGCCAGAGATCGCTGTCGGTGGTCGACTCTCGGTTGAGCAAGCGCTCGAGTACAGCGGCGAACTCGCCGACGTCGTCCGAGATCGCGTAACCATTCACTCCGTCTTCGAGCTGCTCTTCGCGACCACCACTGTCGTTGCGAACGAGCACATGCCCCATGGCCATTCCCTCGGCAACGTAGAGCGGGAATCCTTCGTACAGCGCGCAGCAGATGCTGACGTTGCAGCCATAGGTCAACTCGAGAACCTCGTCCGGGGTGATCACCGGGTACACCGTGAGCCGAGGACCGAGTACCGACTCGCCGAACCGGATCAGCTCGCGCACGACTTGCGTGTCCCGTAAACCGATGAGCGACAACCTGAACTCGCGATAGCGGCCGGGAGCCGCGTCGACCCAGCGACGAAGAAGCTCCTGGAAGGCCGAGACCGCGAGCTCCTGCCTCTTTCGACCGTCGGCATGGCCGACGATGACGAACCGCAGACTCGCGTAGTCAGACGGAGACCGAGGCTGCCGGTATCGATCGGCGACCGTGACGCGGGGCCAGACGACCTTGACCGCCGAGCTCTCGAGGAGGGCGTCGTACTGAGCTTTCACCTTCACCGAGGGAACGGCGATCGTGAGCCATCCCCGTTCCACCAGCTCACGGACGGTCGCCAGATACTCACCCGACGTGAGTTCCGCGGAGATGTTCGTCAGCTGGCCGACATTCTCATGGAGGAACCAGTACGCATGATCGAGACGCCTCTCGGCCAGCGACGAGAAGACGACGCGCGTGTAGTCGCGATTCACCGCCGCCGTGTTCATCAGGACGAAGTCACGCCGATCGAGCGCGAGCTGGAAGCGCGACAGGGCGACGCCGAGATTCGCCGCAGGCTCGAGCGTCGCGCCCGCCACCGCCATTCGCTCGGCCAAGCCCGGCGTCGCCGAGGGGGCGAGCAGCCGGACCGTCCCGAAGCGTGAGGACCGAGCGACCTCCTCGACGATCTCCGCCAGGACCAGCGGAGCCCCGGAATTGGAGAACGTGTTCGAGAGAAAGACCGCCTGAGCCTCACGCCCTCGCTTCGCGCTGCCCGCGCGCGCGCGAACGAGCGCCAGGCCGAGCAGCGCGGACTTGGCGAGGCTGCCCTCGCGGAGACGGGAGACTGAGAGCACGAGCCCGAGACTACGGCGCGGCCCGGATCAGCCGCCGGGCCGTGCCGGCAACTCACCCGGGTCGCCCGCCAGCGCCCTCCACAGGTCGTGCCCGCGGAGCGCCTCGGGCCGACGCATCGCCCAGAGAGCAAGGTTCTGTGCACACACCACGGAGCGAAAGAGCCACACCTTCGCCGCCGGTTCGGTTTCGGAGAGCATGCGAATAGTCGAAGCGAGATATTGCCGCCGACCGGGCCAGCGACCGAGCTGACGCGCCGACGAATGGGCTTCGTGAATCACCGTCGACGCCGGAGTCACCCACAGCTCGAATCCGCGTTCGGCCAACGTGCGGGCGAGCTTCACGTCGTTGAAGAAGATCGGGTACCGCTCGTCGAGGATCTCGGCCGGATCGAGCACAGCTCGGCGAAGCAACAAACAGCTGGCCGACGGCTGTGGAACCGGGCGAGGTTGCGAGAAGTCGTCGTCGAGCATGCGATATCGCCGAAGGCGCTCCGCGCTACCCGGCATTAGCTTACGGGCCACCTGGCTCCCGTTGGCGAGCGTGGTCGAGAAGGTGGAAAAGCGGAAGTGAAACGGCTGCTCTGTGCCATCCGGGTTGAGATACAACGGACCGACACCCGCCGCCTCGGGATGCTCGCGGAGGAACCGCACGAGCGTGCTCAGCGAGCCTGCCGTCAGATCGACGTCGGAGTTCAAGAGCAGCACGAGCTCACCGACCGATCGGCGATAAGCCTGATTGACACCAACCGCGAACCCGAGATTCTCGCTATTCGCGATGAAGATGATGTCGTCTCGCTTCGCGAGCTGCTCAGCCGACCCGTCAACCGACCCGTTGTCGACAACGACGACCTCGTAGGTGAGGTCATCGTCGATACCGGTCGAGAGGGCGTCGAGGCAGCGCAGCACGGTGACGCGCGTGTTCCAGTTGACGATCAGAATCGAGACGTCCGGCTTAGCACTCATGCGCTTTCCGCCGAGGACGCAAAGGACTGAACCGGCGGCGTTCCATAGGGCGGGCCGGAAGCTCCGACCAACGTCTTGAGAGCGGCACGGGCCGAGGAACGACGTTCGGACTCGATGGGAGCTGCAAGCCGCAGGCAGTATCCGACGCCCAACGCAGTTGCGTAAGCGACCTGATGGAGGGCCGAGAAGTGTTTGCGCGCGTACTGCATGCGGGCATACGCATCCTGAGCGGCGAGCCTCGGATTCGGTCCCGCCTTGCCCGCGTGATGAAGGATCGTCATCAAGGGAAGGTGACGCATCTCCCACCCCCCCTGTTTCGCCCGCAGGCAGAGATCCGGTTCTTCGCTGTAGAGGAAGAAGCGCTCGTCCATCAGCCCGACTCCCTGCAACACCTCGCGACGAACGACCAGAAACGAGCCCGATGTCCAATCACACGAATGCTCGCGCTCGTACACAGCAAGGTTCAGCTCGCGTTCACCGGTCCACGAACGTCTCGCTGGCAGACGTTCGAGCCCGACCGAGTCTCCAAGCGCCCTGAGCGCGTTCGGGAACCAGCGGCTGGTCGGCGCCACGTTTCCGTCACTGTCCACCTGCCTAATGCCCGCCATCCCGACAGTTGGACGAACCTCGAGCGCCGCAACCAACTCCTCGAACGTTCCCGCCAGGACTTCGGTGTCGACATTCATGAAGAGCACGAAGCGGGCATCGCAGGTAAGAAGCCCACGGTTGTTCGCGTGGGCGAACCCGTGGTTTTCGCATTTCACGAGACGCACGGACGGGAAACGCGCCAGGACCGCCTCGGTGCCGTCGTCGGCATTGTTCACCACCACGATGTCGACGTTGCACGATCCGACGTGCCCGATGATGCTGTCCAGGCAGGGCCCGAGCCACTCGGCACCGCGGTGCGAGACGAGGATGATCGCGAGATCGTTCACCACATCACAGATTGCACGATTGGCCAGCCACCGCCATAAGCGCCGCTCGGACTACCGTGCGGTCGGCCCGAGGCGAACCGCCTCCCGATACGCCTCGAGCAAGGTCTCTCCAGCCTTGTCCCAGGTCAGACTCGGTGCGCTCGCGAGCGCACCGGCACGAAGACCGCGACGCAGCGCCGGATCCTCTCGCAGCAGCGTCAGTTGGGCGGTCAAGGTGTCGACGTCTCCCACGGTGTGGACGAGCGCGTTGATCTCGTGTCGGCAGACTTCGGTACAGGCGTCGGAGACCAGCGGAATGCAACCGGACCCGATCGCTTCGGCACAGACGAGGCCGTAGCCCTCTTCGATGCTGGGGAGGATGAGCACGTCGTTCGCCCGCATCAGGTCGGGAATGTCTTCCCGGTGGCCCAGCACTCGGATGCTCGGATGATCGAGCAAGGGTTCCAAGAGCTCGCGGTAGCTCGGAAGAAAGTCACCGGCGATCGAGAATGTTCCGTCGACCGACGCCGGTGAACGTCTCCAGGCCTCGAGCGCAAAATGAAGCCCTTTGCGGACCGCAGCCACACCGACGAAGAGCACCTTCAGGCCCGCGTCCGAGGAGACCGGGCCGGGCTGGAAGATGGCCGGGTCGTAGCCGTAGGCATGGCGAAGCAGCTTCTCCTTCGGGAAACCCTCGTCGACGAATGTCTTGACGACGAAGTCGGACGGGCAGAGAAGGTAGTCCGCCAGCTCGTACTCCCGTTCTTCGTATGCGAGAACGTCGGCCTGGAAGGCATGCTCGTGTCCCGGCGGGAGCTCGACGCCGAGGCGACGAGACTCCTCGGCCACCACTCCATAGGCGAAGCGCGTATGAGCATTCGGCCGCTCGAGAACGGTTGGTATCCCAAGCTCGCGCGCCGCCTGGACCGTGTGCATCGCGCCGAGCGGCCAGACGTGGACGACATCGATACTGCCTGCGAGCGCAGGAAGACGTCGCGCGACGATACGGTCATGCACATGCAAAGCGCGATAGCGACCGACAGCTCGATAGGGCACTCTCACCGAGCCGCGGGCCAGAGTTGGCTTCACTTCGATCGCCGGGGAAAGCGGCCGCGCAACGGCCCCCGGGTACGCCAGGACCTTCGCTCCGGCCGAAGCAACACCGTCGACCTGGTACCAGGCGGTCGTGCAGATACGCGCAGCCCCGATCTTGTGCGGGAAGCTGTAGAGGGCTCTGAGTGTCTCCGGTCGCTGGTTCATCGCAATCACCATCGAGCCGAGGCACACGCCTCCGCCGCGCCGCCGAAGGTAGCAGCCGCGAAACCGGGCCTCGGCTGATGGGCATCATTCTCAACGCGGACGACTTCGGCTATTCGGACGACACCGTCGACGCGACCATCGAGTGCTTCGAGGCCGGTCTTCTGACGAGTGCAACGGTGATGGTCGGGATGCCGGCGACAGAGCGCGCGCTGGAATTCGCGCGGGCCCATCCGCAGTTCTCGTTCGGCGTTCACCTCCAGTTGACCGGAGACGGAACCGAGCGCGCCCTGTCCCCGCGCGCCTCCATTCCCGGGCTCGTCGATGCAGAAGGTCATCTGCTGCCGACGAACGAGGTTCGTCGACGCGCTCTCCTGCGCAGGATCTCGCCGCAGGAGGTGGCCACCGAAACGAGGGCGCAAGTCGGCTTCGTGCGGGATCGCGGCGTCGATGTCACTCACGTCGATTCTCATCGGCATCTGCACAAGTTCCCGCGAATTCGGGCCGGCCTCGAGCTCGCGCTGCCCGAGCTCGAGATTGACAGGGTTCGCAATGTGCAGGACGTCTTCCTGAAACGACCGTCGAGGAACCCCACCGCGCTGTTCGGCCCCTCGTGGCGCCGCTCGCTGATGAAGCACTTCGCGACGACCAGGCACTTCTACATGCCGACCACGACCAGCGACGTTTCCTGGGAGGAATTGGCCGCTCACCTTCCCGACGGATCGCTCGAGGTCGGCCTTCATCCTGGAAGAGAAGAGGAATGGCGGCGAGCGGAGCGAGAATCGCTCTCCGCGTTCGTCGAGCGCCTCGGAAACGCCCACCGGCTCGTGAGTTGGCGCGAGATCACGTTCGACCGCCCCTGAGCCTGGGAGGCTAAGCCCGGCGCGCGAGAACGATCTGGTGGACGGGCTCGGCGATCTCCGAACGGATCGGCGTGAAGCCTGCATGCTCGAGGAGCTCGCCGATGCTCGCAAGCGTGAAGACGTGATGATGGATCGCACGGAAGCTCGTGTTGTCCAGGCAGCGGGACCGAAACTCATCCGGCGTCCCTGCAGGTGGATCCTTCGACAGATCGTGCAACTCGAGGATCTCGTCGAGATGCGTGAGATCGTCTTCTCCCACCTCGTTGTCGTAGTCGGCGACCATGTGCTCCACCGGTGTGACCGGGCGTCGCCGGTCGAAGGTTCGGTCCTTGTTGGGCAGAACGACGAGCACCAGGCCGTTCTCCGTCAGGACTCGCCGCCATTCGTGAAGTGCCCGAAGTGGATTCGCCACGTGCTCCAGAACGTGTGAGGCGAGGACGCACCCGTAGCTCGCGTCCGGAACCTCGTCGAGCGAGCTTGCCTCGGCGATGAACTGACGACGGTAGGTCGGTGCGAAGCCGACCGGCTCCCAGAGCGTCGACGAAGCCCAGTTGCAGCCGTCGACCGATCGGAGGGCGCTGTAGACCGGGAGCGGCCCGAGGGCAAAGATCTCGCTCGGCCCTCCGATCTCGAGCGCCGTCCTCCCGCGTAGCTCCTTGCGGTATTCACCCGCGGTCGGAAGGTTCCGAATCGTCAAACCGCGAGCGCGCGCGATCAGACGGGGCCCGAGGATCGTCTTCGCCGTTGACCGAACCGAGCCGATCACGTCACTTGCCCGCTCTTTGGGCTGCCGCTTCGAACGCCCGGTCGTACGCGCGGAGGAGCTCCCGCTCCGAGTGCTTCCACGACAGTGCGCCCTCGATGCGCGACCGGCCGATCTCGCCCATCCGTGCCCGCCGCTCCGGATCGTCGAGGAGATCCGAGATCGCATCTGCGAGATCGTTCGGAGTGTCCCCTTTCGCATAGGCGACGGCCTCCGCGGCGGTTGCTCGAGTCTCTCGCAGGTCGTAGGCCGCGATCGGCTTCGACATCGCCATGTACTCCATCAGCTTGACCATCGTCGAGACCTCGTTGAGCGGCGTGCGCGGATTCGGGGCCAAGCAAACGTCGAACGAAGACAGCACCGTGATCAGTCGATCTCCGGAGACGAAGCCTGTGAACTCGACCACGTCGTCGAGCCCAAGCTCGGTCGACAACGCACGCATCGGCGCCAGCGAATCGCCGTCACCGGCGAAGACTGCCCGCCAGTCGGACCGGCGTCGCCTGAGCGCAGCGAGCGCGTAGAGAGAGTCGTCGACGCCGTCCTTCGGGCCCATGATCCCGATGAAGCCGATCAGAAACTCACGACCTTGCTTCAGCTGTGGATCGGGAGCGACGGGGTTGAAACGCTGAAGGTCCGGCGCATTGCGCACGACGAAGACGTCGCGATCGTCGCGTTTCCCACGCGCCAGCGCAACCTGCCGATAGGACTCGTTCGTGACCACGACGACGTCGGCGAGCCGGTAAGAAACCTTCTCGGCCGTCAGGGTTGCCTGGTGAAGAAGCTTGCGATCGCCGAACTGAGAGATCAGCTGCTCCGGGACGAGGTCGTGCTGGTCGAAGATCAACGCCGTGCCGCGGCGCCGCTGACGGAGAGCGGCCAGCAGCAACAGATCCGGAGGGTTGCCCGCGTGGACGACATCCAACGGCTGATCGCGCGCGAGCTCGTCGACAACGCGGCGCATCTGGCGGAGCGCCGATCCGTACTCACGGACATACCCGCGCAGCGCACCGTCGCCGAACCGCGACGCGTATCGCCGGATCGTGACTCCGTCGAGCTCCAGCTCCGGTTCGGTGTCACGCGTCTCTCCGCGCGGACACACGACGGTGACCTTCATCCCCGCCTCCGTCAGCGTGCGGGCCTGCTGCCAAACGCGGCGATCCGTTGGTACCGAGAGGTTTTCGACCAGAAGGAGCGCTCGCCGCATACGCTCCCGGACTGTAGCGTCCGAGTTAGACGACCATCGGGCCGCGTTGGCGACGCGACGGACAAAGCCGCCGCCGAGCTAGCCGCACGAGCTATTGCCGGACCAAGTGATCCCCGAGAGGTTGGTGCATACCGTCGCGGAGCCGAGTTGCGAATTCGTCACCTTGACGTTCGTGTAGGTGTACCCACCGGACGTCCCGAACAGCAGCCCATTGACGAAGCTGTCATGGTCGACCGTCCAGTTCGAGAGCGTCGAACCATTTCCACCGACCGTCACCTCGCGCCAGCCGTTAGGTGTCGGTAGCCCGGGACCACCGCAGGTGGTGTCGTTCGGGTCGAGCGAGCAAACCGGCACACCGAACGTGTCGTTCTGGAAAACGACGTTGGTCTCGTTCGAGTCCTGATTTGCGAACACGTCGTAGATGGCGTTGTGGTCGAAGGTGCTGTTCGAGATCGTGAAACCGTTGACGTCCCAGATGATGAGCCCGCCGGTGTGGGTGCCTGACCACTTCGACGTGATCCCGTGGATGTGGTCGTTGTTGAACAGGATGTTCGAGGAGACGGTGCCGTTGCCGTTGTCGTGGATGAAGGGCTCCTGCTGAATGACGTCGGTGCCGTGCTGAAACTGGCTGTAGAACCGCTCGGTCGGATCGCTCGAGTTCGGGTCGCACTTGGCGTAGGCCGGCGCGTCCTGGGCGCCGCACGCTGTCAACGGCCCGATCTCCGAGTTCACGATCGTCAGGTTCGCGCAGCCGGCACAGTCGAACGAGTTCATGTGGACACCGTCGAGCGTGATGTTCTTGGTCTGCTTTGGATATCCGCCGAAGCCGAACGCGACCTGATGGAAACGGAAGCAACCGCCCTGGAACGCGACGCCGGACAAGCCCGGGTGGAATGCGAACAGCGGCCCGGCAAACGTGACATCGCCGTTACCGGCACACGCAAAGGTCACAACGCCGTTCTTCGAGCTGTCGGGATCGATGTATGTCGAGCCCTCGTTGGTCGACGTCACTGGATAGGTGCCGCCGGAGACGAGCACCGTGTCTCCGACCTGCGCGACCTGGTAGGCGCCGTTGAACGTCAGACAAGGCTTCGAGGGATCGTTACGTACGCAGGTGGAGTCGTTGCCGGTCGTGGACAGGTACACGTTCGAGCCGGACGGGGACGGAGGCGGGTTTGGGGTCGGGGTTGGGGTCGGGTTCGTCGTCGGGGGCGGGACCGGGCTCGTCGTCGGCGGCGGCGAACTGCAGGCAGCGGTCGTTCCGGAAGCAGTCGGCCGCGACGACACGTTGCCGGACCCGTCGCGCGCCTCGACGCCGAGTGTGTAGGAGGTACCGCACGTGAGCCCCGAGAATCCGTAGGAGGTGCTCGTCGTCTGCCCGGCCTGTGCGCTGTTCAGGTAGGCCGTATAGCCGGTCACGCCGGTGTTGTCGGTCGAAGCAGACCAACTCAGCGAGAGGCTGGTCTGGGTCGCGGACGAGACGCTCAGGTTCGACGGTGCGGTCGGTGCCTGGGTATCCGAACAGGCGGAGGTCGTGACCGAGGTCGTCGACTGGCTCGACCGGTTCCCGGCGGCGTCATAGGCGTCGACGCCGAGCTGGTACGCCTTCCCGCAGGTTAGGCCGGTGAAGGTGTACCCGGTTGCCGCCACGTTCGTGACGCGCGTCCCCTGCAGGTAGACGCCGTAGCCTGCCACGCCGACATTGTCGATCGACGCCTGCCACGACAGAGTGACGGACTTCTGGGTGATCGTTGCAGCAAGCAGATTGGACGGTACGAGCGGGGCAAGCGTGTCCGGGCAGGCAGAGGTCGAGACGTTCATCTGCGCTTGCGACGAGCTGTTGCCGGCGGCGTCCGCGGCGTTGACGCCGACCGAGTAGGTCTCACCGCACGAGAGCCCGGAGAAGGTGTACGTGGTCGCGGCGGGCGTGCCGACGCGCTTTCCGTTCAGGTAGACGCCGTACGAGAGCACGCCGACGTTGTCCTTCGACGGCTGCCAGCCGAGGGTGATCGCCGCGACTGTCGCTGCCGTCTCCGTCAGACCCGTCGGGGCGGTCGGCGCCTGTGTGTCGGTCGGCGGTGCGGGCGGCGCCGGAGCCGGAGGAGGAGGCGCAGGTGCCGGCGACGAGGTCGGCGGGGCGGCACACGGGCTGGTGCTCGCAACGATCGAGGAGCGCGACGACCGGCTGAGCCGGAAGTCGACCGAGTCGACGCCGAGGAGATACGACGTGCCGCACTTGAGCCCGCGAACCGAGTACGACGCGAGCCTCGTCGTCCCGGCGAGATTGCCGTTGACGTAGACGCGGTAGTAGGCGACGGTCAGATAGGTGCGCGGAGCCTTCCAGGAGAACGTGATCGACGACGGCGTGACGCTCCTGACGGTCAGTCCCGTCGGCCCCGCGGGCGTGCTTGCGGCCACCAGGAACATGCGCTTCGCGGCGCGGGCCTTCGCGGCGCGGGCCTTCGCGGCCCGAGTCTTCGCAGCGTGAGCGTGGGTCTTCGGATGAGCCTTCGGGGTCTCATGGCTCTGCGCGAAGGCCACACCCGCGGTCGCGAAGAACGCGAACACAGTCGCGAGGGTGATGACTATGCGCTGCGGCGGCACACGCATCGCGAGCAGTCATCGGGAACCCGATTCAAACCAAGCACCCCCGTTTGGGGGATATGCGCCCCACGCGACCCAGACACCACGAACGGAGTGCCCGCTCCGCCAAAACCCGAAACCTGGCCTAAAAGAACGTGATGAGGGCGTTAGCCCGAGCTCCCGCAAAGCCCCGAGCGGACTCACCGAACCTGAAGCTTCGAACTGACGATCGCGACCTTCGAGCGCCGTCCACCGACGATCGGCCAGACGTACCAGAGGTACGAACCGGGTGCCAGGGCGCTCGCCGGCCGCCCCTGACCGGATCGCACGCGAACGACCAGGCGCGGCGCACGGGTTTGCGTCTGGTAGACGAGGACATCTCGCGCCCGGCGGGCGTAGAACGCGATGTGGTAACCGGTTGCTCCGTGCACCGCGGGCCACGAGAAGCCGAGTGTGCGCGGCGCCGGCGCTACGGTCGTCTTGGCCGGCGGGGTCTTGCTCGTCGTCCCCAGGGAGTGGGTGGTGGCCGAACGGCCGGCGGTCGTCGGCCGCGCAACCGTTGCGGTCGGCGAGGCGGCGGCTCGACCGATCGAGCTCGACGTCGGAGGCACCGTCGTTCGCGCATCTCCTCCGTGCAGCAAGGACACCAAGCCGTATCCGGCAGCCGCCAGCACCAGCAGCAGCAAGGAGTACCCGGTGACGAACCGCAGCCGGGAACGCCGTACGGGCACGGGCGCGTCCGTGCCGACCGTGGCCGCGTCGACGACCACGGGAACTGCAGGCGAAGGTGCGGACGGAGGCGGAGGCGGAGCCGGGATCGGTTCCGGCGTCGGGCCCGGGGTGACGTCGCCGGCAGCCGCGGGCGCAACGGCAGCCGGGGTCGCTTCGGCGGCGGACGTCGCAGGCACGCTCGGCGCGGGCTCGGGCTCCGCGAGCAATTGCTCTCGAAGCGACGGATCGACGAGCGCGAGCTCAGGGCTGATCTCGTGCGTCACTGCTCCTCGCCCCCGCAGACGCACAGGAGGGACCGGTAAGCGGGGCAGGATGAGGCTGGTCCGCGACGCATACTGGCTACGGTGGACAGGATGACGATCTTCGGACGATCCCGTTGGTTTCCTACGCTCGCCGGGCTCGCCTTGCTGTTCCTACTCGCGATCGTGCAGGCGGCATGTTCCGCACGTGCTCCTGCAGCCGAACGCACTCCGGATTCACGTCGCGCGGCACACGGGATTGTCTGGCTCTCGACGGCCGGGAACGACGGCGGGTGCCGCCGGAACGATCCGGCCAGGCCCTGCGCAACGTTTGCGCGTAGCTTTCAAGTCGCGCACGGCGGGGACAGCGTCATCGTCCGTCCCGGCTCATATCCGGTGACGGACCAAGATACTGGCGCAACCGGGATCCTCCCGGTAGCAGGAAGAACGCTCCCGGTCGTCTTTCGCTGCGCGTCGTCGACTGGCGCCGTAACCTTTCAGGCACCCGTCTTCGCGTTCAAACCTGGACTGGCCTGGGTGGCGTTTCAGGGCGGTTGCTTCCGTTTCCATCAGGTCGCGTTCGGCTTCGGCGGATATCCAAAGCAGACCAAGAACATCACGCTCGACGGTGTCCACATGGACTCGTTCGAGTGTGCCGGCTGCGCGAACCTGACGATCGTGAACTCGGAGATCGGGCCGTTGACAGCGTGCGGCGCCCAGGACGCGCCGGCCTACGCCAAGTGCGACCCGAACTCGAGCGATCCGACCGAGCGGTTCTACAGCCAGTTTCAGCACGGCACCGACGTCATTCAGCAGGAGCCCTTCATCCACGACAACGGCAACGGCACCGTCTCCTCGAACATCCTGCTCAACAACGACCACATCCACGGGATCACGTCGAAGTGGTCAGGCACCCACACCGGCGGGCTCCTCATCTGGGACTCGATCGGCCTACACATCGAGAACACGACCTTCGATCACGATGCGATCTACGACATCGAGTTCAACAGCTGCTCCAACGACACGAACGTCGTCTTGAAGAACGACGTGTTCGGATGGCCCGTCTACTCCTTTGACCCGACCGAACCAAGACCTGGACAGCAATTGCCGGTTGGTTTCCGTGAGCTCGGAATCGGCGTCGGGGGTGCAAGCTACTGCGGTGGAACCACGCCGGTCGAGCGAAACTGGACGATCGAATTCAACCGCATCGCCCACGGTTTCATCACCGACGGGATCCCCGGCACCGACTACGACAACATCGTGATCCGAGGCAACATTCTCGGAAGCCAGACGACCTGCGGGCAAAACGGCGTCCCGGCCGGCGTGACGTTCGACAGCAACGTCTTCGTCGGGCATTACTCGTGCGGGACGCACGCACTTCGCCTCTCCAGGTCACCCTACGTCGACGTCGCAGCCGGAGATTTCCACCTGCGACCTCGTTCGCCCGCGGCATGCTTCGTGGCGAACGTTCGGGCCGGACGGAAACCGACGTCGCGCTGCGCCAAGCGCCCGCAAAATGTGAACGTACGATGAAGATCCGGCGGAGCCGAGAGGTCTCGTCGAAAGGTGGGTTGGTACAGGACCAACGGCCGTCCCCCCTCCCGAGAAACCGGCTACTCTCTGATCGCGTGGACAGCCCCCTGCAGAGACGCACGGACCCGCGGACCAGGAAGTAGGGGTACGTGGATCTTCCCGTCTACTGGCGTGTCCTGAAGCGCTTCAAGTGGCTCGTCATCATCGGCCTGCTGCTGGCGATCTTCTTCGCGGTGCTCTCCACTGCCAAGATCACGAAGAACGGCCTCATCTACCGGAAGCCGGCAATCTGGCAGAGCACGTCCAACGTGCTCCTCACCCAGGGCGGGTTCCCCTGGGGTCGCGCGACGCTGCCGTCGACCGACTTCGGGACCGTCTCGCAATACGCCGATCCGACGCGCTTCTCGAGCCTGGTCGATCTGTACTCGCAGTTCGCGAACAGCGACCAGGTGGCCAAGCTGATGCGAAGCTACGGCGCACCGAAGTCGTGGAAGCTCGTGGCATTGCCACTGCAACCGACGCAGGTCGGGGCGGCGCTCCCGGTGATCTCCCTCGAAGGCCAGGCAGACACCCCGGGGGCTTCGATTCGCGCCGTCCAGGTCGGGCGCCAGGCGTTCGTCAACTACGTCCACCAGCAGCAGTTGGGCGCGGCGATTCCGAAGGACCAGCGAATCGACATCCAGACGCTGCAGTTGGCCACGCTGCCGAAGGTGATCGCCCCCCGCAAGAAGACGCTTCCAATCGTCATCTTCCTGGCGCTCGCGAGCGCGACGATCGGGCTCGCGTTCGTCCTCGACAACGCGAAGCCCGTCACCGCGAAGCCGATCAATCTCAGCGAATCCGCACGGGCTGAGCGCAAGACAGGCTCGCAGCCGGCACGCTCTCAAGCCGAGGCCTAACACACATGCGGGCTGTCGGCGCAGCCGCGCGCGTGCCGGAAGCGGTGATCATCCTCCTCGCCGCGTCGGCAGTCGCCGCCGTGGCGGTGGCAGGCACCAGCGACAAGATCGTCGCACCGCTCGCGATCGCAATCATCTTTTTTGTCACGCTCCATCGCTCGCTGCTGCGCTGGCACAGCCTGGTCGGGTTGATCCTGGCGATCGTCCTCTTCGTCCCGATCGGGCGCTACCGCCTGCCCGGAAGCCTTCCGTTCAACCTCGAGCTGTACCGGGTCACGGTTGCGCTCGTCGTCCTGATCTGGCTCGCCTCGATGCTGATCGATCCGAACGTGAGGCTTCGCTCGACGCCGTACAACTGGCCGATCCTCGGACTGGTCGCAGTGATCCTCGCCTCGGAGGTTGCCAACCCCGGCCGGGTCGACACCTGGGGGACCTACGTCGCCAAGACCCTGACCTTCTTCCTCAGCTTCGTGCTCGTGTACCTGGTCACCGCGACGACAATCCACACGCGGGAGGCGATCGAGAAGCTTCTAACCCTCCTCGTCGGCGGCGCGGCAGTGATCGGTTTCTTCGGCATCATCGAGACCCGCACGCTCTACAACGTGTTCGATCACCTGCACACGATCCTGCCGTTCCTGATCCTCCAGCCGGGACAGGACTCCGACATCCTGCGCGGCGGCAACCTCCGGGTGTTCGGCCCCGCCCAGCATCCGATCGCGCTCGGCGCGCTCCTGATGATGATCACTCCACTCGGGTACTACCTGGCCAAGACGCGCGGGCGCCGGTGGCTCTTTGCAACCATCCTGATCGTCCTGGGCTCGCTCGCGACGGGGTCACGCACCGCGATCACGATGTTCGTCACCGAGTTCATTCTCCTCCTGGTCTACAAGCGGCACGAGGCTCTGCGGCTCATTCCCTACTTCGTTCCCGCGATCGTGGTCGTCCACTTCACCCTTCCCGGCGCGATCGGAAGCCTGCGCGCGGCGTTCTTCCCGAAGGGCGGGATCATCGCCGAGCAGTCGTCGTTCAACGCCCAACTCGAGAACGGACAACTCTCGGGCGGCCGGGTTCGCCTGATCCGGCCGATGGTCGCGGAGGCCAGCCAGCACCCCCTGTTCGGGGAGGGGCTCGGGACGCGGATCACCGGCTTCAACACACCGAACAGGAACGCTCCGATCCTCGA
The DNA here is from genome assembly GCA_963742605.1 of uncultured Thermoleophilia bacterium. Classification (GTDB taxonomy): domain Bacteria; phylum Actinomycetota; class Thermoleophilia; order Gaiellales; family Gaiellaceae; genus PALSA-600. The sequence goes on along the minus strand of CAVUNA010000002.1, from coordinate 6,103 downwards.
CGACCAGTGGCTCAACAACCTCGTCGACGTCGGCTTCGTCGGATTCGGAATCTGGATCTGGATCTTCGTGACTGCGGGCGTGAAGAACCTCTCTCGGATCCGCAAGGTGCCGCCGGACGACCCCGACTCCTGGCTCTTCCTCGGGCTCGGAGCATCGCTCATCGGGTTCGGGATCGGGATGTTCACGTTCGACGCATTCGGGTTCACGCAGATCTTCTTCGTGTTCTGGATCGTTCTCGGCCTCTCGGCCTCGGCGCTGATGCTGCCGACGCCGGGCACCCGCGTCGGCCCAAGGCCGCTCGAGGCGAACTGATCGAGCTCTAGCGGGCGCGAGGCCGACCGAGGGCCTCGAGCACCCGCCTCGGAACAACCGAGAGACTCTGCTGGCGGCGGAGGTGGCGACGGACCGCTGCGTCTTGATAGCGCTCCTGCCGCCGGGCGGCGGCACCCAGATACCCCCACAACATGCCGATCGCTGCCGGCTCACGCGTCATCTGGAAGCCGGTGCGGGCGAGCAGGTAGGAAACGCGGTAGCCCATGTAGTGGGACATGTCGCCCTGGCCCACCCACTTGCCCCACGACCGTTCGCGGGCACCGGTCGGCCGATGATGGAAGAAGGGAAGCTCCGCAAGGCTCTCCGTCTGCCACCCCGAGACCTGCGCCTTCAGCTCGTCGATCCCGTCCCAACCCATGCGCTGCTCGAGCGGCTGCACGAGCTGGAGGGTCTCCCGGCGGTAGGCACGAGTCGCCCCGCGCACATGGTCGCGGGTCGAATGTTTTGCGCGCCACACCCCGGCGCGATCCTGCTCGTAACAGGTTCCACTGGCGATCCCGAGCCGGTCGTTGTCAGCGAACGCCTCCATCAGCCTTGCGAAGTAATCGCGTTCGAACGACACATCGGCGTCGAGCTTGACGACGACGTCGCTCGCGCTATCGAGCGCGGCGACTCCCGATTCGAACGCGGCGACGATCGGCCGGCCGCGAATGCTCCGCGGAGCGACGTTCGGCACGACGAGTGAGCGGGCGAAGACCAGGTCGGCCAGGATTCGCTCGATCACCGCCGGCGTGTCGTCCTGCGAACCGTTGTCGACGATCAACCAACGGTCGGGCAGAGCGGTCTGGGCGGACATGCACGCGGCGAGCCGCCCGAGGTTCTCCGACTCGTCCCGCACCGGCGTGACGGCCGAATAGCCGGGCAGCATCAGAGCGAGGCGGCGACGGGTCGGCGAGATTCGTGGACGGCCTGCGGGATGAACGACGTCAACCAGACCTCCAGCACGAGCAGAGCAAAGAGCGAATCGCCGCGGACGCTCGACCGACCTGTCCGCGTGGCATCGACGATCCCACGAACGGCGTCGCCGTCGAGAAACTCACGGTACGCCGCGCGATCGGAGAGCAGAAAGTCGGAAGCGCGACCGCTGAGTTGATACTGGAGCCACGAGCTCACCGCAGCATTGAAGAAACCCGTCTTCGGCTTGTCGATGATCGCGTCCGGCACCAGCCCGCGGGCGATCTGCTTGACGAGGTACTTGGTCGTCCGTCCGCGGACCTTCAGATCGACCGGGATCGTCGCGGCGAGCTCGACTACCTCGTGGTCGAGGAAGGGGACGCGCACCTCGAGTGAATGCGCCATCGACACCCGATCGGAGTAGTGCAGCATGTCGTCGACGAGGCCGAGCCTCGAATCGAGGTACATCGTCTCGGCACGAGCCCCTCCGCGAACATCCTTGCCGTACGAGCCGACTACCTCGCGCGCACGGCTGTCGTCCGGACGCAGCGGGTCACGCACGATGCGGGCGCGGGTCTCTGGATCGAAGAAGGGTGTCCGCAGCGACAGATACCGGTGTGCCGGGTCGGTCGCCGCAATTGCATTCGCAAACCGTCCGTAACGACCGCTGCCGAGGCGGGCGGCACCGAAGCGCGCGAGCGGTCGTGGCACGACCTGCGCGCGCTCGACGAGCCCCGCGCGCCAGTGTCGTGGATAGCCGCCGAAGAGCTCGTCCGCCCCCTGACCGGCAATCGCGACCGTGACATGCCGGGCGGCGAGCTCGCTGAGGGCCAGGAATCCGAGCGCGGACAGGTCGGCCAGCGGCTCGTCCAGTGCCCAGACGAGGTCCTCGAGCTCGACCGCAGAATCGCGCATCGACAGCTCGAGCTCGTGGTGCTTCGTTCCCAGCGCGTTGGCGACCAGCGCCGCATCGCCAAGCTCGCTGCGCACGTCGTCCTCGGCGAACCCGACCGAAAAGGTCTCGACAGGGTCGGACATGTTGCGGGCCATCAGGGCAACGAGGAGGCTCGAGTCCAGCCCGCCGCTCAGCATCGCTCCGAGCGGAACGTCGCTCATCAACCGGAGCCTGACCGCCTCCTCGAGTGTCTCGAGCAGACGCTCGGCTGCGACCGGCTCCGTCAGCTCCGGCCGAGGAGCCGGCAGGGGGAACTCCCAGTACTGCTCAATCCGTAGCTCGTCGTCGATCACGAGACGGTGGCCCGGCAGCAGTTTGCGGACGTTGGCGAGCGGCGTCATCGGCGCGGGGAAGTACCCGAGGGTGAGATAGGTGTCGATCGCCTCCAGATCGAGCTCCAGGTCGACGATCCCACTGGCGAGGATCGACTTCAGCTCGGAGGCGAAGACGACACGATCGTCGACGACGGCGTAGTAGACGGGTTTGACACCGACCCGGTCGCGGGCCACGAGCGTCCGACCCTCGGACGCATCCCAGACAGCGAGGCCGAACTTGCCCCGCAACCGGGTCGGGAGCTCGACGCCGACCTCCTCGTACAGGTGCGGCAGGATCTCGGTGTCGCACCGGCTACGGAAGCGGTGCCCGCGCGCGACGAGCTCGCTGCGAACCGAGTCGTGGTTGTACAGCTCGCCGTTCTGGATCGCCCAGACGCGTTCGAACTCGTTCGCGAACGGCTGATGGCCGCCGTCGACGTCGACGATGCTGAGGCGGCGAACGCCGAGCGCGATTCCCGGAGCCGTGTAGAGCCCCCGGTCGTTCGGCCCGCGGTGTGTCATCACGTCCGTCATGCGCACGATGACGTCGCGGTCGACGAGCGTCCGCTTCGGGCCCCCGATCTGGGCGATGCCGCAGATACCGCACACGTCCTCTGAGGCTAGCTGGAGTGTCGCCGAAGCCTGGCCAAAGCCGTCCCTTCGGAGTGCTGCCCCGACCAGTAAGTACAGGTTTTCGCAGCCCTCGTGGTAATCGATTCGAACCGTCGCTATATTCAAAACACTTGGTCGGGAGGGCCAAGGAAGGGCGAATCTTGGGGGGCCTTTCGGGGCGTATCAGCGGCGAGACGCGATGCTCGTATCGTCAGAGCGTCGCGGTTGGGGGCGGCCCTGGGGGCTGGGCGTGCCTTGCGGTTCTGCGGCAAGACGAGGAGGGCTGTTGGCGCGAGGGGGGACGATAACGGAGGACGTGGAGGTCTTCACGGCGCAGGCCGCGCCGGCGATTTCCGCAGCGACCCGGCGGTCCTCGTCCAGCCACCGCGCCGACGTGATCCGTCGTTCGCTCGCCTTCGCCGACATGCTCGGCCTCTCGACGGCGTTCCTCGTCTCGACCGCGATCTTTGCCAGCTCGGGTGTCGGCGACCACATTCACCCCGCCCTCGAGACGCTCGTGTTCCTCTGCACCCTCCCCCTCTGGCTCGCCTTCGCGCACGTCTTCGGTCTGTACAAGAACGACGCGGCCCGGGCCGACCATTCGACGGCGGACGAGACGCTCGGCGTGATCAGCCTGGTCACCCTCGGGACCTGGGTGGTCTTCGTCGCCTCGTGGGCGACCAAGCTCGCCCGGCCCGAGCTCGACCGTCTCACGAGCTTCTGGCTGTTCTCGCTGGTCGCCGTGATCACCGGGCGCGGCGTCGCCCGCGCGATCGTCCGGCGGCTGCCGGCCTACACGCAGCGCGCCCTCGTCGTCGGCGCCGGAAATGTCGGACAGCTGGTCGCCCGCAAGATCCAGCAGCATCCCGAGTACGGGATCGAGCTCCTCGGGTTCGTCGACGACAACCCGCGCGACCGCCGCACCGACGTCGCCGACCTCCCCGTCGTCGGCGGCATCACCGACCTCCCGGAGCTGGTCGATGCCGGCAGCGTCGAACGGGTGATCGTCGCGTTCTCCGGCGAGCCCGACACGCACACGATGGCACTCGTCCGCTCGCTCCGCGACCGCGACGTGATGGTCGACGTCGTCCCGCGACTCTACGAGCTGGTGGGGCCGAGCGCCGAGGTGCATCTCATCGAGGGCATGCCGCTCCTCACGGTGCCGCCCGCCCGCATCTCGAGCGGATCCCTCGGGATCAAGCGGGCAATCGACCTCGTCGTCTCCTCGGTCCTCCTCCTCCTGACCTCACCGCTCTTCCTGTTCGCCGCGTTCCGCATCCGCCGCGAGTCCGAAGGGCCTGTCTTCTTCCGCCAGACACGGCTCGGCAGCAACATGCGGCCGTTCACGGTGCTGAAGTTCCGCACCATGACAATGGGGGTAGACGAGTCGAAGCATCGCGAGTACATCGAGAGCACGATGACGGCTGCGGCGACGATGAACGGAAACGGCACGTACAAGCTCGAGCGCGACAGCGAGATCACTCCCTTCGGCCGCTTCCTGCGCAAGACGAGCCTCGATGAGCTGCCGCAGCTGATCAACGTCCTGCGCGGCGAGATGTCGCTCGTCGGGCCGCGCCCCTGCATTCCGTACGAGACCGAGTTCTTCGAGCCCCATCACTTCGACCGCTTCCTCGTGCCGCAGGGAATCACTGGCCTCTGGCAGGCGACCGCCCGGGCGAAGTCGACCTTCGGCGAAGCGCTCGAGATGGATGTCGCCTACGTACGGGGCTGGTCACTCGGCCTCGACCTCCGACTGCTGCTCCGCACGCCGTTCGCGCTTCTGCGCCAGCGCAAAGCAACGGCATGAGACCCGTCCGCACGGCAGTGGTCGGGCTCGGTTACTGGGGCCCCAACCTCGTTCGCAACCTCTTCGAGCTCGAGTGCGCGGAGGTGACGACGATCTGCGACCGCGACCCGGACCGCCTCGAGCTGATGAGCCGGCGCTTCGCGGGCGTCCGCACCTGCGAGCAGTTCGACGAGATCCTCACCGACGAGTCGATCGACGCCGTCGTGATCGCGACGCCGGTCAGCACCCACCACCCGCTCGGGCTCGCCGCGCTCCAGGCCGGCAAGCACGTCTTCATCGAGAAACCGCTCGCCGCGTCCTCCGAGGAGTGCATCCAGCTGATGCACGCCGCCGCCGAACGGGATCTCGTCGTCATGCCCGGGCACACCTTCCTGTACAGCCCGCCGGTGGTGACGATCCGTGAGCTGATCGCCTCCGGCGTGATCGGAGACGTCTACTTCATCTCGACGAGCCGCGTGAACCTCGGGCTCCACCAGGCCGACGTCAGCGTCACCTGGGATCTGGGCCCGCACGACTTCTCGATCCTCCACTACTGGTTGGGCCAGGCTCCGGCATACGTGAGCGCGCTCAGCCGCGGCTTCATCGTGCCGAGCCTCCCCGACGTCGCCTTCATCGACCTCGAGTACGCGTCGGGCACGATCGGGCACGTCGAGCTGTCGTGGCTCGCGCCCAGCAAGCTCCGGCGAACGACGATCGTCGGCTCCGAGAAGATGGTGGTGTACGACGACACCAGCACCGAGCCCGTACGCATCTTCGATTCCGGCGTCGAGCTCAAGGACCCGAAGACCTTCGGCGAGTACCGTATGACGTACCGCACGGGCGACATCGTGTCGCCTCGCGTCGATGCCGTCGAGCCGCTCGCGGTCGAGTTGCGCGACTTCTGTCGGGCGGTCCGCGAAGGGACGACGCCCAGGTCCTCGGCCGCGCTCGGTCTCGACGTCGTGCGCATGATCGAGGCGGTCGACGAGTCACGCGAGCTCGGCGGCGGCCGCGTCTCGGTCGAGGAGTTCGATCCGCTCGTCGCTTTGCAGGCCGAGCTGACGCAGCTGCAGGATCCCCCGAACAGGGGTTGAGCCTCGCCGGCCGGGAATCCCTTGAACAGGGGATACCGGACCTCCACCGTGGACGCTTAGCTGGGTGAGATAGGAAACCGGGAGCCTGCGGCTCGATCGTTCCCGGAGACTTCA
>CAVUNA010000001.1:0-46707 GCA_963742605.1 uncultured Thermoleophilia bacterium | reverse complement strand
CCGTTTCGAGCCGGCGGGCGGAAACGTCTCGGCGCTTCCCCCTGGCGACGGCGGCTCCGCAGGGGTGAAACTCGGGCCGTGGGCTCGTAGCAGGGCCGCCCTGGGGGTCACTGACTCTCGCTCATCCGGGTGCGACGGTGCGACGCGAGCCGTGCGCATGCCTTCGGAATATGGCCCACGCCGAGCTTGCGAACGTCTTCGTCAGATGTCGAGCTCGGGATGGCGCGTCGCGATGCGGTAAGCGCCTGAGTGGAAGACGAGCGGCTCGCCATCCCGGCCGTCGAACCGTTCGACCTCGCCGACAATCACCGCGTGGTCACCCGCGTCGAACTGCTGGACCACCCGACAGACGAAGTGGGCGAGTGCGCCGTCGATCACCGGCAACCCACTCTCTTCGGTGACCAGTGTCACCCCCGCGAACTTGTCGTTGGCGGGTGTCGAGAACTGCCGCGAGAGATAGTGCTGCTGCGAGGAGAGTACGTTCACCACGAAGTGGCGCGTCCTCTGAAACGTAGTGAAGCAGCTCGCGTCTCGGCTGAGACACCAGAGGACGAGCGGTGGCTCGAGCGAGACCGAGGTGAACGAGTTCGCAGTCACCCCAACGGGCCTTCCGTCGCTGCCAAGAGCCGTGACGACCGTGACTCCCGTCGCGAACTGCCCGAGGGCGCGTCGGAGGCTCCGCACGTCGACGCGGCTTTCCCCCGCTTGCGCTTCTCCGCGATCAGGCGGCTGGCCTCGCCGGGGTCGAACCACCACGGATAGAAGACCCGCGGATCGTCGAACCCGTTCGCGATCGTCCGAGCGAGCCCGGGCAGCTCCGCTGCAGCCTCGAGGAGCCGTTTGACGTGCGGCCGAGGCGGCGCGAGGAAGCTGTTGGTCCACGAAACCACCCATTGCGCATAGCCCCGCCAGTAGCGGTCAAACGTCCGCTGCATGAAGTCCAGGTCGAACGCGCCGGCCTCGAGGATCGATAACAGGTAGATCTCCGCGCACTTCGCGGCGTTGTTCGCCCCCTGGCTCGTGACGGGGTCGTTGAGCACGACCGCGTCTCCCATCCCGAGCAGCGCGGCTCCGGACGGTAGGCGAGCGATCGGGTTGCGCACGATCGGCGTCACGCTCCCTCGTAGGACCCCGTTTGCATCCGTCAGCCGGGCACGCCTGAACCTCTGTGTCTGGTCCGGGAAGAAGCGGTCGAGCAGCTCGAGCGTGCGATCGAGGTGCTCGGCTGCGGTTTCGACGTCGCTCCAGCAGTCCATCGGTCCACCCGGGATCGCCTCGAAGAGGACAATCTCGCACGGACCGGTGGTCGTGATCGCCGGAAAGAAGAGACACTCGCCGGCGCCGCGGAGCATGTGCAGCGACATCGTTGGCACGCTCGGGCCCGGCTCGAAGTCCTGGAGGTAGGTCAGCGCGACCGTTCGCTGCGGCGTCCTGTACGGGGACTTCTCCGGGTCGATCGAAAAGAGCGCCCCGAGCTGGCCCCGACCTGTCGCGATCACCACCAGGTCATGGCTCTCGGCGTACCCTTCGAGTGCTTCCTCGTCGACTTCTTCGATCATCAGGCGCCCACCGGCGGCGGAGAAGTCGCGCATCCAGCGCGGAACCTTGAGTCTTTGGTCGACCGACCGGGCAGGCCAGTCGAGCGGTGCCGACCAGGCGACCCCTCTCTCGCCGTCGATGGTCACGCTTAGACGACCGATGGCCGGCGCGTCTTCGGACGAGTGATCGAGACCGAGCATGCGCTCGGTCTGCAGGGCTGTCTCGAACATACATTGGCTCGAGAGCACGGGGCCGACTGCGATCTCTTCTGGCGTTCGATTCGAGACGACGGTGATGTCGAACCCGTGTTCGAGCAGGCTGAGCGCGAGCTCGAGGCCCGACTGTCCGGCGCCGACGATCGCCACCTTCGGGCCGCGTGACGACGTAGCGGAGGCCATCAATAGCGTCCTGTCGTCGTCTCGTCAGGGTGGTGGATGCGCCGATGGTGCCCGAGTTGGACGATGTGGCCGGTTATCCGGCCCGAACCGCGGTGGCGTCTAACGAACATCGCCTCAGAATGCATTAAGCCGTCTCTGCTGAAAACCGCGTCGCCAAACACTCGCCAAACGGCTAGCCCCGCCGGGTCCGAATCGACCTGATGGTCCGGTGTTGTTCGGCATCAGCGTCGACTACGCTGAACGGGTGGCGAGCCCAGATGGAAGAAGCACGCAGGCGCAGCCAGGGATCGCCGCAGCGGTGCGGACGATCATCCGCGAGCAGATCCGTATTTCGACGGACGTCGATGCGCTGCCGGTCGATGCGGATCTCTTTCGCTCCGGTCTAACATCGCACGCGAGCGTCAACCTGATGCTCGCACTTGAGAGCGCCTTCGATGTCGAGTTTCCGGACGAGATGCTCAAGCGCTCGACATTCGAATCGATCGAATCGATCTCCGAGGCGATCGCCGAGCTCCAGGACCGCGGAGTGGGCGCGTGAGCGCAATGCTCGCTCGCAAGGACATCGATGTCGCGACGGTACGGCGGGTCGGCGAGGAAGTCGCCGCGCGGCACGCGGACGAGGTCGACCGTGAAGCGCGGTTCCCATCGGAGGCGGTTGATGCGTTGCGCGAGGCGGGCGCGCTCTCGGCTCTCGTTCCGCCGGCATTCGGCGGGGCGGGGGCGTCCGTCGAAGACGTAGCCGACATGTGCTTCGAGCTCGGCCGTTTCTGCGGTGCGACCGCGATGGTCTTCGCGATGCACCAGATCCAGGTCGCGAGCATGGTTCGCCACCTCGAGGATGCGTCCTGGTACGGGGGGTACCTGCGTGAGCTCTCCGACAAGCAGCGCCTGATCGCGTCCGCGACCTCCGAGGTTGGCACGGGCGGCGACATGGGGAGATCCGTCGCCGCCGTGGTTCGGGCCAGCGACGGCTCGTGCTCCTTCGAGAAGCAGGGGCCGACGGTCAGCTACGGCGCGCACGCCGACGACCTGTTCGTTACCTTGCGCCGGAGCGAGGAGTCGGAGCCGAACGACCAGGTGATCGTGCTGGCGCGCAAGGAGCAAGTCTCGCTCGAACAAACCGGCACCTGGGACCCGCTGGGGATGCGGGGGACGTGCTCGCCCGGCTACGTGATCCGCGGCACCTTGGTCGCCGAGCAGATCCTGCCGACGCCGTTCGCCAAGGTCGCGACGGAGTCGATGGTTCCGCTCTCCCACATCTTCTGGTCGCACCTGTGGCTCGGCATCGCGACTGACGCATTCAACCGGGCGCGCAGCTTCGTCCGCGCGCAAGCGAAGCAGAAGCCCGGCGAGCCGCCACCGACCGCTGTTCGCCTCTCGCACCTCATGAGCGAGCTTTCGCTTCTTCGCGCAGAGGTCAGCTCCGCACTCCACGACTTCGTCGAGGCCGACGCGGGCGCTCGCGAGGCTCTTTCGACGCTCGCATCCCAGCTGCGGTTCAACAACTTGAAGATCGCTGCCTCCGAACAGGCCCCGCGCGTCTGCCAGGGCGCGATGTCGGTCTGCGGAATCGTCGGCTACAAGAACGACACGCCGTTCAGCGTGGGCCGGCACCTGCGCGACACCATGTCCGCGTGCCTGATGGTCGCGAACGAACGCATCCATCAGACGAACGCCAGCCTGCTTCTCGTCGCCAAGGAGGTCTAGATGGCCACGCTCCGGGCAACGACGCCGGGTCGGGCGGAGGTCCTGCGCATGATGGTGGACGCCGGCCTGCTCATCCCGACGGGAGCGCCGGGCATCTACGGCCGAGGCTCGGACTTCGAGGAGGTTCGCCTCCGCTTCGAGGCACTCGTCGAGTCGATTGGCAGGCAGGACGGCGCCGAGCGACTGCGCTTTCCCCCGATCATCCCTCGCCGCCAACTCGAGGACATCGGCTACTTGAAGTCCTTCCCTCACCTGCTCGGGACGATCTTTGCCTTCGAGGGCGACGAGGAGCAGGCGGCGCGGCAGGAGGAGATCGCCGCGCGCCATGATGACTGGAGCGACCACCAGCGGATGACGGATCTCGTTCTGATTCCGGCTGCCTGCTATCCGGTCTATCCGGCGATCGCGGCGCGCGGCGTGCTGCCCGCGGGTGGGGTCTTCGTCGACGCCGGCGGCGCGTACGTCTTCCGGCGCGAGCCGAGCGACGACCCGGCCCGCCTGCAAATGTTCCATCAGCGCGAGATGATTCGCCTCGGCGAGCCCGAAGCCGTCGAAGCATGGCGCGACATCTGGCGCGACCGCGCTGTCGAACTCCTCAGGGGGCTCGACCTCGCCGCGGACTTCAATCTCGCGTCGGATCCGTTCTTCGGCCGCTCCGGCCGGATGCTGGCGGCGAATCAACGCGATCAGGCGCTGAAGTTCGAGATCCAGGTGCCGATCTCCGGGCCGGAACCGACGGCCGTCGCGTCATTCAACTACCACCAGGATCACTTCGCATCCGTCTTTGGACTGCGCACCGCGGACGGCAACATGGCGCACACGGCGTGCCTCGGCTTCGGTGAGGAGCGGATAACGCTGGCGCTCTTCGTCAGACACGGTTTGGACATCAACACCTGGCCGGAGCGAGTTCGTCAGCGGCTCTGGGGGACGTCGTGAGTGCAACCGCCACGGCTGCAGTCAGCCTCTTCGGCCTCGACCCGAACACGTACGTTCCGCACGAGTTGCACTCCGGCGAACGGGCGTACCCGGAGACGAACTGCTATGCGGACATCCTGATCGAGCTCGTCCATGCGGCCGGTCACGAGCCGCTCGCAATGCTCGGAAGCTCGATGGCGGTCGACTTCGAAGGCGACCAGTGGACGTTCTTCAAGCCCCAGCCGGACGAGATCGAGCTTCTCTACGGAATCGACATCCACGAGATGCAGCCGTACCGGCCTCTGCCCGACCAGATTGCGGAACAGATCGAGCAGGGGCGCACGTTGATCGTGGAGCTCGACTCCTTCTATTTGCCGGACGTTGCAGGCACCTCATACCGGCGCGCCCACATCAAGAGCTCGGCGGTGATGGAGACGATCGACCGCGAAGGCGCGCGACTTCAGTACTTTCACAACGGTTCGCTGCACGCGCTGGAAGGTGAGGACTACCGCAACATCTTCCGGGTTGGGCGCGAGTTCTTGCCCGACGTGCTTCCGCCATACACCGAGCTCGTGCGATTCGATCGCGGGCGTGCGCTGCGCGGCGACGAGCTGGTCGAGGCCGCACGCGAGCTTCTGCGACGCCAGCTCGCCCGGCGCCCGACGAGCAACCCGTTCATCCGCTACGGCGACGCCCTCGAGGGGGACCTTTTCGAGGTTGCTGCGAGGCGCCGACGCCGACTACCACGCCTATGCCTTCGCCACGGTGCGGATGGCGGGCGCAGCGTTCGAGGTCTGTGCCTCGCACGTCGACTGGCTGTTCCCGCAGTCCGGAGCAGAGGCGGTGCAGTCGCTGCTGTCGATCGTGGCCGCCTGCAAGATTCTCTCCTTCAAGCTCGCGCGTCGCCGTGCGTTCGATCCCGCGCCGCTAGTCACGGAGTTGGCCGCGGCTTGGGAACGCTCGCAGGCGCAGCTCGACCGCCTTGCGAACTGAGGCCATCGACGCCGGAGGCGTGACGCTCACGCCACTTGACACCGGATGGGAGCTTGCCGTCGCGGCTGCCGGCAGCGAGCCGGCGGAGTGGGTCCCCGCTCGTGTACCGGGAACGGCCGCGGGGGCGTTGCGCGACGCGGGCCAGCTCGACGCAGGCTCGGATCTCGACGCCTCTGACTGCTGGTTCCGCACACGCTTCGGCAGCCCCGCCTCGAGCGCGGGCGAGGAGGTCGTGCTGCGGTTAGAGGGACTCGCCACGGTCGCCGAGGTCTACCTCAATGGAGAGCGCATTCTCGCGAGCGAGTCGATGTTCGTCGCCCACGAGATCGACGTCGGCGGCCGGCTCGCAGACGAGAACGAGCTGCTGATCCACTGCCACGCGCTCGCCCCGTTGCTCGCGATCGCGCGGCGGCCACGTGCCCGGTGGAGGACGAGGCTCGCCCACGCCAACCTGCGCTTCTTCCGCACGATGCTCCTCGGTCGGTGTCCCGGGATCGCTCCGGGGCCTGCGCCGGTCGGGCCATGGAAGCCCGTGCTGCTCGAGCGCCGACGTCGGCTCGTCGTCGAGGAGCTACGCCTTCGCCCCCGCCTGGAGGGCGACGACGGGCTGCTGCGAGTGGCGATGCGATTGCGAGCGATCGACGGTTCATTGCCCGAGGAGCTGGAGCTGGAGGCGGCGGGTAGCGGCGTACTGCTGCCGGTGAGCGGCGGTCGCGTCGAGGGAGAGCTACGCATTTCCGACGTCGGCCTTTGGTGGCCCCACACACACGGAGAACCGGTTCTACATGAGGTCACGATCCGCGTGGGCGAGCTCGCGCTGACGCGGTGCGTCGGGTTCCGGCGACTCGAGCCCGGTCCGGAGTACGACGTCGAGGATGCACCGCTGGCCTTGCGCGTCAACGGCGTCGATATCTTCGCCCGGGGCGTGGTCTGGACGCCGCCGGATTTCATCAGACTTGCCGCCGAAGAAGCGGCCCTGCGCGAAGCACTCGAGCAGGTGCGGGGGGCGGGCATGAACATCGTCCGCGTCCCCGGGACGAGCGCGTACGAGTCTGAGACGTTTCACGACCTCTGCGACGAGCTGGGGCTTCTCGTCTGGCAGGACTTCATGTTCGCCAACTTCGACTATCCGGTCTCCGACGACGCCTTCCGCGCTCTCGTCGAGACCGAGGTGAGGCAGGTCTTGGCTGCGATAGGCGGCAGGCCCAGCCTCGCCGTCCTCTGCGGGAACAGCGAGATCGAGCAGCAGGTGGCGATGGTCGGGCTCAACCCCTCCCTCGGCCGCGGCGAGCTCTTCGGCGAGTTGCTGCCGAGGCTCGTGGGCGAGATGGATGTCGCGGTGCCCTACGTCCCGTCTGCCCCGAGCGGTGGCGATCTCCCCTTCCGCACGGACCGCGGCGTCGCCAACTACTACGGAGTCGGCGGGTACCGAAGGCCTCTGGACGATGCGCGCCGGGCCCGGGTCGGGTTCGCCGCGGAATGCCTCGCGATCGCCAACGTCCCGGACGAGGCGACGCTCGAGGAAACCGGTCTCGCCGGAGCCTGCATTCACGAACCGCGCTGGAAGGCGGGCGTCCCCCGAGACGCCGGAGCCGACTGGGACTTCGACGACGTGCGCGACTGGTACCTCGGTCAGCTCTTCGGAGTGGATCCGGTCGAGCTTCGCCGCGCCGACCTCAGTCACTACCTCCAGCTCTCGCGGGCAGTGAGCGGCGAGGTCATGGCCGAAACGTTCGCCGAGTGGCGGAGGCCTGGCTCCTCCTGTGCAGGCGCCCTCGTCCTGTGGTCGCGCGACCTCTCGCCCGGCGCGGGATGGGGTCTGATCGACGTCCTCGGACGAACGAAGGTCGCGTACCATCACCTTGCACGAGTTCTCGCACCGCATGCGATCTGGACGACGGACGAGGGGCTCGGAGGCATCGACATCCACGTCGCCAACGACCGCGCAGAGTCGCTCGACGGTCGGCTCAGGGTCGCGCTCTACCACGATCAGGAGGTCTGCGTCGACGAAGCTACGACCGATCTCGTCGTGTCCGCGCGCAGCGCGAGGACGATCAACGTCGAAGCGGTACTCGGGCACTTCGGCGACGTCTCGTGGGCGTACCGCTTCGGCCCTCCCAGCGCGGACGTCGTGGTCGCTTCTCTGGAGAGTCGGGACGGCGACGTCATAGCGCAGGCGTTCAGGTTCCCGGCGGGCCGACCACGCCGCCTGGAACCGGCGGAGAGCCTCGGTCTCGCCGCGTCGGTGCTGTCTCAGGGAGATTCGGAGGTTTGTGTACGGCTGACGACGACCCGTCTCCTCTACGGCGCCCGGCTCTGTGCCGCGGGCTGGAGTCCCATCGAGGACGCGATCACGATCGAGCCGGGAAAGAGCCATGACATCCTGCTCCGGGGCCAGGGAGGTCGGTTCGTCGGTGAGGTGGTCGCTCTCAACCTTCAGGGGCGCGTCCACCTAGAGGAGAAGACGTGAGTCTCCGTGTCGGCGTTGATCTCGTCTCGGTCGACTCGATACGCGAGGCCGTCGACCGGCACGGCGACCGTTACCTCGAGCGGGTCTTTACGCCGCAGGAGATCGCCGATTGCCGGGCGGGCGACGAAGTCGCTCCCGAGCGGCTCGCAGCCCGCTTTGCTGCAAAGGAAGCGGGAATGAAGGCACTGCGTCTGCCACCGAGCGAGCGTCTCGACTGGAGATCGCTGGAACTCGTCCGTGAGCCCGACGGCTGGACCTGGCTGCGACTCACAGGGCGAGCCGCCGAGTTGGCCGGAGAGAGCCAGTGGAGCGCGAGCGTGACGCATGAGGGGCCGTTCGCGATGGCAGTCGTCGTGTCGGGCACTTCCTGATCCGCTCGGACCTCGTGCTGCACACGGGGATCGGCTGGGAGCATCACCGCAGGAGATTGGCTGCACAAGCGTCGCCGCCTCCTCATCCCACACCGACCGCCGAGACGACCTCCACGACGGCTCCCTCGCGTCTGCCTGCTGCGTCATCTGCTGGCGACGACCGGAAACCCCGTTGGGTTAGGACCTCTTACAGCTCGGCAAGAGGTGGCCGGCCGAGGATCATGTCCGCAGCCTTCTCGGCGATCATGATCGTCGGCGCGTTCGTGTTCCCTCGCGGGACCGAGGGCATTACCGAAGCGTCGACGACGCGCAGCCCGTCGACTCCGTAGACACGCAGCTCGGCGTCGACGACCGAGCCGATCCCACATGTCGACGTGGGGTGGTAGATGGTGTGGGCCACGCGCTCCACGAATGCGCGAACGTCTGCGTCGGAGTCCGACTCGGGCACGCTCACCGGGGCACGCTCGACGGCTTTCAAGGCGGGTTGGCGTGCGATGTCGAGCGCCTGACGGACGCCCGCGATCATCGTCCGGAGGTCCTCGTCGGTCGTCAGGAAATTGAATTGCACCCGCGGCTTCTCGTCGGGCGACGGTCCACGCAGACGCACGCTGCCGGTGCTCGTTGGCTTGAGGACCATCGGGCCGAATGAATAGCCGTAGTCCTGCGTAGGCGCGAGTCCTTCGTCGAGGAAGAGCGCCGGCGAGAAGTGGAACTCGACATCCGGCGCCGGCAGATCAGGCCTTGTGCGGAAGAAACCGCCGCCCTCGGCGATATTCGAGCTGAGCGGCCCGCCTCCCTTGGTCTCGAGGCGAGAGAGGTTGCGAGGGGTGTTGATGCCGAACAGCGCGTTCTCGGTCGTATAGAAGTTCAACAGTGCGATGCAGTGGTTCTGGAGGTTCTTGCCGACCGGAAGATCTTCGAGCACGCGGATGCCGAGCCGCGCAAGCTCGCCGTGGGGGCCTATTCCGGAGAGCATGAGCAGGACCGGCGACTGGAAAGTGCCTGCGCAGAGGATCACCTCACGTTCAGCGCGGACGAACTCGTGCCGTCCATCCCTGGCGACCACGACTCCCACCGCGCATCTGTCATCGAAGACGACCCGCTCGACGAAGGCGCAACTCTGCAGGTCGAGATTGGGACGGTCGAGGTGTGGGCGGACGTACGCGTCGGCGACACTCGAGCGATAGCCGTCCCGCTGGGTCAGCTGGAAGCGTCCGAAACCCTCCTGGCGAGAACCGTTGAAATCGGGGTTCGGCTCGTGCCCGGCTTGAGCGGCCGCCGCGAGCATCACTTCGGTCAGCGGGTGGTTCGAGCGACTGTCGGAGACTGTGAGGGGCCCGCCGACACCGTGGTATTCGTCACTCCCGCGCTCGTTGTCCTCGGCACGCTTGAAGTAGGGCAGCACCTCGCGATAGCTCCAGCCCGGAGCCGCGGACCTAGCCCAGTCGTCGAAGTCGAGGCGGTTCCCGCGAACGTAGATCATCGCGTTGATCGCGCTCGACCCTCCGATTACGCGGCCGCACGGTATGTAGAGCTCACGCCCGCCGAGGCCTGGCTCCGGCTCGCTGGCGAGATTCCAGTCGACGGTGGACCGGAAGAGCGACGTGAAGAGAGCGGGGATGCGCAGCTCGGGCCTCCGGTCATCCTCTCCCGCCTCGAGGAGCAGCACGCTGACGTCGTCGTTCTCGCTCAGCCGACCGGCCAGGGCGCAGCCCGCCGAACCTGCCCCGACGATGACGTAATCGGCCGCCATCCCAACCGCTGATCATCGCTGCGCGAGAGACTAGCTCGGCGACAGGTATGCAGAGGCGGCGTGGCGCCCGCGGTGCTCGCCTGTAAGCTCGGACGCCATGCCGATTCTCGGCCGACCGACACCGCGCCGGGAAGATCATAGGTTCTTGACGGGGGCCGGCCGCTTTCTGGAGAGCTTTCCGCTCGAGGACGCCCTGACCGTAACGTTCGTTCGCTCTTTCCTGGCCCATGCCAGGCTCGCCGCCGTCGACGGGTCGGCTGCCACGGAGTCCGGCGCGCAGGTGCTGACGTCCGCCGACATCGACGTCGCTTCGCTTCCGCAGCCCGTCCTCGGGGTGAAGCGCGGAATGCGACGCCCGCTCGTGGCTGCAGATGTCGTCCGCTTCGTCGGCGAGATCGTCGCCGTCGTCCTGAGCGAGACCCGAGAAGCGGGGGCGGACGCGGCTGAGCTCGTCGCTGTCGAGTACGAACCGCTGCCGGTCGTCGTCGACCCGCGCGACGCCGAGGACGACCACGTCTTGCTCTTCCCTGACGCTGGAACGAACGTCGCCGTGCAATTCGGGTCGCCCGAGCACGACAAGACGCTCTTCGACGGCTGCGATGTCGTCGTCTCGGGCACGCATCTTAGCCAGAGGCTCGCGCCGTGCCCGCTTGAGCCGCGCTCCGCGGCGGCCCGAGTGGAGGCGGACGGGCGGCTGACGGCGTGGTTGACGACGCAGACGCCGCACGAGGACCGGCTCCTGCTCGCCCGGCTCCTTCGCCTCGACCCGGCG
Source organism: uncultured Thermoleophilia bacterium (assembly GCA_963742605.1). GTDB lineage: Bacteria > Actinomycetota > Thermoleophilia > Gaiellales > Gaiellaceae > PALSA-600. The sequence continues at coordinate 35,789 of CAVUNA010000001.1, read as the reverse complement.
CGAGTGCGTGTCATCAACCGCGATGTCGGCGGCTCGTTCGGGGCCAAGCTCCTCGGCGTCGAAGAGGTTCTCGTTGCGTGGCTCGCGCTCCGCCTGGGCCGGACCGTGCGCTGGACAGAGACACGCAGCGAGAGCATGGTCGCCCTTTCGCACGGGCGCGGTCAGCGGCTCGAGTTCAAGCTCGGGGGCACGCGCGACGGGAAGCTGCTTGCCTACCGGCTCGACATCCTGGCGGATGCCGGCGCTTACCCTGGAATCGGGGCCGCGCTCCCGGGCCTGACCGCGCTGATGGCCTCCGGCGCCTACGCAATCCAGCGTGTCGAGGTCGAGGCGCGATCGGTCGTGACGAACACGACGCCCACAACGCGCCTGCGGGGAGCCGGGAGACCGGAGGCCGCCCAGGCAATCGAGCGGGCAGTCGACCTGTTCGCCCTGGAGGCCGGACTCGATCCGGTCGCGGTACGCGTTGCCAACTTCATCGAGCCGACCGCGTTCCCGTACACGACGGCGACGGGAATCACTTACGACAGCGGCGACTATCCCGCCGCGCTCGAGCTGGCGCTCAGTCGCATCGACCTCGTCGGCCTCAGGCTCGAGCAGGGACGCCGTCGCGCCCGCGACGAGCCGTTCCAACTCGGAATCGGCCTCGCGACTTACGTCGAGATCACGAACCCGCTGGCGGAGACGGAATACGCGGAAGTGGAGCTCACCGACACCGGAACAGCAATCGCGCGGGTGGGATCGTTCGCGCATGGACAGGGCCACGAGACTGCGTTCGCGATGCTCGTGGCGGAAGCCCTCGGCCTCCCGCTCGACGACGTGGCCGTGCTGGAGGGAGATACCGATCTCGTGCCGAGGGGGACAGGCACATTCGGGTCGAAGTCCATGCAGATCGGTGGAACGGCCGTGTACCTGGCAGCAACCGAGGTAGCGAAGCGCGCGCGCCTTATGGCCCGCGAACTCGGTGTCTGGGCCACTGGCTCCCACGACGCTCCGGTGTTCTGGCGGGAGCTCACCCGGGCCGCCGCTGCCGGCGGTCGGCTCGGCGAGCTCCGGATCGCCCGCGAGTTCGAAGGCAAGCCGACATTCGGGTTCGGCGCGCATGTCGCCGTCGTCGAGATCGACGTCGAGACCGGGAACGTCGAGCTCCTGCGGCTCGTGGCTGTCGACGACGGCGGGAACCTCGTCAATCCGTCTCTCGCCGAGGGGCAGGTGCACGGCGGCCTCGCTCTCGGGGCGGGGCAGGCGCTGTACGAGGCCGTTGTCTTCGACGACGACGGTACGCCGCTCACGACGACGTTCGCCGGCTACAGTTTCCCGTCGGCCGTGGACATGCCGGCCTTTGAGGTCGTGTCGCTCGAGACGTCGACGCCGCTCAATCCACTCGGGCTGAAGGGCATCGGCGAGGCAGGAGCCATCGGATCGACGCCAGCCGTCCACAACGCTGTCGTCGACGCGCTGGCGCCGTATGGCGTCCGGCACGTCGACCTGCCGGCGAGCGGCGAGAACGTGTGGCTGGCACTTGAGAAAGCGCGCGCATGATTCCCGTCTCGGTCACGGTCAACGGCACGCTCACCCGGGAGGAGGTTGAGCCGCGCCTCCTGCTCGTCCACCTCCTGCGCGAGAGGCTCAATCTGACGGGTACGGCTGTGGGGTGCGACACTTCGTCGTGCGGGGCGTGCACGGTTCTGCTCGACGGAGAGTCGGTCAAGTCCTGCACGGTGCTCGCCGTCCAGGCAGACGGTTCCGAAGTGCTCACGATCGAGGGCCTGGGCGCGAACGGAGAACTACATCCTGTGCAGCAGGCCTTTCACGAGGCACACGCTCTGCAGTGCGGCTACTGCACTCCGGGCTTCGTCATGGCCGCCGTGGGGCTACTCGCGGAGAACCCCACGCCGAGCGACGAGCAGATCCGCACGGGGCTAGAGGGCAATCTTTGCCGCTGCACCGGTTATCACAACATCGTCGCGGCTGTCCGGGCCGCAGCCGGCAGTTCGTGATCCCGGCCCCGTTCGAGTACCGCCGGGCAAGATCCGTCGACGAGGCGATCGATCTCCTCGGCGAGCACGAGGACGCGAAGCTCCTCGCCGGTGGGCACTCGCTGATCCCGCTCCTGCGCCTACGGTTCGCGCGGATCCCGCTGCTCGTCGACATCAGCCGGCTCGACGAGCTCCGCTACGTCCGTGACGAGGGCGACTGGCTGGCGATTGGGGCGCTGACCCGGCACGCCGATCTCGCCCGTGACCCTGTCGTGACGCGGAATTACAGCGCGCTCGGAGTGGCTGCGGGCCACGTAGGAGATCCGCAGGTACGGCACCGCGGGACGATCGGCGGCTCACTCGCCCACGCCGATCCGGCTGCCGACCTGGCCCCTGTGCTTCTCGCTGCAGGCACGGAGCTCGTCGCGCGCGGCCCGGAAGGACCGCGCACGATCCCGATCACAGCCTTCCACCTGGGCGTCTTCGAGACGGCGCTCGGCCCGCGCGAGCTCCTGACGCAGATCCGTGTACCAAGGATTGAAGCATCGGCCTATCTCAGGCACAGCCGCCGGGCGCACGACTGGGCGACTGTCGCCGCAGCCGTGGTCGTCTCGGCCGGCGCTACGCGAGTCGCCCTCGGAAGCATGGGGTCGACGCCGCTTCGGGCCTGCGGCGTCGAACAAGCCCTCGGCACGGGGGCTTCGCTGGCCGACGCCGCGGAGCGTGCACCGGAGGGCACATCCCCGTCGGACGACGTAGCCGGCAGCGCTGCATATCGATGCCATCTCGCGAAGGTGCTCGTCCGTCGCGCGCTCGAGCAGGCGAGGCCGCAAGCGGACGCCTGCCCGAGTAGCGACTGACCATATGGCTAGGCCGAGAGGCGCGTCTTGTTGAACGGATTGATGTCGATGCCGAGAGCGGCGGCTGGGTCTTCTGTAAAGGACATCCGATCGCAGGTGGCGTCTCCTTGCGATGGACGGCTCTTGATCAAGCACCATGACCCGTTCCGGTCTGCCACCACTGGTCCAGACGTTTTGCGGGTTCCCCCGCTCTCACGCCACTCCTAGAGTTACCTCATACGCACCAACACCAGGGCGACTGAGGACAACAAGCGGCTCATCGGCCCGGGACGGCTCATCCAACATGGACTCCGGAACTGACTCATTCGTCGACCCTAGCCCGAACAAACCAGCTTCTGGGGCGTACGGTCGTGGCATGGCGACGGCAGGAGCGAAGGACAGGCTGAAGCGGTTGGTGAGACGCACCGTCGGCGACAGGATTTACCTCAGCATGTCTTCCGATCATCGTCTCTTGACCCTCCTGCATCCCGTCACAGAGGTAGCACTCTGGACGAGAGAGATTGCGGGACGTCGACCTTTTTCCGGCTTCGACAGGCTCGACGCCACGCTCGTCATCAATCTCGCGAACAGGCGCGACCGTTTAGCCGGTTTTGTCGAGGAAATGCAGAGGCTTCAAATCGAGAACTACACCCGTCTCGACGCGTTCGCGCACGAGAACGGACTGATCGGCTGCTTGATGTCACATGCCGAATGCTTACGGATGATGCTGGCCAACTCGTGGCAGTGCATGATGGTTTGCGAGGACGACGCGCGATTTCATGTACGACGATCGCAACTCGACACGTTCGTTGATGCCTTTCTCGACGATGCGACGGCGGAAGTTGCATGCCTTGCCTATAAGCAATGCGGCCCGCCGCGTGCCTATAGCCTCCTGTTCGCGCGGGCCCCGCACGTCACGCACAACACGGGCTGTTACCTCATCAAGCGGTCTATTGCCGTGGATCTCCTCGCACTGTTCGAGGAGGCGATTGCGCAGCTTGCTTCGGGAGGAGACCGGCACGTCTATGCCGCCGATCGCATCTGGACTCGTCTGATTTCAACGCGCGTGTTTCTCCTTCCAATCAAGCGAGTGGCCTTTCAGGAGGACGGCTACTCCGACGTGCAGGGCGCGCATCGCCTGGTTTCCGGTATGAAGCCCAACCCGCGCAGCTAGGTCCAGGTTTCTTGTCGATCGCTCGGGAGAACAGTCAGATCCTCGTGCAACCCGGTTGGTTCGGCGCGTCGGATAGGCCCCTGTTTGGATGGCTCCACGAGCCGGCCGCCGGCGCAAGGGGCGCTGTTGTCCTTTGCCCCCCCATCGGACTCGAGCTCCAGCAGTCGCAGTACTGCTTCGGGTTGCTCGCCGACGCGCTCGCGGCGAAAGGGTTCGTCGTGGTGCGATTCGACTATGACGGCACCGGCGATTCCGCGGGATCGTCGAGTGAGCCGGCCGCGGTCGCGAGGTGGGTCGCGAGCATCGAGCAGGCCGTTGAACTGGCGCGATCCACCGGAGTCGATTGGGTGGCAGGAGTCGGACTTCGAATTGGTGCGACCCTGCTCGCAAACGCACGACCCCGTCAGGACCTCGATGCGTTGATTTTGTGGGATCCGTGTGTCAGCGGAAGATCGTTCCTCCGCGAGCAGCGGACACTTCAATCGGTGGCGACGCGAGCTTCAGGGGAGGAGTCGCCGGGAGTCGAGATTCCCGGCTGGAGCCTCTCGGCCGACACGGCATCGGAGCTTACGACTCTGAGCATCCAGCCGGCGACGGAGCTCTCGTCGCCGATCCTCCTGGTCACTGATCCGAGCCGTCCGCACCGGCAAGCCACCGAAGTGCTTGCCGCGAACCCGCGCGTCGAGCGGCAGCACTACGCGGAGAGTGCGCCCGTCCTCGACTCCGGTGCCGCAGGCTATGTCGCACCGCGGCGTACCCTCGAGCAGCTCGCCGCTTGGATCTCCGAACGGTGTCCTTCGACGGAAACGCAAACGCATCGACCCTCCGGCTTCCATGACCGTGCAGTCGTCGGCTCGACGCTCGCAGCGCCGGTGATCGAAGAGACAGTTCGCCTTGGACCACTGGGTCTCTTCGGCATCTCAACAGGCATCGGTTCGACCAGTTCTCTGCCGGTCATTCTCTTCCTGACGAATGCTGCGAACTCCCGTATCGGTCCGATGCGGCAGTGGGTGGAGTTGGCCCGCCTGTGGGCAGGAATGGGCTTCCATGCCGTTCGGTTCGACTTCAGCGGTATCGCCGATAGCCCAACCAGACGTGGCCAGCCCGATCACGCCATCTACGCGTCCGAAGTGTTGGACGACGTGGTTGACGTTGCACATCACGTTTCGCCGGAGGATCCCGCGAACGTGATTCTCGTCGGACTGTGCTCAGGGGCAGTGGCGGCGATGGCGGTGGCTCCCCGACTTCGCCCCAGGGCGGTAGTGGCGATCAATCCTCGGCTGACCACCCTGGGATTCGTTCCCGCGCCCGAAGCGAGAGAGCGAGAGATTGCACGCCTGGCGCAGTCGTCGCGGGCCGCTCCACCTACCAGTCGGAACCGCAAGACCCAGTGGCGCCAGCACGTGGGCGACCTCCTACCCCCCCTTCTCTGGAACGTGGCCACCGGCATTGGCTTCGGGCATTCCCCCGCCCGATTCCTCGAGCCGCTTACGCGCGCAGGGGTGCCAACGCTCCTCATCTGTGGCCCGGAGGAAGCTCACGCTGCACGGACGCGCACCCCGCAGCTTCTGCGGCGGCTCGGCGAGATCCCCCTGGGACGCTTCGAGCTTGTTCCAGACCTCGAGCACGCTCTGAATCGTGAATCCGATCGGCAGGTGGTACGGAAGCTTGCCACGTCGTACCTCGAGGCTTTTGTTGCGAGCCGCCTCTACACGGCGCCACCTTCGCTGTCGGGTTCTTCGAGTTCCCGGCGTTCGAAATCCATCCTCGGGCTCTCCTGAGATGACCGACAGCGTGCTCGCGCTCAGCTTCGACGACGGGCCCGACGACGCTACGTCGGCCATCCTCGACCTCCTCGCCCGGTACGACGCTCACGCGACCTTCTTCGTCCTGGGCCGGCAGGTCCGCGGACGCGAGGAGATCCTGGTACGGATGCTCAACGAGGGACACGAACTCGGCAACCACACGTTCAACCACGTGCGGATCTCCGACGCGACCGCAGAAGAGATCGAGGACGAGCTCACCCGGACATCACAAGAGATCGAGCGGGCAACCGGTGTTACGCCGAGTCTGATGCGCCCACCGTTCGGCATCGGAGGCAAACGTGCGGCTCCGATTGCGCGACGACTCGGGCTCGAGGTCGTGGTGTGGACGCGCAACTCGGAGGACTGGCGCGGCGAACCGTCCGCGACCGTTGTCTCGAGGCTCCTTCAAGCCAGGCCCGGTGAGGTCGTTGTTCTCCACGACGGTCTGGCCGAGGGTGGGAGCCGGCGCGAGACCGTCAGAGCTCTCGAGGTCGCGATTCCAGCCTGGGTGGACCAAGGACTCCGCATCGTCAACGTCGGAGAGCTGTTTCGAATGCGTCCGTGGTCTGGGAGACGGCGCGTTGTCGTGGAGACGAGTCGTATTCGAACGGCCGTCCGGCTCACGACGTGTTCAGTCCGAGCGGCGCTCGGCGCTCGCCGAGGCGATCGGCACTAGTGCGCCGGCGCCTGCTGAGAATGAACCTAGCCACTCGGCTAGGCACAACTCTGGTTCATCCGGCAGGTGCTGAACGCGAAGCCTGCGGTACCGTCATCGAAGCGGCCTCGGACGCGTGCTCATCTGGTCCAGGACCTGGCCGTATTCGAAGAGGGCAACCCTGAGCGTGGCGAAACTCGAGCACACAGGACGTCGCTCCATGGTCTCGTCTCAACGCAAGACCGGCACCGAGGCCTCGATAGATCGACGTCCGGAGCGTGCGGCACTCGGCGTCCATATGCGCAGCGGCGTGTTCTGGAAGGGGACGGCTCAGGTCACCGCTCAGATCTCGGGAACGGCGACGACGATCATCCTGGCGCGTCTGCTCTCGCCGAGCGATTTCGGCCTTGCCGGACTGGCGCTGATCTTCACCGTGCTGTTCCAGTTGTTCGCGGACGTCGGCTTCACTGCCAGCCTCGTCCAGTTCGAGAATCTCTCGGAGCGCGACCGGTCGACTGCATTCTGGACGGGGCTCGCCGTGGCTGTGGCGTGCTTCGGCATCGCTGTACTCATCTCGCCATACGTCGCCAGCTTCTTCAACGAGCCGCCCGTCCGCTGGATGTTCGTTGCGATCGCATTCGGAGTCGTGCTCGGCGCTCTCAGTAACACGCAGGCGGCGCTGCTCACGCGCAAGATGGATTTCCGGCGCATCGAAATCCGAGGGATGGCGTCTTCGGTGGCGTCGGCGGTTGTAGGGATCACCGCGGCCCTGATGGGCGCGGGCGCCTGGAGTCTGATCGTCGCGTCGCTGGCAGGCACCGTCGTTTCGACCACGACGATCTGGATCGTCTCGCCCTGGAAGCCCCACCTCCTGTTCTCGCTGCGCAGCCTGCGACGGATGGCCTCGTTCAGTGCCGGGATGCTACTGAGCCGCTTCGCCTCGTACTCGGATCGGAACGCCGACAACCTGCTCGTCGGGAAGTTCCTCGGAACTGCGGCGCTGGGCATTTACGCCATTGGGTACAGCGTGATCACGGTTCCCTTCGAGCGGATCGTGGCACCCATCGCCAGCGTGGTCACTCCCGCCTTCGCGGCGCTCCAGGACGATCACGAAGAAGCGCGAAAGCTCTGGCTTCAAGCGGAGCGGCTGATCGCGGCAGTGACCTTTCCGGCGATGGCCGGCGTCATCGTCGTTGCCGCTGACTTCGTACCCGTTGTTCTTGGACAACAGTGGACACCGGCTGTGATAATCGTTCAGATCCTCGCGTGGGTGGCAATCATCCAGTCGCTCTCGTTTCCCAACGCGGGTCTCTTTCTGAGCCGTTACCGGATGGGTACCTTCGTCCGGATCAGTCTCCTCACTCTGGGACTGGATCTCGTAGCGTTCGGCGTAGGCCTCCACTGGGGCGTTGTGGGTGTTGCGACCGGATATGCGATCACGAACACACTCGTGATCGTTCCGGTCAGCCTTCTTGTTGCCTGCCGGATCCTGATTATTTCGCCGGTGAGGCTCGCAACCGAGCTCCGCGGCGTCGTCGAGGCTACCGTCGTGATGGTGGCGCTGGTCGTTGGCCTTCGGGCCATCCTCGAGCTCGAGGGCGTTAGCGCGCCCGTGCGCCTGGTCATCCTGGTCGTCGCCGGCGCCGTCGTCTACCTGCTGATGTGCTTCTGGCGTGAGAGGCGACTCTTCTCGGAGTTGGGCCTTACGGTGTGGTGGCGTCGTTTCCGCGTCCGCGTCGGCAGGCTCGCCGGGCCTTTCCACGTCCGCTATCCCGTCGACGCGCAAACCGTGGTTGAAGTCACGGACGGGGAGCCGGCCACCGACACGCTGCCCAACGCAGTTCACCAGCAGCCGAGTTCGGTTGCAGGGCCGGCGCAATCCCTGTGAGTCGCTTCGGCGCTTGGTTGCGCACCCGGAACCTAGACGAATTTCTGGGCGTAGGCACTGAGCCCACCTTCTAGACTTACGCGCATGGATCTGCCTGCGGAGCCGCGCGGCATCTTGACGATGGCACTTGGCCGGCGTCATCGCCGGATGGCGCAGCGCTTGGCATGGTCGCTGGATGTCCACGCCCCGGAACTGCCGCGCGCCGTGATTACGGACGTGCGGACGAAGAGTCTCTCGAGTTGCTTCGACTACCTCATCGACCTTCGCCCGAACGCTCGCGGCCCCCTCGAAGAGAGGTTCTACTTCGACAGCTATTCGCCGTTCGCGGAGACGCTCTACATCGATGCCGACTCGCTGGTTGTCGGCAAGCTGGACGACGTGTGGGCGCTCATGGGAACTGTGCCGTTCGGCGTTGCCGGCCGCCAGATTACGTCGGGGAAATGGTACGGCGATGTTGCTCAGATGGCCGCGGCTGTCGGAGCGAGCAGCCTGCCGAAGTTCAACGGAGGCCTTTACTACTTCAATCGGAGTGTCGCGTCGGAGATGGTGTTCGCATCCGCGCGCGAAATCGTGCGCTCTTACGAGGAGCTCGGGCTCGCGGACCATGCGCTCGGCCACTCGGACGAACCGGTGATGGCGATGGCGCTCGCGAAGCACGGCATTGAGGCGCTCGACGACGGCGGCACGACGATGCGGACGCCGATCGGGATCCGCGGCGATCTAGACATCGACGTTCTGCGAGGCTACTGCTCCTTCGATAAAGATGGGCAATACGTCACTCCTCGGATCATGCATTTTGCGGGCTCATGGACCCGGGGATTCCGATACCGTCGCGAGACCCTCAAGCTGGCGCTTCACCGAGGGCTTCCATTCGTCCCAGCGAGCGTGATTTCTCGAGTGGTAAACGGCACTACGAACGTCCCATACGAGGTCAGCGCTTTCCTGACTCAGCCCCTCCGCCCCTGGGTGAGGCGGCTCCGTCAAGCGCGAATGTTCGGCTGATCCACAAGCGTGAGTGTCTCGCACCTTGGATTGTCCGCGCTTTAGCGTTCTGATGCCGGTGTTCAACAGCGCGGCGACAGTCGCCGCGTCGATTGCATCTGTACGCCTGCAGACTGCCTCGGATTGGGAATTGGTTGTCGTCGACGATGGCTCGTCGGATGAGTCGGTGGCGGTGGTCTCGAAATCCTCCGATGATCGGACGCGAGTTCTGCGGCAGGCGAACAAAGGCCCGGCGGCCGCGCGTAACGCAGGCATCCGCGCAGCGCAGGGTCGCTACATCGCCCTTCTCGACTCGGACGATCTTGTTCTTCCCGACTATCTAGAAGCGATGGGTCGCGCACTCGACTCGAATCCTGATGCTGCACTTGCCTACACCGACGGTTGGGTCTTGGACGACAAGTCGGGACGCATTCGGAAGGCCAGCATTCTGGCTCAGCGTCAGCGGCTTCCGTTGACGCCTGTCCACTTCGACGAGATGTTGAACGAGAATTACATTCCGGTTCTCGGGACCACGATTCGCGCCAGCGTTTTTGAGCGGATCGGATACTTCAATGAGCACTTGCATGGCACAGAGGACTGGGAACTGTGGCTGCGACTGCTCGCAGCGGGATCCTACGGCGTTCGAGCCGAAGGCCTGAACACGGTGTATCGCGTCCGCGCCGAATCGCTATCGCACCGCCCGATGTACATGACGACTCAACGCCAGAAGATGTACTCGCTCATCGCCGAAGAGTGGAACGCGACGGCGGAGCTCCGCGCCCGCGCTCGCGCCTTGGCGGAGAGGCAATCCGAGATTGCCAGCGCGCACGAGCCTCCTGCGGGCTGGCATCGAGTTGTTGACCCGCGTGAATGGGGAGATCTCGTGAGAAGCCGGATCAAGCGGTACACGCGGTGGTCGGCGGACTTGCCCGACGAGGTCGAGGCGCTCCGCGCGGACATCGAGCGCCTGCTGCGCGCCGATTGACCTCAGATTCGTGTCGCGCTTCGACGGCTACGTCGCGTGTGAGGCGGCCCCAGGAGATCGAAGAGGTGGGAGCGTAGCGCGGAGCCAAGCGAGGGTGTCGTCGGTCGTGGATGCGTGTCCTCGTCGGGCAAGGCGCTTAGAAGCGCGGGCAGCTTTCCCGGCTCCTCGACGAAGTGCGCGAGACCGAGCTCGGCAAGCCGACGCCCGAACGGCACCTGGTGGTCGTCGACCGCTTCCGCGTAGCGACGCAGCCGCGGCACGAGCACGGGACGCTTCCCCTCGCCGAGGGCGAGCAGGACGGAGCCTGCACCGGCGTGGGTCACGACGATCCGCGCCTCGGAGACGAGTGCGACGAGCTCGTCGTAGGACAGGAAGTCGACGAGTTCTGCCCGCTCGAGTCGGCAGCGGGAACGGCCCCCCTGGACCACCACCCGCTCCCGGCACGAATCCGCCACGGCGTCTGCGACTTCAACGAGCCGGTCGAACGGCTCGCTCGTCCCGATCGTGAAGACGATCATCCGGCGCCGAGGATCGTGCCTTCATAACGCGCACCCGGTAACTCGGCCGCAAGCTCCGGCCACTGGACGTACACACGACTGGCCATGGGCCGGACGAGCCGCAGCGTCGTCGAGGCCGAATCGATCCGCGTGACGCTCTCGACGTAGATCGCCTCAGCCCCGAAGAGCCGCCCGAGCCACAGGAACGGAACCGCGATTCCTGCACCCGTCGAGAGGACGACCGCCGGCCGATGGCGCCGCAGGAGGCGGACCGCGCGCAGGCTGTTCCGCAGAAACCCGATGACGCTCCTGGAGCTCGGCGCGTCTCCGAAGACGGCCGGCTCGTCGCTCAGCATCGAGCGCGTGTCGGCGGCGGCGTCCGTGACCCAGAGCCGCGACCTGTCCTGCCATGCCTCGCGAAGCAGTAGCAGCTGCTGGAGGTGCCCGCCGGCCGAGCAGACGAGAAGGAGCTCGACCCGGTCGGTTCCCGGGGGCGAACGCACCGTCCCACGGTATCGCGGCCCTCGACGAGCCGGAGACAGCGACGGTGCGGCCTAGCCGTATGGCTAGTCACCGGAGACAGGTCCCGCGGATTGGTTAGTGGCGACACCTCCCGTCGCACCCGATCATGAAATCGTGGCGACTCAGCCTGAACACAGCGATGCTCCGACCACGGCAATGTGGCTCTCGCCACGCGAGCGCGATGTTCTGTCCCTCGCCTCCCGTGGTCTCACGAATGAGCAGATCGCGCACGAACTGTCGGTCTCCGTGCACGGCGTCAAGTTCCACCTCGGCTCGATTTTCCGCAAGCTCGGCGTCGAGAACCGGACCGCCGCTGCCGCCGTATATGTCCGAGAGGCACAGTTTCACCGGCACCCAGGAGACGAATAGCTATGGACCTCCCCCGTTTCTTCAGCGTCTTGAGCCGCTTCAAGTACATCGTGGTGATCGGCTTTCTCTTTGCCTGCGCGGCCGCAATCTTGTCCTACGCGAAGGTCGGACCGCATGGGCTCAGCTACCGGCAGGATGAGGTCTGGAGCAGCGCGTCGAACGTGCTCGTCACGAGTCCGGCGGCGAACGGGCCCGACGCGTCGTCGCTTGCGACGATCTACGCGCAGTACACGTCGAGCGACGCGGTCAAGGCGACCGCGCTCCGGATGGACGGCATACCGGGCAAGCTGCTCGGGAACGCGGGATTCGACACGACGAACCAGACGTCACTTCCCACCATGTCGATCACGGGTCTCGCAGCGAGTCCCGTCAAGGCCTCGATTCTCGCGAACGACGGCGTCATCGCCTTGAAGTCCTTCATCCAACAGCAAGAGGCCGGAACTCCGCCGGCCCAGCGGGCTTCCATCACGGTCCTTCAACGAGCGATCCCGTTCACTGCGAGGGTGTTTACACCGCGTAGCAAGACCCCGCCTGTGTTCGCCTTCGTGCTCGTGATCGCGGCAACGCTCGGCCTCGTCTTCCTCCTCGAGAACCTCCGCCCGCGCGTGCGGGCGGTTCCGGACGAGGTTGACGTCGAGGTTCCCCGCGCTCCCGGCGCGGTGCGGCAGGTCAGCAACAGCTGATGGTGGCGGTAGTCCGCGGGCGGCCCCGTCCGCTGGTCGCGGGCTGGGCTGCTCTCACCTTCGGCTTTGTCGCTTCGGCAGGGCTGATCTTGCGCCACCCGGACGGGCGCCTCGGCGTTATGGCCGGCGCGTCGGTCTGCTTGGTCGGCGCCGTCGCGTTCAGCCACCGCACACTTCTCGCCTGGCGATCGATGCTGGGGCTGATCGTGCTCGTGCTCCTGCTGATCCCCATCAGGCGCTATGAGTTGGCGTCAGGCCTGCCGTTCAACCTCGAGCTCTACCGAATGTTGTTGTTTCTCACGGGAGGACTCTGGCTGGCGTCGCTCCTGATCGACCCTCGCATCCGATTTCGCAAGTCGATCATGGACGTGCCGCTCGCGATTCTCGGGTTCGTGTACCTCGCATCCATCGTCGCCTGCGGCGCACGACTCGACCTGCCGGGCCTCGCCTCGGCGGCAGTCAAACAGTGTCTGGTCTTCCTCGGTTTCCTCCTACTGTACTTCATGTTCACGAGCGTCACGCGCTCATTCGCAGACATCGAGGCTTTGCTTCGTGTCCTGGTGGGCGGAGGTGCGGTGGTTGCGTTCTTCGCCCTCATCGAGGCCCGGACGCATCACAACGTGTTCAACCACCTGAGCACGGTGCTGCCGTTCCTCAAGCTCACCAGTAAGTTCAGCCCGAGCGACCTCGCCCGTGGGGGGCACTCGAGGGTGCTCGGATCGGCGGAGCACCCGATCGCGCTCAGCGCGCTGCTCGTCATGCTCGTCCCGCTGGCCGGCTACCTGGGGGAGCGAACGCACCAGCGCCGGTGGTGGCTCGCAACGTTCCTGCTCGTCTCGGCGGCGTTCGCGACGCTCTCCAGGACGGGAATCGTCATGCTCATCATCCTCTTCCTGGTCTACGTGTTTCTCAGGCCGCGGGCCGTGGTCAAGCTGTTCCACCGCTCGAAGCTCTACATCGTCCCGCTGCTGGTCGTCGTCCATCTCGCGCTCCCTGGCACGCTCGGCACACTCAAGGATCTCTTCTTCGCGAACGGTGGGCTCATCGCTCAACAATCGGGTGGGCAGGTAGGCAGCGGCCGCGTCGCCTCGTTCGGACCCGGCCTGGCCGTGATCGGTCAGCACCCCATCCTCGGGCTCGGCTACGGGACACGAATTTCCTCGCCGGAGGATCCTCATCAGAACTCGTTCATCACCGACGACGCGTGGCTCGGCACCGGCATGGAGGCCGGGATCCTGGGCATCCTCGCCTGGGTCGGGATCTTCGTCACGTTCTTCGTGCGTCTGGCCCGGGCGAGCTTCAGGGACAAGACGGCGAGAGGGAAACTCCTCGTCGCGTGCGTGGCGTCGAGCACCGCCTTCGCCATGGGTATGGCCACCTACGACGCCCTCACCTTCCTCCAGGTCACGTTCTTGCTCTTCATCGTCCTCGCCATCGGATCGGTCGCCTGCCGGCTAAGGGATGCACCGACCTGAATGGCGTGAGAGCGGTTGGCGGCGATCCGCGCGTGCGAGTCGCCTACGTCGCCTATCACTTCCCTCCATTCGGCGGCGGCGGGACGCAGCGGTCGCTCAAGACCGTCGTCCACCTGCCAACGTTCGGACTCGATCCCGTAGTCGTCACAGGGCCGGGACAGGCGTCCGGTCGCTGGACGCCTCGGGACGAGACTCTGAGTGCGGAGCTTCCCGGCGGGCTCCGGGTGCTGCGCGTCCCGGGCCCGGAGCCCGGCGACGGGGGCCGCCGGTGGCGACAGTGGTGGCAGAACGGGGTGAAGGCTGAGCTTCGCCCGCTCGAGAACGTCGACGTGATCCACGTTTCCATGTCGCCCTTCTCGACGGCAGAGGCGGCTGCGGACGTGTCCCTGGAGACCGGGATCCCATGGGTCGCCGAGTTGCGGGATCCGTGGGCGCTCGACGAGATGCTCGCGTACGAGACCAAGCTCCACCGCTCGCTCGAGCTCCGGCATATGCGCCGTGTCCTCTCCGGGACGTTCGCGATCGTCATGAACACGGCCGAGGCGGCCGCGCGCGCGAAAACCGCCTTCCCCGATCTCGCCGACCGGATCACGGTGATTCCCAACGGCTACGACAGCGCCGACTTCGTCCCGCAGCTGCGCGACCGTGAGGACGGAAGGTTCCGGATCGCCCACACGGGGTACCTCCATACCGAGGAGCTTCGGAGAACATTGCGCTCGGAGATTCGGCGACTCCTCGGGGGCGAGATCCTCGACGTCGACTTCGCGACGAGGAGCCACCTCTATCTCGTCGATGCGCTGCGCCGGCTCGTTCACGCCGAGCCGCGGCTGCGTGACGTGGTCGCGCTCGATCTGGCCGGCGTCGTCTCTCCGGAGGACCCGCAGGCCGCCGCGGATCTGGAGTTCGTCCACTTTCTCGGTTATCTCCCGCACGCCGAATCCGTCGCCCTCATCCGGTCGGCCGACCTGCTCTTCTTGCCGATGCACAAGATCAGGTCGGGCGCGAGGGCTGGGATCGTGCCCGGGAAGACCTTCGAGTATCTGGCCACGGGCAAGCCGATTCTCGCGGCCGTGCCCGAGGGAGACGCGAAGGACCTCGTGCGTGCGGCCGGGACCGGTCTCGTCTGCGAGCCCGACGATGTCGCCGCCATGATGCGCATCATCCGCGCCGAGATCGCACGCTGGGAGTCCGGCGAGCCGGCTCCGAGCGTGGACGCGGCCTACGTGAGCCGCTTCGAACGCAGGGCGCTGGCGGGAGCGCTCGCCGAGGTGCTCCGCCGCGCTGCCCGCCAGGGAGCCGTCGGCGGCTCCCCCTGACTCACTCGGCGGGCACGGCAACTGCGGTGAGCTTCGAGGCGAGCAATGGGTCGGGCGCGAACACCCTTGGCCACCGCCCCTCCTCGAGCTCGATGAACCCGCCGGCGAGCACCTCCTCGACGAGCGTCAGACCTCCCCGCAGTACGATCAACACCGGCCGCGGCTGATCGCGAATCGACTGACACACCCTGGCGAGCATCGTCTCGCATCACGACCTGGTCGAAGGGGTTGTAGAAGTACAGGACGAGCGGCTCCCGCGGGAGCTCGTACTCGGTCGCGTCGGAACATACGAGCGTGATCTCTCGGCAAGTCCGTTCCTCTTCGAGCCAGCGGGCCACGTTGCCTCGGGCGACGGCGACCAGCTCCGGCGAGAACTCGACACCGATGATGCGGCGGAACGGGTACTCGCTGGCGAGGAGCAGCGCCCGTCCTTTGCCGGCGCCGATGTCGACGAACGTGAAGCGGCTGAGGTCGACCTGGAGGCCGTCGAGCGCGCGGCGGAAGAGCGTGGGCGTCGTCGCCTCGTACCGGTTGCCGTGCGATACCCAGCGGCCGGTCACGTCGAGAGCATCGAGCGGGATGATGCCGGCCGTGTCGACGCCGTGCTCGCGATCGAAGGCGGCGTCGATCGCCGACCCGCGACGGAGCGACCGCCAATCCCGGAGGGCGGCGGCTCCGCGGGTGGCAGTTCCCGCCACGCCGTGCCGGGCGAGAGCCGTACGGATCCTCAGGAGCGCCGAGTGCATACTCGGGTTCTACACCGTTGAGACCGTCGGCAACCTGGCCGCACGTGCAGGGCGCAACGTGCGGGGTCAGATGTCCAGCCAGGTCACGAGGGAGCAGCCTTCCGCGTCCGCCGCGCGGGCGAACTCGGCGACTCCTCTCGCCTCTCGGGCCCGCCATTGCTCGAGGTCGCCCGGATGCACACCGATCTCGATCGTCGACCCTTGCAGCTTTGGCATGCGCAGCAGAGCCGTCCAGGACGACGTCGCCGGCGGTCGTCGGCATGTAGAAGTGGTCGGTCGTCGTGAACCGCTACATCAGGTCGCCGCGCCAACGTTCGCCGAGCCAGACCGTCGGACTGACGAGCGGCCGCCGAAGGTAGACGTCCTGGACGTTGCGCACGCGACGTACGCCGAGCTCCGGCAGCACCCGGGCGAGCGCCTCCCGGAACGGGCCGTACTTGTGCAGGTGCCGGTGCGAGTCGACGTGCGAGACGTCCAGACCTTGGTCACGCGCCCATTGAACCTGTGCAGCGATCTCTCGCTCGAGCTCCTCGACTGGGAGGCGTCCGAGAAGCGCGTCGAGCCTGACGCGGTTCGTGCGGCGCAGCCTACCGGCTCGCGTCGACGAGCGTCGGGCACTTCCTCCGGGGCGCGGTCGTCTGTTCGTCGCCGTCGCCGACGAACGTCAGGTGCACGCCGAATGAGACACCCGGCGCCTGCCGTGCGAAGGCGACCGCCTCGTCGGAGGCCGGCGCTGTTCGGCATCAACGTCGCGCTCGTGACGTGGCCCGCGTGGATCGCGGCCACCGTCGCCCGTACGGTGTCATGCGAGATCCCGAAGTCGTCGGCGTTGACGACGATGCGCATCTCGGGTGACGCGAGCTCAGACGACGCCGCGCGTCTCGCGGGCGCGCAGCGGGAGGTTCCGGATGCGCTGCTGGTCGCGAAGATACGAGCGTACGCCGGCGTCCGGCAGACGCGGCTCTCGCCGCAGCGCCGCGCCTGCCCAGCCGACGAGCATCAGCGCCGCCTGCGGCTCGCGCACGATTCGGTACGCCGTGCGGGCGAGCAGATACGAGGGTCGGTAGCCCATGTAGTGCGCCGTTTCGCCCTGGGCGCAGCCACACCCGTGCGCGAGCCCGTCGCGCTGACCCAGCTTCCGGTGGTGGCGGAAGGGCAGATCGACCACGACGCGCGTCTGCCAGCCCTCGAGGCGGGCCTTGAGAGCGTCGAGCTCGTCCCAGCCCTCGCGCTCCTCGAGCGGCATGACGAGCTCGAGAGCATTCGCGCCGGTACGCGCGCATCGCTCCCCACACGTGGGCGCGTCTGCCGAAGATCGGCTTCCAGGCTCCGTCCTCGAGCTCGTAGCAGACTCCGCTTGCGATCCCGAGGAGGGGTTCGTCCGCGAACGTCGCCAGCAGGCGCTCGAAGTAGTCCGCGCCGAAGGTGACGTCGGCGTCGACCTTCACGACGACGTCGGGGAGGTCCCCGAGCGAGCGGACACCGGCGACGAACGAACGCACGACCGGCCCGCCACGCGCCGAGCGCCGCCGCTCGGACTCGCGGCGCGAGCACCGACGCCCACGGATGCCGACGCGCGATCTCGTGCGCGAGCTCGACGGTGCCGTCGTGCGAGCCGTCGTCGACGACGAGCCATCGCTCCGGCGAGCCGCGTCTGCGTCGCCAGGCAGTCGCTCGAGCGCCGCGAGGTTCGCGCGCTCGTCGCGGACGGGCGTGACGACCGCGTACGTCAGCGCCGGGTCACCGCGCGAGGACGATCGTGTCGTCGCGGCGCCGGGCGGGCAGCGCCCGCGGGACGTACGTGCCGAGCCACACCTCGAGCATGAGGATCGCGAGCAGGAGATGGATGTCGCCGGTCTCGACCCGCCGACTGTGGTCGGCGACGAGCCGGCGCACCGCGTCCCGGTCGAGGAACTCCGCGTAGCGCGGGCGCTCGTCGAGTAGGTAGGTCGGCTGCAGCGCCGTCGAGCTGCGGCCGGAGCCAGCGCGTCGGTCGGCGGTGCGGAAGAAGCCGAGCTTTCGCTTGTCGATGATGCGGTCCGGGCACGAGGCCGCGCGCGGCGCGCTTCAGGAGGTACTTCGTGTTCAGCCGCCGCACCTTCAGGTGCGCCGGGATCGTCGCGCAGTACTCGACGACCTGGTGGTCGAGGAACGGCACGCGCACCTCGAGCGAGTGCGCCATCGACATCCGGTCGAAGTAGTGGAGCATGTCGTCCGGCAGGGCGAGCTGCGCGTCGACGAAGAGCGTCGCCGGGAGCGGATCGTCCGGCGATCGCCGTCCGCGATCGCCGCCACGGCGCGCAGCGCTGCGCCGCCGTCGCAGCTCGGCGAGCGGGCCGCGGACAGAGCCGCTGCGGATCTCTGCGTCGACTCGACCGCTCATCGCCAGCGAGCCGCTCGGCCGGGCCGCGGCGCGGCGAGCGTCCGCGCGGGCCGCTCGAACCTCGCCGGCGCGTGCGGCAGCGAGTCGCATCGCCGGCACTGCGCAGCGGGCCGGGGCAACCGGTTCCACGCCGCGACCAGCGCGGCGGCCTGGTGCTTGCGGTAGCCCGCCGAGCAGCTCGTCCGCCCCCTGACCCGAGAGCGCGACGGTGACGTGCTGCGACGGCGAGCTCGCGAGAGCGCGAAGAAGCCGAGCGCCGAGAGATCCGACAGCGGCTCGTCGAGGTGCCAGACGAGATCCTCGAGGTCGACCGCGTCCGACGCGACCGACAGCTCGAGCTCGTGGTGGTCGGTGCCGAAGCGCGGAGGCGACGAAGCGGGCGTCGGCGAGCTCGTTGCCGGCTGCGTCCTCGGCGAAGCCGACCGAGAACGTCTTGCACCGGGCTCGGCCATGTTGCGGGCCATCAGCGCGACGATCAGGCTCGAGTCGAGGCCGCCGCTGAGCATCGCGCCGAGCGGCACGTCGCTCATGAGGCGCAGGCGCACCGACTCCTCGAGCTCCTCCAGCAGCGCCGTCCGCGGCCTCGTCGGCGGTCGACGTCGCGCGCACCGGCGCGGGCTCCGGGTAGCGCCAGAACGCGCTCGGTCGCGCACCGCGCCGCCGTCGACGACGAGCCGTGTGCCCCGGCAGCGAGCTTCGAGACGCCGAGCAAGCGGTGTCCGCGCGCCGACGAAGAAGCCGAAGGTCAGGAACACGTCGATCGCCTCGTAGTCGAGCTCGGGCTCGACGAGCCCGCTCGCGAGCAGGCTCTTCAGCTCGGAGGCGAACACGAGCAGGTCGCCGACGCGGCGTAGTAGAGCGGCTTGATGCCGAGCCGGTCGCGGGCGAGCACCAGCCGCGCTGCGTCTGCCGTCCCAGACGGCGATACCGAACATGCCGCGGAGGTGCGTCGGGAAGGCGTCGCCGTACCGCTCGTAGAGGTGCGGGAGCACCTCGGTGTCGCAGCGGCTGCGCGAACCGGTGGCCGTCGCGCGCGCGAGGCCGCGCGCAGCTCCCGTGGTTGTAGAGCTCGCCGTTCTGGATCGCCCAGATCGAGCCGGTCTCGTTCGGCGAACGGCTGGTGACCGCCTTCGACGTCGACGATGCTGAGCCGCCGGACGCCGAGCGCGATCCCGGGCTCGAGGTACGTGCCGCGGTCGTTCGGGCCGCGGTGCGTCATCGCGTCGGTCATGCGACCGAGATCGTCCGGCGAGACGACGGCCCGCGGCTCGCCGGCCACCTGGACGACGCCACAGATTCCGCACATCGCTCTGAGGCTAGCCGCAGGCCGAGTCGGCATCGACCCCCGCGAGCACAGAACCCCGGCGGCGAACCTAGCCGCATGGCGAGGTAGAAACAGCGAAGCGCGAGCCGCTCGTTGGTGTCGGCCAGAATGGTGCCGTGCTCGAGCCCGTCATCGCCCGCTCACCCGAGGAGGTCCTCGCCCTGCGCGAGGCGTGGCGGGCGCTGCCGATCGAGAGTCCGCACGCCGACATCGATTTCTACCTCGCGGTGATCGAGGAGCGCCACGAGGCGATTCGGCCGCATGCGGTCCTGCTCGTCGTCGACGGCTCGCCGTCGGCGCTTCTCGCAGCCCGGCTGGAGCAGGTGCCGCTGCGTGGCGAGCTTTGGCTACCGCGACGTGTACCGCCCTCGCGTTCGCGCGCTGACGGTCGTGCCCGGCGGGGTCGTCGCCAGCGGTCGTCCGGCAGCTCGCGAGCTTGCTGCGTCACTCGCTACGGTCGTTGCGCGAGCGCGAGGCCGACGTCGTCGTCTTCCCGTCGCTGCGCCGTGACTCGGAGCTGTGCGCCGCGGTCCTCGATGTCGGTCGGGGCCGCTCCGGCGCTCGCACTTCGCGGAGGTCCGAACCCACCGGCGACTCCGCCTGCCGCCGACGTTCGAGGACTTCCTGGCGGCGAGGAGCCGGAAGGTGCGGTCGGGCATTCGCTACGACACAAAGCGGCTCGAGCAGCGGCTGGGCGACCGGCTGCGGGTCGAGCGCCTCGACGTTTCCCGGCGACCTCGACCGGATCTTCCGTGACGTCGTCCGCGTCGCACGAGCTGACCTACCAGAAGGGGCTCGGCGCGGCGTTCTCCGACACGCCCGAGCGACGCCGGCTGACCTCACTCTCGCTCGAGCGCGGTTGGTTCCGGGTGTGGGTGCTCTACGACGAGGAGACGCCGATCGCCTTCTGGCAGGGCTCGGTCTACCGGCGCATTTACCACTCGGGCACGACCGGCTACGACCCCACGTACAGCCGCGACCGGGTCGGGATCTACCTGCTGACCCGGGCGATCGCGGATCTCTGCGCCGATCCGGAGGTCGACTTCCTCGACTTCGGCTTCGGCGACGCGGACTACAAGCGGTACTTCTCCGACGAGGCGTGGAACGAGAGCGACCTCGTCGTGTTCGCGGCGAGGGCGCGCCCGGTTGCGATCAACGCGACCAGAACGGCTGTCATGGCCAGCGCATACGGCCTCCGCCGCGGGTTGGAGCATTTCGGCCTGGCCGACCGGATCAAGGTCGCGTGGCGCCGGAGGCTCCGAGCGAGCGCTTGATCGTTCAGCTCAGGCGACCGAAGGCTGCCCGGAGCCCTTTGAGGTGCCCTGCCCTGTCGCGGAGTCCGCCCCGCGTGAACAGGACGCGGATCGATTCGCCGACCGCTAGGCCGACTCGACCGGCGGTGAGCGCGACCGGTCCGTGATGCTTCGCCAGATACCGCCGCCGGCTCTCGACGAGCAACCGGAACGATGCGGCGCGTGGTGCTGACGCGCCGCCGATGTGCGCAGCGGTGGCGCTCGGCTCAAAGCGGACGTCGAACCCGGTCGCCCTCACCCGACGGCACAGATCCTGATCCTCGCAATACATGAAGAAGCGCTCGTCGAAGCCGGCGAGTCGCTCGAGGATGCTCCGCCGTGCGAGCAAGCACGCACCCGAGACCCAGTCCGGACTACCCGGACTTCTGTAGCTCTCGTCGTTCCGGAGAGTGCCGTCGGTCCATGCCGCCCGCGGAAAGAGGTGGTGGAGAAAGAGCGCCTGCGCCCAGATCGACAGAACGTCGAGGAACCGGCGCTGAGAGTGAACAGTCGCTCCGTCAAAGTCGACGATGCTGGGTCCCACGATGGCCACGTTGTCGTCGCACTCGACCGCCGCGACAAGACGCCGCACGTCCGCCGGAGCGATGCGCGCGTCCGGGTTGAGGAACAGGACGTACGGCGCGGACGCGAGGCGCCAACCCTCGTTGCAGGCCCGCGAGAACCCCCCGTTCCGGTCGCGTGCAACCCGAACGACGTCGAGTCCCGCCAGGGCTTCGAGGCTTTCGTCGCTCGAGGCGTTGTCGACTACCACCACTTGGAGCTCCGGATCTGCGGCCAGCGGCTCCACACAACCCCGCAGGAGCTCACGGCTGTTGTACGAGACGACGACGACGTCGACCAGGCGCCTTGCCACGCTACACGCCCTCGCTACGCTGAAAACGCTTCGGAGAGCGATTCGGACTGCAGCCGGTCTGTCCCACGTGCGTGGTAGGTCGAGCGCATCGCGAGTACCCGAGCGTCGAACGAGGAACTGGTAACCACCGAAGCATGATAGGGGTACGCGAGTCGAGGTGTGGCTCGTGAACCTCGGTTTGCGCTGAGTCTAGGCTTCCGTCGTGTTTCGACTCGCCGAACCGTCCTTTTGGATGGACGCGCTGCGGATTCCCACGGAACTGGCGGCTGCCCAACCACGCAGTGCCGAGTGGCTGCCCACGGGCCGCTGCCTGACGTGGGAGGCCGCGCGACCACGGCGACCTTTGACGAGGTATTCGCTCGACTCGATTCCGGTTTACTCAAGCAACCTGCGGTCGATGCGTCCGTCCGGAACCTGGGAGCCGGTGGCCGCCGTGACAGACGAAAGTGGACGTGAGAGAGCACACGTCTGGCGCTCCGACGTGGGTATTTCGCTCCCCTTCGATCCGGATGAGGCCGTGCTCGCGCTCTTGAGTGAACGCTATCTGGCTGCGGAGACCGGATCAGCGAGCGCGAGCGCAAAGGCGGTCGCCAGGAGAGCGTACTACCGCCTCCGGCCCTTCTTGCCACGTGAAGGTCAGCTGGTAGCGAGGCGGCTTTTCAGCCGTGTTCAGCGGCGACAGCGCTTCCCAGCCTGGCCGCTCGAGACCGGCTTGGCTGATCTCTATCTGCTCCTGCTCTCATTCGCGGCCGATGCGGCCGGAGAGCCCGTGCCCGTGATCGCCCCGTGGCCGAGGCCCTACTCATGGGCTCTGGTGCTCACCCACGACGTCGAGACGAGCGCTGGATACGCCGCGATCCGGCGAGTGTGCGCGCTCGAGGAGAGCTACGGCTACCGGTCCGCCTGGAACCTCGTGCCGCGCCGCGACTATGCGGTCGAGGACGGGGATGTAGCTGAGCTGAGGCGGCGTGGGTATGAGGTCGGCTTGCACGGTCTGCACCACGACGGACGCGACCTCGAGTCCGAGAAGGTCGCACTCGAGCGGTTACCCGAGATGCGACGCTGGGCGGAACGCTGGAGCGCCGTCGGTTTCCGCGCTCCGGCAACCCAGCGCGACTGGTACCTCATGCCGCGCCTCGGCTTCGAGTACGACTCGTCGTATCCGGACACGGACCCGTTCGAGCCTCAAGGCGGCGGCTGCTGCTCTTGGTTGCCATTCTGGAACGAAGACCTCGTTGAACTTCCGATCACGCTGCCGCAGGACCACACGCTTTTCGCGATTCTCGGCGAGACGGACGGGCGCATCTGGCTCGAGAAGGCGCGCTTGCTCCGAAGGCGCGGGGGGATGGCGCTCCTCGACACACATCCTGACTATCTGTTCGACGATCCCGCGCCCGCCGCCTACCAAGCGTTCCTCGCGGAGTTCGCACGAGACACGACCGCCTGGCGCGCGCTGCCTTCCGAGGTCGCAGCGTGGTGGCGGAGACGGAGCGAGACGCGTCTCGACTGCACCGGTGAAGGTTGGGTGCCTGTAGGCCCGGCCGCGGCCGAAGCCGTCGTCGGGACAACCAAGCCGACTCAGCCCGCGTAGCGGTAGAGGAGGGCGCCCGCAAGGCGTCCCACCACACTCGGCGCGCGGCGAATGACCGTGCGCGAGAGCGCCGTAGCCCGGCCGCCATTCGCAGAGGCAGCAGGCTCCGCGCCGAGGGTGGTGTAGACGAGCTCGTGCTCCGACGATCCCCAACTCACCTTGAAGCGCCTCAGGCCCGCGTCCGCGAAATCCGTCCTCCCCCAGTCGAAGACGGAGAAACCACGCGCGACGGCGAGCGAGATCGCTTCGTGGAAGAGTGCATTGTTCGCCCGCAGTCGCCAGTGCCTCGCGTCGGACGCCCCGTACTTGTAGACGACCACTCCGTTCGACGACAGAAAGACCGCTGCGGCCAACGCGACGCCGTCTCGCTCTGCGATCAGAGCGAAGCCGTTCCCGGATGCGAGGACACGATCCCAGAGCAGCTTGAAGTACCGCCGGCGCTGTACCGGAACTCCAAGGCGCCGACGCGTTGCAACGTGCAGGCCGTAGAACGTGTGCGTCAGGTCGTGCGAATGCGTCGCCTGCCGGACGACGATCCCTTCCCGCGCGGCCGCGCGAATTCCCTGCCTGACGCTCGCGCGATAGCCCCGCATGAGCGACTCGAGATCGTTGTCGAGCGTGAGGCGGTGCGTCACCGCACGAGGGCGCGCGATGCCGGCCGGCAGGCCAGCTCGCACTTCGTGTGAGCCCACACCGGCCGAGCGCCGGGCGGTGTCGACGGCGGCCGTGAGTTCCGCCACCTGATCCCCCAGCGGACTGCACTCATCGGTGAATGGGAGCGACACCCAGCGGCGTCGCCCGAGCAGGCTCCGCACCTCGAGCACCGGGATACCGTCGGTGAGCGTGTCGCTCCTTCCGAGAGCGATCGCGAACGCATCGAAGTTGTAGGCGTCGGACAAGAAGGCGGCCCAAGCAGGCTGGTGAAAGGGCGTCGCCTCCGGCCTCGAGGAGACGAAGGCTGCCCAGCGGGGATCATCGAGAGCGAGCCGCCGGAAGGAGGTCGTAGCCGCATCGGCCGGCAGCTGAGGCGCGGCGTCTGTACCGGTCATCAGCCGCCTTGGCGCTTGGAGGTCTGTTTCGCCTGGGATTTCGCCTCGGGCCCCTGTTGAACCTTGAACTCGTATGCGCCGACGTCCGGCAGGCGTCCTTCCGGGCGTCGGAGCCCGGCACGATCCCGGGCGGGATATCTCGCTGGATCGCCTCGCCCGATCGCGGGCGAACCACGCTTCAAGTGGAGGTTGGCCGGAAAGTCGACAAAGATCCTGCTTTCGACTCGCGGGCCCGAGACCGTAGTGTCCGTGGGCCCGCACCGGTCTGCGGACCCACCCGTCCCTTCGAAGTACCACAGGTTGTGGCTATAGATCCCGCCGCTGGACCCGAGATCCGAGCTGATTGGACAACCTTGCTGCGCGCCGAGGTTGTTGACGAACGAGAGGGACGGATACGACGGATACTGGAAGAACGCTGTCCTGGTCCAGGTGTTGTTCTCGATCAATGAGTTGTCGATCCGGGCGTCGACGGCACCGTCGATCGAAGCCCCTCCTGATCCGTCGAAGACGGAGTTACGAACGATCAGATCATCAAAGGCACCGGTGAGGAAGAGACTGGCGGAGTTCGGGCCGTTCCCGTCGGCCTTGCTGCCGGTTTCCACCTTCCCGCTCGCGGGGCCATTCGTGAACCGGGACGAATCGAACGTGATATCCCGCGCAGGCGTGTCGAGTCCCGAGAAATAGAAGTTTTCGGAGTGTTGGTCCCCGGATCCACCCGGGCCGCCACAGGGTGCGCTCTGCCATCGGGCATCGCGAAAAGTCACAAAGGCGAAGGTGACATTCTCAACGCGAGCGGCGAAGTTCGTCTGGTCGCCGCCGCACGCCGAAGAGTCGTATGTTGGCCCGATGGTCATCCGCTCGAATAAGAGGTGGCTAGAGTCCTCGAGACTGATATTGGCGTCACAAAGCTGCGCGGGCGGATACAGCTTGTACGGTGCTCGATCCGTACAGGTAACGGCAAGGTTCTGGAAGCGGAGATACGAGGACCCCTCGATACCGATTTGGTAGAGCTTGAGGCCGCGTACAGTCGCGTGCTGAGCGTCCACGAATGCGAGTTGGCAGAAGACGCGGGCGCCACGTGTGCCGACGAACGTCACGTAATCGACCTTCGAGCCCGTCACCGCAGCGCACGAAGATGTGTAATCGCCGTCTGCGACATGGACGACGGCACCTGCCGCGGCGAGCTTGAACGCCCGCGCGAAACTCCGACAGGGGGCGCTCTTCGTGCATCTGCCAGAGTCGGAGCCATCTGGAGACACATAGAGCGGGCGCGTGCTGCCGGGCAACCGAGCGCCTGTCCACTCAGAGCGGCCCGGTCTCACGAGTCCGAACGTCAGTGGCAGGAGTACTGCGAACACGATCGCAAGGCGTCGCACAGTCGCGGAACAGGATAACGGCGCAACCCCAGGCCGATCGTGACCATGGTCTGTCAGGGACAGCGTTCGTACGCGCCGATGTCAGGCGCTGAACCGCATGGGCGGGTAACGCCGTTCTTGTCGGCCGACGCATAGTCACCGCTAGCGGCGGACCCCGCGTACATTGCCGGGCTGGCAGGGGCGAGGGTGAAATCGCCGCTGGCATACCCGTTGAAGATTGTGTCCACGACACCGGGTCCGTTGACGCTGAGGTCGCTCGAGGCGCACTTGTCGGCAGAGCCGTTGCTCGAGTTGTAGTACCAGAGGTTGTGGCTGAAGTAGCCACCGGAGCTGCCATGTGTACCGCCGATCGCGCAGCCCTGATCGGGAGCGATGTTGTTCGTGATCCTGAAGGTCGCCGGATAGGCCGCGTTCGGATATTCGAAGTACATGCTGTTCGTCAGCGAGTTGTCCCGGATCGTGGAGTTCTGGATTTGGAGGTCGTCGGCTCCGTCGATCGAAGTGCCGGCCCCGTAGAACACCGAATTCTGGATTGTGAGTCCGGTGAGGGTGCCGGGTCCGCCCATGAACAGGTCGGCACTGTTAGGACCGCCACCCTGCCCGTGGAGGCCGCTGTTCGGGCCGTTATGGAAGGTGACGCCGTCGAACGTGATGTTCGAGGTGTCGGTGCCGGTGACGTCGATCCGCATGTTCTCCGTGTGCTGGGATGAGCAGCCGAACCGGTCGTCGTGGATCAGCACGTTCTTCAGCGTGATGTTGGACACGTCCGCCAGCCGGCTGATGTTCGGGTTGTTCGGATAGCCGCATACCGACTCAGAGTCGTACGACGGGCCGATGCTTTCGTTCTGGATCAGCCAGTTCGACGCGCCACCCGACAGTCCGAGCCAGGCGGAGCAAAAGTTATCAGGCAGGTACAGCGTGTACGGCGCAGAGTCGGTGCAGGTGAGCGCGCCATTCTCGAGGGTCACGTTCGAGGACGATCCTTGCACCTGGTAGAGCGACAGCCCGTTGACGACCGCGTTCGCGGTCCCGGCCGGGAACGTCATCAGGCACGCGAACCTAGCGTTCGCCGACCCCGTGAACGCCGTCGCTGAAGATTTGTCTCCTGTGAGGGTGCAGCCGGACGTGTACGCACCATCCGCTACTTGGATTGTGTCGCCGGCCTGGGCGATGGCCCACGCCCTCGCCGGTGTCGCGCAAGGATGCGAACTGTCTCCCCGCGCACACGAGCTGTCAGAGCCCGCCGGTGAGAGGTAGACGACTGCAGAGTTGCCCGAGCATGCCGAGGTCGACGCGTCCACCGTCGCAGTGGCTGACGCGTTGCCGGCCGCGTCCACCGCCGCAACTCCGACGGTCTGGGAGGTCCCGCAGCTAAGACCGGTGAACTGATAGCTGGTAGCCGTCGAAGTCCCCGCGGGGGTGCCGTTCACAGAAGCCTTGTAACCGGTGACGGCCACGTTGTCTGTTGACGCGTTCCAAGACAGCGAGATTGAGCTAGCTGTGGACCCGGTCACGGTCAATCCAGTTGGGGTCGACGGCTTGGTGGTATCTGAACAGGGAGCCGTAGAGGTAGTCAGCGAGCTTTTAGCGGACTTGTTGCCGGACGAGTCGAATGCATCCACGCCAACGGCGTAGCTCGTTCCGCAAGTGAGGCCGGTGAAGGTGTAGATCGTAAATGCCGTCGTCGTACCCGCGGGCGTCGAGCCGAGGTACGCGTCATAGCCGGCCACTGCCACGTTGTCGAACGACACGCTCCAGGAGATCGAGATACTGGTCCCCGTCGAGCCGGTCACGAGGAGGCCGGTCGGTGCCGTCGGGGGTTGCGTGTCTGGGCACGCTGCCGTCGACGCCGTGATCGAGGATGCCGTGGATTTGTTGCCGGCGGCGTCGAACGCGTCTACGCCGAGTGTGTAGCTCGTTCCGCAGGTAAGGCCCGAGAACGCGCGGCTCGTCGCCGACGTCGTTCCGACGGAGGTCCCGTTACGGTAGAGGTCGTAGCCGCTTACACCGACGTTGTCGGTCGAGGCGCTCCAGCTCACGCTGATGCTCGTGGTTGACGATCCAGTGACGGCGAGGTTCTGCGGTGAGCTCGGCGGCTGAGTGTCGCCGGTCGGGGTGGGCGGCGGCGGCGGCGGCGGCGGGGTGGTCGTCGTCGGTGGGGGAGTTGTCGTGGTCGGCGGCGGCGTGGTCGTCGTCGGCGGAGGAGTCGTCGTGGTCGGCGGCGGCGTGGTCGGCGGCGGCGTGGTCGTCGTCGGCGGAGGAGTCGTCGTGGTGGGCGGGGGATCCGCGGTCGTTGTGACCGCTGTCGTCGTCACGACGTTCGTCACGGCGGGCGGCGCCGGGGAGGGAGCTGGCGCCTTCCGGGGTGGCACGAGGTTGCCGCGCCACTTCCTCAGCAGGTCGAGCAGGCCCATGACCGGGGGCGAGGCAGCAGGCGCGGTCCTGATGGTCAGGTTCAGCGCCGAATCGGTGCTGGCAGTCCTTGACACCGACTGCCACCGCCGCGTATCTGCGCGAGCGAGCGAGGGTGGGACGATCGCGAGCAACTGCGTGTGCGTGGCCTTTGCGCCGCGGAGGTAGTTGACCTCCCGCAGGCTGTTGACGTAGTAGACGACGTAGTCGAAGGAGTTGAGCCGGGCGAGGCGCACTGCCTCGCGCGGGGTCTGCGCGATCACCGCGCACGTCCGGAGGGTGGAGCTCGAGCCGGGACATGCACCGGGCCGCAGCGAACCGCGTGCTGCGATCACGAGCATTCCCGAGTGCGCCGCACGGTCGCTGAGGTTCACTAGTTGCCGCTGGGAGAGCGCGCCCGCGTTCACCACCATCGCCTGGATACCGTGGCGCCGAAGCCACTGGAGCCGCGCGACCCGCACTGACGACACCTTCCCCGCGCTGACGCCGAGCGCCCAGATCTTGGTCGACTGGGACGACGCTGTCTTCTGTGCGGCTGGACTTGGGGTGGCGACGAATGCTGCGACTACACCGGCGACGCAAGAGAGGACGAGCAGGCCCTTGCGCTGGTGCTTACGACGGAGTGCGGCTCTCCGCATGGCACAGCTCCTGTTCTTTTGGTGGGCAGGTATCGAGATCGGAGCGTTTGGGGGTCCGCTCTATCACCCGAGCGAGGGATGGCAGGCGTCTCTAGCCGACGCCAGCGCTCTCATTTCCGCTCCGCCCGGAAGTCAAACAGGGGAAGCAGACGAGTCGACTTCCCGGGCGGGCGCGGAGCGGCCCACCCAAACGGTCAGGCCCGCTCGGTTGACGGGTTCTAAAACCCTGGCCTAGCCGCGTCCTGACCCTGCTCCTAGGCTTGGCTAAGCGGGAAGGGGAGTCCCGACTGGAGGGAGGAGTGTTGCGGCAATTGGGTCGCGTGAGATCACGCGCCGACGGCTTCGCCGTCGCGGCCCATCTTGTCTACGCGCGGCCGCGTGGGGTGCAATGACGGGACTCGACATAGACACGACATTCGATAAGCCGACTATCGCGCTCTCGAAGCTGGGCGCGGCCCGCAACCGGTCGAGCGTCGATCTCCATTCCGCGCCGCATCGCCGTGGCTGGCTGGTCAAGCGGGCCCTGCTGTGCGCGGACGTCACCGGGCTTCTGCTCGCGTACCTGTTGGCGAAGCTTGTCGTCTCGGGAAGCGGACATGCTGATCCGGGACTCGAGTTCGTCGTCCTCATCGCAACGCTCCCACTCTGGGTTGTCGCCGCCAAGCTCGCCGGCCTTTACGAACAGGACGAGGAGCACGTCGACCATTCGACCGTCGACGAGGTCGTGGGTGTGTTCCAACTCGTGACGCTCGGAGCGTGGTTCTTCTTCGTCGCAACGTGGGCGGTCGGAGTTAGTGCCCCCCATGTAGCCCGTCTCGTCACGTTCTGGTTCTTGGCGGTTGCCTTCGTCATCGCCGCTCGTGGGATCGCCCGTGCGCTTGCCAGGCGCAGCCCGCTCTACCTCCAGAACACGATCATCATCGGCGCGGGGCACATCGGCCAGCTGGCCGCTCGGAAGCTGCTGCAGCACCCCGAGTACGGCATCAACCTGATCGGCTTCGTGGACGCGAACCCGCGCGACCGGCGCCCCGAACTCGAGCATCTGGCCGTGATCGGGCAGCAGGAGCAGCTGGCCGAGATCGTTTCGACCTGCGACGTCGAGCGCGTGATCATCGCGTTCTCGGAAGAGGACCACGAGGACGTGCTGGACACGATCCGCAAGTTGCGGAAGCTGGACGTCCAGATCGATGTGGTGCCACGTCTGTTCGAGATCGTGGGGCCTAAGGCCGGCATCCACACACTCGAGGGGCTTGCATTGGTCAGCCTCCCGCCCGTGAGCGTCTCACGCTCGTCGCGCCTGCTCAAGCGCGCGCTTGACGTCGCCGTGGCCGTCCCGATGCTCGTTCTCTTCGCTCCGCTAATGGCGCTGATTGCGATTTGCATCCGTCTGGACTCGTCGGGCCCGATTCTCTTCCGTCAACGGCGTCTCGGTTACGAGATGCGCTCGTTCACCGTTCTCAAGTTCCGGACGATGCGGGCCGACACCGACCAGGATGTACATCGGCGCTACATCGAAAGCACCGTGACGCACCAGGCGTCGCCGAACGAGAACGGGCTCTACAAGCTCGACCGCCACGACTCCGTGACGCGGGTCGGCCGTTTCCTCCGGAAGACGAGCCTCGACGAGCTGCCGCAGCTCTTCAACGTGCTCGGCGGCGAGATGTCGCTCGTTGGCCCGCGGCCTTGTCTCGACTACGAGACCGAAGGCTTCGCCGAGCACCACTTCGAGCGTTTCCTCCTACCGCCCGGGCTCACCGGGCTGTGGCAGGTCACCGCCCGGGCGAAGTCGACGTTCGGCGAGGCGCTCGACATGGATGTCGCCTACGTCCGCGGTTGGTCGCTGAGTCTCGACCTCCGCCTTCTCCTCAAGACGCCGTTCTCCCTCGTCCGGATGCGAGCGACAGCGTGACGCCGTCGATCTTCCCGCGCGATCTGTCCACCGAGCCGGTGCGGATCGGCGTGGTCGGCCTCGGCTACTGGGGGCCGAACCTGATCCGCAACCTGAACGAGCTCGACGGCGCCGACCTCCGCTGGATCTGCGACCTCGACCAGTCGCGGCTGGACACCTTCGGCAAGCGGTACCCGACCGTTCGTGCCACTCGTGAGTTCGATGAGCTGCTACTCGACCCCGAGCTCGATGCAGTCGCGATCGCCACTCCCGTGTCGACCCACTATCCGCTCGGGCTCGCCGCCCTTCGAGCGGGCAAGCACGTGTTCATCGAGAAGCCCCTCGCGGCGTCCGCCGCGGAGGCGACCGAGCTCGCGAGCGTCGCGGGCGAGCGCGGACTGACCCTGATGCCGGGCCACACGTTCCTCTACAGCCCTCCCGTCAACACGATCCGTGATCTCATCCACTCGGGTGAGCTGGGCGACGTCTACTTCATCTCGACGAGCCGGGTGAACCTCGGGCTCCACCAGCCCGACGTCAGCGTTGCCTGGGATCTCGGCCCGCACGACTTCTCGATTCTCTGCTACTGGCTCGAGGAAACCCCCACTCACGTGTCGGCGATGAGCCGCAGCTGCATCTTCCCCACGATCCCCGACATTGCGTTCATCAACCTCGAGTACGAACAGGGTGCGATCGCTCACGTCGAGCTCTCCTGGCTGGCGCCGAGCAAGCTGCGCCGGACCACCATCGTCGGCTCGCGCAAGATGATCGTCTACGACGACACCAGCAACGAGCCGGTCCGCATCTTCGACTCCGGCGTCATGCTCGACGATCCACAGTCGTTCGGCGAGTTCCGCCTCTCCTACCGGACGGGCGAGATCGTGTCGCCGGCGGTCAAGCCTGCGGAGCCGCTTCAGCTCGAGATGGCTGATTTCTGCGACGCCGTACGCACCGGCGGCACTCCGCGCTCGTCGTCGGAGCTCGGCGTCGAAGTCGTGAGGATGGTCGAGGCGGTCGACGCCTCGCTCCTGTCCGACGGCGCCCGCGTTGCGCTCGGCGAGGGCTCCATGCTCTCCGCCTGACCTTGCCGGTCGAGCGTCCGCGAGCACGCCGAGCACCAGTTCGAGTGTGGCGGGCAACGACGCCCACCAGCGGGGCGTCGAAGCTCCCAGGCGGGCAATGCGGCGAGCAGCCGCCGAGCGTAAGCGGGCGATCGAGCGGGCCTAGTCGCAGGCGCCGGCGCTCGCGCGCCCCCGCGAGACCGATCTCGGCTCCGACGCCGAGCGCAGCTGCAGCATCCTCCCTCAGGTCGACCGTCCTCGGTCCGGCGAAGACATCGCGGCCGTCGACCACGAGGACGTCGTCACAGACGACGTCGGTGCCCCCAACCGCGAGGGCCGCGAGCAGCGAGCTCTTCCCACCGTGCCGGCCCCCGACGATGCCACAGGCCGTGTCGCCAAGCGCAACGCGGCCGCCGTGGATGCTCTCCCGGCCGTGCCAGCGCCCACACACCGCCGCCACAGGGTCCAGGAACGGGTGGACGAGCTCCTCGGGCGACAGCGGCGCTGGGACTGTGTAAAGCGCCCGCCCAGGGTCACGGTCGAGTTCGATCCACCCTCCAGTCCGGAGCCGGATGCGGGCGTGGTTGTGTCGATGGACTCGCCATCGGCCTCGAGCCGGCCGACGTCCACGGGGACATCGACCGCGGGCCAGCCGGCCCCGCCGGGACGAGCACCGAGTCGGCCCCCCGGATCCCGGAAGACCGTAGGCCGTACGCACCGAGCGGGAAGTTCTTGTGCGTCATGTTTCGTCGATCTGGACACGAGTCTGTCTCTTGACTGCCTGGATGACTCTGGCCACGGATGCACAGATCGACGCGGCAGCGACGGGCTCGACTGTTAGCCCGTCGCCACCGCGTGCGTCGTCAGGCGTTGCAGCCGTCCGGTTCGCCGGCCGGCACGTTTGCACCAGCCGACTTCGGC
Organism: uncultured Thermoleophilia bacterium; assembly: GCA_963742605.1. GTDB lineage: Bacteria > Actinomycetota > Thermoleophilia > Gaiellales > Gaiellaceae > PALSA-600. The sequence continues at coordinate 3,066 of CAVUNA010000001.1, read as the reverse complement.
AAGCCGAGGTAGAGCGCGTACACGGTGACCGGTGTCTTCGTGTCGTTGCGGGCCAGGTGAACGTGATCGGCGGGCTCGACGAAGGCCATCCCCTTCGACACCTTGAACGGGGCGCAGTGACCCACCGACGGGTCGAAGACGGTCAGCGTCCCGCTCTTCACGACCACCGCGACCGCCGAGCCATGGGTGTGCCAGCCGAAGCTCCCGCCGGGCGCGATCGTGATCGAGTCGAGAATCATCGCGCCGGCCTTCGCGTGAATCGTGGTCGCCTGCATCGTCCCGAAGCCGAGAACCTTGGCCGTGACCGGTGCGCCGCCTCCGAGGGACGGTGCAGCCGCGACGAGTGTTGCAATGACTGCCAACCCGAGCAGCTTGACCTTCATGGAGCTACCTCCTGTGCGAGTGGTGTCGTCCAGGAGGACGTTAGGAGGCGAGTCTTTGCGGCCTCTTTGCGGCGCCTTAGCGGTCAGGGGCCGCCGGCTGCCGGAGGCAGCGCCATCGACGCGCGAAGCGCCTGCAGCGGTGTGGATGGCACCTTGATCAGCCCGCGTGTCGGACGGTCGAGGTCAAAGGTGACGAGGAGCAACAGTGTGACCAGCCCTGCCGCCGCGAGCATCGGGACGAGGCCGCGGCCGAGGATCGAGATGTGCAGGGCGAGCAGGCCGAGCGCGATCGCCGCGCCGATCACCTCGAGGTCGAGCACGGCGCCTGGCACGCGGTTGTTTACAGCGGACAGCCGCACAGACTGTTCGTCGATGGTCGTGTTGAGGCTGTCGACGTAGAGGCGGGGGGCGCTTGCGATCGGCTGCGCGGCGAGCGCCTGGCCGCCGAGTCGCCACAGTCGCCGTTGCAGGATCCCTTCCGCGGCCACCGTTCGCTTCATGCCGGCGGTATTCGGCACCTCCTTCGAGATCGCGAGCGCCAGGTCGGTGTAGCGACGGAGCAGGTCGAGCGACCGGGTTCGCGCCGGCTCGGAGATGAGCTGTGCGCGGAGGTACGTCGTGCCGATCGCATTCGCCTCGGCGACGGTGGCGGCGCGGCGATCCTCGTAGCGCCCGACGGCGAGCGAGAGCCCGAACGCGAGGACTAGCCCGACGACGCCGAGGAGCGCGCCCTGGAGGACTCCGAACGGTTCGCGCAGCGATCCCGAGTGCTCACGCAGGTACCTGCCGGTCACGTGACCTGCGAGGGTCGCTGCACCGATCACTCCGAAGATGATCAGCGCGAGCTCCCAGCTGTTCAGGCGGAAGAAGATGCGGTCATCCTGACGCCGGCGGCGGCTGACCCTGAGCGAGCGGAGCGACTCGCTCACTCCGGCCGCGATCAGATTGAGGTAGCGGTGCGACCTGTTACGAGGGGATGGAATGATGACGGCGCAGGCACTTGAAGGCGGCAACAGTTGTCTCAGTCGTAAGTGATTGGAGATCGCGTGTCCGATTCGGGAACCCGTGCCAATGCGCTCGACCACGTGGTGGTCGTTCTCTTCGAGAATAGGTCGCTCGACAACGTGCTCGGGCATCTCTACGGCCCCGAGGATGGCAAGACGTTCGACGGTGTGATCGGGAAGGGTCTGACGAATCCGATCCCCGAGTGGGCCGAGCACGGCGCGGATCGCAAGGTGGTGCCGTACACGGTTGCGGCCGACATGGACTCACCGAACCCGGATTCGGGTGAGGAGTGGTACCACACCAACACGCAGCTTTACAACGTCCTCAACGAGCACAACCGCTTCAAGATCGGGGAGGGTGTGACGGCTCCGTGGAACGCGCCGGCGGCGGGTGCGACGCCGACGATGGACGGCTTCGTGACCGACTACATCAGCACGTTCACGGGGGAGGTCGGCCGTCAGCCGAGCTACGAGGAGTACGCCCAGATCATGACCGGGTATACGCCGGAGCAGGTGCCGGTCTTGAGCGCGATCGCGCGTGACTTCGGGGTGTTCGACCACTGGTTCTGTGAGGTGCAGTCGCAGACGTTCATGAACAGGTCGTTCTGGACGGCGGCGACGTCGTCGGGGCTGGTCGTGAACAGTCCGGCGAAGAAGTGGTTCACGGAAAACGACGCGGAGACGATCTTCGAGCGGTTGGAGCAGCACGGGAAGACCTGGAAGGTGTACGTGCAGTCGATGCCGCTGTCGTTCGCCGGGGTGATCCACTTCTCCCGTTTGAAGGACCGGTTGGCGACGCACTTCGTTCCCTTCGCCGAGTTCGAGAAGGACGCCGCCGCAGGGACGCTGCCCGATTTTGCGTTCATCGAGCCGAACATGCTGTCCGGCCACGGCGACTACCACCCGGCAGCCGGCCGGTCGTTCCTCGGTGACAACCAAGACATCGCGATCGACTCGCCGTCGTCCTTGCTCGGAGGCGAAGCCTTGCTCGAACGGGTCTTCAACGCCTACCGGTCGGCCACTTCCGAGACCGGCTCGAACGTCTGGAACACGACCCTGCTGATCGGTTGGGACGAACCCGGTGGCACCTACGACCATGTACCGCCCGGAGCTGTCCCGCCCCCAGACCCGGCCGCACCGGCAGGCGAGATGGGCTTTAGGTTTGACCGCTCCGGCTACCGGGTGCCCGCCATCCTTGTGTCACCCTGGGTCGAGCCTGGCTCGGTCTACAACGACGAGTACCGCCACACCTCGTTGATCGCGACGCTACGGAAGGCATGGGCACTCGGCGATCCCCTGACCCAACGCGACGCCTCCGCACGCACCTTCGACCATCTCCTCACTCGCGACACACCACGCAACCCCGACACCTGGACAACCGTCGAGTCCCAACCCGTCCCCGAATGGGCCATCGACTTCAACCTCGTCAACAAAGCTCTCAGCGGCCTCGGCAAGACGATCGGACCCGGCGTCATCGCACACGCCAAGGCGACCGGTGTCACAAACCTCCCGCCGGAACTCGACGGCCCCAACGCCGAACTCACACCCGAGCTGACTATCGAAGTCATCAAGGACGTCGCCTGGCACTACTTCCCTCAGCTCGCTCCGCCAGGCGAAAGCCACTAGCCGAACCCCGTTAAAAGGGGCAAGACCCTGCATTGCTGGAGGGTTTTTGGCTC